>NZ_NGKA01000022.1 GCF_003987645.1 Vagococcus elongatus
AGAATCCAGCTTCCTTAAATTTTTATCAGATTTTATCCTACTAAGTTGAAAAATAATTTTTTCTTCCACTTTTCACCACAAGAAGTGGAAGAAAAACTTTTAAAGGTTGAAGTATGAAAAATTCAGGGTAAGTTCTTTTACTTAAACTATCATTTCAATATGTTTCTTTTGCTAAAGAGGGAGTGACATGGTGATTATTATTTAAATTATCAACTATTTTTTCTGCACATTGGAAGTCTGGTAATCATCAAAAGCAGTCATGGAAATAAAAAGAACCAGAGCACATAAAGGCTCCGGTTCTATCGTTAATGCTTATTTCTTTCTCATGCTGGCCATACGTGCATAATTTTCTGCGCGTTTCTCCATATCCTCTTTCGTTTGTTCAAACATCTCTTCTACGAGTTCTTTGTCTTTCTTAACATTTTTCAACGCAGAGAAACGAGTTTGAGTGGCTAAGAAGTCAGGAATCTTGCTAAAGTCAGCCTTCTTGTAATCAATACGCATTGGATCTTTTCCTTTTTCAGCCAAACGAGGGTCGTAGCGATACAATTGCCAGTATCCAGACTCTACAGCATCGACAGAACTCTTAATACTATTAGTCATACCGCCTCTGATACCGTGGTTGATACATGGTGTGTAACCAATAATCAATGATGGTCCAGGGTAAGCTTCAGCCTCAGCAAATGCCTTAATCGTTTGATTTGGATTAGCATTGATTGAAATTTGTGCGACATAAACATTGCCATAAGTTGCAGCAATCATACCAAGATCTTTTTTAGATGTTTTCTTTCCGCCAGCAGCAAACTTAGCAATAGCAGATGTCGGTGTTGCCTTGGATACTTGTCCACCAGTATTTGCATAAACTTCATTATCCATGACAAAGATATTAATATCTTCACCACTTGCAATCACATGGTCGATACCGCTAAAGCCGATATCGTAAGCCCATCCGTCTCCACCGATAATCCATTGACTTGGTTTGACAAACATATCTTGACTTTTCAGCAAATCAACCAATAGCGGATCAGTCTCATTCTGAAGAGCCGCTACTAAATTATTGGCTCTTTGACGTGTTCCTTCACCTTTGTCAGAATTATCCAACCAAGCTTGTAAGGCTGCTTTTGTATCATCGCTTCCCACACCAGCTTCAAGAGCTTTCTCAACTTTTGTTGCCACACGGGAACGTTTCATGTTATTAGCAATATGCATACCGTAACCATACTCAGCGTTGTCTTCAAAGAGTGAGTTACTCCATGCTGGTCCTTGACCAAACTGGTTCACTGTGTACGGAGAAACTGGAGAAGACGCACCCCAAATTGATGAGCATCCTGTAGTATTGGCGATCATCATCCGATCTCCAAACAATTGTGTCAATAATCTCACATAAGGAGTTTCCCCACAACCTGCACACGCACCTGAAAACTCAAGTAATGGCTGTTCGAATTGAGAACCTCTGACGGATTCTTTCTTCATAGTGTTTTCTTTTTGTTTCAATGTCATAGCAAATGCCCAGTTGACTGCTTCTTCGCGCATATCTTCATAAGGCGTCATTACTAGAGCTTTATCTTTTGCAGGACAGATTTGTTCACATAGACCACAACCTGTACAGTCTTCAACAGAGACTTGGATACGATAGCTTAGACCGTCACGGCCTTTCATATCACGAGTGATATAGCCTGCTGGAGCTTCCGCCATCTCTTCTTCATCAGCTAAGAACGGACGAATAACCGCATGCGGACAAATAAACGCACATTCATTACACATCGTACAGTTTTCTGGAATCCACTTAGGCACTTCCAGTGCAACCCCACGTTTTTCGTATGCTGAAGTTCCCATCGGAATAGTTCCTGCCAGCATTCCGTTGTCAATCAAGTCACCAATAGTCAAATCATCACCTTTTTGGGCTTCGATTGGTTTCAAGATATTCATGACAAAGCTTGGAATATTTTCTGCTGGTTTTTCAGCTTCTTCTTCAACATTTGCCCATTCAGCTGGTACTTCAACCTTTTGAAGAGCATCAAATGTTTGGTCGATTGCGCGCCAGTTTCTCTCAACGATTTCTCTGGATTTCTTACCGTAAGCATTGTCGATTTCGGCTTTAAGCAACGGCATGAATTCTTCCCGTTCCATAATATCCGTAACTTCAAAGAATGCTGCGGACATGACTGTATTGATTCGGCGTCCAAGTCCTTCTTTTTGAGCGATATCCATGGCATTGATAATATAAAAGTTAATATTATGTTCCGCAATGTAGCGTTTTAATCTATTTGGCAGTAACTTAAGAACTTTTTCTTTGTCCCAAACAGTATTCAGCAAGAATGTGCCGCCATCTCTCAAGCCTTCAATCAAATCATACTTATGAATGTAGGCTGAATTATGACAACCAACAAAGTTTGGTCTTTCCACCAAGTAAGTCGAATCAATCGGCTCATCACCAAAACGAATATGAGAAACGGTCAGACCGCCAGATTTTTTAGAGTCATAAGAGAAGTATGCTTGAGCATATTTATCCGTATTGTCTCCAATAATCTTGATTGCTTGTTTGTTTGCCCCAACTGTACCATCAGATCCAAAGCCCCAGAATGTTGCTTGGAAGGTAGAATCAGATGTTAAGTCAAGAATTTCTCGTTTAGGTAAGGACAGATGTGTGACATCATCCACAATACCGATAGTGAAACGAGGCTTCATTTCTTTTTCAGGTAATTGAAGGTGCTCATACACACTTACAATTTGGTCTGGTGTAACGTCCTTCGAACCAATACCATAACGTCCGCCAATCACTACTGGATGATTTACGTGACGGTATAAAGCACTTTGAACGTCTAAGAGTAATGGCTCACCATCTGAACCAGGCTCTTTTGTTCTATCTAAAACAGCAATACGCTCCACTGATTCAGGTAATTTTTCCAGCATATTTTCAGCCGGGAATGGTCTGTAAAGATGGATATTCAAATGACCTACTTTACGGCCTTGGGCATTCAAATAGTCAACTGTTTGACGAATAGTCGGTGCTACTGAACCCATTGAAATAATCACTTCTGTCGCTTCTGGGTCACCATGATAAGTTGTCAAATCATAATTCGTGCCACGAATCTCATTGATTTTACCCATGTATTTTTGCACGATAGCCGGCAGAAGATCATAATATTTGTTGACTGTTTCTCTTGATTGGAAATAGATATCTGGGTTTTGAGCTGTTCCCGAAACATCTGGATGATTAGGGTTCATGCCGCGATTACGGAATTCTTCTAATGCTTCCCAATCTACTAACGCCTCAAGATCATCATAGTCGATAACTTCAATTTTCTGAAGCTCATGACTCGTTCTAAAACCATCAAAGAAGTTAGTGAAAGGCAATTTTCCTTCAATACTAGCCAAGTGAGCCACCGCAGATAAGTCCATAACTTCTTGAACACTGCTTTCTGCAAGCATGGCAAACCCAGTTTGTCTTGTGGCCATCACGTCACTGTGGTCACCAAAAATACTTAAAGCATTAGTCGCCACTGCACGGGCGGACACATGAAAAACTGTTGGCAGTAATTCACCAGCGATTTTGAACATGTTCGGAATCATTAAAAGCAATCCTTGTGATGCCGTATAAGTAGTGGTCAAGGCACCTGTTTTCAAAGAACCGTGTACAGTTCCTGCGGCACCGGCTTCTGATTGAAGCTCTACTACTTTTACAGGTTCACCAAAAATATTCTTTTTCCCTTGTACTGCCCATTCGTCCACAGACTCTGCCATATTAGAGCTGGGAGTGATGGGATAGATGGCAGCAACTTCAGTAAAAGCATATGAAATATAAGCGGCTGCTGTATTTCCGTCCATTGTTTTTGTTTTTTTCATTTTTTCGCTTCCTTTTCTCAAACTAAAACTACACTATTTTTTATTAGTTACATACATATCAATTTCTTTGGCAGCTAATTTTCCAGCTCCCATGGCCAAGATGACTGTTGCCGCACCAGTTACGATATCCCCACCGGCAAAAATTCCCGGAACGCTTGTCGCACATGATTCCTCATCCGCATCGATATAACCCCATTTATTGATGGCGAGTTCCGGAAACGTGTCTAACAACACTTTGTTTGCTCCCTGACCGATAGCCTCTATCACCATATCTGCTTCAATGATAAATTCGCTGTCAGGAATGGGTACTGGCCGTCTGCGTCCAGAATCATCTGGTTCGCCAAGTGCCATCTTGATACATTTTACTCCTACTAATTCTCCCTTGTCATTCCCTAAATATTCCGTCGGGTTGCTTAGCCAGCTATAGTCGATTTTCTCTTCTAAAGAATGATGATACTCTTCTTCTCTCGCAGGCAATTCTTCTTCCGAACGGCGGTAGACGATGGTTACTTTGTCTGCTCCCATTCTTCTAGCCGAACGGGCAGCATCCATGGCAACATTTCCGCCCCCGATAACCACAACATTTTTAGACTGATGGACAGGAGTATCATACTTAGGAAATTCATAGCCGTGCATTAAATTGATACGGGTCAAATATTCACTGGAAGAATACACGCCATTCAATCCAGTTCCAGGAATCCCCATAAAATTAGGAGCTCCTGCACCTACTGCAATATAGCAAGCATCAAAATTTTGCTGGATTTCATCCATTGTGATCGTTTTTCCAACAACAACGTTAGTTTCGATCTTTACTCCAAGAGCCTCAATGATCGCAATTTCTTTTCTGACCACTTTTTTAGGCAAACGGAATTCTGGGATACCGTAAGTCAGAACTCCGCCCGGAGCATGTAGTGCTTCATAAACCGTTACGTCATAACCTAATTTTGCTAAATCTCCAGCAGCCGTCAAGCCAGAAGGTCCTGAACCGATAACCGCAACTTTCCCTTTATCAAAGGCAGTAGATTTTTCTTCTATAGGCTGTTCCAATGCCCAGTCAGCAACTAGTCTCTCCAACTTACCGATAGCAACAGGCTCGAAACGTTTATTTCTTCCTAAACGACAAACCATCTCACATTGTTTTTCCTGCGGGCAAACCCGACCGCAAATAGCCGGCAAATTAGAATAACGTGCAATGATTTCATACGCTTTCGGCATATCTCCATCTTCTATCGCCTTAATGAATCCGGGAATATCAATCATCACCGGACATGCATCTATACACGGCGCATTTTTACACTGGAGGCAACGTGAAGCTTCCAGTTTCCCCGACTCTAAATCGTAGCCTAACGCCACTTCTTCAAAGTTATGCATACGGGTTTCTGGTGCCTGTTCAGGCATATATGTTTTTGTATAACTTCTTTTAGCCAAGGTCTGCCATCTCCTTTTGATAAGCTTCAAAGGACTCAGCTTCTTCGTGACCATACTGCTTTGATCTTAGTAAAAACTCATCCCAATTTACTTCTGAACCTAAAAACTCAGGTCCGTCAACACAAGCAAACTTGATGGCGTCCCCAACTGTCACACGACAACCTCCGCACATCCCCGTACCGTCGATCATGATTGGATTTAAAGAAACATAAACTGGAACACCGCTTTTCTCTGCGGTCATCGTCGCAAACTTCATCATAATGCTGGGACCAATCGCCCAAGCCATATCAATCTTCTCGCGGGCAAACACTTTTTCCATTGCATTTGTCACGAGACCTTTTTCACCTAGCGAGCCGTCGTCAGTCATGATGATCAACTCATCGGAATACTTGCGGCATTCTTCTTCCAATATAACTAGCTCTTTTGTTTTAGCACCTAATATTGTCAGGACACGATTGCCGGCTTTTTTTAGCTCCTTGATGATAGGATAAAGAGCTGCAATCCCGACACCGCCCCCAACTAATAAAACTGTGCCGTATTTTTTCACATTTGCCGGCATCCCCAAAGGTCCGACAAAATCATGAAGGGAATCTCCTTCTTTAAAAGTTGCCAATTCAGCGGTGGATTTCCCAATCACTTGAAAAATAATCTCTACTAGGCCTTCTTCTGGATCTGTCTGAACAATAGTCAAGGGAATACGCTCACCAAATTCAGTTGTCCGCAGAATCACAAATTGACCTGCTTTAGCCTTTCCTGCCACTCTAGGAGCTGACACCCACATTTCAAATTGTTTCTCTGACAATTGCCTCATTTTGGTAATTTTAAACACACGTATCACCTTTCCCCAAATTTATTACGATACTTCTATAACTGTTTTATTACAGTGCTTCCATAACTGCTTTTGCAAAAGCTTTTAGGTTTTCGATGTCTTCGTCTTCTGCAGCATTTTCGATTTTAACAGTGTCTGCTCCCTTTTTAGCACCAGCTTTTTCAAATACTTCTTCGAAGGCATCTGCTGCACTACAGAAATAATCTGGATATAATTCACTGTCTCCACTTCCAACAACACCAAATACTTTGCCGCTCAAATCTTGATCTGGCAACTCTTCAAAGAAATCTTCAAAGTTAAATGGTAATTCGCCATCCCCATCTGTGTAAGTTGCTAAAATACACACGTCTGCGTCTTCGTAGAACTCCTCATCAACATCGTCTACTTCTTCTCTTTCAACGTCTGCCCCCAGAGCAGTGAAAGCTTCCTCTAGAATCTCTGAGATTCCTTCTGTATTTCCTGTCATACTTGCATAAGTGATTTTAACTAATGTCATGTCCTTCTTCCTCTCTAGAAATAATTTATTTTCAATAAAACATTATTGACAAACAATTGTAAAATAACTGAAAACCCTTACAACTACGGTTGATTGTTTCCAATTGTTAAGAACTGAACAATCTATTAAGTAATAATTACCTTTTTAATTAACACCTTTACTATAACATATTTCAGAAAAAACTCAATATTTTTTAGGAAGAAAAAAATATTTTTTAGGCCATAAAAAAAATGAAGATTAAACAAAAACCTTTCTGTTTGATCTTCTATTTTTTCAGAAAATTAAAAAAAATCAAAAAATACCCCGTTGATTTCCAACATATAGTACAGCCTCTAAAACTGCTCCACCTAGGGATCTTGCCTTATCAGAAATACTCCAGCAATCTACATTCGCCCGTGGGTCCACATCCGCGACTTTCAATCCTTGAGTCACAACCGTTCCCTCCGCAATCAATCCTCTTAAGGTTCCCGACAAGGGTGAAAAAACTTCGAAATCATCAATTAAAAATAAACAATCTCCTTTTTCTACTTGATCTCCGATGTCTTTCTTATGCTTTACTTTTCCAGAAGTTGGCGCATGGATGACTCTTTCATGTGATTTTCCGGCAAGTTCTCCCGGTACGCCCGTATTCGGTATGGCTTCTCCTGAAAAAATCAGTTTACCTAAGGAGTGCCCCCTCATTGTTTCTATGACCACGTCAACATCCTTTGACGCACGAAACCCCGGACCTAGAGCGATCGTAATGGGAGCCAATTTTTTTGACATCCCTAAGTTTCTTTTAGCAATGATGCAATCCACTACTACATGAGGATTAATCGAAGCTAAATTTTCTGCCAAAGGATCGACGATGACTGGTATTTTTTGTTCCGACCAAACTTTTTCAATGTTTTCTACCTTAGTTAGAACTGCCTCCATTCCTTCCACTTGAACCTGATGCTCAAATACGGCGACACCTAAAGATACCGTTCGACGAATCATTAATGGATAGTCAGTTTCTAAGATGACCACTTTAAAACCTGATCGAAACAACTTTTGAACCACGCCGGTAGCCAAATCGCCCCCGCCTCTAACTGCAATTCTAATCTCGTTTATTTTTCCCATATAATTTTCCCTGCCCCCTGTTGACCGCTCAGTGCTACGATGCGATCTAATTTTTCAAGAAAATCTTTTGGCAGTAATTCGGCGACAGTTACTGCTGAAATAAAACTTTCTTCATCATCCACTTGGCAAATACCAAGGACTTTTTTGCCCTTTGCCTTGCCGAATAATCCATCAGAATGTGTAATTATTTGGGCAAGCACTTTCGCAGTGACCACTGAACCTTTATTTGCAGTCGTCAGTTTCAATAATTCTGACAAGCGATGAATATGTTCTTCGTCAATGGTTAAACCAAGTGACGTTATCGGTATCAAACCTAGGGTCATCGTTGTTTCTTCTGGTATCACAGGTTCAAATTCTTTCCAGCCCTTTAGAAGGAGGCGCTTTGAACCATCAGCTTCCAAAAAAACTTTATCAAATTTTTTAAACAAGCTTGTCAATCTTGCTTGAGGAAGACTCCCAAACTTTCCCATCACTTCATTAATCTGACCTACAAGAGTCACTCCGTCTTTGGCAACTTGATTTTCATGATTTTCTTCCCAATAATAATCAAATTTCTCCTTTGACGGGAATTTGATTTTAGTCGTTGTCCCCATAAGGACACGTTCGTCAGGAA
The DNA here is from genome assembly GCF_003987645.1 of Vagococcus elongatus. Lineage (GTDB taxonomy): Bacteria > Bacillota > Bacilli > Lactobacillales > Vagococcaceae > Vagococcus_A > Vagococcus_A elongatus. The sequence goes on from NZ_NGKA01000022.1 coordinate 8,314, forward strand.
AAGACCGTGCAAGATATTCCATTGTGGTCGTTTTGCCGCCGCTGCCGATAATGGCAACTATTTCTTTTGTGTCAAAACCAAAGCAATCTTTCAGTTCCATAATTTATAACTTCTCTTTCCATTGTCGTTTTGAGAAATTTCATATATATTTTTTACTTTTACAGCTGAATCTTTTAGTATTTTTTTTGCTTTTTCAACATTTAGCTCATTTATTCTTAAACATATACCGCAACCGCTGCCGATACTGCTTGGAAGTGCCATAACTTTGACAGGCATTTCTGCTACCAGCAAATTTTCAGCGGAAATAGCATAATGGGTAGTTTCGAAGGTAAATAAATAGTCCATCGCCCCTGACACCTTTCTACAAATTAATCACTTTATCAGCCTGCTCCATTGCTTCGGCAATATTAAACATGTTTGTCACTTGACCGACTGCCAGCTTATCCAGTAGCTGATAAAAATCTAAACACGCCCCACAAGTCAGGATTTCTGTCCCTGAGGATTCGAGGAGCTTTAAATCTTCAATGGCTTGCGACCCCTCACAAGTAATATGAGCGCCCCCATTATAGAAAAGAATTTTCTCTGGAGGATTATCCAACTCTGTTAACGAGTAGATATAGCTTTTCATTAGCATCGCGCCTAATGTATCATCTCCTCCGCCCATCACTTGATGACCGATACTAATGACGACACGCGCGTTAGTGCTGCTGTCTTCCTGTCCGGCAACTTCCACCACCAGCTGGAAATGATTGCCTGTTTCTGAGGCAGACACACGGTGGCCTTTTTGTGTCACCATTTTGCTGACGTTGTCCACCGCAATTTGATTGTCCACCTGTACGATGATTTCACCTGTTTCCCCAGAAAAATCTTTCAAAGCTTTTTTTACGGCTACCACTGGTAACGGACAAGGCTGTCCCAGCATATCGATTTCAATTTTTTTCATTTTTACACATCCTCAAGGTTCATTCATTGACTCTATTTTTTAATTTTTAACACTTTACGAATTTTTCTATCTATTAATAAACTATCATAAAATAACCGACGTAAAATTCTCTTTTTATAGTAAAATCAGCGGTTTCTGTTCTCGTTCGACCACCGTACCGATAATAGAAGCTTCTTTATCTGTCTCCTGAATTTCTTTCAGCAGTTTTGAGGCATCTTCAGCCGCCACACTAATCAACAACCCGCCCGAAGTCTGAGGGTCGAACATGATTTCCTGCATGCCCGACTGGATATCTTCCAGTTCCACTTGACTGCCAAGATGGAGACGATTTCTTTGTCCCCCAGCTGTCACAATAAATTCATTTGCCAGTTCCAAGGCTTTGGGAATAATCGGCAGCATCTCAGTATCGATTACCAAACTATAATCCTTTCCTGCCATTTCCAAAGCATGACCAAGAAGGCCAAAACCGGTAACGTCAGTCGCTGCATGGACAGAATATCCCATCATTTTAGCAGCCGCATATTTGTTTAAATGAATCATTTGCTCAATAGCAAACTCAAATTCCTCAGCACTGACCTGCGCAACCCGATGAGCTGCAAGGATAATGCCCACACCTAAAGGTTTCGTCAAAATCAAAGCGTCCCCCACCTTGGGAGTATTGTTTTGAACCAAATTATCAGGATGGATTCTTCCAGTAACGGAAAGACCATATTTGGGCTCATGATCATAAATTGAATGTCCGCCGGCTAAAGTCGCCCCCGATTCAACTATTTTCTCTGCACCGCCTTGAAGCATGCGCTGCAAACTCTCTTTCGGCAGCCGCTCAGGAAAACAAACGATGTTTAAGGCAATAAACGGCGTTCCTCCCATGGCATAAACATCACTCAATGCGTTAGCTGCAGCAATTTTCCCGAAAATATAAGGGTCATCTACCATGGGAGAGAAAAAATCTACCGTCTGGATGATTGCCTCATTGTCATTTAAACGATAAACTGCCGCATCATCAGCCTCTTCAAAGCCGATCAGCAAATTCTTATTGTTTAACTTAGGCAAATTTTTCAAGTGGTCGCTTAAATCTGAGGCGCCGATTTTGGCACCGCAACCCCCTGAAGTACAAGTTGATAAAAAATCATTCATTTGATTACTCCTTTAAATCCGTCTTAAATGGCTCATACGTCCTCGAAGTATAAACAGCGGCCAAGAAAAACAACTGTTGGCAACTTAAATCGGCACACGAAACTGTTACGTTCATTCTTCTTTCAACAGTTTGGCGTAGTCTTCTGGGGAATCGATATCTTTCAAGCAAGTCTCATGGACTGCTACAGGTACCCAAGCTTCTGGATGATTGTCGCGAACCTCACGACCGCCTCCTTTACCTGAAACATGTATCAGTTCCTGATAGAAGTTTCGTCCAAAAAAAACCGGACTTTCTGGTTCCCCATCAACTGTTGGAAAAACAATTTTATCCCCAGCTGCATGTGCTGCAATCTTTTCAAGGACTTCAACCGTCAGCAACGGCTGATCCACTGTTAAATATAAAAAGCCTAGACTTCCTGAGGCTTTTTTAGTTCCTAAACGAACCGAGTTGCTTTGACCTAAATGACTCTCATGATTGAACACTACGTTTACTTCTTTAGAAAAATGACATTTTCCAGCATCTTCAGGCGTAATGACAAGAATGCATTCAGAAAATCCGGCTCTTAAAGTCAATTCTATCACACGTTCCAAAAAAGTTTTGCCTTGGTACCTTAAAAATAATTTATTTTTCCCCATCCGTGAGGACTGACCACTCGCCATGATGACTGCACTAATTTCCTGCAACATCTTCATCTCTCCTAAAAAAACATGAAAGAAAGGTCGGTTCTAATCTTAGAACCGACTGTCATGTTTTATTTTTTCTTCTTCTTTTGATAGGGTGTATCTTCGATAGGTAAGGTTGGACGGAATTTTCCGTCATAGGCAAAGTATGCCCCTGCAATGGCTGGTGCTGTCGGGATAGTCGCAAGTTCTCCGACGCCCTTGATACCATAAGCCAGACCATCTTTAATACCTCTTGCCTGCACGAACATCGTTTCAATCGGCGGCACTTTTGTCGCGTCCAGCAAGCCTAATGTGGCATATCTTGCCGTGACATAACCATTTTCCATTGGGAATTTTTCTGTTAAGGCGTACCCCATTCCCATTGCCACACCGCCTTCGATTTGTCCTTGAGCCGCTCGAGGGTTGACTACTTGTCCCACATCATAAGCTGCGACAAATTTCTCTACTTTTCCATCTTCCTGCAAAACAGCTACTTGAGAAGCATAACCATAGCCGGCATGGCTGACAGGATTCTTTTTGTCACTATTTAATCCATCTGTAACTGCTGAAAACTCTCCGGAAAATTCTTGACCTTCCAAATCATCCATAGAACGTCCCATATCCAATTCATATCGTAATTTCTGTGCTGCCCGTCTTGTTGCTTCGCCGGTGAATAACGACTGCCTTGAAGCTGTGGTTGTTCCTGCATCAGGTGTCCGACGAGTGTTTGGCGGTTCAACGACGATCATTGAGGCATCCACATCTAAAGTTTCACAAGCTACTTGCAGTAAGACCGTGCCGATTCCCTGACCGATTTCAGCTGCACTGGAACGTATGTGGATTTTCCCATCTTCTACTGAGATGATACTGCGTCCCACATCTTCCAAGCCGACCCCGATACCACTATTTTTAAAGAAGCAGGAAACACCTGCATAAGGGGCTTGTTCATAAACATCTTTTACCGCAAGCAAACTTTCTTTCAATGCGACATTTCTGGAAACAATCTGACCGTTTGGTAAATTATCCCCCGCTTCCACTGCGTTTTTATAGCGGATTTCCCATTGAGACAAGCCAACTTTTTCTGCTAACAAGTTAAGGTTGCCTTCTGTCGCAAATGCCGTTTGAGACACTCCAAACCCGCGGAATGCGCCGCATGGAGGGTTATTGGTATAAACAGCTGTGCCTTCCACATCGATGGCTTGATACTTATATGGCCCCGCTGCGTGTGTACAAGCTCTTTGCAGTACAGGTCCGCCTAAAGAGGCATATGCACCAGTATCAGAATAAATGACTGCTTTCATCGCTGTCAAGTTGCCTTCTTCATCGCACCCAGTGGTAAAGTCCATTTCCATTCCATGACGTTTAGGATGCACTTTCAAACTTTCTTCTCTGGAAAGCAAAACTTTCACTGGTTTTTGCAGCAAGTATGCGGCAAGTCCTGCATGATGCTGGACACTCATATCTTCTTTACCGCCGAAGCCTCCGCCCACAAGTTTAGACTCCACATTGACTTTTTCCAAAGGCAAGCCTAACATACGGGCCACTTCACGCTGTTCATCATAAATCCCCTGACTGGCTGTATATAAGAATACCCCATCGTCGTCAGGCATACCGATAGCACATTCAGGTTCCATAAACGCATGTTCATTGATTGGAACTGAATAATGCTGAGTTACCACATGAGCAGATTTTGCTAATACGGCATCCACATCGCCGGTATTCAAATGCTCGTGACTTAAAATATTGCCTTTTTCATGTATTTTAGGAGCATCTTCTGCCAAAGCTTCTTCCCAAGAAAGCAGCGGTGTCAGCTCTTCATACTCTATTTTCACTAAATCTTTTATTTCTTGAAGACTTTCTTTTGTAGCCGAAACGACTAAAGCAACAGCATCTCCCACATAGCGAGTCACTTCCCCGACCGGTATCATCACGTCCCAGTCTGAAATAAACTCTAAATGTCCTATTTTGTTATTGCCGGGCACATCTGCTGCAGTGAAAACTGCTTCGCAATCTGGATGTGCGAGGGCCTCCGTTGCATCAATTTTCAACAAACGGGCACGAGGGTAAGCACTTCGAATTGCTGAAGCATGAACCATCCCCGGTACCACCACATCATCCACATATTGACCGGTTCCTAAAGTCTTTTCGACAGCATCGATTCGTTTGAAGTCATCTCCAAGTTTGGCATTTTCAGGTTCTTGCGGAATCGGTGTATCCTCACGCAACATTTTTGCTGCTATTTGAATCGCTTCGACAATTTTCACGTAACCTGTACAACGACAGATATTTCCACGAACTCCTTTTCTGATTTCCTCTTCTGTTGCCTCTGGTTTTTTATTCAACAGTGCAATAGCGGAAGTCAAAAAGCCCGGAATACAATACCCGCATTGAACAGCACCTGTTTTTGCAAAAGCATACGCAAAAACATCTTTTTGGCGCTCAGTAATCCCTTCAATCGTAGTTACTTCTTTTCCTTGAACTTTTGACAAAGTAAATAGACAAGATTTGGAAGCCTTTCCATTGATTAGTACAGTACATGCCCCACATGATCCCTGATCACATCCATCTTTCGTTCCTGTCAACCGCAAATCATCACGTAAGAAGTTCATTAATTTTTTGTCCTTCTCACAAGTTACTGGCTGACCATTAACAGTAAAAGAATACATTTGCTACACTCCTATCCCCAAAATTGTTAAGGTTTTCACATCCATTATAGCATAAAAAATATTTATTTGGTCAAATTTTTTTTGTATTTTTGCTATTTTTCTCCATAAAAAAAGATGCTGAACTTGAATTGTCAACATCTTATTTTGATATTTTTAGACCTTTGCAGTTTTATCCGGCATTTTCCAAAATTTCTTTTAATTTATCCTCTTTTAAGTCTACATGATAAAACAAATCATAAAATTCTTTGACTTCTTCTTCAATATCTAAGCCGTATTCTTCAGGATAAACTAAATTTCCTAACCACTGCAAACCTATGATTCGATTAACACTTGGCGGAAATCCTAAAAAGTTATACGGGATAGTGGGAACTTGATACACTTGACCTGATTTGACTGCTTCCAAGTTTTTCCAAGTGTCATCTTTCATAATCAAGTCGTAAACATCCCCAGACGCTGCAAGAATAATCTCTGGTTGCCATTGCATCAATTGCTCCATTGAGATGGTGGTGCCATCTCCCCTTGAGGCAATCTCCACGCCGACTGCTGCATTTTGGACCCCAGAAGTTTCCAAAACTTGGGCATGGAACGAGCCTTCCGCATTAGTATCCAGACCAATTTCTCCACTTGCGTAATAAACAGTTTTCTTATTATCTCCTAATTTCTCTCTTACTTCCCCAGCTTTTGCTAATACTCTATCACAATACTCAGAAAGTTTGTCTGCTTCCTTCGGTCTGTTTAATAGTTCCCCAAGCATTTGATATGTCTCACCCATACTATCTAAATTGGCTTCAATAAAAATCGTAGGTATTTCCAATTGTTCTTGAAGCTTATCCATATCTTCTTTCATAGTATCTTTTTGTTCGCCGATATCAATAATCACATCTGGATGTGCTGCACTTAAAGCTTCCATATTCAAGCTGGCATTTTTCCCATAAAATTGGCCAAATTCCGGCAACTCCAAATACTTCTCAGGAAACAGATCAGCAGCTGCTTCAGGAAAACTATTGGCAGTTCCTACCAGCAAATCTGGTGCAGCAGTGTATAGAACCATTTGTGCTAACGGTCCAGAAGGTGCGATTTTAGTAATATCACTTGGGACAGTGACCTCTCTTCCGGCAGAATCAACAAATGTTTTTTCTGATTCTTCAACAGTTGATACTTCTGGCTGACTGCTTTCAGCGGCTAATTCCTGTTTGTCCTGATTGCCGCATCCTGTGAATGCAACTAATGATAATGTGATTGCAATTGATATGATCGTTTTTTTCATAGAAAAACATCCCTTCATTTGTTTATTAATGTGAACGATTTACCCTGAGTTCGACAAGCATTTTGATCTGTCGGAAATTCAGTCACAACTTTTCCTGCCAGCTGATTAACACCGTGGGAAAACAGAGTCGCTGACAAGGGCACTGACCCTCCAACTAAGATTGTCTCCACTTCACGACTCAACTCCAACAACCGGGGCAACGTTTTATTAACCAATGTTGAACCAGTAATAAAAACGACATCCATTTCCGGTAATAAAAATTCCGTCGCACTTGCAGGATAGGTTCCTTCGATGGCTTTTAATTCAAAAATAGTCAAAGCTTCCTTCAACTTCGGATAGCGATCCAAATAATGAAAATAACCGATGGTCGCAATCTTTTGATTTGATGGTTCCTGATAATCAGCAAACACATCGTGGGTTCCCTGTATTTTAAAGTTTTGCGAGTTTATGGTTTCCAGCTGATTAAAGTAGCTGTTCATCGCTGCAAGCCCCACACTCGCTTTATCAAAGTCCCATGATTTAATGAGTTCGCTTACTTCCTGCACACGGCACCCGATGTAAGAATCAAGTGAATACATGGACTCTGAGAAGCACATCGCCGTACCAATGCCGCAAGTAGTTTCGACAAACACTCGGCGTTTCGTTCTAAAAATATTTGTAATTTTAACATCTTCTGGTAGTTGCTCGATTAATTCATCATAAATTCCCCACATGATTGGTTCCTTTCTTCGCTAGACAAACAAAGCGTTTTTCTCCATCTATTGAAAGCTCCACCACTTCAATCGGTGTATTATAAAGAGTCGTCAGTCGTTGCCCTGTCAGTATTTTTTGGGGATATCCTGCCGCTGTTAATCTCCCTTTTTCCATAATCAACACCCGATCAGCATATTGGAGCGCATGATTAGGATCGTGGGTCGATTGAAAAATCAGATATCCTTGGGCTGCTAAATAGCGAATCATTTCCAGCACAAGCACTTGATTGCCAAAATCTAAGTTGGCACAAGGTTCGTCCATCAAAATGATTTTTGCCTGTTGCGCTACTGACCGGGCAATGATTACCAGCTGCTGCTCACCACCGCTAAGTTCAGAAAACAACGACTCTTTCAAATAGTTTATTTTCAGCAAATCAATTGCCGCCTGAGCCTGCGCTCTTTCTTTTTCCCCCGGCTGGCGATGGGCCTTTAATTGGGGGGTGGTTCCCATCAGAATCATCTCAAAAACTGAATAGTCTACCGTATTACCCTTATTTTGAGGGATATAGGACAAAAGCTGTGCTAATTGATTGCGGGAAAGTTTTTGACTGTCATTTTCATCAATCAATACCTTGCCCGAATAACTCAATGTATTTAATAGCGAGCGAAACAAGGTGGTTTTACCTACACCGTTTTTGCCCAACAAACAGACCGATTGCCCCCCTGATAGAGAAAAATTGATGTCATGCAGGATTTTTCTTTTGCCATATGAAACTGATAAATTTTCAACTTCTAACATTAATCTCTCCCCAATTGTCTGCTGTTTTTTGCTACAAGAAAAATAAACACAGGGGCGCCGATAAAGGCAGTTAATATGCCAATCGGAATCTCGCTAGTCGTCAATAGTCGGGCAAAATCGTCCACAATCAGCAGAAACACCCCACCGCAAAACGCTGTCGCCGGAATCGTGTAGCGATAATTGGCTCCTAAAAGTAATCTCGCGAAATGGGGGATGACTAATCCCACCCAGCCTATCAAGCCGCTGATGGAAACCGCCGTTGCAGTAATCAGTGTAGCACTGGCAATTAAAATCAGGCGAACTACTTTCACATTGATGCCTAAACTCAGAGCCTCTACTTCCCCTAAGGACATAACATTTAACTGCCAACGCAAAAAGTAAATCGGCAGCATACCGAGCAAAATCAAAGGCGCAGCAAAATAAACATCTTGCATTTTGACTGACGACAAACTCCCCATCAACCAGTAAGTGATGGCAGGCAACGTATTCGTTGGGTCCCCAATCAGCTTTAAGAATGAGACTGCCGATGAGAACAGTGACCCGACCATCATCCCAATCAAAATCATGTTTAATTTTGATTGGCTTTTAATCAATCGATTCAGTCCCAGCACAAGCAACACGGCTCCTAATCCCAACACAAATGAAAACAACACCACTACTTCATAAGACTGATTAAAAAACAATCCCAAAGCCGCTCCAAATGCAGCGCCTTGCGAAGCCCCTAAAATATCTTGGGAAAGCATCGGGTTTTGAAAAAGCGCCTGATAAGTAGCACCTGACATGGATAATCCAGCCCCGATTAACACAGCAAGGATGATTCTCGGCCAGCGAATTTTAAAAAGAATCGTTGACACTTCAGGCGTTGCTTCGAAATGAGCGGGAAAAACACGGGATAAAATAGTGCTCATGTATTCTTCAAACTGAATGGGATATTTTCCTAAATAACCAGAAATCACGATTGCAGCAAGTAAAAAAATCCCTAATAAAAACAAAATTAAGTGACGCTTTTTCGTTGATAACATTAGGTGCCTCTCCTCAATGCCCGTTGCTGAATCAATTGCCCTGCAATACTGATAGCTATTTCCTCTGGAGTTTCTGCTCTGATGGCAATCCCGATCGGCATAGTCAAACGTTCGATTTCTTCTGGAGACTTTCCTTTTTCTGCCAGTTGTTTCTTATGCAAAGCTACTTTATGCCGACTGCCAATGACACCGATGTAATAGGCAGGCGTTTCCAGCAACTGAAGTTCCAATGAAAAGTCTGCTTTATGTCCTCGCGTCATGACGACCGCATAGTCATTTTCAGTCAATGTTATTTTGGAAAAAATATCATCCAACGGTCCGAGAATCCGCTCATCTGCCAACGGAAAAACTTCTTCTGAAACAAACTCTTGGCGGTCATCATAAACGATAGTGTGGAAATTTAAACCAGCCAGCACCGGTACCAGTGCTTGGGCCACATGTCCGCCGCCAAAGATATAAACTTTGCTGTTATCGCTGATTTTCTCAACATAGTTAAAACTATCCCCTTCTTCCCAAAAATAAGAGGTGGGTTTCAAATAGCTTTTAGCTACAGTCACTCCCATAAAATCAGTGGTCTTGCTATAAAAACCGACTTCTACCAAATCCCCAGCTAACGTTACAATCAACCAGGACGTTTGCTGTTTTTCAAGTGAACTATAGGCCGTTTGAAATATTTTCTTTAAATTTTCTTGTTGATAATCGATATAATGAAACAAAACTTTGACTTGTCCGCCGCATACCATCCCTAAATCCTCTATTTCATTTGGTGCTAAAATAAAGTCTTTTAAAAATGAGCGTTTTTCTTTGAGAAGTTCCTGAGCCAAATTGATTGCTTTGAATTCAACCATTCCGCCCCCAATCGTTCCAACACATCTGCCGGCTTCACCGATGACCATGTGGCTTCCTGCACTTCTTGGGGCAGAACCTGAATTATGAACAACTGTGACTAGGATACTGTCTTTTTTTTCAGACATTCTTTTTAGAATCATTGAAAGATTCTCTTTCATTTTTCATCACCGCCTAAACTTTTTAAGAACACTTCTTTAAAATATTCTTCAGTCACTTCATATACTTTTTCCTGGAATGCCAGATAGCTTTCTTTCAGTCGTTTGCCTTCGTCAGTAACTTTCGAACCTCCGCCATCTGCCCCGCCTGCACTTGAAAGAATCAAGGGAAACCCCAGTTCTTTTTCTGCGTTCTGCATGATGCGCCACGCTTTGTTGTATGACATATGCATCTCACGAGCTGCGGAATTTAATGAGCCTTTTTTTTCAACCAACTCTAATAGTCTGACGACACCCGGACCGAAAAAAATCCCTTCCTTGACTAATCTCAAAGTCAAAGTATAAGTCATTTCTTTTTCCATGATCTCCCTCCGTTATACTTTGTTTAGATAACGACAGTGTAAAAAAATTCATGATGTCATGAATTTTTTTACTTCCTCCTCCATTGTACTATAATTGTCTTTGTTCATATAGAGGAGCCGACCATTGTTTTTTTCGATTTCGTTCATTATTTGCTCACGCTCTTTGTCCACATTAAAGGTCATTGGACTATTTTTTTTCTGTCTTAAATAGTTTTCTTCCGATTTAAAAACCCCAATAATTTTAACAGGCTTCTTAAACAGGGACATCAACTCCCCCTTAAAATCAAGACACATCAATTCGATACCGCCAATTTCATCTAATAAAATTATGTCAGGTGATTGTTGGGCTGCTTGTCGTAATAATTGACGACCAAAATAGGAGAAAATTTCAAGCTTCCAATGGGTGCCTGTATCATCAAATTGGATAAACTGATGACATTTTTGGGACATAAAAGATAAGTCCAATGTATTCGCACTGCAGAGTTCGAAAGCTGAAAGTTTCCCTTGTTTTGTGTATACTCTTTCGACAAAGAAGCCACCTACAGAAACCTGTTGACGGTTGATTTCCTTCTTGATTAAAGTTGATTTCCCCACTCCAGATGGGCCTGTTAAAAATAGGATTTCGGACATTTTAATCTTCCTTTGCTAACTTTGGTTTAAGATGATTGAGCAATAAATTCAATACGACCGCAAAAATTGTTGCAACAACAACTTCAGAACTTCCAAAAATCGTTTGGACCCAGTCTGGAAAACCTGCCAAACTATTAGGAGTCAGTTTGATCCCAATACCAAATGCAAGAGAAAGTCCCACGATGCAAGTATTTTCAGGTGTCAATTTTTCTTGAGAAATCGTTTTTATTCCTGTCATCGCAATTGTAGCAAAAACTGATACAGTTGCTCCACCGATCACAGAATAAGGAATCGTTGTTAACAGAGCTGAAATCTTAGGAATAAAGCCGGCTATCAGTAAAATGGTTGAAGCAAAAGCAAAAACATATTTATTAATAGCTTTTGTTGAAATGACCAGTCCCACATTCTGCCCAAAAGTTGCCACTGGGACTGAACCAAACAATCCACCGACAAAGTTTGTCAATCCGCTTCCCATAATCCCGCCAGACAACTCCTTATCTGTAGGCTGTCTGTCCATCGCACCAGTTGTAGTCGCAGTGAACTGACCAATTGCCTGCACCGCATCCACAATAAACATGATCATTAAAGTTAAAATTGGAATGATTTCGAATTTAAGTTTAAACGGAAGCGGTTTGATGATTTGAAACATCCCGGCCTCTTTGACAGAAGTGAAATCAACCATCCCCAGAGCCAATGATAATAAGTACCCTACGACCATACCGTTTAAGATTGACGAAAGTTTCAGTGGACCCTTGGAAAAGTTCGTAAAGTAAAAGACTACGCCAAACGTCACCATTGCCACTAGCCAGTTTTTCGGACTGCCTATATCAGGACTTCCGACTCCGCCGGCCATATAGCCGATCGCTACACTAAACAATGAAAAACCGATACTTAAAATCACTGTTCCTGTGACAATTGGCGGAAAAAGAACGCGGATTTTTTTGATAAATAAACCGATTACAAGAACCAGTAAACTTCCGACTAATTGGGAGCCAAAGATCGCACCGATCCCAAATCCTTCCCCAATTGTCTTTAAAATAGGAACATAAGCAAAACTTGCTCCCATCATGACTGGCAACCCGGCGCCAAACCTTCTGAAAAGCGGAAATACTTGCAGTAACGTTGCGATCCCCGCAAATAGCAGAGAGGTTTGAATCAGCAGTGTGATTTCCTGCTCATTCAAATCACACGCTCCGCCGATAATAATCGCTGGTGTGACGATACCTACGACTGCTGCCACAACATGTTGTAAACCTAAAGGTGCTACTTCCTTCAGTGATGCCTTTGCATCATAACTGAATAAATTATTCATTTTTTTCTCACTCATTGTGAAGCCCCTTTCCCCAGTTGAATAGAGCCAAAAACAACTCTTTGAAGTAGAATTATTTTACTGCGATAGCCTCTATTTCAAAAAGGCCTCCTTTAGGTAATTCTTTTACCGCAACAGCAGAACGAGCCGGCAGATTTTCAGTAAAATATTCCCCGTAAATTGCATTGACCTTGGCAAAGTCCCCCATATCTGCCAAAAATACTGTGGTTTTCACAACGTCACTGTAAGTCAATCCAGCTTCTTTTAAAATAACTCCTAAATTTTCAAACCCTTGCTTCGCTTGTTTCTCTACCCCTTCTTGTAAATCCCCTGTGACCGGATCAAGTCCCAATTGACCGGAAATATATAAAGTATCACCTGCTAAAACGGCATGAGAGTATGGTCCAACAGCAGCTGGAGCTCCTTGTGCATTAATCTGTTTTTTCATCAATGATTCCTCTTCTCCATTTATCTTTATTCGAATTATCTTTACTCAAAATGAATTACGGTACCCGTTTCACCAGCAATACCGTCTTTTGCTTTTTCAAGCAATGTGATCAATGTTTTGCGTCCAGGTTTTGAAGAGGCAAACTGTAACCCTGCTTCAACTTTCGGCAACATTGAGCCCGGTGCAAAATGACCTTCCTTTGCATATTGACGCATTTCTTCCACAGTCACATCACCTAAATCTTTTTGATCAGGTTTGCCATAGTTAATGGCAACTTTTTCTACTGCCGTCAAGACAACCAACATATCAGCGTCAACTAAATCTGCCAGCAAAGCACTGCAATAATCTTTATCGATAACTGCTGCTGCACCTTTCAAATGATTCCCTTCTTCTTTCGTTACAGGAATGCCGCCGCCGCCGCAGGCAATGACGGATTGACCGTCTGCAACTAAGGTTTTAATCGTTTCCATTTCAACGATCTCTATTGGTTTAGGAGATGCCACTACCTGACGATAACCACGTCCTGCATCCTCCATAATCTGAACACCTTTTTCCTTAGCAAATAATTCTGCCTCGTCTTTTTCCATAAAACGGCCGATTGGTTTTGTTGGTGTTAAAAATGCTGGATCCTCTTTATCAACCACTACCTGTGTTGCGATAGTCGACACTGGTTTGGTGATCCCTCTATCCAACAACTCTTCCCTTAGTGCATTTTGCAAGTCATAGCCAATGTATGTCTGACTCATTGCTACACATACTGATAGAGGAACATGGGGATAAGTTTCCGGGTCTTTAGCTGTCAACTCGCCCATCGCTAATTGTATCATACCAGATTGCGGACCGTTTCCGTGAGTCAAAATTACTTCATAACCTGCCTCAATCATATCAGCAATAGATTTCGCAGTTGTTTTTACCGCAATCATTTGTTCTTTTAAATTATTTCCTAGAGCATTACCGCCTAAGGCTACAACGACTCGAGTCATAAAAATCCTCCTTTAATAAAGAAAGAGCGAACAGTCCTTTACTATTATTTATTCCGTAAAATAATTTTACATTTCAATAATAAGGACTATTCGCTCATTTACTAATTACTTTTCAGTTAAACGACGTTCAGTACCACGAGCTTCTAGTTCTTTCAGAACTTTTGCAGGATCTTTGAATTTGCTCAAGAAGATCATTGAAGCAATCACATATGGTTTGTAGCTTGCTTCCATATAAAGTTCTTTTCTGTAACGATCAAAGACAGTTGCATCCACTTCTCCTTCATCAGCAGAAACACCTGTGATATCTGCTGGCAGTGGGTGCATGTATAATGCTTTGCCGTCTTTTGTTACTTCCATCATTTCCTCGGTACATGCCCAATCTTTATGATTAGCATTTTGTTCTAGTAATTCTTGTTCCAATTTATCGATGCCGTCAAAATCACCATTGCCATACAATTCAGTTCTTTCTTCCATAGCTTTAAATGGTGCCCAGCTCTTACAATAAACAACGTCAGCATCTGTGAATGCTTCTTTCATATCGTTCGTTCTGGAATATTTACCGCCTGATTCAGCAGCATATTTTTTAGCGATTTCTTCTACTTCCGGCATGACTTCATAACCTTCTGGGTGTGCTAAGACAACATCCATACCATAACGAGTCATCAAACCAATGATACCTTGTGCTACAGATAAAGGTTTTCCGTAAGATGGTGAGTAGGCCCATGACATGACAATCTTCTTGCCTTTCAGATTTTCCACTCCGCCGAATTCATGAATGATATGATTCAAATCCGCCAATGCTTGTGTCGGGTGATCAATATCATCTTGAAGGTCGACCAGATTAGGACGTTGTTCCAATATACCTTCTTTATGACTGTCTCTTACTGCTTCGATAACTTCACGCATGTAGGCATCACCTTTTCCGATGTACATGTCGTCACGAATACCGATAACATCTGCCATGAATGAAATCATCGTAGCTGTTTCACGAACAGTTTCCCCGTGGGCAATTTGTGATTTAGATTCATCTAAATCTTGGATTGCTAAACCAAGCATGTTACAAGCGCTTGAGAATGAAAAACGTGTACGAGTGGAATTGTCACGGAAAATCGAAACCGCTAGTCCTGAATCAAAGACCTTGGTAGAAATATTTCTTTCTCTCAAATCTCTCAAAGCATCTGCGACAGCTAATGTTGCAGCGATTTCATCATCACTTTTTTCCCATGTTTGCAGGAAATCTTCCCCAAACATTCCTTGCGAATCTAATTCTTTTAATTCTTCTACTAATTTATTGAAATCTGTCATTGTCATTTCTCCTTTTCCTAAATGGTTTTAACTTATCATTCCAACATCATCTTATTGGAAGCTTAATATTTTTTGATTTCCGGGCAGCCCCTATTTCTTGAAACATAAAGAATCAAGAAATAGAAGTTACCTGAGAAATCCAGCATGACAAATTAATCGTTCTTTGTATAAACAGAAGGAAGAGCAGCATAGAAAGCAGCACAACGAACTAAGTCGTCTTTCCAGATTTTTTCGTTAGGTGCATGTGCTTCTGCTTCAGCACCTGGTCCAAATCCGATACAAGGAATTCCGTTACGTCCCATGATTGTGACACCGTTTGTTGAGAATGTCCATTTATCCAATAGCGGACGTTGACGGCGCATATCAATAGTTTCTTTTGAGCCTTGACGCTCTTCTCCCCATAATTCTTTATGAGTTTCCATCAATGCTTCTGAAACTTCATGATCTTCTGGAATCACCCATGTTGGGAAGTAGCACTCGATTGGGTAAACCAATCCTGTATAAGATGGACGGTCATAGTCATACATAGAAACTGTCACGTCATCGCCGTATTTCTTAACAGCAGGCAACTGACGGATTTCTTCAAGACAGCTTTCCCAAGTTTCGCCAGCTGTCATCCGGCGGTCAAGAGAGACTGTACAACCGTCTGCAACTGCACAACGGCTTGGTGAAGAGTGATAGATTTGAGAAGCAGTGATTGTTCCGCGACCTAAGAAACGAGCTTCTTTCCATTCAGGATTATATTTTTCGTCTAGCATTCTAACTAATCCGCGGATAGTTGTACTTTCTGTGTCACCGTTATTATTCAATGCACGAACATCGTTTAAAATGTCGGCCATCTTGTAAATAGCGTTGTCTCCTCTTTCAGGAGCAGAGCCGTGGCTTGAAACACCTTTCACATCCACGCGGATTTCCATACGTCCACGTTGGCCGCGGTAGATACCGCCATCTGTTGGTTCTGTTGATACAACAAATTCAGGACGAATATCGTCTTCTTTGATGATATATTGCCAGCATAGACCGTCACAGTCTTCTTCTTGAACAGTTGCGGTTACTAATACTGTAAATTTATCAGAAAGTAAATCTAAATCTTTCATGATTTTTGCACCGTAAACAGCAGAAACAATTCCTCCGCCTTGGTCAGAAGTACCTCGTCCGCCGATTTCAGAATCAGTTTCATAGCCTTCATAAGGGTCAAATTCCCAGTTTGATTTTTCACCAATACCGACTGTATCAATATGTCCGTCAAAAGCGATTAATTTTTTACCTGTTCCCATATAACCTAACAAGTTTCCTTGCGGGTCAAATTCGATTTTATCAAAACCTAGTTTTTCCATTTCTTCTTTGGCACGAGCCATTTTAGCGCCTTCTTCAGCACTTTCCCCCGGAATTCTCACCAAATCGCGCATGAACTTAGTCATGTCCTTCTCGTATCCTTTTGCTGCTTCTTTAATTGCTTTAAAATCCATCTTTTTTTATTCCTCCCATAAGATTTTTTTGTAATTAACAGGGTCTGTGTCTCCTTCAGTAGAGAACATCAAAACCTTGGAATTCCCATCTAGTCCTAAAGTTTCTTTCAAATCAGCATATTCAGGATCTTGCATTAAAGTTGCTACCAATCCCATGCCGACTGCTCCAGATTCTCCAGAAACAACTTGCGGATCACCTTTTAGAGGTGCTCCCAGCATACGCATGCCTTTTGAGGCTACCCAGTCTGGGCAAGAAACAAACGCATCTGTATGATTTTGCAGAATGTCAAATGAAATCGTGTTCGGCTCTCCGCATGCCAAGCCAGCCATAATTGTATTCAAATCGCCGTCTACAAAACGGATTTTGCCATCTTTTTCTTTAGCTGAAATGTATAGACAATCAGCTGCCGAAGCTTCCATCACAATCATTTTAGGCGGGTTATCTTTGTATAAGTTAGCAAAATAACCGACTACCGCTCCTGCTAATGATCCAACACCTGCCTGCACAAAAATATGTGTCGGCACATCTTCTTTTGCTTTCAGTTCATCTGAAGCTTCCAAAGCCATCGTGCCGTAGCCTTGCATGATCCAAGTCGGGATTTTTTCATAACCTTCCCAGGCTGTATCTTGCACCATGACGCCATTTTCTGTTTCTTCTGCCATAGCGTTAGCCATTCGGACACACTCGTCATAGTTTGCATCTTCGATAGACACTTTTGCGCCTTCTTTGGCAATGTTGTCAAAACGAGTTTGAGTCGTTCCTTTAGGCATCAGAACCACAGATTTTTGTCCCAATTTATTTGCTGCCCAAGCCACACCACGACCATGATTCCCATCAGTAGCAGTGAAGAATGTTGCCTGTCCAAACTCTTCTTTTAGTTTTGGAGATGTCAGAAATTCGTAATCCACTTCAGAAATGTCTTTTCCGATTTTTTCTGCGATATAATTCGCCATAGCAAATGATCCACCTAAAACCTTGAAAGCATTTAGACCAAATCGGTAAGATTCATCTTTAACATAAAAGCCCTTTAGGCCTAAGTATTCCGCCATATGTTTCAGATCCGCCAATGGTGTTTCTGTATATTGCGGGAAACTTTTATGAAAAGCTGTCGCATTTCGAATAGCCGTTTCATCCATCAACGAAAAATGTTTGTCATCTGTCTTGGGCATTTCATTCTTTACCCATTTAATTTTTTCCAATAGTATAGCCTCCTATTTTTTCTCAGGGATGCGGCGGAAAATAAATTTCCCCTGCTGTCCTTTGAGTAATTCACCATTTTCACTTACTAACTTTCCTCGCAGATACACTGCTTTAGCTGCCCCTTTTGTTTCAAAACCTTCAAAAGCAGAGTAATCACAGTTTTGCAGTTGTGTCTCAGCTTGAATGACCCCTCTTGCCTCAGGGTCCCAAACAACAATATCAGCATCACTGCCGACTTGCAGTACCCCTTTTTGCGGATAGAGGTGAAATTGTTTTGCGATATTTTCTGATAATAAGCCGACGAATCGTTCCAAAGTGATTTTCCCAGTGGTGACGCCTGCCGTGTAAATTAATTCCGGTCGAGTTTCGACACCGGGCAAACCTCCAGGGATCTTAGTAAAATCATCTTTCCCCATAACTTTCTGAGTTTGAAAATTAAAATCACAATGATCCGTTGCAATCGTATCCACATCGCCATCACTCACACCTTGCCACAATGCTTGCTGATCTTCGAGGCTCCTTAAAGGAGGAGCACAGACGTACTTTGCCCCCTCAAAATTCGCCAAATCATACAAATGATCATCAAGCAAAAGATATTGCGGACACGTTTCGATAAACAACTCCTGACCAGCTTCTCTAGCACGTTTAGCTACTTCCAAAGATTCTTTTGTGCTTAGATGCACAATGTTGACCGCAAGTCCTGCTTGACGGGCAATCGTCAGATAGCGGTTAACTGCTTCCGCCTCAAGTATATTCGGTCGGGACAGCGGATGGTAACGAGGAGCAGTTTTGCCTTCTTTTAAAAATTCAGCCTGCAGTTCGTTGATGATATCCCCATTTTCACAGTGGATTCCCAGCATTCCTCCCACTTCTTTGATTGCCAGCATGGCACGATAAATATCCCTATCGCTAGTTCTCAAATTATCATAGGCCATATACATTTTAAAAGAAGTCACGCCACGCCTAGCCATCTCCCGAATTTCCTCAGCCAGCGATTCATTAAATTCAATCAAAGACATATGGTAATTGTAGTCACAAGAACTTTTTCCTTCTGTCATTTTATCCCAAACCGCTAAACATTCTTTTAATGTGTGCCCTCTTTCAGGTGTTGCCATATCAATAACGGTGGTCGTTCCTTTACAAACTGCGGCAATACTGCCAGTAGTAAAATTATCCGACGTGTCTGTAGCACCATTATTTAATTCAAGGTGGGTATGTCCGTCGATAAATCCCGGAAACAAATAACAACCTGTCACATCAACAACCTGTGCGTCTTTATCATCAAAGCCGTGACCTAGAGCTTTGATTTTTTCACCTTCAACTACCACATCTAATTGACGGCGTCCGTGGCTGGACACCACGGTACCGCCTGTCAAAATTGTTTTCATAAAACTTCCCCCTGTCAATCTGCTAGACAAAAGGCATAATCATCGATAACTGCTTCCATCATGTCTAACAATTCATTTGGAATCGTTAGATTTGATTCTGATAAATTAGTGGTGATTATGTCTGTAGCAAGTCGGACCTTACATGTTTGTTTATCTGCATCTATGACGTAGAAACCTTGGTTCGTACTATCATAGAAATCTACTTCACTGTTGAATAGAGTAAATTTGTCTTTGTAAGGTGCAC
Source organism: Vagococcus elongatus (assembly GCF_003987645.1). Lineage (GTDB taxonomy): Bacteria > Bacillota > Bacilli > Lactobacillales > Vagococcaceae > Vagococcus_A > Vagococcus_A elongatus. The sequence continues at coordinate 27,846 of NZ_NGKA01000022.1, forward strand.
TTGAGTATGGACAAAACGTCTCACAGTTGCCACACTCGTTACACATACGATCAATATGTAAAATTTGCGGATTCCCATTAACATTGATGACAACATTGGCTCTGTTAGGACAAACATCCACACAGGATTCGCAAATAGTCGAACATTCCAGACAACGTTCTGCTTGAGTCATACAGTTCGTTTCAGACACCAGCAAGCCGCGTTTGTCTCTCGGAACCGCACGATTGATATTCAGGTTGGCTCTTTCATAATTATGATTGTGAACATCACAAATATCATTTGCCACCGTCGTTGCATCAGCAATAGCTTCTACAATTGTTGCCGGTCCGCGATTTGCATCACCAATCACATAAACATTCTTCAAGTTGGTTTCTAGGGTGGCAGGGTCATTCTTGACAGAACCCCACTCATCCGTTTCAATACCAACAGAAGCGAAGAAATCATTGTCTACTTTTTCACCCACAGCAGCAATCAGCGTATCTGCCAAAACTTCTGTGAATTTGCCAGTTGCCATAGGCTTTCTTCTGCCTGAAGCATCCCGCTCGCCCAACTTCATGATTTCACATGTCAATTTTCCGTTTTCCAATGATACAGGTGCTAGCAATTCAAGGAAATTGACATCATCTTCTAACGCCAAGTATAATTCTTCCTCATCTGCCGGCATATTGCGTTTGTCTCGACGATAAACAATCGACACACTCTTAACACCAGGAATTCTTTTTGCAGCTCTGGCACAGTCCATGGCAGTGTTTCCACCACCGACGACAACGATACGTTCACCGTAAGGGTTGTCTTCTGGATTTAAGCGGTTAGCCTTTAAGAATTCAAGGGCATTCAGTGCTGTTCCTTTTTCAAGACGCAGTTTTCCGCGTTTCCATGCGCCGATAGCAAAAACAATGTTCTCATAGCCTTGATTCCGTAATTCTTCAATACTTGGTGCCGCTTGTCCTGTTTTAAATTCAGCACCCATGAACTTCGCCAATTTCACATCTTTTTGGACACTTTCCATTGGAATTCTAAATTCAGGAACAATTTGACTGCAGACCCCTCCCAAAGTTTTATCTCTTTCGAAAACTGTTACCGGCATACCTTCTCTGGCCAGCAAGTAACCTGCTGCGATTCCAGCTGGACCGCCACCGATAACGGCTGTTTTAACTGCATCTTTTTGCGACACTGGTTTTTCCAATGTTGCTATTAATTGATCATAGGCATGTTCTGCTGCTTCAAGCTTCACACCGCGAATATCAATGGCACCTTCATAAAATTCCCTCGTACATTTTGTTTGACACGGATGAGCACAGATCGTCCCGGTAATAAACGGCAGAGGGTTTTTGTCAACGATAACTTGCAACGCTTCCAAATATTTCCCTTCGCTGACATATCTCAAGTATGCCGGGATATCTTGATTGATTGGACAACCGCCAGTTCCTTGACAAGGTGCTGTGTAACAATCAATCAAAGGAACTTTTTCAGGTAATTTTGAAGAAATTGGTAATTTGATCGACTTCTGATAACGAGCCTGCATAAGAGATTTGTTTACAAGCTTATCTAATTTTTCTAAATCAAGAGACACATACGTCGGATAATCTAACACCGATAAAACGTTCGCAATTTGATTAATCCTTTGGTAGCCTCCCGGTTTTAACAAAGTGGTGGCTACGGTAATCGGCCAAATCCCCGCTTCAAATAACGCTTTCACATTGAAGATGTCTGCGCCGCCAGAATAGGAAATTTGCAGTTTTCCATTAAAAGCATCCGATAATTTTTTGGCCACTGCAATACTTAGTGGAAACAGAGAACGTCCGGACATATACATTTCTTCACCTGGAAGCTCTCCTTGCGTGATATCCACAGGGAAAGTGTTAGTGATTTTAACTCCGAAGCTTAAATGATTCCTGTCAGCTAAATCTTGCAATCCATGCATCATAGGAACAGCATCTTCGAATTGTAAATCTCCAAGGAAATGTTTGTCATCGAAAGCCATGTAATCGAACCCTAAGTCATCCATTGTTTTTCTGGCATATTCATAACCTAACAATGTAGGATTACATTTGATAAAGGTATGAAGATGTTTGTCTTTCAATAAATGTGTGGCAATTTTTTCGATTTCATCTGGTGGTGTACCGTGCAAAGTTGAAAGTGTGATCGAACGAGACACTCTTGGACTGATGTTTTTAATATATTTTTCATCCACTCGGGTAAATTTATCTAAATGTTTGAAAGCCGCTTCCTGACATTCTTTCCAAATGTCTGAAGTTGAAGCATCGTTCATGCCATCTATGTAGTTCTGAATCTTTGGCGTCAAAATACCTTCCAAATCATAACCCACACTCATATTGAAGATAAATCCTTCAGGCGAACCTAAGTCGAATTCATGACTAAGCAATTTCAGTACAAACCAGCCTTTAACATATTCTTCAAAAGCTTCAGGTACTTTTAATTCTGTTGACCATTCTACGTTATAACCTTCATCACGAGCTGAAATACATGGTTTTGATACAGGTAAATCCTCACCGTCTAGAATTTGAACAGTTTTTAATTCGAAAAATCTAGAACCCGTCAAGTAGGAAGCCACAATGTTTTGAGCAAGTTGTGTATGAGGCCCTGCTGCCGGTCCAATCGGTGTTTCCATTTTCTCGCCGAATAAAGATAGATTTTTCTTTCCATCCGCTTGGTAAAATTTACGGATGCCGAAAATAGTCCCGTTAGTTCTAAACTCTTCCATTACCCAATTCAACAAAGCATCTATTGAAATGGGACGCATAATATCACTCATTTTTACACCTCTTATCCGTTAATTCGCTGCCATAGTTTTTGTGCTTCCTGTGCTGAATCAGCATACAGTTTTTCTTCATCTACTCCCAATACTTCCCGATTGCGCATCTTGACTTCTCCGGCAATCACAGTATCTGTCACGCAACGACCATTCATACCAAAGAGTATGTGGCTGTTGCAGTTGTTTTCATCCATCGGTGTCGGTGCATGGTAATCAAGAACGATCACATCTGCTGCCGCACCAGCTTCCAAAACACCAAGTTTTGTATCAAAATAGCGATTGGCCATTTGCGCATTATTTTCAAAAAGCATCTGAGGGACTTCTACCCAACCAGCATTCGGGTCAACTAGATGATGCTTATGAATCAAATTAGCAAACTTAAAGGATTCTGTCAGATCATTGGTGAACCCGTCTGTTCCTAGTCCGCTTAAGATACCAAATTCATTAAGAAAGCGAAGTGCAGGCGAGCAGCCAACAGCGTTGCCCATGTTTGATTGGGGATTTGTCACAACCATCGTATCTGTATCTTTAAGCATTTGCATTTCACCAGGACCAATATGGATACAATGTGCAGTCATTGATTTTTTCCCAAGAATCCCTAGATCGAATAATCGATTCACAACAGGTTTATTGTATTTAGACAAAGAATCATAAACATCTGCTGTTCCTTCAGCCACATGGATATGATAGCCAATATCCTCCGGCGTATTTTCTCTGACGTAATTCAATGTTTCATCTGATAGCGTAAAGGAGGCATGAAGACCCATCATTGCTTTTTGCATGTCATCAGTGCGTTTTCCTGCTTCTTTGATGAAAGCTGCGTTTTCAGCAACTGCTTCTTTCATTTTATCTTTGCCGTTTCGATCGGATACCTCATAACATAAACATGTTCTTACCCCAAGTTCGTCTGCTGCTTTCGAAAGTTCGAAAAGGCTTCCAACTGTTTCGCCATAACTTGCATGGTGATCAAACATTGTTGTCACACCATTTCTGATACTGTCTAGGTAAGCAACTTTTCCGCTCAAGTAAGTCGTCGTATTTTTCAATTCATTGTCCAGTTTGAACCATTGACCTTCTAAAATTTCAGTAAAATTTTTAGGGTGGAAACCGACAATGCTAAGCCCTCTGGCAAAAGTACTATAAATGTGGTTATGCATATTGATGAATCCCGGCATAATCACGCCACCTTTTGCATCGATAAACTCTGCTTCTGGATAAGCTTTTTTCAACTCATCCGTTGAGCCAACTTCTTTGACTAATGGACCATCAATCGCCACACAACCATTTTTAATAAAACCGTTTTCCTTTTGACGCGTAATAACGTTTCCGTTACCTATTAATAACATCCTTCAACCTCCTATAATTAAAATATTTTTTACGATTAAAATGAATTTTGTAACATACATAAAAATGAACTTTATTAATTCATAGCAAGATTGTAATCCTGTTCACATAAAAGGCTTATTTATGCCCTTTCTGTTTTGTTCATCCACATTATAGCACCTGTGCTAAAAAAAATCCAGTATAGCTAAAAAATATTTTTATGTTCTTGTAAATAATATAACTACATGTTATCATTACAGTGCTAACCTTTAATCAATTCTTAAAAATAATCAATCAAATGAGGGGTTTGTATGTTGCAAGACAGCAAGTTAAACTTTTTAAGTCAAATAGGCAAAGCGATTGCTGGACAATTTGGAAAAGATTGTGAAATTGTTATTCATAAAATTGATTCGAATGATTTGAATCATTCCATCATATCAATAGAAAACGGTCATGTGTCTTCCCGTCATTTAGGGGATGGCCCTTCCGAGGTAGTCTTGGAAGCTTTACAAAAAGAACCGGAGGAGTTAGTTGATCAAATCAATTATTTGACTCGTACCCATGATGGGCGAATTTTAAAATCTAGTACTGTTTATGTGAAAGATGAGACTGGACAATTGGAAGCTATCTTCTCAATTAATTACGATGTGTCATCATTAATCGCCGCAGAATCAGCTATCAACGCGTTAATCAAGGTTGAGAGCAAAGAAAATAAACACGAACCAAGTCTGATTCCGAAAAATGTTAATGATCTTTTGGATGAATTAATTCAGGAATCTGTACGGTTGGTCGGGAAACCAGTGGCACTGATGAATAAAGAAGACAAAATCAAGAGTATCCAATTTTTAAATGATAAAGGCGCTTTTCTGATTACTAAATCTGGCGATAAGGTCGCCAACTTCTTTAATATTTCAAAGTATACGCTTTATAATTACATCGGCTGATAAGTTTGATTCTAGATAGGATATTGATCCATCCTTTATAATCTTAGCTCTAATAGTAAAAGCCTCCCATTTTTGGGCGGCTTTTTACTGTTTTTGGATTATCATAGCTTCACGACCAATCCATGAGAGTCCTTTAATATAAACTTGACCTCCAATTAAAACCAGTTAGGTGTCATGAACCATTCTATCCAGAATGACATCTGCAAATTGTAGATTGCTTACATTACCGGCCGGTTTCTCGGTACTTTTCATAAGAGCACAACTTTGAGATTTTTCTCATAGCTGACTAATAGCACAATGTGCCTCGGCCACATCCTTAAACCGAACTTTCACTGGCCGGCAATTACTGATTTACTGACAAACTACATAACAAAAAAGGAAGACCTTAGGGGGAGTCTTCCTTTTTATTTGCGGTCTTCATATACGACCTAATCCAGTAAGCTGTTTTAATAATCCAAATCAGATTCCTCCCCGGATACTATCGCTACACCCGCACTAGCACCGATTCTTGTTGCACCGGCAACGACCATCGCTTCGACATCTGCCAAGGAATGAATCCCGCCAGATGCTTTGACCTGGGCTTTGTTCCCAACAGTTTGTTTCATTAACTGAACATCTGCTACAGTAGCACCACCAGTAGAAAATCCTGTAGAAGTTTTAACAAAATCAGCACCTGCTTCGACTGCTAATTCACACACTCTGACTTTTTCTTCGTCTGTTAGTAAAGCCGTCTCAATGATTACCTTAGTTAGTGCTTTCCCAGCTGCTGCATCTATCACAGCTTGAATATCTGCGAAGACTACATCATATTGATTGCTTTTTACTGCACCAATATTAATTACCATATCAACTTCATCAGCACCAGCAGCAATTGCCGCCTTCGTTTCGAAAGCTTTTGTTTCAGTCGAATTGGTGCCCAAAGGGAAACCAATAACTGTACAAATTTTCACTTCACTGTCAGCTAACTCTTTAGCTGCTAAGGGAATCCAACACGGATTAAGACAGACGGAAAAAAAACCATGTTTTTTTGCTTCAGCTGTCAATTTCAAAATATCTTGTTCGTTAACCTCTGCTTTCAAAGCAGTATGATCGATTAGTTTCGCTACGTTCATCTTTTCTCTCCTTGTTTATCTACATTCAAATTCGATTTATTTTGACTTAATATACGTCTTTCCATTAGCCGCTGGTCCTTGCGCTTTACCAATAAAGAGCATCAAGACTAGAATGGTCAAAAAGTACGGCGCAACTTGCAGCCAAACCGGATCAATATTTTTAATCCCTGGCACATAGCTGCCAATCACACTCAGACTCTGGGCAAAGCCAAAAAATAATGCTGCTCCCATAGCACCAAGTGGATTCCACTTGCCAAAAATCATGGCTGCCATCGCAATAAAACCTTGGCCGGCAATAGTCGTGGCTGAAAAATTTAACGAGACTGATTGAGCCATGACTGCTCCACCTATCCCCCCCAAGACTCCTGAAATCAAAACACCAGCATATTTCATTGCGGATACATTAATCCCCAATGTATCTGCTGCCTGAGGATTTTCCCCTACCGAACGAAGTCTTAATCCAAACTGAGTTTTATAAATCACAAACCAACAAAATATTGAAACAAGTATCGCCACATAAGCTACAATCGAAGTATCTTTGAAAAAAATCGGGCCTAAGACGGGAAGCTTTGATAAAAGAGGAATCGTTGTCTTACCAAAACTATATTTAATAAAATCAGTTTGACCTTTTTCTTCATATAATGTTCTTGTCAAAAAAACTGCCAATGCCGGCGCCATCATATTCAATACTGTTCCGCTTATAATATGGTTTGCCCGCAAATTAATTGTCGCAACGGCATGAATCAGCGAAAAAAGTGCTCCTATCACTGCTGCGACTAACAAACAAATCCACGGAGTTATCTCACCCATTTTATCGCCAAAAGTGAGATTAAAAACCACGGAACTAAAAGCTCCAATAACCATCGTACCTTCCAGTCCAACATTAATCGTTCCACTTCGCTCAGAGAACGTCCCACCTAGGGCAGTAAAAACCAATGGAGCTGAATAAATCAGCGCTGATGATACAATAATCGATAAAATTGAAACCATCTCTTACTCCCCTTCCTTTCTAGCAGTTTCAGATAAGACGATAGTGGCAGAAACAGCTTTATGTTTTTCCAACCGCTCCATAATATAGCGCAGTAAATAACCAGCCCCTACAAAGAAGATTATCGAAGCAATCACTATATCCACTACTTCAGTGGGAACTCCCGAGGCCATCGGCATACTGACACTGCCAACTTTTAATGCGCCAAATAGTAACCCGGAAAACAGTATTCCTAAAGGTTGACCACCTGCCAGTAAAGCAACCGCCATGCCATCAAAGCCAGTACTCGGAACACTACTCATGATAAAGATATTTTGAAAATTTCCAAGACCTTCCATTGCACCCCCTAAACCAGCCAAGCCGCCAGAAATCACCATCGCCAATATGATATTCTTTTTGGCACTCATTCCTGCATATTCGGAAGCAAAAGGATTCAAACCAACTGCTCTCAACTCAAAACCAATTGTTGTTTTTTGCATCAAAATCATGATAACAACACACATTAAAATTGCTATAACAAGTCCCATATGGATCGTCGAATAATTCGTTGCTTCCGTCAGTGTCTGCCATCTTAAACTCGCGTTTTTAGCAATTTTAGGCGTCGCATCATCACCTTCCGTCAAAATCTGACGAATAGCATAATTGGATAAATAGAGTGCTGAATAATTCAGCATGATAGTGACAATGACCTCGCTCGTGCCAAAATAAGCACGTAAAACTCCTGCAATTCCCGCCCAAATTGCACCGGCTGCAATGCCGGCCACTAAGCTAAGCGGCACTAAAAAAAGTTTAGGTAGACCAGCAAATTGTAAAGCTACTATAATCGAAAACAACCAACCAAATATCACTTGGCCCGCTACACCAATATTAAAAAACCCAGCACTTCGGGCAACAGAAAATCCTAACGCTACTAAAATAAGCGGAGTTGCATGCCGTAACGTTTCCCCTATATAAAACGTGTTTCCTAGTGATCCTTTAATTAATGCTAAATATCCTTGAATAGGATCATATTTAAATGCTACCATCACAATGCCACCAAGAAGCAGTCCCAGAAAAACTGACACTAGTGGCAGTACGATGTTTTTTGTTTTTTCTTTCATTGACATTCACTCTCCCTAGCAGCTTTCTTGACGATTTTTTTCAATTGTCTCCATTGTCTTACCAGCCATCAACAATCCTAATTCCTGAGGTGTCGTTTCTTCCGGCAACACCACGCCTGAAATCTGTCCATCATGCATGACCGCGATTCGGTCGGACACATTTAAAATTTCATCCAATTCAAAACTGATCAACAATACAGCTTTACCTTTGTCACGTTGTTCTATCAAACGTTTATGAATATACTCAATGGCACCAACATCCAAGCCTCGGGTAGGTTGAGCTACAATCAGTAAATCAGGATTACGGTCCACTTCACGGGCAATAATAGCTTTTTGTTGATTCCCTCCTGATAGAGCCTTCACAGGAATTAATTCATTGACTGTTCGTACATCATATTCTTGAATCAAGTTCCTTGCGTATTCATTGATATTTTTATAATTCAGTAATCCTTTAGATGACAAAGGTTCTTTATAATAAGTCTGAAGAGCTATATTTTCAGCCACACTCATTTCTAAGATCAACCCCAGCTTATGCCGATCCTCAGGAACATGTCCAATATTTTTCTCAGTGATTGCCCGTGGACGAAATCCGGAAATTTCTTTGCCTTTAAGCTTCACGGAACCTTCTTCCACTTTGCTAAGTCCCGTGATCGCCTGAATAAGTTCACTTTGGCCATTACCATCAATTCCCGCAATCCCAACCACTTCCCCAGCATGCACTTCCAAGCTCAACCCTTTGACTGCTTCAAGGCCCCGCTTTTCTTTAACTACTAGATTTTCAATACTCAATACCAGCTCTTTTGGGCTACCAGGTTTTTTTTCTGTTTTAAAAGAAACTGCACGCCCAACCATCATATCTGCCAATTCCTGCTCAGTAACTGAAGCAACATCCACAGTTCCAATACTTTTACCACGACGGATCACCGTGCAATCTTGAGCGACAGCTTTGATTTCATCCAACTTATGCGTGATTAAAATAATTGATTTTCCTTCTGCAGTCAGTGATTTCATAATTTTAATCAACTCATCGATTTCCTGCGGTGTCAAAACTGCTGTTGGTTCGTCAAAAATCAAGATGTTGGCTCCACGATAAAGAGTTTTTAGAATCTCCACTCGTTGCTGCATACCGATTGAGATGTCCGCAACTTTAGCATTTGGGTTCACATCCAAACCATATTTCTGAGACAATTCAATGATTTCTTTTTCTGCTTTAGATCGGTCGATAATACCTGCTTTTTTAGGTTCATTTCCTAAAACTATATTTTCTGTCACTGTAAAATCTTTGATCAACATAAAATGTTGGTGAACCATTCCGATGCCAAGTTTATTAGCAATTGTCGGATTAGAAATGCTGACCTCTTCTCCATTTATCAAAATCTCTCCAGATGTTTGCTCCAGAAGTCCTGACAAAATATTCATCAAGGTTGATTTCCCTGCGCCATTTTCTCCAAGTAAAGCGTGAATTGTACCGGCTTTGACTGCTAAATCAATTCCATCGTTGGCTCGAAACTCACCAAACTGTTTGACAATTTTTTTCATTTCTATGGCTAGCGTTTGAGTTGTCATACTTGTTCCTCCAAATCATATTCAGATCCTATTTCAATTCAGAAGGTTTTTCCATAACCGTGATTTTACCATCGATAATCTGTTGTTTGAATTCTTCAACAGCTGCTTTTGTTTCATCAGACAATTGACCATCAGTTAAATCAACACCTTCTTCTGCTAAACCAAAGATAATTTTCTCACCGCCAGGGAACTTATCCTCCAATGACATGTTAGAAATTTCAATAACTGCTTTCCCGACACCTTTCAAAGTCGAGGTCAAAGTAATATTCATCCCATCTACTTCTCCCTCAGCAGATTGATCACGGTCAACACCGATTACCCATAATTCACGATCAGGGTCATTTTTCTTAATGTCCCGCGCTTCTGAAAAAACACCATTTCCTGAATTCCCGGCCGCGTGGAAAATGATATCAGCACCGCCGTTAAACATAGCTGCAGCCTGTGATTTTGCCTTAGCTGGATCTCCAAAAGTCCCCACATATTGCACATCCACTTCGATTTTTTCATCCACTGCGGCAACTCCCTGTCTGAAACCTGCTTCAAAGCGGTCAATAACCTCACCATTTTGTCCACCAACAAAACCAACTTTTTGTGTTTTGGTTGTTTTTGCAGCGGCAATACCTGCTAGAAAAGCAGCTTCATTATCTCGAAATGTTACAGAGGTAACATTGTCTTTTCCGTCAATTACAGCATCAATAATGACGAAGTCTACATTGTTTTTTTGATCTGCCACTTCTTCGACAGCATCTTTGATACGATGTCCGATGCCAAAGATCGTTGAAAACCCATTCCCTGCTGCCGTGTTTAAATTAGTGATGTATTCCGAATCCGATTTAGAATGAAGGTAGTTATAACCATTTGTTCCTTTTTCATAACCATGTTCTTCTCCCCACTCTTGCAATCCTTCCCAAGCGGACTGATTAAAAGATTTATCATCGACTCCCCCAACGTCTGTAACGATGGCTACCGTTTTCTCTGCTTTCTTCCCACTTTTATTTTCTGAATCCCCTGCAGCTCCTTCAGAACCACACCCTGTCACTATTAAAGACGTTAAAATAAAACCTGCTAACAATTTACCAAAATGATTTTTTCTCATAACTTTTCCCTCCTGATTTCTTTTAAAGTACTTAAAACAGCAGTCCTTTAATGTTTTCATAAGATTGCGCTTTCTTTTGACATCAGTATACGCGAGGTTTTTGTTAAAAGCAACAACTTTTTTTCATTTCGGTAAAAAGATCCGTTAAAATAAGTGTGAAAAACAGTACAAACCCTAACGTCATGAGGTTTGTACTGTTCTTATATACTTTAAAAATCAATTGCTATGCGGGTGATTCGGGATAGATTCTAGCAAGGTATCAAAAAAGTCATACGGGAGACCGGTAAAAGATGTTTTCAGTCGTAGAGCACACCTCCAATTCAAATTGAAGGTGTTTAAATATAATTTTTTTCTTCAACAAAGTAATCTATTACTAAACAAGCGGCCCCTTGGGAAACAGTGTTGAAAGAAGCATTGGCAAGATGCAACTGAACATCTGATATCCCGAGCTGAGAGTTACGTTTAGTAACCGTTTCTTCCACCCATTCATAAAGTCTCGGACCAAGCGTCCCTCCCAAAATAACCTCTGTTGGGCGCAGTTGAAGAATCAAATTACTGATCCCCACGCCTAAATAACCAGCAGCTTCTCTAGCTGCCTCCAGACACAGCGGATCGTGATCATCAATTCCCTGCAGCACATGATGATAAGATAATTCATCAAGATTAATCTGTTTTTCTGTCAAGGAAGAAAGATATCCCAATTTTATTTTTTTTATTACTTCTTCAAAAATAACAGGCACTGTTGCGTACATTTTCAAACAACCAAACGCTCCACAACTACACGATCTTCCAGCGATATCCACCACCATATGCTGGACTCCCTCATTCATTTCACTTTGATTATACAATAATTTCCCATTCAAAATGACTGCAGAACGAATCTTAAAATCACTAGCCACAAAGAGCAAACTATCTGTTGTACGCCAATGATTTTTTCGGTATTCAGCTAAAGCAGCCAAATTAGTCGCTGAATCTACTAGAACTTTTAACAGATTGCTGCGCTCCAAATAATTGACAATATTAAAACGATCCCAGCCAAGCTCGCTAAAATATTGATCCCCCGTGATGCTGTTGTCTTTCACATCTATCCGGCTCAATATTCCTACACCGATTCCCAGAAGTTCACTCCTGTCACGTCCAATTTCCATTAGCATTTCAGTAATACCGTCTGTGATAAAATCCAAAACTACCATAGGTGAACATTCTGCAGACATCTTTAATTTTCTCACAGATATAATATCTAAATTCAAATCAGTAAAAAGAACTGTTGTATACAACTGACTGATTTCTGCTCCAACTAAAATATTTTTGGCGGCATTGATTTGATAAACTTTTGGTTTTCTCCCACCACTGGATTCTCCAACGTCACTATCATCTATCAAAGCGGCAGACAATAATTCTTCTAACATCCGTACACATGTTGCGTGCTTAAAACCCGTTTCTTCTTTCAACAACGTAATATCACTTTTTCCCAATTTTCGGATTGTCCGATACAATTGTTTGAGACGCATATCCTTAGCTGATGAAAGCTCATGAAAATCTTTTAACATCGTCTTTCTCCCTCACTTTTGCATACCTTTATTAAACCCTATGAATCAAAATAAAGCAATTACAATCTCTACTTTCTCGAAAACTTTTTACCGTTTTGATAAAAAGATGTTTACTTTTACTATTTTATGTTTTACACTCAGGATATCACCTTCAACAATCGGTTGAAGAAAATCAAGGAGGAAAATGTAATGTCTTTAAAAAAACAAATCGAAGAAGCGAAAGATTTTATTCTGAGCAAAACAAGCAGCAAACCTGAAATCGGTATCATTTTAGGCTCAGGATTGGGGAGTCTAGCAGATGAATTGGAAAACAGTACTACTATTCCCTACCCCCAAATTCCTAACTTCGCTAAATCACAGGCAGAAGGACATGCCAACGAATTAGTCATTGGAGAACTTTCTGGAAAAACTGTGATTGCCATGAAAGGAAGATTCCATTATTACGAAGGTTTTAGTCCTTTAGAAGTCACTTTTCCTGTTCACGTTATGAAAGCTCTAGGAATCACCAAATTGATTGTCACAAATGCTTGTGGTGCTGTTAACACAGAGTTTTCCCCTGGCGATTTGATGCTAATTACAGATCATATCAATTTGACTGCCAACAATCCTTTTATTGGAACGAATGATGACACAATGGGACCACGCTTTATCGATGTATCGGAAGTTTACAGTAAAAGACTGCGCAAAATCGCTACTGAGATCGGGGAATCTCTGGAAATCTCCCTGCGTCAAGGTGTCTACGCTTGGTGGACAGGACCCGCTTATGAAACTCCAGCTGAAGTGCGCATGATTCGTGTATTGGGAGCCGATGCGGTCGGTATGTCAACTGTGCCAGAAGCATTAGTCGCACGGTATTATGGTATTGAAACTTTAGGAATTTCATGTTTAACAAATATGGCTACAGGAATTCTTGATCAACCTTTAAATCATGAAGAAGTAATTGAAGTAGCTGCTCGTGCCAAAACAAGCTTTATCTCTTTAATCAAAAACATTTTAGCAGAAGTCTAAATAAGAATAAAAATTAGAATACTATCTACCAACAATCCCCTTTTGATGAATTTTATATAGCCCTAGAAAAGAAAATAGACTCAGTATTTTTTCTAGGGCTATTTTACTAGATGAAAAAAAGAAATGAGAGGTTTACTATGAAAGGATATATTTACGTTATCATCGGTGCGTGCAGTTATGGTGTTTTATCCACTTTTGTAAAATTAGCTTACACTAAAGGGTTTATCGTCAACGATGTCGTTGGCATCCAAATGTTCATTGGAGCCATCTTGCTGTGGGGCAGTGTGCTTTACCAACGGTTCAGCCATACATCCAAACAATCGTCAGAAAACTTTAAAAAAATAAATAAAAAAAATGCATGGAAACTTTTAATTATCGGTTCTTCGACTGGATTAACGGGCATGTTGTACTACCTAGCCCTTCAATATATTTCTGCCTCATTAGCAATTGTTCTACTCTTTCAATTCACTTGGATCGGCATCTTGATTGAAGCAATTATTACCCGAAAAATTCCGCAAAAAATCACATTGCTTTCATTAATTCCATTATTGTTTGGAACACTTTTAGCAGCCGGGGTTCTCGGGGGTAACATCACTCTACATCCTTTAGGGTTGCTTTTTGGCTTTTCAGCAGCCATTTCCTATAGTATCTTTGTATATGCTTCTGGTCAAATTGCTCCTGAAAGCAACCCCCTATTAAAAACAGCTATTATGATTACAGGTGGATTTATATTGTGTTCGGTTTTTTTACCACCAAACTTCTTTTCAGATATTCATCTTTTCATTCAGGTTACATTACACGCTGGGATTTATCTTGGGTTTTTCGGTCCATTTCTTTCAACTCTGATGTTTGCTAAGGGAACTCCTTTGATTGGGACTGGGATGGCTTCATTGTTGGGTGCAATGGAGTTGCCTACGGCTATTTTTATGTCACAAATTGTTTTAAAAGAAACGGTAGGTTTGGGGCAATACATAGGTATTCTGTTAATTATTTCCGCAATTTTCCTGCCACACTTTGTCAATCGTACAAAAAAATATACTTATACAAATGGAGGAAACTAAATGTTTAAACGTATACATTTGCTTGTGATGGACTCAGTTGGGATCGGTGAAGCACCAGATGCGGTAAAATTTGATGATGGGGGTAGTCATACGCTCGGTCATATTGCCGAAGTCGCGGGTTTACAGTTACCTCATATGGAATCGTTGGGCTTGGGGATGATTGCACCTTTGAAGGGAGTTGCAGCTAAGGTAAATCATAAAGGTTATGTGACTAAGCTGGAAGAAGTTTCTGTAGGAAAAGATACAATGACAGGTCATTGGGAAATCATGGGCCTTAGCCTTCAGATACCTTTCCGTGTGTTTCCTGAAGGTTTTCCGCAAGAATTATTGGATAAAATTTCAGAGTTCTCTGGTCGTGGAGTCATTATGGAGGCTAATAAACCTTACAGTGGCACTCAGGTCATTACAGATTTTGGCGAGAATCAATTAAAAACCGGTGATTTAATCATTTATACCTCCGCAGATCCTGTATTACAGATTGCTGCTCATGAAGAAGTCATTCCTTTGGCAGAGCTTTACCATATTTGTGAATATACACGGAAAATCACCAAAGACGAGCCTTACATGATTGGTCGAATCATTGCCCGTCCTTATCTAGGTGAACCAGGTAGCTTTACCCGTACAGCCAACCGTCATGATTATGCTTTGAATCCGTTCGATAAAACTATTTTAGACAGTTTAAAAGAAAATGGTAAAGATGTTATTGCTATAGGTAAAATCAATGACATTTTCAATGGGCAAGGCATCACAGAATCTCTTCGCACCATTTCCAATATGGATGGAGTAGATAAACTGTTAGACGTGATGAAACAAGATTTTGAAGGGTTAAGTTTCACTAATTTAGTCGATTTTGACGCCTTGTTTGGTCATCGCCGTGACACCCAAGGCTATGCCCAAGCGTTAGAAGAATTCGATGCTCGATTGCCTGAGATTTTTGAAGCAATGGCTGAAGATGATCTGTTGATGATTACGGCAGATCATGGCAATGATCCAACTTTCAAAGGGACAGACCACACGAGGGAATATGTGCCATTGATGATTTACAGTAAAAAACTAACGAGACAAGGCTCTCTGCCACAGGGCTATTTTTCAGACATTGCAGCAACAATTGCTGATAATTTCAATGTACCGAAAACTGAAAATGGTAGCAGTTTCTTAAAAGATCTAATCTGAACAAAAAACAAAGTTGACAATCACTGTTTAAAGATTAAACCTATATCCAATCTTTAAACTTGATGTAAAACTCTTGATAAAAAATTCGAAAGCACTATGAATAGAATACCGATAAATTAATATAAAATCAGCGGAAAAAATGGACTGTCTGTTAACAAAAACCAAGCATATCCGTTAATTGAGAGTTACTTGGGTCAGGTTTCCATTGCAGTTGCACTTGGCACGATCTATATCTGATGACATATCTTTTTAGACCAGTCAACGATAAACCTTTAGCAAATTGAAATATAAAGTTTTAGACACAAATCTTGTCATCAATTGAACTCTAGCTCCCCATAATAGTAAGACTTCCTGTTCTTTGAGAACAGGAAGTCTTTATTGAGACAACTCCTATGGCAACAGTAAATCTTGGTAATTTTTTTCTTTCACGAATTCATCCGCTAACTTATCAAGATATCAGGATGTCCTACATCAGAAAAACTTCTATCTCCCCCTGAAGACGGCACCACAAACTCTTTTTTTAGCAATTTGCGTCAACTTTCTTTATCTTGATTATGCTGAAAACAAATTATCCACTTAGTCGAGAAACCAATTCCACAAGCGTATTAGCAAAAGCTTGAATATCTTCTTCAGTCAGTCCTATTCCAAAACTAATCCTGATAGAAGTATTAATAATCGAACTATCTGCACCATACATGGCAACTAATACGTGGGAAGGATCTATCGTGCCCGCCGTACAAGCTGACCCTGCCGAAACTGCAAAGCCTCTCAAATCAAGATTAGTCAGCAGCATTTCGCTAGAGACTCCCGAAAATGACAGGTTGAGAATATGAGGGGACTGGTCAACTGTTTGACCGTTAACACTAAAGTCGAGATGATTTTTTGATAAAGTATCAAGAATGATATTACGATAAAGTTGATAGCTATCAAAATTGTTCTTCTTTTTCTGTGCTGTCAATAAAGACACTGCTTTCGCAAATCCCGCAATAGCAGGAATGTTTTCTGTTCCTGCCCTTTTTTTATTCTCCTGCTCTCCCCCGTGAATCAAAGGTGAGATAATCATTCCTTTTTGGACATATAAAAAACCAAGCCCTTTTGGACCGTTTATTTTATGAGCACCCGCTGACAGTAAGTCAACTTGCCAATCATGAACATCAATTTCTTGCAATCCATAAGCTTGCACAGCATCTGTATGGAACAAAGCTTGATGGTCTTTCAACAGTTCCCCGATGTCACGAATAGGAAATATTGCACCTGTTTCATTGTTTGTGTGCATCAAAGAAACTAAGATGGTATCTTCCCGCAAGGCGTTTGCCACGTCTGCTACACTGAGTTCACCCGATGAGGTTACTGGCAAATAAGTCACTTCGAATCCTTTTTTTTCTAGATATTTAAAAGTTTTTAAAACAGCTGAGTGCTCTACCTGACTTGTGATTAGATGTTTACCCAGATGAGCATAATTTTCAGCTGTTTTCAAAATAGCTAAATTATCACTTTCACTACCGCTGCCAGTGAAGATTATCTCGTTAGATTCTGCGCCGATACTTTTGGCAATAATCTCACGGGAATTTTCCAAAACTCCTTGAGCAGATTGTCCGAATCGGTGAAGACTGGACGGATTACCAAAAGTGTCTTTCATCACTGTGTACATTTCTTCGATTACTTCGGGCGCTAGCGGTGTGGTCGCTGCATGGTCCAAATAGATGGATTTCACTTATATCATCTCACTTTTACTTACATTTTACTTTTTTATCATATAGGTAAATAGGTAGAAATGCAAAGACAAAGAATCCAATCACAAACGGAAGTTTTGTTTAATAACGCCGATAGTAAAATTAAGCTAGACAAATAAAAAAAGTCATCTGTGCTACACTCAAGATAGTTCCATCCAAAGAATTATAAGGAGTGAGTACAAATGACCTACACCCATCTTACACCAAACGAACTC
>NZ_NGKA01000023.1 GCF_003987645.1 Vagococcus elongatus
TTTCGTCTATGGTAAGATGTTTGTAGGTCATTTGTGGCTCACTCCTTGTTTTCTTTGGTCGGAAATACAATTTGAGTGTACCACAAATGACTGTTTTTATTTTTCTAACTTAATTTTACAATTCAGGTAATCTAAAAAAGCCGTTAACTCAGCCTGTAGCAAAGAATTGACAGCAGATTCCAAATGTTTACGAAATAATTCGTCTAAATCGCCTTTATTGAGGAGTGTTTCCATAATTCCTTTAGTAAAATTGGGCATGAGAAAGTCCTCATATAAAATTGTTGTCTGGTAACTTTAATTTTACAGAATGGACTTTCTTTTTTTCTACCCTAAAGTTCTATTTATACAAAATATTTTAGGCTATTAGTTCACTACCAACTCTTACGTTGAATTATTGTTAGAAAAAGACTCACATATTAAGTATAACACTATAAAATTAGAGTAACTTAATAACTCATGTGAACTAATAATTCATAACTAAAAAGGGCTTCATTACTTGAGCTGATAAATATTTTCTAAAAAAATAATATTCCATTATAAAAAGTACTTCTTATAGCTTCAATCATTCAAGAACAATGATACAAGCTTCCATGTTGTTCATTTTACACTGATGCTACCAAGTTTCCACCCTATCTCCTATGCATCTTAAACTCCAAAAATATATCGTTATAAATGCCGATATATTCGACCCCCAAGTCCTCATAGACTTCCAAATGATTGATGACTTCATCTGGCGGATAAAACTGCTCATCTTCAATAATCTCCTCTGGTAAAAGACCCATAGCCTCTTTGTTAGGTGTGGAATAACCGATATACTCCGCATTTTGAGCCGCATTTTCCGGCACTAAAAGAAAGTTGATAAACGCATACGCTCCATCAATATTTCTCGTCGTTTTAGGAATCACAATATTATCAAACCAGACATTGGACCCTTCGCTTGGTATTACATAGTGCAAATGTTCGTTGTTATCCAACATTTCAGAAGCTTCACCGGAAAAGGTCACAGCCACAGAAGCTTCCTCATTGATCATATACATTTTTATTTCATCTGCCACGATTGCTTTGACATTATCAGGGAGTTTTGCCAACTTGCGGGCAGCTTGCGCCAACAATTCATCATCTTTACTATTCAAAGACTCTCCGTCGCTGTTCAGCGCCAAACCGATGACTTCTCTGGCACCATCAAACAACATCACACTGTCACGCAGTTCTTCTTTCCACAGGTCATCCCAATGCTGGATATTCTCTCCATCAACAAATTTATCATTATAAATAATCCCTAATGTCCCCCAAAAATAAGGAATAGAATATTTGTTTTCAGGGTCAAAATCTAAATCCATAAAGCGGGAATCAATATTTTCTATGCCCTTGATTTTCGTGTAATCCAACGGAATCAGCATTTCTTCGGCCATCATTTTTTGAATCATATACTCGCTGGGAATCGTCAAATCATAGGCTGTACCGCCTTGTTGAATTTTTGTAAACATGGCTTCGTTGGAATCAAAGGTTTCATAGCTCACTTTATAACCTGTTTCTTGTTCAAACTTTTTAATCAACTCAGGGTCAATATAATCGCCCCAATTATAAATCGTCAGCGTATTATCACCAGTATGACCTTGGGAGGTTCTCATCTGCCGGCTGGTCACAAATAAAACACAGATGATGGCGATAATACCGACGAACAGAACTTTTAAGTTTCTCATAATGTGTCGATCGCCTCCTGCCGGGATTTATTAAGAGATTTTTGCTTTTTACTCGTATTGCCTTGACTGATGAAATAATAACCAATCACTAAAATCATTGAAAACAAAAACAGCAAAGTGCTTAGGGCATTGATTTCCAAACTGATGCCTTGACGAGCCCGAGAATATATTTCTACTGCCAAGGTAGAAAACCCATTCCCTGTGACGAAAAATGTCACGGCAAAGTCATCTAAAGAATAAGTAAACGCCATAAAGTAACCGGCAATAATCCCCGGTGTAACAAAAGGAATGATAACCTTATAAATGATTTGCCAGTTTGTCGCACCTAAATCCCGAGCCGCATCGATTAAAGAAGGATTCATTTCCTTTAGCCTAGGCAGTACCATCAAGACCACAATCGGAATACTAAAGGCCACATGGGAAAGCAGTACCGACAAAAAATTTAAACTAATACCCAATACCGTGAAGAAAATCAAGAAACTTGCCCCAATAATCACATCTGGCGACACCATCAAAATATTATTCATACTTAACAGCACATTTCTATTTTTTCTGCCCCTTGTATAAAAAATCATCATGGCACCAAATGTACCGATAACCGTTGCCAACAATGCCGACAAAAAGGCTAGTAAAAACGTATCGACGACTATCCCCAATAAACGGGTGTCTTCTGCTAGAGCTTGATAATATTCCAACGTGAAGCCGGTAAAACCGTTCATATTTCCCCCAGCATTGAACGAGTAGAAAATCAGATAAAAAATAGGCAAATACAACAACACAAACACCATAAATAAATATAAGTTAGCTAAGCGGCCTTTTCTTTTATTCATGCCCGATTGCCCCCTTTACGACGCTTTTTTTCTCCTGTCAGCAGCATGATAGCTACCATAGACAAAATCAAAATAACGCCAATCGTCGAACCCATCCCCCAATTTTGCGTGACCATAAAGTGCTGTTCTATCGCTTTTCCCAGAGTAATGACCCGATTACCGCCAATCAAACGTGTCAGCATAAACAAACTTAAAGACGGGATAAAAACAGCTTGCACACCGCTACGGACACCGTTCATAGATAGGGGCAGAATCACCCGCTGAAATGTTTGCCATGTGTTTGCCCCTAAATCGCGGCTGGCACTGATTAGGGAAGGATTCATTTCCTCCAAAGCATTAAAAATCGGGAGTATCATAAAAGGAATCTCAATATAAGCAGCCACAAAAATAAAACTAGTATCTGTAAACAAAATTTGCTGTCGCCCGATGCCTGCAAATTCTAAAAAATTATTAATTGTCCCATTCACACTGAAAATACCGATAAAGGCATACGCTTTTAACAATAAGTTAATCCATGTGGGCAAAATAATCAGCATCAGCCAAAGCTGCTTATGCACTGTCCGGCTTAAAAAATAAGCGGTTGGATAACTGATCAACAACACCGCTGCCGTAATGATTCCTGCATATAACAAAGAATTAAACGTCATTCTCAATGCTGTACTAGAAGTAAAATATTTCCCATAATTTCCGACGGTAAACGCCCCATCTATATCGGTAAAAGATTGATAGACAATCAAAAGGACTGGTGCCACGACAAAAAGCAGCAGCCATAAAATGTAAGGAATGGAATACATTGTTTTCGTTTTCGTCACTTGTTATCCCTCCTGTCCATCATCATAGCTTTCCAAACGTGCATCAAACTCTTCTTCTGTCTCTCCAAAACGCATGACGTGAATATCTTCCGGTTCAAAAAACAGGCCTACTTCTTCTCCTTCTTTTGCCTTGCGGGTAGAATGAATCATCCACTCATTGCCGTCAGCGTCGAAGCAGATGATTTCATAGTGAACCCCTCTAAATAGTTGAGTATCCACAGTTACTTTCAACTTGCCTTTTGCGACAGAAGTAATCTGGATATCTTCCGGACGCAGTACCACTTCCACCGGTTCATTTGTCCGCATGCCGCTGTCGGCACACTCGAATTTTTTACCGACAAATTCTACTAGATTATCCTCCAGCATAATGCCGTCCACAATGTTGCTTTCACCGATAAAATCAGCCACAAAACGATTAATCGGCTCATCATAAATATCCACTGGTGTCCCGCTTTGAATAATTTCTCCTTTGTTCATCACAAAAATTTCATCGCTCATGGCTAAAGCTTCTTCTTGATCATGAGTCACAAAAATAAACGTGATTCCCAACCGTTTTTGCAATTCACGCAATTCATACTGCATGTCTGTCCGCAATTTTAAATCTAGCGCAGATAAAGGTTCATCTAAAAGCAATACTTCCGGCTCATTAGCCAGCGCCCGGGCAATCGCTACCCGTTGTTTTTGCCCCCCGGACATCTCGCTGATTTCACGGCTTTCAAAACCTGAAAGCTGAACCATTTTAAGCACATTCCGAACTTTTTCGGCAATTTGACTTTTAGGCAATTTTTTCAATGATAAGCCAAAGGCAACATTATCAAAAACATTCAAATGGGGAAATAACGCATAATCCTGAAACACCGTATTTACTTTTCTTTGGTTGGCGGGGATATCATTGACCCGCTTTCCTTCCAGACGAATATCGCCGGCATCCGCTTCGATAAAACCGGCAATCAGACGTAAAATCGTTGTCTTCCCGCATCCTGACGGCCCTAACAACGTATAAAATTTCCCTTGTTCGATTTCAAAACTCACATCTTTTAACACAGCCACGTCGTCATACACTTTACGGACTTCATGAAAATGAATAATATTATTTGGCAATGACCCAACCTCTTTTCTATAGATAAGACTCTGTGACTACCAGCAAAAGCCGGCTCGTCCCTTTAAAATTATTTTTTATCTGGTGGCTGTCTGTGGCTTTGTAATAAATTGTTTCTCCCGCCTCAGCGTAGTATCGCCGCAAACCTATTTCCACACAGACTGCCCCTTCCATCACATACCCAAAAGTATCAGACAGGGAAGGACCGAATTCTTTATATTCGCCTTTTTCCTCAAGGGTGAGGAAAATCGGTTCCATGTCATTTTCATTGGAATTGGCGACTAGCCACTCAATTTTGTAATTCTTTTCTTCATCGAGAAAGACCGTACGCTCACTTTCCCGATACACAATTGTTTGTTCCTCTTGTTCTTCATTAAAAAACTCCTGTGGTGTGGAACCTAAAACTTCTAGAATAGAAAAAAAAGTCTCCATGGAGGAAGAACTTAAATTTCTTTCCAGCTGGCTGATATAGCCTTTGGTTAAATCTGTCCGCTCGCCCAGTTCCTCTTGGGTCAGTCCCTTTTGAATCCGCAGATTTTTAATTCGTTGCCCGATATCCATTTGATCCTCTTCCTTCTTGAAGTTAAGTATAGGTAAACTCTAAACCGCAATAGTTTTCTAATACTAAACTATTAGTTTAGAAACAAAATCAGTATACAACTTTAGTGGTCTGATTTCAAGCATTTCATTTAAACTTTAGCCGTTTTTTTGCTACGATTTTTTCAAGACAATTACACAACTGATATTTAAAGGAGATAGCAATGAAAACATTTAAAAGTTTAGTTTATGAGTTGGACGAAACAGGAGAAGTCAGTTCTATTATTAAGACAAACACTTTAGAAAATCTTGATGCTGGTGAGGTGGTTATTCGTGTAGCTTATTCAAGTGTCAACTACAAAGATGCCCTTGCCGCTGTCAACAGCAGATCAGGTGTCATACGTCACTATCCCTTGATTGGCGGTATTGATTTAAGCGGAGAAGTTATTTCTTCAGAGGACAAACGATTTCAGAAAGGCGACCAAGTAGTGGTAACGGGCTATGATCTTGGGGTCAGTCATCATGGCGGATACAGTCAAGTGGCCCGCGTCCCTGCTCAATGGGTAATCAAACTGCCGGACACCTTGACTTTAAAAGAGGCGATGATTTTAGGAACCGCCGGACTCACTGCTGCCCTTTCCATCAACGCCCTATTGCAACACGGACTAGCAGATAATAAACAGGCACCAGTATTAATCACAGGGGCTTCCGGCGGTGTGGGCAGTCTGGCGGTCGGGATGTTGAAAAAGCTGGGATACGAAAATCTGACGGTCCTCACCAGAAAGAAAATAACCTCTAAGGAATATTTTGACCGACTTGGTGTCAACCAAATTTTTTCGCCAGAGGAAATGACTCCTGAACATTTACGTCCCTTGATGACACAATGATTTGATTTTGTTTTAGACACTGTAGGGGGCAGGCAACTGGAATTTATTCTTCCCCAAGTCAGCTATCAGGGCAGTGTCAGCCTATGCGGCAATGCAGGGGGAACAACTTTTTCAGCCTCTGTTTTACCTTTTATCCTAAGAGGTATTAATTTGTTAGGGATAGATTCTGTTCAAATCTCACATGAAGAAAGAGTGAATCTGTGGCAGCAAATGGGCAACGAGCTGAAACCTGAAAACCTAGAGATGTTCATCAAAAATACCGTCTCTCTGACAGAACTTCCCCATATTTTTCCCCATTTAATCGAAGGTAAAATGACCGGACGCTACTTGGTAAAACTATAAGTCTTTAAACAAATCAAAAACACGTCAAAATTTTTGACGTGTTTTGATAACTCTAGACATATATTCCTTGTAATTAAATAATTTACACTAAGTATTACCTTTAAAAAGTTTTGTCAGCTATTGGTACAAAGCTTAATCCACGGTTCTTTGCTGCTTTTTTAACCAGTTCTTAACATAAAATTCATCAACTTGTTTAAGTAAAGTCACATGATTTTCACATTTCTCCAGTATATTATAAGCATACCAACAAACAACCCTAACAATCTTTTCATTATTTACTCCTCCAAAGTAAATAAATCTCCTTTACTCCCAGTGAAAAACTGGGAGTTTTTTCTTGTTTAGGTTTCTGTAACCCGCAAGACTTTATAAGAAATAAATACCTTCGTTAAATCATCAAAACTCGCTTTCCTCCTGCCATAAAAACTTGGCGACCAGCTGATCCACCTCTGCGTTTTCATGAAGGAGTGTATGTTGTCCGCCCAAACCTTTTATCACATGTTCGGCATAAAAACTAACACTGTCTCCAAGCATGTCTTTTAAAATAGCTGCATTTTTTGTAGCTACAATCCCATCACTCTCACTGCCATTGTTTAAGTCACCGTAAACATTCAGCACTCGCAAATCTTTCGGAATCCCTGCTCGTTCCGCCATAAAAAAATCATAGTAGCGGTCAAAGTTCCGTTTGCCGTCTTTTTCCAGTTGATAAACCTGACTTAACAAAGAATCTACCAATTCTCCTTTGAATGGGGAGCCTAACGCAATAAATTTTTCGACTTTAGGAGTCATGTCTTTATATTTTGTGGCTTGGGTCAAGTACCCTAGGACAGCGACCCCGCCCATGGAATGCCCCAGCAAATTTATTTCATCGATGCCCAGTTCTTTATTTAAAAAGGTCATAATTTTCAGCAGCCAGCTGACCTGAAGAACCGGTGTAGCATCATTGTTTTCAAAAAACACTTGAATGATTGGATGGCAACCCTCGTCATTTTTAATCCAGAGACCGTCTATGATCATCTCTCCATCTTTTGTGATCTGAATTTCCAAAGCTTTATAAGCCAGTCCCGCCAAACGCCACCTGCGAATCATCCCCTGCATCGTGCGTTTATCTCCATGGATGCCATGAAGCATCAATGTGGGAGTAAGTCTTTCTCTTTTCAACTCCAGTGCCAGCTGTTTTGCCTGCCGATGATTCTTGACGACCCGATAGACTCCGGCCCCTGCCAAACAAAAACCTGCCGCAAAGAATATTTTTTCCCATTTATTGCCTTTTCCCACGACTTCACACTCCTACCACCCAAATTTTCGAAGATATCTTCAATTTCAATCCTGCGATTTTAATTTCTGCTAAAGTTTATCCTCAGCAATAACCTTTGATAGTTGATCAGCCCTTGCCTGACCCTGTTCTCCAACCCCAACCAGTTCAAGAAGGCGACCTCCCTGATCCTTTTCATAGGTCAAAAGAATTTCTACATAATCTTCAGGCAATTCCTCTGATAGATTGGTTCCCCACTCCATCACCACAACCCCTTCTCGATCAAAATATTCATCTAAACCGATACTTTCACCCTCACCCGATCCCAGCCGATAGACATCCATGTGGAATAAAGGCAGACGGCCTTTGGTATATTCTCTAATAATAGTGTATGTGGGGCTTTTAATCATTTGGGAAATTTCCAAACCTTTAGCTATCCCTTTGGTAAGCGTGGTTTTCCCTGTGCCTAATTCCCCTGTCAACACCAAAACGTCTCCAGAGTTCAGTGTACGGCCGATTTTTTCTCCAGCCTCTAACATCTCTTCCTCAGTTTGAATCCAAAATTTATTCATCTCATCCCTCTTTCAGCCTATCATCGACTAGCAACCCTTTAGCATGAATTTTAAACTTCTTGTCAGCTCTCAGGATTATTGTACCAAATTTATATTCCACCAGACAAAAAAACTGCCAAAAGATGTCACCATCTTTTGACAGTATCATTATTACGACCTACTTGCCAATCAAAAATTGAGCAGCTGTAATGATGGACAATTTGTAAACATCTTCCTCGTTACATCCTCGAGACAAATCAGAGATCGGCTTGTTCAACCCTTGGAGAATCGGACCTACTGCCTCATACCCTCCTAAGCGCTGGGCTATTTTATAACCGATGTTTCCTGATTGGATTTCAGGGAAAACAAAGACTGTCGCTTGTCCAGCTACTTTAGAGTCAGGCGCTTTTTGCTTGCCCACAGATTCTACGAAAGCCGCATCAAACTGTAATTCTCCATCAATAAGATATTGAGGAGCCAGCTCCTGTGCAATTTTTGTTGCTTCGGCGACCTTTGTGACTTCTTCTGAAACCGCAGAACCCTTAGAAGAAAAACTCAGCAGGGCAACTCTTGGCTCAATATCAAACATTTCAGCGGTCTTGGCACTTTCCACTGCAATCTCACCCAACGCTTGAGCATCAGGATTGATATTGATAGCACAATCAGAAAAGATATAACTTTCTTCTCCCCGCATCATCAAAAATGCACCGCTCGTTCTGCTGACACCTGGTTTCGTCTTGATAATTTGCAATGCCGGACGAACAGTGTCTCCTGTTGAGTGAATGGCACCGCTGACCATGCCTTCCGCCTTGTCCATATAAACCAGCATTGTACCAAAATAATTGGCATCTTTTAATATCGTACGTGCTTGGTCCTCTGTTGCTTTTCCTTTGCGTCGTTCAACAAATGCTGCCACCATTTCGTCAAATGCGTCATAACTTTCCGGATCCATCACCGTCAGTGCTGAAGCATCCAAACCCTTTTCTTTAGCAAAAGCCTCAATTTCTGCCTTTACCCCCACCATGATAGGCTCTACCACCGCGTCTCTTTTCAAACGAATGGCCGCCCCCAGCACACGAATGTCAGAACTTTCAGGGAAAACGATTCTTACGCCATTACCTTTTACTTTAGCAGTCAAACCAATTAAAATATCCAATTCCTTACCTCCATTTTTTTCACCTACTAAATCCTATAATACACCTTTTTATTTTGAAAAAACAGGTTTTTACTTAAAAAATAAGAACTATTATAATATTCTATAAAAAAACTATAACAGTTTTAATCAGTTTTCCAGTCTATCGGCTCTTGTCCCCACTTACTGAGCTGCTGATTGATTTTTGAAAAAGGTTTAGAGCCGAAAAAACCTCGATGGGCAGATAAAGGACTGGGATGAGGAGCTTCAAGTATATAATGCCGCTGGATATCGATCATCCTTTTTTTATCTCTGGCCTGCCTGCCCCACAAAACAAAAATAACAGGCTGTTCTCTTTGATTTAATCTTTCAATAGCAGCGTCTGTCAACTGCTCCCAACCTTTCCCCCGGTGAGAATTTGCCTGACCATTTCGCACCGTCAACACGGTGTTCAGCAGTAAAACCCCTTGGTCTGTCCAAGCTTCCAAGTTCCCTTGAGGACTTACAGGAATTCCTAAATCATTTTCCAACTCTTTATAAATATTCCTTAATGAGGGCGGCAGTGCTACATCTGGCATCACCGAAAAGCTCAACCCGTGAGCCTGCCCCGGTCCATGATAAGGGTCTTGCCCTAAAATCACGACTTTGACTTTTTCATAAGGGGTACGTTGAAAAGCTTCAAAAATATTTTCCATTTCCGGATAAATAGTTTGTTCGGCATACTCCTCTTTTAAAAATGCCCTCAAGTGTTGATAGTACTCTTTTTGAAATTCCTCTGCCAACTGCTCCTGCCAACTATTAAAAATAATTGTCTTCATAGGGTCCCATCCTTTTTCTTTCTTGCCTCAGTTGCCGCCTTATTTTGACTAGCTTGGTATCCGATTTTAATCTTATATTTTCAGAATACTAAACATGGGATAAACATGCAAATATTCTTTTTGGTTTCATTTGTATAGTTTTTTCTTAATCAATGGTAAAATGAGAGAGTAAACTGCAAAAGGAGGAACAACAATGATACAATTAATTGCATCCGATATGGATGGCACACTATTAGGCAAAAAAATGGAAGTTTTACAAGAAAATGTCGAAGCTATCCGTTTTGCTGAGGAGCACGGAGTAAAATTCGTGATTGCCACTGGAAGAAACTTGTCCGAAGCACGTCCTCCATTGGAAGATGTTGGGATAACATGTCCGATCATTGCTGTAAATGGGGCACAGGCTTTCGATGAAAACAGAAATGAATTGTTCACCATTGAAATAAACAAAGACAGCGCAAGCGAGATCGTCAAAACACTGGAAGATGATCAAGTCTATTTTGAAATCTGTGCTGACGGTCACGTTTATTCTAACAGCCCGGCCCAAAGGATAGAAAACATGGCGATGAATCTGGCAAATATGATGCCTCACTTGACTTTCAAGATGGCATTGTCCATGGCAACCTCTCAATTAGATGTGCTGCCTATCAAGTATATCGATGATTATCAACGATTATTGGAAGACGATACGGCAAGGATTCTAAAATTTATCGCCTTCTCTCATGAGGAAGCCAAAGTCCTTGCACCTATCCGGAAAAATGTAGAAAAGTTGCCTGATTTGATCGTGACTTCTTCATATCCAAACAATATTGAAATCAATCACCAATACGCCCAAAAAGGAATCGCCGTCAAACGCATCGCTGATAAAATGGGAATTCCAATGGAAAACGTGATGACCATCGGTGATAATTTAAACGATGTCAGTATGCTGGGTGTCGCTGGTGTCAGTTTTGCCATGGGAAATGCCGAGATGGATGTCAAAAATGTGGCAAAATATGTGACTGATGTCCACTCAGAAGCCGGAGTAGGAAAGGCAATCCGTCGTGCCATCGAAGAAAATCTGTAAAACGCATCGAGGTGATTCAGGATGTCGCGTTATTATATTCAAGAAAATCTTTTGACAGCTAGACAGCCCACTGTTGTCCGCAATGAAGAAGGAGAAACAATTTTTCTGATGGTTGGAAAGTGGGGTTCTCGTGGAGATGTCTTATCACTGTACACGTTTGAGGGGGAACTGGTCGCCAATGTCCAGCAAATTTCACGAGGTACCGGTATCGGCTCCCTGTTCCACATCTACTATCATTTCAAAAAAGTCGGCAGTCTCAGACGCGTCTTTTCTTTTCAAAAAGATTTTTATTTTATTCCCCAGTTATCGTGGGTCGTCGTGGGAGATATCCCCAAGCATGAATATAATATTTACTCTCTCCAGAAAAAAATCATGAGCATGGAGAAAACCTATCATGCTAAAGGGAGCTTCTATGAACTAGACGTGCCTCAAGACGAATATGCTCCCATCTGTATTTGCATTGCAGCTGTTTTGGACTACTGGTCAATCGACCGTAAAAAAGAGCATAAATTTTTCAAACAACAGTCGCCGCAAAGAAATTTGGGGTTTTAAAATAGGAGAAGCACCCAATCAAAAAAAGGTTGGACACCCTCCATGAATCAGCCGTGAAAAAATAACCAAGTCATACAGCCACTCTAGCATCATCTGTCATTCACTTTATCCGCAGTGAATGACAGATGATGCTTTGTTTCTATCTGCCAAATTGCCATGCTAAATCGTTCTCCGATGCCCCTTGTGAGACTCAGACAAAAACAAAAAAATGAACCTCTTTAAAAGAAGTTCATCAAAAAAACTGTCGTCAAACCAATAATTAAAGCCAACATACCCATGACTAAAGCGAATAACAATACTATAAGTGTTTTCTCTTTCAGATATTTTTTTTGATCTCTTTGTTCCCGCAATTCATCTAAGTTCGAGTTCCCTTCTGAAAATGCAACGATTTCTTTATAGGTTTTAATATCATGTTGCTTTTTAAATTTTTCAGCTCTGAACGCAAAATACATGCTGATCACCCATAAAAAAACAAGCGGAATAAAGCCCCATTTGCCCCAAATAATAACACTTGGAGCGCCAATGATTAACATCAATACTAAAAAAAGCAGCATCCCTTTCGTATCCTTATACATGTCGTCGTGGTTAATCATCTTTTTCATTTTATCCATATCCCCTTTAACTAATTCATCTAGGGAAATATCAAAAAGAATACTTAGCGCAATTAAATTTTGCAGATCAGGATAGGTTTTATCGTTTTCCCATTTTGAAATCGTTTGACGGGTAACGTATATTTTTTCCGCCAAGGCTTCTTGAGAAAGTTTATTCAATTCCCGATATTTTTTTAATTGTTTGCTGAAGTTCATTTTGTTACCTCCTAGTGATTTCAGAGTACACTGAGATAAAATAATTGTCTGCCTATGGTAAGACACATTGACATTTATCTAGTGTATACATTTGTTTACACTAATGCAAACAGGGAATTTAGCCACGTATTACCACCCACTATGCAAACAAAACTTGCGTGTTAGCCTTTAGAACATTAAATTTCCGTGATGTTCCTTTTTGTTTCTAGCTAATTAAAGTACAATCGACTTATTATTATCTCAAGGACGTGATTCAAGTGGAAATCGGAAAAATAATAAAAGAAAACAGGACAGCTAAAAATATGACTCAAGAACAACTAGCTAAAGAATTATTTGTTAGTCGGCCTTTGATTTCTAAATGGGAGAACGGAAAAAGTTATCCTGATTTAGAGCAGCTGCTAATATTAAGTGATTTTTTTGATTTGACCCTTGATGAACTATTGAAGGGAGATAAGAAAATGACAAAAAAATTAAATACCATTATTAAAAGAAAACACTTATTAACAGGGATGATAATTACTCTGCTAATAATTATTTTCTTTACTTTATACTCAATGTACTCTATTTGGACAAGGAAAAGCATCCAGCTTAAACCTTCGGATATTGAAATAACTTCAATAAAAATCGAAAAAAATCCTAGTATCAATGTGATTAATGTGGCTACCGAAGAAAAAGTAACTTTGCCAGAAGATGTTTCCTATCAAATTAAATACAAAGTAAAAAAATCATTTACAACTATACAGACAGGATACTATTTTGATCAAGACCAAGACAATATCTATGTGGACATAAGAGGCAACCGTACCCTCTTTCCGTCAAACGACGAACATACTTTTATGATTTCATCAGATGCCAAGTTGTACGGAGAAAACGAAAATATAAAGATTGATGAGAATTATGTTCAAAGAATGATAAAAAATAAAGATATAAAAATTTTAGACGTCAACAGCCTTGCCGAATCTATTTCAACATTGGGTCCGAATAGTTCTGGCGGAACAAATATAGATTCCAATATAAAAAGTTGGACTCTCTTAAAACAATCTGATTTAAAAAAATAATTTAACCTGAGGATATGTATAAAGACAAAGATTTACAAAAACGATGGTCTGCCTTTAAAGTTTAACCTTGTCATTCAAGTTTTACTTGTCCGTACTTTTAAGTATCGCAAGAACACAATTATTTTTCTACTTAAGACAGTAATGATATAATATGTTTGAAAGGCTTTGCAATTTTTACCCTTTCAGTGTTTTGGCAAGCATCATTTTGGTCCAAATTTTTGCTCTTTCAGTCAATTGTCATCCGCAAAACCCAAGTGATCAATAAATATTGTGGAAATGTCTCGTTTCTTATAAGTATCTATTATCCCGAAGCAATTGACGCCCTGTGAAAAGGAGGAAGGAACATGCAGCTCATCCATAATTTTTCATCTTTTTTCGTGATTCTCATACCGCTGTTTTGGATCTTGGCTGGGGTCATTTTGTACTTCATCATTAAACTTGCCGTAAGAAACGGCATCAATGAATCTAATCTTTTTAAAAATGAACAGCAGAAACGCGAAGAAAAAAGAGATGACTAGTCGTCTCTTTTTTATTTCTTTCAAAAGATCAGCTCCTCTTTTTTTATTCCCTAGCTCCAATATCACCTAAAAATTGAGAATTCAGTCTTTTTGATTTATAATGAATCAAGTTTATATATACTTAAAAGAACAGCAGTTGATATAGTGTCTCGCAACTCAAAAACATCTATTGCCAATTATTTTTATTTGCCCTCAGAGGTCTAACCGCAAACAGCTTTCGCTAATTCCTCTGTCAGACACGACCGACTGCCATCGGAGGCATACACTGTGAAATCATTTTTAAAAATCATCGGCGGTCTCTTGACTGCTTTTGGCCTTTTTATCATTTACAATTTACCCCGCACCTTGATCATTATGGAGCAAGAATTATTAGCTAATATCAGCATCGGGGTCATCCTTTTTGCGTTCATCAGTTTTTATCTGTTCAAAACACAAAATAAACGACTTAAAAAAATCTTTCGCTGGAAAAATTTTGCCATGATTATTGCCGGATATGTCAGCATTTTTATCTGTAATTATGTTTTACAATTTTTCATGGAACAGACGACAACAGACAATAATCAGACGATTTATGCATTAGCCGAACAAATTTCCCCACTGACATTATTTTTACTGTTATGCGTTTTGGCTCCTATCGGCGAGGAAATCATTTTTCGTTATTGTATCATTAACAGTTTTGGAGACGTCTCAAATCCTAACCAAAAAGGCGGACAATTTATCGGCTTGCTTGCCAGTGCCGCCCTCTTTAGTTTGCCCCATGTCCCAGAGTCTTTCGTTGTTTTTCTGACGTACGCTGCCATGGGATTTATTATCGGTCTAGTTTACCTCAAGTCCCAGCGGTTGGAAGTGGCTATCATGCTGCATTTTGTCAATAACTTATTGCCATTTCTTGTTATTATATACGCTCCAGAGTTGCTATAAAATAGTAAGCAAGCATAATATAGTTGTTTTCTGAAATTTTGTGTTACCATTAATTTATACAAAGACTACGAGCAAGGATGTGTTTAATATGGAAAAGAAAACAATTGGTATTTTAGTAGGTAGCTTGAGAAAAGAATCTTATAACAAGAAGATTGCCCATTCATTGGCAAATCTTTTCCCTGAAAACTTTACTACAGAATTCATCGACATCGACAACTTAGAATGGTACAACCAGGACCTGGACGATGAAAACCGCCCAACAGAAAATTGGACCGCTTTTCGTAACAAATTAAAAAACATTGATGCATTTATTTTTGTCACACCAGAATATAATCGTTCTGTCCCAGCTGCTTTAAAAAATGCGTTAGATGTTGGTTCACGCCCTTATGGTTCAAGTGTTTGGGATGGCAAGCCTGCCTTTGTGGTCAGCTCATCCACAGGTGCTATCAGCGGATTTGGTGCCAATCATCATTTACGTCAGTCACTGGTCTTTTTGAATATGCCGACAATGCAGCAGCCGGAAGCATACATTGCCTATTCAAATAAATTATACGACGAAAATGGTGTGTTAGTTAATCAAGGCACACAAGATTTCTTCCAGCTGCTGGTCAACAGTTTTGTCGACTGGATGGGAAAATTTTGATTTCCAAAAAAACCACGAGAATTAAGCAAACTAGGAACTAGCTTCCCGGTTTTCTCTTATATAGTTATCCAAAACAGGCGAGTCCCAATTTAATAAGGGACTCGCCTGTTTTTCTGGTCATATATTTTAGAGTCTGAAAGAAGAAATTCACTGGCACCGATTTTGTTATAAAAAATCACAAACTGCGAATTTCCCATTTAGAATATTGTCACCACTACCTTCCAGAAATAAATATCCATGTGTCTTATCATCATTATGTCCAAAACTCTTTAAATTTTTTCATTTATCAAAATAAGTTAGACAAAACCTCTGTCTTTATCTACATGACTTATAATACTTCCAACGGCGTGTCATATTTTAATGGTTTCCTACTGTGAGGTAGGAAACGACGATTTCTTCAACCAATTCACAGTCTTTCAAGCCAGTGAACTGGGCAATTACCTTTGAAAGTTCATTAGTATTTAATAATTGATTCATTTTAACACTTTCCGAATCTGACTCATCGTAATATTTTAAGAGATACACAGTGACCTCTAACAGATGCTCGTATGGCAGATGATAGGATTTCAACTCCCGAATAGGCTTAATAAAACGTTCATCGTAGCCAATCTTTCTGATGGGTGTTCGAGCAACCCGGGCAATGCTGTCTGAAATATACGGATTTTTAAACCGTTCAATTACTTTTGAAGTATATTTAGCATGTGCTTCTTGATCAAATCCCCACTTTTCTAGCAGTAAAGCACTCGTTTCTTTTAAAACATTTTCTAATTGCCTCAATACTTTGGGATGCTTCATTGCTTCAATGATAGTGTGGCAACCATAATACGCACCTGTATAGGCAACCGTGGCATGTCCTGTGTTGACGGAAAAAAGTTTACGTTCGATGTAAGGCTGAAGACTTGAGACATACTCAACCCCCTCAAGCTTTATACTCGTCTGTTTACAAGCGGTCTGATCAATCAGCCACTCACGAAACGGCTCTACTGTTACAGATAATGGGTCATCATTGCTCTGCGCCGGAACGATGCGGTCAACTGCGGCATTAGGAAAGCCAATATACTTATTAAAGTATGCCATATCAGACTTCCCAAGCCATTTTTTTACTTCATTTCCTAAAAAGGAACTGCCTTTAATCATATTTTCACACGCAACAATATCAAGAGGCTGCTGATTCTTAGCTGTTTTTCGTTGCTGGATGCCCCGGGCAATCAATTCTGCAATGAGAGGGAGGACACTGGGACCGATTGCTGTCGTGATTATATCCGCTCCAGCAATCGACTGAATGACAGCCTCAGGATTCTCTCGACTGTTGATACCAGTAACGTTTTCAATGTGAATTCTCTCTTCAGCGTTACCAGATTTTTTTATCATGTATTCTTGCTTTTCAGTCAGGGCTTTGATTATTTCATCATTGATGTCGATAAAATCAATTGTAAAACCATTCAGAAAAAGGATTTCTCCAATGAAACCACGGCCAATGTTACCTGCTCCAAAGTGAGTTGCTTTCATGCCTCCTGATTCTCCTCTAAATATTTTATTATTTCTTCTTCTGTTTTTGCTTCGACTAATTTAACAACGTTTTCCACATCTGAACAAAATAAGGCGATTTTTTGCAGTATATTTAAATGCTCATTTCCGATTCCGGCAATGCCAAAAACAATCATCACTGTTTTTTCTTCATCTGCCGTACCAAAATCAACCCCATCGGGAACTTGGAGAATTGAGATGCCATTTTTTTTCACATACTTTTTAGCGTTCTCAGTACTGTGTGGAATGGCAATAAAATTGCCCATATAAGTAGAAACCAACTTTTCTCTTTCCAACATTGCTTCAACATACTCACTGGTCACACATCCAGCTTCGACAAGGAGTTCCCCGCTGGCTCGTATTGCTGTTTCTTTGTTCTCATAGTTTTGATTTAATAGAATCATGTCCGTTTCTAATTTCATTTTGTTCCCTCCTAATCGAGCTCCTTTAATTCATTTATGAAAAGGGTGCTAAGCAACTGATAGATGTCATTTTGATTGCCATTTCTGTAAGTTTCAGTGCTTAAATCGTTTTCGATCACCGAACTACTGATTTTGCCAAGAATGGTCTGTTCATTTAATGTCATCGGATCAGGAGCCAACATCAGTAACAAACGATTCAATTGAATCGCCTGCTGATCCATGCCCGTAATGATAAAAGAGGTGTCTAAATGAAAAATACTGAAAAAAGGCTCTTTAACCCATGGGTTAGCACTATGAAAAAGTGCAAAATTTGTTCCAGGCACCCCAAGAGGAGCAATTTTATAACGTTGAATCACGGCCTCAGTCACATTTTGAACATCCCTAACAACCAGATCTTCTAACTCATTGACGATGTTATAAAGTGTTTGCTCCAAACTCTCTTCTGCCTCAACGTTTGCCAGACGAAAATTTTCTAAAATATTGTTTGCAATGCGCATTCTCTCATAAATAACAGTAAAGTCAGCGTCTGCACTCTTTTCAATCTTAGCTGTATGAGGAACTGCTTTTTCTTGGAGCATTTCTTTTAACTCCTGGATTTCCCCATCGAGTAACAAGGGAGAAATTATTTTATAAGGCAAGTTGAAATCGGGCAAAAAAATGGTCGATAAAATAATATCGAATTCTTTAAAATTCAAATGCTTCATTTCTGATAGTTTGGCAACTTTTATCTTGTCAATAACGGGAATGTTTTTTAAAAGCCGGTTCTTTAGAATTTTTCCAGTTCCAATACCATTGGAACAAAGTACTAAAACCGATAACGCCGGTGGATCGGAATGCTTTTCTAAAGAAGTAGCAAAATGAATCACGATATAAGCAAGTTCGTCTTGGGAAAACTTTATTTTACTGAACACTTTTTTCAGACTGTTCTTAACCGCAACATACAACTCATGATACTCATCAATAATAGTTTTAAGAAATAAGTTATTATCAAGAAAAATAAAGGTACTGTTACGCTGTAAAGCCGCTGACAGATGCGCCAATAAGTCATAAAAGAGCGTCGTATCTTGTCTAAAGTCGATTCGCGATTCTAGAGAGACTAAACGGACAAACTCTCTGACATGATAAGACAGTTCTACATTGAAATTTTTCAGAAAAATATTTTGTGGGAGTTTATAATTGATGCCTGATAATTGATTTGCCAAAAAATGATACTCACTTTTTGAGATTGTTACATTTTTTTCAACCTGAACGAAATCCAATATACGCCTTGAGATTCCTTGAACTTCCAGTGTCACATCAAACATCTCATCGGCAGGAGTATCAATGATCTGTCCCTGAACCATTCGATCGATCGATACAGCTAAAATTGTGATGACTTGTTGCAACTGGCTATCGGTTACATTAGAAAAGACTTTACCCGAGTACATTAAGATAATATTTTTCGCTAAAATTAAAGAAGAGCTATCAATGACATTTAAAAGATAGTGATCAAGATGATCCTCCTGACGGTCGGCTTCTAACTGATGAAGATAGTCAAAAAAGTGAAATTCAGTAACCTCCTTATAAATGAGGCTTGTCAAAATTTGTCGTCGTTTGTCTTCCTCGCCGATAACCCTTAAGTAATTCTCTGAATTTTTTTCCAGGCACAACTGATATTCAAGTAAAATATTTTTAATAGTGTCAAGATCGTTAGCGACAGTTGTTTGGCTGACTTCAAACAATTCAGCAATGTCGTCAATTGAAAGACCTTTCTTACCAACAAGTAGACGAGCCGTTAAAGCACTCTGCCTTTGAATATTGTCGAGAAACGATGGTGATTCTTCTAAAATACTTTTTTTTAGTTCTTTAAAGTCCTGTTCTTTCCCAACTAAACGATACCCTCGCCCCCGAGGTTTAATAATCTTGATATCTAGCGGTTGAATAGTTTTTTCTAAACTGACAATTTCACGGTAGATGGTTCTTTTGCTGACATTCAATAGTTGTTGTAACTCCCGGACACTGATTCCGGCATGATAGTCAATCATATAGTTGATTATTTTTTTCTCTCGTGATGAGAAATACAAAACTGCTCACCCCTTATAAAAAAGCAGAGAAACAAGTACTTGCATATGATGCTTTATATTTACTGATCAGCGGCTGCTTTAATTTTTTCGGCAATTTCATTGTATTTGGGACTTGTCAGAAAATTATCAACAGATTCATGGAGTGCATTAGGCGCTTTTTTCTTTGCTCTCATCGTTAATTCTTCCTGCGTAATAATTAACGTATCTTCCTCATCTTCCAAACTATTAATTGCTGCATTTGTTACCGGTATCGCCACTCCCTTCTCTTTCAATATTTTTCTTAAAATCGATGCCCCCATGGCACTGGAACCCATGCCAGCATCACAAGCAAAAATAATTTTAATCACCGTAGCATAGCGGTTTGACACCGTATCAACAGCCCTGTCTAACGCATCTGTCTTGCTTTTTGCTTTACTTGCCTTAATTGCAGCTTGCGAAGTTTCGAATGCTCCTTCCATTTCAATCGATTTATCAGACTTTAAAATCACCATAGAGACTAGAAATGAAACAGCTGCTCCAACAATTACCCCTGCTAAAACACCCAAATATCCCCCCCGAGGTGTCATTGCAAGAATTGCTATGATGGACCCAGGAGATGCTGCCGATTGCAGACCTGCACGAAACAATTGAAAAGTAAATGTCCCAGAAACTCCTCCCAAAATAACTGATAAGAATAATGCCGGCTTCATCATGACGTAAGGGAAGTATATTTCGTGAATCCCCCCTAAAAAATGGATAATAATTGCCCCCGGTGCTGACGCTTTAGCAGACCCTTTTCCAAAAAATGTAAAAGCTAACAGAACGCCAAGACCAGGTCCTGGATTAGCTTCAAGCAAGAATAAGATCGATTTTCCTGCCTCTATCACCTGTTCAGCACCTAACGGCGTTAAAATCCCATGGTTAATTGCATTATTTAAGAAAAGAATTTTTGCTGGTTCGATTAAGATGTTTGCCAAAGGAAGCAAGCCTGCATTAACGGTTGCCGCAACCCCTTGAGCCATAAGTTCAGTCAAAGTTCCAACGATAGGTCCAATCCCCAGAAAAGCCAGAATCGCTAACGCAAAACCAAGCAGCCCTGACGAAAAATTATTGACAAGCATTTCAAAGCCTGAAGGAACTTTCTCTTTAAAAATATCGTCAAATTTCTTGATGACAAAACCACCAAGTGGTCCCATAATCATTGCACCAATGAACATCGGTACATCTGAACCAACAATCACCCCCATGGTAGCAATCGCCCCGACTACAGCTCCTCTTTGACCAAAAACTTTTTGACCACCAGTATATCCAATCAATAATGGTAAAAGGTAGGTCAACATTGGGCCGACAATTGATGCAAGAGATTCATTTGGCATCCAGCCAGTCGGTATGAAAAGTGCTGTCAATACCCCCCACGCGATAAATGCGCCTATATTCGGCATGACCATGCCACTCAAATAACTACCTAACTGCTGAACTTTCGCCTTGAACCCTTTGTTCTCATTCATATTGAAATCCCCTCTCTATAATGTTGAATAATTACAATAATGACAGCCGATAATCATATTGTAAACGCATACAACTTGTTATTCAATGAATACAGTTCACATGTTTGGCAACATTTATCGTGACAAACCTTTGTTTTATTATAACGAACGTTTTGTTTTTTTAAAAAACGACGAGTATCAATAATCAAGACTTCACTTTAACCAAGAATCTCTCTTGGTGAATCAAAAATTAAGTCGACAAAAAACAATTGTACGGCACTCAACTTTTCCAATTCACTGTAAAAAAACAATAAATAAACATAAATTTCATATAAGACTCTTACATTTGCTAAACATTCAGTCGATTAATAAATTTCTAATGTAAGCATTTTGTCAGATACAACTAACTAAGTAATCATATGTGACGTGTCTTAATTATCTGACCTGACAAAATCACTCAAGGAGTGACGATGTTTAGATAATTGCGATATACTCCTGATATTTTGAACTTCTAGCTCATTCAAAACTTCTAGTACGAGCTGAAAGTTTACTCTTCAGATGATCCCCCTCTTTTTTCGGCCTTAGCCTCAAATCCAACCCAACAACATCTTTTTTTTATATTTGCTGGCTGATTCAAAAAGGAAGTGTTATGGTGGCTTTATTTTTTAGTGACTTTAGCTGGTTGAAGACCATGCTGTGCGAAACAAAAAAACCGCTTAAGGCCCTTGGATAAACCTGCTTAAGCGATAGAAAACTCCTTTCGATAAACTAGATGGAATTATAAATTTTATTTTGTATTTGCCCCAAATTTTAGAAGGAAAGTGATTTATGGTAAGTTAAGAAATTTATGTGAAATGAAAGATATCGTGATAGGAAAACGCATGTATGGATAAGATATATTCACAGGTTGGAAGGAATAACGTCCAAATAATCTGTTTTGAATTTATAAATTTTTTAAAAGAAGAAGCACTTCACTATTACACAATCAGCATAGAAATCTAAAAATGTTACAGCAGTAACAAATCCATTTAGTTTAAATAACAATTTACTAATGTTATAAATTTGAATCTAAAAACGACTCAAAAGTATATTCGAAAACAGAGAGTTGTAGACAAGTTTCGAAACAATGTTAATAGAGGAGGATATTTCTAGATCCATTAGAAAAATAAGACACAAGGAAAGAACTGGGTGCTTGTCTATCGAATTTTTTTAAAGGAAGGATGATTGGGAGTCATAAAAAGAAAACAAATGTGTGACGGCAGAACATTTCATAGTTTTAAGAAGTTGAAAAGTGGATTGAAAATTAGACTTATTACTACAATCACAAATAAATCAAAGTTAAATTAGGTGGGATTAATCTTGTAGATTGCCGAGTAAAAATGACAGCATTAAATAAATTAAACATCTTTTTATTCCTTCCGTTAAATTTAAAAAGCTTAGAGTTGTTGACGCAGATAATCCGTATAGTATAAATAGACTAAATCAACAGCGATTCTCAAGTTAATCCCTTCAATCAGAGAG
Organism: Vagococcus elongatus; assembly: GCF_003987645.1. Classification (GTDB taxonomy): domain Bacteria; phylum Bacillota; class Bacilli; order Lactobacillales; family Vagococcaceae; genus Vagococcus_A; species Vagococcus_A elongatus. The sequence continues at coordinate 22,524 of NZ_NGKA01000023.1, forward strand.
GTTTCATATTGATGTAATGCTAAGGAACTGACGGGTAAAATCATTTCATTTTGCTGATTCATTCCTCGTTCTTGATTAGCTGTAATCCAAATTATTCGACAGTTTTTATTTTTAAAATTTCGATATAAACGCTTGATATGTTTTGTTGTCCCTGAAAAAGTGACAAATACGATTAAATCATTTGCTGTTATCAATTCAATTGCATTTAATTGTGATTTTACTGATGAGAATGAAAAACACAGTTGGTTAATACGTGTAAATTTTTCACATGCATCTTTTGCGACATTATTAGAAAAAGAACTTCCAAAAAAGTAAATATTTTCAGAAGAACCCAACCATTGAATGACTTTATTTAAAATATTGGGTGTTAAAAGTTCTCTTGTTTCTTTAATTGATGGGTACAAAACAGAGAAGTAATCATTATAATTCATAACTTGTGCAGTTAATTCTCCCTGTACTTCTCTTTTTAAATAGGAATTGTATTCCATCAATTCTAGTTTTAACTCTTTAAAGTTAGAATTGTTTATTCGGCGACAAAAACGACTAATTGATGACTGAGACGTATTACAAGCCAAGCTTAGTTCGCTGATTGACATTTTAGGAATAAAGTCGTGGTTTTTTAAAATATAGTGAGCAATATAGCTGTCAATTGATCCTGACTTATTCAAATTTTCAACGCATGTTTTTAAATTAGAATAAACAGCAAACATTGCTCACATCCCCTTTTCTTTAATAATTATTCAAACTCTAAAAACTCACGCATTTCAGATTTATAAACAGCGGCTTTATTTCCATAAATAATCTGAACTCCATCACCAACATGAACAATTCCATTTGCACCTAATTGGTTGGTAAAGTAATCATCTTCTATCAGTTTTTTCGCATCGACTAATTTTATGCGTAAACGCGTAAAACAAGCGTCAACACTGATGATATTTTCTTTACCTCCTACGGCTTCGATAATAAGTGGAATTAACTCATCCACATCTTTGGTCTCTTGTTTATTTTCTTCAACTATAGCAACTTCTCGACCTGGTGTTTTCAAATTGAATCGTTTAATACAAAAACTAAATAATAAATAGTACATGATAAAATAAATAACTCCAAGAGGGAGAATAGTCCACCAGTTTGAACCTTTATCTGCATTGAGTATCCCATTAAAAATCAATGATAAAAATGGTCCTCCAAAAGCGGATGGTCCTGCTACATTAAATTGGAAAAGATATGTTAGTACATAAGCAACACCTGATAATAGAGCATGAATTCCAAATAAAACAGGAGCAACAAAAAGGAATGAATACTCTAATGGTTCTGTAATCCCCATAATAGCACAAGGAATAACCGCCGCGATCATTAATGAACCTACTTTTTTTCGATTTTCTGGCAAAGCAGATTTATAAATAGCTAATGCTGCTCCAGTCAAACCAAACATAGCAAATAAAACTTTACCATTCATCACATATTTACTAACATCAATATCAAACATCATGCCTGGTGTATTTAAAATTTGATTATATATGTTAACCGCACCTTCAACTACCTCACCACCAACTTCCATACTTCCACCTAAGGAAGTAAAGAAGAACGGTAAGTAAATAAAGTGATGTAAGCCAAATGGTAGCAGTAAACGTTCTGATGTTCCGTAAATGAAAGCTCCAAATACACCTGTCCGATCAATTAAATCAGCTGCATTATTCAACATTCCTTGTATTGGAGGGAAAATAAACGCTAATATGATTCCTACAACACTTGCTGCAATGACGGTAATTGCAGGTATAAATCGTGTTCCATTAAAGATAGAAAAAACTGCTGGTAATTGAATCTTATAGAATTTATTATGAAGATAAGCAACTGTCAATCCAATTATAATCCCACCAAAAACACCAGTATCTAGGGTCAAAACACCTAAGATTGTTTTTTGTCCAGTCAACAAATTTTCTGGATTAATTGTCTTTGTAAAAATTAAGAAACTACCTAAAATAGTATTCATTGTCATATAGCCAATAAATCCTGATAAACAAGCGGTGGCTTTTTCTGATTTGGCAAATCCATAAGCAATACACATAGCAAAAAGAACAGGAATATTATTATTAATAACATTACCAGCATCTTTAATAAGTATACTAAAAAATACAATGGGTTCATATTTTAAAAAAGGAGCTGCATTTTGTAAACTTGGGTTAGAAAGAGCACTACCAAGACCAACTAAAATACCTGAAATCGGTAGTAATAGAACGGGGGTCATTAATACTTTGCCTAATCTTTGAAAAACATTATACACTTTATTATTCTTCATGTCATACTCCTCTCAATTAATTTAGCTCTGGCCAAAAATCACCATTTGCTTCGATTAAAGCGTCTAAAATTTGTTTAGCGACTGTCGTAGATGGGACTGTCTTATTAATTGCAATAGCTTGAAGTGCTTTTTCATATGAGTTTTCATAATAAGCATCTACCGCTAATTTTTCAGAAGCTACTTGATTTTCAATTAATCCTTTATAGAATGTTGAAATTGCTGGACGTGAAATTGGTTCTGGTCCCCATGAACGAATATAAGCTGGAACTTCAACCATCGCATCTGCTGGTAAATTTGGAATTGCACCATTATTTTCAACAATCACTAGGAAACGTTCTCCTTTGTTATAAGCAATTGAAGACGCTGCGTCTACGATGAAGTCTCCGAAGACAGTGAAGTCTTGAATTGGACTTTCGTAACTTTCGGGATTTTCTAAATATTTAGTATGTTCGGCAAACATTTCTTTTTCGCGTCCGTTGATAACCATATCCGCACGAGTCCAATTTTGATCCATATGTTTAGCCATTTCCTTAGAATATAAATAATATTGTAAATAACTATTTGGTAAGAATTCAGGATAATCTTTTACAATATCAACATATTGTTTCCAAGTCTTATTCCAATCTGGATCTTGGTGGTGTTTATCACTTACTGCCATTCCTTTTTCTAAAATCATTTCACGCAATTCTGGGAGACGGTCAACACCTTCTTTATCATATAACTCTGTGAACCAACCAAAATGGTTCAATCCAAAGTAACAAGGATCTAATTCTTGCCAGTTTTTTAACCCTAACATCTTAGTAAAAGATAAAAGAATAGCAGTAGGCATGTCACAAATATTTAAAATACGCTCATTGTTGAATTCACGACGTGTAGCCTCTGCAACAACTGCAGCTGGATTTGAGTAATTTAAAATCCAACATTTTGGCGAATAGCGACGAACATCTTTTATTAACTCGATTACCCCAGTAATTGAACGAATACCATATGAAATAGAGCCTCCTGGTCCACATGTTTCTTGACCGACCACGCCATATCTTAATGGGATTTTTTCATCTGCTGAGCGCATACTTAATCCACCTTGACGGATTTGAGCAAAAACAAAATCAATATCTGTATACGCTTTTTCTTTGTCTGTTGTAACTATAACCTCTAATTCTGGACATTCTTGATAGATAAATTGTTTCATTATATCATAAACTAAATGCACTCTTTTACTGTCAATATCATACATCACTAATTTTCTAAGTGGGAACTCGTTTTTCTTTTGTAATAAACTTTGAATAATTCCTGGTGTGTGAGTACTCCCAGCTCCAGCGATGACAACTGCTTGTTTTTTCATTTTTATCTTACTTCCTTCCATTCATTTGTTTAGTACACCCGTAATGTATCATTAAAAGGGTGAGTGCGCTTAAAACTTTCATATTATGAAAGTTTTATATGAATTGAGAGCCACCTGAGCACCTTTTATTAAAGTTAGAGCCGGTACAGTATCTCCTTTAATCTCTTTTTTTATTCACCTTGGCAAAAAAGATCTAATGAAAAGATAATGGGGACTATTTAGAAGCGTTCATATATGGTTTTGTTGATAAAATTAATCAAGTACTTCATAAATGTTTAAATTGGAAAATGTTACATAAATTTTTTTATGATAATGTGATTCACATAATTTAGCAATTAATAGCATCTAAGTGTGTATGATGTGTTAAAATATAATAAAATTAAGCAACGATGACAAGTAAGGAGAGATTTTATCATGGGATTATTTAGTCATCTTCAAGCCAATCAGCATCTATTAAATGAACAAGAGTTAACACACTTAAACTATATGATGGATAAAGAAAATTTTTCTTTTTTAAAGAGTAGTACATTAAAAGAATTAGCTGACAGACTGTATGTTTCGCCGAATACGATTGTTAGAATGGCTAAAAAGTTGGAATATCGTGGGTATACTGAATTGAAAATAGCTATTGAAACGGAACATAATAAGAGCAATTCTTTAAAGAAAGGGAATCGACTAAAGCTTATCGATCAAATAAATCGAACAGAGGAGTTATTAAGTTCAGGCACAGTAAAAGAAGTATTACAATTAATTCTAGCTTCTAACCATATTTACTTTTTTAGTTGTGGACCTTCTAAATTTCCTTGTGAGGAGATGAAAGAGAAATTAAGAATATTAGGTTTTGAGTCTTCTCTTTATTATGAGCCTCATGTGATGAGTCAACGAGCTAAAAAACTGAAAGAAAATGATTTAGTGTTTGTAGTGAGTCTAAGTGGGGAGACTAAAACACCTTTAGATGCGGCTCGCTTAGTTAAACTAACTAAGGCCAAGATGATTTCAATTACAGGATTTTCTCAAAATTCAATTTCTCAGATAGCTGATGTTACTATGTATACTTTTTATGACAGATTAACCTATGCTGACATGGATGTTTCTTCTAGATTAGGTATTCATTATGTCTTAAATTATATTTTTGAAGAATTAGCACCGTTGTGTTGAAGAATTAGCACCGTTGTGTTGAAGAACACAACGGTGTTTTTTTTTTTTTTATGAGTGTTGTTAGTATAGAGTAATCGAAAAAGCGTTTTTTTGATTAAAAATCGTATAGACTAGATTTATCAAATGAAACGGAGTGGTTCGAATGAGAAAAAAGAATAATATTGTTATTGTTGGAGGAGGATCTACTTGGTCTCCAGGAATTTTAAAAGCTTTGACAAAACATCAAGATATCTTTCCTTTTGATAAAATAACTTTGTATGATATTGATGAAAAAAGACAAGAAGTCATTGGAAAATTTGGTGAGATTTTATTTAGAGAAGAAACACCAGATATAGAGTTTATCTATACAACTGATAAAGAAGAAGCTTTTAAAGATGTTGATTTTGTTTTCTGCCAAATGCGTACGGGTGGCTATCCAATGCGTGAAAAAGATGAAAAAATTCCTTTGGCAATGAATCTTATCGGACAAGAAACATGTGGACCTGGTGGATTTGCTTATGGAATGAGATCAATTAGAGACATGATAGAATTAGTTGAAGATGTTCGTAAATTAAGTCCAGAAGCATGGATTTTAAATTATACAAATCCAGCAGCCATTGTTGCACATGCATTAAACATGGTCTTCCCAGATGATAAACGTATCTTAAATATTTGTGATCAACCAGTCAATCTATTACGTTCGTTTGGACGTTTAATCAATCGTGATTTTAATGAATTTGAACCGACTTATTTTGGGCTAAATCACTTTGGTTGGTTCACACATGTGTATGATAAAGAGGGAAATGATTTATTACCTGAAATCAAAAATTATACGATTAAAAATGGTTTCTTACCAGTTGATGCGGAACAACGTGATCAATCATGGCTAGATACTTATGCTATGGTGGAAGATATGATTAATGACTTCCCAGACTATCTACCAAATACTTACTTACAATATTATTTATATCCTGAATACAAGTTATCTAAATTAGATCCTAATTACACAAGAGCTAATGAGGTAATGGATGGACGTGAAAAACGTGTGTTTGAAGAGTGTGAAAGAATTGCTCAGGCTGGAACAGCAAAAGACTCCCATATTGTTCATAACGATGCTCATGGGGATATGATTGTTGAAGTAGCAGCTTCTATCTATGGTAATTTAAGAAAAACCTTTATTGTGATTGTTCCAAATAATGGGATTGTTTCTAATTTACCAAGTGATTTAATGATTGAAGTAGCAGCATCATTAGGCGCTAATGGACCACAACCATACGCAGTAGGTGAGATTGGTACTTTCTACAAAGGATTAATCGAAGGCCAATATGCTTACGAAAAATTAACATGTGAAGCTTATTTAGAAAAATCATATACAAAAGCATTGCAAGCCTTAACTTTAAATAGAACTATTGGAGATGCTAAAAAAGCTAGAAAAATTTTAGATGCTTTAATTGAAGTAAATGTAGATTACTGGCCAGAATTAAAATAATAAGAAGGAGCTCTAAGCTCCTTCTGTTATTTAATACAAATAAAAGAAATCGTTTTTTGGGAGGAAAGTAATGAAAAAAGAGAAGATTTTAGAATCATTTCAGAAATTAGGAAAAGTTCTAATGGCCCCTGTGTTGATTTTACCGATATCAGGTATTTTAGTTGGCGTAGGAAGTGCCTTTTCCAATCCTAACTTAATCAAATCAGTTCCATTTTTAGGTAGTACTTTTTTTGTTTATCTATTTAGTTTGATGAAGGACGCTGGAAATGTAGTTAATAATAATATTCCAGTTATCTTTGCTATTTCAATTGCTTATGGTTTTGCTAAATCTGAGAAAGGAACAGCTGCTTTAGCTAGCTTTTTAGGTTACATGACACTTAACACTGTGATGGGTTCTTTCTTAGTCTTAAAGGGAACGATTGATCCAGAGAATCTATTAACAGGTCAGCGTAGTATTTTAGGAGTGTTAACTTTAGATACAGGAGTTTTTGGAGGTATTATCATTGGACTTTTAGTCAGTTACTTACATAATAAATATTATAAAATTGAACTACCATCTGTTATTTCCTTATTTAATGGGACACGTTTTATTCCAGCTATTACTATTATTGCTTCTTCTTTTGTTGGTTTAATAATGGCATTTGTTTTTCCACCAATTCAAAATGCTTTGGGGGCTATGTCTGAATTTATCGTGTCGACTGGATCTTTAGGATCTTTTGTCTATGGAACATCAGAGCGTTTGCTATTACCATTTGGCTTACATCATTTTATTTATTTACCGTTCTTCTTTACTAGCTTGGGTGGTGTAGAGGAGATTGGTGGTCAAGTAGTTGAAGGTGCGGTTAATATCTATAATGCTATTTTAAATACGCCAGGGGCAAACTTTGATATTAGTGTTAGTCGTTTTTTAATGAATGGAAAAGTAATCTTTGCGATGTTTGGTTTACCGGGAGCTGCGTTAGCTATGTATAAAACAGCCCTACCAGCTAATAAGAAAAAAGTTGCTTCATTAATGATCGCTGCAGTTATTCCTTGTGCTTTAATGGGAATCAGTGAGCCTTTAGAGTATAGTTTCTTATTTGTAGCGCCGATATTATTTGGTATTCATGCAGTTTTATCAGGAATCGCTTACCTATTAACTTATATAGTATCATTTAACGTAGTTGGTTCTGCTTCATTTGGTGGCCCATTCATGTCACTTATTTTTAACGGAATTATGGGGGCGGATAAAGGTTCTAACTGGTTATGGGTGCTACCTTTAGGTGCTTTATATTTCTGTTTATATTATTTCATTTTTAAATTTGCTATTACTAAATGGAATTTAAAAACACCAGGTAGAGAAGTAGAGGAGGTTGCTACTGCTGATACTGTTGAAAATACAACAGATTCTAAAGAGCTTTTAGAAGCGATCATTGCCGCTGTAGGTGGTAAAGATAATATTGAAAAAGTAGATGCTTGTTTTACTCGTTTGAGAATAGTTTTAAATGAGCCAAGTAAAGTTGAATCAAGTACTTATTTTACGGAAAACTTAGGGGCAAGCGGTGTTGTTAACGTTCCATCTGGTATTCAAATTATTTATGGTAATAAAGCAGCAGTCTATAAGACAGAAATGAGGGAATTACTAGAAATGGAATAATTGTCTCTTTGAAGGGAAGGAAAATTGTGAATTTATTTAAAAAATTAAAAAAGAGGTCGAACGAATTAAACTTACATAGTGTAAGCACCGGACTATTTGTCCCAATTTCGGAAGTGAAAGATGATGTGTTTTCTCAAAAAATGTTAGGGGATGGCTTTGCTATTAGATCTAATATAAAAGAGGTATACTCACCTATCAGTGGTGTAGTAACATCTGTTTTTCCGACGAAACATGCCATTGGTTTGAAATCAGAAACTGGCGTTGAAGTATTAGTTCATATGGGAATTGATACAGTGGAATTACAAGGGAGACCTTTTGAAGTCTTTGTTAAAGAAGGTGATATGGTTATTCCTTCAACTAAAATAGCAGATATAGATTTAGCTATGTTAGATGTGAGCAATAAACAAAGTGATATTTTAGTTATTATCACAAGTGGTGAAGCCATTGACTTTCAAATGACAAGTAGTATAAATGTATCTGCTAATGATTTGGTAGGAAACATTATTTTCAATTAATAATAAAATGAACTACCTGTAAAGCAAATTCACTAAACTAATAAAATAGAAATCCAAAGAGATTAGTTTAATGAAGTGAATGTTATGTCAAGGTTCAGGACAAAAATAGTCGAATAATTCATTTAAAATAGATACTAAGAAAATAAAATTTCTATATTATTTTAAAGGGAATTTTTTCTATGACAAAAAGAGTTACTTATATACCTGCAGTGACCCCTAACAGTTAGACTTTTAAGGAGTGGAGATATCCACTCCTTTTTTGCTGCACCTCGCTCCATTTATCCGATGCGCGTTCTAAATCGTTTACCCCAACGTTGGTAGTCGTCCGTGTCTAGATGGTCATAACTCTTGAGTATTGACGATGGTTTTTTTATTGGCGTAAAATCAAGGCATTGAAGGTGGTCATAACTTATAACCAAAAATAAACAAGAAGAGCAGGTGAACTCAATGAAATATGGTTATGCACGCGTGAGTACGCGACAACAAGATTTAGAAGGACAACTGTTTCAATTAAAACAAGAAAAGTGTGACAAAATTTATTCAGAAAAGATAACGGGAACCAACAGCGACCGACCAGCGTTTCAAGAACTGCTGGCCGAAATAAATGCCGGTGACACGTTGGTTGTCACAAAGTTGGATCGTTTTGCGCGCAGTACTCAAGATGCGCTAAAGACGATTAAGTTTTTATTTGAAAAAGGGGTCCGCATTAATGTGTTAAATTTAGGGATTATTGAAAACACGTCAACAGGCCGGTTGATTTTCACGATTTTAATGCCTTTACAGATTTTGAGCGTGATTTGATCGTGGAGCGCACCCAAGAGGGAAAAGAACTCGCTAAACAACGCGCCGGTTTTAAAGAAGGACGTCTAAAAAAATCGGAGCAGATTTCTCTACTCCGAAAAAAGTTCAGATTTTTTAGGGGGACTACATTCAGGGGTGGATAGTTGAAAATCCTATAAGTGAATCAAACCCTTCGAATACTTATGCAGACAAGCAATGCATTGCATTATCGGAACACTTACTACCTCATGGTCACAAATTCTTCTGCTCCCGTAGGATGAATAGCCACCGTTTGGTCAAAATCTTTTTTAGTCGCTCCCATCTTGATTGCCACGGCAAAGCCTTGCAGCATCTCATCGACACCAATGCCGATACCATGCAAACCAATGATTTTTTCTTCACTGCCTAGACAAATCAGCTTCATCGTCGCTTTGACTTTTCTTTTTTGCAAAGCATAAAACATTGGATTAAACTGACTGCGATATATTTTTATTTCATCTTCTCCGTACATCGCCAAGGCTTCTTCTTCCGTCAAACCTATCGTTGCGATTGGCGGATGGGTAAAAATAACTGTTGGGATATTATTGTAATCCAAATATTCCTTCTCTTTCCCGTTAAATAAACGTTCTGACAAACGGCGTCCTGCCGCAATTGCCACGGGCGTCAAATCGACTTTCCCAATCAAATCGCCTATGGCATAAATCCCTTTTTGAGTGGTATTCTGGTACTTGTCTACCTTGACAAAGCCGTTGTCATCAGTGACGACAGCTGTCTTTTCCAAGCCCAAATTTTCAATATTCGGTTTGCGTCCCACTGCCCAAATCAGCCGATCAGTGTCGATTTCCTCGCCGCTTTCAAAACTAATCACTAAACGTCCATCCTTTTGTTTGACCACTTTTTCGGGCACTGAGTGGGAGTGTAGATGAATCCCTTCCTGTTTATAAATTGCCAGCATCTCTCTGACGATTTCTTCATCGAAAGAACGTAAGGGACGATCATAACGAAAAGCCAGATGAACTTCAACGCCTAAACCATGAAGCAGCCCGGCAAGTTCCACGGAAACGTAGCCCGCTCCTGCAATCACGACCTTTTCAGGCAAATCTTGCCATGTAAAGAAACCATCAGAATCATCACCATACTCCGCCCCCGGTATTTCAGGAAACTCTGTATGATTGCCCGTTGCCAGCAAAATATGAGGAGCGGTATAAGTTTGACCATTGACTTCAACCTTCTGCTCATCAACAAATTTAGCAAAGCCCTTCACCACAGTCACATGGTTGCTAGCCAAGCCTTTATCATAATGACCGTGCAGTCGTTCTATATAAGCTTGACGGTTCTTTACCAACTGCTTAAAGTCTGTCCCTTTCAACTCTACATCCAGACCATAGCTTTCCGCATCTAGTAAAATATTTTCTCGCAGGGTGGACGCCTCCCAGAGAACTTTTTTTGGGACACAGCCCACGTTGACACACGTTCCGCCAATTTTATTTGCTTCGATCAGAAGAACTTTGGCGCCATGCATACCTGCACGATTTGCCGATGCAATTCCGCCGCTTCCTCCGCCTATCACTATATAATCGTAGGGTATCATTAGTTTAAATTCCTTTCTATTCTGAACATTTAAAGACACATACTCCTTCAAATTATACAGAAAATTATTAACACATTGCAATAAATCAGACTAACAACTTTAAAATTTCCTGAAAATTCTATTTATAACTAAAAAAAGAAGACAAAGCCTGTCTTTTGTCTTCTAAATATACTATTCATGGTGAGTCGCCTCTAGAAAAAATTATTTTTTCTTTCGAATCATATCTCCAACGCTGACCGGTTGCACCACCGGCATCGTCAACACCATCATTGGGTTGGGCGCTCTATCGATAGACTCCCCTTCATCGTTCCACATCACATCAACGGTTTGCTCAAAATGTTGAAAGCCCGGACCATAAAACTCGATGTCATCTCCCACACTAAAATGATTACGTTGACGGACAGTAGCTATCTTTGTCTTTTCATCATAAGAAAGGACTTCTCCGATAAAACTATAGGAAGGTATTTTACGCCGCTCCCCAAATAATTGTTCATTCTCGCTTGGTGTGCTGAAATAAAAACCAGTAGACAACTCCCGTTGAGCCACTTTCCACAACTCGTCAATCCATTCTTGTTTACAAATATAATTTTCCGGGTCCTCCATGTAACTATTCACAGCAGCTTTGTAAACATTCGCCACCGTAGAAACGTAATGAATCGACTTCATCCGGCCCTCGATTTTAAAACTATCCACACCGTTTTCTATTAGCTCTGGGATGTATTCAATCATAGACATATCCACTGCACTCATAGAAAAAGGTTCGTCCTTGTCAAATTCATCCGTAAGGGAATGTCTCTTGCCGGCAAAAGGCACCTCATACAAATCATATTTCCAGCGACAAGACTGACAACATCCGCCCCGATTCGCATCCCGTTTTGACATATGATTAGATAGCGTACAACGCCCTGAGTAAGAAATACACATGGCCCCGTGGATAAAGGCTTCTATTTCAACATCGGTGTGTGCACGCATTGTTTTGATTTCTTCCATTGAAACTTCACGAGCCAGTACGACCCGCTCCAGTCCTTCATTTTTCCAAAACTCCAGCGTTTCAACGTTAGTCGCAGAAGATTGGGTAGACAAATGAATCGGCAGTCCCGGGGCATCCATGGCACAGATTTCTATTAAGGCAGGATCGGAAATGATAACGGCATTAATACCGATGTCCCTCAACCGTCGGAAAAATTCTCCTGCTCCTTCCTCATCATGCTCATGAGTAACCATATTGGCAGCCACATAAACTTTAGCTCCATGCTTTTTAGCAAAAGCCACCCCTTCAGACATCTCTTCAAAAGAAAAATTCCCTGCCCGACTGCGTAAACCATAAGCATCTCCGCCGATATATACGGCATCTGCTCCATAATGAATCGCTATTTTTAATTTTTCAAGAGTCCCGGCCGGTGCTAATACCTCTGGACGTTTTAGTTGTTTTTTAACTATCCCCATACTTATTTCACCTCTTCTGGACTCATCAAAAAGAATCCTGTATCAAGTGCTCGTTTATCAGGATGTAAAGAGCTGACATTTTTGCTTAATTCTTGCGCTAAGTCTTCACTCCATCGTCCTTGTTCCAAAGCCTCTCTCGCTTCAACAAATTGCTTGGCAATTTCGACAAAGTTATCTCCCGGAGTATAAAGGCCCTCCAGTTTCCAATGTAAGAAATTCAAATCCGCCAGCTTATCTAAGTGTTCCATCAAATTAAGATCATTCGTCGCAAAAATATGGGTCCCGTGTTCATCTTCGTAAATCGAATAATGTGTCTCAACTTTTTTTGGTTCAGATAAAAACAAATCACTCTCTCTTGTTGTGTCCCTAGCCTCAGACTCAACAAAATTAAAATAATTCTCCAGTAACGGGCGTTTCGACTGATGAATACAAGTTGCCCCATAGACCAGTATCTCTCCAAATCCCAACAACTTATTTTTCATCTCTTTAAGCTCCAGATAAGGAACTTCTCTGGCGACCACCGAGCCGATTGCCCCACGTTTATACCAGAAATTCATCTGTCTGGCACTCGTGACCATCGTATGCCCATCATAAATAAAAGGCAGCTGAAGATTGTCCCGCCTGATGACGTGGATTACTCCCGGATCTCCCACGGCGACAGCATCTGCTTGGATTCCTTCTAAAAAACTCAAATATTCTGGCAGCTGCGCCATCTTCTCTGGATGCATCAAACCATTCACCGCTATCGTCACTTTTTTGCCGAACCGGTGTGAAAGTTCCGTCAGCGCCTGCTGTTCCTCTAACGAAAAGTTATACGGCAATCTTAAGCCAAACGTCTTACCGCCAAAATAAAGAGTATCTACTCCCGCTTCTAAAAGTTTCTCAGCCTGAGATATTGATTCTACTGTAGCGGTAATGTTAATCTTCATTATCAAAATTCTCCCCTCAATAATCATTGCTATCCTATCACAAGTTTCATGAAAAACCAAGATGTTTTCATCACTGCCACCATCAAAAAACTGTTATATTTAAGCAGAATTACTCTTAAATATAACAGTCCTATCTTCATTGTCGACAGCCGGCAGTTTTTACTGATTATACCGGCAGACTTCTTTCTGGTGCAGGGGTTTTCACATTGACCGTGATTTTGCCTTTCGTGGCACCGATGGTCACTTTATCTCCTGTAGCAATCTTACCTGACAACAGTTCTTCACTAAGTTTATCTTCAATTTCTTTTTGCAACGCACGTTTCAGCGGCCGAGCACCGTATTCGGGATCAAAGCCGACTTGACCAATCACATCCAGCGCTCTCGAGGTGATTTTCAACTCGATATTTTGCTCTGCCAGACGTTCGATCACAGAACGAGACATGATTTTTACGATCTCACGCAATTCTTCTTTGATCAAAGAACGGAAAACAATCGTTTCATCCACTCTGTTTAAAAATTCCGGACGGAAAGCTTTTTTCAGTTCTTCCATGATTTTATCTTGCATTGCTTTATGGTCTTGAGTGATATCAAGAACATTAAAGCCAACAGAAATATCTTCTTTTAAGGCCGTTGCCCCAACGTTTGAGGTCATAATCAAAATCGTATTTTTGAAATCTACTTGGCGTCCCTTAGCATCCGTTAAATGACCATCATCTAAAACTTGCAGCAGCACGTTAAATATGTCTGGGTGGGCTTTTTCCACCTCATCAAAAAGGATGACTGAATATGGTTTTTGACGAATTTTTTCTGTCAACTGACCACCCTCATCATAACCAACATAGCCTGGAGGAGAGCCGATCAATCGGCTAGTCGTATGCTTTTCCATATATTCTGACATATCGACCCGCACTAACGCATCTTCCGACCCGAACATGGCTTCCGCTAAAGCTTTTGCCAATTCTGTTTTCCCAACTCCTGTAGGTCCTAAAAACATAAAGGAGCCGATGGGCCGTTTAGGGTCTTTCAATCCACTTCTCGCCCGGCGAATCGCCCGGGAAACAGCTTCTACTGCTTCTTCTTGTCCCACCACTCGCTGGTGCAAAACCTTTTCCAAGTTCAGCAGACGTTCACTTTCTTTCTTTTCCAACTGTTGCAAAGGAATTCCTGTCCATTGAGACACCACTTCCTCAATATCCATAACTGTCACTGAGCGCTCATAACTATTTTTTTCTGCCTGTGCTTGATCATACTTCAAAAGTTTTTCCTGTTGACGTTTTTCCTGTTTTCTCAACGCAGAAGCTGATTCAAAGTTTTGCTCCAAAATGGCTGCTTCTTTTGCCTCCCGAAGTTCTTCCAGTTTGTCCATAAGAGCTACTCTCGGGGAGATTTTATCCGAATCGCTTAGTCTCACTTTAGCCGCACTTTCATCAATCAAATCAATGGCTTTATCCGGCAGCTGGCGGGAAGTGATGTAACGAACGGACAAATTTACCGCCTCTTCCAGCGCCTCATCGGTAATGTTCACCTTATGATGTTCTTCGTATTTTGGCCGAATCCCTTTTAAGATCTCCACAGTGTCCTCAGCCGAAGGTTCATCCACTTGAACTTTTGCAAAACGGCGCTCCAAAGCGGAATCCTTCTCTATGTATTTTTGATATTCATCTAACGTCGTGGCACCCACTGTTTGTAATTCTCCGCGGGCTAAAGCGGGTTTTAAAATATTTGACGCATCAATTGCCCCTTCTGCGCCCCCCGCACCGATCAACGTGTGAAGTTCATCAATAAATAAAATCACGTTGCCGTCAAGATAAATTTCCTCGACAACTTTTTTCATCCGATCTTCAAACTCGCCACGATACTTAGTTCCGGCAACTACCGACCCCATATCCAGCATCATCAGGCGTTTAGACGTCATTTCTTCCGGCACGGAGCCTTCAATGATTTTCTGTGCCAAACTTTCAGCAATCGCAGTTTTACCTACACCGGGTTCCCCGACTAAAACAGGGTTGTTTTTCGTTCTTCGGCTTAGTATTTGAATCAGACGTTTGACTTCGTTCTCACGCCCTACCACAGGGTCCATTTTTTTAGCTTTTGCTAGGGCAGTCAAATCACGAGCCAAGGAGTCTAAAACCGGTGTGCTGCTGTCTTCTATCGAATTGGCTTCTCGCATGTTTGGTCTGCGGTTGCCCGTTTTCATTCCTTTGCCTTCAGTCAATCCCATCTTTTTAAGAACCATTTGCCTAGTCTTAGCCAAATCCAACCCGAAATTTTTTAAGATTCGCGAGGCTAAAATTTCTTCATCTCGCAAAATGCCCAGCAAAATATGTTCAGTCCCTACTTGAGAAGAACGTAATCTTTTAGCTTCATCTTGTGAGAAAGCTAAAATTTGTCTCGTTCTTGGGGAGTAGGGCAAGTAAGGAATAGCTTGTTTTTTCCTCATGGTGCCATAGCCTGTCAAATTGCCAATTTCATCACGCAAATCTTCTTCTTGAACATCCAATTGACGTAATATTTTACCTGCCACACCGTCTTGCTCAATCACTAAACCTAACAATAAGTGCTCAGACCCCACCGACTGATGGCGAAAGTTTTTTGCTTCCTCTTGAGCAATTAATAATATTTTCTTTGCTTTTTCTGTAAATGTCCGCTCCATATCTCTACCTCTTTTCTTCGTAACGAAGACGATCCAACAGCGCCCTTATTATAGCAGCCCTGACATTATCTTCACTCGGATTTTGCTTGCCGATTGCTTCATAACTGATTATAGACACTAGCAACTCTGCTTCTCTTTTACTTATAATATCATAATTATACAATTGCTGTAGGACAGCCACACCATCCTTATACGTCAATTGGTCGCCAATGCTTTTCCGCAAATAAGATAACACCTCATCATGTGAATTCAATTCCACACGCTGAATGCGAATATAGCCGCCCCCGCCTCGCTTACTTTCAACGGTATAGCCCTGAGCCAAAGTAAACCGCGTATTAATCACATAGTTGATTTGAGATGGCACACAGCTAAACAAATCTGCCATTTCTGAGCGGCGAATTTCAATAATTTCTTCTTCCGTTTCATTTAAAATTGATTTTAGATACTGTTCAATCAAATCCGACATACTTTGATGACTCATATGTATTCACCTTGCTTCTTGACTATATTTGACCTTACTTAGTATTATACAAAACTTGCTGTTAAAGGGAAAGAAGTTTGATTGTTAAAAAAAATCTGCTTAAATAAGAAACCTGCTCCATCGGACTTTTTATAACAAAATGCTTATCGTTAAAAGACAGGAGATTTGTAGCTGTTCAGCGATACCTGTTGACAGAAAAGTTTTCCGATGCTACAATATCAGACAATTTAGTAAACCAAACCGTTGATGCGGAGATAACGGCAATAATGCCTTTACAGAGAGCCTGTGGTGCTGAGAGTCAGGTAAGAAACAAGTTGTCAAATGGACCGCTGAGGGTGCAGTCAACTGGGAAAATCCCAAAGTATTCTGCAACGTCTGGCATACGTCAATTGCCGGGGATATGTTAGTATCCTGCTAAGAGCACGGCTCATGCCGTGAATCAAGGTGGCACCGCGAATAGTCTCGTACTGTATGTGTAGTTATTCGTCCTTGACAGAGCAGTTTTTTTCTGTCAAGGGCGATTTTTGTTTCCCCGAACTCCTTTGACATGAAATATCAGTCAAAGGAGTTTTTCAATTTTAGGAGGTCATAGTATGCTGTTTACCAAACGCTGGTGGCGCTCCCCGCGCCTAGTAGAAAAATCAAACAAGAAAATAAGAATCAAACCAAAATCAACCTAAACTTTATCTATTTGGAGGAAAAGAAAATGAAATTTAACGATATTGAATTTGACACCTATTTTAAAAACTATCCCGATGACAATGGCTATTTCGGCAAATACGGCGGTTCCTATATCCCTCCCGAACTACAGACTGCGATGAATGAAATCAATGATGCCTATCAGACTATTTGTAAATCTTCAAAATTTATCAGTGAACTCCGCCGCATCCGCCGGGAATTTCAAGGAAGACCGACGCCGATTTCTTATTTGGAAAGACTGTCCGGCAAACTGGGAAATGTCCAGCTTTATGTGAAACGTGAAGATTTGAACCACACTGGGGCACATAAGCTCAACCACTGTATGGGCGAAGTGCTGCTTGCCAAATACATGGGCAAGAAAAAGGTGATCGCAGAAACGGGGGCAGGTCAGCACGGTGTCGCTCTTGCCACTGCTGCCGCATACTTTGGCTTGGAATGTGACGTTTACATGGGCTCAGTAGATATTATAAAACAGGCACCCAATGTTGCCAGAATGAAAATCCTAGGTGCCAAGGTCATTGAAGTTACTGATGGACTTGCCACCTTAAAGGAAGCTGTGGATGCTGCTTTTAAGGCTTATGCTGAGGAATACAAGGAGGCGATCTACTGTATCGGCTCAGTCGTCGGTCCCCACCCATTCCCGATGATGGTGCGAGACTTCCAAAGTGTGGTGGGTATCGAAGCAAGGGAACAGTTTCTTGAAATGACCGGTGAACTTCCTGATACAGTGGTTGCCTGTGTCGGCGGCGGTTCCAATGCAATGGGCTTGTTTTCGGGCTTCCTCAACGATCCTGTTGACATTTACGGTGTGGAACCTTTTGGTAAAAGTATTCAACTGGGGGATCATGCCGCCAGTCTAACCTATGGCGAGGAGGGTGTCATGCACGGTTTCAACAGCATTATGCTGAAAGATGAAAATGGCGATCCTGCCCCTGTCTACTCAGTTGCCTCAGGTCTGGATTATCCGTCCAGCGGTCCCGAGCACGCCTTCTTGCATGATCTCGGTAGAGTGAAATACGATGGCATAAGTGATGATGAAACTATTGACGCCTTTTTTGAACTCTCCAGAATGGAGGGAATCATCCCGGCAATCGAAAGCTCCCATGCCGTAGCTTACGGAATGAAGCTGGCTAAAAACATGGGCAAAGGTTCGATTCTTATCAACCTCTCCGGCAGAGGTGATAAAGACATGGATTATATCATCGAAAAATACGGTACCCGATAAAGCAGAAGACAGTTGGGGGATTTGCTATCTTTATCGCCGTTTAGAACATTGAATGAGGTGATAATTTAGACCTCGTAACACTATTTGGCGAAGAGCTGACAAACAACCAAAAAACTCTATAAACCATATGGTTTACAGAGTTTTTTTAATATAATCGGGAAGACAGGATTCGAACCTGCGACCCCTTGGTCCCAAACCAAGTGCTCTACCAAGCTGAGCTACTTCCCGTACTATTTCAAACGCACCCAAGAGGAGTCGAACCCCTAACCTTCTGATCCG
>NZ_NGKA01000024.1 GCF_003987645.1 Vagococcus elongatus
ATCCAGGAACGCCTTCACAAAGGGCTCTTAACGAAAACTCTAACGGTTTACTTAGAAAAGATGGACTACCAAAAGAGATGGACTTTAACCAAGTCAGCCAAACCTTCATTTCCAGTGTAGCGAATAAACGCAATCACATTCCAAGAAAATCATTGAACTATCAAACACCGTTGGAAGTATTCTTGAGTTATGTAGATGAAACTGTTTTGTCTAGCTTAATTTGACAAATAATAAAAATAAAAATCACATGGCAGCAGTATGTTGAACACTGCTGCCATGTGATTTTTTTGTTATTTAATAGTTTTGAGAAAGCTTTAACGCTTTACTATTTTGTTTCATCCGTAGTTTCTTTGTCTTCGGAAGCGTCAGTGTCTTCTGTTTCTTCACTGTCAGTTGCGTTTGTCTCTTTTGTTTTATCATCAGCAGATGAATCTGTTGATTCAGTTTCTTCCGGCATGAATTGGGCAACGATAGAAGTTAAATCTTCATCTTTGATTTTGACATTAGCTTTTTTGAATTCTTTGCTAAGAACATCGAATTGGAACTGTTGGTCAGCTAATTTATTATTAGTTGCAATTTCTTTCAATTGTTTTTTGAAAGGTTTCATATCATTGCCTTTGTCTTGTTGTTTGACCATTTTGACAATGTAGAAAGTATTTATTTCCTGATAGCTTTGGTCATAAGTCGTCGATTTGATTACATCAGAGATGTCTCCGTCTTTCATTTGGAAGGCAGCTTCTTTTACCTCAGTTGGGACTGTAGTAGAGGTAGAATCAAAAGTGACTTTGCCTTTTTCAGAGGCCGAGGCATCATTGGAATTTTCTTCTGCCAGCTTGGCAAAATCATCGCCATTTTTCGCACTTTCATGCACTTTTTTAGCTTCTTCTTCATCTGATATCGCAATTAGCTGAACTTCAACTTCCGGGTGGAAATCTGCCCAGACTTCTTTCAGGTCAGCATCTGACAAGTCCACATGAGACTTTAACATTTGTTCGTAGGCAAGATAATTTTTGATGTTTTCTTTATAAGTCTTTTCAGTCATTCCGTTACTTTCAAGGACGGAGGCAAAGGCATCGCCATACTGTTTTTTAGTTTCATTGAACTGTTTGTCGATGGCTTTTTGTTCGACTTTATCCCCATAAGCATTGACAGCTACTTCATTGATGATCATTTGGGTGATGCTTTGCTTTACAGCGTCGTCTGTTTTGACTTGCTGAAAAATATCATCTACAGTGATCGTGCTGCCCTTCATGGTAACAACGTCTGTACCGCTTGAACAAGCAGTCAGAGTGGCGGCACTAACTAGGCCGATGATGGCTAATTTTATTTTTTTCATTTTTATTAAACTCCATTCATTTCATTTCTTTAGTACTAAACAACTACCTTCAATACTATAACATATTCTGATATTCAAAAAACAGTAAAACATGATTTTTTTGGAAGTAAGTCACAGAAAGTTCACATAAAAGTTAAAAATCAACACTAAAAACTTAGTGTTGATCCTTTTCGGTAGAAAGATGCTGGTTCAAAGTTTCTACGGTATTTTCGATTTCTTTCAATCTAGGTTCTGCTTGAAATTGAAATTTCCTCAAGGTTTGACTCATTTCTTTTTGGAAATTTGGCAGAGTCTCACCGGCAGTCTGTTTCAGATTTCCCAATGAACGGTTGAAGTTATCCAGTCCTTCTTGCAGTTCGTCGACTAATCTTGTGGTATCTTCTACGTCATCTATCATTTTTTGCCGTGATTTTTTGCCGCTTTGAGGTGCAAATAAAAGTCCCAAAGCACCGCCAATCACTGATCCGACGAGTAAGCCTTTAGTAAAGTTTTTCAGCATCTTAGTTTACCTGTGTCGCAATTTTTTTTGCGATTTCTTTCATAGTTTCGGGTGTATATTTTTCCTGATTGTTGACAAAGCGAATTTTAAAGTCATCTTCTGCCGTATATCTTGGAATCAAATGAAGATGGGAATGAAACACAGACTGATAGGCCAATTCCTTATTATTGTTTATTATATTCAGCCCTTTCATGTCCGGAAATGCTGCTTCAAGGGCACGTGCGATTTTCGGTACCCGTGAAAAAAGCATGGCGGCCGTTTCTTCATCAAAAGAAAAAATATCCGGCACATGAGTTTTCGGGATGAGCAGTGTGTGTCCTTTTGTAACTTGTGACAAATCAAGAAAAGCTAGTACCTGATCATCTTCATAAACTTTATAACTAGGAATTTCGTTAGCGATGATTTTACAAAAAATGCAATCGTTCATTTTTATTTCCTCCTTAGACATCTTACTGTTTATGATAATAGATTTTTCAGGAAAACTCAAAAGTAATTCATTTTTTACTTTATTTGGAGTATGATATAATAATGTCATTGAAATGCTGGAGGAAAACACATGAGTTTGATTGTGAAACATTTGACTGGTGGTTACGGACATATCCCGGTGTTAAAAGATATCAGTTTCGAGGTAGCACGAGGAGAGTTAGTGGGATTAATCGGGCTGAATGGTGCAGGAAAAAGTACCACTATCAAAAATATTATCGGTTTGCTGACACCCCAAAAAGGAACTATCGAAATTGACGGAAAAACATTGTCTGCTGACACAGCAGCTTATCGGAAAAAAATCGGTTATATACCTGAAACGCCTGCTTTATATGAGGAGCTGACATTAAAGGAACATATAGAAGTGACTTGTATGGCCTATGATATACCTCTAGAAGAGGGAATGGTGCGAGCGGAAAAACTCCTTAAAACCTTTCGCTTAGAAAATAAACTGGACTGGTTTCCGGCTAATTTCTCCAAAGGAATGAAGCAAAAAGTCATGGTTCTCTGCGCATTTTTAGTGGAACCTAGTTTGTATATCATTGATGAACCGTTTTTAGGTCTTGATCCTTTAGCTATCCACGCACTGTTGGAATTATTAAAACAAATGCAAAGCCAAGGGGCATCGATCTTGATGTCCACTCATATTTTAGCCACGGCAGAAAAATATTGTGATCGTTTCATTGTTCTTCATGAAGGAGAAATCAGAGCCGTTGGCACGATGGAAGAACTACGAACGGAATTTCATCTGCCTGATGCCTCTCTGGATGAAATTTATGTTAAACTTACGGAAGAAGAGGCGGACTAACGATGGCAGCTTTGTATGATCGACGCTTAAAAAATTATCAAAAAAAGATGTTCCGCTATTTGAAGTATGTTTTTAATGATCATTTTTCTCTGATCCTGATTGTTTTGATGGGCGGTTTCATGTTTTTTTATTCTGAAATGATTAAACAAATAGATCAAAGTTTTTATTATGGTAAGCTGCTCGTGGGGCTGATTTGGTTATTGACGCTCTTTGTGGGGCAATTATCTACAATTGTAGAAGAAGCAGATAAAGTTTTCCTGCTCCCTAAGGAGAAAGAGATGACCCGGTATTTAGAGAAAGCTTTTCGTCATTCTCTAGTTCTGCCGGCGTTGTTTCTGCTTTTAATCGTGGCACTTTCACAGCCTTTATTGATGGCGATAGCTGGTGTCACAGTCGTTGACGGTATCTTTTTCCTTCTGACGATGTGGTGTCTGAAAATCTGCCATCTTTTCCTGAAGTATAGCGCTTTATACCATGTTGAAAAAAAAGAGCAGCAACAAGCACTGCTGGTTTTTTTCATCGTGTCAGCGGCGGTCATTACTGTCATGCTGGTAGGTGTTTCTTGGGCGGGCCTAATACTCAGCAGTATTTTTCTTCATTTCAGCAAAAATCAAGTGAAGAGATTGACACAAAACAGTCTTTTGGATTGGGAGACAATGATCCAAAAAGAAAAACATCGTCAAAAGAAAATTTTTCAGTTTATCAATCTGTTTACCGATGTTCCCGGCATGAGCAGCAGCGTCAGGCGAAGAAAATATTTCGATCCGCTGCTTAGAAAAATCAAGGCTAGCCATCAGCGGACCTATCTGTATTTGTATGCACGAAGTTTTTTGCGTGGTACGGAATACAGTGGGGTGTTTGCCCGTCTGCTGCTTGTTGCCGTCATTTTGATGTCTTCTTTAAATCAGCTGTTGTGGCTGCTGCCAGTCGCTTTGCTGGCCCTGTTTGTTATTTGTTTTCAATTATTGCCATTGTATGGGCAATTTGACTATATGGTCATGACACAGCTCTATCCTGTGCCGAGTAGTCAAAAACAAAATAACCTGCAGCAATTACTGATGATTTTACTGGGAGGGGCCGGCGTTCTCTTTTCTTTGGTTAGTCTGATAGTGTTGCCTGACTGGCGTTCAAGAATTATTGCTGTTGGGGTCATCCTGCTGATGAGTTTATTGTTGATACTAATTTACGTTCCGACTAGAATAAAGAAGATGGACAGTATGTGATTTTTTTGCACAACTTGACGGAAAGCGTAAAGGGCTTTAAAATATAGAATGCTGGAAAACAAAAAGATTAGCGAGGTTTTTGAAGATGGTGAAGCTAGACATGGATGCAGATTTTCAATTTGATAATACTTGGACTCTTCACCCAATCGATGGTGATACAGGAAAAACCTATATGGGTATAAGAGATGCCCAAAAAGTCTTTGTAAAGCGGAACACAACCCCGTTTTTGGCTGCCTTATCACGAGAAGGCATCGTCCCTAAATTGGTTTGGACGAGAAGGACGGGTAATGGGGATATTTTAACAGCACAAGAATGGCTGGACGGAAAGACATTTTTGCCTGAAGAGGTAGGTCAAAGCGTTGAAGTTATTCAGATTTTATCCCACCTGCATCACTCAGTGTCCTTGAAAAGAATGTTGGTCAGAGTGGGTGGAAAACAAAAATCTCCTTTTGACTTTTTAAAAAGTTATGCACATCAGCTGCCGGGAGATTTAAAAAATAATCAATACCTTCACAGCGTCTTTCGTTATCTTGAAGACCATTTGCCGGAAGAAACCACGTTTAAAGTTTGTCATGGGGATCCTGTCAATACAAATTGGTTTATGTCCCAAGATGATCGCCTATATCTTGTTGATTGGGACAGTTGTGTTTTGTCTGATCCGGCTTATGACTTGGGGATTTTACTTGGGCGTCATGTGTCTTATGGGAAGTGGCAGCGCTGGCTGGAGTTGTATGGGGAAAACCCGACAGAAGAGCTTTTAGAAAAAATCTACTGGTACAGTGGCATGGATTTTCTGCTGAGAATTAAACAGTATCACCAACGATACGAGTATCCTAAAATGAATCAGGAAATCATGATGTTGAAAAAATTATATTTATATTAAATACATTAGAAGTTGAGAGAAGCTATTTTCTCTCAACTTCTTTCAATGAAAGGGAAAAAAGATGCGCGTTAGAAATAAACCTTGGGCTAAAGAGCTTATTGAAAAACATCCGGAATATGTGGTCACTGACCCAGAAGCTTTCAAAGGAAGATGGCAAGAACGTTTTGAACAAAAACAACCATTGCATATAGAAGTCGGTTCAGGCAAAGGCCGTTTCATTGTAGGCATGGCGAAAGCACATCCTGAAAATAATTACATCGCTATTGAATTGGAGCGTAATGTTTTAGTATCGATTTTGGAAAAACAAATCGATGCTCAACTGCCAAATTTGCAGATACTTCATGTACATGGAGACTCTTTGATGAATTACTTTACTGAGGGGGAAGTGGCGCTGATTTACCTGAATTTTTCTGATCCTTGGCCGAAAGCGCGTCATGCGAAACGTCGCTTGACGCACAAAACATTTTTAGAAATTTATGAAGCCATTTTAGCACCAGGGGGCGAAATTCATTTTAAAACGGACAATCGTGGTTTATTTGAATATTCGCTAGTCAGTTTTTCAGAGTACGGCATGCGTTTGAAACAAGTGTGGCTCGACTTGCATATTTCTGATTATGAGGGCAATATTATGACAGAATATGAAGAGAAGTTTTCTAGTAAAGGACAGCCTATTTATCGGCTGGAGGCAATGTTTAGTAATAAATAAAACCAAAAAACAGATAGCAATTGAAGAAAAACTTCATGCTATCTGTTTTTTTATACACGGTATATGTCTAAAACAGTTCCAGTGTGGGCATCAGCGATAAATTCATATTGGACGATTTGATCGTCTTCTTTACGCGTGATTCCACCAGTATAAGTATCGTATTCGATGGCGAATTTTCTTAGAGGGTGTCTGCTGAATTCAATCCAGGAGCCTTCGATAGAGCCTTCAGCTAAGAAAAAAGTTTTAACATTTTCAAGAATAATTTCTGGATGGATCGTCTGACGTTTATGGTAACAATGAGTTGCTACTATGCCGCCAACAGCTCCGACCACTGTACCGAAAGCCAACCCCATGCCAAGCCAATTAAGTTTACTCGATTTTTCCATAGGTTACCTCCTGTTGAGAATGTGTAACAGTATTGTATCATACTTTTTCTTATCCGCCTAACAAGAAAACGCTTGATTTTAACACTACTATTTTTAAAAACAAAATAAATGGGTTATAATTGACTAAAGGAAGAAAAGTGAGGTGGATTCTGCAGCAGCAGAAACAATCGATGGATGAAAAAAGTTTTTTATTAATTAAAGAATTGACCCAAGTTCAAGGGGCGAGCGGCTCTGAAGAAGATGTTCGCCAATTGATGGCAGCCAAGCTGGCTCCTCTAGTGGATCGTGTGGAATATGATGGCTTAGGAGGTGTTTTTGGGATTAAAGAAAGTAAAAATCCTGATGCCCCGAGAGTGATGGTAGCAGCTCATATGGATGAAGTGGGATTCATGCTTACACAGATCATGAAAAATGGTATGATGCGAGTGCAGCCGCTGGGCGGTTGGAATCCTTATGTCGTTTCGGCTCAAAGATTTACGCTAAAAACACGGCAAGGAGACTATCCCATCATTTCTTCTTCTATTCCGCCCCATTTGTTGCGGGGGAGCAGTGCTGGCCAAGGCAAAGTAGAGGTCTCCGATATTTTATTTGATGCCGGGTTCGAATCCGAAGAAGAGGCTAAAAGCTTTGGAGTCAGACCGGGGGACAGTATTGTACCAGATGTTGAGACAATAAAAACAGCCAATGGCAAAAATATCATTTGCAAAGCGTGGGACAATCGTTATGGCTGTGTGGCTGTGCTGGAAATGTTTGAAGCACTAAAGGATGTGGAGCTGCCATTCACCTTGATCGGCGGAGCAAATGTCCAAGAAGAAGTTGGGTTGCGAGGTGCAAGACCTTCTGCCCATAAGTTTAAGCCTGATATATTTTTTGCGGTGGATTGTTCTCCAGCTAATGACTTGGATGGAAAACAGGAAAATTTTGGCAAACTTGGGGAAGGTTTCTTAGTTAGAATTTTTGACCCGGGGATGATTATGCTGAAAAGTATGCACGAATTTGTCATAGATGTGGCAGAAAAAAATCACATCCCTCATCAGTATTTTGTATCCAAAGGGGGAACAGATGCTGGAGCAGCACACTTAGTCAATGATGGTATCCCAAGTGCGGTCATCGGTGTGCCGGGACGCTATATTCACACACATCAGACAATGTTCCGGATGTCAGATTATGAGGCTGCACGTCAAATGTTGATTGCTTCAATGAAGACCTTGACACCGGAACTTATAAATACTATTATCTACGGAAAGTAGGAAACATATGATTAAACCGCAAAGTTTGGAAGAATTAGCAACATTGATTGAAACAGGCAAGCATGTATTATTTTTTACTGCTGACTGGTGCGGGGATTGTGTTTATATCAAACCTCATTTGCCAGTGATAATGGAAGAATTTTCTGACTTGTCTTTCGTCGAGGTGGATCGGGATGCTTTTCTCATCGTTTGTGAGAAGATGAATGTTTTCGGCATTCCAAGTTTTATCGTAGTGGAAGACGGCAGAGAGCTGGGACGATTTGTCAGCAAAAAAAGAAAGACCAAAGATGAAATTATTGAATTTTTAAGACCCTATTCAAATTAAAGGAAGGTGAGTAAAGTGTCAAACACAGTAGAATATCAAACGATTTTAGTAGGTGTGGATGGCAGTGATCAAGCATTTCAAGCCTTTGAAAAGGCGATAGCAGTAGCAAAAAGAAATAATGCGAAGGTGGTTTTAACTCATGTGATCGAGAACCGTTTGTTTGGCAATATGGGTTATACGTTAACGACGGCAGACTTGATCGAGGTCGAGACAGAACGCTCCAAAGATTTGCTGAAAGAATACGAAGGCCATGCAAAAGAAATGGGATTCGATAATCTGGAAACAGTGCTAACCTTTGGCTCTCCAAAACTCGTGATGACTGAGGAACTGCCAGAAAAATATGATGTGGATTTGATTATGGTAGGTCAATCAGGTTTGAACGCAGTGGAGCGGGTAATTGTAGGAAGTGTCAGTGAATATATCGTTCGTCATGCGAAATGTGATGTCCTGATTGTTCGTTCTCTAGAAGATTCAAAAGATAAGTAAGCGGGGACACCTGCTTACTTTATTACTGTGGAGGGTTTAAGGCCACAAGTTTTAAAATTAAATAGGAAATTAAAGGAGATTATGATGATTTTTTCTTATAATAAAGAAGCAGTCGGGGATATTTTGATGGTAGTGACTGCAAATGCACAAGATAAGGCGGTTGACTCTGAAAGTAAAGGGGCAATCACCCGTATTTTTATTCAGGAAGACGGTACAACGGTAGGCTGGAATTTTTTTGATATTTCTCGCACTTTGGGAAATTTAGACGGAAGAGGACAGATTTTTCTTACGAAAGAGCAACTAGAATTATTAAACCGTTTGTTGACAGAGGTAAGTTTTAAGGAAACTATCGAAGATGACGGACGGCCGAAAATCGTCGTGGGATTTGTGAAAGAATGTCACAAGCACGAGGATTCCGATCACTTATCAGTGACTCAAACTGAGGTGGATGGCGGAGAGGTGTTGCAAATCGTTTGCGGTGCACCTAATATTCAAGCGGGTCAAAAAGTCGTGGTTGCCAAACCTGAAGCAATGATGCCTGACGGATCGATGATCTGGCCGGGGAATCTCCGCGGGGTAGACAGCTTTGGTATGATCTGTTCTGCCAAAGAATTACAACTGCCTGATGCGCCAAGGGAAAAAGGAATTTTAGTCTTGCCGGAAGAAACAGAAGTGGGCATCAGCTTTCCCCAGATAAAAAAATCACTAAGTATCCTTTCATGAATCAATTAAATTTGTAGTTTTAGTTCCTTTCTTGTAGAATAGAGCTAGTAAGAAGGAAAGAGGTGGAGATGGGTGAGTTATACAGACGAAACAGTTCGTTTTGAATTTGAAGATCATAAAAAGCAGAAAATCAGCGAAACATTAAAAACCGTTTATTTTGCGTTGGAAGAAAAAGGCTATAATCCAGTTAATCAAATCGTAGGATATTTGCTATCGGGTGATCCGGCATACATACCACGTTATCAAGATGCACGAAATCTCATACGTCGTCACGAACGGGATGAAATTATGGAAGAATTAATCAAAAATTATTTGTCCGACAATGGAATTTCTATCAAATGAGAATTATGGGATTAGATGTGGGATCGAAAACAGTCGGCGTTGCGATAAGTGATCGTTTAGGATGGACGGCACAGGGAATAGAAATTATTCCTATCAATGAAGACAAGGGTGTTTTCGGTTTTGATCGAATAAAAGAACTGCTTGACGACTATGACATCCATCATGTTGTGGTGGGCTTGCCTAAAAATATGAACAATACCATCGGACCACGGGCAGAGGCTTCTATGGCTTATGGGCAGGAACTGGAAAAATTGTTTCAAGTCAAAGTATCCTATCAAGATGAGAGACTGACGACAGTTCAAGTGGAACGAATGTTGGTAGAAGAAGCTAATACATCACGCAAAAAGCGTAAAAAAGTTATCGATAAATTAGCAGCTGTAATGATTTTACAAAATTATTTGGACAGCCACTCAAACTGAGGGGCATCTATTGGAAAGAGGTTAAATTATGGGAGAGCATCATCACCACGACCATGATCACGATTGCCAGTGCAACCACGATCATCATGAACACGACTTTATCACATTAGTTGATGAAGAGGGCAATGAAGCATTATATGAGATTTTATTAACGATTGATGGAGAAGAGGAGTTCGCTAATAAGCAGTATGTATTGCTATATCCAGCTGGAATCGACGAAGATGATGATACAGAAGTTGATTTGCTGGCATACGAATATATCGAAAGTGCCTCTGGAACAGAAGGCGAATTAAAAAATATCGAAACAGATGCTGAGTGGGATATGATTGAAGAAGTTTTCAATACCTTTGCAGCAGAACAAGAAGAATAGATTTATTGAAAAACTAAGGCTCTCTTATCAAGAGACTTAGTTTTTTTTAATGGGTCACGAACATAATTATATAGAATGATTTTCAAGCATAAGACCAACCTTTTTCATAAAAAGGTTGGTCTTACGCTTGTTGAGAAAATAACATTATCTTGTTATTTTAAAGTGTCACGTATTGCGGGGAGAATGACTGTTTTATTTAACAGATAACCTAAAAATAAAAAATAATTTGAATGAAAAAGAACATTTACCTATTGACCTGTCAGTTTATTTTCTTTAAAATAGTTAGGGCACGAACTATTTTTTGAGGGGTGAGTAACTATTGGAAAGTAAAATTTCATTGCGTATTCGAATGACTGCTAATAAATTGAATCGGAAGGCAGCAGAGATTCTAAAAGAAGATGGTCAGCCAGCTTCTGGAATGCAGATGCAGATTTTAAATTTTATCCATGGAAAGTACAAACAGGGAATCTATGTCTATCAAAAAGATATTGAGCAAGTGTTTGATATTCGTCGCTCGACAGCGACAGGGATTTTACAAACGATGGAGAAGCGGGCGTTGATCCAGAGAGAAAGTGACCGGTTGGACAATCGTCTGAAAGTTATTTTATTGACCGATTTGGGTAAACAAAAAGTAAAAGATAATATTTCTAAACTAAAAATGTTTGATGAACTTTTAGTTCAGGGTGTTACAGAAAATGAGTTAGAGGCTTTTTTAATCGTACTGGCTAAGATCTCTAAAAACAGTCATACAATCAATCCTTTAGCGGTGAAAGGCAGGTAAAAATGTGCTGAAAAAAATATTACAAAATGTAGGAGAATATAAAAAAGAAAGTATCATCACCCCAATTCTGGTTGCGTCTGAAGTAGCCATAGATATGGTGATACCATTGGTCATGGCGCTGATGATTGATAGAGGAATTGAAACAGGGGACACCCAAGCGATTTTAAGATATGGGGTCGTATTATTTATTCTTGCAATTATTGCATTAGTGTTAGGGGGATTGTCTGGGCGTTTTGCGGCGATTGCTTCCGCTGGATTTGCTAAGAATTTGAGGGATAAATTATTTATCCGGATTCAGAGCTTTTCTTTTTCCAATATTGATCAATTTTCCACCTCAAGTTTGATCACACGGCTGACGACGGATGTCACGAATGTTCAGAATGCTTACCAAGTATCTATTCGTCTTTTAGTCCGCAGTCCTTTGAATTTTGTTTTTTCATTGATTATGGCTTTCAGTATCAACAAGGAATTATCTTTGATTTATTTAGCAGTTGTTCCTTTTTTAGTGATAGGTCTAGGGGTCGTTATTTATTTTGCCCACCCGATTTTTGTAAAAGTCTTTCGGATTTATGACAGATTAAATAATGTTGTTCAGGAAAACCTTCAAGGCATCAGAGTGGTCAAATCTTACGTGCGTGAAAAACACGAAGAGAGTAAATTTAAAAAAGTTTCAGAGGATATTTACAAATCCTTTTCTAGGGCGCAAAGTATAGTTGCCTTTAATGGTCCCATATTACAGTCAGCGATATACGCTTGTATGTTGTTGATTTCCTGGCTGGGAGCTAAGTTAGTAGTGAGCAGTTCACTAACCACTGGAGAACTAGTCAGCATGTTCACTTACACGATGCAGATTTTGATGAGTCTCAATATGTTGTCCATGGTATTCGTGATGATGATTATTGCCAGAACCTCTGCTGAACGTATCTCACAAGTATTGGATGAAGAGAGCGATTTAAAAAATAATGATGCGCCCTTGTATGATGTACCTGATGGTTCGGTGGTCTTTTCCGATGTTTGTTTCAGCTATGCAGGAGATGAAAACAAACTGGCACTTAAACATGCGAACATGTCTATTGAGTCAGGGGAAGTGATTGGTATCATCGGCGGCACAGGCAGCTCGAAAACCAGTCTGGTGCAACTGATTCCCCGCTTGTATGATGTTACGATGGGTTCAGTCAAAGTCGGCGGGCACGATGTCCGCGATTACGATTTAAAAACTTTGCGTGACCAAGTAGGGATGGTTCTGCAAAAGAACACATTGTTTAGGGGAACGATCAAAGACAATCTTCGGTGGGGTAATGAAGAGGCCACAGATGAAGACTTGATTCGTGTTTGTAAAGTTTCCCAAGCAGATGATTTTATTCAAGAGTTTCCCGATAAATGTGATGCGATGGTTGCGCAAGGGGGAAATAATTTATCAGGCGGGCAGAAACAGCGTCTGTGTATTGCCAGAGCGCTCTTGAAAAAACCTAAAATATTAATTTTAGACGATTCTACCAGTGCGGTGGATACGAAAACAGATCGCCTGATTCGGGCAGGGATGCAAAAGGAAATCCCAGGCACCACCACGTTCATTATCGCCCAGCGTGTCACTTCTGTGGAAGATGCTGATCGAATTATTGTGATGGATAAAGGGCTAATCAACGCCATCGGGACACATGAAGAATTATTATCTGAAAATACGATTTATCAAGAAGTATTTGATTCACAACGGAAAGGATTTGGTGAAGAAAATGTCTAAAGAGAATAAAAACAATAAGACCTTAAGCACCCGCCGTCCGTTGAAAACTTTACAGCGACTTCTTGCTTACGTGTTCAAAGACTATAAACTTTATTTGGTTATCGTTCTGGTGCTGATTTTGCTCAGCACTTATGCCAATGTTCGCGGCTCGCTTTTTTTACAAGTTGTCATAGATGATCATATTGCTCCGATGATAGGGCAAAGCAATCCAAACTTTTCCAATTTGTTGAAGGCTGTCATGACCATGGGCTTGATTTATGCTGTGGGGATTATTGCTGGGTTACTTTATAATTTGATCATGGTCAAAATCAGTGAGGGAACGCAGAAAAAAATTCGTGACGAGATGTTTACCCATTTGGACTCGCTGCCTATTGCTTATTTTGACAGTCATTCCGACGGTAATATTATGAGTTATTTTACGAATGATACGGATACCTTAAGGCAGATGATTTCCCAAAGTATTCCTAACTTGATAGCCGCTGCTGTAAGCTTTGTCAGTGTGTTTGCCGCAATGTTTACAATTAGTGTCCCCTTGACATTGATTGTCATCCTGTCAGTGTCTCTGATGATTTTTACACTGCGTTATATTTCAGGTAAAAGCGGAAAGTTTTTCAGCAAACAGCAACAAGATCTGGGAAATGTCAACGGCTATATCGAAGAGATGATGCATGGTCAGAAAGTCGTTAAGATTTTTAATCATGAGCCCCAGGTGATTGAAGAATTTACTTCATTGAATGAAGCTCTGCGAGAAAGTGCCACTCAAGCAAATAAATATGCTAATAGTCTGATGCCAATCATGATGAATCTTTTAAATGTTCAATATGTGTTGTTAGCTGTCATCGGCGGATTATTTTCAGTCTACGGTGTTTCAGGTTTGACCATCGGGATGGTGGCTGCATTCTTGCAGTTGAGCCGCTCTTTAAATATGCCCATCAATCAAATCTCCCAGCAGATAAATTTTGTGATTATGGCACTGGCTGGAGCCAATCGGATTTTCTGTCTGCTGGATGAGGAACCTGAAACTAATCATGGCTATGTCACGCTTGTTAATGTGACGAAAGAAGAAGGCCAATTGGTTGAAAGTGAGAAGCGCACAGGCACATGGGCTTGGAAACATCCCCATGAAGATGGCAGTGTGTCCTATACGGAACTTACGGGAGACGTGCGTTTTAAAAATGTCTCTTTTGGTTATGATGATAATCATCGGGTACTTCATGACATCAACTTGTACGCCGAACCGGGTCAAAAAGTGGCTTTTGTAGGGGCCACTGGTGCAGGAAAAACGACAATTACGAATTTGATCAACCGTTTTTACGATATCCAAGAAGGTAAAATTCGCTATGATGATATCAATGTTAAAAAAATCAAAAAGGAATCTTTGAGAAGATCCTTGGGAGTCGTGCTGCAAGACACTCATTTGTTCACTGGAACGATTCGGGAAAACATTCGGTATGGGAATTTATCTGCGAGTGATGAGGATGTCATTTACGCTGCCCGTCTTGCAAATGCAGAAGATTTCATTCATAATTTACCGGAAAAATATGATACGGTTATCACCGGAGACGGAGAGGGGCTTTCCCAAGGACAAAGACAGCTCCTTGCCATCGCACGAGCTGCCATCGCAGATCCTCCTGTGATGATTTTAGATGAAGCAACCTCTAGTATTGATACCCGAACAGAAAAACTGGTTCAAGCGGGAATGGATCGACTGATGCACGGCAGGACAGTTTTTGTCATTGCCCACCGCTTATCAACGATTCAAAATTCGGATGTGATTATGGTCATGGATCACGGGAGAATTATCGAACGGGGGACCCATGATGATTTGCTGGCAGAAAAAGGCACATACTATCAGTTGTATACTGGTAAAATAGAGTTGTCATAAAAATAAAACAGAGTCTAGCTGAAGTAACTCGCTAGGCTCTGTTTTCTATCTTAATACGTGAGGCTGATGTTGGAGAAGAGTTCAGAAAGTTTATTTAGTTGTTTTGGTTAAAAGAAATCGTTCTTTAACAGGATGGCGGTTTGCAGATTTTTATCGTACAATAAGTCATAACATTATGGGGAAGGTGATCTAATGAAAAAGAGCATTTATTTACTGTTAATTTTCACTGCTATTATTTTTACCGGCTGTCAGCCCAAAAAAGAACTCACAACGGCGGATTTTTCCAACGTGACAACGGGGATGTCCACGAGTGAAGTCACGGACCTCTTGGGTAAACCAGATGAAATAGAAAAAAATCTGGACAGCGAGAGAGTCGCTAAACAGTTGGACCCTTTTAAACAATTTGTTGAGCCGATGAAAGAGGAGATTGAAGGCGGAGATGAACTGGTGGAGCAACTGACTGATACTTTAGATAAAATCAAAGACAAGGTGGCAATCACCTACTATGTTTATAATTATGATTCATCAACATCAGATGATGATATTGCTGTGACGATGGTCTTTTGTGATGATGAGTTAACATTGAAATTAATTGAGGAAAATTTCAATAATATGGATGAGTTAGAGTTGGGCGACTGATTTTCACAGCAGCAGCCCAACTGCTTTTGTTAATGATGTCAAAAAAACTTCTACAGTTTTTTCAGTGCTTTTTGCGTGTTGGCAAAGTGCAGCTTAGCATAGTTGCGCAACAAATCCATGCCGCCCCGTTTTAAGATTTTTGCCGCCGCCAAATCAGATGTTCCTCCCGCTCCGGAGGGGATGGTCATGCTCAATTCTTTGGAGGCTTTTTCAAGCTCTTCCAGAAATCTCGCACGACAAATAATAGAGGCAGCCGCCACAGCTAGATGGTGTTGTTCTCCCTTTGTGGCAATATAAAGATTATCTGTCACCTGATTTTTTTCTTTGGACAGGTAACGCCGGTAACTTGCTTCTGTGGTAAACTGATCGATTAAAATCCCGTCCGGCGTGGTCGGGGCGATTTTTTTCAACAATAAATAAATTGCCTGATTATGCAGGGCGACTTTCATGCGATTGACATTATAGTTTGGCTGGATATCATTATATTTGCTAGGTGTTACAAGCAGCTCTTGGTACGGGACGCTGACTCTGATGTCTTTGGCGATTTTAATGATGTCCTTATCTTTAAGCATTTTTGAATCTTTTACGCCAAGTTCCTTTAACAAAGGGAGTTGTTGTGCTGAAACATAACAGGCACAAACGACGACAGGACCAAAGTAACTGCCGTTTCCCACTTCATCACTTCCGATTACAGACCAGTTAGAAAAATTTTCAGGTAAATGGTTTTTATCGCCATTCTTTGATGAAACCTTGCCTTTGAGTGGCTGACTGGCGACTCCTCCCCATCTGCCGGCTTCTTTTTCAGCATGATCCCCTTGGAATAAAACTGTGCCAGTTTTATAAGCTGTGATGGTCACACCATTTTTTTTTGCCATAAAAATAGTGTGCTCTGGAACCTTTGTGCTGAGTTGCTTGCGATAATAATCTTTCATCTCGTTTAATTTTGCTGGAGATTGTTTTTTCAATGAATAATTTGCCATTGTACCCCTCTGATTTCTGTTCTTTTCTTTATACTATCGAATTGTACCCTATTAAACAAATGTTTTTATCGTAGATGTGATATTTATTAGGACAATAGGGTTTGTAAATAAAGAGGAACTATTTTATAATGAGAAAAGAAAGATGCGTAGAGTCAAGAGAAAATGCATCAGGGTGGAGGAATCACTACATTGAATAAGACAAGATATAAGGCTGAAATCGCCGGTCAAACATATACAATCATTGGTTCTGAAAGCAAGCCTCACATGGATGCCGTTGTGTCGCTGGCAAACAAACAATTAAATCAATTAAAAAATGCTGCCCCAGAAACCACAGAGGAACAGTCTGCAGTATTGCTGGCTATCAATGCTTTATCAGACCAGCTTCACATGCAAGAAGAAATCAATGGTTTGACAGAAAAGCTTGAAACCTTTGAGGCAGAAGTGGAAAAATTGAAAGACAGTCATAGAAAAGTGAAAGAATTGGAAGCACGCTTGTCTCGCTATGAAGAGTTGGAGAGAAAAGCCAAACAAACGTTAAAAGAAGATGGTCGTCAGATAGAAGAGTTGTCTCCGGGAGAAGTTCAAACCATTATGAATCAGCAATCGTTGGAAAAAATTCAAAAAAGAAATAATCCCAAATAATAGAAAAGGATTTCGTTTTATGTTGAGTATAGTTATTTTGATTACGTTAGTTTTTGCTGTGTATACAGGTGCTCGCAGAGGCATCATTTTACAAGGAATCTACACGATTGGGTATCTGATATCCTTTTTTGTTGCTCAAAAGTTTTTTATCAAGTTCGTTGATATTTTAGAATTGATCGTGCCTTACCCGCAAGCCTCCCCGGACAGCCAGCTGGTTTTCTTTGAGGGCGAGATGCTGTTTGATTTGGACCGTTATTTTTACGGCGGAGTTTCCTTTATCTTGTGTTTAGTCATTGGCTGGGTGATCGTACGCTTTTTGGGTATTTTTTTATATGAATTAAATTTTACCCCCGTCAAGAAAGAAGTCCATTTGATTGGCGGCGGCGCCTTGTCTTTTTTTGTCGCAATCGTTGCCCTATGTATTTTATTAACCTTGCTTGCCATGGTGCCTGTTGATTTTGTACAGAATTTGTTTCGTGACAGTGGCTTGGCTAGGGGAATCGTAAAAAACACGCCTTATTTTTCAAAGAAAATTTTAGAATTATGGACGGGCGTGCCATTATAAATTTGAGAGAAGCTGAACGATAACGTTCAGCTTTTTCTAAAGTATCTTATAAAGAGTGGAAGTGATGTCATGAATAAAAAGATATTAACAACGTTGGAATTTAATAAAATAAAAGTTCATCTGAAAAACTATACCACCACAGCTTTTGGGGCAGAGGAGGCAGATAAACTTGAGCCTAGTTCCGATTCCCAAGTGGTCGAGGGCTGGTTAGAAGAAACAGAAGAAGGTATGAAAGTTCTGCGGCTTCGCGGCGGTATTCCTTTACCAGTCTTGCAAAATATTCGCCCGCATTTAAAACGTTTAGAGATTGGTGCTCTCCTTAATGGGAGTGAAATAGCACAAATCGGAAAAGTCTTGTACACAACATCAGAAGTCCTGCGTTTTTTTGAAGACTTGTCTGAAGCAGAAGTCGACCTTGTTCGATTGTATGAATTAGTTGAGAAGCTAGAAACAGTACCGTCTTTATCAGGGAAAATCCGTCAGTCGATAGATGAGGATGGCTATGTGACGGACGAAGCATCTACAGAGTTACGCAGCATACGTCATCAGATTCGGCGTAACGAGCAGAGTATCCGGGAGCGTCTTGAGGGACTCATCCGTGGGAAAAACACCAAATATTTAAGCGACAGCATTATTACAATGCGTAATGACCGCTATGTTATACCGGTGAAAAGTGAATACCGCAGTGTTTTTGGCGGTGTGGTTCATGATCAAAGTGCTTCTGGACAGACGGTTTTTGTCGAACCCAAACAAGTCGTAGAGTTAAACAATCGTTTGAGACAGCAGCAAATTGCAGAACGCCATGAAGTGGAACGGATTCTTGCAGAACTCTCAAATGAAATCGCCCCCCATCGACAAGTACTCTTGCAAAATTCTTATGTGCTGGGAAGGCTGGATTTTATTGATGCCAAAGCCTCTTTTGGAAAAGAAATAAATGCCGTCGTTCCAAGAATCAGTCCTGAAAAATATATCGTTCTTCGTCAGGCACGACATCCGTTTATTGAGGAAGACAAAGTGGTTGCCAATGATATTATTTTAGGAGAAGATTATCAGGCCATCGTTATCACCGGGCCTAACACAGGGGGAAAAACTATTACCCTGAAGACTTTGGGTCTGCTGCA
The DNA here is from genome assembly GCF_003987645.1 of Vagococcus elongatus. Lineage (GTDB taxonomy): Bacteria > Bacillota > Bacilli > Lactobacillales > Vagococcaceae > Vagococcus_A > Vagococcus_A elongatus. Next base: position 18,594 of record NZ_NGKA01000024.1, read on the forward strand.
ACTGATGGGGCAAGCCGGGCTGCCAATCACGGCGGCTGAAGATAGCCAAATCGGTGTGTTTAATGAAATTTTTGCAGATATTGGAGACGAGCAGTCTATTGAACAGAATTTAAGTACATTTTCTTCGCATATGACGAATATTGTTTCGATTATGTCACAAATGGACAAGAACTCTTTGATCCTCTTTGATGAGTTAGGTGCAGGGACGGATCCGCAAGAAGGGGCGGCACTGGCTATTTCCTTATTGGATGCGGTTGGGAGCACAGGTGCTTATGTGATGGCCACGACTCATTATCCTGAATTGAAAGTTTACGGTTATAATCGTAAAGGAACAATCAATGCCAGCATGGAGTTTGATGTGGATTCATTAAGTCCTACTTACAAGCTGCTGATCGGTGTTCCCGGGCGAAGCAATGCATTTGATATTTCCCGACGCTTGGGACTTGAAGAAAGTATTATCGATGGCGCGCGACAGATGATTGATGTAGAGAGTCAGGATCTGAACGAGATGATTGCCGATTTGGAAAGCAGACGGAAGATGACGGAAACAGAATACTTGGAAGTAAGAGAACAGGTAGAAGCAGCAGAAAAATTATTGAAAGATTTAGAAAATGCTTATGGCTATTTCTTTGAAGAACGAGAAAAAGAATTTGCCAAAGCAAAAGAACAGGCAAATGAAGTTGTTGAAAAAGCAGCGGAAGAGTCGGAAAAAATCATAAAAGAAATCCGGCAAAAACAGTTAAGTCTAGGTCGCTCACAAGTAAAAGAACATGAGCTGATCCAAGTCCAAACAGAGTTAGCTGACTTAAAACAGGCAGAAGACAGCAAACTAGAGAAAAATAAAGTATTGCAGAAGGAAAAAGCCAAACAAGTACTCAAACCCGGCGATGAGGTCCTAGTGGAAACCTTTGGACAACGGGGCACCTTAATTGAAAAAATCAGTTCTAACGAATGGCAAGTTCAAATCGGGATTATAAAAATGAATGTTGCTGAAAATCAGTTGACTAAAGTATCACCTGCACAGGAAGAAAAAACGCAAAAAAATATCGTTCGAGTGACTTCCTCATCTGGCGGTGGACGCACATGGGTGTCCAGCCAGCTGGATTTAAGAGGGATGAGATATGATGATGCCGTCCATGAGTTGTCTAATTATCTGGATGAAGCGGTTATGTCGGGCTATTCTGAGGTTATTATTATTCATGGCAAGGGAACTGGGGCATTGAGAAATGCAGTAAATGATTATTTAAAAAATCACCGAAGTGTAAAAAAATACGGATTGGCACCGCAAAATCTTGGAGGCACAGGGGCAACAGTCGTGGAATTCAAGTAAAAAAATCCACAGAAACAGATTATTTTTAAAATAAACTTTCCTTTGATATACTAAAACTACATTAAAATGTAAATGATTTAGGAGGAAAATTAAAATGGCAAAAGAAATTACTGATGCAACCTTTGCAGAAGAAACAAAAGATGGTGTTGTACTAATAGATTTTTGGGCAACTTGGTGTGGACCATGTCGTATTCAAGGACCAATCATTGATGAATTATCAAAAGAAATGGCTGGCAAAGCCAAAGTGTTAAAAATGGATGTGGATCAAAACCCTCAAGTACCAAGTTCTTTTGGTATCATGAGTATTCCGACTTTGTTGGTCAAAAAAGATGATCAAGTGGTCGAGAAATTAGTGGGTGTCCATCGTAAAGAACAATTGACAGCTGTGTTAGCTAAATATATTTAATTAGAAAAAAAGTGCTGATAGTGGCACTTTTCTTTCTGAGATTAAATAAAAGCCTTTTATATTGTAATTATTACAATCTGAAGGTATGATAGAAGTGTAACTAAATTGAAGGAGGAAATTTAAAAAATGAGTACAGATAAAAGACATGAGGTATTAAACCAAACAGTCGCAGACTTGAGCCAATTCGCAGTGGTAATTCATCAAGTCCACTGGTATATGAGAGGCCCAGAATTTTTAAATCTTCATCCGAAAATGGACGAGTTTATGGATGAAATCAATGATATTTTAGACGAAGTTGCAGAGCGTTTGATTACTATCGGCGGAGCGCCATACTCTACTTTGAAAGAATTTGCTGACAATACTAAAATTCCTGATGAGAAAGGAACTTACGAAAAATCTATTCCAGATCACGTAGAAGTTTTGATTAAAGGCTACCGCTATCTTAGAGAGTTAGCCCAAGAAGGTATCGAAGTCAGCGGAGAAGCAGGAGATTCAGTGACAGAAGATATCTTTATCGACATGCAAGGAAAAATAGAAAAAACTCTTTGGATGCTTACTGCAAAATTAGGCAGAGCACCAGAATTATAATCAAGATCAAAAAGCAGAGTGAAAGCTCTGCTTTTTTTGTTTTCCATGACATGTAGTCTATCAGCTAATTATTAAAAAAATTTCCCATTATATAAATAAAATTTAAAACAATCTTAGAAAAGGTGCTATAGACGGGAATTTAAGCAGATTTATAGTGAAATCAGCATGCTCTGTGATAAAATGATGAGAATTAAATTTGAAAATTATTGATTTTTATGAGAATTTAATATAGTATTATCATAAAGTTTCAAATAATTATGCTTCAAAAAAAACCGAGGGGGAAATATCGATGAAAAAATGGGCTTATCTAGGTTTAGTAGCTACATTAGCACTCTCTTTAGCAGCTTGTGGAGGCGGCGGAGACGGCGACAAAACAGAGACTACAGGAGAGAAACCAGCAGCATCAACAGAACTTGCAGATGAACAGGTTTTTCACACAGTCGTTGACCAGGAAATGTCTTCAGCAGACTTGTCACTGAATACAGATGTGGTCGGAGGCTTGGTGTTAAACAATATTTACGAAGGTATGTATCGTTTTGACGGAGACAATGAACTTGTTCCAGCTGGAGCAATAGAAGATCCAGAAGTGAGCGACGATGGGCTTACTTACACCTTTAAATTGCGTGAAGAATCAAAATGGTCAAACGGAGACCCTGTCACGGCCGACGATTATGTTTATGGTTGGCAGCGGACAGTTGATCCTAAAACAGAATCAGAATTTGCTTATCTTCACTCCATTGTGAAAAATGGTGAAGCAATCGCAAATGGCGAGATGGAGCCAAGCGAGTTGGGTATCAAAGCGCTAAGTGATTATGAACTTGAAGTTGTTTTGGAAGTTCCTACACCATACTTTATGAATTTGCTGACATTCTCTACGTACTTCCCGCAACATAAAGAAACTGTTGAAGAGTATGGAAAAGATTTTGCTTCTACTAGTGAGAAAGCAGTCTATAACGGACCGTTTATCTTAACTGATTTTGATGGACCGGGAACAGATACGGACTGGACCTATAAGAAAAATGATTCTTATTGGGATAAGGATAATGTAAAATTAGAAACTATCACTGCACAAGTACAAAAAGAAGGAAATACTTCACTTAACTTGTATCAAGCAGGAGATGTAGATGATATCCGCCTAACTGGTGAATTAGCACAACAGATGGCAGATGATCCTGATTTGGTGATTGAGAAACAAGCATCCACATATTATCTAGAGCTGAATCAAATTGAAAAGGATTCTATTTTTAGAAACGAAGACATGAGAAAAGCAATTTCTCTATCAATTGACCGTGATGCTATTGCTACAAATATTTTAGGCGACGGTTCCGTGGCAGCTTCTGGCTTGGTCCCATCAGAAATGATGTTTGACCCTGAAAGCGGCAAGGACTTTGCCGAAGAGGCTGGCAATCAATTAAAATTTGATGACAAAACAGCCAAAGAACATTGGGAAAAAGCTAAAAAAGATTTAGGTAAAGATGAAATAGAGGTGGAAATCCTAGCATCAGATGCAGATTGGGCTAAAAAAGTTGCCGAATATCTGCAGGGCGCATTGGAAGAAAATCTTGACGGCATCAAGGTATCCGTGAGTGCGGTGCCACTGAGTGTCCGTATCGACAGAAGTAACAACGGTGAATTCGACATTGTAGTCGGAGGCTGGTCTGCAGACTATGCAGATTCAAGTAGTTTCCAAGAGTTGTTTACTACAGGAAATTCCTATAACAGAGGTCACTATTCAAATAAAGAGTACGATGATAAAATTAAAGAAGCTGCAACCACTTATGCAAATGACCCAGAAAAAAGATTTGCGACACTTGTTGAAGCAGAAAAAATCATCATGGGTGATCTAGGCATTGTACCGCTTTATCAGACAGCGGAAGCTCACCTGCGCAACCCACAAATCCAAGGTGTGGCAATTCATCCGGCTGGAGCTAGTTATGATTACAAATGGGCATACCGCACAGCAGAATAACATCTAAGTAGTCAATAATAATAGCGCAACTGACAAAAAAATGAAGATGACACCTACTGAAAACCAATAGAAAGGTTTTTTCTGAAAAATCTTTGAATATGGTATATAAGTAGGTGTTTGTTGGTTTCGAAGTTGCCTCATCTTTTTTTTCATTGTTTTTTGGAAAAAATCAAAGAAACCTGACTGCAGCGTGCTGATGAACGCGCCGATAACAAAGAAAAATAAACCAATGTAAAAACTGGTGTTTATTATAATAAGAGAATCCATGCCTCCGGTACGGATAAAAGAATAGAGAAAAATTGCTAAAAGAATGACGGTACTGGTAAGGCCAATTTTTTTTAGTTGGGACATGATAAAGTCAGCTCCTATTAAATGTGATGGTTTGTCAGTAGTAGTAAAAAGTAATTAATTCTCTACCGCATTTTAGTTGAAAAATCACGAGAAGTCAAAATGTACATGAAAGAAGGAGAGGAAATTGAAGAACTTTGGAAAATATTTCTTAAAACGGGTCTTCTTTATGGTTATCACGTTGTGGCTGATTATCACCGTAACGTTTTTCCTAATGAAATTACTTCCTGGTTCACCCTATGCGAATCAGGAAAAGTTAAGTCCCGAGCAAATCGAGATATTAAACAAACAGGCTGGATTAGACAAATCAGTTCCTGAACAGTATGTGATTTACATGAAAAATATTATGAAGGGAGATTTCGGTACGTCCTTTCAATTTAAAAATCAGCCCGTTGCGAAACTTCTGAGGAATCGTATCGGCCCATCCTTACAATTAGGTGCGCAAGCTATTGTTTTTGGAACATTCATCGGAATTATTCTTGGATTGATTGCAGCACTGAGGCAAAACACATGGGTAGATACCGGCGCCACGCTGATTGCGATTTTGGGACGATCGATTCCTAACTTTGTGTTTGCAGTTTTACTGCAATATGTTTTTTCTGTGAAGTTCAAGTTGTTTCCAATTGCCGGCTGGAACGGCTTTGCTTCAACCATCTTGCCGACCTTTGCTTTGGCGATGTCGCCATTAGCGGATACTGGACGATTTATTCGTACGGAAATGGTGGAAGTGTTAAGTTCAGACTATATTGAGTTGGCCCGTGCCAAAGGCTTGAGTTATTGGGAAGTCGCCTTTAAGCATGGTCTAAGAAATAGTTTGATTCCGCTGGTGACACTTTTAGGTCCGTTAGCCGTTGCCTTGATGACAGGTTCTTTGGTTGTTGAAAATATTTTCGCAATCCCAGGCATCGGAGAGCAGTTCGTGAAATCAATCATGACAAACGATTATCCAACAATTATGGCTGTGACGATTTTATTTTCAGCCTTGCTGGTAGTTGTCATTTTAATAGTGGACTTGTTGTACGGAGTTATCGATCCGCGTATTCGTGTTTCTGGAGGTGAGCATTAGAATGGCTGAAATGGATTATTCAAAAATACCCAAAGAAAAATTTGAATTGATAGGGCATCAAGATGCGGCAGAAAGCGAAAAAATTGCTGCGCCTTCATTAACATTCTTTCAAGATTCTTGGCGAAGACTGAAAAAGAATAAAGCAGCAGTTATTTCCTTGGTCATTCTGGGCTTAATCACGTTGATTGCTTTCGGAGCAATTTGGCTTTCTCCTAAAGATCCGACAAAGCAGAATGTACAATTTGCTAATTTACCGCCTAAGATTCCTGGAATCTCAGTAGACGGTTTTAACGGGACTACGCTAGTGCGTGGACAACGAGTGGATAAGTATGAACAAGTTGGTGTTCCTGAAGATGTTTATTTTATTTTAGGAACGGATAGTTTAGGGCGTGACCTGCTGTCCAGAATTTTCATGGGGACACGGGCTTCTTTGATTATCGCTTTTGTAGCGGCTATTTTAGACTTGAGTTTCGGTGTCACCTACGGACTCATATCGGGGATGAAAGGTGGACGAGTGGATAGTATCATGCAGAGGATTTTGGAAGTGTTATCTGGTATTCCTAATCTCGTGGTCATGATTCTATTTCTGACAATTTTCAAGCCAGGTATTTTGACGATTATTCTGGCGATGGCTGTGACTGGCTGGATTACGATGGCCAGAATTGTCAGAGCGCAAACATTAAAAATCAAAGATCAGGAGTATGTGCTGGCTGCAACTACTTTAGGGCAGTCCCAAATCTCCATTGCGTTGAAACATATTTTGCCAAATATTTCCAGTGTAGTTATTGTTCAAATGATGTTCAGTATTCCAACAGCAATTTTCTTCGAGGCTTTCTTGAGTTTCATCGGATTGGGGCTAACGCCGCCAAACGCCTCTTTGGGGATGTTGTTAAGTGAGGGCTATAAACTGTTCCGCTTCCTGCCGCATTTGATGTGGGCGCCAGCCATTGTCCTTTCTGTTATCATGATATGTTTTAACTTATTAGCTGATGGAATGCGTGATGCGTTCGATCCTAAAATGAAAGATTAAGAGTGGGTGAAGAGATGGAAAAAGTTCTAGAAGTTAAAGATTTAAAAATTTCATTCGATACTTTTGCAGGAAAAGTTCACGCCATTCGCGGAGTCGAGTTTGATTTATACCGAGGAGAAACACTAGCTATCGTAGGGGAATCCGGCTCCGGAAAATCAGTGACGACCCGCAGTATCATGAGATTATTGGCTAAAAATGCGAATGTAGACTCTGGTACGATTATGTTTAAAAATGAGGATTTAAATAAAAAAGATGACAAGGCTATGCAAAAAATTCGCGGCCGGGACATCGCCATGATTTTCCAAGATCCGATGACCTCCTTAAATCCGACGATGACGATTGGCAAACAGGTGGCTGAACCCTTGCGGAAACATGAAAAGATTTCAAAAAAAGAAGCTATGAACACAGCGTTGGAATTGCTGAGATTGGTAGGAATTCCTGATGCCGAAAAGCGTTTGAATAATTATCCTCACCAGTTTTCAGGGGGGCAGCGTCAAAGAATCGTTATTGCGATTGCTCTTATTTGCCGACCTGAAATTTTGATTGCGGATGAGCCTACAACGGCTTTAGACGTGACGATTCAAGCTCAAATTATCGAATTAATGAAAGATATTCAGGAGAAGATAAGAACGTCGATTATTTTTATTACCCATGACCTAGGCGTCGTTGCCAATGTGGCAGATCGTGTAGCTGTAATGTATGGTGGACGGATTGTAGAAATTGGAACGTCAGAAGAGATTTTCTATAATCCACAGCATCCTTATACTTGGGGGTTGCTGAGTTCTATGCCGACACTGGAAACGCAAGACAGTCTCTATGCTATTCCAGGGTCTCCGCCAGATTTGCTGGATCCGCCCACAGGAGATGCATTTTATCCTAGAAACGAGTTTGCAATGCAGATTGATACTGAAGAGACGCCGCCTTTCTTTGAGATTTCACCGACCCATAAGGCTGCGACATGGTTGTTAGCACCTCAAGCACCAAAAGTGACACCTCCTCAGGAAATTGTGAATCGCCATCAGCATTTCCAGAAAATTATGAAGGAACGTGAACTGGTGCAGAAGAAGTTAAGGGAGGTTTAATCAATGGTGGCAGATAAAACACAAGAGAAAATTATTTTAGATGTAGAAAATTTGAAACAATACTTTAATGAAGGCCAAAGAGATGAAGTCAGAGCCGTTGACGGTATCAGTTTTCAAATTTTTGAAGGAGAAACATTCGGTCTTGTTGGAGAATCCGGCTGTGGTAAATCTACAACAGGCCGCAGTATTATCCGTCTCTACCATCCGACTGCCGGAAAAATCGAGTTCGACGGCGAAGATGTAAGTAAAATCAAACGACGTGCCGACATGGAACATTTCCGTCGGGACGTGCAAATGATTTATCAAGATCCCTATGCTTCTCTGAATCCTCGGATGAAGGTACGGGATATTATCGCGGAAGGCATCGATATCCATCATTTAGCTACGGATGTAGATGACCGTAACCAGCAAGTAAATGATCTCTTGGAGCTGGTCGGCTTGGACCGTTCTCATGGCACAAGGTATCCCCATGAGTTTTCTGGCGGTCAGCGGCAACGGATTGGTATTGCGCGGGCGCTTGCCATGCAGCCGAAATTTATTATTTGTGATGAACCTATCTCCGCCCTTGATGTGTCTATTCAGGCGCAGGTAGTGAATTTATTGATGGAGTTGCAGCAGAAGAAAAAACTGACTTACTTGTTTATCGCCCACGATCTATCCATGGTTAAATATATCAGCGATCGAATCGGTGTGATGTACTACGGTAAATTAGTAGAAGTAGGTAAGAGTGAAGAAATTTACAATTTTGGTGTTCACCCTTACACGGAAAGCTTGCTCTCAGCAATCCCACTTCCTGATCCAGAGCACGAAAGAACTCGTCGCCGAATTGTTTATAAACCGGCTGTAAACGATGGTGCAGAAAGAGAGTTAAGGGAGATTTCTGAAGGACATTTTGTGTACTGTAGTGAAGAAGAAGTACCGGTTTTCCAGAAAAAATTGGCTGACAAAAAAGCTCAGACTGAAAAAGTCGAGGTCTAGAGTCACTTTGGTCATGAGTTTTGCCTTATTAGATATGATCTGGTTTTAAAAATCTCAAGAGAACTCCCCCTTTTTAATCTCAAGAGACCTTTTTAAGCCAGTTATATAAACGAGATGACGCGACTTAGCGTCATCTTTTTTTGTCGCTGAGGAAACCAGAGTTAGGGTGTTTTTTTATGAGATTGAAAGATAAAAAGAATGTCATAAAAGATAAAAACCCAAAATTCCATTGAGTACTGATCCCTACATTTAAAAAGGCTTTGGATTACAGGAAGGAAGCAAAGATATGATATAATTAAGAGGTATGAATAATCAAGATGAGATAATATAAAATGAAAAGGAAGTAAAATAGATGAAAACATTAACCAATTTTCGTGATATCGGCGGCTATGAGACACAAAGCGGCAGAAAAATAAAAAAGAATTTAATGTTTCGAAGCGGAGAAATTTCCCGCCTATCCAAAAAAGATCATCAAGCGTTTGAAAAAGATTTTGGCATTCAAACCATTTTTGACTTTAGAGGCGAGGATGAAAAATTGAAAAGCCCCAATGATTCTTTTGAGCGGGTACAGACTGTTAATTTGGATATCTGTAAGGATTCAAACGGGAATTCTGCCAGTATGGAAGATTTAATTCAAGGAAAAACAGATCCCGATTCCTATATGAAAGACTTATATAAAGATTTTATTTTTACAGATTCTTCTCGACAAGGCTATCGAACTTTTCTAGAACATGTGTCAGAGCTAGACTCCCCGTTTATTTTCCACTGTTTTGCTGGGAAGGACCGCACAGGATTTGGGGCTGCCTTATTATTGTCAATCATGGGTGTGTCAAAATCTAATATTTATCACGACTATTTGTTGACCAATCGTTTGCGTCAAAAAGCCAACGAGAGAATTCTTAGTGAAATGAAGAAAAACGGACTAAACAGCAATGAGTTAGAAATGGTGCGTACGATGATGGAAGTCAAACCGGCATACTTAGACGTGAGTTTTAAAGAAATCGAAGAAAATTATGGTAATGTTTCCCGTTTTATTAAGGATGGGTTAGATGTTCCAAAAGATGTTGTGGATAAAATTAAATTCCAATATACAGAGTGAATAGAGAGAGCTATTCTTTGGAAGCAAGGAATAGTTTTTATCGTTAAATTGAAGGTTGAAAAAATATGGAAGAAATCACGATTTTACATACGAATGATTTACATTCACATCTTGAAAACTGGCCGAAAATCAGACGGTTTTTGAATCAAGAAAAACTCAAGGAGACTGCCAATCACAAGGTATTGACTTTTGACATCGGAGATTTTTCTGATCGTGTACATCCTTTTACAGAAGCCACTGACGGTCAAGGGAATGTGCTTTTGATGAATCAAGTGAGTTATGATGGAGTGACGATCGGAAATAACGAAGGCATCGGCAATGAAAAAGCTGACCTTAACCACTTGTACGATCAGGCGCAATTCCCGGTGATTTTAAGCAACTTATTAGACCGGCAAACAGGGGAATATCCTGAGTGGGCAGTACCCTATAAAATTTATTCATCTACAAAGGGGACCAAGATTGGTGTGATTGGGTTAACCGCACCTTTTCCTTTCAGCTATCGTCCCTCTGGATGGACTATAGCACATTTGGATGATATCCTTCCCGGGCTGTTGGCTGAAGTGAAAAAGCAGGCAGATGTGATTGTATTGCTTTTCCATTTAGGAATTATCGATGATGAACACTTGGCGGAACACTATCCTGACATTGGGATTATCATCGGTTCCCATACCCATCATTTGCTTGAGACGGGGGAAAAAATTGGCAACACACTGTTAACAGCGGCAGGCCGATTTGGAGAATATGTGGGAAAAATAAAATTGACAGTGGATCAAGGCAAAATAATCTCGCAGGAGGCCTGCACCTATTCGGTAATTGATCTGCCAGAAGCCCCCGAAGACCAAGAAGAAATTGCCTATTACCTCAATGAAGGTAATCGACTGCTTGAAAAAGATGATATCGGCTGTCTTCCTGTAACATGGTCAAATCAAATGAGCACTGGCGAAAACAGTTTTGCCGCTGAGGGTCTCAAAGCATTGGAACATTATGTTTTCGGAGATGTTTATTTGTTGAATACAGGTTTGTTTTTAGGAAGTCTCGGAGAAGGCCTGGTCACAAAAAAGGAACTCCATGAAAAGCTGCCCCATCCTATGCATTTGATTCGTGTTAAACTACTAGGGAAGTATTTATTTCCGGTTTTGAATGAAATGTTTGGACAACGGGATTATTTACGAGATTTTCCAATCGTCGGTATGGGGTTCCGTGGAAGAGTTTTTGGGGAACTGGTCGCCAGCCACGTTGAATTAACTGAGGACAGTTGCTTAGTCAACGGTCAGCTAATAAAAGATGATGAGACCTATCAGTTGGTCATGGTGGATCACTATATTTTTGTGAAGTTTTTCCCATCCATAAGAAAATTTGGTCAAATAGAAGCACTATGCCCTTCCTTATTAAGGAAAGTTGTGGGAAAATATATTAGCGACCACTACCCTTGCAATTAAAAAAGATTATAATAAACCAAAGTAGGTGAGATGATGACTACAAAATCAAAAGATTCCTTAAACGAAAAAGCAGTTCCTCAGTCTGAAACAGAAGAAGAAGTAAAAGAAGTAAAAGAAACATCGCCAAAAACAGTTTTCAGAATTTCTGCGGACAGGCTGATGATTAATCAGAAAGAGTATAAACTTTTGACTGATTTTAGAGAGGGCTTCGACTTAGATAGTTTGAATGACAGATATAGCGATGTTTTAAACAAGTATGATTTTATCGTGGGAGATATCGGCTTTGACCAATTAAGGCTGAAAGGTTTTTTTGAAGATTACAGGAAAAAAGTGGCAGTGGATCAAAAAATAAGTGCACTGGAAGATTATTTGTATGAATACTGTAATTTTGGCTGTGCTTACTTTGTTTTGGAAAAAGTAGAAAAAGATAAAGAAGTTGTGGAGAAAAGAGCGGCGCATGTCAAAGAGAAAAAAGGCAAACCGCGCACACCAAAACAACAGACCCGAAAGAAAAATCAGGGAAATTTTAAAAATCAGAAAAAAGGCAAAACGAATCAGCCTGCCAAGCCTAAACCTAATCAGCGTGGAAAAAAACATGAGTCCCCAGTGAAAGAGAAAAAATCTAGCGAACGCCATTTCACGATTCGGCAAAAAGAGCAGGGGTAGAAAGAGGTTGTCTGTAGTGTATAAAGGGTATTTAATTGATTTGGACGGCACTGTTTATCGTGGGAAAGAACCGATTCCTGCTGCCAAAAATTTTATTGAAAAGTTACAGGAGAAGGGGCTGCCCTTCCTGTTTTTAACAAATAATACAACGAAAACCCCTGAGACTGTCCAAAAAAACTTGTCAGAAAATTTTGATATCCACGTTCCGGCTTCGACGATTTTTACGGCGGGGAACGCAACGGTGGACTATATGAATCATCAAAATAAAGGCAGGACAGTTTATGTCGTCGGGGCTCCCGGACTGGTGGAGTTGATTTTGGCTTCTGGTTTTCAGTGGGAAGAAACAAATCCTGACTATGTGGTCGTTGGTTTAGATCCAGGCATTGATTACGAAAAAATGACAATAGCCACTTTAGCAGTACAAAAAGGTGCGCATTTTATCGGCACGAATCCCGATAAAAATATTCCTACTGAACGAGGCTTGTTGCCCGGCGCAGGTTCATTAGTTGCTTTCTTTGAGACAAGTACAGGGGTGAAGCCGACAATCATCGGTAAACCAGAAACAGCAATCATGGACAGTGCGATTGAACGTCTGGGGTTGGCCAAAGAGGAAGTGTTGATGGTTGGGGATAACTATCTGACAGATATTCAAGCGGGCATCAGAAATGGTGTTGATACATTACTGGTTTTGAGCGGCTTTACACAAAAAGAAGAGGTTCCTCAGTTGCCGACAGCTCCTACCTACGTTCTCGAGTCTTTAGCTGATTGGAGTATTTTATGATTCGGACAAACTGGAAAGAGAAAGTTGGTCTTGCCTGTCTTATGCTGACGGTGATTACGTTAGCTATCACCATTACGATTAATGCTTTTCCCCTCTACGTATTTGATATTGGTCATCTTGATATTTTAGATCGAGTGGCTTTATCACAAGAAGAACTGTTAAAAAATTATCGTGAACTCATGAGTTACTTAAATTTCCCATGGATCAGTCAGCTGAAAATGACTGATTTTCCTGTTTCCGCTTCGGGAGCATTTCATTTTTGGGAAGTGAAGAAGCTGTTTTTATTAAACTATGGTGTTTTTTTACTGACGGTGATCCCATCGACGATGTTTTTACGCAAGCTCTGGAAAGAAAAGCGTCTGTGGATTTTAAATAATGGGCTCACCATTGCCGCTTTGGTGCCAGTTTTTTTAGGATTCTTTATGTTTGTAGGATTTGATAAATTTTTTACCACATTTCATCATGTCTTTTTTAATAATGATGCGTGGATTTTTGATCCGGAACTTGATCCCATTATTTTGGCTTTACCGGAGCAATATTTTTTTCATAGCTTTATTTTAGCCATTGTATTATTTGAACTAATCATTTTAGGGATTATCTATATCGGGAGACGTCAATTTAAATCAAAAAACTAGCTCATACATTATTGTACGAGCTAGTTTTTTATTCCACACCTTCCTGTGCATGAGCCAGTCGGCTAGCGGCTGCAGCAGCAATGGCGCCGATGATATCATCAAGAAACGTATGGACGCTTTTTCCGTTCTTTTCATTCAGCTCTTTTAAAATTCCCGGCTTAACCTTATCGATATAGCCATAATTTGTAAAGCCGATAGAACCGTAAACGTTAACGATAGATAGAGCCATAATCTCATCAATACCGTAAAGTCCTTCATCACTTTCGACGATTTCTTGTAATGGAGATAGCATTCCGCCATTTTCAGCAAGAATATCCAACTGGATACCAGTCAAAATAGTATTTTGAACTTCTCTTTTCTTCAAAACAGCTTTGACGTTTTCTAGACAAAGTTCAAAGTTCAGATTTTTAACATACGGAGATTGTAAAAAATACACTAATTTAGCTATATCTTCTAATTCAACTCCTCTTTCATGTAAAAGTTGACGGGATTTTTTTTCTAAAATATCTTTACTCGTTGCCATCTAACTGCCCTCCTAAAAAGCTTTTCATAAAATTTATCATAGCTTTAAATCCAGCTAATTGCAAGAAATTGTAAAAAATTAAAACATGCTTGTACTATGACCGGGCTGGATGCGTAATTCGGGCATAGCATAGTGAAGAGCATTATTAACGGCAGTAGGCGCTTCGCCAAAACCTGTTGCAATCAAGTCTACTTTTCCGGGATAAGTGCAGATATCTCCAGCGGCATAGATGCCGGGGATATTCGTGGACATATCACTGTTGACTAAAATTGATTGTCCTTTGAGTGCCAGCTGCCATTCTTTGATCGGTCCCAGAGAAGAACTAAAGCCGAAATTGACGATCAAATCATCTATAGGCATGATTTCTTGAATTTTATCTTTGGGATTTTCAATTTTCACCGAATAAATTTCCCCTTGATCATGGGATAATTCTTTTATGACAAACGGTGTGCGAAGTTGAATTTTTGACTGGTTTAACTGTTTTACGCTATGTTCATGTGCACGAAACTGATTTCTTCGGTGAACTAACGTAACAGAGTTAGCGATTGGTTCAAGCATCAATGCCCAGTCAATGGCAGAATCGCCACCACCGGAAATCATCACATTTTTTCCGTTGAATTTCTGCATATCAGAAATAATGTAATGAAGGGAGCGGTTTTCGCAAAGTAAACTTCCCTCGACTTGCAGTCTTTTTGGCTGAAAAGAACCATTTCCTGCTGTGATAATCACTGTTTTGGTGAGGTAAGTTCTCTTAGTTGTAGTTACTTCTATTTGTTTTTCGTCTATAGGCGTAATTCCTAGGACGGTTTCGTTTAATGCAATAGTATGATGAAATTTCATAACCTGCTCTTTTAAATTATCTACTAATTCTTGGGCAGGAACTTCTGGAAATCCGGCGACATCGTAAATATGTTTTTCCGGATAAAGCATTGCTAATTGACCACCTAACTGTGGCAGACTTTCAATTAATAGTGTTTTAGCATTTCGCATCCCGGCATAAAAACCCGCAAATAAACCAGTCGGCCCCCCGCCGATAATCGTGATATCAAAAACTTCTTTTTGAGACATGTATTTACCTCCAAAAAAATACTTAAATACTCTATCCGTATAGTATAAACGAAAAACAGGTCGAACAACATTTTTTTGTTTCAAAATAAATAATGGCGACTTTTCCAAATTTAAGTTAGAATGGAGGAAGCGAAAAAAAGAAAAGGAAGTGGCTAAATGTTTTTACAACTGAATTTAACCGAAGCGAAAGGGCCAGTGGCTTTAATTAAAACAAATAAAGGTGATGTAAAAGTAAAACTTTTTGAAGAACAGGCACCGAAAACAGTTCACAATTTTGTTGAATTGGCGAAAAAAGGTTATTATGACGGTGTTGTTTTTCATCGAATCATCAAAGACTTTATGATTCAAGGGGGAGACCCGACTGGGACCGGCATGGGCGGAGAAAGTATCTACGGCAACGCATTTGAAGATGAATTTTCACGTGAACTATTCAATCTGCGCGGGGCATTATCGATGGCGAACGCTGGACCTAACACTAATGGCAGTCAATTTTTTATTGTCCAAAATACTAATGCTCCAGAACAAATGCTGACTCAATTGAAAGATGCTGGATTTCCTGATGAAATCATAGAGGCATATAAAAAAGGCGGCACACCATGGTTAGATTTCCGTCATACTGTTTTTGGTCACGTGATGGAAGGCATGGAAGTTGTGGATGAAATAGCTGAGGTGCAAGTAGGTCCTCAAGACAAACCTTTGGAAGATATCGTCATCACAACTATTGAAATTTCTGATTAATTTTTAGAATGGAGGTTGAGCACCGATGACTTATAAAATTGGCATGGTCGTTGAAGGGGTTATCACAGGAATTCAACCTTACGGAGCCTTTGTGTCTCTAGATCAAAAAAAACAAGGGTTGGTTCACATATCTGAAGTAAAATCAGGCTACATCAAAAATATAAGGGAAGTATTATCTGTAGGAAAAAATGTCACTGTTAAAATCATTGATATTGATGAGTATTCTAAGAAAATCAGTTTGTCCTTGAGAGCTTTGGAACCCTACCCTGCTGGGAATTCTTTTAAAAGAAAAAGATTTTTTACGAATCCAAAAAATAAAATTGGTTTCAACACATTGGATAAAGCTATGCCTGAATGGATTGAGCAGGCGATAGAAAACCTAACGAATAATGGATGAATTTTTTCCTGAAATATGTTATAGTCTCTATTGAAAGCAATATTAATTTTCATGAAAATCAGCAAAGTAAGAGGTGGGATTTTTTTGCAGAACAAACTTGTAGCTGGCACAGTGATTTTGAATGAAAAAAATGGGGGAAAGAGATTTTTATTGCATGAAAATTCAGAACGGTTAGATTTTATTATGGCTTCAATTGATGAGGAACGTACAAGTTTAGCGTGTATTCTAGAGGCTTTGAAAAATGAAGCCCATGTAGATTTGGAAAAAATCAGTTTGGTGGAGTTAACTAACATACAAGTGGCGAAACAAAAAATACCTTTTTATGTGTTTGAAATAGAGGAAGAATATTTGAAACTTGAGTATCCTTCTGGTTACAAGTGGGAGCTACCTTGCAATTTGAGGAAAGTTTTGAGTCGCCGTCAAGTGACCGGAGTTCCAATTTTTAACTAAATAATAAGTTCAAAAAAATTGCTTTTTAACGAAAAACTTGGTATAGTATTATAGGTGTTATATCAACCGATTTTCGTTAAAAAGTTTTTTTGTTTAAAAACAATTTGACAGGATTGGTTCATTGTGATAAACTAATAAAGTTGTCTCGTAAAAAAGCGTACGTAAAAAACTTTTAAAAAAAGTTAGAAAAATTAGTTGACATACTCAACTAATAATGATAATATTTAGAAGTTGTCGCAAAAAGACAACAGACAGCCTGTCAGGTTGTCACGTAGACCTTTGAAAACTGAACAATGAATAAGACGAACCAAATGTGTAGGGGGTTTTACTTCTAGTAAAACCAAACTAAATTTAGTGAAGTCAATTCGCTAGCAAAATATTTAATGAGCTAAACATCGCAAGATGTTATCATACTTTTATTGAGAGTTTGATCCTGGCTCAGGACGAACGCTGGCGGCG
>NZ_NGKA01000025.1 GCF_003987645.1 Vagococcus elongatus
CATTTCCAGTGTAGCGAATAAACGCAATCACATTCCAAGAAAATCATTGAACTATCAAACACCGTTGGAAGTATTCTTGAGTTATGTAGATGAAACTGTTTTGTCTAGCTTAATTTGACAAATAATATGGTTTAAAGTTCCGATTGGAGCAATAAAACTATTGTTCGTTTTTATATAATATGGACAATATATTATGGTAAATAATCATAAATAACATCAATGGCTGACAATTTTTTTTGTCAGATAAAAAGTATGATATTATACGATTGAGGGCATTTATACTGCAGCAGAACTATGCTAGAATTGGTTTTAGATAACAAAATGGACGAAGGCGGTATATAGATGAGATACGTGGCACATATCAGAAGAAAAGACGGTGAAACACAACTTGTGAGAGATCATTTGCTAGAAGTGAAAGCGCTGTCTGAGGAATCCGGAAGTAAGTTGAGGGTGGGGCATTTAGCAGGATTGGCAGGTGTACTACATGATTGCGGCAAATACAGTGATGAATTTCAAGAGTATTTAAGAGAAGCAGTAGCACATCCAGATGATTTATCCAAAAGGGGGACTGTGGACCACTCCACTGCTGGAGGAAGACTTTTATTGGAGTTTCTCAGCGACTCTCCCACAGAAAAAATGCTTGCGGAAATCATTGGCAATGTGATCATATCCCATCACGGCGGATTGAACGATTATATTTCCCCGGTGAGTTTGGAAACCCCTTACTATCGGCGGGTGTACGAGAAGGAGCTTCCTGAATTTGAAAAAGCCAAGGAACGCTTTTTGACCGAAGTTTTATCTGAAAAAGAATTACAGAATTACTGTGCCAAGGCAATTGAAGAATTGCATGAGTTTATCAATGAAAGTAAAAGCTATGGGCGGGACGCTGCAAATTTTTTACGGGATATTGATTTACTGACGAAGTATCTTTTTAGTTGCTTGATCGATGCAGACCGCACGAATACTCGTCTTTTTGAAGAAGATACAGAAGATCAAAGCTGGGATCGAACTCGTTTTTTTTCAGATTCACTCACGGCATTGGAACATCTTTTATCCAGTTTTGAACAAAATACTGCACAACAAAGTAGGATAAATATATTGCGTCAAAAAATGTCGCAACAAGCGCTTGAGTTTGCCTCTAGACCTTCAGGGATTTATCAACTGTCGATTCCGACCGGCGGGGGAAAGACCTTAGCAAGTCTGCGTTATGCTTTACAACATGCAAAAAAATTTAATAAAGAACGGATTATTTATGTTGTACCATTCACAACCATTATCGAACAAAATGCACAAGTCATTCGTGAGATTATTGGCGATACTTATCTACTGGAACATCATTCCAACGTGATTGAAGATGATTTTTCCTTCCAAGAATTTGAGCCAAATTTTCAGGAAGATCATTTTAATTTAAAATTGGCTAAAGATAACTGGGATGTGCCGATTATTTTAACTACAATGGTTCAATACCTGAATGTTTTTTACAGTAAGGGGACCCGTAATGTGAGGCGGCTACATAATTTAGCCAATGCAACGATTATTTTTGATGAGGTGCAGGCTGTACCGATCAAGTGTCTATCATTATTTAATGAATCAGTTAATTTTTTAAAAAATTATGGGCGGACAAGTTTGTTGCTCTGTACCGCTACTCAGCCGGCATTGGACTATGTGACGAATGGTTTAGAGCTGGCGGAGGAATCTGAAATCGTTCGACAACTGCCAAAAGTGGTGGAAGCATTTAAACGTGTTCAGATTGTTGACAAAACTCAGAATAAAGCTTGGGGACAAGCTGACATCGTCGGATTTTCCCGAGAAATAATGAAACATGCAACAAGTTTGTTAGTGGTCCTAAATACAAAGAAAGCAGTTAGAGAAGTTTATAAACAGTTGGTTTTAGAGGGTTTCCCAGAAACGGCAATTTATCATCTTAGCACCAGTATGTGTCCTAAACACCGCAAAAACCAACTGGAAGAGATGATTGGGCTTATGAAAAATAATCAGCCCGTCATCTGTGTTAGCAGTCAATTGATTGAGGCGGGTGTGGACATCAGTTTTGATCATGTAGTCCGTTCTTTGGCGGGATTGGATTCAATCGCACAAGCCGCCGGACGCTGCAATCGTCACGGCAGTGAACCAATCAAAGAAGTTTATGTCATCAATGTCAGTCATGAATTAGAGAATACGGATAAACTATTGGAAATCAAACGCGGAGCGGCAATTACTAAAAAATTATTCAGTACATTGAAAAATATTCAGGGAAAAGAAGGAGAATCAGAAACCTTTGATTTGCTGGGACCTGCTGTAATGAAACGCTATTTTCAAGAATATTATGCAGAGTTTAAAACAGATTCTAATTATTTTATCAATGAAATCGAAGCTAATTTATTTGACTTGTTAGGCTCAAACAAATTTTTAAGAAGTGCCTTGCTGCAGGATAAAGGTATAAACTATCCGCTGTTTTTAACTTCAAGTATGAAAACAATCGGCAAGTATTTTAGAGTGATTGATAATCAAACAACATCAGTGGTTGTACCTTATGATAAGGAGGGTGATGACATCATCGCCTTGCTGAATAGTGACCCCGAAGTATCAGAGCTGACAAAGTTATTAAAGAGAGCACAGCAGTATAGCGTTAATCTTTTTGATCAAGAGATTAGAGTTTTAAGTCAGAATGGATTGTTACTTCCTCTTTATAAGGGAGATGGTTATTATTTGTCGGATAGGGCTTATGATAAAGTTTATGGTGTCAATCTTGAGGGAGACAGTCAGATGGGGATGATAAATTTTTAAAGCCAGAAAAGATTAAAGAGGTTTTATTGAAATAATTCGAAATATTTTCTTAGATAACTTGAGTATAAAGGAGGAAAAAATTTGACAAAGATTAGAAATCAAATCAGTTTTGAACTGACTGGGGACTACGCTTTATTTACGGATCCAATCACACGGATGGGTGGGGAAAAGAGTAGTTACCAAATACCAACATATCAGGCGTTGAAGGGGGTTGTTGAATCCATTTATTGGAAGCCCAGTATTTTAATGGTGGTGGACGAACTGCGGGTCATGCACCCGATTCAGATGGAATCAAAAGGGATTCGTCCCATGAATTATACGGATAATTCTAAGCCTAATCTGGCAATCTACAGCTACCTTAGAGATGTGAAGTACCAAGTGAAGGCGCATTTCATTTTTAATCCTTATCGCCCGGATTTAAAACAAGATCATAACGAACATAAGCATTATGAAATTTTAAAACGTTCTTTAAAAGTCGGAGGCCGGCGAGATATATTTTTAGGCACTCGAGAATGTCAAGGGTATGTGGAACCTTGCGAGTTTGGATCAGGTCAAGGATTCTATGATGATTACATTGGTGAACTGCATTTCGGGACTATTTTCCATAGTTTTGGCTATCCAAACGAAACAGGGGAGGATGAGCTGAAGGCAAGACTGTGGCAGCCGGTGATGGATAAAGGCTACGTTTCTTTTATCTCTCCAGATGAATGTCCTATCGAAAGACGATTGAAAAAAATGAGTGGAAAAGAATTTTCTCTCTCCTCCTTTGAATCGGTTGATGAACTGTACCGTAAAGAAATTGAAAGAAGGTGAGTCAATGGGATGGATGCTTGATTTATACGAAACCTATGAAGAAAATAGCGGGCAAATCGGTAAAGTTGGAAAAAATAGATTTGGTACTGACTATGCTTTGCTGCCTGTGAGTCATGTGTATCAAACGGCACAAATTGAGGTAAGTTTAGATTTTCAAGGGAATTTTATCTCAGCGGAAGTGATTCCTAAAGAGCAGGGAAATACGATTATTCCATGTACGATTGATTCCTCAACCCGTTCTAGTGGTCCAGTTCCCCATCCGTTGCATGACAAGTTGATGTATGTGGCAGGAGATTTTTCTGAATATGGTGGTAAGATTAAAAAGAATGCAACTTCATATCAGGATTATTTGGTTCAATTAAAAGAGTGGTGCGAATATGATGAGGGCAATCGGACGATTCATGCGATTTATACATATCTGAAAGAAGGACACTTGATTAAAGACTTGATAGCTCAAGGTGTTTTACATGAAAAAAACGGGGAGCTGATACCTAAATGGACCAAAGAACATCAGGTGGAAGGCAAGGAAAAACCCGAAATTTTTAAAGTTTTAACGGGAGACCAAATGAGTGCCTTTGTACGTTTCGGTATCTTTGATTTGGAGCATCAAACGCTGAAAGCTTGGGAAGATCCGCAGATGTTTCGATCCTTTGTTGATTTTTATCAAGACAAAATAGAGGAGTCCGGATTGTGCTACATTACTGGAATAAGCCAGCCACTCACAGACAAGCATGCCTCTAAAATCCGTTATGGGGGCGATATGGCAAAAATAATCTCTGGAAATGACAGTTCAGGTTATACGTTTAGAGGACGTTTTTCATCAAAAGAACAGGTGGCAACCGTAGGGTATGATACATCTCAAAAAGCTCACAATGCATTGAAGTGGCTAATTACTAAACAGGCACAAACAATCGACGGCCGGGTATTTTTAACATGGGGGAAAAAAACTGTAGAGATTCTCGACCCTATGGACTCATTTTTAGAGCAACTCGAAATTGAACCGGTGACTCAAAAAGAAGTTACAGATGACACCCATAGTGTGTTTGCTAAACAATTCAGACAAGCTATAGATGGCTATCAGCATTATTTAGCCACTGAAGAACGAGTATCTATTTTGGTTTTAGATGCAGCAACCCCTGGCAGAATGTCTATTGTTTACTATCAGAATTTTGAAGCAGATTTATATTTGGAGAGGATCAGACACTGGCATGAATCCTGTAGTTGGCGCCACGCTTATCGGCGTAATGAGAATAAGGAAATGACTTTTTACTACGGGGCACCCACGAATCGAGACATAGCAAAAGCTGCTTATGGTTCGCAAGCAAGCGATCAAATTATCAAAAATACGATGTCGCGGTTGTTACCCTCTATCGTAGAAGGCAGGCCAGTCCCTAGAGATATTGTACAATTACTTGTCAACCGCTCATCTAGACCTCAAGGAATGGAAGAATGGGAATGGGAGCGGACATTGACTACGGCCTGCAGTATGGTTCGGAAATTTTTTCAACAAAGAAATGAGGAGGAGATAAGTATGGCGTTAAACAGGGAAAGTACAGATCGAAATTACTTATTTGGCCGAATGCTGGCTGTGGCAGATGTATTGGAAAGAAGTGCATTGGCAAGTCAAAATGAAAGCCGAACAACTAATGCCAAACGTTATATGACCGCATTTAGTCAGCATCCAATGAGCGCATGGAAAATCATTCAAGAAAATTTGCTTCCTTATCAAGCTAGATTAGGGACAAAAAATGTATATTATGAAAAAATACTGGGTGAAATTGCGGAACAGTTTGATGAAAAAGATTTTAATGATAAAGCACTAAACGGCAAGTATCTGATTGGCTATTATAGCCAGCGTCAGGATATTTATACAAAAAATAATAAAAAAGAGGAGCAAGACTAATGAGCGTACTAGATCACAAAATTGATTTTAAGGTTATTTTTTCCGTAACAAATGCTAATCCTAACGGGGATCCGCTGAATGGCAACAGACCACGCCAAAACTTTGCAGGTTTTGGAGAAGTTTCAGATGTGTGTCTGAAACGAAAAATACGTAACAGGTTACAGGATTTAGGGCAGCCGATTTTTGTGCAATCTAATGACCGAGCGGATGATGGCTTTAAAAGTTTGAAAGATCGTGCTGATGGTGTCGAGGAATTAAATAAAATTGCCAAAGATAAAGCTAAAGATGCTGATGCGTATGCAAAAACGGCTGCAAAAACGTGGATAGATGTTCGAGCTTTTGGGCAAGTCTTTGCTTTTAAAGGAATAGACTTATCTGTAGGTGTTCGTGGACCAGTCTCAATTAGGACGGCAACTAGTGTGAATCAAATCGATATCAATAGTATGCAAATTACTAAGAGTGTGAATTCAGTGACTGGGGATAAAAAAGGTTCTGATACGATGGGAATGAAGCATTTTGTTGACTATGGTTTGTACACATTCAGTGGTAGTATCAATGTCCAGTTGGCCGAGAAAACTGGTTTTACTGTGGAAGATAGCCAATTAATTAAAGAAACCCTGATTAGCCTATTTGAAAATGACAGTTCATCTGTACGACCTGACGGCTCAATGGAAGTGAACAAAGTCTACTGGTGGGAACATTCTTCAAAAATGGGACAATACTCGTCAGCTAAAGTTCATCGTTCTGTCGACGTCGATGTAAAAGAAGGCATCACTAATCCAAAATCTATTGAAGACTTTAATATTACAATTCAAGAATTACCGGGATTAGTTGTTGAAGAGATCGATGGCTTATAGTGAAGATGATTTTCTGATGATTTCCGGTATACAGCATTTTGTTTTTTGTCGGAGACAGTGGGCTTTGATCCATATCGAACAACAATGGACAGAAAATGTATTAACAGTGGAAGGACAAGACCTGCATAAAAAAGTTGATCAGCCTTTGATTAGAGAAAAACGTGGCGGCAGATTGATTGTCCGAGCGATGCCGGTTCAGTCTTATGCACTGGGGATTACCGGAATATGTGATGTTGTTGAATTTGTTCAAGATCCTGACGGTATCCCGCTGAAACAGTCTTCAGAAAGGTATAAGGCGTATCCAGTGGAATACAAACGTGGCAAACCAAAGTGGGATACATCGGATGTGATGCAATTACTGGCACAGGCAATGTGTCTGGAAGAAATGCTGGTTTGTGAGATTACAGAAGGCTTTGTTTACTATAATGAAACAAAACATCGAGAGAAAATTTGTTTTACACAGGAGCATCGTGAACAACTGACAAGTATTTTAACTGAGATGCATCAATATTATACAAGGCGTTACACTCCTAAAGTTAAAACAGGTAAATTTTGCCTAAATTGTTCATTGAAGGATGAGTGTTTGCCGGTCTTGATGAATAAACAATCGGTTAAAAGCTATATTGAGGGGGCTTTGAAAAAATGAGGGCACTATTGAACACGCTGTTTATCACAACGCCTAAAGCTTATCTCTCATTAGAGGGTGCCAATGTTTTGGTGAATAAAGAAGACGAGGTTCTTGGCAGGGTCCCCCTTCACAATTTGGAACAAGTGGTGACGTTAGGCTATGCTGGGGCAAGTCCTGCTTTAATGTATGCATGTGCCCAACGTAATATTTCTATCGTTTTTTTATCAACTACCGGAAAATTTCGGGCACGAGTGGTCGGTGAGAGTAAGGGCAATGTGGTTTTAAGAAAAAAGCAGTACCGTCTCTCAGATGATGAGTCTGCCAGTTGTTTGATTGCACGTAATTTTATTATTGGAAAAGTTTATAACCAGCGTTGGGTGGTAGAACGGACCACACGCGACCATGAACTGCGGATAAATGTCCCTAAGTTTAAAGAAGTGAGTTTGGATTTATTTAATAATTTACAGGATATTCGTGAAACAGAAAATCTAGAAAGTCTGCGTGGTTTTGAAGGGCAATCCGCCTCTAGGTATAATCAAGTCTTTGATGACATGATTTTACAGCAAAAAAACAATTTTTATTTCTATGGTCGTAATCGTCGTCCGCCGTTGGATAATGTCAATGCCATGTTATCTTTTGCTTATACTTTACTCACGAATGATATGGCTTCTGCCATTGAAGCTGTTGGCTTGGATGCTTATGTCGGCTTTCTGCACAGAGATCGGCCGGGAAGGGCTTCATTAGCTTTGGATATGATCGAAGAATTGCGAGCGGTTTATGCGGACCGCTTCGTATTGACTTTAATTAATAAAAGAGTTGTGAATAGCAAAGGGTTTCTTACAAAAGAAAATGGTGCCGTCATCATGGATGATGATACTCGCAAAGTTTTTATCAACGCTTGGCAGGAAAAGAAACAGCAGAAAATCCAGCATCCCTTTTTGGGAGAGAAAATCAGCTGGGGGCTTGTTCCGTATGTACAAGCGTTATTGCTAGCTAGGTACATTCGTGGTGATTTGGATGAGTACCCACCGTTTTTGTGGAAGTAGGTGAGAGGAAATGTTTGTATTAATCACTTATGATGTGGCAACTAGCTCTGAAGGCGGTGTTAAAAGATTGAGGAAAGTAGCAAAAAAATGTTTAGATCATGGTCAGCGAGTGCAGAATTCGGTTTTTGAGTGTGTTTGTGACGCCACTACTTTAGCGCAGTTAAAGATTGATTTAAGAGAAATTATCGATGAAGAACACGATAGCTTGCGTTTTTATATTTTGGGAAAAAACTATCGTAATAAAATTGAACACTATGGTATAAAAGACTCTTATAATGTTGAGGGAACTTTAATGTTTTAGGTGCGAATGTTATGTTCACATATTTTTATAGGGTGATTCGCACTTGGAAAACAAGTTTTAACTAACAATAATCACCAGTTTTCTTAGTAAATTTTAATTTTTTAAAGAAAAGCGCGAAAAAATAAGACTTATTAAGCAAATTCGTATGATAAGTTTGAGTTTTCGCTGTCTCACTCTGTTTAGAGTGAGTGGATTGAAATCTTATAGATGTAAAGCTTCTTATTTTTCAAATCGTCTCACTCTGTTTAGAGTGAGTGGATTGAAATAAAAATCGTCTCGGCATAATGTCCAAAGTCTAACCAGTCTCACTCTGTTTAGAGTGAGTGGATTGAAATATAAATTTAAAATAAGCAAACCGTAATGGTCCCTGCAGTCTCACTCTGTTTAGAGTGAGTGGATTGAAATAGTAAGAATCAAATTTCTATAAATAAAACTGTGTCGTCTCACTCTGTTTAGAGTGAGTGGATTGAAATGATTTTGACCAAAAGGATTCTTTTGCTTATATTTGTCTCACTCTGTTTAGAGTGAGTGGATTGAAATCGTTATAGGTATGATTGTTTTAGTTCAAAATGCTCAATGTCTCACTCTGTTTAGAGTGAGTGGATTGAAATATTTACTTTGTCCATTTTTCACGCTCCTTAAAACGTCTCACTCTGTTTAGAGTGAGTGGATTGAAATTGTCCCGTCGCCTTGACGGTGATTTCCGGCAAAGAGTCTCACTCTGTTTAGAGTGAGTGGATTGAAATCGCATCGTCCTTAATCTCTACGACCGTTTGGGATATCGTCTCACTCTGTTTAGAGTGAGTGGATTGAAATTTTGACAACTTTGTGCGTACCGTCAGCAGAATACAAGTCTCACTCTGTTTAGAGTGAGTGGATTGAAATATTGATACACTTTTTAGCGTACGCTACCGGATCAAGTCTCACTCTGTTTAGAGTGAGTGGATTGAAATCAGTTTATTGCTACGATCACACCGTTAAACGCAACGTCTCACTCTGTTTAGAGTGAGTGGATTGAAATAGATGACTCAAAGTGTTTGCCGTAAAATTTCAAGGTCTCACTCTGTTTAGAGTGAGTGGATTGAAATAAATACTGATGAAATATATTATACGCTTAAATGGCGTCTCACTCTGTTTAGAGTGAGTGGATTGAAATTGTTATAGGTATGATTGTTTTAGTTCAAAATGCTCGTCTCACTCTGTTTAGAGTGAGTGGATTGAAATTGAGGACAAGCAACGAGTTAAGGATGTTTTAACAACGTCTCACTCTGTTTAGAGTGAGTGGATTGAAATAACTTTTCTATTTCTGTATCGCTGAGCAAAACATTGTCTCACTCTGTTTAGAGTGAGTGGATTGAAATTGTATCAAACCCTACCACAGCCGTTGGTACCGTCTGTCTCACTCTGTTTAGAGTGAGTGGATTGAAATGCTTCATATTCTAGCTTTCCTTTTTGTTTATCACGTCTCACTCTGTTTAGAGTGAGTGGATTGAAATCCGGGACCACTGCCGTCGCCTGCATGATAGCCAATGGTCTCACTCTGTTTAGAGTGAGTGGATTGAAATTACTCGTATATGCCACCTTAAAACCATTTTCTTTTGTCTCACTCTGTTTAGAGTGAGTGGATTGAAATAAATCCTTTCCCATATCTTTTAATGTGGCTAAATGCGTCTCACTCTGTTTAGAGTGAGTGGATTGAAATTTTAAAAAAGCTGTCACCTTTTGCGTTAAAATGCGTCTCACTCTGTTTAGAGTGAGTGGATTGAAATGATTGCGATTTTTGACAACACATAAGATCGGGCATTGTCTCACTCTGTTTAGAGTGAGTGGATTGAAATCAAACTCAGGGAAGATTATAACTTGGCTTATTTGTCTCACTCTGTTTAGAGTGAGTGGATTGAAATCCACTCGTCTTGACCTTTAGCATTCTTGACGATTGTCTCACTCTGTTTAGAGTGAGTGGATTGAAATGAAAAGCTTTGGGCTGATGATTTATCCTAAGTCCGTCTCACTCTGTTTAGAGTGAGTGGATTGAAATAAATGTAACACCTCCTTTGAATCTGATTATATCAAGTCTCACTCTGTTTAGAGTGAGTGGATTGAAATACCCCTTGCCGATCAAAATGGTAAATCATCATCTGTCTCACTCTGTTTAGAGTGAGTGGATTGAAATTTAAAAATGATGTACCGCTGCCTAAAAGATATAGTCTCACTCTGTTTAGAGTGAGTGGATTGAAATCTACTGGAGAACTCTTTTATCTGCATACAAAAGGGTCTCACTCTGTTTAGAGTGAGTGGATTGAAATATATTTCTCGACGATTTTTTATCTTACATTATATATGTCTCACTCTGTTTAGAGTGAGTGGATTGAAATTAGCTTCCACTCGCCTGATATATTTAGTCCCAAGTGTCTCACTCTGTTTAGAGTGAGTGGATTGAAATAATGCTCTGAGACTTCTTAAATTCATAAAATCTGATCGTCTCACTCTGTTTAGAGTGAGTGGATTGAAATATATTTCTCGACGATTTTTTATCTTACATTATATAGTCTCACTCTGTTTAGAGTGAGTGGATTGAAATACACCTCATGCCACGTTCTCGTCTGACCTCGTCTCTGTCTCACTCTGTTTAGAGTGAGTGGATTGAAATATGTTGGCTATGTACCTAAAAAAATAGCTACGGAGTCTCACTCTGTTTAGAGTGAGTGGATTGAAATATCCAAAGTTCAGGCTGATGGATTTCCTCTACACTGTCTCACTCTGTTTAGAGTGAGTGGATTGAAATGTCTATGTGGTCACAGATACTTTTTCCAGTGATCAAGTCTCACTCTGTTTAGAGTGAGTGGATTGAAATCTTTCTCTATTACGTTACATAATCGTCAGTCTAAGTCTCACTCTGTTTAGAGTGAGTGGATTGAAATTTTACGCAACGATGTATACGTTTATTATTCGGAAAGGTCTCACTCTGTTTAGAGTGAGTGGATTGAAATAACTCAACAATGTCATGTTCTGCTTCGCGCATTTGTCTCACTCTGTTTAGAGTGAGTGGATTGAAATTTGGCGGGGATGATATTGGAAATATTGTAACAGTGTCTCACTCTGTTTAGAGTGAGTGGATTGAAATTGCCATCTTTTAGCGCGTCGTAAAGCTCGTTAACGGGTCTCACTCTGTTTAGAGTGAGTGGATTGAAATCCTGCACCATCATCGATTCGTTTGATTAAACCCGGTCTCACTCTGTTTAGAGTGAGTGGATTGAAATTCCCCGATAGGTTTATCGGGAAGAGAAATTTCATGTCTCACTCTGTTTAGAGTGAGTGGATTGAAATAACAGACACAGACTTAATCGATTGCCTGAACACTGGTCTCACTCTGTTTAGAGTGAGTGGATTGAAATATGCGGGAATTTAGAGCGACACGGTTGGCGATTGAGTCTCACTCTGTTTAGAGTGAGTGGATTGAAATAATCATTTATCGCACCGCCTTTAACAAGGTATTATGTCTCACTCTGTTTAGAGTGAGTGGATTGAAATTTTTCGTACTTGTTTGCTATTCTTATTGCACATTGTCTCACTCTGTTTAGAGTGAGTGGATTGAAATTTGAGTTGTCGTACTGTGAGCAAGACAAATACACCAGTCTCACTCTGTTTAGAGTGAGTGGATTGAAATACAATAATATACGTTTACTGTTATTTTTCCACTAAAGTCTCACTCTGTTTAGAGTGAGTGGATTGAAATTATACCGGAGAAAGGCTTAATCATCAAGCCTAGGTCTCACTCTGTTTAGAGTGAGTGGATTGAAATATTAGATATTTCAATTTTGCTTTGAGTATATTGCGTCTCACTCTGTTTAGAGTGAGTGGATTGAAATATTCGATATGATTCTGCCTCAAACACCAAAGACATGTCTCACTCTGTTTAGAGTGAGTGGATTGAAATAGTTTATGAAATTGTTGAGGAATTGACTAACGATGGTCTCACTCTGTTTAGAGGAGTAGATAGAAATATATTTATGCAAAATGTCTCGCTTCTAGGTTCAGTCTCCTTCTTTTTGAAATGAATAGTTGAATCTTTCCATGCCCGTTACAGAAAGAATCAGTTTATACGACAGCTCTGTATTCAATTTTCAAAGAAGCAACAAAGCATGGTCAAGCTCGATTAAAAGACTTTATACAAAAAAACATATCGTAGTCAAAACCGTAGTCAAAATAAAAACGAGAGCTCCCGTATTGCTGTAGACGTTGCTACAACAGGTTTAAGGAGCTCTCGAAAATATAAGTGGACGGTAGGATTCGAACCTACACCTCGATGATAGAGAAAATAAACTTTCAGCAATGTTTTGAAAGTATCAAACAATCAAAACTCTCTATGGAAAAATGCCTCTTGAGTCAAAACACCTCGTTCATCCACAAGTTATTATTGAACTATGAGCTCATCATAACCCCAAAAAATTAAAAATCATTTAAGAAAAAACGAAAAAACTTTGAAGTTATTTAGAATTTTGAATATTCTTAAAAATAAGAAACACCTGCCGAAACATCATTCAGCAGGTGTTTTCTCTGGTTGCGCATCCTTATCTTTGACAATTAGCACATCGCAAGTCGTGTGTCTAACCACATATTGAGAAACTGAACCTAATAGGAATCGTTCGACCAAATTAAGCCCTGTGGCCCCCAATAAAATCAGATCAATGTGATATTTCTCTGGCAGTTCGTGTGCGAGTATCTTTTTTACAGAACCAAATTCAATAACTCCTTCGACATTTTTTACTCCTCGTTCTTTTGCAAGTTGCAGATATTCCTCCAGTGTCTGCTGTGCCATAACGGAGGCCCGTTCAGCCATGTCGTCATCATAAGAAGAAATATTTTGAAAAGCTCTAGTATCGATTACGTGTGCAATTACTAGTTTAGCACTATTTTGTTTTGCGATATGTATTGCTTTGGCTAAAGCTAATTCAGCAGTCTCAGACCCATCTACTGCCACTAGAATCCTTTGGTACTTTTGTTTCACAACCAACACCTCGATTCAAAATTTTACGACTGATGTATATTTTTTGAAATTTTAAGACTGTAAAAAGCTGATACAAGCATAATCAGCACAAGATAGATAAGCGTGGCGGTTTTTTGATTGAAATAAAGGAACAATAACCCTAAAAGACTAAGGGCAAAGTACCAATTAATAAAACCTTTGAAAGCTGTACAAATTTGTTCGTCTGTTTTCCCGTTTCCTAAAACATGACTGATGTTCTGATGATATTTATTCAGCATAACAGCAACAAACAGCAATACGATGATTAAGATGCTGGTCAATAGTCGGATCATGATAGCCCCTCTAAAATTGTGACATATAGAATAAAAAGCAACTTGCATAGGCAAATTGCTTTGATTTTTAAAAAAGGAAGGAAATCCGTTGATGCCGTTAGTCACTCCGTAGTATTGAACCCGCTAGTAAGCAGGTGGGTTTCATAGTTCAACTCTCAAACTACCAAGTGAAAAGGCTTGTTTTCCATTTGAACATTTTGAATCCCTAAATAATACTAATATGTTCGGTCAACACTGAAATGGAATGACGCGAACATCACAGACTACCCCTAGTCATATACTAGCATAGAAAAAAAAAATGAGCAATAAAATGGGAAGAATTTTGAACCAAATCAGCGAATTTTCTATGGAAGTTGATTAATGGCTAAAATTCATGTACAATAAATTAGAAAGTTAAATAAAAATCTGTTAGGTGAGGCTCCTGTATGGAAACACGCTGCTGCCCAAAAATGTCGAGAGACGCCAATGGGTCAACTGGAATTGTCGAATGAAGGCTCTTCCTAATGTAGCTGAAGTAATGACTTCTAAGCCATGTAGTGCTAAAGCTCGACTTTGAGGTTACTGTTAATGATTTTTGCATGCACTCTCAAATTCGAGGGTGCATTTTTATTTAGAATTTTTAAGAGGGAGATGAGTTAGATGTATTCTCAGTGCGTAACCAAAGAAAACCCAGATGAACGAAGGAAGCAGGAAGCAATTTTGTGCTTATCCTGTGGGAAAAAATAGGGAGGCAGAGAATTGTTTTCCTGCTAATTTAAGGAGGAAAACGAGAATGAAAAAGAATGTAGAAACAACTGGCATGAAAAAACTTATGATCAATAAAAAAGTAGCAAGTCAGTATGATTTTCATAAGCTTGTGAAATTAAGCAAACGTGAGCTGATGATGACGTTTCGTTCCAGCGAGAACGGATTATCGAAAGCAGATGCAGATACCCGCTTGGAAGAATACGGGCCTAATATCGTTGCTACAGAACAGCCGGTTCCTCTCTGGAAGCTGCTTATAAATGCGACCAAAGATCCATTTGTTTATGTTTTGATATTATTATTGGTGATTTCAGCACTAACAAAAGATTATGATGCAGTCATCATCATGGGGATAATGATTTTTGCCAGTGTGTTTATTCAATTTGTACAAGATGTGCGGGCACAAAAGGCCAGTTTTGAATTGAAAGAAATGATTGAAAACACGTGTGCAGTCACCCGTGAAGGAGAAACTTATGAAATTCCCATGGACGAAGTGGTGCCGGGGGATATCGTACGGTTGGCTACAGGGGACATGATTCCCGCTGATGGTAAGCTTATTTGGGCGAATGACTTGTTCGTCAATCAATCTTCCCTGACTGGAGAATCTCTGCCGGTAGAAAAATATGCACTGGTCGATGAAAAAAAACGTGCAGTAATCCAAGAAAATCAGACAGTTTTGGAAATGTCCGACTTAGTATTTATGGGCACAGATGTACTAAGCGGCGAGGGAATTGTGTTGATTATGCAGACGGGTGGCAATACATTTTTTGGAGATATTGCTAAAACTGCTTCTTCCACAAGAGAGAGTTCAGCATTCGAAAAAGGTATCACTCAAGTAAGTAAGTTGTTGTTGCGTTTAGTGGCAGTGTTTTTTATTGTGGTCTTATTATTGAATGGGTTATTAAAAGGGGATTGGAGCCAAGCGTTCTTTTTCGCTATTGCCGTAGCTGTAGGTCTGACACCTGAAATGCTCCCAATGATCGTGACGAGCAATTTGGCCAAAGGGGCACTGGCTTTATCTAAAAAGGAAATTATAGTAAAAGAATTAAATGCTATTCAAAATCTAGGCGGCATGGATGTTCTGTGTACAGATAAAACGGGGACCATCACAGAAGACAAAGTTGTCCTTGTGGAGTATGTGAATCCTGAGGGAAAAGCAGACGAATCAGTCTTGGATGCAGCATATATCAATTCTTTTTATCAAACAGGTTGGAAAAACTTGATCGACTATGCGGTGATTTCATACTACGATAAAAATCGTCCCAAAAAAGAAAATGACGACTTTACCAAAGTAGATGAGCTGCCCTTTGATTTTTCTCGTCGTCGTCTGAGTGTGATTGTGGAAAGAGACAATGAACATCTGATGGTAACCAAGGGTGCCCTAGAAGAGATGGAAGATGTTTATACACACGTGGAAATCGGCGGGGAAGTTGTTCCGCTGACAGAGGAATTGCAGCAAGGCATGCGAGAAGTCAGTTATCATATGAACCAGCGGGGGATGCGTACTATCGCAGTAGCCTATCAGAAAAATATTCATAAATCTCCAGTCTATAGTGTGGCAGATGAGTCAAACATGATTTTAATAGGTTTCGTTGGTTTTCTCGACCCTGCTAAGAAGAGTGCTGGCCCTGCAATTGATTCTTTCCATAATCATGGGGTAAATGTGAAAGTGCTGACTGGGGATAATGCTATCGTAGCAAAAACAGTGTGTGAAGAAGTCGGGATTACCGTTGATGAGTATCTTAATGGGGCAGAGATTGAAGAAATGTCTGATGCACAATTGAAAGAGAAAGTCTCAGAAATTAATCTTTTTGCAAAATTGTCTCCTATGCAGAAGTCCCGGATTATTCAATCTCTTCAGGAAAATGGTCATACAGTCGGTTTCATGGGAGATGGTATCAACGATGCACCTGCTTTACGAAGAGCAGATGTGGGGATTTCAGTAGACACTGCTGCGGATATTACGAAAGATGCCAGTTCAATTATATTACTGCAAAAAAGTTTGACAGTATTGGCTGAAGGGGCTATCGAAGGCCGAAAAGTTTTCAGCAATATGATGAAATATATCAGAATCACAATCAGCTCCAACTTTGGGAATGTTTTTTCAATATTAGTTGCCAGTATATTTCTGCCATTTTTGCCGATGCTTTCCCTTCAGTTGCTAGTTCAAAACTTGGTGTACGATTTGGCACAACTGACGACACCATGGGATCATGTGGATGAGGTGGAATTGGAGAAGCCGATCACTTGGAATCTCAAGAGTCTTGTGCGTTTTATGTTGATTCTTGGGCCTGTCAGCAGTATTTTTGACATCTTGACGTTCGCTTTGATGTGGACCGTGTTCGGTGCTAATACAGTGGCCCAGCAAGGGTTATTTCAAGCAGGCTGGTTCGTTGTGGGACTTTTCACTCAAATCTTTGTCGTCCATATTTTAAGAACTTCAAAATTATCTTTCATCCAAAGCCGTGCAAGCATGGCTTTGACGATTGCCAGCGTGTTGGCTTGCGGTACGGGCTTGTTGATTGTCGGGACTTCCCTCAATCAGTATTTTGACTTTTTATCCTTGCCATCTAACTATTGGCCATGGCTTGTCGTCATAGTTTTAGGCTATATTTTAACAACAGAAATTATGAAAAAAATATATATAAAAGTAAATAACGGTTGGTTATAGACGGTTATGTTTTATCTAATTTAATTTAACGAATGAAATTATAAAAAACGTTGAGGACACTAGGACAGTGTTGCTCAACGTTTTTTGCTACAAGCTGAAGTTTGTCTTTTTATCTTACGGTATCGACGGTTGGTTGAAATCATTTTTTGATGAGCTAGTCATTTTTGTCGTTCTTCTAGTTGTTTATAGCGGTTGCCTAAAGCTTGTTCATATTTTCCTGTTGCTTTAGGTTGATAATATTTTTTGTTTTTTAAACCGTCTGGCAAATATTGTTGAGGGACCCAGCCATCTGGAGCATCATGGGGATAGCGATAGCCTATGCCCCTGCCTAACTCTTTTGCTCCGCTGTAATGATTATCTTTTAAGTGGTCAGGGACTTCGCCAATCAGTCCTTTACGGATATCAGCCAACGCAGCATCAATGGCCAGATAGGCAGAATTAGATTTGGGCGATAAACAAAGGTCTGTCACTGCTTGAGCAAGTGGGATTTTTGCTTCAGGCAACCCCAGTTTTTCTGCTGCTTGTACTGCGGTGACGGTTCGTGCTGCTGCCTGGGGATTGGCTAATCCGATATCTTCATAAGCGATGACCATCAGCCGCCGACAAATAATCAGCATATCGCCAGCTTCCACTAATCTTGCTAAGTAGTGCATGGCAGCATTGACATCACTGCCGCGGATGGATTTTTGCAGTGCGGAGATGACATCATAATGAGCATCGCCTTTTTTGTCATGAACCATGGCTTTTTTCTGTATGCATTCTTCAATGATTTCAAGTGTTAAATGAGTGATGCCCTCCTCATCTGCTTGCGTGGATTTGACTGCCAGCTCCAGTCCATTTAAGGCACTGCGCAAGTCGCCATTTGTTGCACGGGTCAAATGAAGCAAGGCTAACTCATCTAAAGCCACTTTTTTATTTCCTAATCCTCTTTCCGTGTCAGAAAGTGAAAATTCGATTGCTTGTTTGATATCCTCTTCCTGTAAAGATTTGACTTCGAAAATTTGAGTCCTGCTGCGTATGGCGGGACTGATGCTGATGTACGGATTTTCTGTGGTGGCACCGATTAAAATGATTTTTCCATTTTCTAAATAAGGTAATAAAAAATCTTGTTTCGTTTTATCTAAGCGGTGAACCTCATCAAGCATTAAAATCACGGAACCGCTCATTTTTGCTTCTTCCGCAACGATTTGCAAATCTTTTTTTGTATCTGTGGCGGCATTCAACATCCTGAAAGCATACCTTGTAGAACCGGCGATGGCACTGGCGATACTGGTTTTCCCTGTTCCGGGAGGACCATATAAAATCATGGAAGACAGCATCTTGGCCTCGACCATTCGTCGAATGATTTTCCCTTTGCCGACAAGATGCTGCTGCCCGACCACTTCATCTAAATTTCTAGGACGCATTCGATAAGCTAAAGGCTTGTTCATAAGCTTCCTCCTTGTTTTTCATCATTATAACACAAACATACATTCTTATTTTACTGTTTCTTGAGTCTGTTTGGCAAATCTAAGTCCTTGCTTTTTTGAATAGAACCGGCAAATGATTGCTTAAGATTAAAACTTTTGAATCTTCTGATTAGGTATTGGCGGTAGACTGAATTTCTTGTATGATGGGTAGAGAAGTTCAGACAAGCGAGGAAATGACAATGAAAAAAAAGAATATGTTGGAGTATTTAGATGAACAACTAGAAAAAAAATTAAAAGACTATGATTTTGCCATTGATTGGGACAGGAAAACCCACAGAGTGACAATCATTGTTGTGTTGTATGCTCATAATAATCAGAGCCTGAAGGTTGAAGATTTAGAGGGTGTCCAATCAGAAGAAGAAGTCATTGAATTTGAAGATGCCCTCTTGCTTTATCCTCAAGGGGATCAAGGAGTTGAGGAGGATCGAGAGGATTATCTGACAATGCTGCCTTATGAAGGTAAAAAAGGTATGACTCAGGGAGAAATCGAAGGAATTGCTGGTTATCTTTTTCAAGTTCTTGAGTTAGGCGAGGAAGAACTGATGGACTTTTTGCAAGATGAAACGAAAGAATCCTTTGAGCTGCATTGGGACCCTAAAAAGTTTCAATCATTAGTCGACACTCACATGAAACGTAAGAACGGTCAAATGTATTATTCTTATCCAAGATATTAAAATAAGGGGATTGAGTAGATGAACTGGACAGAAATAAAAGTAAAAACAGAAAGCGAAGCAGTAGAAGCTGTTTCAAATATTCTGATGGAGGCGGGCGCAAGCGGTGTGGCAATTGAGGACGCAGCAGACTTGACGGCTTATTCAGAGGACAAACTAGGGGAATACATTGACAAACATGAGATTATACATATTCGTGAAGGGGCTAATGTGATGGCTTATTTTCCTGAAACTATTTTTCTCCCTGAAATTTTACCTCACATTGAATCACAAATTGCCCAGCTTCCAGAGTTTGGACTTAATATAGGACTTGGAGAAGTGACGACTAGTGAAGTAGAAGAAAAAGATTGGGCAACTTCTTGGAAAAAATATTATCATCCGGTACCGGTCAGCCGGTTTCTAACCATTGTGCCGGAGTGGGAGGCCTATACACCTAGACATGATGATGAAAGGGTCATTGTGATGGATCCTGGGATGGCCTTTGGTACGGGTACCCATCCGACAACACTTTTGAGTTTGCAGGCCTTAGAGGTGACTTTAAGGGGAGGAGAGCGGGTCTTGGATGTGGGGACTGGTTCAGGCATATTAAGTATCGCGGCAAAACATTTTGGTGCTGAAGAAGTTCAGGCGTTTGATCTGGATGATGTTGCTGTGGCAGCAGCGAAGCGCAATCTGGACTTGAATCCTATTGCCTCAGATGTTACGGTATCTGCTAATGACTTGTTAGAAAACATTTCAATGACAGCCGATGTTATCGTAGCCAATATCTTGCCCCATATTATACTTAGAATGGTTGGAGATGCTTGGAATCTTTTGGAAGAAGGGGGCAAGTTGATTGTCTCAGGAATCATTCTGGCAAAAGAAGGGGAGATTCTTGAAGAGATGTTTTCCCAAGGCTTCGAGTTGTTGCAGAAGTTTGAGCAACAAGAGTGGCTGGCACTAGTTTTTGAAAAACCTGTGCAGGATGGAGAATAACTATGCAGCGATATTTTATCCCGACGAATTATGACGAACATGACCGCGCATCCATTGAAGTTGCCGGGGAGATTTTTCATCATATGATTCGGGTGATGCGAATGAAAATAGGAGAACAAGTTTATCTGGTCTTTAATCAAAAACATACAGTCGTGGCAGAAATCACCACCGTCGCTGAAGAACAGGCTTTCTTAAAGGAAGTAAGAGAAGTGGCTTGGGAGACCGAGCTGCCCGTACGAGTCAGTTTGTTTTGCGGTTTTCCTAAAGGAGACAAGTTGGAATTGATCACTCAGAAAAGTACGGAGCTTGGTGCCAGTCAAGTTTTTGGTTTTCCTAGCAAGACATCTGTGGTAAAATGGAATGAAAAAAAACGGCTCAATCGTGAACAACGATTAAATAAGATTGCTAAAGAAGCTGCGGAGCAATCTCATCGAACAGCTTTTCCCACGGTACGGCTTTTAGAAACTCAAAAAGAATTGTTTGAGGAACTGTCAGCTTTTGATCACATCCTTGTGGCCTATGAAGAAGCGGCTAAAAAGGGGGAGCGTTCGCAACTGATCCAAACTTTGCAACAGGTTCGAAAAGGTGAGAGGCTGGCGTTTGTTTTTGGACCTGAAGGGGGACTAAGTCCAGATGAGGTGGCTTTGTTAGAGGAAGCAGGCGGAAAAGTCTGCAGTCTAGGTCCTAGAATCCTACGGACAGAAACTGCCCCATTTTATGCGCTGAGTGCCGTTAGTTTCCAGCTGGAAATGTTAAACTAAATTGAAGTCGGTTGTTTGTTGTCTCTTACCATGAACCGAACGAATCGAATGATTGAAAAAAGTCGTATAAATCGTTATAATTAAGTAATAACTAAATGAAAAAGCACACCTTTATGTGTGTGCTTTTTTAAAATTAAGAAGAATCAGGGAGTGAAACACATGTCAAAAGATCAAAATCTAAGTGCTGATGACGTCATCAAAATTGTTTCCAATTATATGAGTCCTGAGCATGTATCTTTTGTGAAAAAAGCGTGTGATTTCGCAGAAAAGGCACATGTGGGGCAGGTCAGACAATCAGGAGAGGATTATTTTATTCATCCCATTCAGGTAGCAGGGATTCTTGCTGAACTTAAAATGGACCCCTATACGATTGCCACAGGTTTTTTACACGATGTGGTCGAAGATACCGACGTGACCTTAGAAGAGCTGACTGAAGAGTTTGGTGAAACGGTGTCGATGTTAGTGGACGGCGTGACCAAACTGGGGAAAATAAAATATAAATCCCATGAAGAACAGTTGGCCGAAAACCATCGTAAAATGTTGATGGCCATGTCAAAAGATTTGCGGGTCATCATGGTCAAATTGGCGGACAGATTGCACAACATGAGGACATTGAAACATCTGCGGGCAGATAAACAGCGCAGAATTGCCAAAGAAACTTTGGAAATCTATGCGCCGCTAGCTCATCGTTTAGGGATTAGCCGAATCAAGTGGGAGTTGGAGGACACTGCCCTACGCTATTTAAATCCTCAACAGTATTATCGAATTGTTCATTTGATGAATTCCAAGCGGGATGAAAGAGAAGCATACATTGATGAGACAGTGACCAATATCAAAGAGGCGACCGAAGAGCTGGAAATCTACGCTCAAATTTACGGACGGCCAAAACATATTTATTCTATTTTTCGGAAAATGAAAGATCAGAAAAAAGAATTTCAAGAAATTTACGACTTGTTAGCTATTCGGGTGTTAGTCGACACCATCAAAGATTGTTATGCGGTTTTGGGAGCCATTCATACAAAGTGGAAGCCTATGCCGGGACGATTTAAAGATTATATTGCCATGCCAAAAGCAAATATGTATCAATCTCTCCATACGACTGTTATTGGACCTAAAGGGAATCCGGTAGAAATCCAAATCAGAACGCATGAGATGCATGAAGTAGCGGAGTTTGGGGTGGCAGCGCACTGGGCATATAAAGAAGGTAAAACTGAAAAAGTAGAAGAAGATGCTGAGACACGCCAATTAAGCTGGTTTAGAGAGCTGATCGAATTACAGGACGAAAGTAATGACGCCTTTGACTTTATGGAAGGTGTCAAGGGAGATATTTTCAGCGACAAAGTGTATGTTTTTACGCCCAAGGGCGATGTTTCCGAGTTGCCTCAGGGGTCCGGTCCTTTGGATTTTGCCTATAACATCCATACAGAAGTGGGGAATAAGGCCACCGGAGCAAAAGTCAACGGGAAAATGGTGCCTCTTGATTATAAGCTGAAAAATGGCGACATCATCGAAGTTTTAACGTCTGCTAACTCTTTCGGGCCCAGTCGTGACTGGATAAACTTAGTTGCAACTTCCAGTGCTCGTAATAAAATCAGACGTTTCTTTAAAAATCAGGACAGAGAAGCCAATGTGGCTAAAGGAAAAGACAGCATTGAAAAACAATTGCTTCAGAATGATTTTTTACCTAAAGATTTTTTGAATAAAACTGCAATGGCACACGTCATGGAACGTTATCATTATAAAACGGAAGATGACTTGTATGCGGCGGTTGGTAATAATGAGGTCACTGCTTTGACGATGGCTAATCGGTTGACTGAAGAGGCCCGACGCAAACGGGAAGAACAGAAACAACAGGAACAAGTGGAAGAAATGCTGAAACAGCCGGCGAAAAAAGAACCGGAAAGGATGAAAATCCGTCACGAGGGCGGTGTCGTTATCCAAGGGGTCGAAAATCTGCTTGTCAGAATCAGCCGCTGCTGTAATCCGCTGCCGGGAGATGAAATCGTCGGTTACATCACTAAAGGCCGTGGGGTGTCGATTCATCGTAAAGATTGCCCGAATATCGTGAACAACGATGCAGC
Source organism: Vagococcus elongatus (assembly GCF_003987645.1). Taxonomy (GTDB): domain Bacteria; phylum Bacillota; class Bacilli; order Lactobacillales; family Vagococcaceae; genus Vagococcus_A; species Vagococcus_A elongatus. Next base: position 23,027 of record NZ_NGKA01000025.1, read on the forward strand.
AGATGAACGTCTAATAGAAGTGGAATGGGAAGATACAGCTGCTGTGGGTGCCAAAGAGTATAATGCTGATTTGGAAATTTTCGGCTATAATCGCAACGGTCTCTTGAATGATATCCTTCAAGTTGTCAATAGTATGACGAAGAACTTGATGAATGTAGATGCTAAACAAGGCAAAAATAAAACAGCCAATATCCATTTGCGGGTCAGCATTCAAAATCTTGCCCATTTGGAGAGAATCGTAGACAAAATAAAAATGATTCCTGATGTGTATAGTGTACGACGGATGAATGGTTAACCAGCGGAGGGAAAAACTTTGAAAGTAGTAATTCAGCGAGTGACATCCGCCAGTGTTTCAGTGGCAGGGGAAGAAATTTCAGCTATCGGGAAAGGTCTTGTTGTTCTCCTCGGTGTCAAGCAAGGAGATACGCAAGAAGAGGCGGACTATCTTGTTCGTAAGATCATCAACATGCGCATTTTTGAGGATACGGAAGGCAAGATGAACTTGAATATTCAACAAGTTGGGGGGGAGATTTTATCTATTTCCCAATTCACCTTGTTGGCTAACACAAAAAAAGGCAACCGGCCAAGTTTTACAGACGCAGAGACACCTGAAAAAGCCAATGAGCTGTATGAATATTTTAATGAACAAATCGAGCACGAGGGCATCAAAGTCGGCAAGGGGAAATTTGCTGCAGAGATGGCGGTCAGTTTGGTCAATGACGGTCCCGTTACTATTGTGCTGGATACTGAAAATAAATAATTAAATTAAAAAAGCTTTCCTTGACTTTTTCAGTCAAGGGAAGCTTTTTTGTTTATTCAAAATATTCAACTAAGGCGTTAGTAATGGCTTTGGCGACCTTCCTTTGATAAGTCTTGGTCTTGAAGTGGGAAACGTCGTTATAAGAATTCATATAGCCCAGTTCCAGCAATAATGATGGGCGTTCATTTTCTCTTAATACTTGATAATCCCCGAACTCGACCCCTCGATTTTCAATGGGAAGGTCTGAGGCGAGGTGTTCGTTCACAATTTTTGCCAAGGAGATGTCACTTTCATCATAGTAGTAGGTAGTCGTTCCACTAGCGGAATTAATTTCCTCAGTAGAATCATAATGAACGCTGATGAATACGTCAGCCTTTGCCCGATTGCTTTTTGCTGCAATTTCTGCCAAAGGGATAAAAGTATCATCATCCCTGGTTAAAATGACATTTGCACCGTATTTTTTTAATTCCTGCTGGACAAAACGAGCCGTAGCCAAAGTAACGACTTTTTCAGAAATCATTCCGTCGGCACTTTCAGAGCCGCCGTCTTCGCCGCCGTGTCCTGCGTCGATCATGATCGTTGCTTCTGCGATGGAAGTGATGTTTTCGTTCACAGCGTGGGGTTCATTGGAGCTGACGACCCAGTTAGCAACGTAACCAGTATTGCCGTCTGATGTTTCCACTTGATACCAGTCTCCATCAGAAGCAATGTAGGTGAGACTGTCCCCAAAGTCAATTTCTGTGACGATGCTGCCGTCTATCCCAGCTTGGTCACGAATCTTGGTGCCATTTTGCCGTGCGTAGACTTTATCAATCTTTTGAGATTCGATTTCTAACTCTTCAATTGTTGCCGGCGTCAGAAGTTCTGAATAAATCCAGCCTGTTTTTGCGTTGACTTCCACATGAGACCAGCCGTTTTTTTCAGAAGTGATGGTGACTTCCGTATTGTTTTTCAGTTCGTCCAGTGCCTTGCTGTCAGTGCTGGCTTCCTTGCGAAGTTTTGTGTTAGGAGTATTCACATAAGCTTTGATGTTAGTCGATGGACTGGTAGCATCCTCCTCTGACACCAGCCAGCTGGCGATCCAGCCTTCTGACTTGTCCCCCAGTTTGACTAAATACCACTGACCTTTTTCTTGCAGAATTTCCAGTTTGTCCCCTTTTTTCACTTGGGTGACTACGTCGTGCTCCACGCCGGGACCTATACGAACATTCATTGCCATTGCTTTGACGGTAACAAACTCTTTACCATTCAAACTAAAAAAAGAGATGACGACAATGCAGGCAATGATGAGATTAATGACCAATAATTTTTTCTTTCGCTGATGGTTGTCCTGTTTTTTCACAACTAACCTCCGTATCAATAGAACTTTTATTTATTATAACAGAAAAACTGAAGGGGGCACAGATAGGGAGACCTTCAGCGAGATTAATTTTAACATTTCTCAACTTTTATGATCCCCTCTTGACAAACCAGCCGTTCTTTAGTACTTTAAGGTATAATACCATAAATCGTAGATGGAGAAAGTACCTTTACTTTTGTCGGTGCAGAGAAAACTATCTTGGCTGAAAATAGTTTCCGCAAAAAAAGCGAAAGACACTCCGGAGATAGACAGTGCAAAGCTGTTTCGCGTTCGAGGCGTTAATCGATTAAAGTGGAAAGAGACTCTCTTTCAAATTAGGTGGTACCACGTGTGAAATCATTCGTCCTTGTTAATTTAACAAGGACTTTTTTGTTTTAAAAATAAAAGGAGGATATGTAGAGATGAAGTATCAAAGACCTAGGGGAACGGCAGATATTTTACCGGGTGAAGTGGAAAAGTGGCAATTTGTTGAAAATACCGCTCGGGAAATTTTTAAAAAATACCAATTTAAAGAAATTCGTACACCAATGTTTGAGCACTATGAAGTCATTGCCCGTAGTGTGGGTGACACGACAGACATCGTTTCCAAAGAAATGTATGATTTTTATGATAAAGGAGATCGTCATATTACTTTGAGGCCTGAGGGGACCGCCCCTGTTGTCCGAGCGTTTGTGGAGAATAAGTTATATGGCCCGGAATTTCCGAAACCGTACAAAGCTTACTACATCGGTCCGATGTTCCGCTATGAACGCCCCAAAGCAGGAAGATTACGCCAGTTCCACCAATTGGGAGTGGAAGTGTTTGGCGGAGAAAATCCTGCAACAGATGTAGAAGTGATGTTGTTGGCTCTGGATTTCTATACAAGTTTGGGCATCAAAGAATTAAAGCTAGTAATCAATTCTTTAGGGGATAAGGAAAGCCGTCAAAAATATAGACAAGGTTTGATAGACTACTTGACCCCTCATTATGATGAATTGAGTCAGGACTCAAAAAATCGTTTTGAAAAAAATCCTTTAAGAATTTTAGACAGCAAAGACAGGCAAGACAAAATCATTGTCGCGAATGCGCCTTCGATTTTAGATTTCTTATCTGAAAAATCACAAAATCATTTTGACACAGTGAAGGCTCTGCTTGATTACTCAGGAGTGTCTTTTGAGATAGACCACCGGATGGTTCGCGGGTTAGATTATTATAACGACACGATTTTTGAAATCATGAGTGAAGCGAAAGTATTTGGAGAAAGAGTCGCTCTTGGGGGCGGCGGTCGATATAGTGGTTTGGTGGAAGAAATCGGCGGACCGGAAACTCCGGGTGTTGGTTTTGGTTTGGGGTTTGAAAGAACTCTGTTGGCCATCGAAGCAGAAGGAGACACCCTGCCTTTAGAGGACTCAATTGATGTTTATATTGTCGGTTTGGGCGAAGCAACGAATCTGGACTCTTTTAAATTAGTTCAAGCTATCCGCCATGCAGGTTTTTCAGCTGATCGTGACTATATGAACCGCGGGGCAAAAGCACAATTTAAAACAGCCAATCGCTTAAAAGCAAAAGTCGTAGTAACTATCGGGACAGAAGAAATTGAACAACAAGTGGCTAGAGTGAAAAACATGGCTTCTTCCAAAGAGGAGATTGTTCCGTGGACAGATATTTATCAGGATTTTGCCAGTATTTATCAGAAAATAACCAACTAGAGTTGATTGGGAGAAAAGGACGACAAACAATGACAAAAAGAAGTATGTACTGCGGGAAAGTATCTCGTGAACAATTAGGTGAAAAAGTGACTCTAAAAGGCTGGGTGCAAAAGCGCCGTGATTTAGGCGGTCTGATTTTTATCGATTTAAGAGACCGGGAGGGAATCGTTCAGGTAGTAGTGAGTCCTGACATTGCAGAGAGTTCTTGGGAGGCAGCCAATACTTGCCGTTCTGAATATGTGCTGGAAATCAGCGGAGAAGTTTTGGCTCGTGACAGTCAAGCTGTAAATAAAAAAATGGCAACAGGGGAAATAGAAATTTCTGCTCAATCTGTAGTGATTTTAAATAAAGCAAAGACACCTCCATTTCCAATCGAAGATGAAGGACAGGTCAATGACGATATTCGATTGAAGTATCGTTACATTGATTTACGCCGCAATAAAATGTATCAAAATATCAAGACTAGACATGACATCGTTCAGTCAGTCAGGAGCTTTTTAAATGGGGAAGACTTTTTAGAAATTGAAACACCTTATTTGGACAAGTCCACGCCGGAGGGTGCCAGAGATTATTTAGTTCCTTCGCGGATACAAGAAGGACACTTCTATGCCTTGCCTCAATCACCGCAATTAAGAAAACAATTGCTGATGGGTGCCGGGTTTGACCGTTATTACCAAATTGCCCGCTGTTTCCGTGATGAAGATTTACGTGGGGATCGCCAGCCGGAATTTACGCAAATCGACATTGAAACAAGCTTTTTGGCACCAGAAGAGATACAGTCTTTGACCGAAAAGATGCTGGTTAAGGTGATGAAGGAAGTTTTAAATGTGAAAATTCCTGCTCCTTTCCCAAGACTGAGCTATCAAGAAGCGATGGACAACTATGGTTCAGATAAGCCGGACACGCGCTTTGGTATGACCTTGCTTGACGTTGCTCCAGTTGTAAAGGAAACAGATTTCAAAGTGTTCCAATCTGCAATAGAAAGCGGAGGACAAGTCAAAGCGATTGTTGCTCCTCAAGCGGCGGAAAAATACTCAAGAAAAGATTTGGACAATTTGGGCAAAGAATTGTCACAATATGGCGCCAAAGGTTTAGCTTGGGTCAAAGTGACAGAAGAGGGTCTGAATGGACCGATTGCAAAATTCCTATCTCCGGTAGAAAACGAATTAACAACACATGTGGGTGCAGAAAGCGGAGATTTGATTTTATTCGTTGCTGATGCTGCCAATGTGGTGGCAGCTTCACTGGGAGCGTTGCGTTTGAAACTGGGCAAGGCGTTAGGATTGATTGATGAGACTCTTTTCAATTTCCTTTGGGTCGTTGACTGGCCATTATTGGAGTATGATGAAGATGAAGGGCGTTACATTGCTGCGCACCATCCATTTACTAGTCCGCAGAAGCAAGATTTGCCTTTGTTAGAAACCGCACCAGAAAAAGTACACGCCGAAGCGTATGATGTGGTGTTGAATGGTTATGAATTAGGCGGAGGGTCCTCAAGGATTTTCCAACGGGAACTGCAGGAAAAAGTTTTGGAAGTCGTTGGATTTAGTAAAGAAGAAGCTGTCAATCAATTCGGCTTTTTGCTGGATGCTTTAGAGTACGGTTTTCCTCCTCATGGGGGAATCGCGTTGGGGCTTGACCGCTTGGCCATGTTGCTGGCAGACGAAGACAATATCCGTGAAGTGATTGCTTTCCCTAAAAATGGCCGTGCCATGGACCCGTTAAATAATGCTCCCGGAAAAGTTTCAGAAGGACAATTAGTGGATCTTCATTTGAAAGTAATAGAATCATTAAAAGATTAAGAGAATAAGGAAATAGCTGCCGTTTATCCTTTTACTATGGCAGGGAAGAGATTATAATTGGCGTAGATATTAAAAAAAGAGAGAGAGGCCAATGGGAAAAAAAGAAAGGATAAAAATTCCTCAACAGGAATATATCCAAAAAACAGGTGTAGCCGTCTTATATGCTTTGATTGCGTCAGTTGCTTTAAACATTTTTTGGCGTCCAGGAAATATCTATGCTAGTGGACTGACAGGATTTGTTCAAATTATTGAAACGTTGCTGGAGAGATTATTCCATGTCCAGCTGCCTTTTTCAGTTTTATATTACCTGTTGAATCTTCCGTTATTTATTCTCGCGTGGCTAAAAATCAGTCGGAAATTTACTATTTTTACGTTAATTACGGTCACACTGACGTCGATTTCTTTGGCAGTCGTCCCAATCACTCCGCTGACAACGGACCCGTTGTTATGCGCCCTTTTTGGCGGAGCTGTGAATGGGTTTGGCGTAGGCTTTGCGTTGAAAAACGGCATTTCCTCTGGGGGACTGGACATCATTACTTTGTCAATTCGTAAGATGACCGGAAAAACAGTGGGTTCTGTTGCAATAATTTTCAATGCGGGGATTGCCCTCACTGCTGGTTTTTTATTTGGCTGGCAATATGCTTTTTACAGTATTTTAAGTTTTTTTATCAGCGGCAAAGTGATGGATGAAGTGTATACGAAACAAAAAAAGATGCAGGTGATGATTATTACCCGACATTCGGATCAAGTCATCGAGGCGATGCAAAGCAGATTACGCAGGGGAATCACGATTATTCATGGAGCAGAAGGAGCTTACGATCGTGTGGCGCAAGAAGTCTTGTTTACTGTCATCACACGGTATGAAATGTCGGCCTTCGTTTGCATTATGAAAGAAGCAGATCCCCATGCTTTTGTCAGTATTTCTGACAATGTGACGATTTTGGGTAATTTTTATGATCCCGGCATGTAATTTTTCGGTAGTTAGTTTAATTGAAATATCATTAGAAGGAGTGATTGGTTTTTATGACAACAATTGATTGGGAAAAGGAAGTAGCGAACAGAAAAGAAGAGCTGCTGGCGGATCTATTTGATTTATTGCGAATCCCTAGTGTGCGTGAAGATGATAAAGCGACACAAGAGGCACCTGTAGGCCCAGGTCCCCGAGATGCTCTGTTGAAGTTTTTAACTTTGGGTGAAAGAGATGGTTTCACTACTAAAAATATTGAAAATATCGCTGGACATATCGAATATGGTGCAGGAGATGAGACTTTGGGCATCTTTGGGCACATGGACGTTGTCCCGGCAGGAACTGGTTGGGAAACAGATCCTTTTGAACCAGTGCTCAAAAACGGCCGAATCTATGCCCGAGGTTCTGGTGACGATAAAGGACCAAGTGTGGCTGCTTATTACGCGGTCAAAATTATCAAGGAACTAAACTTGCCATTATCGAAAAAAATTCGTTTTATCATCGGAACGGATGAGGAAAGTGGTTGGCAATGTATGGACCGTTATCTGGAAGTAGAAGAAGCACCGGATTTTGGTTTTGCACCTGATGCGGAATTCCCGATCATTAATGGTGAAAAAGGAAATGTATCTGTGTCATTGAAACTTGCCGGTACCAACGATGGACCGGTTAAATTGATTAGCTTTAAATCAGGATTGCGTCCAAACATGGTTCCTGAATCTGGTACAGCAGTGCTTGAAGTTAAAGACCCTGAAACTTTAAGAACGATTGAAAAAGATTTGAATGAGTATGTTGCTGAAAATAAAATCTCAGGTCAGGTGACCATTGAAGATACTAAAGCAACAGTTTTTATCAAAGGAAAGTCAGCTCACGGCGCTAGTCCTGAGGCAGGAATCAATGGGGGGACACATCTGGCTAACTTCTTGAAGCAATACGATTTTGGCGGAAATGCTAAAGCTTATATAGAAACGATTGCCGAACTTATCCATGATGACACAGAAGGCAAGAAGCTCGGCGTTGCGTTCAGTGACGAAATTATGGGCGCCTTGACGATGAATGCCGGTGTTTTTGAGTTTGACGCATCAAATGAAGCTAAAAATAATTATGTTCTTTTGAATATGCGCTATCCAAAAGGGATAACAACGGAAAAAATCAACGACATTATTACTGACAAGCTTGCCGCAACAGCATTCAGTGTAGAAGTTGAAGAGGGAGGCAAAGGTCCTCACTATGTGTCAGAAGATGACGAGCTGGTCAAAACACTTTTGGCTGTCTATGAAGCACACACTGGATTGAAAGGGCATGGTCAAGTCATCGGCGGCGGTACGTTTGGCCGATTATTAGAACGAGGGGTAGCTTATGGTGCCATGTTCCCTGACAGCATTGACACAATGCATCAGGCAAATGAATTTATGGCAGTAGATGATTTGCTGAAAGCCACAGCAATCTATGCAGATGCTATCTACCGATTAGTTAAGTAAAAAATAAAAAAAGCTTGTCACAATTTCGTGACAAGTTTTTTTTATTTGAGTAAATCTCTCTCCCGGTACCACTCATCTGGTTTCCAAACCCAGTCGTCATTTTCCCGTTTGATTAAATCGAAGGCTTCTGCGGGTCCCATGGTTCCTGCTTTGTATGTAGGGATGTCACCTTCTTCTTTATCCCAAGCCTGCCGGATCACATCTACAATACGCCATGACTGAGAGACTTCATCCCAATGGGTAAAATTGGTTGCATCTCCTTTTAAAGCGTCTAGGACTAATTTTTCGTAGGCTTCCGGACTATTTTCAATGATTTCAGCGGTGTTGCGATAATCCAACTTGACAGGATCTAAGTGGAAGCCTGGTCCCACTTCTTTTCCGTTTAAAGTCAGGGAAAAGCCTTCTGTTGGTTGGATATAAATAGTCAAAATGTTTTGCGGCAGTGTTTTGCAAACATCTTCAGGATTAAAAATGTTGACCGGAGATGGTTTGAATACGACATTGATTCGTGCAGCTTTCGTTGTCAGTTGTTTACCGGTACGGATATAAAACGGTACCCCTTTCCAGCGAAAATTATCAATAACCAATTTTCCTGCCACGAACGTTTCAGTGCGTGAATCAGGGGCCACATTTGTTTCTTCTCGGTAAGAAATAATGTCCTTGCCGTTAAAGGTATTTGAGACATACTGTCCCCGGACGAAATTTTCCAATGCTTCTTCTTCAGAATAGATTCGGACAGCTTTTAATGCTTTGATTTTTTCTTCCCGGATAGTTTTTTCAGAAAAAGTATTGGGGACTTCCATGGCTAATAAGGCAACCACTTGCAAGATGTGATTTTGGATCATATCTTTTAAGGCACCGCTCTTGTCATAATAACCGCCCCGGTCTTCGACCCCCAAATCTTCTGCAAGAGTGACTTGGATATTATCGATATAATGATTGTTCCATAGAGATTCGAAAATGTAATTTCCAAAACGGACGGCGGAAATGTTTTGAATCATTTCTTTGCCGAGGTAATGATCGATTCTGAAAATTTGTTCTTCGTTGAAAACGGCACGGATTTGTTCGTTGAGTTGCTGGGCGGATTCGAAACTAGAACCAAAGGGTTTTTCGATAATCAGTCGGCTGTATCCGCGAGTGTCGATGATTTGTTCCGACTTCAGATGGTCAACGATTGTTCCAAAAAAGTTTGGCGCCATCGCTAGGTAAAACAGCCGGTTCCCCTCGAGTTGATATTTTTCGTCCAGCTCATCTGCCAGTTCTTTTAAGCTGTGGTAGTGAGCGCTATCCATCACATTATGTGCCTGATAATAAAAATGCGAAGAAAACGCCAAGGCTTCTTCTTCTGTTGGAGATAAGGCATCGATGGATGTGGTGATAACTTCCCGATAATAGTCATCGGTCCATTCCCGCCGTGCGGTCCCGATGACAGCAAATTTATTTTTTAAAAAACCTTTGCGATACAGTCGAAATAAAGAAGGGTATAATTTGCGTCGTGCCAAATCACCCGTACCGCCAAAAATTGTAAACAGTGCTATTTGTTCTTCGTTCATGGGAAGAATCCCCTCCAGTTAATCATACTTGTTTGAACTTTTTTTCTCCTCTTCATATTCTACTGTTTTCCAATAGTCAACGCAAGGACAAGGTTCCTGTCACGATTTTTAATTAAAAAATTCTCTGCAAAAGAGAATTAATCAATGAGTTTGATGAATATGTTATGGGCTGCTTTGCGGCTGACGATAAACGTCTTGCCTTCCTCATTTTTCAGAAGAATAGGACCGTCGTAAGTACTGATTTCTTCCACAGTCACGATGTCGTCAACGGTCAAGCCGATGTTTGCTAAATAATCCAGCAGTTCGATTTCATCAATGACCCGCTTGATTTGAATTTTTTGCCCTACCTGACAGTCAATCAGCGGTGTTTGGCTAGGTTCTACAACAAATTCTTTTATTTTTGGGATGATCCCTCCGTGAGGACAGGTGCTTGGAAAATTTAAAAATTCTTCCAAACGATTGGTTAATTCATCGGAAGTGGTGTGTTCCAGCTGTTCTGCTTCAGCGTGAACTTCATTCCATGAGTAATTAAGATGCTCTACCAGAAAAACTTCCCACAAGCGGTGTTTCCGGATAAGAGAACTGGCATATTTCATCCCGCTGTCCGTTAACTGGACACCTTGATAAGGCGTATGGGTCACAACATTGTCTTTTTCCAGCTTAGTTACCATTTCGCTGACGGAAGCTGGAGAGACGTTTAAGCCTGTGACAATAGCTTTATTGCTGATTCTTTTTTGGTATCCCCCAAGTTCATAGATTAATTTTAAATAGTCTTCTTTATTCGGAGTCACTCAGATCACCTTTCTTTCATTTTCATTTTAACATAGAAAACCTGGATAATTCATACTTATTTGAAAAAACAAGATAAACACTTTTGTGACGGTGTTTATCTTGTTTTATTTTAACACCCTTTGGGTGTACAAAAAGAGCCCCAATCTGTTATGGTTAAAGCGCCTAA
>NZ_NGKA01000026.1 GCF_003987645.1 Vagococcus elongatus
TTAGGCGCTTTAACCATAACAGATTGGGGCTCTTTTTGTACACCCAAAGGGTGTTAAAATAAAACAAGATAAACACCGTCACAAAAGTGTTTATCTTGTTTTTTCAAATAAGTATGAATTATCCAGGAATAAAAAAGAACGCCACATCGAAATAGAAAAGGAAGCGAAAATTTCTATTTCGATATGGAGTTCAGAGTCAGGATAAGAGTGTATCAAATGACTTTTTATGCGTGTGTAAAAGTCTATATCTATATATTAAATCCTTTGTATCAGAAAATCAAGAGTAATTGAGAATATTTCTCAATTAATTTTTATTTTCGATATCACCGCCAAAAATTTTTGTGGTCTGCTTTGTCAGTGATATTGAAATCAATCATTTTTTTTATCAGTGAGTAATCAATCGCTTGTCCCCATTTGATTCTAATAATGTTTTGGGTATGATCATAACCAGCTTGTTCGATATCGGCGGTGAAATGTTTTATAGTCACAGTTTCCGGCGATACGGCAAAATGATTTTTGGAGAAACTAAAGCCGATGATGTAGGTTCCATGGGCAGTGTACATCGGTTGATTCCATTTGACGACAGACACTAGTTCAGGATATGACTGTTCAATCCAAGAAAAAAGTTCTTTGATTTGTCCCCTATGGTCAGGGTGTTTAATGTGATTGACAATTGTTTCAAATTCATTCATAAGTTTTCCCCTCTTTTTTAAAAAATAAACTAAAGCAAAAAAGATGTTCTGCCAATGATAATCGTTACAATCTAGTATTGATTTTTCCAACTAAATTTCTTTATAAACTTTTAGTCCTTGTTTTAATCCAAGATAGAAAGTTCCAGCTGTAACCAGTAACATAGGAACTGCGGTCATGAGATTTCTTGCCGTTGTTTGGGCGTCCATATACCCCTCTTTATCCGGGAAAATCAAATAGGAAATAGCGTACCAAAAGCTATAAAAATTAACTAAAAATACGATGAATGAGATGATTGCTAATAATAACCAAAAAATCACCAAAAAATTTGTCTTTTTCATGCGGGTCAACCCCCTTAGCTATTTTTTCCATTATAACAAGGACCGAGGAAACTAAAAAGTGATATGATTCAAAGATAAATTTTTGACAGGTAGGAATTCAAATGAAATATCATAAAAGCAATAAAATATAATGACTGAGAGTTGATTTCTATGGAAATAAAAAAATCAAATATTCACACGTATTTTTTGACCATTTTTGACCAAAAGGATATAATAAAGGGGTAATAGAAATTTGAAAAGTCCCTGTTTACTATCAATGAAAGTCTTTAGTCGCCGACGTTAATTGACGATAGTTGTTGAAAAACTTGGAACATTTGGATTAGTAGACGGTGGACGTTAAATTAATTAGGAGGTAGCAATATGGCAGTAGAAAAAATGACAACCACAGTACAAGAGGCCATCGCTGAAGCACAGCAAATTGCTATGCGTAGAAAAAATCAGGAAATCGATATTTCTCATCTATGGAAAGCTTTTGTACAACCGGGAAACTTTGCCTATAATTTTTATCAAGAAGCCGGTGTAGACTTGAATCTCTTTTCAAGTGAAATCGAGCAAGCAATAGACCAGCTTTCTGTGGTGGAAGGCAATGTTCAGTATGGTCAAACATTTAGTCAAAATTTATTTTATCTCATTCAAGAGGCTGAAAAAATCAAAAATGAGTTTCAAGATGATTACTTATCCACTGAAATTTTATTATTAGCGCTAATGAAACTAAAAAATTATCGCTTGACAAAATTTTTATCAACACAACAGATAACTTATAAGGCAATGAAAAAACAGATTGAAGATATGCGAGGGGGAGAACGAGTGACTTCTCAAAATCAGGAAGAGCAGTATGAAGCACTTGAAAAATACGGGGTTGATTTAGTCAAGCGGGTTCGTGAAGGAAAGCAGGACCCTGTCATTGGACGAGACGAAGAAATCCGGGATGTGATTCGCATTTTATCGCGCAAGACTAAAAATAATCCGGTGTTGATTGGAGAGCCGGGCGTCGGTAAAACAGCCATCATTGAAGGGCTGGCTCAGAGAATCGTTCGGCGAGATGTACCAGAAAACTTAAAAGACAAAACTATTTTTTCTCTGGATATGGGGGCGCTTATCGCCGGGGCTAAATACCGGGGGGAATTTGAAGAACGTTTAAAAGCTGTCTTGAAAGAAGTTAAAAAAAGCGACGGACAGATTATTTTATTCATTGATGAAATCCACAATATTGTCGGAGCAGGAAAAACTGAAGGCAGTATGGACGCCGGTAATTTGCTGAAGCCAATGTTGGCGAGAGGAGAACTCCATTGTATCGGTGCAACGACTCTCGACGAATACCGGGAGTATATGGAAAAAGACAAAGCCTTGGAGCGAAGATTCCAACGAGTGTTAGTCCAAGAACCAACAGTTGAAGATACGATCAGTATTTTGCGGGGGCTGAAAGAACGATTCGAAATCCATCATGGTGTAAATATCAATGATAATGCAATCGTAGCGGCAGCAACGTTGTCACATCGATACATTACCGACCGGTTTTTGCCGGATAAAGCCATTGATTTAGTTGATGAGGCTTGTGCCTCCATACGGGTAGAAATGAATTCTATGCCGACGGAATTAGATCAGGTGACTCGTCGGTTGATGCAGTTGGAAATTGAAGAAGCGGCATTAAAGAAAGAAACCGATGATGCCAGTAAGAAACGATTAGCAATTTTGCAGGAGGAACTTGCTGAACTTCGCGAAGAAGCTAACGAATTGAAAATGAAGTGGGAAACAGAAAAAGAAGAAGTCAATAAAATTAGCGAAAAACGCAGTGAACTTGAAACTGCCCGCCGACAACTTGAAGAAGCTGAGAGTGATTATGATTTGGAGAAAGCGGCCGTGCTGCGCCATGGTACTGTTCCTCAATTGGAAAAAGAGCTAAAAGAATTGGAAGGCAGAAATACTCAAATCAGTGAGCGTTTGATTCAAGAATCTGTCACAGAGCATGAAATTGCGGTTGTTGTTGAGCGGTTGACCGGTATCCCTGTTGCTCGCTTAGAAGAAGGGGAACGGGAAAAGATTTTACGACTAAACGAAACGCTTCACAAGCGTGTCATCGGGCAAGATGAAGCTGTGGAAGCAGTGGCAGATGCCGTTATTCGTTCTCGGGCCGGGTTGCAGGACCCTAACCGTCCGTTGGGTTCGTTCTTGTTCCTTGGGCCGACTGGTGTTGGGAAAACGGAACTGGCTAAAGCGTTGGCTGAAAACTTGTTTGACTCTGAAGAACATATGGTGCGTATCGACATGAGTGAATATATGGAAAAGCACAGTGTCTCACGGCTGGTAGGTGCCCCTCCAGGTTACATCGGGTATGAAGAGGGAGGACAACTGACAGAAGCAGTCCGACGTATTCCATATACGATTGTTCTTCTGGATGAAATCGAGAAAGCTCATCCAGATGTGTTTAATATTTTACTTCAGGTGTTGGATGACGGCCGATTAACAGATAATAAAGGACGGGTCGTTGATTTTAAAAATACTGTGATGATTATGACAAGCAATTTAGGTTCTCACGTTCTGCTGGATGGACTGACTCTGGAAGGAGAAATTTCTGATGAAGCAAAACGTCAGGTCCAAGACTTGTTGCGCAGTCACTTCAAGCCGGAATTTTTAAACCGGATTGATGATACGATTTTATTCAAGCCTTTAACTTTAGCGGATATGAAACAAATCATTGTCAAATTGACGAATGAGTTGGGAGAAAAGCTGGCAAATCAGGAAATGACATTAGTGATTTCAGATGAAGCTGAGGATTGGATTGCTGAACGAGCTTACGAGCCGGCATTTGGCGCAAGACCTTTGAAACGATTCTTGACAAAAGAAGTGGAGACGCCGTTGGCTAAAGAAATTATTGCTGGGAAGATTCAACCAAGGCAGCAAATCATGATTACGGTAGAAAATGAACAGTTGGTTTTCAAAACACAAGATTTGGAAAATGATATCTAGTTTAACAATAGCTCTGTATTATAACAGTTAATCAGGCTGCTTAGGTGTAGTAACTCTTATACATCTAAGCAGTCTCTTTTTTTAAAACCTTTGTGTGTAACTGTTTTAGACAATCTAATTAAAAGTTATGAGACCAAAAAAATATTAATGTGTACCTTTTCACAATATTAGTGTTTTATTTTAATTAGTTTTTGCTATAATTAAAGAAAGGCACTGAAAGTGTTGGATTTTTTTATGTTCACGCTTTCTATAGTGAATTATTGATCAAGTGAGAAAGGAGGGATAAAGACAAATGAGTGTTAAGGAAAAAGTATTTGATTTTATCGAAACAGAATCCCAGCATCAGGAGTTTGAAGAATGTCTCAACAATTTACAAGGTGTCCAAGGAGGGCAAATGCCGGCATTGCAGGAAGCCCAAAGAATTTATGGGTATCTGCCAGTGGAGGTATTAGAGAGGATATCTAAAAAATTAGATGTTCCTTTAGAAAAGCTTTACAGTACGGCAACGTTTTATTCTCAGTTTACCTTTGTACCAAAGGGCAAGTATACCATCAGCGTGTGTATGGGAACTGCTTGCTATGTTAAAGGAGCCGGAGATATTTTAGATTCTTATGCAACGAGTTTGAAAATAAAGCCCGGTGAAACAACACCAGATCGTAAGTTCACTTTAGAATCCGTTCGTTGTATCGGAGCGTGTGGATTGGCACCGGTCATTACTGTTAATGAAGAGGTGTATGGACGGTTAACGAAGAAAAAGGGAGACAAAGTATTGGTTACTTATCTAAATCAAGAGTAACACTGAATACTAAAGATAGTTGGCCGAAACCTTTGATTTAAAAGAGTCAGGAGCAGAAATATGAAAAATTGGAGTGAATTAAAAGAGCTTCGAGATAGTTATCGTCAGAATGTTGCGATTCGTCTCGAAGACGGTACAGAGTCAGATTTTCAGTACGAAAAAGAAATTCTGGTTTGTGCAGGTACGGGATGTATTTCTTCTAAAAGTGGAGATGTCATCCAAAATTTAAAAGATGAACTTGAAAAACATGGTTTAGCGGATAAAGTTCGAATCGTTTCTACCGGGTGTTTTGGTTTATGTGCCCAAGGACCGATTGCTATCGTCTATCCAGAAGGTGTATTTTACCACCTAGTAAAACCTAAAGATGCCAAAAAAATTGTAGAACAACATTTAATTGACGGAAAACCAGTTGAAAAATTGCTTTATCACGATCATAAAACTAAAGAAGTTATTAATAAGTTATTGGATACACCTTTTTATCATAAGCAAAAAAGGCTTGCCCTTCGAAATTGCGGACGGATTGATCCTGAGCGCATTGAAGAATATATTGCCTTTGATGGTTACCAAGCATTGGCAAAGGTTGTGAATGAATACACACCGGACGATGTCCTGAATGATTTGAAAGAATCTGGTCTAAAGGGACGTGGGGGTGCTGGATTTCCGACCTTTATGAAATGGTCTTTTGCTAAAGAGAGTCCTTCTGATCAAAAATATATTATTTGTAATGCTGACGAAGGGGACCCGGGAGCATTTATGGACCGCTCTGTATTAGAGGGAGATCCTCATGCAGTTATTGAAGCGATGGCAATTGCAGGCTATACCATTGGAGCGAATCAAGGGTATGTTTATGTTAGAGCGGAATATCCGATCGCAGTTAAACGTTTGCGAATCGGTATCGAGCAAGCAAAAGCAAATGGCCTTTTAGGAAAAAATATTTTGGGTAGCGGTTTTGACTTCGATTTAGATTTGAAGTTAGGGGCCGGGGCGTTTGTTTGTGGTGAGGAAACAGCGCTTTTAGAAAGTATTGAAGGTCACCGGGGGGAACCTCGTCCTCGTCCACCATTCCCTGCTGTTAAGGGTTTGTTTGGAAAACCAACCGTTGTTAATAATGTGGAAACGTATGCAAATATTCCTCAAATTATCCTTAAAGGACCAGAATGGTTCACAGAGATGGGAACTGAAAAGTCTAAGGGAACAAAAGTATTTGCATTAGGTGGAAATATTGTGAATACGGGTCTTGTTGAAGTACCTATGGGAACTACTTTGAGAGAAATTGTTGAAGATATTGGAGGAGGCATTCCCGACGGCAAGCAATTTAAAGCTGCTCAGACTGGAGGCCCTTCTGGCGGATGTATTCCAGTTGAGCACTATGATGTGCCGATTGATTATGACAACTTAACTGAAATTGGTTCTATGATGGGTTCTGGCGGACTCATTGTCATGGATGAAGCTAATTGTATGGTGGACATTGCTAAATTCTTCTTGGAATTTACCGTAGAAGAAAGTTGCGGTAAATGTGTGCCTTGTCGTATCGGAACCAAGAGATTGTTGGAAATTTTAGAAAAAATCACCATGGGTAAAGCGACCATGGAAGATTTGGATAAGATGGAAGAATTATGTCTTCATATTCAAGAAAATTCTCTTTGCGGCTTAGGTCAGACAGCGCCGAACCCTGTGCTTTCGACCTACCATTACTTTAAAGAAGAATACATTGCCCACGTTATGGAGAGACGTTGTCCAGCCGGTGTTTGTAAGAACTTAATCACATATGAAATTGATGAAGTTGCTTGTACTGGGTGTACGGCCTGTGCTCGAAGATGTCCAGTGGACGCTATCAGCGGAAATGTTAAAGAAGCTCATCATATCGATCAGTCACTATGTATCAAATGTGGTCAGTGTCTGGAAGCTTGTCGTTTCCATGCAGTCAATGTAGGTTAGGAGGTGAGACTTGTGAAAGAAATTATGATAACTATTAACGGAAAAGTATGTACAGCGCCGGAAGGATCAACCATCCTTGAAGCAGCAAGAATCAATAATATTGAAATACCTACGTTATGTTTTCTGAAAGAAATTAACGAAATAGGTGCTTGTCGGATGTGTGTGGTTGAAGTGAAAGGAATGAAAAATCTTATCACTGCTTGTGTCTATCCGATTAGGGAAGGGATGGAAATCACCACAAATTCGAAGAAAGTGTTTAAATCAAGAAAAATTAACTTGGAATTGATTCTTTCAACTCATGAAAGAAAATGCTTGTCTTGCATCAGGAGTGGAAACTGTGAACTTCAGATGTTGTGTAAAGAGTTTAGTGTGGATGATGAAGATTACTACAACGGTGAAAACTTGCAGTATGATTTTGATGATACTTCAGTTCACATGTACCGTAATGATAACAAATGTATTCTTTGTAAACGTTGTGTAGCTGCTTGTTCTGTATGGCAAGATATCGGTGTCGTCGGACCAAATGATCGTGGTTTCAAGACCCATATCGGCAGTGCTTATGAAAAAAGTTTAGGAGAAGTCGCCTGTATTTCTTGTGGACAGTGTATTGTCGTCTGTCCGACGGGTGCTATCGCTGAAAAAGACCAGACTAAGGAAGTTTGGGCAGCTTTGGATGATCCGACTAAGCACGTGATTGTTCAGACAGCCCCTTCAACTCGTGTGACGCTAGGGGAAGCCTTTAACATTCCGATTGGGACAAATGTTGAAGGTAAAATGGTGGCCGCTTTGCGTAGAATTGGTTTTGATAAAGTGTTTGATACGAACGTTGCGGCAGATTTTACTATTATGGAAGAAGCTAATGAATTCATTGAACGAGTTCAAAATAATGGCCCTCTACCAATGTTTACGTCCTGTTCTCCAGGATGGATCAAGTATTGCGAGTCTTATCATCCAGAATTAATTCCTAACCTGTCTAGCTGTAAATCTCCTCAACAGATGTTTGGGGCACTGGCAAAGACATGGTATGCTGAAAAAATGGGTATTCATCCGAAAGACATCTTTGTTGTAGGTGTTATGCCGTGTACTGCCAAAAAATTTGAGGTGACACGGGAAGATGAAGCTGCAGCGGGATATTCAGATTGTGATGTGGCTCTAACTACTCGTGAGGTTGCCAGAATGATCGAAAAAGCAGGTATTCGTTTCAATGATTTACCTGATGAACAATTTGATAATCCGTTTGGAGAAGCTACAGGTGCTGGATACATTTTTGGCGCAACGGGCGGAGTGATGGAAGCAGCGCTGCGAACTGCAAGTGAAACATTAGCAGGTCATCCGATAGACAGTATTGATTTTAAAGAAGTTCGCGGAATGGAAGGTATCAAGGAAGCAAGTTATGAAATTAATGGTACCAAAGTAAAAGTGGCAGCTGTATCAGGAATTGCCAACGCGAAGAAAATAATCGAAAAAATTCAGTCTGGGGAAGAATTCTATCATTTTGTTGAAGTGATGGGTTGTCCGGGTGGATGTATCAATGGCGGTGGACAGCCTGTTCAGCCAGCTTCTGTTAGAAACTTTGTAGATTTGAAAACAAAACGTGCCGCTGCTTTATATGAAGCAGATAAGAATCGCGGCCTTCGAAAATCCAACGATAGCCCGATTGTTAAATTAGTTTATAAAGAGTTTCTAGGAAAACCGGGAAGTGAAAAGGCTCATAGCGTATTACATACGAGCTTTACTAAACGGTCAGAGTTTTAGTCGTTTTATAAAAATGTATCACGTATTATTTTTGACGCACCGCATGCGGTGCGTCATTTAAACTTTTAATGTCTTTTGACAATTATTTTATAGAGTGGTACGATTTGCATTGTAAGGTGACTTTCACCAAGGGAAATTTTACACATTCTGCTAGAAGGAGATGAATTTATGAGTTCAATTAGTCAGTTTAGAGTAGAAGATATCAATCAACAAAACCCGATTTTTTCTGATTTCCGTGTCATGGTTGAAACAGCATTTTATGGAAATCATGTAAAAAAAGTTTCAACGCTTGAAGAAGCCTATGTGCTTGCAAAAGATGCACCTGGAACGATTGTGACAGATTTACCTGTTTATCAGCCCGAGGAATTAGGTTTGCCTTCAGATGCTAAAATTTTAGTAGATAATTGCGGTGGCATTGTGGGCAGGACTTCGGCGGCAAGACGTTTTATTAATCAGCAGACGGAGACATCTACAAACTATGGCGTTATATTAAGAGAAGCTTTATTTCAGGCAGAAAAGAAAGCGTTTTATCGCAGCCGGGTCGTGGTCGGGCTTGATGAAGATTTTATGATCAATGGCCATGTGATGGTGCCTGAGGGTTATGAACAAATGCTTTATTCATATTTGCTGAATTTCCAAGTTGTCAATGAAGAGTATCAGAATAAATATCAACAGTCGAAGCCATATGCGGAAGGGGATATCTTTTTATTCGCCGATCCAGACTGGTCACATCCTGATTTTCCGTTGGGATTGGCTTTGTTTGACCCAGATCATAACGTAGCAGCGATTTTAGGGTTGCGTTATTTTGGAGAATTTAAAAAGGCTACCTTGACTTTAGCTTGGACGATTGCACATCGCAATAACTTTGTTTCGTGTCATGGCGGTATGAAACAATTTGAGCTTGAGGATAAAAGTCATTATACGATGGCTGCTTTCGGTTTGTCTGGTTCTGGTAAATCCACTATCACGTTGGCAAATCACCAACACAAATATCCGATTAAAGTGCTCCACGATGATGCCTTTGTTATTTCCAAAAAAGATGGCTCATCCATTGCTTTAGAGCCGGCTTATTTTGATAAAACACAAGATTATCCTATGGCCAGTCAAGATATTCAGTACTTTTTAACTGCCCAAAATGTGGGCGTGACGATGGACAATAATAATCGTAAAGTATTGGTAACTGAAGATATCCGGAATGGTAACGGCCGAACGGTGAAGTCTCGCTTTGCCACACCAAACAGGGTGAATCATTTATCTGAGAAAATAGATGCTATTTTTTGGATTATGAAAGATGATAGTCTGCCTCCACTAGTTAAATTAGAAGGAGATGTTTTGCCTGCAGTGTTTGGGGCAACTTTAGCTACTAAACGTTCAACAGCGGAAAATTTAGATCCAAATGTTAAAATAGATAATCTCGTCATTGAACCTTTTGCCAACCCTTTTAGAGCTTATCCTCTAGGGGAGGATTATTTGAGTTTTAAAACCTTGTTTTCAACCCATGACATAGACTGTTATATTTTGAATACTGGTTTTTATAATGACAAGAAAGTCACAGCGAAAATCACACTTTCTCTGATTGAAAAAATCATTGAAAACCAAGCTAGCTTTGAACCCATGGGACCTTTAGCAGGACTGAGTTATTTACCAGTCGCAGGTTATGAGCCAGATTTTAATGATAAAAAATATATGGAATTGTTAAAAGTTAGAATGGAAACAAGATTGAACTTTATCCGAGAAAAAGAAACGATTAATCATGGCTTTGATTCGCTGCCGACAGAAGCTTCACTGGCAATGACAAGGCTCATCAAGACTTTGGAAAAATATTTAAGATAAGTGACAAAAAGCTTCGCCATCATAAGTGGCGAAGCTTTTTTCAATCGTTGATAGGGTTAATTCAATCTCATTTTGCTGCCAAGTGCTTTTGTCAGCAATGGTAAAACCACAACTGCGATTCCACCGCCAATTAATGCTGTGATTAATTGAGGGACGGAGAACGTAGCTGAAATCATTTTTGCTTGAGGTCCCTGTAAATGTAATACGAATGGCAGAAGGAATTGGACCACGGAAAGGTATAAAAATATAAATTTGGCTACCCCTCCGACGATAGTTGCCGTAATCGTTGAAGCAACGGACATCTTCGAGTTTCTACCAGCAATAAAATGCCAAGCGACGACAAGAACTGCATTCCCCAAAGCGATGCAGATGATGATTTGCCAGAAAGCAGGTCCGATACCAAAAAAGAAAGCAAAAATCGGTGATAAACATGCAACGGTTAAACCGCTAGATAATCCTCCAAGCATGACAGCAATGATTAGAATTAAATTGACTAGTGAGCCTGTAATAAGGGTGTTTTTCATGGATGAGGTTATCATCTGTACAGATACTAATAAAGCTAAGAGTAGTGCGGTTTGCGTGATCCAAAGTGTTTTTCGGTTCATAAGTGGACGCTGTTAAAGTGAAATATTTCACATAAGACGGCGTCGGTTCACATCCTTTCTTTTGAAACCCGGCTAATTTCAAATGTCCTTTTGATAAAATTTAAATATGATTAAGTAGATGATGACGGCTGATATCAAAAAAGATTATATTTGCAATCGAAGGGTTTCTTCAATATGTTTACTATTATATCAGAATTTATTTGTTTTGCTCATTAATTTATCAAAATACCTGTGATTTTTTTACATCAAAAGAATGGATTGGACCAAATTTTTAAAAGACAGGCACAGGAAAATTTTGAAAGTGATAAAAAAACATGAAAATTAGAAATAAATTAAAAAAAGATTAGAAAAAATCTTGACATTTTCATTTAACATGAGTAACATACAAGTTAAATCAAAACGTTGAAGAGAAGAGTAGGTATAGAAGCATATCAGAGACTTCTTGGTGGGTGAAAAAGAAGATGCGTCTATATTGAAACACATCTCGGAGTTGTAAAGGCGAAATGAAGTAGTCTTTACCGGAAGGAACCGTTATCTTTCCTGAGTGTGAAAGCACTCATTAAGGTCAGTATTGCAAAATGCTGGCGAATTAAGGTGGAACCGCGAAGTCAAACTTTCGTCCTTTCAGGACGGAAGTTTTTTGTTTTTTTTTAGAGGAGGGAGATTGGAAATGAAGTTTTATAGTCCACTGGGTACTAGAGATTATGTTTTGGAAGAAGCACGGTTGAAAAAACAGCTTGAAAGGGAAATTGATGCTCGTTTAGCTAGCTGGAATTATCAGGAAATTGAGACGCCAACGATTGAGTATTATGAAAATTATCAGGTTGGGTTTGAAAGTCTAAACGAAAAAGCTTTATATAAATTTATTGATGAACAGGGAAATCTCTTGAGTTTAAGAGCGGATATGACGATTCCAATTGCACGAGTAGTTGCAAAAAAATTTCGTAATGCAGAAATGCCGTTAAGATTCCGTTATTGTGCCAGTGTTTTTAAAGTTCATGAGGAATTGACAGGTAAGAAAAATGAAATTTCTGACTGTGGGGTAGAGTTGTTAGGTTTGCCTAAAGAAACTGGCGATTTGGAAGTCATAATTTGTGCTTTAGATGTTTTATCAACATTGGAAAATATGACATTTATCTTAGAGCTGGGGGATAGCCGCTTTTTCAATCAAATTTGTGAAAAAGTTGAAATTACAGATGAAGAGAAAAATCATTTAGCCAAACTCGTTGGCGAAAAGCAAGTGACAGATTTGGCTCTTTATTTGGAAGAGTTGGCACTGCCAGAAGACTATCAAGTAATCATCAATCAGCTAGTCTGGTGGAACGGGAAATTCGATGTTCTTGAGAAAGCAAGAAAAAAAATAGTTGATGCGGATTTATTGAGAATCCTTGATGAGCTGGCAATATTGTACGAGCAAATCGACTATTTAGGCTACGGTGATCAAGTTCACATCGACTTAGGGAAAATCGGCCGTCTGAATTATTATACGGGAATCATTTTTGAAGCTTTCGTTGAAGGTGTAGGTTTAAGAATTTTAAGCGGCGGCAGGTATGACCAATTGCTAAAAAAATTCGGCTTTGACTTACCGGCAGTGGGTTTTTCAATAAAAGTAGATCAATTACTTAAAAAAATGGAAAGTCCTGCGCAACCTGAGCCTATAACAATCGAATATCCTCAGAAGCTTATGCTGGAGGCTTTGAAAAAGAGACAAATACTTAGTGGGCAGTCTCCGATTGAATTAAAAATCAATAATCAATTGACAGATATTCGTGTAAGGGGGTTATGACATGTTGATGATTGCCTTGACAAAAGGCAGACTTGAGAAAGCAAGTTTGCCCTTGTTCGAAAAAAATGGGTATGGTGTGGAGAAATTAAAAAATAAAGGACGGGAACTAGTCTTCCAAGACACAAAGAAAGACATTGCTTATTTTTTAGCTAAAGCACCTGACTGCATCACTTATGTGGAGCATGGAGTGGCTGATGTTGGAATTGTGGGCAAAGACACTTTGCTGGAAGAAAACTGCAATTGCTATGAACTGCTCGATTTAGGCATCGGCAAGTGTCAGTTTATAGTGGCAGGCTTGTCTGATTGTGATTTATGGAATATGACGGGACACATCAAAATTGGAACCAAATACCCGCGAGTGGCCCGACAGTATTTTAATCAAAGAGGAATGGACGTAGAAATCATTAAAATAGAAGGTTCAGTCGAAGTCGGCCCGTTGCTTGGGTTATGCGATGGTATTGTAGACATTATGGAAACGGGGACGACACTGAAAGAAAATGGTCTTGTGGTCTTTGACACAGTTAGTGAAATCAGTGCCCGTCTGATTGTAAATAAAGCAAGTTTTATTTTGAAAAAAGAAGAAATTTTAACCCTGTTGGATGACATTAAATCTAAGGAGGCATAATGGATGTTACAAGCAGTTGATTATCAAAATGAAAATGAAATGAAGCAGTTGTTGCAAAGCCGTAGCAGTGAGATAGACCCTGAAATTATTGTACAGGTAACCAACATTATAGAGCAGGTGAAATCTGAGGGTGATCAAGCAGTTAAAAAGTTTACCCAACAGTTTGATTCAGTTTGGCTGGATGATTATATAGTCTCACAAGAGGAAATCGATACCGCCGTCAAAAGTGTGGATCCATTTTTAATGGAAAATTTTCGGGAAGCAAAACAAAACATTGAAAAATTTCATATACCTCAAAAGGCGAAAGGATTCGAGTTAACCCAAGAGGATGGTGTTTATCTTGGTCAGCGCGTGCTTCCTCTTGATAAAGTGGGGATTTATGTTCCAGGGGGGAAAGCAGCCTATCCCAGCAGTGTTTTAATGAACGTGATACCAGCCAAAATTGCCGGCGTAAATGACATCATCATGGTGACTCCGCCAGACCGTCAAGGCCAAGTCAATCCGGTGATACTGGCAGCGGCAGCTGTGGCTGGTGTGGACAGAATTTATAAAGTGGGCGGTGCTCAAGCTATTGCCGCTTTGGCATACGGGACAAAAACTATTCCTAAAGTGGATAAAATCGTTGGCCCGGGCAATATTTATGTCAGCGTTGCAAAAAAACTCGTCTTTGGTTTAGTTGACATCGATATGATTGCCGGTCCAAGTGAAATTTTAGTGATAGCAGATGAAGCAGTCGAGGCCAGTTATGCAGCAGCGGATTTATTGTCTCAAGCCGAGCACGATCCTCTGGCGAGCAGTATATTAATCGCTTTATCTGATGAGAAAATAGCAGCAGTGACTAAAGAAATCAAAAAACAATTAGCAGAGTTGCCTAAAAAAGAAATCGCTTCGGCTTCTTTGAAAAACTATGGTTATAGTCTAAAAGTTTCGTCTATCGAGGAAGCAATCGAAGTCTCCAACAGAATTGCTCCTGAGCACTTGGAACTGCTAGTAAATCAGCCAAAAAACTACTTACCTTTGATTAAAAATGCCGGCAGTATTTTTCTAGGCTATGATTCTTGTGAAAGTATTGGAGATTATTTTGGCGGGACGAATCACGTGTTGCCGACTAACGGCACAGCTAGATTTTATTCTTCCTTGGGAGTAGAGAGTTTTGTCAAGCGTTCATCTTATCTGCATTGGACGCCAGAAGCACTGGAGAAGCATGGGGATAAGATCATCAATATGGCTCTTAGTGAAGGGCTCCAAGGACATGCCCGAGCGGTCGAAGTCAGGAGGGAAACTTATGAGTAGAGGCTACCGTGTGGAGCAGCTGGAGGGCTGTCAGTTAAATGCTAACGAAAAACCAGCGAATCTTCCACCTGAAATCATTGAGGAAATCAAGGGCAAGCTGCCGGGAATTTCATTCAACCGCTACCCTGATGATGGTGCGAAAGATTTATGCGAGGCATACGGGACTTATGCAGAGGTTGCTCCGGAACAGATCATCGCGGGAAATGGGAGTGATGAAATTTTAGGGCTGCTTATTGCTACCTATATTAATAAAGGGCAGAAGCTTTACACCTTAGATCCAGATTTTTCGATGTATGATTACTATGTTCAACAGAATGAGGGAGAAGTCATCCCTTACTCGTTAGGTGTCCAAAAAGTATTTGATGTGGAAGAGTTTATTGCTAAAGGGAAGGAATCACAAGTAGACTTGATTATTTTTTCCAATCCCAATAATCCTACTGGGCAGGTCATAGAAGACCAAGAAATTTTGAAAATCATTGAGGCTTTTTCTGATATTCCCGTCATCATTGATGAGGCTTATACTGAATTTTATGGGCGGACAATGGCACCTTACTTATCAAAATATCACAATTTAGGAATTACCAGAACGTTGTCTAAAGCGTTTGGTTTAGCAGCTATCCGTTGCGGATTTTTACTTGCTCACCCAGAGATAATCGCACACGTGAGGCCTTTAAAAGTGCCTTACAATGTGAATAGTCTGACTCAATTGGTGGCAACGACTGTTTTAAACCATTGTCACTTAATCCTAAAAGATGTGGCAGATCTTTGTGAGGCTCGTGATGTTTTGTATAAAAACTATTCTAAGCTTGCCCCTGATTGTTTGAAGTTGTATCCTTCACAGGCTAATTACTTTTATGGTGTGTGTCAACTCAGCAGTCAAGTGCCGGAGACGTTTGCTGCATCAGGTATTGCAGTTCGTCAGATGGGTGAGGGTGTTATTCGATTGACAGTGGGAACAGCATCAGAGAATGACAAGGTCTTGGAAGTGTTGAAAAAATTAAAAGGAATGGAAAAATCAAATGAGAAAAAGTGAGATAACGAGAGAAACCAAAGAAACGAAAATTCAAGCTTCTATTGATTTAGACGGCACCGGGAAAAGCCTAGTAGAGACTGGGATTGGTTTTTTTGACCATATGTTGACGCTGTTTGCGTTTCATTCAGGGTTCGATTTGACATTGAAAGCGGACGGAGATTTATCTGTGTGCGACCACCACACCATTGAAGACTGCGGTATCGTGTTAGGCACGCTAGTCAATCAATCTTTAGAGGACAGGGCAGGAATCCAACGGTATGGAAGCATGCGAATGGTGATGGATGAAACATTATGTGATGTGGATCTTGATATTAGCGGACGCCCTTACTTAGTCTACCATTGTGATTTAGTACGGGAGATGATTAAAGATTATTCATGTGAAATGACGAAAGAATTTTTATATGCTTTTGCTATGCAGTCAAAAATCACGTTGCATGTCAACGTATTATACGGCGACAATGACCACCACAAAATCGAGGCAATTTTTAAAGCACTGGGAAGAGCTCTTGCAAAAGCATGTGAAGTCACTGGGACAGACATCCCTTCTTCCAAAGGGGTGATTCAATGTTAGTATTGCCAGCAATTGATATTTTAGAAGGAAAGCCAGTGAGACTTTATCAAGGGGATTATGATCAGAAAGAAGTCGTGGGGAAGGACATCCACTCCTTGGCAGAAAAATTTGTATCATTAGGAACTAAATTTTTACATATCGTAGATTTGGACGGAGCAAAAGATGGAAAGCTGGTCAATGGAGAAGCTATTATAGCTTTGGCTAATCATTTGGAAATCCCTGTGCAAGTGGGTGGCGGTATTAGGGACATGGAAAAAATCAGTCAATATTTGGATAATGGCATCAACCGAGTGATTTTAGGGACAGCCGCTTTAGAAAACAAACAATTTTTAGAGGAAGCTTTAGACAAGTATGGCGAAAGAATCGTTGTGGGTGTGGATATTAAAAACGATCATGTGTATGGCCATGGCTGGTTAAAATCTTCTGCTGTTCCTTACGAGGTATTTATTTCTCAACTGGAAGAGATGGGAGTCAAAAGGATTATCGTGACGGATATCAGCAGAGACGGCACTCTGGAAGGAGTAAATGAAGTCTTGCTGAAAAAAATTCAATCCTTGACCAAAATGTCTATTATTGCTGCCGGCGGGGTAAAAAGTATGCAGGACGTGAGAGCGGTTAAGAAGATTGGTTTAGAAGGTGCTATCACTGGGAAAGCCATCTATGCAGGGACGTTGAATTTAGCAGAAGCACTTTCGCTACAATAAGGAGGGGACTGGATGAAAAAGAGAATTATTCCATGTTTAGACATAAAAGATGGAAAAGTGGTCAAAGGGGTCAACTTTGAAGGATTGAAAGTAATGGGAGATCCGGTGTCATTGGCAAAAAAATATGCAGATGAAGGCGCCGAAGAATTGATCATCTTGGACATTTCAGCTACTAATGAACAAAGAGACACCTCTGCGAAAGTGGTGGAAGAGGTTTGTCAAAGTGTGGAGATTCCAGTAACAGTCGGGGGAGGCATCAAGTCTTTGGCTGACATTGCTCGAGTTTTAAATCAAGGAGCTAAAAGAGTCTCTATCGGTACGGCTGCACTGAAGGATCCGGAAATGCTCCGAGCAGCAGTAGAAAAATTTGGCGGAAAATCAATTGTCGTGGCAATCGATGTAAAACAAATTGACGGACAGTGGCAAGTGATGACGCACGGAGGAAAACAATCTAGCGGTGTCGAGCTGATGTCTTACTGCCGTCAACTGGCTGAGTTGAAAGTCGGGGAAATTCTTTTGACAAGTATGGCATCTGACGGCATGAAAAACGGGTATGACATTGAACTGCTGAAGATGGTCAAAACTGCTATAGGTCTGCCGTTGATTGCCTCTGGCGGATGTGGGGAAATGTCTCACATCGCAGAATTATTTATCGAAGAAGCTGCAGACGCTGCCTTGGTCGCCTCCCTTTTGCATTATGGCGACACAACGGTTGATGAGATTCAAGATTTTCTAGCTACCCAAGGGGTATTGCCATGATCAATAAAGAATTACTTGAGCAGATTGATTTTGAGAAACAAAAGGGTTTAGTTCCTGCGGTCGTTCAGGAAGCAGCCACTGGGGAAGTGTTGATGTTAGCTTACATGACCAAAGAAAGCCTGCTGCAGACGATGGAAACACAGCTTGCAACCTATTATTCACGTAGTCGTCAGGAGCTGTGGGTCAAAGGGGCTACCAGCGGTCATTATCAAAAAGTAAAACAGATCGTGGCGGATTGTGATTATGATACTCTTCTGATAAAGGTCACTCAAATTGGCAGTGCTTGTCATACAGGGGAAAAAACTTGTTTTTTCAACCAATTGTACGGAGGTGAAAATAAATGACGAATGAATTTGAAGCTTTGTTTCAAGTGGTTAAACATCGTCAGGAGTCTCCAGCAGAGGGTTCGTATACTTCCTATTTATTTGATCAAGGGATTGAAAAGATTTTAAAAAAAGTTGGGGAAGAAAGCAGTGAAGTCATCATTGCTGCTATGAAAAACCATCGTGAGGAAATTATCGCTGAAACCAGTGATCTGCTTTATCATTTATTTGTGATGTTGGCAGAAAGAGGAATTTCTTTTGAAGAAGTTACTGCCGAAATTGAAAACCGAAGTCATAAAGTAGGTAATTTAAAACAGGAGCGTCCGGATATTACTGATTACTGATCTCACTGCTACAAGCTGCGCCATATCATAAAGTATGGGCAGTTTTTTATATTCATCAAGTATCGTCGAAGCGGCTTTCAGAAATATTTTCTCTAGCGTAAAAAAATCACGTAAAATCAGTTCAGAAACTTTAATAGAGAGATAAAAAAGCGGCTGGCAGTCATCATTGTCAGTTGCTTTATTTTTTTTCAAGTGTTGAGAGATTATCAACAATCCTTCTTTGACTCAAAAAATATTTTTTATGTTATAATGGTTGAGTTATTTAAGTGGATAGAGAGGTTATTTTCATGGATGGAATTATTGCCTTATGGAAAGAACGTGGTATGACAAGCCATGATTGCGTCTTTAAATTAAGACGGATATTACAAATGAAAAAAATTGGTCACGGGGGAACCCTTGATCCTGACGTGGACGGTGTTCTCCCTATTTGTATCGGCAAAGGGACGAAAGTGATAGAGTTTTTGCAGAACAATGCAAAAGTTTACGAAGGAGAAATCACAATCGGTTTTTCAACGACCACAGAAGACCGCAGCGGGGAAAAAGTTGTTGTGAAGGCCGTGGAACAACCGCTGACTATCGAGGTCATCGATGAGGCAATGGGACAGATGGAAGGGCTCATCACGCAAATCCCTCCTATGTATTCTGCCGTTAAAGTCAAAGGGAAACGGTTATATGAATATGCCAGAGAAGGCCTAGAAGTAGAACGTCCTAAACGCAAAGCTGAAATATTCTCATTTCAACGGACAAGCCAGCCTTGCTATCATGAGGACACTCATACTCAATCGTGGCGTTTCCGAGTAGTTTGCGGGAAAGGAACCTATGTACGCACCTTAGCGGTAGATACAGGGAAAGTGCTGGGATATCCTGCCCATATGTCTGATTTGACCCGAACTGCCAGTGGTGGACTAGAAAAGGAACAAAGCTTTACACTTCAGGAAATAACTGATTTGGTCGAAGGGGATGACTGGTCGTTTGTCCTTCCCATTGAAAAAGTTTTTGATGATTCCTATAAAAAGCTTTTCTTAACAGAAGAACAATACAATAGTGTCAAACATGGGGGCTTCTTGAGCCAAGAAGAAGTTGGGAAAATTAAAGATGGAGAGATTCTCCCTGTTTTTTATCATCAACAAGTAGTTGGTATTTATGAGAACCACCCTACTAAAACAAATATGTTGAAACCAAGAAAAATTTTAAGAAATGAATAGGTAGAGAAAATAATGAAAGTAATTGAAATTCATCACCCATACACAGAAGATATGATTCCGCAAGATGATGTCGTTCTGGTTTTAGGTTTTTTTGACGGTGTTCATAGAGGACATCAAGAAGTGATTAATCGCGGAAAAAAAGAAGCAGAAAGACTAGGGCTTAAATTAGCTGTGATGACGTTTAATCAGCACCCGTCGATCGTATTTAAGAAAATTGAGCCTGGAGGCATGAAATATCTGACTACAATTGAGCAAAAATGCGAAATTATGGAAAGATTAGGTGTCGACTATTTGTATTTAATTGAATTTACGTCAGCTTTCGCAAGTTTGTCTCCGCAGGAATTTGTGGATCAATACATTGTGGCTCTCCATGGGAAAGTGGCGGTAGCCGGGTTTGATTATACTTATGGACCGATAGAAACAGCTTCAATGAAACAATTGCCTAGCTACGCACAAGATCGATTTGAAATCATTTGTGTAGAAAAACAGGAAGACAAAAACGAAAAAATCAGTTCCTCAAAAATCCGTTCATTGATGGAAGCAGGGGACATGGAAGGTGCTGCCCAGCAGCTGGGATATGTTTATGAAACCACAGGGACCGTTGTTCACGGAGATGCACGGGGCAGACTGTTAGGATTCCCGACAGCAAATGTGAAAACTAGATCAACTGTCAGACTGCCTAAAAATGGTGTCTATGCGGTGGAGTTGGAAGTGGCTGGAAAATGGTATCCGGGGATGGCTCAAATCGGTCGCAATATCACCTTTGAAGAAGATCGGGATATCACAGTTGAAGTCAATATTTTGGATTTTCATCATGATATTTATGGGGAACATGTTAAAGTGCGCTGGCATCATTATCTGCGGGGGGAAATAAAATTTTCCGGACCTGAAGGATTGATTCAGCAATTAAATAAAGACCAAAAAGAAACGCAGGCATACTTTGCCGGATAGTGATTTATTAATATAAAAGACAAGAGAATCAACTGGAATAGTCGATTCTCTTAATTGTAAGTCCCAACTATAGAATGTTGTGTTTGCTTATATTTCACTAAAGAACAAGTAATTAAAAGCATTTGGCACAAGGAGTCAATCCGCGATTCAGAGCATCTTCTAAAGTCGCTTCTGTATAGGTGCCGTTTCCACAAGCCCTTCTATGATATTTTTTTCCAGTTGGTGTTACCAAAACAATCGATGTATTTGGAGGCTCTGGAGTGTTGGATACAGCTTCTTGCTGTTCTTGTGCTATGATTTGTTGGTTGATCGTTTCGAGACGATTTTCGAAGGCAGTATGGTCAACAGGAATCTCTTTGACAGCTGCTGCCGCTTTTTCGTAATTTTCTCTAGTTTTATTTTGTTCAGCAACACCAAGTGCATTTTCCGCTGCTAAAGTAGTTTCTGAAACTTTTTGTTCAAAAGCAATGGTCTCTTTTACTTTCTCCAAGCGAGCTTCCAAGTCATTATCATTTTTTTTCAACTGGTTAACTAGAAGATAAGCATAATCATAATTTTCGTTGGTAGGCTCATTTTCAGCGAGAATGACCGAAGCTTTTGCTTCTTCATATTTTTGCGATTCTCTCTCAAGTTCAAGTTTTCTTTGTCTTTCTTTTTCTTCTTTCAGAGCTATAGCTTTTTTGAACTCACTCGAAGGAGAAATAGTAACTTTTTCTTTTAATTCTTTTTTACCAAACCTGCTGATTAAATTAACAGAATGCTCCTTAGGCAAGGATAAACTCACTTTGTACTTAAAAGTACCATCTTTTGATAGAGTGACATTTTTTCCTTCAATTTTTAAAGTTGCATCGGGATTAGTTTCCCCTCTAATTATAACGATACCTTCTTCATTTGTGGTAAGGTGGTTGTTTTCAACTGCTAATTGTATGCTTTTAGGAGTGACAAATGTCATAAGGATTATAAATGCTAAACTTAGACCCAAATATTTTAACCCTCTTTTGAACCTACGTTTAACAATAAAATAGAAACATGCAATAAATGAAATAATTGCTAAAATAAGAAAAAATATTCCGAAAATCAAAATTAACTCCTCCTTTTAAATTACTATCATACTAATTGTAGATCATAAGGGTACGAAAAAAAAGCGAAGTTTCATTTTTTCTATAAAAGAAATTTCTGATTTGCTTATTAGCATGGCTAAAAAACTTGAAAAAGGATAGTCGGAGAGATAAACACTGATAGATAGTTAGTCTATGTTACCTTTGATAAGTTATAAAAAAATTTTTGATATGCTCAGTTTTTTTGAAAGGATTTTGTTAGATGTTAAAAAATAAAGAAGTTCAGTACAGTCAGCTTTCGGCCTATATCCATATCCCTTTTTGCGAGCATATTTGCTATTATTGTGATTTTAATAAAGTGCTGATTGAAGACCAGCCTGTGGATGAGTATATTTCTGCGTTGCTGAAAGAAATCGATTTGATTAAAACTAAGTATTCGGCAAATACAATGGAGACGATTTATATCGGGGGAGGTACGCCAACAGCTTTATCAGCCAAACAGCTGGATGTTTTGTTGGCAGGGATTCGTTCAAGACTTCCCTTTAATGAAGGAAATGAATTTACAGTAGAAGCTAATCCAGGTGATTTGACCCTTGATAAATTAAATGTCTTAAAAAATTATGGTGTGAATCGTCTGTCAATGGGGGTGCAATCATTTGATAATCGTTTGCTAAAAAAAATCGGCAGAAGGCACTCCGCAGAAGATGTTTATACCACGTCGAATCTGGTTGAGAAAGCCGCAATCGACAACGTGAGTATTGACTTGATTTACGCATTGCCGGGGCAAACGATAGAAAGCTTTTCTGATACTTTGGAAAAGGGTTTGGCTCTTGATTTACCCCATTATTCTCTTTACTCGCTCATTCTTGAAAATCAAACTGTTTTTTATAATTGGGCAAGGCAGGGGCGCTTGCATTTACCTTCTGAGGATATTGAAGGAGATATGTTTGAGTTAGCTGCAAAAAAAATGGAAGCGGCCGGTAAAAAGCAATATGAAATAAGTAACTTTTCGATTCCCGGTAAACAAAGTCGTCACAATCTAGTTTATTGGGATAATGAGCATTATTATGGACTAGGGGCTGGAGCAAGCGGTTATCTTGATGGCAAACGATATAAGAATCATGGGCCTATCCAACATTATTTAGCCCCTCTGAGAAAAGGTGAATTGCCAATTCGTGAAGTAGAGACATTGACAGAGGAAAATAAAATTGAAGAAGAGATGTTTTTGGGATTGAGAAAACTAGAAGGTGTTTCGCTGGCAAATTTTGAAGAAAAATTTGATTGTTCGATTTTTGATGTTTATGGCTCTGCGATTAAAGATTTAGAAAGAAGAAAACTTATCACAATAGATCAACATTTCATCGCATTGAGTAAGAAGGGACTTATGATCGGCAACGAAGTGTTTGAACAATTTTTACTTGATTGATTATGACTAAAGCTGCTATTCTGACGGAAAATATATACTGCCACGCAATATTAGCACTCGAAACGACCGAGTGCTAATATTGCGTGGTTTTCCGTTGACAAGAGATAGTACTCTTGGTATACTGGTACATGTGATTAGCACTTTGGATAGTTGAGTGCTAAAAAAGAGGTGAAAGGAATGCTATCACAAAGACAATTGGATATATTGACCCTTGTGGTTCAGTTACACGCAGCGACAGGAGAACCAGTAGGCTCGAAAACGTTGATGAATGCCGGCATAAATGCCAGTTCTGCAACTATTCGAAATGACTTGAGCTTCCTTGAAAAAGAGGGATTTATTGAAAAACCTCATACATCAGCTGGCCGTGTGCCTTCAGTACAGGGGTATCGTTTTTATGTAGACCATCTTTTAAAACCTTCCACAGTGTCTAATGAAGAATTGTCATCAATCAGACAATCATTCAACCGAAATTTTACGGCACTGAATGAGATTATCGAAAAGTCGGCTCAAGTGCTGTCAGATTTAACGAGCTATACAGCTTTTTCTCTAGGACCGGAGATGAATGAGCGAAAGTTGACCGGGTTTCGAGTAGTCCCGTTAAATAATCAACAGCTGATGGCAATTATTGTGACAGACAGAGGAAATGTGGAAAGCCAAGTCTTTACCGTACCTGATGATGTGTCCAGCGGGGACATTGAAAAAATCATTCAGATTATCAATGATAAGTTGGTCGGACAGCCTTTAATCACGGTGTATAATAAGCTGCGTACGGAAATTCCTTTGATTTTGCAAAGATATTTCCAAACACCAAGAGGAATCATGGATATTTTCGAATCTATACTTGGTAATGCGTTTGAAGAACGGGTGTACATCGGTGGACAGATGAATTTACTAGATGTAGATTTAATTCCAGATGTCCATCAATTCAAGCTGGTTTATTCCTTGATGAGTAACCAGAATCAGGTTTCTTCTCTTATTCAAACACCTAAGGAAGGCATAAGTATTCGAATTGGTGAAGAAATCCAAAATGATTTATTGGCGAACATGAGCTTGATTACCGCTTCCTATGATGTTGCCGAGCATGGAACAGGGACTATTGCAATTCTAGGACCAACGAACATGGCTTATTCTCGGATGTTCGGCATAGTTGAAGCCTTTAGGCATGAATTAGCAGATTATTTAGCAGATTATTACCGTTTGTTGGATTCATAAAGACGTAGCGAAAGGATGAGTAAAGTGGCAGAAGAACAAAAGGAAGAAACACTAGAAGAAGTAACAGATGAGGCAGTTGAAAATGTTGCGACTGATGAAGAGGAGCAAGCATCGACTGCATCAATAGAAGCCCTATCTTCCGAAGAACAACTGAAATTAGAGTTGGAGGAAGCGGAGGATAAATTCCTTCGGGCACAGGCGGAAATTGCGAATATGCGCAACAGATTTCAAAAAGAAAGAGAATCCCTTGCCCGTTTCAGATCACAAGATTTGGCAAAGGAACTTCTCCCGGCACTGGATAATTTAGATCGAGCGTTGGAAACTGACATTTCTGAAGAGCAGGTTGAAAATCTTAAAAAAGGTGTAGAAATGGTAAAAGACGGCATATTAGCTGCTTTTAAAGCTTCCGGAATCGAAGAAATTGAAGCATTAGGTAAAGTATTTGACCCTAATCTTCATCAAGCTGTTCAAACTATGCCAATCGAAGAAGGGCAACAAGTGGAAGAAGTTGTTGTCGTGCTTCAAAAAGGATATAAATTGTATGATCGTGTGTTGCGACCATCTATGGTGATTGTAGCGCAGTAAAAATAAAATTATAAAACAGAGGAGTAAGTGATTATGAGTAAAATTATAGGTATCGACTTAGGAACAACAAACTCTGCAGTAGCAGTATTAGAGGGTGGAGAGGCAAAGATCATTCCAAACCCAGAAGGAAATCGTACAACACCTTCAGTCGTTTCATTTAAAGAGGGAGAAATTCAAGTAGGAGAAGTTGCAAAGCGTCAAGCGGTAACTAACCCAAATACTGTTTCTTCTATTAAACGACACATGGGACAAACAGGTTACAAGATTGAGATGGAAGGAAAATCTTACACACCACAAGAAATTTCAGCGATGGTTTTACAATACATGAAGAGCTTCGCAGAAGAATATTTAGGAGACAAAGTAACTAAAGCCGTTATTACGGTGCCAGCTTACTTTAATGACTCCCAACGCCAAGCAACAAAAGATGCTGGTAAAATCGCTGGTTTGGAAGTTGAACGTATCGTCAATGAGCCGACAGCAGCAGCTTTGGCTTACGGTTTAGATAAAGTAGAAAAAGAAGAGAAAATCCTTGTGTTTGACTTAGGGGGAGGAACATTTGACGTTTCCATCCTTGAGTTGGGAGACGGTGTGTTTGATGTACTCTCTACTGCAGGAGACAATGAACTTGGCGGAGATGATTTCGACAACAAAATCATTGATTACCTTGTAGCTGAATTCCGTAAAGAAAATGGCATTGATTTGTCTAAAGATAAAATGGCAGTACAACGTTTGAAAGATGCATCTGAAAAAGCTAAAAAAGATTTGTCAGGTGTGACAAGTACTCAAATCAGCTTGCCGTTTATCACTGCAGGAGATGCAGGCCCGCTTCATATGG
The DNA here is from genome assembly GCF_003987645.1 of Vagococcus elongatus. Classification (GTDB taxonomy): domain Bacteria; phylum Bacillota; class Bacilli; order Lactobacillales; family Vagococcaceae; genus Vagococcus_A; species Vagococcus_A elongatus. The sequence continues at coordinate 25,636 of NZ_NGKA01000026.1, forward strand.
AAGTGACTTTGACTCGTGCAAAATTTGATGAATTAACAGCAGATCTTGTGGAAAGAACTAAAGGACCTGTGCGTCGTGCATTGAAAGATGCCGGACTTGCAGCTTCTGAGATTGATGAAGTTATTTTAGTCGGCGGTTCTACTCGTATTCCGGCAGTAGTCGAAGCAGTGAAAAGAGAAACAAATAAAGAGCCTAACAAATCAGTGAACCCGGACGAAGTGGTGGCAATGGGTGCAGCTATTCAAGGAGGAGTTATCTCTGGTGACGTGAAAGACGTTGTTTTGCTGGATGTTACACCACTATCACTGGGAATCGAAACGATGGGACAAGTATTTACAAAACTGATCGATCGTAATACGACTATCCCAACAAGCAAATCACAAGTATTCTCAACCGCAGCAGATAATCAGCCAGCCGTTGACATTCACGTGTTGCAAGGTGAGCGTCCAATGGCAACCGATAATAAGACTTTGGGAAGATTCCAACTAACAGACATTCCGCCAGCTCCACGTGGCGTGCCTCAAATCGAAGTCACGTTTGATATTGATAAAGACGGTATCGTCAATGTCAGTGCTAAAGATTTGGGAACTCAAAAAGAGCAAAAAATCACGATCAAATCTTCTTCTGGTTTGACAGATGAAGAAATTGAAAAAATGGTTAAAGACGCTGAGGCTAATGCTGAAGCTGATAAGGCTAAAAAAGATGAGGCAGATCTACGCAACGATGTAGATGCATTGCTATTCTCTGTCGATAAAACTTTGAAAGAACTTGAAGGAAAAGTTGACGAGGAAGAAGTTAAAAAAGCTGAAACTGCACGAGACGAGTTGAAAGCAGCAGTAGAAGCCAATGATTTGGAAGCAATGAAGACAAAACGTGACGAGTTAAATGAAATTGTCCAAGCCTTAACAGTTAAATTGTATGAACAGGCAGCCCAAGAGCAACAAGCAGCTCAAGGAGCTGACGAAGCTCAAGGTTCTGCTGACGATGTCGTAGATGGGGACTTCGAAGAAGTGGAGGACGATACAAAATAATGTTCGTGAAGAAAGCCAGTGACCTTCGAAAGGGAATTGGCTTTCTCTGCTTGAATCATTCTTTATCATAGAATAGAGTTTCTTCCTGTGATGAAGTATGATATGATTTAAAAGGTTTCAAAGAATAATTAGAAATGTGGAGGAAAGCCCGTGGCGAAAAGAGATTATTATGAGGTTTTGGGTGTATCTAAAAGTGCCTCTGAAGATGAGATAAAAAAAGCTTATCGGAAACTTTCTAAAAAATATCATCCTGATATTAATAAAGAGCCTGGTGCTGATGAAAAATTTAAGGAAGTCTCAGAAGCTTATGAAGTCCTGAGCGATTCACAAAAAAGAGCCGCATATGACCAGTATGGACATGCGTCCACGGATCCTAATTTTGGTGCTGGTGGAGGATTTGGCGGTTTCGAAGGTTTCGGCGGTGGCGGAAGCTTTGGCGGCTTTGAAGATATTTTTGAATCATTTTTTGGAGGTGGCGGCAGGTCATCTAATCCGAATGCGCCTCGTCAAGGTTCAGATTTACAATATTCATTAAATTTGTCTTTTGAAGAGGCTGTTTTTGGGACTCAAAAAAATGTTACGTTTAAACGTGAAGATCAATGTAAGACATGTCATGGCTCTGGTGCCAAACCGGGAACCAGTCCTGAGACGTGTCCACGTTGTAGTGGTCAGGGAACAATAAATGTAGAGCGTCAGACCCCTCTTGGTCGCGTGATGAGCCGTCAGACATGTCCAGAGTGTCAAGGCAAGGGTCAAATAATCAAAGACCCATGTGTCGACTGTCAAGGCTCAGGGCGTGTGGCTGAAAATCATTCAGTGAAGGTCAATGTTCCGGCTGGAGTGGAAGATGGACAGCAAATGCGATTGAGCGGTCAGGGAGAAGCTGGATACAATGGCGGACCTTATGGTGATTTATTCGTGGTTTTCCGTGTGGAAGAAAGTGATATCTTTAACCGAGAAGGTTCAGATATTTTTTACGATCTGCCGGTCAGTTTTGTGCAGGTGACTTTAGGAACTGAAGTTGAAGTGCCGACTGTTCATGGCAAGGTGAAGTTGAAAATACCGGCTGGTACTCAAACGGGTACGACTTTCCGTTTGCGCGGTAAGGGAGCGCCTCGTTTAAGAGGAAGCGGCAACGGAGACCAACACGTAACAGTGAAGCTGATAACACCTAAACATCTGAACGAAGCTCAGAGGGAAGCCTTGAAAGACTTTGCAGAAGCTGGTGGAGACAAGGTGGGGGACCAAGAAGAAGGTTTTTTCGATAAAATGAAAGATGCCTTTAACTTCGATTCTAAAGGTAAAAAGAAAAAATAATAATTAAAAATACTCAGAGATTTGTAGAGATTCTTGGAAGTTAGAGAGTTATTCTAATTTGAAAAGAGCCGCAAATCATGAGTATTTTTTTGTGGAATTTAACTGGAGATGTTCAAGAAATTTACAATATTTCCATTATTTATTTTATTATCACAATTATCGGGGGCTCTTTTTGTTTTTCCAAATCAAAAGGAAAATACCTTGAAGAAATTCAAGTGAATAAAATAATCAAGATGCTGCTCCAGTACATGGTTGCTTCTAATTGATATATTACTTGCATTGTTTTCAGCCATAATTTTTATTGGTTATAGGTTTATTATTGCTTACCTCAATATTAAAAAATATCAATTAGTTGATGACAATGAGCAGACAGTCAATATTGTTAGACGAAATTTTACACTGTTTTTCCTTGATGATGCTTTCAAATATTTTTATAATATCAATTTGTCAATTAAATTTTATTATCTTATTTTTTTTAAAACTGGGATCAACGATTTTTGAAAAAGTGATTCATGCTTATTATCGTAAATAATTTTAATCAAAAAATGAAATATTTTTAGGTGAACTAAATAAGTATTGAAAAACAAAAGCAAGCAATGTATACTCAGGTAGGAACATTGTAAGCGCTATGCAATGGCTTTGTTAATGATAAAAGAAAGAGGGGATGTCTGATGAAAGCGAACTATCATTTTGTTGGTTGAGTCTGTTTGACAACTAACTTAGAAGTTTCTAAGTCTTACTTTGATTGGCCATCTCTACTATTTATAAATTTATTTGAGTGCCATAAGCTGTGACAATTAGTTAGGTTCCATAACTGAAAGCGTTTGTTTTTTACGCTTTTATTTAAGTTATCAAGCTCGTTCATTCACAATTGATGACGAAATAGTGAGTAAAACATGAGTTAATTGAAGATTAAGGCCTCTTGGACAATAGACAGGAGGTTTATTTCAGTTTTATTTACTATTTAATTAATAGGAGGAGCGTAAACAATGGAATTAAAGACAACTTTACCGAAATGTTTAATGAGTTTGTTGAGACACGTTGTGAAAGCTTTATCAGTGTTAACAAAATTAAAAGATCAAGGGACGCCGATAGTAGGCGGTTTACATTCTTTTGTCAGTGAATAGCCAGTCAATTTTGTCGCATCGGCAATTGGCACAAAATTCGAGAGCGATTGGAGTAGCTCTTACCGGCAGTAAATAAAGTCAAATTACTTTGATAGAAAAACAGATTTTTTTAGAAAATATTATTTGTCAAATTAAGCTAGACAAAACAGTTTCATCTACATAACTCAAGAATACTTCCAACGGTGTTTGATAGTTCAATGATTTTCTTGGAATGTGATTGCGTTTATTCGCTACACTGGAAATG
>NZ_NGKA01000027.1 GCF_003987645.1 Vagococcus elongatus
TTATGTGCTCTGAAATAAAACAGTTTTCTTTAATAAAGTAGGGACTAGCAGTCGTATAAGAGTGACAGTTTCTACAAAAATATTTCTGTTTCTTCAGTTTCATCACTGTGGGCATGTGATGGTAGTTCTCCAACCGAATCATAGAAGTTTTAGTCCCGTTTTTAACCACCCTATAATTCCCTTCGTGGTCGATTGGACTTGAACCACATACTCGGCAAGCTTTAGGAGCGGGGAAATAATTAGCTTCAATAATAAGTGTTTGCTTACTTTGATAGCGTTCTTGGGAAACAGCTAAAATTTTTAAGGCTGGGTCTACAATTCTTAGTAATTTTTTGATATCATAAGTCATGGCATATAGTTCTCCTTGCTTTTTAGGTTTAGACGCTTTAATAGTAACAGAAGAACTATATGTTTTTTTATTTAATACAAGAAAATAGGGCTGATGAACCAATTTTTGATTCATCAGTGCCATAAATTATAGAGCCATTAAAATGTTCCAGTCTATCCTTTAAGACATGGAACGTTTTAATTCTTTTTTTGTTATGCCTGTGTTTCCTTTAGAAAAAAGCCTTCCTCTTCTAAATAAGCTTCTCCAGCTTCTTTCGTCTTGAAAATTGCCTCAATGCCCTCAGTCTGCATCACAATACCCCAGACAGGAGCAATATACCTTAAACGCAAGATATCTGCCCGATCGTCTTCCCAAACTTCTTCATAGCCGTCTGGAAACCCGTCTTCAGTTTTTTTCAATTCTTCGATTCCTAAACGTATCCGCTCTCTTAACTCTTCTTCTGAAGCGTTGATAACTGATATGTAGCCATCTTTTGTTTCGGAAGAAGGCAGATATCCGGCATATACAAAAGCATTGTGACTTTTAGGATGCAAATACTTTACTACAATCGTTTTAGCCACAGCACTCTCATTAAAATGGTAATTCAGTCGATTCATTGATACTTTCTGTTCTTCTAATTCTGGAAACTCTTCAATAATTTTTTTCTTTTCTTCAAATGTCAGCACTCACTGTCTTCCTCTCATCTCAACCTATACTGTATGACTTATATAACTATTGTTTGCTACTCTAACTGCCTATCCTCTGCATGACACTGTTTTTTTAGATTACGCAAGGAAAAAGCATCTGGGAGAAACACCTATCTTTTGTTTCTCTCAGATACTTTAAAACATCAATCATTTTACCACACTCGAACCTTAAACTTTGGCTTCGTTTAAGCGAATAATCTCCACAATCACATCTGTTGCTTTTTCCATGCTCTCCACTGCCACAAATTCAAAACGTCCGTGCATATTTTCTCCACCGGCAAAAATATTCGGTGTCGGGATTCCCATGTAAGAGATTTTTGAGCCGTCAGTTCCACCTCTGACAGGTTCGATTTTAGGAGTGATGCCTGTATTTACCATTGCCTCTTTAGCTAATTCAATGATACTCATATCTTTGGCAATGATTTCTCCCATATTATAATATTGATCGTACATGTTTACTTTTACTCTTTCCTGATCGAAGGCTGCGTTCAATTCGTTTTGAATTGCAGTGGTTTTTTTCTTTTTATCTTCAAATTTTTCTCGATCATGGTCACGAATAATATAACTAAGTTCTGCTTCTTCAACATTTCCGCTTAGTTTCATTAAGTGGAAAAAGCCCTCGTAGCCTTCTGTCTTTTCCGGTACCTCTTCAGAAGGGAGCAAATTGTGAAAATCAATTGCCAACTGCAATGCATTAATCATGGTGTCCTTGGCAGTTCCTGGGTGAACATTCATCCCTTGAATGGTAATATCTGCCTGAGCAGCACTAAAGGTTTCATAGTTCAACTCTCCTACAGGACCGCCATCCATCGTATAAGCAAAATCAACTGCAAAATCATCTACATCGAATCTGTCTGCCCCTACCCCGATTTCTTCATCAGGACCAAAGGCCACTTTGATTTTTCCATGTTTGATTTCAGGAGTTTTTAATAAATATTCCATCGCCGACATAATTTCTGCGATACCCGACTTATCATCTGCACCTAAAAGAGTAGAACCATCTGTCGTTATCAGGGTTTGTCCTTCGTAATTAGCAAGATTAGGAAAATCTTTGACTGTCAGCTTAAATTTTCCTTCGCCATCTAAAGAGATATCGGACTTTCCGTCATAGTTTTCCACAATTTGCGGATTCACACCAACTGAATTAAAATCTGCTGTGTCCATATGAGCAATAAAACCAATGCTTCTAACGCCTTCTTTGTCAGTATTGGCTGGTAATTCTGCTGTCACAAAGCCATTTTCATCATTGTATTTGACTGCCGACATACCGATTTCTTTTAATTCTTCCACTAACATCTTGCCGAATGCTACTTGGCTTTCTGTTGAAGGGACTGTTTTGCTTGCAGAATCAGAACGGGTATCAATTTTTACATATTTCAAAAAACGTGAGACTAAATTTTCGTACATTTTATCAAGCTCCTTTAAAAATTAGTAATAAATAAACGGGTTCGTATTTACTTCCGATTCAATGAAATCTACGTCCCAATTATACTCTTTTTTCCACTCATGACATAACAAAACGATTTTTGATTTGCAAAGTTCTTCAATATAGTGGCCTGCATCAATAACACTGCAACCGTCAGTAATCATCTCATGACCTGTGTGATAATAAACATCTCCGGTGATATACACGTCAGCTCCTTTTGCTAACGCATCATGATAAAATTTTTCGCCGCTTCCGCCGCAAATACCTACCCGTTGAATCATTTTTTCTATTGTGGGACTGATTAACCGCAAACCATCTAAATGAAAAGTATCTTTTACTTCCTGTATAAAATCTGTTAAGGCAACGGGGGTTGCTAAATTTCCGATTCGTCCGATTCCGTAAGATATTCCGTTTATTTCATGGGTCTTTGTGATATAGCCAGTGTCCGTGATACCCAACAATTCACAAAACCAGTCATTCAAACCGTCAGGAACAATATCCATATTCGTATGGGCTGCGTAGACTGCGATATCATGTTTCAAACAATCTCCGTACATCTTTTGCTGTGGGTTATCCGTAGACAAATTTTTAATTGGACGAAAAATCGGCGGATGTTTAGCAATTAGTAAATCAATTTTTTTGTCGATTGCCTCTGCCACGACTTCCGGTCGTACATCTAAAGTAATCATAATTCGTTGGACTTTCTTATTCAGTGTCCCGATGTGAAGGCCTACAGGATCGCCTTCTTCTGCTAACTCTAGCGGAAAATGTTGTTCAAACCGCTCAATAAATTCCAAGCCGTCTATCATTTATATCAACAACTCCTTCATCCATTCAATTTTTTCCTCGGTTCGGGAAATTTTTTCTTGGTCTCTTTGACCCGCTTTTTTCAATCCAGCTAAAATATACTGGTGTTTTTCTAACTGCTTTTGCCATTTTTCGTAAAATATTTCTGTTTGATTCTCAAGAAGTATGGGACCAAAAAAAAGTTCTTTTTGACTATAGCTACAGGCATCTGATTTTTTAACAGCAACAATGATTTCATAGATTTTGTCATCTTCTTTTAAAATCTCTTCATGGATAATTCCATAACCTGCTTTTGCCAGCCAACGTCGAAGTGTATATTCACCTACATTTGGCTGTAAAATCAATGTTTCTTGACCTGTCAACTGTTCTGTGTCTTGCCCACGTTGTAAAATCTCTCGAATCAAACTTCCCCCCATCCCGGCAATAGTAATCACATCGATGTTGTCTGAAGCTGTGATAACTTCCAGTCCGTCGCCTAGACGTACATCTATTTTATCTTGCAAGTTGGAGGACGCCACCAATGAGCGGGCTGATGCATAAGGACCTTCTACAACTTCGCCTGCAACCGCAAAGGGGATTTTTTTATTTAAAACCAGCCAAGCCGGCAAGTAGCCGTGATCTGATCCGATATCAGCCAATCTGGCATTTTTTGGAACAAGATCTGCGATTGCCTGTAATCTGGCGGATAATTTATGTTCATTCATTTGTCTATCAACTTCCTCAATTTATTCTCTTCAACATTATACCATTGTTTGTCACCACGGGAGTACAAACTATCCCATTTCAATAACATGATTCATTTTAGTTCCAGCAAATAAGATAAAATAAGCCATCTCATTAAACGAAATTAAATAATTTTTCTCCGGGAAGACAAAAACCAGAAATCAAATCGACTTCTGGTTTGGCAATGCTTATTCTAAAAAGTCTTTCAGTTGTTTTGAACGGGAAGGATGACGTAATTTTCTCAAAGCTTTAGCTTCAATCTGACGGATTCGCTCCCGAGTGACGCCGAACACTTTCCCAACTTCTTCTAAAGTGCGAGTGCGGCCGTCATCTAGACCAAAACGCAGACGCAACACATTTTCTTCTCTGTCGGTCAACTGATCCAACACACTTTCCAGCTGTTCCTTCAACATTTCATACGCTGCATGTTCAGCTGGGCTAGTGGCATCCTGATCCTCGATAAAGTCTCCTAGATGGGAGTCGTCTTCTTCGCCTATCGGTGTTTCCAAAGAGACTGGTTCTTGGGATATTTTTAAAATCTCACGAACTTTTTCTGTCGGCAAGTCCATTTCTGCACCAATTTCTTCTGGTGTAGGTTCTCTGCCTAAGTCCTGTAATAATTGACGCTGAATACGAATCAGTTTGTTGATAGTCTCGACCATATGCACTGGAATACGAATGGTGCGTGCTTGGTCAGCAATCGCACGGGTGATGGCTTGACGAATCCACCAAGTGGCATACGTTGAAAACTTGAATCCTTTTGTATGGTCAAATTTTTCTACAGCCTTCATCAATCCCATATTTCCTTCTTGAATCAAATCAAGAAATTGCATGCCTCGTCCAACATAACGTTTAGCAATACTCACAACCAACCGCAAGTTAGCCTCAGCTAATTTTTGTTTGGCTTCCTGATCACCATCTACAATCCGTAAAGCCAGTTCTACTTCTTCTTCTGCAGTCAATAAGTCAACACGGCCGATCTCTTTTAAATACATCCGCACTGGGTCATTGATTTTAACGCCTGCCGGTGCTGACATATCCTCCAAATCTTTTTGGCTGACTTCACTTTCAGTTTTTTCCAAACTTCTTTTTGCCGGCTCGCCGTCTTCATCCACTACACTGATCCCCTGATCCTCTACCCGCTGAATCAGATTATCCATGCCTTTGGCTCCTAATTCATAGGGAGTGGCGATACGATCTGTCAAAACATCGTACAGTACGGAGCCTTTGGGTTTATATTCTTTGATCACTGCTCTTACTGCCTGATCATAAGTTAGTTTTTTTTCTGCCATGGAAGAAATCCCCTTTCTAAGTTCCTAATGATTCTTCAATTTCTTTTGAATTTCAATTATTTCGATTGACAAAGCCAACTCTAATTCTTTATCGCCGACTCTGGCAGCTTCTTTCTGATTTTTTAATTTTTCTTTTTTTAGTACTTCAAGACTGTTTTTTCCGATAACTCTTATATAATCGTCAATTTCCTGACTGGTACTTTCTTCTGACATCTCTAAATAAGAAATTTCAATTAATTTACGTCGCAAGTGATCCTCTTGTAAATAATTTAAAAAATCAGCTTCAACAAATTGACCATGCAGCATCATATACGTTTCAAAATGAGTAAACAATTCCTGATAGTCATCATGAGCAAAAGAAAAGTCTTTCTCTCTTTTTAAACGATTAACCACCGTCTGCTCATGGAAAATCCGATACAAAAGCATCTGCTCTGTCTTTTCCATAAGTGTCAACTTTGACTCTTGCTGGACCTGCGGTGTCGTCCTCTCAATGGCTGTTTCATTCCCATTGGCCTGATGGCGACGTCGTTGCTGACGACGCTGCTGTCTTTCAGTCGTCAGGACTTTATCAACTTCCGCTTGGATCGCTTCTTCTGAAATATCAAACATTTCCGATAATTGATGGGTGTAAACTTCACGTTCAATCACTGATGGGACACTCGCCAGTTCTTTGATCATCTGATCCAGATAGGCCAGTCTTTCATGTTCATTTTCCAGATTTTTATCTTGTTTAAAATAGAGCATTTTAAAAGTAAAAGGGGATTCCCGATGGTTTTTTACTTGCTCTTTAAAACGTTCCCCGCCATATGTTTGAATATAATCATCAGGGTCAAGGTTTTCCGGCAGCATCAAGATACTGACATCCAGTGAGGAATGATCTGTAAAACTCTGCAAGGCCCGATAACTTGCCTCTCTTCCTGCGTTATCTCCATCATAACAAATCAGCACTTTTTTTACGGTTCGCTGAAACATTGTCAACTGTTCGTTAGTCAGACTGGTCCCCATCGAAGCCACGCCGTTTTTAATTCCAGCGCCAGATGCTGATATAACATCCATAAATCCTTCAAATAGCACCAATTCATTTTCTTTTCTGCCGACTGCCCGCGCCTGATCGAAATTGTAAAGCACTTGACGTTTATTAAATATTTCTGTTTCAGGGCTGTTTAAGTACTTAGGCATTCTAGCTGATTCATAATTATCTTCTAAAAACAATCTTCCTGAAAAAGCCACGACTTTTCCTTGGGCATTGCGGATTGGAAACATTATTCTGGAATAAAAACGATCCAGCTGCTCCCCATCTTCTCTCTCTGTTACGAGACCCGAGCGGCTGATCACTTGTGTGTCGACATTTTCTTGTTGGAAAACTTGTTTCAGCAAGGTGCGTTCTGCCGGTGCAAACCCAATTTGAAACTCTGTCATCTGTTCTTCGCTGATGCCCCTGTCTTGCAGATACTTCAACGCATGCTGACCGACTTGGGTTCGAAGTAAAATATGGTGATACAACTCTGCAGCTTTCTCATGCAGTGCTATCAACTGACCATCTTTTTGCCGACGACTGTCTTCCCCTGGTGAAACAGCAGGTGAAAATTTAAAATCAACTTGAATATGACTTAAATCAGCGACTTTTTCGATTGCTTCCGGAAAGCTCACCCCGTCAATTTCCTGAATAAATTGAAACACGTTGCCGCCTTTTCCGCAGCCAAAACAATGAAAAATCTGTTTATCTTCTGCCACTGAAAAAGAGGGCGATTTTTCTTCATGAAACGGACACAAACCAAAATAGTTTTTTCCCGACTTTTTTAACTGGACATATTGACCGACCACATCAACGATGTTTGTGCCAATACGAATCTCATCTATGACTTCTTGTGGAATTCTATTCATGGTTTTATCACCCTCAAGGATTGTTTAAACTTTAACTGAAGCAAAAATAGCTGTCAAAAGTCGCACTAAAATGACCTCTTCTAGTGCGACTTTCTTAGTAACGTACACAAAAATACATCTTTTAGTATAACACAATTTTCGCAAGTAGGCAAAAAACTTATCGTGACATCTCAAAAAAGGAAGGTTGTTCAGACCTTCCTTAAAAAATCATTCAGCTGCTTCTTCTTCCACTTCGTTGGTTCTTGGGAGGGAATTTGCATAAATCCCATTACTTACTGCAATATTGACTGTGTAATTAAGAGGAACGTATTCGTTATAGTTGCTCATGTCCACAACAGTTCCTTTTAGTTCTTCTGAGTCGACGTAGTAAATCACATAAGAAATATTGGCCCCTTTGGACTGATAATCATTGAAAAAAAGTTCTGGCAAGTCCCCTTCGATCAATCCAATGTATGATTTCAGGTAAGGCCGGCCGCTTGAATAGATAACCGTAATAGGCTGAGCTTTATCTGCTTCAAAGATTTTTTTCCCGGGCTCGACGGATTGGCTGATCAACTGACCAAAAGCTACCCCGTCAGAAAACTGCTCTTTGACATTGACTGTCAAATGTTGATATTCAGCTGCAGAATTTTTGTTGTATTCAGCAAAATTGGGAACGACAAAGGCTTTCCCTTTAGAAATCGTCACGGTCATAGCATCTTTTTTTGCAACTTTTTCATTTTCCGCTACGCTCTGCTTGATAACAAATCCCTGTTCAATCGTATCCGAATCAGTTTCCTCATAAGTCATGGCTATGTCATTTTTCTTTGCCCATGTTTCAACTTCAGCTTTTGCTTTTTTTACAAAGTTGGGAACATTGATGTTTTTTTCAAAAACTTCTTTCCCTTTGGAATAGGCTACCACCAGTTGATCTTTTCGTTTATATTTTTCCGCGGTCATCTCTTTATCGGAAAATTGTTGTTTGATAAACTTTGATTTTTCGATTTTATCGTCATACTCTGAAGTAATCGTAACATTTTCCGCTTTATTCTCTTCCACCCATTTTTCTGCTTGTCCCTGGTCCATGCTTGAAAAATCCGGCAGTTTGATATGATCTTCGGGATCTGGTCCAAGACTGGACACAACTAAAAATTTATTTTTCTTTTTGACCCGTTTGCCGACTTGTGCTTTTTGCTTGATGATATGGTTGACTTCCGTATCAAAATCATAGGCTTGATCAACCTCCAGCTTAATTTTATGGTCTGTTGCCCATTCACGTGCTTCTGAAAGGGGCTTACCCTTAAAATCCGGAGTCGTCACTGTCGTTACTCTATGATAGGCAAACAAAAGTATTGCCACGGCAATCAGGGCACCAACCGCCCCAAGAATGATTTTTTTTCTTCTCTTCAACTGATAGGATGGATCAGTTTCTGTGACTTCTTCTCTATCATCAGACAGTTCATCATCGGACAAGTATGCTGCTACTTGTGCCTGATCCGCTTCTGTCTCCTCACCACGAGCCAAGACGATCTCTTGCTCCCCATCAGCAGAAGTTACATCCACTATCTCATGTTTTTTAGCGATGTTTTTCTTTTCTTGATTGTCACTGGATGAATTAGAAGATCCGTTAGTTTCCCCAGTGTCAGATCTCTCTTTAGATTGTTTTCTATTCTTGTTGTGTTCTTCCGACTTGGTTTTATCAGTATCTTTTTTATCAGTTTTATTCTTCAACGTTTTCTTATAATTGTCTCGGCTAAAGTTAGATAAAAAATCACTCATATCGTGCTAGTCTGCCTTTCCTTAAAATATAAGTATCGTCAGATTGCTGGGCGATTTCATTGGAATGGGTCACGACAATGACACATTTGTCGTGTTCGTGAGCCAGCTTTTTGAAAATCGCTACGATTTCCTGCTCGATTCCCTCATCTAGATTTCCAGTAGGCTCATCCGCCAAAATAACATCTACGTTGGTAGCCAAAGCTCTGGCAATCGCCACACGCTGTTGTTCTCCCCCTGACAACTGATTGACTTGCCGATCAGACTTGCTTTTAACGATGCCGATGTAATCCAGCAAATTATAGGCAACTTCTTTTTGATTATCCGGTAATTTATTTTCAGTAATCGCCATCGGTACCATCACGTTTTCCACTGCGGTCAAATAAGGAATCAAGTTATAGCTTTGAAAAATAATTCCCACATTGTTGCGTCGGAAATTTTCATAGCCGATGTTGCGAATATCTTTCCCTTGATATAAAATTTTCCCTTCTTTTGGTGCATCAAGTGCACTTAACAATGAGAGGAACGTAGTTTTTCCAGACCCCGACTGTCCAAGAATCGTATAAAATTTCCCTTTGTCGAAACTAATACTGGTATCTTTTAAAATATATCTGCGCTGATCGCCGTCTTGATAGTAATAATTTACATCTTCCGTTGCAATAATCGCCATTCTACTCATCCTCCTACATCATAATTTTTTTAGGGTTTAACCGCATGATATAAATCAGCGGTACGATGGTCGACAAAAGAATGGTCGCCGTACCCACAAGATAAAAGGTCACGATATAACTTGCTGAAAGTTTCACTTCGTAAGCAGAAATTACATCCTCTTGACTAACAGTTTCAGTTCCGAGTTGTTGAAATTCATAAAAATCCGGGTCACTATACATTTCGTAATTTTCTGTTTGCTCTTGAGAGGCAATCAACGAAGAAGAGACACCATCAGCCACCAGATTGCCGGTAAAGACAGACAACGTAATTGCGACTAAAGATATGATCATCACTTCTACTACAATTTGACCGATGACTTTGACACGTTTTTCTCCAAGAGATAAGTAGACACCCAATTCATGTTTGCGGTCACGCAAAAACAGCAAAATCACGAGGGTCACAATGAGCAATGAAGCGCCCACAGCAACGTACAAGACTAATCCTGATATTTTTGACATCCCCGATAGAGGACCAGACACAGATTCAAATTGGTCACTTGAAATCAGTACCTTGTCATGTTTGCCGATAAGTGCTTGGGCTTCTTTTCTAAATGCCTCTGCATCTTCAGGATTTTTAAGCATGAAAAATGGTTGGTAGTAGGTGGTCTCTTCTGCCTCTTCATCTTTCATTTTTTGATATTCTTCTTCAGGGAAATCCCAAAAGTTAGGATACTCTTCTTCTAAGGAACGATGGTACTCTTTTTCAATTTTCATCACTGCTTCATTTGGCATATACACAGTGTTTTTCTGTTCCGCAAGTTGATAATTGTAATCAACAAAATAATGTTGATTGTCTTTCTCTTTATCTTTTCCTTTATTTTCTGTTTGCTGCACATCAAACAACCCTATAATTTCCACGGGGATGTCTTTAACAAAGGTCTTTGTATTTTCCGTTTCCTTGATGGAACCGTCATCAGTAAATTCTTCTCCTGTACGGCTGACCCGATCAAAAATAATTTTGTCCCCAATGGCTATTTTTTCTTGCTCCGCCAAAGTTTTTGAAATGATTCCCACTTGTTTTCCGCTGGATAATTCTTGTTCTGAAAACGAACGTCCCTCTACAAGCTTTATTTTCCCTTTTTTTTGATCAGCAATCTCTTCGGTATTACCCCCGACAACTGTGAAGCCCATGCCGCCGCCATAAGACACTGTGCCTTCTTCTTCTTCCTCAGGCTCGATAGCTTTCAACTTTTCAGTTTGAAAATAAGAAGGTACCGTATAATCAAAATACGCAACATAGGGCAGTTCCCCCACCTGCTTCGTCATAGCTAAATTCGTCAATGCGGACTCTTTGAAGGCAGATTCACTTTCATCTTCTGTGAGATTCATCATCGCTTCATAGTCTATCGAAATCGTTGCCGAAGCACCAAGATTTTTCTTTATGTTTTTTTCCACATTATTTGTAGACTGCTGAATCGCAATCGCACCTGCGATCACATTACCTAATATAAATACTACGGCAAATAAAATCAGCGATTTCCCTTTTCGCCTAGATACACTTGCCAACGCTCTTTTCCAAAAATTCATTGTATACCTCCTCTATTAAAAAACAGCTGACAACACAAATTTTTTCCCTTTTGTTCCTCCAATTTTGTTAACTTTAATTATAGCATAGCGCTTCAAATATTCTGCATGAACATTGCAAAAAAAGGTGTCAATGTTGTAAGATTCGCAAGAATATCCTCCTCTCACGAACTTAATGCGTTCATTTTCTTTACAGTACCACGGATTGCTTCAACTATGCTGACTTAAATATAGCTAAATATACGGAAGAAAACATCTTTAAAACATCTAGTGGTGTTTGTGTCTATAAGGAAAAATCTGATGTTAAAATATTTTTAGCAAATTTAATTTTGTTCAAAAATAACATCCCTTAAAATTATATATCATATTATATTCGAAGAATCCCGAAAGTAACCGTCATCATGAAACATTGACTTTAGATAGTTGTTTTGCTACCATTTATTATACTTTATAAAATAAAACGTATTTATACAATCACCCTCATAGAGCATAAAGTTTGATGTTTTAGCTCAACTAAACCTCGAAAAAAAGATGATTACTCTTTTTTCACTCTATAATCTCGCTAAAAAAGTTCGAATAATCCATCTTTTACATATCAGTTATTTAAAAAGGAATCCAAGGTTGATTTTTGTATCATTAGATAATTTATGATACCAATGAAAAATAGGAGGAAAACAATGCAATCGATTATTTTTGATTTTAATGGTACGTTGTTCAGTGATTCTCATTTGCATGAACAGGCATGGCAGCAGTTTATTCAGGAACTGATTGGCCGGAAATTTACTCCAGAGGAATTTGACCATATCCATGGACGGACTAATCATTTGGTCATGGAAAAGATTTTAGGAAAATCCCTGAGTGATGCAGAAGGTGAAAAGTTATCTAATCGCAAGGAAGCTATTTACCGGGATTTGGTACTGGAGGATAAAAACCCAAAATTAATCAAAGGAGTCACAGAATATTTTGATTTTTTAAAAGACAAAAAATGTCCAATGAATATTGCAACGGTATCGCCAAAAGTCAATGTTGATTTTTATTTTGATATTTTTCAGCTCGGACGTTGGTTCGACTATGAACATGTGGTATACAATGACGGAACTTTAAAAAGCAAACCTGCGCCTGATTTTTATATTCAAGCAGCATTAAATATTGGTGGCAACCTTGATCGCATGATCGTTTTTGAAGATTCTCCGATTGGATTACAAGGTGCTGCCAACGCCAAAGCCGAACATATTATTGCCGTCTCAACTGAAGGAAATCATCAGAAATTAGAGGATACTGGACTCGTTGATTTTGTCATTGATGATTTTTTGGACGTAAGAATCAAAGAAATCATACGCTAAGAAATTCTGTTAACTCAAGTAAATAATCATAAAAATATCAAGCCGATAATGAAGAATACTATTCTCCATTGTCGGCTTGATGACGTCTCAACTGTTATTTGATTTTCGATGGCACAAGTAAATACATAAAACATTTTTTACTAAATCTGTATCAAAACCTTATTGTCCCAAACGTTCAGGCCAACGCAACTTTTCTATTTCAACAAATATTTTGTCTACTGATTTAGTGTAGCGATAAATTCAACTTCCACACAAACATCTTTAGGCAATCTGGCAACTTCCACACAAGAACGGGCTGGCACTTTCCCCTCAGATAAATACTGGCCATAGACCTCATTAAAAGCAGCAAAGTCATTCATATCACTTAAAAAGCAAGTTGTTTTTATAATATGGTCAAATGACAACTCTTCTGATGCCAAAATACCTTTAATATTTTCCATCACTCGAAGGGTTTGCTCCTTGATTTCTGTTCCGACTATCTCTCCAGTTTCAGGATGAAGAGGAATCTGACCGGAAGAAAATAACAAATCACCAATAATCTTCCCTTGGGCATAAGGCCCGATCGCTTGCGGGGCTGCAGTAGTTTCTACATTTTTCATGTGTTGTCACTCCTTATTTTTTATTGTCAATAAATCTATGCTTGCAAATGCCGAGGCCAAATCTGAAATCAGCATCAGCTGTCTCAAACGATTATTTCTTTTTCCTTCATCATCTGCCATGACCATGGTACTGTCAAAATATTTTTCAATCAAAGGGGCAAGGTCTTTTAAGGCAAGATAAGTATCCTCTGGTTCATGTTTTTTAACCTTCGTAAGCAATTGATTGACCGCATGGAATAATTCTTTTTCTTCTTCATTTTCAAATAGGCTTTCATCTACCGGTATATGAATGTCTTCCTGAAGCAATTCTTCACCTTTTTTAGCCAAATTAGTCACTCGTCCCAGTGCTTCCATAGCACTCTTGTAATCACTGTCTTGCTGATGTTTTTTCAAAATACGAGCGGCATCGATCATTTTTATCAAATTGCTTTGTTTGGCATTCGTGACTGCTTCGATAACGTCGTGGCGAATATCATCACTTGATAAAAACTGTTTTAGGCGTGCCTTCATAAAGTCAAATACTTTCTGATTATCAGTGGACAATTGTACACCAAATTTGTCTGGATTATCGTTGATGATTTCAGCAATTTCTTCTTGAAGACGTAAAATCGGGTAATCCCAACCCTTATCTTCAACGATGCGGATAATGCCATAAGTTTGACGACGCAAAGCATAAGGGTCATTGGAACCGGTAGGCACCATGCCGGCGTTGAAGAAAGTTGTCACTGTATCTAATTTGTCAGCGACTGCCAAGACAGCTCCCACGTTAGAAACAGGTAAGACCCCTTCGCTGGATGATGGCAGATAGTGTTCACGGATGGCTTGGGCAACAGCAGGACGCTCCCCTTTTATCAAGGCATATTTTTCTCCCATCACTCCTTGCAGTTCGGGAAATTCTCCCACCATGCTGGTCATTAAATCAAATTTATAGATAGCAGCTGCCCGCTCTAAATCTTTTAATTCTTCTTCGGTCAGCTTAACTTGTTCGCCGATAAGTTTGGCGATACTTGCCACACGCTGCATTTTCTCATAGATAGAGCCGATCTTTTCGTGAAATGTCACTTTTCTTAACCGATTGACATACTCCTCTATGGCAACTTGCTGGTCCTCTTCATAAAAGAAAACGGCGTCTTCCAAACGGGCCACTAAAACTTTTTCGTTCCCGCTGATCACATTGTCCAAGTATTGATCGTTGCCGTTACGTACACCAATAAAGTAAGGCAATAATTTTTCATCCCTATCGCGGACTTCAAAATAACGCTGGTGCTCTTTCATAGAAATGATTAACGCTTCTTCAGGAATGTCCAAATATTTCTCAGCATAATTTCCGGCAAAAGCAGTAGGATATTCAACAAGATTGTTAACTTCTTCAAGGAGCTTTTCATCAAGAGAGATATGCCAATGATTTTTTTCAGCAATCTCACGAATTTGCTCACGAATCATTGCTTTTCTCTCCATAGCATCGGCAATCACAAATTGTTCTCGTAAGTTAGTTTCATAGTCTTTACTGTGCTCGATCACCGTATCTGTCCCTAAAAAGCGATGCCCCCGAGAAACATTGCCGCTTGTCACATTTAAAAAATTCAATGGGATGATTTGGTCATCTAAAAGGCTGACTATCCAGTGTATGGGGCGGATAAATTCCGTATCGAAACTGCCCCAGCGCATGGTGACAGGAAAATGTAATGCTTTTAAGATATCCAAAGCCGATGTTAAAACTTTCTCCGCTGCTTCGCCGGAAATAAACTTATCGGCGTAAACATATTCGACGCCCTTGACTTCCTTCATATACAGTTCCTCTAAAGAAACTCCTTGGCCTCGAGCAAAACCTTCAGCAGCCCTAGTCCAATTCCCGTCTTCGTCAACGGCTATTCTCTTAGCCGGCCCCTTGGCATTTTCTTCTACATCTGTTTGTTTTTCAGCCAAATTTATCACTTTTAATGCCAGCCTTCTTGGCGTGGCATACGTTTCGATTGTGTCATAAGATAAGCGATTATCCTTTAGAAAGTTTGCCATCCCTTCCTTGAGTTGATTGACTGAAGAAGTCACAACTCGGGCAGGCATTTCTTCCAAACCGATTTCTAATAAATATGTTTTTGTCATCTTATGCTCTCTCCTTTTCCTCGTACTCGACTTCTTTTGACAACAGCGGAAAGCCTAATTTTCTTCTTTCTTCCACGAAAGCTTTCGCTAATTCTCTAGCCATCTTGCGAATACGGGCCAAATAACCGGCACGTTCAGTCACAGAAACAGCTCCTCTAGCATCCAGCAAGTTAAAGGTATGGCTGCATTTCAAAACATAGTCATAGGCTGGATGAACTAACCCTAGTTCAATACACCGCTGTGCCTCACGTTGATACATCTCAAAAAGCGTTAAGAGCATCTCTTGACTGCTCTCTTCAAAAGAATATTTAGAGTGTTCATATTCCGGTTCTACAAAAATTTCTCCGTATTTCACGCCGTGGGTCCACTCCAAATCATACACACTCTCTACCTCTTGGATATATGAAGCCAACCGCTCAATCCCATAAGTTAACTCGACTGTCACAGGTTTACATTCCAATCCGCCCGCTTGTTGAAAATAGGTGAATTGTGTGATTTCCATACCATCCAGCCAAACTTCCCATCCTAGACCAGCACAACCCATAGATGGATTTTCCCAATTGTCTTCAACAAAACGGATGTCATGTTTCAATGGGTCTATCCCTAATTTTTGCAAACTTTCCAAATAAATTTCTTGGATATTTTCCGGTGAAGGTTTCATCACCACTTGAAACTGATGATGCTGATACAAACGGTTAGGATTCTTGCCATAGCGCCCGTCTGCTGGCCGGCGAGAAGGTTCTACATAAGCTGCATTCCAAGGCTCTGGTCCAATAGCTCTAAGAAAAGTGTAGGGACTCATCGTTCCCGCACCCTTTTCTGTATCGTATGCCTCCATCAGCAAGCACCCTTGGTCAGACCAAAAATTTTGTAAGGTCAAAATCATTTCTTGAATCGTTAGTCCTTTTGTCATGGAAAATCTCCTCCCAGTAATTGAAAATTATATTTCCGACGATTGATAGTCGAAAACAAGCAACAACGTTATAAATCAATATGAAAAACAAAAAATCCCTATGCTTGACGAACGTGTCAAGCATAGGGACGAAATTATCGCGGTTCCACCCTACTTCCAAGAAAACTAACCTTGGCTCTTTATTCTTCAGCTCGGAAGCGCCATTCGACTGATTTTCTTAACCAGCTTCCACCTTCACCGGTCTCTCTAAAAAGAAAAAACAATCTACTCCTCTTCTTCTACGCATCTTTATTATATTTCTCTTATCATAGCCTTTAAAGCTATCTTTTGTCAAATATTTTTTAATCGTTTGTACTAAATACTAATCGAGGGAATTACTAGAGTACTTTAAAAGGCAACTCAATCTTCCCTGTCATCAAGTAAAGGCGGGTTCTGTTTATCTGAGTCGTCATAATTTTTTTCTGAGTCTTCAAAGCTGTGTTCCCCATCTGTTTGCGAGTTGGAGTTATCCTGCTCCTTGGGTGTTCTTAAAATATCTTCCCAGCTGGCCATCTTATCGATAAATTGTTTGCTTTTCAAAGAAACGCCGACAAATTCTTCATACAAGGCATCAATCATCTCCCGAAGTTCTTTTTTCGTCTGATCTGACACGCTGATAGTGTTGATTTGCTCTAAAGTGATACTGGAAAACATCCTGATAAAATGAATGGCACGAGGCGAGCCATGATAGCGACGAGGATCTTTGTAGAAATGTTCCTCGCAAAGAACACCATGATAGGCAGAAGAAAAATCGAATTTGCCTTGGGTCTTGCCGCAAATCCGACAATGAAGCCAATCAAAATCTAAACCAAACCGTTCTAAAATTTGAATTTCTAAAATATTTGTCAAAATTTGCGGGTCTTTCCCCTCATCCATCAGCTGCAATAAATTTCTGGTAAAACCGTAAAGGGCAGGGTCATAGATGCTGTCATCAATTGCCACATCTACTAAATTCAACAAATACGTAGCATACGCACTAATAAAAATATCTTGCTGGATATTTTTAAAATTTGTCACTTCTTTGGCATCATTCAAAAAAGACAGGCCTTTTTCATTGATTTTTCCAACATATACGGCTTCGGTGAATGGTTGTGTAGCAACAGTTAAGGGATTATTTTTTCTCATGGCATTTCGCATGAAAAACATCCGCTTGCCATACTTTTCAGTAAATATCTTAACTAATTTATCTTTTTCACGGTGATTTCTTGCAAACAAAATCAACCCCTTAGTTTCATTGCTTTGCAACAATTTCTCATCCCCTTCCCCGCTAAATTTTAACTAATTCTCTGCTCTCAAGTAAAGTAAATTTGACCTATGCTGATACAAAAAAAGCAAAAAGGATTATTAACTTATGCTAATAATCCATGTCTCTATAGCCCAAATCTTTGAGATATCTCTGCTTATCCCGCCAATTCTTCTCTACTTTAACCCAAGTTTCCAGATAGACTTTGTTTCCGAGCAAGTTTTCGATATCTTTGCGTGCCCTAATACCGATATCCTTCATCATCTTGCCGCCTTTGCCGATCAATATCCCTTTTTGAGTCGGACGTTCCACAACTATAGTTGCCATAACATGAATTTTATCATTGTCATCTCGTTCCATACTGTCAATAACAACTGCAACAGAATGCGGCACTTCCTCATGGGTCAGCTGCAAAACTTTTTCACGAATCAACTCAGAGACGATAAAATACTCGGGATGGTCTGTAACTTGCTCAGCAGGATAATACTGAGGCCCTTCTTCAAGATAGCCAGTTAAGACTTCTAATAAATTCTCGATATTATTCCCCTCAGTGGCAGAAATCGGTACTATTTCAGCAAAATCCATTTGCTCCCGGTAATCCTCAATCATTGGCAACAAATCATCCGGATGGACATTGTCGATTTTATTGATAACCAAAAATACGGGCGCCGATTGTTTTTTCAAACGTTCGATAATAAAATTATCTCCCGGTCCTCGTTTCTGGTCCGCACTGACCATGAAAAGAACGGCATCTACTTCCCGAAGTGCACTATAGGCAGATTCGACCATAAAGTCGCCTAATTTATGTTTTGGTTTATGAATACCCGGTGTATCTATAAAGACGATTTGACTGTCATCTGTCGTATAGACTCCCTGAATTTTATTTCGTGTTGTTTGAGCTTTATCACTCATAATTGCAATTTTTTGGCCAATCACACGGTTAAGCAATGTGGATTTCCCAACATTGGGGCGTCCGATGATTGCCACAAAACCTGAACGAAATGGTTTAGTCATTTAATGTCCTCTTTCTTTTATAAAAATTTTTGTAACAAAAGCACTAACTTTGGCAAAAAGATGATTCCGGCGATTAAAACAGCAAAACAGGCATTGATAAATACAACTGCGGCACCGATATCTTTTACTTTTTTACCGATTGGATGATAGGTTTTTTCCGTGATCATATCTACTAAATTTTCCATAACAGTATTCAACAGTTCCATCGTTATGACGAGAAAAATAGCCAAAAGAATCCACAGCCACTCAAATCGTTCTAGCTCGAAAAAAAAGCCCGCCAAAACAGCCAAGATTCCCAACACACACTGGAATCTCAAATTTCTTTCTTCAACAAACGCGACCTTCAAACCTGCACAGGCACATTTTAAAGAACGATAAAATTTTTTATTTTTTTCAATACCGTATTTATTTTCTTTCAAGTCCATAGGCATCTAATATCTTTCTTTGTAAAGTAAACATCTTTGCTTCCTCTTCTTCAGTCATATGATCATAGCCGTTAAGGTGTAAAAAACCATGCACGACTAAAAAACCTAATTCTCTTTCAAAGGAATGACCGTAATCAGCAGCTTGTTCATGGGCTTTTTCCACTGACACAAGAATATCCCCTAGATTTCTTGGGATACCCATCTGCTCAAATAACTCAGGTGGGATGTCCTCCTCGTCTTCGATTGCAAAACTGATAACGTCGGTAGGGACATCTTTTTCACGGTACTCCCGATTAAAATTTTGAATGGCTTCATTGGACATAAACGTTACAGACATCTCTGTATCCTCTGCCAATTCAAGGTAATCACCTGCAAAATTCAATAATGAGGAAATATCTGACAACTGTAAGTCAGTTAATTCTTCCGTTTGATCACTTATTGTAATTTCCATTATTTATTATTTTCCTCAATTTCTTTTTTCATTTTTGGGTATTCAATTCTTGAATGATAGGCACTGCATAAGCCATTGATGATTGATTTCTCAATGATACGAATCTCTCCGAGTGTCAGACCAGATTCGTCCAGCTGATTATCTTTAATTCTTTTTTCAACCAAATCATGAACAAACTCATGAATTGTTTCATTTGTCGGCTGTTTCATTGCGCGAACAGCTGCTTCGCAAGTATCGGCCAAGTTGACAACTGCCGCTTCCTTTGTTTGTGGCCTTGGCCCAGGATATCTAAAATCTTCTTCTTTGACGTTTTTATCTCTCTCGTATGCTTTAATATAGAAAAAGCTCATCAAAGTAGTCCCATGATGTTGTTCACAAATATCAACAATCATTTTGGGCATTTTTTGTTTTTTTAGAATTTTGACCCCTTCCGACACATGGGAAAAAATTATTTCTTTACTGTCCTCGGGTAGTAAAAAATTATGGGGATTTTCTGCACCAGAAGGCAGATTTTCTACAAAGAAATTCGCATGTTTTAGTTTCCCGATATCATGATAGTAACAGGCCACTCGCGTAATCAGCGACCTGCCCCCAATCGCTGCCACTGCATTGGAACTAAGACTGGCAACCATCATACTGTGATGGTAAGTACCCGGAGCTTCTTCCAGCAGACGTTTTAACAAAGGATGATTAGGATTGCTCAATTCATTTAACACGATCATACTGTCATCATTCAATAGCAATTCAATATAAGGATGCAGACCGATAGATAAAACATAGGTAAACAAACTGCCGATCAGCATACATAATATCGCCGAAACAGTTTTTCTATCTCCAAAGTCCATCCCCTGATAAGTTGACATGACTATCGTAAAAGCTAAAGGCACGATAATCAACATGATAAGCGCCCTGCCAAGTTGTCGGCCGATACGCTCCTGTTTGATCAACGATGCCATCAACCCTGAAAATAGATAGGACATCAGCAGTAAGATCAGCGTACTCGTGCCGCCTAAATCATAAAAGACAAACACTGAAAAGGCGACTTGAAACAACGCCGCTAACACACTGGCCTTTCGACTGATAAATAAATTCAGGACCAAAGGCGTGAAAGCTGCGGGAAACAATAAAGAAATATAAGGCATGCTTTCTGTTTGAAACAAAGCAATAGCCTTCATAAATAAAATACTTAAAACCATCATAAAAACATAAAAATTAATAAACCTGAACTGAAATTCTTTGGTTCCTTCCCTCATGACTAACCAGACAAGGAGGCCTAACTGAATCACAATCAGCATGATCATTGCAACATAGGGAAAAATAGTGTTGTTTTTATTGGTCATTCCCAACAATTCCAATTTTTTGATTGCCCGGGAATCGATTTGGGCTCCTTCACGGACAATGACCTCACCATGATAAATCATCACGGGATTGACAGCTTCTTTAGCTGTTTCTTTCGCTGCTGCCGTAGCCTTCTCATCAAAAACTTCATTTACCACCACAACCTTATCAATCAGATCTTCAGCTAAGTTTTTACCATCTTCAGAAAGCAACGAGGCACCGATACTTTCTTTTGCTGAAGCTCTATGTTCAGCTAAGTTGTTATCACGGATTCTTTCTCCCATGGTTTTTTCCACGATGTTTAGCATTTCCGTTTTTAATAAATTAAATTCATCTTCGGGAAGCTCAAAGACGCCTTGATAAAAGCCCTGTGAAATATCCTGAAAAAAATTAATATCATCACTGTCGATTTTTTCCAGACGACCTTTTAAATTGGCAATCTTATCTTCAACAGTGGGGGCCTCAACAGAGTTGCGTTCTTTGGCCCGTTCCAAATCCGCTTGATATTTTTCCTGGAGTTCTTTGTTTGTTGCCTCAATATACGAAAATAATTGCGTCGTCAATTCAACGCGATGTTTAGCAACCGAATCATCAAAACTATAAGTGGGCGGCATAGCTTCAGCCGCAAGTTTTTTTCTTTCTTCTGTCTCATCTTTGTTCTCAATCGTCTTATTGGCACGAATCGTCTCTTCCGCCAATTTACCTTCCTTGAGGTCTCTGTTTGTCTGCTTCACACTCCCAGACATCAGCAAGCCAAGGATCAGCGCAAAAAGAGCAGTGATGATGATGATATATCGTCTGCCGAACTTATCAATGAGACTTTTAAAATCAAACTTCATTTGCGGTTACTCCTTCTTTAATACCTGTCAGCCAGCGTCTTGGTCATAAGCATCAATGATTTCAGCAACAACAGGATGACGCACCACATCTGTCGACTCAAATTTGACAAACCCAATTCGTTTAATATGTTTCAACTTTTTTTGCGCATCGACAAGACCGCTGATGACTCCTCTAGGCAAGTCAATCTGAGAGATATCGCCATTGACGATCATCTTAGAACTGAAACCTAAGCGAGTCAAAAACATCTTCATTTGGGCTATGGTCGTGTTTTGAGCTTCATCTAATATGACAAATGCATCATCTAAGGTCCGTCCTCTCATATAAGCAAGAGGAGCGATTTCAATCACGCCTCTTTCCATCAGGCGATTGGTATGTTCTACCCCAAAAACTGTGTAAAGCGCATCATAAACCGGACGCAGATAGGGATCAACTTTTTCTTTTAAATCCCCTGGGAGAAAACCAAGATTTTCACCTGCTTCAACGGCAGGTCTTGTCAATACGATTTTTTGGACTTCTCCCTTTCTCAATGCTGCAATAGCCATCACAACAGCCAAGAAAGTTTTACCTGTCCCTGCCGGACCGATTCCAAAGGTGATGTCTTTTTTCTTGATTGTTTCAATATACTGTTTTTGACCGTAAGTCTTAGGACGAATCCCTTTACCGTTCCGGTCTTTAATAATTTCATCTTCATATAAATCAACAAAATAATCTAATGTTCCTTTTTTTGACATTTTTAACGCCGTCACGATATCAGGCGTACTGACTGGGATTTTTTTCAGTACCAGCATCTGTAATTTTTTTAAGATGTCATGGACAGCCCTGACATCAGACTCCTCACCAGAAATCTGAATGATTTCTCCTCTGGCGTGAATGTCCACATGACGGTTTTCTTCTATTAATTTTAAGTGCTTGTCTTGTGCACCGAATATTTGCGAAATTTCCTCATGGTCATGGAGCACTAATTCCATGGAAAATTTATTTGATTCTGTCAAAAGTCTCTTCGCCCCTTTTCTCAATATCTACTAAATAATACCATATTTCCCGAAGTTTAAAAAGAATCTATGATTAAACATAGATTCTGACAAAGATTTATTAAGTAATTAGGATATCTTTTTCATTTTTTTACTTCTTAATTGCCCACAAGCAGCATCAATATCCGTCCCCTGCTCTTTTCTGATGACACAATTGATGCCTTCTTTTTTCAGACGGTCATAAAATGCCAGAACATCTTCTTTAGAACTGCGCTGATACTGGTCATGTTCGCTGACCGGGTTATAAGGAATCAGATTCACATAGGCTAGTTTCTTTTTATTTTTCAGCAGATCTGCTAATTGTTTAGCATGTTCCGGACGGTCATTCACATGAGACAGCATGATGTATTCAAAAGTGATCCGGCGATTATTTATTTCCAAATAATCATCTACTGCTTCCATGAGCTTATTGATCGGATTGCTTTTATTAATGGGCATAATAGATGATCTGACCTCATCATTTGGCGCATGGAGCGAGATAGCTAGATTAACTTGTAAAGGTTCTTCAGCAAACTTTCTGATTTTTCGAATCAATCCGCTAGTAGAAACCGTCATATGACGTGCACCGATTGCCAGACCTTTAGGATGATTAACAATATTTAAGAAGGCCATGACGTTGTCGTAGTTATCAAAAGGTTCGCCGATGCCCATGACGACAATATGACTGACACGGTCCCCCTCTCCTTTATTATCTAAATAATACTGCACTTGCATGACTTGAGCCATGATCTCTCCTGCCGTCAAATCCCGCTGTTTCTTCAGCAAACCGCTGGCACAAAACGTACAGCCGATACTGCAGCCGACTTGGGTCGTGACACAAACAGACAAGCCGTAGCTGTGCTTCATCAAAACCGTTTCAATCATATGCCTATCTTCTAACTCAAATAAATATTTTACTGTACCATCTTGTGATTCTTGAACGACGATTTCCTTGAGAGGTATAAATAAAAATTCTTCGTTTAATTTATTGATCAAGTCTTTTGATAGATTGCTCATCTCATCAAAACTTTGAACTCTTTTCACATATAACCAATCCCAAACTTGTGAAGCCCTGAATTTCTTTTCCCCTTGTGAAAGAAACCATGCTTCAAGTCCCTGATAGGTCAAATCAAAAATCCCTTGTTTTTCCAATCAATTTCTCCTACTTTCTCATGCTAACACTGTCAGTCTACACTATAAATCAAAAAGTCCAGCAATGCAATCCTGCTGAACCAAATATTATTAATAATAGTAAATATCCACCCGTGAAAACGGGTGGCTTTTTAATAGCCCTAGAAGGGCTTGCTACCGGCATACTCTCTAAAGAGAGCTTTTAAAAGACTGTCAACTGCCATTCGAGAACCCTTTTATTTTTTGAATGGATCTAAATATTCTCGTTTACTAATACTATCCTGAAGCCTGTCATCCGCTTCTTGTTCTCGAATATATTTTTGAATTGTCTTTTGATTCAAACCTACAGTACTAACATAATATCCTTTTGACCAAAAGCCTCTATTACCATACTTATATTTCAAGTTCCCATGTTGTTCATGTATTAGGACTGCACTTCTACCTTTCAAGAATCCCATAAATCCAGAAACTGATAATTTAGGAGGTATCCTTACTAACATGTGAATATGATCTGGCATCGCATGCGCTTCAATTATTTCAACCTCTTTCATTTCGCATAATTTTCTTAAAATTTTGCCTCTATCTTTTCTCAACTTACCATAAATAACTTTCCTTCTAAATTTTGGTGTAAAGACTAAATGATACTTACAATTCCATCTTGTATGTGCTAAACTTTTATCGTCATTAGACATAAAGAAACTCCTTTCGATTCTCTTGTAGCGGTTGACAGCCACTATCTAGTATATTTCGAAAGGAGTTTCTTAACGCTAAAGCTATTTCTTCCACGCGCAGTACGCGTGGTTTTTTTGTTTCGCACGACTTCGTGCTCAACCGACTAAAGTCACTAAAAAAATCAAAAGAGCCTGAAAATAATTTCTTAGGCTCTTTTGATGGAAAATCATTCTTTTTCTATCAACACAGCATTTCCTTGTCCACCGCCGATACATAAAGTGGCTAATCCTTTTTTAACTTTTCTTTTTTTCATCTCATGGACCAACGTGACTAAAATTCTGGCACCGCTAGCACCTATCGGATGTCCTAGAGCGATTGCCCCGCCGTTGACGTTCACTTTTTCTGGTGACAAACCGAGCTCATGTAATACACAGAGAGACTGGACTGCAAAAGCTTCATTACCTTCCACTAAATCAATTTGGTCGATGGTCAGCCCTGATTTGGACAAAATTTTTCGAGTAGCAGGAATTGGGCCTAGACCCATTTCATCTGGCGAAACGCCTGCACTTGCCGCATGGGTTAATTGTCCCATGATTTCCAGTCCTAAAGCCTCAGCTTTTTCACGCGCCATTAAAATAATCGCAGCAGCACCGTCATTTATTCCTGAGGCATTGCCGGCAGTTACCGTACCGTCTTTTTTAAAAGCTGGACGCAACTTACTAAGGCTTGCCAGCGTGACATTATTTCTTGGGTATTCGTCTTTAGAAGCTATGAAGGGCTCCCCTCTTTTTTTCGGTATTTGAACAGGAATAATTTCCTCATCAAATTTCCCTTCATTCATAGCTTTCTCTGTTTTTTTCTGACTGTCCAGGGCAAATGCATCTTGGTCTTCCCGACTGATATGATATTTCTCGGCAAGATTCTCCGCAGTCATTCCCATATGATATCCTTCAAAAGCATCGGTCAACCCATCTTTTAACAAAGAGTCCACAAGACTAATGTCCCCTATCTTACTTCCCCAACGTTGATTTTCAGATAGGTACGGTGCTTGACTCATGTTTTCCGTTCCTCCAACTAACACGACATCCGCTTGATTGGTTTGGATAGATTGTGCTCCCAGCATGACCGCTTTTAATCCGGAACCGCAAACCATGTCTACAGTGAAGGAAGGACATTCAAAAGGTATCTTCAAGGCAATCGAGATTTGTCGAGCCACATTTTGTCCCAACCCTGCACCAAGCACATTACCAAATATCACTTCATCGATTTCATTTGGAGAAAGATTTATTTTATCAAGAGCTCCCTGACCGGCAGCAACACCTAATGAAACGGCAGATACATCTTTAAATATCCCGCCAAAATTTCCGATTGGCGTTCTGACCGCTGAAACAATCACAACATCTCTCATAACTTTCCTCCCCAATTTACGCTTTACTCTCGCAATTCTTTATTGAATTATAAAACACTTTTCATTTAAAAAGAATCTCGGAGCGTTATCTTTTACATTTATTTAACTTTTAGGAAAAAAATAAAACATCACCGTTTCCTTGGAAATCGATGTTGTAATAAATATAGAAAATCAATCACGGAAAAATTGTTAAGAACGAAATGTAATTATCCACGACACAATTCTCCGTCTTGCAAATTGTCAGCTACGCACAACTTATCAAAACAGTTTTTGTAAACTTTAAAATAATTATTGGACAGGTATCATTTTTTTGCAAAAAAAATTAAGGTGTTAAAAATGCTGATACTAGCTAAGTGAGCCATTGTCAATGTCACTGATTAAATAATTTTATAACACCTTATAATAATTGTCAAAAATCGTTATCATTCCATTATTGAACACCTTCGCAGTGTCCATCAAGTCACACATTCATTTTATCATTTTCGCATTAAACACATGAATCGTTTTCATTCGTGTGCGTCAGAAGACAATAAAAAACCTTCGTTTAAAACAATATTCAAAGCTATTAATCATAGGTTCTGATACATCGAACGATGAGAATCGGCATTCTCTTCCATTATTTAATTGTTGGGTTTTAGTCCAAGACCTCATCGATGAATTGTTAAGCTATGACCCTCATTTATAAATAGCTTACGAGTCCAACTAATTGCTTCACTAATGCTGAAAGAAAAAAGGTACCTAACGCTTATTTTTGAATATAAATAACAACATCGGCAGAGAGAAACTCTCCACCGATGAGTCGATTTCTATTCAGTTTTTAGTGCCATCAACACTATGTTGCGAAGAACCTAAATTATCTAGGTGAAAACTTTATGCTCTACACGTATTACTTTTTCAAATGAAAAACTATTAATTTTTAAAAGATATGTTTTTCCCACGTATTTTTTTAATTATAACCCCTGAAACACCTACAAATAGAAGTATCATACCAATTATTTTTATACTGATACTTGTAGTATTTTCGCCGGTTTTTGGAAGTACTTTCTTACTAACAGTTAGTTTATCTTTAGAATCTTTTTTAGGCTCTTCCTTATCAATTGGGGTCGCAGCCTTTTTGTATACATAGGTGACAACAATTTCTTCCTCTGTGTAAGTACCTGTTGCATTGACTGGTGTATCTACTAGCTCGTAGCCATCAATTGCTTTAGCTTTTGTTTCGTACACTATTCCAACTTTTTCAGTTAATTCTTCACTCTCTGCTAGTTCTTTACCTGACTCGTCCACATACTTAACGATCACTTTGCCCCATTTTATTTCAGGTTCAGTCTCGATCTTTTTGTAGACGTATGTGACAACTATTTCACCATCAATAAATTGGCCTCGTGCATTCGCTGGTATCTCTACTAGCTCATAGTCTTTATACTCGCGTTTAGTTGATAAGTAGTTGTCCCCTACTTTTCCAGTTCTGATTT
>NZ_NGKA01000028.1 GCF_003987645.1 Vagococcus elongatus
TCCAAATTTGATAGAGTAGTTTGCCATATTCTTGCACCCAACGATAAATCGTCGTATGAGAAACGTTAATGCCACGATCATATAAGATTTCTTGAACTTCACGATAGCTAAGGTTATAACGAAGATAGTAGCCCACGGCTACAATAATCACATCCTGCTGAAATTGCTTTCCTTTAAAATGATTCATCGTCATTCCTCCTGCTATCTTTTTCTATTATTCTACCTTATTTGATAGTAGATTTAAAACTTTGCAACAGAACCTAAGAAGTTGCCTTTGGTACCAACAAAAAATATAATATGGGGATTGGGGCAGCGCCCCAAAAATAAAAAGAATCGTCTGAAACGAGGAACAAACTAAAATGTAAATTTTAGGTGTGACCGAGTGGAAGATGATTACTTTTTACCGTAAGTGGATATACACTTACTAAGCTCGCTATAATACTTTATAACGTTTTTATTTACATGAGCGTAGCGAATTTTATCCAACACGCCTGACGAAAATCAAACACGTTTTACGTTTGATTTTAGCAACGGAACGCACAAAATTTATTTGGTGCGTATAAGTGCGCCCTTAGTAAAAATCACTAAGGGAATATTTTTCAAATTAACTTTGTAGAAACGCACCCCTTATTTTTAAGGGCGCACTTATACCCCTAAATTTCATTTAGTGGTAATTGTGCTATAAAACATAATTTACATTCAGTTTTATCGTCAAGCGTGTTTGTTAAAACTCACGTTGTTCGTGTGATACTGTCGGCGTATTTCTTTATTGATCGTAAATATTCATGATAGGCTTCTAGTTCTTCAAGAGATAATTTAAATAAATTAATTTGATTCATGTTTGATAATTGATTTAGCAAATTTGTTTGTAGGTTTGTAGAATCGCTTTTATCGAGTTCATTATTTAAAACATAGTTCAACATTTTTGAGTGAATCGCTGATTGAAATTCATTGATTATCTCAATTTCAAATGTTTTTCTGTAATCTAATGTCATGTTGTTTGCTCCCTTCTGGTTTCGCTTTGCTCAACTAAACATTTACTTTTAATTAAACAGACTTCGCTTGTTTAATCAAAAATAAACGTGCGAATAAAAAGCAAATCATTTTTAAAGCTCATAAAATGCGTTCTAAGGCGTTTTATGAGCTTTAGGTGTAATTTATGCTCTTTACTTTTAAAAAGCCTGTATCAGCTTGAAATTAGTGTTTAAATTGATTTTAACCTAATTTTAGGGTGCTTACTTCTTTTTGGGTGCGCTAGTTTATTCAAAAGGAATCCTGTAAATAAAAAAGTAACATGCTCCACAAAGCTCTATTTTTAGTTTTAAGGGGGTTTTTGTTCTAATTCTGCTTTTGGGTTGTTAGGGCTTGCCCTGACCGTCTGTAAGACGCTTGATTGCGTGATATGAGGATTTAGCTAGTCAAACAGTTAAAACAGCTTATATGAGCAATTAGAGGGAATCCAATAAATTCCTAAAAGTGGTTTTGATCTTTTCTTTTAGCGAGTGAACGAAGTGAACGCTGCAAGTAAAATGTGAGCGTGGTTTTCGCTCACTCCTTTTTTGATGACTTTGACCTTTATTTTTACATTTTTGAAAAAAATAAAAAAAAGGCGAAGCCTATATTACATTTATCTTATATATTTTATTCTTTTGTTTCTTTTGCGTGGAAAAAAAGTCAGTGGTAGCAAGGAAGGACAGATTTTTATAGCAACAAAAAACGATGTATATAGCAACAAAAAACGATGTATATAGCAACAAAAAACGATGTATATAGCAACAAAAACTTGATT
This sequence comes from Vagococcus elongatus, assembly GCF_003987645.1. GTDB lineage: Bacteria > Bacillota > Bacilli > Lactobacillales > Vagococcaceae > Vagococcus_A > Vagococcus_A elongatus. Next base: position 1,790 of record NZ_NGKA01000028.1, read on the forward strand.
AAGTTGCTATATATTTGTATAATGAAAGCATAGAGAAAATTGACGTCTAAATCACTTCTCTATGCTTAATCACAAAACACTCACAAAGGAGTATTTCTATGTCTATTATATCAGAAAATCAAAAGCAGGTGTATACCTTGAATGAAATCGAAAAACGTAAAGTGGTCGAGCATAATAGCTTGATCACTTCAATCGCTAAAATGCAAAAGACCGCTTTAAAAATGTTTGAATTAGCCGTGTCTTGCATTGATACAGAAAATCCGCCCAAAGATAATATAATCTATCTTTCAAAAAAAGAATTATTTTCTTTTTTTGATGTATCTTCAGCAAGTAAACATACTCGTTTTAAAGAAGCGATTGAGTATATGCAGAAACAAGCTTTTTTTCAAATTAAAGAAGAAAAAAATAAAGGGTATGAAATGACAAGTATCGTCCCAATACCAACTGTTAAATGGAACAGCTACAATGATGATGTAATGATACAATTTAATCAATTTATTATGCCTTATCTGATTGATTTAAAGGCAGAATTTACACAGTATAAAATCTCTGAATTGAAAGAACTTAATAGCAAGTACAGTCTTATCTTATATCGTTGGTTAGCTATGAATTATAGCCAGTACGAGCATTATAGTGTTAAAGGTGGACGGAGAGCCGAGCAAGTGGAAGCCTACCGCAACCCCTCAATCACAGTGAAAGAGTTGCGAGAAATCACTGATACGATTAATGAATATACACGTTTTCAAAGTTTTGAAAACCGTGTATTAAAAAATGCCATTGAAGAAATCAACGCCCATACATCCTTTAACGTGTCTTATGAGAAAGTCAAAAAAGGACGTTCGATTGATTCTATTGTTTTTCATATTGAGAAGAAACGCCGAGCGGACGATAACAGCTACAAGTTGGAAGATACGGCTTTTCAAGTAGATAAAAAGCAAAAAGAACAAAGCGAAGCGGTTCTAGTTAAGCAGGCAATGGAAAGCAAGTACACACGGTTATTGTTGGATAATATGTTATTAAGTCCTTATGAAATGACCGATACGTCACTTATGGCAGGATTGCAGGCGCACGTGTACCCTCTCTATGACGAGCTGAAAGCCTTACGAGGGTTGAATGGGGTCAAAGACCACCTCTCTTATGTGAGAGCTAAACAAGAAGCCTATTCAAAACGTAATATAGCTAAGTATCTAAAAAAAGCAATTGAACAATACCTGCCAACTGTAAAATTGCAAGACCTTGAACAACCAGAACGTGCAAGTGTTCGAGGTAGAGGTAAAGGAGAAATCCATGAGTGAAAATTTAAAAACGATCAAAGAGCTGGCGGATGAGTTGAGTGTTACAAAACAAAATATTCAATATCACTACCAAAGGTTACCAAAAGAATTACAGCTTAAAAGTTCCAATGGGTCTAATCTAATAAATTCTAAAGCAGAAAAAATAATTTTAGGTAAAGTAGAAAGTGGTAGCAAATCAAATACAAAAGACCAACAAATAAGTAGCAAAGAAAATTTTGAAGATGAAAAATTAGATAATCCCTTTATCAATAGATTAATCAAAGAAGTTGAGTATTTGAAAATAGACAAGGATAAAATCATATCTACCAAAGACCAACAAATAAGTAGCAAAGACCAACAAATAGAAAAACTAACTAATTTGTTAGACCAGCAACAACGTTTAGCCTTACAAGATAAAAAATTACTTGAAGAATATAAAGAAGAAATTAAGGAATTAAAATCTTTGATGTTACCAGTACGAGAAGATGAAAAAGATCCGGAGGCACACCCATCTAAGGACATAAATGAAATAAAAGAAGAACCCGAGAAAAAAAATAAAAAATGGTGGCATTTTGGAAGAATGTGAAAGTATATAAGGATAACTAAATTTTTTTAGTAAGACTGGAGGAATATTGTGGACGACGAAAAATTAATTAAATCAAAAGAACGTGTCCAACAACATGGAGAAGTGTTTACCCCTCAATGGATGGTAAAAAAAATGTTAGATGTTGAGGGGATTAAGCAAGCTTGCGAAAATATAGATGCTACCTTTTTAGAACCTGCTGCTGGAGATGGAAATTTCTTAGTGGCTATTTTAGAACGTAAATTGAAAGTTGTCACTGAACAATTCAGTGAGGGGCATTGGGGGACAAAATCATTGTTTGCGTTGAGTTCTATTTATGGAATTGAGTTTTTAGCAGATAACTTAGAAATAGCTCGCTCTCGTATGTTAATCCATTATCTAAATTGGTATGAAGAAATTTTTCAAGAAAAACTTCACAGTACAACAGATCTATATAAGTCTGCTATGTATATCATACGTAGAAATATCGTCCGAGGAAATACGTTAACTAAGAAGCACCCTGATTATGATATCCCGATTATGTTTAATGAATGGAAAAAAGTTAAAGGTTCTAGTAGTAAAGTGGAAAAAATTGAGTTCACATTTTCAAGTTTATTTGAAAATGAAGAAGTGTTAGAAAAAGGAATCTCAGAAGGCCAACTTAGTTTATTTGATTTTGAAATGTTTGATGAAGAAAACAAAGAGAAAAAGGATGATTCAGTCATAATAGATATTAAGAAAATATATAAGTTGGGAGAGGGATGATATGTCAAATTTTGAATTTTTAACTTTAGAACTAGAAACAGCTGAATTATTTCAAACGGCTAACTTTGCTGAAAAAAATTATACGGAAAAAGATTATGAAGGTACGCTTACAAAAGTCAGGAAATTAGCTGAGAATACTGCCAATGAAATTGCAATAAAAGAACATATTGTATTATCAGAACGCTCTAGTTTTAATGATGTTTTACGTGAACTTAAAAATGATTCAATTGATCAATTTATAATTGAATCATTTTATGAAATTAAACGTCTAGGAAATGATTCAGCGCACAATCTAAATAGCCGTAGTGCTACACAGGAAAACGCTAAACAAGCACTCCATAAAATTTTTATAATTTTAGTTTGGTATATGAATCATTATTTTGAAATTGATATTAAAACAGCATATTTAGATTTCTTAGAGCCACAAGCTGAGAAACTCTATCAAACAGCAGAGCGTAAATTAATTTATATTCAAACAGCCGATAACACCTCTGGAATGTTTCCAGCTTATAAGGATGCACAAAAAATAGGAGAAGCTACAGCTCCTGATGATGATTTTGAAGTTGATTGGTCTCCAAACAGCGAATTTTTAAGAACAGTAGGCGCAAAAAGAATCAATCAATATATGAAAACTTCAGGGATTAAATTTGTCCTTGAATGGGTCGAATTAGCATGGAAAAAATCAACCAAAACGTGGTTTCATGATCATGATGTTCATGAAGTACTGAAACGTTCAGGAATAAAGCGTCCCGAATTCCTAGATGGATCCGAATGGTTTGAAACAGATGTAGAAACAGCAAAGTCAGCAATTAAAGCAGTAAAAGAAGGGCAATCTGCACTTGATAGTGTTGGAAGTACAAATGCTGACGATCATATTACACTTCGCCCAGAACAATCATTAGCGGTAGAAAAAACTCGAAAAAATTTCAAAAAAAATAAAAAAATGCTATGGAATGCCAAAATGCGATTTGGAAAAACGTTGACATCCTTAGAACTTATAAAAAAACAAAAATATACCAAAGTTTTGATTATGACACATCGACCTGTAGTTTCTGATTCATGGTTTGAGGATTTTGGAAAGATGAAGATGGCAGAGGAAGGCTATCGCTATGGATCAGAAGATACGCAGTTTAAGTTAAAAGATTTGAAATCAGGAAACACTCCATTTATTTATTTTGTGTCTATTCAAAAGCTCCGGTATGGCGGAGGAAAAGTAAATTTAAGAGAATTTACTGATGTTGATTGGGATTTAATTATCATTGACGAAGCACATGAAGGGACACAGACTGAGCTTGCAGATAATGTATTGAAATCACTTGAAAAAGACAACACAAAAATTTTGTCATTGAGCGGAACTCCGTTCAATATTCAAGATCAGTACAGTGAGGAATCTGTTTATACATGGGATTACACAATGGAACAATCGGCGAAAATTCGTTATTCATTAGAACACCCTACAGAGAAAAATCCATATGAATCATTACCAAAAGTTAATATGTTTACGTTTGATATGAAAAATAAAGAACGCTTTTCGGATAATTCAAAATCGTTTAATTTCCGTGAGTTTTTCCGAGTGAATGAAAATAATGAGTTTGTTCATAAACATGATATTAATGCATTCTTAGATAATATTACTAATCAAGATAGTAGCACTAATTACCCATTTTCAACTAAGCAATACCGTAATGAATTACGGCATACATTATGGCTATTACCTGGAGTTAAAGAAGCGAACGCTTTTGAAAAATTACTTAATGAACATCAGATTTTTGGAAAGGAATACAAAATTGTTAATGTTGTTAAAGATGATAAATCAGATAGCAACGAAGTCGCAACAGAGGGCGATTTGGATAAGGTTCGACAAGCAATAGGAGATCCGAGTCAGAGTAAAACCATTACGCTTACTGTTCGTAAACTGACAACGGGGGTTAATATTCCTGAGTGGACTGCGGTCCTTTTCCTTTCAAATACTAATAGCGCTATGAATTATCTTCAAGCTGCATTTCGAGCTCAAACTCCATTTTCGCATGAAAAGCTTGGAATGAAGAAGAATTGTTATATTTTTGATTTTGCTCCAGATCGTGCACTTACTGTGATGGCTGAAAGCGCACAAATTAATTCCGGTGTAGGTAAGAAAAATACATTACAACAAAAAGAAGCTATGACACAATTACTGAATTTCATGCCTATTTTGGGTCAAACAGACCATGGTATGAAAGTTTTTAATGTTGATAGAATGCTTACCCAACTCAAAAAAGTTTATGCGGAAAAAGCTGTTCGTTCAGGATTTGAAGACGATTCACTTTACAATGATGAATTACTTACACTTGATGAAGCAGATTTGAATGATTTTAATAACTTGAAAGAAATTGTTGGAAAAACTAACCTATCAGGACTACCAAAGAAAGTTGAAATAAACGTCAATGGATTAACGGATGAAGAGTATGAAAAAGGAGAAAAAGCTCAGAAAAAGAAGCCTCGAGAACGAACTACAGAAGAAAAAGAAATTATTGAAAAAGTCAAACAAGCTAAAAAACAACGCAAAACAATGATTTCAATTTTGCGTGGAATTTCCATACGAATTCCGATGATGATTTATGGTATGCCTATTGAGGTTGATAAGGAAATGGGAATCGATGAATTTGTCAATCACGTTGATAGCATTTCATGGGAAGAGTTTATGCCAAAAGGCATTAAAAAGTCTGATTTTAAGCGGTTCGCAAAGTATTATGATCCAGAGGTTTTTGTCGAGGCAGGAAGAATTATCCGACAGAGGGCTCAGTCTTATGATGATCTAGAGTACACAGAAAGAGCAGAGAAAATTGCAGAACTTTTTGGAACATTTAAAAACCCAGATAAAGAAACTGTTTTGACCCCATGGAGAGTTGTTAATCTACAGCTTTCTAAAACAATTGGCGGATTACGTTATTTTGATGAAAACTTTGAAAACACTACATTGAACGGGCAAGATTCGATCACTTGGGTTGATACAGAGATCACAAAAGAAGTATTTAAACCGAATACTAAAATTCTTGAAATTAATTCTAAAACAGGGCTATATCCTCTCTATGTAGCAAGTTCATTGTTTTATCAAAAACGAAATAAGCTAAACGATGATCGAGCAGGAAGATTCAGCAAGATTGATGAAGATAAAATAATACAAGAAATATTGAGAGAAAATATTTACGTCATTGCTAAGACACCTATGGCCAAGACTATCACGCAGCGTACGTTAGCAGGATATAATGATTGGACGACTAATATTTTATATGTAGAAGAAATTGATCAAAAACTCAAATCAAATATGGATAAAACCTTAAATGAAATACAAAAAGGACTGAATGTAATGAAATTTGATGTAGTGATAGGAAATCCCCCATATCAAGAAAAAAGTATCGGAGATAGCAGGCAAAAACCACCAATTTATCATAAATTCATGGATCTTGCTTATACCATTTCTGATAAGGCAGTGTTGATTACTCCTGCTCGTTTTCTATTTAATGCAGGTGCAACTCCAGAAGATTGGAATCATAAAATGATTAATGATAATCATTTAAAAATAGTTTATTTTGAAAATGTAAGTTATAATATTTTCCCAAATACAAATTTTGGATCTATTGTAGTTACCTATTGGGATAAAAATAAAAACTTTGAACCAATAGGTATCATGACAAACTTTTCTGAACTTAATTCAATTATTAAGAAATTAAAAATCAATGGTAATGATACGTTAGATAGTATTATTTCGGGGCGCGGGGTGTATAAATTGACACAAACAGCTCATAACGAACATCCTGAAATTGAAGAGATTCAATCAAGGGGACATAAAAACGATGTTGGAACCGGAGTTTTCAGTAAATTAGAAAACATAATCTTTTTTAAAGATAAACCTAATGATGGAAGAAAATATACTAAAGTACTGGGATTATTGGATAAAAATAGAGAGTATTTTTGGGTAGATACAAGATATATAACTCATACACCTGATTACACTAAATTCAAAGTTGTTTTACCGAAAGCTAATGGAACAGGATTACAGGAAGACAAACCATCAATGATGATAGGGGCTCCTTTAGTTCTTGAACCATTTGTTGCTTTTACTGAAACATTTATTTCTATTGGTGCTTTTGATAACGAAGAAGAAGCACATAATGCATTAAAATATATTAAATCAAAATTTGCACGTGCTTTATTAGGGGTACTTAAAGTTACTCAAGATAATCCGAGGGATAAATGGAAATTTGTACCACTTCAAGAATTTAATAGTAATTCTGACATCAACTGGACAAAATCAATCCCAGAAATTGACCAACAGCTCTATAAAAAATATAAATTATCTCAAGATGATATTGATTTTATTGAGGGTAAAGTTAGACAGATGGATTAATATACCAAATACATTTTATTTTATCGATCATTATGGCAAGACTATAGACAATTTATACTTAATAACTAGATATGTGGGGGCTATAATTAGATAATAACCCCTCGTAAATACTGTTAAAACAATCCCTATAATCTTATGATTAGATTATAGGGGTTGTTTTTTTGCTTAATGATATAATAGACCTTGATATAGTAGAGCTAAAATGAAAACTCGACAAAAAATTGAATAGATTATTTTTAGAAAGGAGTACGTTCGTGGTTCAACAAATCGTTCTACCCATCAAAGATTCAAACATCTTAAAAATGGTTCAAGATACACTCCTTGATAGCTTTCGTGCTGGACGTCGTAACTATACGATATTCCAAGTGGGGAAAGCGACCTTGTTGAGAGTTAGCGACGTCATGAAACTAAAGAAAACAGATGTCTTTAATTCGGATGGAACAGTCAAACAAACTGCATTTATTCATGATCAAAAGACAGGTAAAGCGAATACTTTGTATTTAAAACCTGTACAACAAGATTTATTGATTTATCATGATTGGCTGGTCCAACAAAATCTCAATTCGGAGTGGCTATTTCCATCAACCTCTCGTCCTGATCGTCATATTACCGAGAAACAGTTTTATAAGATTATGGCACGAGTTGGTGATCTTTTAGGAATTAACTATCTAGGAACGCATACCATGCGTAAAACAGGCGCTTACCGGGTCTATACGCAGTCAAACTATAATATTGGCTTAGTTATGCATTTATTAAACCATTCAAGTGAAGCTATGACCTTAACGTATCTTGGATTAGATCAAGCTAGTCGAGAAACGATGTTAGACCAAATTGATTTTGGGTAATGAATGTTTAGAACTTAGTAGTCGTCCAAAAACGACTACTTTTTTTGTTGAATTGTACGAGGACTATTCAATGCTTTTGACTTGTAAGAACAGGATTGAATGAAGCAATCCTGTTCTTATATGTTTAGTGGATGAACAACCAAAATTCGAGAGATTTTTGGTTCGTTCATCCATGGTTTTAGAAAAAAGAGGGACGATTTCGGAAGACGAAAATCGTCTCTTTTTTTCTTCTTTTTGTATGACAAAAAAAATATATTTTGCCTATTTTATTTTTATAAAATGGGCAATTGGCGTTTGCCTAAAGCAAATCGACACCATCCAAAGGGGATAAAAGGGGAAAGTGAAACTTCCCCCTTTTCAAGCCACATTGTAATACAAGAACGAAGTGCTTTGTATTACAATGTGATAGCTTGCAGTATTTATGGGTTTATATTTGATATTTTGTTATAATAATTGTAACCGAATAGGGCGCAATACTTATTACAAAATCAATGACAAAGGGCGATTGACTAATGAGCGCTGAGGCATTTTATCTTTGAGGAAGTTCTTGATGGATCAGAAAAATGTATCACAAATTGAAACAAAGACTCACTTATTTAAGAGACGCTACTATCATGAAATTTTGTTGTTGCGATAAGCAACTTCTGATACACGTTTTTTAGCCATTACATCACTCGTTTTTAGAGTGATGTGTAAGTGCGCATTGCTTTAAAAATGGCAATGAAAAAAACCCAAAGAAAATCCCAAAGGCGCACTTACACATCAAATAAATTGATGTCATACTAAACCCTAAAAACCTATATAAGAAGTGGTTCTGTTGCAAAGTTTTAAATAAAGAATAAAATCCCTTACGGTATCTATGATTTAAGCTGGGATTCCCAATAATACCTTGATTTCAGTACAGACCGAAAACCCGAAGAGAGTGCCTTCTTTTCGGGTTTTCTTATATAATCCTCGAATGGCTTCCATGCCTTTAATCGTGGTAGAGGCAGTGCGTAAACTTCGATAGAATTTATTGCGTCTCTTTACTGGACGATGGTCTTGTTCAATCAAATTATTCAGGTATTTAATGGTACGATGTTCTGTCCCTTGATAAAAGCCGTATTCTTTTAGTTTCTTAAAGGCACTTGTAATAGAGGGGGCTTTATCTGTGACTACAACCTTCGGTTCATCAAACTGCTTCACTAACCGCTTAAGAAAAGCATAGGCTGCTTGTGTGTCCCGTTTTTTACGTAACCAAATATCCAAGGTTAAACCATCTGCATCGATGGCTCGATACAAATAATGCCATTTTCCTTTAATTTTGATGTACGTTTCATCCATTTTCCATGAATAAAAGGATTTTTTATTTTTTTTTTTCCAAATTTGATAGAGTAGTTTGCCATATTCTTGCACCCAACGATAAATCGTCGTATGAGAAACGTTAATGCCACGATCATATAAGATTTCTTGAACTTCACGATAGCTAAGGTTATAACGAAGATAATAGCCCACGGCTACAATAATCACATCCTGCTGAAATTGCTTTCCTTTAAAATGATTCATCGTCATTCCTCCTGCTATCTTTTTCTATTATTCTACCTTATCTGATAGTAGATTTAAAACTTTGCAACAGAACCCATTAAGAGAACTTGAACAACAAATGAATCGTTTATTTGTAAATACAAATGATTACCAAGCTAGTACATTGGCAGTGGAACATTTGATTCATTATGGTCATGAGAAAATAGCGTTTCTTTCTTTTGACTACATTGTAGGTGAACCAAGTGTTATTCAAGAACGACATCAAGCTTATATCGATACATTAAAGAAATATCATTTAACCTTTAAATCGCATTGGATATATAACAACTCTGAATTTGAGCGAATTTATCAAGAATTAGCTGAATTTACTGCAATTGTTGTTACTGGAGATTATTTAGCGGCTAAATTAGTAAAATTTTTAAAAAATAAGAATAAACGAGTGATGGAACAATTATCGATTATTGGATTTGATGATATTACTTTTGCAGAATTAATGGATCCTGCGTTGACAACAATACGACTAAATCCAGGTAACAAGGGGGCGATTGCTTTTCACCAACTGATTGGACTGGCCAAACAAGAAGAAATAAAAAATCAAGTACTACTATTAGAGGGAGAATTGATTTCTCGAGACTCTGTTCACAAAATCAAATAAAAAAGCTCTGTGAAATAAGTATAGTTAACAATAAAATATCCGAACGATAGAGAGAATGAACTGTGATCTAGCAGTTCCTCGTCGCAAATTCACTAGAATTAGCATTATTTACTCTAAATTGTTCGGATATTTTTTCTTGTTTTTAATTATGATTACAGTGCCTATTTTTAACGAAATTTGCTTATTTTCAAAATGTATGATTATATTTTAGTAAACACTTTCAAATATGAAAAGAGGAGCTATTATGGTAGGAATTAGGGATGTTGCAAAACGGGCGGGTGTGTCCATTGCAACAGTATCGCGCGTGCTAAATGAGGATCCGACACTTTCAGTAACCGATGAAACCAAACGAAAGATTGCAGAATCGGTTAATTTTTATCATTATGTCAAAAAAAGTCCCGTTGCAAAAAATTTAACAAATATTGCATTAATAACGACAGTTTCTGAAGTAGATGAGTTGGAAGATCCCTATTTTCGAACGATTCGCAGAGGGATTCAAGTCGAAGCAGAACAAAGCAAAGTCAATTTGAAGAAAATTATTCGTTTGTCAGAAACACCGTTGGAGCAAGACGATTTGCTAAAATGTCAAGGTGTGTTGATTATTGGGCAGGTGCTATCTTCTGTGATTGAAGAAGTATCAGCAATTAATTCGAATGTCGTAGTGATTGATGACCCTAGTATTGAAGCTGAAGTAGATGCAGTTTATACTGATTTAACAAAAGCAACGAATCAGCATTTAGATCGATTGTATAAAAAAGGACACCGAAACATTGCGTTTATCGGAGGAGGACGTGTTCGTTTAGATAGCCAAGGAAATAAACACGTGTCAGATGATGATTATCGAAAAATAGCCTATGAGACGTGGATGAAACAAAAAGGATTAGAAAAATATAGTCAAATTTATTTAGAAGGCTGGACCACACTTGACGGAATGCAGGCAGCAGATTTACTTTTGAAAAAACATGCTAAAGATAAGTTGCCGACTGCTATCATGGTAGGAAATGATCCTATTGCTGTGGGGGTTTATCGTTCACTTCAAAAAAATGGTCTACATATTCCAGAAGATATTTCGATTGTGAGTTTTGATAATATTGAAGTTGCTGAATTTTTAACACCGGCATTAAATACAGTGAATGTGAATACAGAAGAAATTGGAAAACTAGCAGTTCGTATGGTTAATGAACGAATAAAAGAAGTTAGAAAAGTTCCAATCAAAGTGATTGTTTCTAACAATATTATTGTTAGAGAAAGTGAAAAAAATATCGATTAAAAAAGTAAACATCCGAATTTTTGGGTGTTTACTTTTTTGTTTACTAATATTTTTAGTAAACAAAAATATTGACAAAACACTAAGTGAACAGTTATAATGTTGTTAACAAAAGAAAACGCATTCAAAACAGGAGGAATTAAGATGAAACACTTCAAAAAAATAGCTTTAACAGGGTTTGCTATTGTAACTGGGACATTACTCGCGGCATGTGGTGGGGGAGATAGCAATTCTAAAGACGGGCAAGTAACTTTAAGCTATGCAAGTTGGGATACTGACCAAGCTCCAGGATTAAGGAAAATGTTAGATGAATTTGAAAAACAAAATCCTGATATCAAAGTAGAAATGGAGACAACGCCTTGGGATCAATATTGGGTTAAATTAGAAGCGGCAACAACGGGAGGAAATATGCCAGATGTAGTAACTATGCACTCTAGCGAATCCTATAAATATATGTCACAGAATGCTTTGATGGGACTTGATGATGTTATCAAAGAAAATGATATTGACATGGGAAACTTTACTGAAGGAATTGCTGATTTCTATACACTTGAAGACGAACTATACGCAATCCCTAAAGATGCTTCTGTAGTGGGACTATGGTACAACAAAGAATTATTTGATAACGCCGGTGTCGATTATCCAGATGAAACATGGACATGGGAAACACTCAGACAAGCTGCGACTGATTTAACAGATGAATCAAAAGGCATCTATGGTTTTGCATCACATATTGGGACAGAGACTGGTTACTGGCCATTTATTTATCAAAATGGAGGAGAAGTATTTACTGATGACAATACAAAATCAGGTTTGAATACCCCAGAAGCACAAGAAGCTTTAGCTTTTTATCGAGATATTGCACTTGTTGATCATGCTTCACCAACAATTACAGAATTACAAGATCCTGATAAGTTAAGTCGTTTTCAATCAGGTAGATTAGCAATGATGATTGAAGGGAACTGGTTTGCACCGGGATTTTTGAAAAATGACTATCTAGTTGAAAATGCTGCTTCTGCTGTGTTACCTAAGGGAAAAGTTAATGCAACAATTACAAATGGACTTGGTTGGGCTGCTAGTGCGAATACAAAACATCCAGAAGAAGTGAAAAAACTAATGGCATTTTTAGCTAGTGAAGATGCCAATAAAATCCAAGCGGAAACGGGTGCATCAATCCCAGCGCTAAAAGGCTTTGAAGACGAGTGGGCTGCTTCTTCAGATACAATTGATTTGAGTGCTTTTGGAAAAATGTTGGAGTATGGAGTCCCTCGTCCATACAATAAAGATGGATTACGAGCTGAACAAGCAGAAGTTCAAATTATCAACCGTATTCTGTCTGGTGAAGTAACTGTTGAAGATGGAACTGCTCAAATTGAAAAAGAAGTCAATGCGATATTGAGCGGAAATTAAATTAGTTAATTATACAATATACAGGCGAAAGGATTCTGTTTCGTCTGTATATTAATGGATGAATACCAAAAAGGAGGATATTATGAAAAATCGAATTTTTGGAAAATATCGTAAAGATCAAGTGATATGGGGCTATATTTTTATTTTTCCAACGGCATTAGGATTAATTTTATTAAATATATGGCCAGCAATTCAAACAGCAATTTTAAGTTTTCAAAAAACGGTGGGGTTCGGTGATACTGAATGGGTTGGATTAAGAAATTACCAAAAAATGTTTGCAGACGGTGAAGTTTTTCAGTCTTTATTAAACACGTTAATTTATGCAGTGGTTTCGATACCTAGTATTGTTGTATTATCCTTATTGGTGGCAGTTTTAATGAATAGAAAAGTTAAGGGATTGTCGATTTATCGGACAATTTATTTTCTACCAGTCGTTGCTGCACCATCAGCAGTCGCAATGATTTGGCGCTGGATGTTCAATAATGATTATGGACTGATTAATAACATGTTGGCTAAAATAGGTATCGATGGACCAGCATGGTTAACGGATCCATCGATTGCGATTTATTCTATTATCATTGTAGGAGTTTGGAGTGCTATTGGTTATAACATGGTGTTATTATTAGCCGGCTTACAAGAAATTCCTAAAGACTATTATGAAGCAGCAGAGATTGATGGTGCTAGTCCAATCCAGCAGTTTTTTAACATTACGTTACCATTAGTTACACCAACATTATTTTTTGTAGTTGTAACAACAGTTATCAATGCTTTCCAAGTATTTGATGTTATTTTTATGATGATTACTCCTAATAGTACCGCCATGTTTAAATCACAATCATTAGCCTATTTATTCTATAAACATTCATTTATTTTAAATGACAAGGGATATGGTTCGGCAATCGTTATGTTCCTTTTAGTGATTATATTAATTATTACTGCAATTCAAATGAAATTGCAGAAAAAGTGGGTAAACTATTAAGGAGGCTATCAACTTATGAAAAACAAATTTTTTTCAAATGTACCAATTCATACCATGCTTATTTTAGGTGGTATTGCAATGGCATTACCTTTTATTTGGATGATTTTAACTTCAGGAAAAACGTTGGTTGAATCTACTCAAATTCCACCTACAATTTTCCCTGAGAAATTTCAGCTAAGTAACTATCAACAAGTACTTGATTTATTACCATTCATGGCTTTTTATATCAATACATTTTTGATGGTTGTTGGGCGAGTGATTGGCTCGGTTTTATTTTCAGCAATGGCTGCATATGCTTGTGCGCGTTTAAATTTTCCAGGGAAAAATGTCTTTTTCAGCTTAGTACTTATCCAAATGATGATTCCTGGTTCCATTTTTATTACTCCGCAGTATTTATTAGCACAAAAATTGGGTATTTTAAATACAATCCCAGCATTAATATTACCCGGAGTAGTTAGCGCTTTTGGTACATTTTTATTAAGACAATTTTTCTTAGGCTTACCTGATGAATTGGAGGAAGCGGCCTATTTAGAAGGTGCTAATATTTGGACTATCTTTTTCAAAATTATGTTGCCGCTTGCTAAATCAGGATTGGTTGCACTTGGAATATTCACAGCGTTGTTTGCATTTAAAGATTTAATGTGGCCATTGATTGTCAATACTTCAATTGATAAGATGCCTTTAGCTTCGGGCTTAGCAAACTTACAAGGACAATATGCCACGAACTTCCCACAATTAATGGCAGGTTCATTATTAGCAATTTGGCCAATGGTTGTGATATTTATTGTTTTCCAAAGAAAATTCATTGAAGGAATTGCTACGACAGGTGGTAAATTATAAAACGATTAACTAGTGATTGGAGAGCAACTACATGACAAAAATTACATTTATTGGTGCAGGAAGTACTATTTTTGCTAAAAACGTATTAGGTGACGCGATGTTAACCCCAAGTCTGCAAAATGCACATATTGCATTGTACGATATTGATGAAAAACGATTAACGGAATCAGAATTAATGCTTAAAAATATTAATAAAAATTCGAATGAAAGCCGTGCAGAGATTGTTTCTTATCATGATCGCAAAGAAGCTTTAAGCGAGGCAGATTTTGTTATCAATGCAATTCAAGTAGGTGGTTATAAACCGTCGACAGTGATTGACTTTGATATTCCTAAAAAATATGGTTTACGACAAACTATTGGTGATACAATGGGAATTGGTGGGATTTTTAGAACCTTACGGACATTACCCGTGATGCTAGATTTTGCTAAAGAAATGGAAGAAGTTTGCCCAAATGCTTGGTTGCTAAATTATACAAATCCAATGGCGATGCTAACAATGGGTGTTTTAAAAGCGACGAGTATTAAGACAGTTGGTTTATGTCATAGTGTTCAAGTATGTGTACCAGAATTGTTTGAGTATTTAGGAATAGCCGATCAATATGACTTAAATGACTTTCAATGGAAGATTGCCGGTATTAATCATATGGCATTCTTATTGGAAATTACGAAAAACGGTGAAGATTTCTATCCAACGATTCGTAAGTTAGCTGCAGAAAAACCAAATCCGCATCCAGATTCTGTTCGTTTTGAATTATTGAAACACTTTGGCTATTATATTACGGAATCAAGTGAACATAATGCGGAATATCATCCATACTTTATCAAATCCAAATATCCAGAATTGATTGACGAACTAGGTATTCCATTAGATGAATATTTACGCCGTTGTGAACAACAAATTAATGACTGGGAAGCAATGCGTGAAGATATTGTTAATAATGGAGCGTTAACACATACAAGAAGTCGTGAATATGCTTCGTATATCATGGATTCCATTATGACGGGGACTCCTTCAGTAATTGCAGGAAATGTCTTAAATAAAGGCTTAATCACAAACTTACCGACAGATGTTTGTGTGGAAGTACCTTGTTTAGTCGATAAAAATGGCGTGCAACCAACCTATGTCGGTGAATTGCCAACACAATTAGCTGCTTTAAATCGGACGAATATCAATGTTCAAGAACTGACAGTAGAAGCCGCTTTAACACTAGATAAATCAAAAATTTATCAAGCAGCGTATTTAGATCCACATCTATCATCTGAATTGTCTTTAACAGATATCAAAAATTTAGTGGATGATTTAATCGAAGCACATGGGGACTATTTACCTGAATATAATTAAAAAGAAGCTGAAAGAGTAAGGAATTTTCAATTCCTTACTCTTTTCTTAGTTAAATTTAGTAAAAATATTGACAAAACACCTAGTAAACAGTTACATTAGTGTTAACAAAAAAGAAAACGCATTCAAATTGTATAAGGAGGAGCATAAAATGAAGTGGTCTAAAAAAATCATTTTAGCTTGTATAGCACTAGGAGCAACGATCTCTTTGACTGCTTGTGGAAAAAATCAGGAAGATGCAAGCGGTAAGGTAGAAATAGAGTTTTTTAATCAAAAAAAAGAAATGACTCAAACGATTCAGGAGATTGCTAAAGATTTTGAAGCAAAAAACCCTGATATTCATGTAAAAGTTGTGGATGTACCGAATGCTGGTGAAGTAATTAAAACACGTATGCTTGCAGGCGATGTACCAGATGTCATTAATCTTTATCCTCAAAGTATAGAATTGAAAGAATGGGCGAAAGCTGGTTATTTAGAGGACTTAACCGAAGAACCGTATTTAGAGAATATCAAAAATGGATATGCACAACGTTTTGCTATTGAGGATCGTGTATATAGCATACCATTAACCGCTAATGTCTATGGTTTTTACTATAACAAAACTGCTTTTGAGGAAATGGGGATTCAAGCACCAGAAACTTGGGCAGAATTTGAAAAAATAGTAGCTGAGATTAAAGATCAAAACAAAGTACCGTTTGCGATTGCAGGAGCAGAAGGCTGGACTTTAAATGGTTATCACCAACTAGCTTTAGCGACTGCTGCTGGTGGTGAAGAGGAAGCGAACAATGTTTGGCGTTTCTCAGAAGTTAATGGAATTAATGCTGAAAGCAAAGAAATGCAAAAAGATTTTAATCGATTAGATTTGTTAAGAGAACCAAAAGCTTTGCAAAACAACTGGCAAGGTGCCGGTTATAACGATACAGTAGTTACTTTTACAAAAGGTGATGCGTTGATTATGCCGAATGGTTCATGGGCAATGCCGATGATTCATTCACAAAATCCAGATTTTGAAGTAGGAACTTTTCCTTTTCCAGCAGATAAAGCAGGTCAAAGTCTAACGATTGGCGCAGGAGACCTAGCCTTATCAGTTTCTGCAACTTCTCAACATAAAGAAGAAGCCAAACGTTTTGTAGAATATATGACAACACCTGAAGCGATGCAGAAATATTATGATGTAGATGGTGCACCGTGTGCTGTTGAGGGCGTTATCGAGAATACTCAGGATTCACCATTAAGTGGTTTAACTGAACTTGCTTTTACTGATCGTCATTTAGTTTGGTTAGCCAAAGATTGGAATAGTGAAAATGATTTTTATACCTTAACAACAAATTATTTACACAATGGCAATCAAAAAGCCATGATTAACGCATTAAATGCTTTCTTTAATCCAATGAAAGCTGACGGAAGGTAGGAAAATAAAATGAAAATAAAAGAAATTTTAAATCGTTACTGGGCAATCATTTTTGTAGCAATTCCAATTATTTTGCAGATGATTTTTTTCTACTTTCCAATGGTTCAAGGTGCTTTTTACAGTTTAACTAATTGGACTGGTCTGACTTATAATTTTGATTTTGTGGGTTTGAACAATTATAAGATTCTTTTTTCTGATCCGAAGTTTATCAAATCGATTGGCTTCACTTTAATTGTGACGCTTTGCATGATTGCTGGACAAATTGGTTTTGGTATTTTGATTGCGCGGGCGTTGAACGCAAATATTAAAGGGAAAACATTCTTTAGAGCATGGTTCTTTTTTCCAGCGGTCTTATCGGGCGTGGTTGTTTCTTTAGTATTTAAACAAATTTTTAACTATGGTTTACCAAAAATTGGTAGTATGTTAGGCATTGAATTTTTACAAACCAGTCTTTTAGGAACAACATGGGGAGCGATTTTTGCAGTAATTTTTGTTTTACTTTGGCAAGGAATTGCCATGCCAGTCATCATTTTCTTAGCGGGTTTTCAAAGTATTCCACAAGAAATTATTGAAGCTGCTAGAATGGATGGGGCGAATGATAAGCAAATTTTTTGGAATATTGAAATCACCTACTTATTACCAAGTATTTCAATGGTATTTATTATGGCATTAAAAGGTGGCTTAACAGCATTTGATCAAATTTTTGCTTTAACTGGTGGTGGACCAAGCGATGCCACAACATCTTTGGGGTTACTAGTTTATAATTATGCTTTTAAAAACAATCAGTTTGGTTATGCGAATGCTATTGCTTTAGTCTTATTTATCTTAATTGGGATTGTTTCACTGGCACAATTAAAATTATCGAAAAAATTTGAAATCTAGGAGGTTTCCCAATGAAAACATCAAAAGAAAAAAATATTTCTAAATACTTGCTTTTATTATTAGGGGGCTTCATGATTTTAGTTCCCTTAGTTTCAACGCTATTCGGTTCATTTAAAACAACACCCGATATTATGAATAATTTCTTTCGTTTTCCTAATCCAGCGACTTTGGAAAATTTCCGAAGATTGTTAGCGGATGGAATTGGTCATTACTTTTGGAATTCGGCAATCATCACAATCATTGCAGTAGTTGCTGTGACAGCAATTATTCCTATGGCTGCTTATTCACTAGCAAGAAAAATGACTCGTGGGAAAGCATACGGATTGATGTATTTATTTTTAATTTTAGGAATTTTTGTTCCTTTCCAAGTAATTATGATTCCGATTACCGTTATGATGAGTAAAATTGGTTTAGCAAATATGTGGGGATTAATCTTACTTTATCTCACTTATGCCGTACCACAGACACTATTTTTATATGTTGGTTTTATTAAACTAAATGTGCCTATCAGTCTGGATGAGGCTGCTGAAATTGATGGGGCTAGTCACTTTACAACTTATTTCAAAATTGTTTTCCCAATGTTAAAACCAATGCATGCGACGACTATTATTCTTAATGCTCTATGGTTTTGGAATGATTTCATGCTACCATTATTAATTTTAAATCGTGAGTCTAATATGTGGACACTACCATTGTTTCAATATAATTATACGGGACAATATTTTAACGACTATGGTCCAAGTTTTGCTTCCTATACAGTAGGAATTGTCACGATTACACTAGTTTATCTTGCTTTCCAAAGAAGTATTATAGCTGGAATGAGCAATGGAGCAGTGAAATAACCAATAAATTATTCTCATTATAAAGGAGTTCATAAACTTATGATTATATTTGACAATCACACACAAACATTTCATTTACAAAATAAAAAAATTAGCTATCTATTAGGAATCGAAGAAAATAATTATTTAACGCATCTTTATTTTGGAAAAAAGATTACGCACTATTCTGGTGGGTATCGCTACCCCCGAACAGATCGTTCCTTCTCACCCAACAATGCAAATGCGCAAGATCGTTTATTATCTTTAGATACATTACCATTAGAATTTCCAGGATATGGACATGGTGATTTTAGAGAACCGGCGCATAATATTAAATTAGGAAACGGTAGTCGTGTAAATGATTTTCGTTATGATAGCTACGAAATTCAAAAAGGAAAGCCCAGCTTAGCGGGATTGCCAGCCTTATATACGGAAGATGATGATGAAGCTGAAACGCTGATTATTCAATTGAAAGACGCGATTAGTGGATTGACTTTACAGTTGTTCTACACAATTTATCAAAATCACAGTGTAATTATTCGTTCTACGCAATTAGTAAATAATAGTGATGAAACAGTGGAGATTAACCGCTTAGCTAGTCAATCAATTGATTTTTCAAATCGTCCACTCGAGTTAATTCATTTAAATGGTACCTGGGCAAGAGAACGTCAAATGACTAGAGAAAAAATTCATACAGGGATAAAAGTATTAGATAGTAAACGCGGATCAAGCAGCCATCAACAAAATCCGTTTGTTGCTTTAGTAGATGCCAAAACAGATGAATTTCAAGGAGAGGCATATGGATTTAATTTAGTTTATAGCGGTAATCACGAAACGGTGATTCAAAAAGATCCATTTGACCAAACACGGGTCATTATGGGAATTAATTCATTTAATTTTGGTTGGCAACTAAAAACTGGCGACTCATTTCAAACGCCAGAAGTCGTGATGGTTTATAGTAATGAAGGTCTGAATACGTTATCACAGACGTATCATGAATTGTATAATCACCGTTTAATTCGTGGAAACTATCGTTTACAAGAACGTCCCACGTTAATCAACAACTGGGAAGCAACGTATTTTGATTTTAACGAAGAAAAAATCATGAATATTGTCGATGATGCGAAGAACTTGGGCATTGAAATGTTTGTTTTAGATGATGGTTGGTTTGGCGGTCGTGAAAATGACTTCACTTCATTAGGTGATTGGGTTGAAACAGAAGGCAAACTTGCTTGTGGTTTGGAAAATTTAGCCAAGCAAGTGCATGATAACGGGATGAAATTTGGGATTTGGTTTGAACCGGAAATGATTTCTGAAGATAGTGAACTATTTCGAGCACATCCAGATTGGGCATTGGGTATTCCAGGTCGTGACCGCTCAATTAGTCGAAATCAATATGTTCTTGATTTTTCAAGACAAGATGTTCGTGATAATATCTATCAACAAATGACGGCGATTTTTGATCGTGTACCGATTGATTATGTGAAGTGGGATATGAATCGAAATATGACAGAAGTCTATTCTGTCTTGTTGGACTCAACGATGCAAGGTGAAGTGGCTCATCGTTATATGTTAGGGTTATATGAATTTTTAGAAAAGTTAACAACGAATTATCCAACTATTTTATTTGAAAGTTGTTCGGGTGGAGGCGGTCGTTTTGATGCAGGTTTCTTGTATTACATGCCACAAACTTGGACGAGCGACAATACCGATGCCGTGGCTCGTCTGAAAATTCAATATGGAACCAGCTTAGTGTATCCAATTTCAAGTATGGGTGCGCATGTTTCAGCAGTCCCAAATCATCAAACAGGAAGAGAAACGAGTTTAACTATTCGTGGCAATGCTGCGATGGCTGGTGTTTTTGGTTATGAGCTAGATCTAACGCAATTAACTTCTGAAGAAAAAGCAGAAATTAAAGAACAAGTTGCCTTTTATAAAAAGCATCGCCAACTTTTGCAATATGGAACTTTTTATCGCTTGGAAAGTCCGTTTGAAGGCAATGATACTGCATGGATGTTTGTCTCAAAAGACCAAACAGAAGCCATGGTCTTTTATTTCCGAGTATTAGCAGAAGCTGCGCATCCATTAGTCACATTGAAATTAGCAGGATTAGCAGAAGAAGCAACTTATCAAATGGAAGATGTAACATTTGCTGGCGATGAATTGATGAATCTCGGTTTTTATATTGACTCAGAACTACATGGTGATTATGCGACACAACGCTTTTATTTGAAACAGATATAGTAGCTTGAATTTACAATATAAGTGCAACACCAAAAGAGACTCATTCCAAACGAAGAAAATATGTTTTATTTACACGCATTTACTAAAAAGCAGCCTGATTTGAATTGGGAAAATGAAGAAGTACGCGAAGAAATCTATGCAATGATTAACTATTGGTTAGATAAAGGACTAGGCGGATTTAGAATCGATGCGATATTAAACATCAAAAAAAAACTAGAGTATGGCATCTTTGAATCTGATGGAGAAGATGGGTTAGCCTTCATTGGGCCCTGGATTCTTAATCAGTCGGGCATTGAAGTGTGGTTAAAAGAAATGAGAGAGCGGACATTTAAACCACATAATAGTATGACGGTAGCAGAAGCCGATGTTCCTAATGAACGTTTAGATGAATATATTGGTGAAGATGGCTATTATTCGATGGTTTTTGATTTTAGTTATACGGATATTGATGTACCTGAAACTGGTGAATGGTTTAAAGATAGCCAATGGACATGGACGGATATGCGTACCAATATTTTTACGAATCAATTAGTTACGCAAGATAAAGGTTGGGGCGCCTTATATTTAGAAAACCACGATCAACCACGTTCAATTAATAAATATATTCCAGAAGAATGGATCAATGATTATAGTAAAAAAATGTTGGCGACGCTTTTTATGTTACTAAGAGGTACCCCTTTTATTTATCAAGGACAAGAACTAGGAATGACCAACATAGAAATGGCATCATTAGAAGATTTTGATGATGTAGCTACGCATTCTCAGTATAAACGGGCATTAGAATATGGATTGGCACCAGAGCAAGCATTGAAAGCTGTCAATAAACGAAGTCGGGATAATTCTCGCACACCTATGCAATGGAATACGCAAAAAAATGCCAGATTCTCAACTTCTGATAATGTATGGTTAAAAGTAAATCCTAATTATCCAGAACTCAATGCAGAAGCTCAGTTAACCAATCAACAGTCGGTATTCAATTATTATCATCAATTAATTAAATTAAGAAAAAATAGTGTATACAAAGACGTGCTAATCTACGGACAATTTCTACCAGTGAAAGATAAAAATGAACATATTTTGCTTTATGAACGCCAATTAGAAGATAAAATCGTATTAGTTATCTTAAACGTTACAGCAACAGAACAAGAATATTATGTAGATGAACAGTACCAACAAGTATTAATCAATAATTATGAAGATGTTTTATTAGATCAAAGTCGAAAATTGCGTTTACGACCGTTTGAAAGTATTGTATTAGCTAATTATGGAGGACAATTATGAAAATTAAAAACGAAGCAATGCTCATCACCTATGCAGATAGTTTAGGAAAAAACATGGGCGAATTAAAACAAGTCTTAGACAAACATTTACAAGGTGTTATTGGTGGTGTACATCTGTTGCCTTTTTTTCCATCGACAGGTGATCGAGGCTTTGCGCCGAGTGATTATACGACAGTTGATCCAGCTCTTGGAACATGGGAAGATGTGGAAGCATTAGGTGAAGATTATTATTTGATGTTTGATTTTATGATTAATCACATTTCTCGTGAATCAAAATTTTTCCAAGATTTCAAAAAAAACCATGAGCAGTCACCATACAAAGAAATGTTTATCCGTATTCATGAATTTTTCCCAGAAAATCGACCAACACAAGAAGATATTGATTTAATCTACAAGCGTAAAGACAAAGCGCCGTTTCAAACGGTAGAATTTGCGGATGGTACGACAGAAGAGGTTTGGAATACCTTTGGGGAAGAACAAATTGATTTAGATGTGACCAAAGAAGTTGTGAAAGAATTTATTCGAGAAACCATCAAAGATATGGCGAACCATGGCTGTTCTTTAATTCGATTAGATGCGTTTGCTTATGCGATTAAAAAATTAGATACCAATGATTTCTTCGTGGAACCAGATATTTGGGAACTTTTAGACGAAGTGCGTCAAGAAGCAGCGAAATATGACGTCGAATTATTACCAGAAATCCATGAGCATTATTCCATTCAAATGAAAATTGCCAATCATGATTATTATATCTATGACTTCGCCTTGCCAATGGTCACTCTGTATTCACTTTATAGTGGAAAATCAGAACGTTTAGCCAATTGGTTGAAAATGAGTCCGATGAAGCAGTTTACAACATTGGATACGCATGATGGAATTGGTGTTGTGGACGCTCGTGATTTATTAACAGATGAAGAATTGGATTACACCTCTGAGGAATTGTATAAAGTCGGGGCGAATGTGAAGAAGGTCTATTCAAGTGCCAATTACAATAATTTAGATATTTATCAAATTAACAGCACCTATTATAGTGCATTAGGCGATAATGACCGTAGCTATCTGTTAGCACGTGCGATTCAAGTATTTGCGCCAGGGATTCCACAAATTTATTACGTTGGGTTATTAGCAGGAAAAAATGATATTGAACTGTTGGAAGCAACGAAAGAAGGGCGTAATATTAATCGTCATTACTATGATTTAGCCGAAATTGAAGAAGAAGTGCAACGGCCAGTGATTCAACAATTATTTGCACTTTTAAAATTTAGAAATGAATCTGCGGCGTTTGATTTGGATGGAACGATTGAAGTAGCAACGCCATCAGAATCAGAAATAGTGATTACACGTAAAAATAAAAACGGTAGTGATAGTGCAACATTAACGGCTAACTTGGATACGAAAGAATTTATCATTGAGTCTAAAGATATAAAAATTTTCACTAGTGTTGCATTAAAATTTTAACCTATTCCATAGAACAAAAAATCCTTTATACTAGCACTTGGATGACTTATCCAAGACCAATAAAAAGGACTCATACATGGATAAGTATAAAACGGTTCTGTTGCAAAGTTTTAAATAAAGAATAAAATCCCTTATGGTATCTATGATTTAAGCTGGGATTCCCAATAATACCTTGATTTCAGTACAGACCGAAAACCCGAAGAGAGTGCCTTCTTTTCGGGTTTTCTTATATAATCCTCGAATGGCTTCCATGCCTTTAATCGTGGTAGAGGCAGTGCGTAAACTTCGATAGAATTTATTGCGTCTCTTTACTGGACGATGGTCTTGTTCAATCAAATTATTCAGGTATTTAATGGTACGATGTTCTGTCCCTTGATAAAAGCCGTATTCTTTTAGTTTCTTAAAGGCACTTGTAATAGAGGGGGCTTTATCTGTGACTACAACCTTCGGTTCATCAAACTGCTTCACTAACCGCTTAAGAAAAGCATAGGCTGCTTGTGTGTCCCGTTTTTTACGTAACCAAATATCCAAGGTTAAACCATCTGCATCGATGGCTCGATACAAATAATGCCATTTTCCTTTAATTTTGATGTACGTTTCATCCATTTTCCATGAATAAAAGGATTTTTTATTTTTTTTTTTCCAAATTTGATAGAGTAGTTTGCCATATTCTTGCACCCAACGATAAATCGTCGTATGAGAAACGTTAATGCCACGATCATATAAGATTTCTTGAACTTCACGATAGCTAAGGTTATAACGAAGATAGTAGCCCACGGCTACAATAATCACATCCTGCTGAAATTGCTTTCCTTTAAAATGATTCATCGTCATTCCTCCTGCTATCTTTTTCTATTATTCTACCTTATTTGATAGTAGATTTAAAACTTTGCAACAGAACC
>NZ_NGKA01000029.1 GCF_003987645.1 Vagococcus elongatus
GCTCACTATACAAATGCAATAAATGGTGCTCCATCTATTGAAGTTGTGCAAAATATTCTAAATCAAGCGAATGCCCAAAATACAGCTAATAAAGAAGCAAATGAACAGGCAGCTCTATTACAAAAAAATAAAAATGAAGCGTTGGATGAGTTAGCTAAATTAACGGAGTTGACACCAAGTGAGATTGAAGGTTTTACGTCAGCAATTAACTCTGCTAATGATATCCAAACCGTCATGTCAACTTTAGAATCTGCCAGAGCACAAAATGAAGCAAATAAAAATGCGGCTGCTCAGGAAAAAGAATTGGAAGAAGCTAAAAATGAAGCCATTAAACAACTTGATGGATTGAATTTAAAAGATGATGAAAGACAAGCATTTGTAGATAAAATTAATGTTGCTAAATCACAAGATGAAATTAAGACTGTTGTTTCTGACGCAAAAGCAGTTTCTGATAACAATGATCAAGCAACGTCTGAACAACAACTTTCTGTTGCAAAAGCAGATGCAAAAATAAAAATTGGTAGTATGAACTTAACAAATGAAGAAGAAACAGCTTTTGCATCTCAAATTGATGGTGCTAAAACAATTAATGACGTTAAATCAATTGTTGAAGAGGCGCAAAAAGTTTCAGATGTGAATGATGCTGCTGAAAAAGAACTAACTGAAGCTAAGCAAAACGCAATCAAACAACTTGATTTATTAAATCTTAAAGATAGTGAAAAACAATCATTTGTTAATCAAATTAATAATGCAGTATCTCAAGATGAAATTGATACTATCATTTCGGAGGCAAAAGGCACCTCTGATAACAATGATCAAACGGCATCTGAACAACAACTTGTAGATGCTAAAAATGATGCTAAATCAAAAATTTCAGCAATGAATTTAAAAGATGAAATTAAAGCAACGTTTATTTCCCAAGTAGACGCTGCAAAATCAATTAGTGAAGTTAAAGCCATTGTTGAAGATGCACAAAAAGTTTCAGATGTAAATGATGCCGCTGAAAAAGAATTAAGTGATGCTAAAACTAAAGCAATTAACGACATTAAACGTTTGAATCTTACTAATGATGAAATGACGAGATTTATTAACCAAGTTAATGAAGCACAAACGGTTGAAAAAATTAAATCAATCGCTTCTAATGCGAAAATACAATCTGATGCAAATGATGCAGAACAAACACTTCAATCCGCTAAAGATAAAGCAATTGCTTATCTAAAAACGTTGAATTTAACTAAAGACGAGCTAAATGCTTATACTCTAGCAGTTCAGAATGCAACTTCAATTAAAGAAATTGATACAATTAAAACAAATGCTACAAATCATTCTGATAAAAATAATGAAGTTCAAGAATTGAAAAATGCTAAAGAAACTGCAATTAAACAGATTCAAGCGTTAGACTTGAATAATACTCAACATTTTATTGATCAAGTAAATCAAGCCACATCAATCCAAGAAGTTAATACCATTGTTGGAAATGCTAAACAGGCTGAAAAAGATCAAAAAGAACAAGCTGAAGCTGAAAAATTGGCTAAAGCTAAACAAGATGCTCTCAATGAATTAGAAGGTTTTAACCTTAAAGATCAAAAAGAGCACTTCACAAACTTGATTAACAATGCAAAATCAAGTGATGAAATTACTCGGATTCTTGCAGATGCTAAAAAAGTATCTGATAAGAACAATGAACCAAAAGAAACAGTATCTATCTACTTTAACTTCTATGATCAAAATAGAAAATTAATTCTATCTAAAACTTTAGAAATGGAGTATGGAGATTATAGCTTTACATTAGATGATTTCGGATTGGGTCATACTAAACTTCTATCAGGTCAATTATCTGGAACAATTGACCCCGGTGACACAGGATTATCCATTAGAGTACAAGTTCCATCAATTAGTGATAGTCAAGAAGAAAGAGATATCATGTATGAAGAGTTCTATAAGCTTTTAAATGAATATAGAGTTAAAAATGGTCTAAAGGCGTTAAACGTTAATTCTATTCTTCAAGCTGGTGCAGATATCAGAGCTGAAGAAATTTCAGAAGTATTCTCACATACTAGACCAAATGGTTCTTATCACTCAACAGTCATTCAAGAGGTAGCACCGGGAACTATTTTCAATGGAATGGGTGAAAATATCGCCGGTGGAGGATTCGCATCATTCTCTGGTAAAGATGCAGCTGAAAAAATGCTACAATTATGGATTAATAGTCCAGATCATAATTCTATATTATTAGATAGTTCATCTAATGAAGCGGGTGTAGGATTCTATATTAAAGGATCTAACGTATATGCAACATTCTTAATTAGTACTACACCTAGATAAACATGTAATATGTTATTACCAAACTTGTACTTAAGGGCCTCTAGTAGGCCCTTGTTTATTATCTGGAGGTAAATAGATATGTATAAAACCGATTATACAAAAATTATATATGTGGGATCTCAATCAAGCTATTTTAATGAGATAAATGCTTATTACATAATATCAAATGGAGTCATTGACGGAACTAATCAATCATTAAAATATTTTAGAAAATAAACTTAAGGATGAGACGGTTACTATGTCTCATCCATTTTTTGAAGTAATTTTGATGTCAAATTAAATGTCATAATCGTAATATTTTAAAGCGTGAATCATATCCTGAATAATATAATCCTTAATTTTTTGAGGAGAAATCACTTTTACCATATCCCCCTGACTTAGTAGCCACATTTTGACACCATAGCCATCATTGGCATAGATTTCTATACGGAAACTGCCATCGTCGTTTTCCTTTATAATTTTCGAATTTGGAAAACGATCTAAAACATAGACCGGGTCCCAATAAAAATCAATGACTAACAGTAGCGTATTGCCGAAAAAAGGCAAGGTAGCAGTATGGTTTGTTAGGTAGCCGCTTTCGAACCGGTCTTTGTATGAAATTTTATTATTATGAGATGAAATAATTTTTAGATTCATCATATTATTAATTCGAAACTTATTCAAAGATGAAAAATCTGCATCATCTTGTGAAGTGTGTGATCCAGACATCATAAAAAATATAAATCAGAAAAATGTAACGCAAGTGGCAGCTTACGGAAAGTTTTGGTTTCTCCACACTTTTGGTAATCAAATTCAACAATTTGATTATTTAAAATCGCCTCACAAATAAGGTTAATCCTGTCAATTAGTTTTACTTCCGCAACGCCGTGATAATGAAGCTGCTCATTAGCAATGAACAGTTCTATTCTTTGCTTATCTCTAGCTAATAAAAGAAATTTTTGAGTCAGCTTCATTATTTCCTCTTGATTGAAAGATCTGCTTGCAAATAAAATCTTAATCACAGCTAATAATTCATCATCATTAAAGATGTTGTTTTCTAAAAATTGAGTAAGTTGGTACGTTCCTTTATATTTACGATCTAACGCTCCTAAATTTGGAGAGCTTGATTTCGTTACGGCATAACTTTCTTCTTCAAGTATCTCTTCTATAATAGCCATATCTCGTTGAATCGTACTACTTTGTTTTTGGTATTCATTCATCAAATCTTGTTTGGTTAGAGTGTCACCTTTTAAAAGGTGTGTAAAAATCCGTAAAATCCGTTTTTGACTATTCATTCAGCTAACTTCCTATTCTTTAAATATTTTCAAATTGCTGTTTATTTGAGGTAGATTGTTTAACCAGGTGACAAGTAGACAAGAGATGATTTTATCTAATATTCCATCACTAACGGCACCCCAATAAGCTGCAATCAGTAGTTTAAATCCAGCTGCTTTCATTGAAAAAACGATAAAATCCGTTGGGGAATTCACCAACCCTTTAAATCCACCATATAATATAACGCGTATCGGCGCGCTTATTAATGAACCGATTAAAGTCAGTAAAATTCCTGTAACAACCGCGTTTTTATAATTAAGCCCATTTTTCGAACTGAAACTAGCAATAATAGCTATCGTAATACTGACGAGAGAAAAGGGCAAAGCCAGTGTGCCGTGAAATATGGCTAATAGTAAGTGAGTAGTGATAGCAGTAAAAATACCATATTTTAATTTGAAGTTTGATGAAATAAAAATAGTACCAATAGAATCCAAATAAAGGAAAGGGATGTTAGTAAAGGTTACAATTGAGCCTAAAATAACATTGATACATGCGGCTAAAGCACAGAGAATGATAACTTTTAAAGCATCTTGCTTTTCTTTCATTTAAATCAACTCCCTTAATAAAAAGTGGCATATTAAATGTTATAACATCTTGCGATTAAAAATATTTTCAACTATTAAAAAAGTTAGCTAATTATTAAGCTAACTTTTTTAAGTCACAGTTGTGGCAACACTTTGGTAAAAAAACACTCAAAATATCGATATTTTAAATAAACAACACATGAAAGAACGCTATGAAATCAACCTTTTTAAGATAGTCCCACCAGCTCTTTATTCCCACTCTACTGTCGCAGGTGGCTTGCTTGTAATATCATACACCACACGATTCACATGTGGGACTTCATTGACGATTCTCACGCTAATTTTTTGTAACAAATCCCAGTCGATTCTGGCAAAGTCAGCGGTCATACCATCAACAGAAGTGATGGCCCGGATACCGATAGTGTAATCATAAGTGCGGTTATCTCCAGTCACTCCCACGCTGCGAATGCCCGGTAAGACAGTGAAATATTGCCAAATATCCCGATCCAAACCAGCATTTGCAATTTCTTCACGTAGTATCGCATCACTTTCACGTACGATTTCTAATTTATCCTCGGAGACCTCTCCCAATACACGAATCCCTAATCCAGGACCTGGGAAAGGTTGGCGCCAGACGATTGAATCAGGCATTCCCAATTCAGTTCCCAGTGCCCGAACTTCATCTTTAAAGAGTGTGTTCAGCGGTTCAATCAACTGGAACGTCATGTCTTCTGGTAATCCGCCCACATTATGATGGGATTTGATTACTTTTGCTGTTTCAGTGCCGCTCTCGATAACATCAGTATATAAAGTTCCTTGCGCAAGAAATTCTATACCGTCCAGTTTCGCTGCCTCATCATCAAAAACGTAAATGAATTCGTTGCCGATGATTTTACGTTTTTGTTCTGGATCGGAAACACCTGTCAGCTTATCAAGGAAACGTTTTTGTGCATCTACTTTGATAATATTCAGCCCAAATTTACCGACAAGGCTTTCCATTACTTCGTCTGCTTCATTTTTACGGAGCAAGCCGTGATCCACAAAAATACATGTGAGCTGATCACCGATAGCTTTTTGAAGCAACACTCCGACAACGCTGGAGTCCACACCGCCAGATAGGGCAAGGAGGACTTTTTTATCGCCGACTGTTTCTCTGATTTTAGCGATTTCCAAATCGATGAAGCTTTCCATGGTCCAGTCGCCTTGACATCCGCAAATAGAGAAGGCAAAGTTTTTCAACATATCATTTCCATAGACTGAGTGCTGGACTTCTGGATGGAATTGAACACCATAAAAGTTTTTTTCTTGATGCTCAACCGCTGCGAAAGGACAGTCTGAGCTGACAGCAACGACCTCAAATTCTTCAGGAAGACTTGTGACAGAATCGCCATGGCTCATCCACACTTGCTGTCTGGACGGCAAGCCTGCAAAAAGACCGCTGGTGGTGTTGCTGATATCGATAAAAGCCTGCCCATTTTCTTGGACACCAGCAGGTTCGACGTTTCCGCCAAGATATTCTGTCATCAATTGCATACCGTAGCAGATCCCTAGAATCGGCAAGCCTAAATTAAATATTTCCGGGTCAACTTTAAACGCATCATTTTCATAGACACTGTTTGGACCACCTGAAAAAATAATACCTTTTGCATTCATTTTTTTTATTTCTTCAGCAGTTGTCTTATGGCTCAATAATTCAGAAAAGACGCCAAATTCACGTATACGGCGGGTGATTAGCTGATTGTACTGGCTGCCGAAGTCCAGCACAACGATAGTTTCTAATGGGGTATTTTCTGTCAACAAAACTCACTCTTTCTATAATTAGTATTTAGTTAAATAGATATCGCTGATTTCATGGGAAGCTTGCTTACGCAAAATCAAATCTGCATGGTGCCTCGTGGGTAGGATGAACTCATTTAAATTTCGCAAGTTAACATTTTTCCAGACATCTTTTGCCATTGCTATTGCTTTGTCTTTTGGACCAACAGCATAAGGGTAATAAAAATTAGATGGGTTTTGAAACGCGGTCTCCAATAAGGCCTCAAAACGATCTAGATACCATTTTTCTATCGTTTTTGGATCTGCATCGACAAAAATAGAGAAATCAAAAAAATCGCTCATATAAATTTGTTGATTGGAAGGTAATTGCAGGACATTGATTCCTTCCACGATCAGAATGTCTGGCTCGATGATTTCTTGATATTCATTTGGAACGATGTCATAGATTTCATGGGAATAAATCGGCAGTTTGATTTTTGGTTTACCGCTTTTTACTTCTCCAAGAAAATTGATCAAAAGTTCCATGTCATAACTTTCCGGAAACCCCTTATCATTCATCAAACCGCGTTCTTGCAAAATATGATTGGGGTAAAGAAACCCGTCTGTGGTCACTAGATGAACATTTCTTCTTTTAAATGTTCGTGACAGCATCATCTGAAGCAGTCGTGCCGTGGTACTTTTCCCCACAGCCACACTTCCGGCAATACCGATGATGAACGGGGGCACATCTTGAAACGATTGAATAAATAAGCCTTTGCTTAACTGAAGTGATTCGTATTCCTTCATATACAGTTTGATAAGATGAGTGATAGGGATATAAATTTCCTGAACATCTTGGAGAGAAATCTTATCATTGAAACTTTTTATTTCTTGAAGTTCATCTTCTGTTAAAGGAGGGACACCGTTGCGATAAAAACTTTTCCATTCCTCACGAGAAAACCGGTGATATTTTCTCGATTCATTGATATTCATAATTCAACCGCCTTTACTTTACAATAATCATAACTCACATTTTAACATATTTTTATTAATTGTACTTAAATTATTTTTGAAGATTCAATAACTGGTGAGGGAAATATCGGACAAAAACTCTTTTTCTAAAGTTAAGTCCCTTAGACGATTATTTTTACGTTCTTGATAGTTTTGTGCGATGAGTTTTTCTTCTCTTGTTTCGGGTTTAATCTCTGGGATAACATAATCACTTGGAAGGTCATCGCCCACAACAACAAATGTGGTAAAACAAGTAGCAGCCAAGTAGCGCTGATTGTTGAACAAATCTTCCCCTGTAACTTTGACAAAAATCTCCATTGATTTTTTCCCAGTGCCGGTGACGAAAGCCTCCAGTGTCAACGCGTGATTAGACGGGATAGGTGCTAAAAAATTCAGACGGTCGGTAGAAGCGGTGACTACTGTTTTCTTAGTGTGACGTAAGGCAGTAATCGCCGCACAGCTGTCGATATAGGACATTAATTTGCCTCCGTACAAGGTATTATGACTGTTTGTATCTTGAGGGAAGACTAGATGAGTCTGAACTGTACGAGAATCTCGGCAAAATTTTTTTGATTTCTTTTCATTCTGCATGTAAATATAAACTCCTTGTGCTATGATAATTGAAAAATAATAGTATGAGTATAGCATAAATATCGATGCTTGTGAGTAAGAAAGGATGGAACAACTTGACTAAAATTATTTTATTCGGGGATAGTATCACTGCAGGCTGGAATGAAGAAGGCATTACCGACGCTTTGACCAGCAAAGTGGCAGCAATATTTCCCGAGGACCATATCATCAACGCCGGCATACCAGGAGATACCACATCAGACGGATTAAAACGTTTGGAGGCACATGTCCTGCGTTATCAACCGGACATCGTGACCCTTTTTTTTGGTGCAAACGATGTGGCGATTGACCGGTTGATCAGTTTAAACAAATATCTTGCTAATATGGTGGACATCATTGAAAAAATCGGTCCTGAAAAAGTGATTTTATTTAGTGCTCCTTATACTAAGCAAGCAATTAGAAAATTTGATCGTCCCCTTAGCCGCTGCCGGAAGTTTTCTGATGGGCTGGCTGAACTGGCAGAAGAAAAAGGACTGCCGTTTGTCAATGTGCTGGATGAGATGATTAACTCTGAGCGTGCTGATGAGTGGTTACAGGAAGACGGTCTGCATTTTTCAGACTATGGCTATCAAAGATTGGGAGAACTGTTTACGCAGAAAATTATGGAGAAAAAGAGGGAGTTAAACAATGACTGAACATTATTTCACACACTCTCCTAATACACCCCACGATCGGGAACAGTGGTCGTTTGAACTCAAAGGGAAAATTTTTCAATTTATCACTGACAGTCATGTTTTTTCAAAGAAGACAGTGGATTTTGGCAGCCGGGTTTTGATTGATGCTTTTTCAGATGACAATTTGCCAGAAGGGAAAATTTTGGATGTAGGGTGCGGCTATGGACCCGTTGGATTGGCACTAGCATACAGTACCAAGCGTCCGGTAGAGATGGTGGATGTCAATGAACGTGCGGTGGCATTAGCTGAAGAAAATGCAACCCTCAACGGCATCAAAGAAGCAGATGTTCACGTGTCTGATATTTATGAAGCTGTCCACTTGAAAGAATATGCCGTCATTGTCAGCAACCCGCCGATTCGTGCCGGTAAACGTGTGGTTCACAGCATCTTAGAAGGTGCCTGTCCTTTGCTTGCCAAGGGAGGCACTTTGACGGTAGTGATTCAAAAAAAACAAGGGGCTCCCAGTGCCCAAAAAAAAATGCAGGAAGTTTTTGGCAATGTGGAAGTGGTAACTAGAGATAAAGGTTATTTTATTTTAAGAAGTGTAAAAAATTAATAATACAGTCTCAAAAGTCAATTATGAAGACTGCATAAAAGAATTATCACGAAGAACTCGACTTACATGTTTAAGATCTGGGAAAGGGCAAGTCAAAAAAACTTGAATTTGCTGCTGATTTATATTATACTATTTAAGGTTATGTAAAAATACGTAGCTAATACCACATCTCAAAGGATGGATGAAGGGGTGCTTCTCTATGAAGTCCTTCATACAGTGGAATTTGAGAGAGGAAAAATAAAAACCAAATTGGAGGAAACAAAACATGGCAGTAATCAGTATGAAACAATTACTAGAATCAGGTGTGCATTTTGGACACCAAACGCGTCGCTGGAATCCTAAAATGAAGAAATATATCTTCACTGAGAGAAACGGGATTTATATCATCGACTTGCAAAAAACAGTTCGTTTAGTTGACGAAGCTTACAACTACATGAAAAATGTTGCCGAAGACGGCGGAGTGGCTCTTTTTGTAGGAACTAAAAAGCAGGCACAAGAAGCAATCAAAGAAGAAGCGGAAAGAGCAGGCCAATTTTACGTGAATCACCGTTGGTTGGGTGGTACTTTGACTAACTGGGACACAATCCAAAAACGTATCGGTCGTCTAAAAGAAATTGATAAAATGGAAGCAGACGGCATTTTTGAAGTTTTACCTAAAAAAGAAGTTGCCGGATTGGTTAAACAACGTGAACGTCTGCAAAAATTCTTAGGCGGTATCGCTGATATGCCTAGAATTCCTGATGTTATCTTCATCGTAGACCCTCGTAAAGAACGTATCGCAGTTCAAGAAGCTCGCAAATTGAATATTCCAATCGTTGCGATGGTTGATACTAACTGTGATCCAGATGAAATCGATGTAGTCATCCCATCAAATGATGATGCTATCCGTGCCGTGAAATTAATTTCCGGGAAAATGGCAGATGCTTTCATTGAAGGACGTCAAGGAGAAGATGATGTTGTCGAAGAATCTTTTGTAGCTGAAGCAGGTGCAGAAGAAGCACCAAAGGCTGAATCTATGGAAGAAATCGTTGAAGTAGTAGAAGGCGACAACGCTGAATAATTAATCAAATTAATAGTGTGTCTCAAAGGCTATGAAGTAGTTGGCGAACGATAGTAGCCCCGCTTTTCCTTTGAGACTTTTTTTGTAAAAGAAAATACTTTGGGAGGCAAATGAAAAAATGGCACAAAAAATTACAGCAGCAATGGTAAAAGAGTTACGAGACAAAACTGGCGTGGGCATGATGGATGCTAAAAGAGCGCTCGTTGAAGTTGATGGAGATATGGATAAAGCTGTAGACCACTTGAGAGAATCAGGTTTGGCCAAAGCAGCTAAAAAAGGCGACCGAATTGCTGCCGAAGGACTGGCAAACATTTATGTTGCTGGTAACGTCGCAGCAGTTGTAGAAATAAATTCTGAAACAGACTTCGTTGCTAAAAACGATCAATTTAAAGAATTAGTGGCTAAAGTTGCCCAATTAGTAGCAGAAAACAAACCTGCAGATATGGCAGCAGCTTTGGCAATCCCTACTGAAAACGGAACAATCGAAAAAGAAATTCTTGAAGCAACTACAGTAATTGGTGAAAGAATTGCTTTCCGTCGTTTTGAGATCGTTGAAAAAACTGACGAGCAAGTTTTCGGAGCATATCTACATGCTGGCGGAACCATTGCTGTTATTACAGTATTGGACGGCTCAGATGAGAGCGTGGCTAAAGATATTGCCATGCACGTTGCGGCTATTAACCCTCGTTACTTGACTAAAGACCAAGTACCTGCTGAAGAATTAGAACACGAAAAGAAAATTTTGACTGAACAAGCATTAAACGAAGGCAAACCAGAGAAGATTGTTGAAAAAATGGTCATCGGCCGTATGAATAAATTCTTGGCAGAAATCTGCTTGGTAGACCAGCCTTTCGTTAAAGATCCAGATATGACTGTTGCAAAATATGTGGCAGGTAAAAATACGGAAGTCAAAGGATTCGTTCGTTTTGAAGTGGGCGAAGGACTTGAAAAACGTTCAGAAAACTTTGCTGATGAAGTCAGAAGTCAAATGAAATAAGATCCATCTTGTCACGAAAATTTGGGAAGCGGCTGTCATTAGTGCGCTCCCTTTTTTTAGGCAAATTGACAGATAGCTAGTGTGAGTTATCGGGAAAATATGCTAAAATAAATGCAGTACAAAATTGGAGGTAATCGGATGTCTAGTCCACAATATCAACGTGTTGTTTTAAAATTGAGTGGAGAAGCACTTGCTGGGGATACAGGATTTGGAATCAAACCGCCCACCATTGAAGAAATTGGAAAAGAAATCAAGGACGTTCATAAGTTAGGCGTACAAATTGCGATTGTTGTTGGTGGTGGAAATATTTGGCGCGGAAATATCGGTGCAGAAATGGGAATGGAGCGTGCCCAGGCAGATTATATGGGTATGTTGGCAACTGTGATGAATGCTCTTGCTTTGCAAGATGTGTTGGAAAATCTTGGTGTTCCGACTCGTGTCCAATCTTCCATTGAAATGCGTCAAATTGCCGAACCTTATATTCGCAGACGGGCCATTCGGCATTTAGAAAAAGGACGTGTGGTCATTTTTGCAGGCGGTACGGGCAATCCGTATTTCTCAACAGACACTACTGCTGCATTGCGTGCTGCAGAAATTGATGCCGATGTTATTTTGATGGCAAAAAACAACGTAGATGGTGTGTATTCTGCTGATCCGAAGCAAGTGAACGATGCGACTAAATTTAAAGAGTTGACACATTTGGACGTGATTTCTAAAGGTCTGGCAGTGATGGACTCAACCGCAAGCTCTCTGAGTATGGATAATGACATCCCGTTAGTCGTGTTTAATTTGAATGAACACGGCAATATCAAACGAGTAGTTTTAGGCGAAGATATTGGAACGACAGTAAGGGGGAAGTAAGATGGTACAAACAGTTTTAAAAGACACAAAAGAAAGAATGACAAAATCTGAGGAAAATCTTCAGCGAGAACTTGGCTACATTCGTGCAGGCCGGGCAAATGCCAGTATTTTGGACCGTGTAGAAGTGATGTATTATGGTGCCATGACACCATTGAATCAGCTGGCCCAAATTACTATCCCTGAGGCACGTGTGCTCATGATCACACCTTTCGATAAAAATTCTTTGGAAGACGTGGAAAAAGCCATTTTAGCCAGTGATTTAGGACTAAGTCCTGCCAATGACGGCAATGTGATTCGTTTGGTGATTCCGCAACTGACAGAAGAACGTCGGAAAGAATTAGCAAAAGAAGTAGGGAAATATGCGGAAAATGCTAAAATTTCTGTTCGTAATATTCGACGGGACGCCATTGATGAGTTGAAAAAAATGGAAAAAAGCAAAGAAATTTCAGAAGATGAACTGCATAAACTAGAAAAAGATGTGCAAGATATCACTGATAAAAGCACAGCGACTATCGATAAAATTACAGAAGAAAAAGAACAGGAATTATTGGAAGTTTAAACGTCAAAAAGTCTTACTTTCTCATTTTGAGAAAGTAAGACTTTTTCTGTTATTTTTTATTTTTTCGCCGCGGAAATCTTAACGAATGTTTTCGTTCGCCAGATGTTTGATAAGGCGTCTTCTTTGAAATTTTACTGCCGAAGACCTGCTTTCTCCTCCGTTGGCGGTTCATGTTTAGCTTGCTCATGGATGGCATCCTTTCCAATGATAACAGCTAAACTTACAGAGTGGTTGGAAATCAAAAGATTAGTCAGAAAAGACTATCCAACGAAATGCCGATATTTTCGATTTTCAGCACGCAAACAGAAGATGAAAAAAATTTATCATTCTTCGAAAACTGTTCATGAAGCGAGTGTAGAAAATGTCGAATTAAGTGTTTTTCCATCGGTCACCTTGCAAGGCAAAGCTATCATCAATTATATTGTTTGAATGGAATAAAACGCTTTAATTTTCAACTTTTTTCTCCTCCTCAGGCATTCGTGTTACCGTCATTGTATAAAGATGGAATGAGAAAGTCAATTTTTTTTCGTATCAGTCCCTAAGTTTGTTAAATTTTACTTTAGCTTGGAGGATAAATCGTCTGTATCAGTGAATTTATGTAGGTTTTTGAAGTTCTTTTTGCTACAATAATGAAGATAGAACGAAAAAGGAAGGATGGGTAACAATGTTTCGTTTGTTTCCTCAAAAAGAACGCTACATGGAGGCAGGGGAAGGGCAGTCCTTTAATCCTGAACTACCTGTACCTAATCATGTGGCAATCATCATGGATGGTAACGGACGCTGGGCTCAAAACCGCCGTCTGCCTAGAGTAGCTGGGCACCGTGAAGGGATGAATAACGTAAAAAAAATTACGAAGCATGCCAGTCAGATGGGGATTAAAGTTTTGACCCTGTATGCTTTTTCGACTGAAAATTGGAAGCGGCCGGAGCAGGAAGTGGACTTCCTGATGCAGTTGCCGGTAGATTTTTTTGATGAATTTGTACCGGAATTGATTAAAGAAAATGTCAAAGTGAACGTCATGGGATATGTAGAGTATCTTCCTGAACATACTCAAAAAGCTGTCAAAGAAGCTGTGGCTCAAACGGCCCACAGTACCGGGATGATCTTAAATTTTGCCTTGAACTACGGCAGCCGTGCGGAAATGCTCACAGCGATCAATCAAATTGTGTCAGAGGCTCGTGATGACCAGTTAACTGGGGAAATTACGGAAGAGTTATTTTCGCAATATTTGATGACCGCCAGTTTAGGAACACAGTATCAAGAACCGGATTTGTTGATTCGGACCAGTGGAGAAGAAAGAATCAGTAATTTTCTTCTTTGGCAAATCGCCTACAGTGAACTGTATTTTTCGCCAGCTTATTGGCCGGACTTTAATGAAAAATATTTCGATGAGGCTGTTGGAAGTTTTCAGCATCGCAATCGTCGTTTTGGCGGTTTGAAATCTAAAAAGAATGGTAAGGAGACTATCGAAGAATGAAACAAAGAGTCATCACCGCCGTCGTTGCCTTAGCCCTTTTTATACCCATTGTGTGGTATGGCGGCTGGGCATTTGAATTGACTGTCGCCTTTTTGGCAGTCATCGGGGTACATGAGTTATTTAAAATGAATGGCTTAAGATTAATGAGTATGGAAGGAGTTTTATCTGCTGCGGGAGCTGTTGCTTTACTTTTGCCTAGAGAAAAATGGTTTTTCTTTCTGCCCCGAAGCATGTCCAACTTCCATTTGTTTTACCTGACAGTGTTGTTATTGCTATGTATGGCAGTCTTTTCAAAAAACACATATACTTTTGAAAATGCGGCTTTTCCAGTGCTAGTGAGTTTATATGTAGGTGTTGGATTTCAGAGTTTTGTAGCGGCAAGAGGCAACGGTTCAGAATTTTTGTATATCATTTACGGTTTAGCTGTAGTTTGGGCAACAGATATCGGTGCGTATATGATTGGCAGAAAAATCGGCAAGCACAAACTTGCCCCTCATATTTCTCCCAATAAAACCGTTGAAGGTTCTGTTGGGGGCGTGATTTGTGCTGTGGCTGCAGCTTGTTTGATAATTTTTGTTTATCCGTCAGAAACCGGCTTTAATTATCCTTGGACCATCATGCTGGTGGTTACCGTTATTATGTCATTAGCCGGACAGATGGGAGACTTGGTTGAATCCGCCTTTAAACGTCACTTTGGTGTCAAAGATTCAGGAAATATACTGCCTGGACATGGAGGGATTTTGGACCGGTTTGACAGTTTGCTCTTTGTTTTTCCTTTGATGAGCTTTTTAGGAATCTTCTAATTGGAAGCAATAAAAGTTGTGAACATTGAAATTGAAAAAAAAGTTATCTATAATATGAAGATGTTTTACTGTACGAAAGGAGAGTGTTGAAATATTTATGAAAGCTGTACTAGTTTTTTTGTTTGTTTTTGGCTTGATTGTCATCATGCATGAGTTAGGACATTTTCTTTTTGCTAAATGGTCTGGAATTCTGGTACGTGAATTTTCTATCGGCGTGGGTCCTAAACTGTTTTCCCATCAAGACAAGTCGGGGACGACTTATACCATCCGAATGTTGCCGTTAGGGGGCTATGTTCGGATGGCAGGGCTTGGGGAGGAAGAGATGGAATTAAATCCCGGAACCGCGATATCTTTAGAATTAAATGACCAGCAGGAAGTAATCAAAATAAATACGAGTAGTAAAGTTCAGTTGGCAAACAGTGTGCCGATGGAAGTTTTAGAAGTAGATTTGGAAGAAAAATTATTCGTCAAAGGTTATCTCAACGGGGATGAAGACAAAGAGACAGTCTATCCAGTTATTCATGATGCGATGATTATTGAAGAGGATGGCACTGAAGTCCGGATTGCACCGGTGGATGTCCAGTTTCAATCAGCTAAATTATATCAGCGGATGCTGACTAATATTGCCGGGCCGGTGTTTAATTTTATTTTGGCCTTTGTGTTGTTTGTGATAATGTTGGCATATCAGGGAGGCATCTATACCCCGAACAATCAAGTTGCCAGTGTCGCCGATGACAGTCCAGCCATGGCGGCGGGATTAAAGGATGGAGATAAAATCATTTCCATTGCCGGAGAAAAAATCAACGCCTATGCTGATATCGGCAAAACGGTTCAAAAAAATGCAGACACAACTGTTCCGATTGTAGTTGATAGACAGGGACAGGAAAAAACACTGTCGATTACTCCTAAAGAGATGACCGATAATGGGGAAAAAAGAGTTATGATTGGTATCACCTCTAGTCTTGAGCTGGAACAACTTGGAGTGGCCGGGACAATCAAGGAGGCAGGTAGGAAGACTAAGGAAAATGCGCTGTTGATTTTTACGTTATTAAGGGATTTATTGGGCAGTTTTAGTTTAGATAAATTAGGAGGGCCGGTGATGATTTTTCAGGCTTCTTCTGAGATAGCTAATCAAAATATTATTGCTATTTTAAGCTTTACTGCTGTCTTGAGCGTCAACTTGGGGATCATGAATCTATTGCCGATTCCAATGCTGGACGGCGGCAAATTGTTGTTTAATCTTGTGGAAGGAATTAGACGGAAACCATTGAGTCCGGAATGGGAGATGCGGATTACAATGGTGGGGGCTGCCTTTTTAGTTGGATTGATGGTATTAGTGATGTGGAATGACATTATGAGATTTTTAGGCAGATAGTTTTTACTTTGGGAGGAAAAAAATGAAACAGTCTAAAATGTTGGTACCAACGTTACGTGAAGAACCAAGCGACGCAGAAGTGCCAAGTCATCGAATGCTTCTTCGCGCAGGGTATATTCGGCAAGTTGCCAGTGGAATTTATAGTTACTTACCTTTGGCACAGAAAGTTTTGGATCGCATTAAAAAGATTATTCAGGAAGAATTGGAGAAAATCGATGCGGTGGAAATGACGATGCCTGCCTTGCTTCCGGCGGAGTTATGGCAGGAGACTGGTCGTTATGAAACTTATGGAGATTTGTTGTTTAAATTGAAGGACCGCGCCAAACATGAGTATTTGCTAGGGCCGACTCACGAAGAAGCCTTTACTGAATTGATCGGTAATGAAATCAATTCTTACAAACGCTTGCCGTTGACTCTTTATCAGATACAAACTAAATATAGGGATGAAAGTCGTCCAAGATTTGGATTGCTTCGCTGTCGTGAATTTATCATGAAGGATGCCTATTCTTTCCATGCTTCTGAGGACAGTTTAGACAAAGTGTATCGGCAATTTGAAGCGGCTTACACGCGGATTTTTGAACGATGCGGGCTGGATTTTAGAGTGATTATCGGCGATGGAGGTGCCATGGGGGGCGGAGAGTCTAAAGAATTCATGGCGATGTCTGAAATCGGCGAGGACACCGTCTGTTACTCCACAAGCGGAGAATATGCGGCTAATCTGGAAATGGCTTCAAGCTTGTATATTCCTAAGCATCAGCAGGGGACGTTGCAGGATATCGAAAAAATTGCAACCCCTGATTGCGATACGGTGGAACAATTGACAGAGTTTACTGGTGTTCCTGCAGAAAGAGTTTTTAAGTCGATTTTATTTATTGCAGATGGCATACCTTTGTTAGCTGTTGTACGTGGAGATCACGAAGTAAACGAGATAAAATTACGACATGCAGTCGGTGCCGATGTGCTGGAGCGGGCAGAAAATCATCAAGCAATAGAGTTTCTTGGGGCAGATTTTGGTTCCCTAGGACCGATAGGTATTTCGAAAGATATTAAAATTTATGCCGATTTGCATGTCCAAGATATTGAAAATGGTGTGACCGGCGCCAATGAAGACGGCTGCCACTTCAAACATGTAAATGTGGGCCGTGATTTTAATCCTGATGTTTTTGATGATATTCGTTTGGTGCAAGAAGGAGACCCTTCGCCAGACGGAGACGGAGTCCTGGTTTTCACTAAAGGTATTGAGATCGGGCATATCTTCAAATTAGGAACGCGGTACAGTGTTGATATGGCAACAGAAGTCCTTGATGAGAACGGGCGGAAAATACCAGTCATTATGGGTTGTTACGGTATCGGAGTTTCTCGTTTGATTGCTGCGATTGCAGAACAAAATATCGATGACGGGGGATTGAAATGGCCTTTGGCGATAGCCCCTTACGATTTGCATCTGGTACCTCTCAATCTGAAGGATACGTATCAGAGTGCTTTGACAGATGAAATTTACCAAACAATGGTGGATGCGGGTTACCAAGTGCTGATTGATGACCGTAATGAACGAGCAGGTGTGAAGTTTACGGATGCTGATTTGATTGGTTTGCCTATCCGGATCACGATTGGCAAGAAAGCAGCTGACGGTGTTGTCGAAGTTAAAATCCGCGACACTGGTGAAATGATTGAAGTGCGCAAGGACGAATTAGTCAACACGCTGCATATTTTATTGACGTCTGAAGATTAGACTCTACCTTGGAAATAAAGTCAAAAAAGAGTATAATAAAAAAGAAAAGAGGCAATCAACAAAACCTTTTTGTTGAATGTCTTTTTCTTTTAGGAAATCAATAGGCAAATGTGATATCTTTCAGCAGAAGCTAGTGATGGACTAACGATTTGCTTTTGTCAGCAGATAGTTGTCAGTCCCAAAACAGCTGGAGGACGTATCAAAAAGTTGGATTTCCCGATTAGAAGGAGGATAAGCTGATGGCTTTAAGTCCCTATGAACTTTTTCAAAAATTGTTAGATCAGATTGATTCAGAGCAAGAACTGATCAATGAGCCTTTAATGAAAGAAGGCCGAATCGATAAGGTGGTCGTCAAAAAGCAAAGTAGGATTTGGGAATTTC
Source organism: Vagococcus elongatus (assembly GCF_003987645.1). Classification (GTDB taxonomy): domain Bacteria; phylum Bacillota; class Bacilli; order Lactobacillales; family Vagococcaceae; genus Vagococcus_A; species Vagococcus_A elongatus. The sequence goes on from NZ_NGKA01000029.1 coordinate 18,035, forward strand.
ACTTTGCTTTCTTTGAGTTGCTGCCGATTGACTTGCTGCAAAAATTCACGTTGAAGCTTCGCCAGGGATTTTCTGGAATTGCATCAATCGAGATGAACATCACAGCAGATAAAAATAATTATACAGAACAGCAACTTCAAGAGTATTGGCACTATTGTATTCAGCAAAGCAACGGAAATAAATCAATGATTAATGGTTCTTTGACCGGTGTTTTGCCGGTAATTGTTGATGATAAAATCATTGTTTCACTGGAAAAAGAAGGACTTCTATCATATTTAGAAACGCAATTCTTCCCTGAAATAGCCCAATGTTATGAACAATTTGGGTTTCCGAAGTTTAAAATCATTCCAAAGTTAGATCATCGTTTGGCGGAGGCTCGACGACTAGAGTTTGAACAAAAACAAAAAGATCAACAAGAAAAGATGATGGAAGCTGCGGCACAAGCCATTGTAAAAAATGATCAGATCAAGCAGCAGAAAAAAAATGAACCGGCAGTATTGGAAGGCCCTGTTCAATTGGGAAGGAACATCTCTAATGATGAACCGGTAACCCCAATGGCAGAAATTTTGGAAGAAGAACGCCGGGTGACTATCGAAGGTTATGTGTTTGATGCAGAAACCAGAGACCTTCGTTCAGGCCGACAAATTTTGATTATAAAGATGACAGACTATACCTCATCTTTCATCGTGAAGAAGTTTTCCAACGGGGAGAGAGACGAAGCGGTATTTGCCAACATAAAAAAAGGTATGTGGCTGAAAGCACGGGGGAGCGTTCAGGAAGATACATTTATGCGGGACTTGGTCATGAACGGGCAGGATTTGGCAGAAGTGAAGAAAGCCGTTCGTCAAGACAAGGCGCCTGACGATAAAAAGCGTGTGGAATTCCATGCCCATACAAATATGAGTACAATGGATGCCCTGCCCAGTGCCGATGATTTAGTGAAAAAAGCGGCAGACTGGGGGATGCCCGCGATTGCAATTACAGACCATAGCGGTGCCCAGGCGTTTCCCGATGCCCATCATGCCGGCCAAAAGTATGGCGTAAAAATCATGTACGGTGTAGAAGCTAACATCATTGATGATGGCGTTCCGATTGCTTACAATGAAGCGGATATTCTTTTATCAGATGGAACATACGTAGTCTTTGACGTGGAAACCACAGGCCTGTCAGCGGTTTATGATACCATCATAGAGCTGGCAGGAGTAAAAATGCAAAAAGGCAATATTATTGAAACTTTTGAGGAGTTTATCGATCCCGGTCATCCATTGTCGCAAACGACAATTAATTTGACTGGTATCACCGATGACATGGTTCGCGGATCAAAATCAGAGGAAGAAGTTCTTCGTTTGTTTAAAGAATTTTGTGGAGATGCTATTTTAGTTGCCCACAATGCCAGCTTTGATATGGGCTTTCTGAATACCAGCTATGAAAAATATGGTTTGCCCGAAGCGCCCAACTCGGTCATTGATACATTGGAGTTATCACGGTTTTTACATCCTCAATGGAAAAGTCATCGTCTGAATACCTTAGCTAAAAAATATGGCGTCCATTTGGAGCAACATCACCGGGCGATTTATGACTCTGAAACTACCAGTTATTTGTGCTGGCTGTTTATAAAAAAAGCCGAGGAAGAACACGGTATTTTAAAACATAATGAATTGAATGCTCACGTAGGTGAAGGGGATGCTTATAAAAGGGCTCGTCCGTTTCATGGTATCATCATGGCAAAAAATCAAAAAGGCTTAAAAAATCTGTTTAAAATAATTTCTGCCTCAAACGTAGAGTATTTTTACCGAGTCCCAAGGGTCCCACGCTCATTACTCAGCGAGTTGCGTGATGGTTTAATGGTGGGTTCAGCATGCAGCAACGGAGAAATTTTCGAAGCGATGATGCAAAAAGGCTATGAAGAAGCTCGTCGGAGAGCAGAATTCTATGATTATATCGAAATCATGCCCAAACCAGTGTATGCTCCTTTACTTCAACAGGAGTTAGTGAAGAGTGAGGAAGATTTAGAGGAAATCATCGGTAATTTGGTTCAAATCGGCAAGGATTTAAATAAACCTGTAATTGCTACTGGTAATGTTCATTATCTGGAACAAACAGATAAATTATATCGTCAGGTCTTGATCAATTCTATGGGAGGAGCCAATCCTTTAAATCGTTTTGACTTACCTGATGTGCAATTTCGAACAACAGATGAGATGCTGGAAGAGTTTGCTTTCTTAGGAAAAGATCAGGCAATGGAAGTAGTGGTGACTAACACACAAGCACTAGCAGAAACATTTGACGAAGTGACACCAGTCAAGACAGAACTATATACGCCAAAAATCGAAGGTTCTGAAGAGGAAATCACTAATTTGAGTTACAGTCAAGCAAGAAAGTTGTACGGAGATCCTTTACCGGAGATTGTGGAAAAACGACTGGAAAAAGAATTGAACAGTATTATTGGAAATGGTTTTTCAGTGATCTACTTGATATCCCAAAAGCTAGTCCACAAAAGTATCAGTGACGGTTATTTAGTCGGCTCTCGAGGATCGGTAGGGTCGAGTTTCGCAGCTACTATGACAGGAATCACTGAGGTTAATCCCCTTGCCCCTCACTACCGCTGTCCTGAGTGTCAGTATTCAGAGTTTTTTGAGGATGGTTCTGTTGGTTCAGGTTTCGACTTGCCGGAAAAGAAATGTCCCAAGTGCGGTTGTCGTTTAGCCAAAGACGGACACGATATTCCTTTTGAAACCTTCCTAGGATTTTATGGGGATAAGGTTCCCGATATTGATTTAAACTTTTCTGGAGATTATCAGGCGAAAGCCCACGACTACACCAAAGAGCTTTTTGGTGAGGAATATGTCTATCGTGCCGGCACTATCGGAACAGTAGCAGATAAGACAGCCTTTGGTTTTGCTAAAGGATTTGAACGGGATTTTAATTTAAATCTCCGCAGTGCCGAAATCGACCGGTTGGCAAAAGGGGCCACGGGAGTGAAACGAACCACTGGACAACACCCGGGAGGAATTATCGTTATTCCAGATTATATGGATGTGTATGATTTCACCCCTATCCAATACCCGGCAGACGACCAAGGCTCAGAATGGAAGACGACTCATTTTGATTTCCATTCGATTCACGATAACGTCTTGAAATTAGATATTCTGGGTCATGATGACCCGACGATGATTCGGATGCTGCAAGATTTGTCAGGGATTGATCCTCAGACTATCCCGACAGATGATCCGGAAGTAATGAAGATTTTTTCTAGCCCTGAAGTGCTTGGGGTCAATGAAACGCAAATATTTTCTAAAACAGGCTCCTTGGGAATCCCGGAATTCGGGACGAAGTTTGTCAGAGGAATGCTCGAACAGACTCATCCGACAACTTTTGCAGAATTGCTCCAAATCTCAGGATTGTCTCATGGGACAGATGTTTGGTTAGGAAATGCCGAGGAATTGATTCGTCAAGGACGGGCTAATTTGGCAGAAGTCATCGGATGCCGAGATGATATCATGGTTTATTTGATTCATAATGGTTTGGAAGACGGTTTGGCCTTTAAAATTATGGAGAGCGTGCGTAAAGGTAAAGGAATCCCAGAAGACTGGCAGGCCACCATGCGTGAAGAAGGAGTTCCTGAATGGTATATCGATTCATGCCTCAAAATCAAGTACATGTTTCCGAAGGCCCACGCGGCAGCCTATATTTTAATGGCGTTGCGGGTAGCCTATTTCAAAGTTCATTTTCCTGTTTTGTATTATGCAGCCTATTTTTCAGTGCGTGCGGTTGACTTTGATTTGGTGGCCATGTCTAAAGGGAAAGAAGCTGTGAAAGCCCGCATGAAAGAAATCATGGACAAAGGACTGGAAGCTTCCACTAAAGAAAAGAATCTATTAACCGTTTTGGAAATTGCCAATGAAATGCTTGAACGGGGATTCGAGTTCAAGATGGTTGATTTGTATAAATCTGATGCTAACGATTTTATTATTGAAGGGAATGCGCTTATCGCGCCTTTCCGGGCGATACCAAGTTTAGGTGAAAACGTAGCAAAACAAATCATAGCAGCACGGGAAGAAAAAGAATTTTTATCAAAAGAAGATTTATCGACGAGAGGAAAAGTTTCTAAAACCATCATTGAGTATTTGACAGAAAACGGTGTGTTGGACGGGATGCCCGATGAGAACCAACTATCGCTGTTCGATATGTTATAAAACAGTAGTGCTATAAAGAAGCCTATCGAAAATTTAGCGTTAAAAAAGATAGATTTGTTAGTTTAATATATGAAAGGCAAAAAAGGTGGACGAATTTTTTCCTGTCGCCTTTTTTGTCTATAGTATTACTGGACACAGTAAAGGACTTCGAAATAAAAAAAGGTAAACAGAAAAATGAGTTGTTGGTTTGGAGTGGAAAATAATTGTCAGAGGTTATGTTGAAGCCTATTGAAGATAAAGATCTATTACGTTTATGGGAAATTAGTTACAAACATGAAAATCCAGACTGGGTTCATTGGGATGCACCTTATCTTCACGAGTACCTCCCATTGACTTGGCAAGAATTTTTACAAAGAGAAGTGAAGTTCTTTCAATCAAAAAGAACTCAAGGGATTTACCTGAATGGTGAAATTATCGGAGCCGCCACCTATCAATGGAAAAATCACGAGATAAAATGGCTGGAAGTTGGCCTGAGTATTTTTGTTTCAGAATTGTGGGGCAATGGTTATGGCAGCCAGGCAATGAAAAATTGGGTAACGCAAGTTTTTCTTGTAGAACCAGACGTGGCAAGTGTTGGTTTCTCCACTTGGTCAGCGAATGAACGAGTAATGAGCATGGGTAAGACACTCGGTTTCAAACTGGAAGGCCGGGCGAGAAAAGTAATTTTTTATAATGACAGCTATTATGATGCTGTCCGCATGGGGATTCTAAGAGAAGAATGGTTTTCACAAATGCAAACTACTTTCTTGAATAATGCGACACTTTTATAGTATGATACAGACATAAGATAGGGAGGGGGCGAGAAAAATGACAAGTGATAAAGTGACTCATGCGGTAGCGGAGTTGAAAAGATCAGATATCCGAATTACGCCTCAAAGATACGCGATTTTAGAATATTTGATTGACAGCGACAATCATCCGACCGCAGATGAAATATACCAAGCCCTAGTCTCTCGTTTTCCTAATATGAGTGTTGCTACTGTCTATAATAATTTAAGGCTGTTTACTAAAATCGGTTTTGTAAAAGAAATGGCTTATGGAGATGCCTCCAGCAGATTTGATTTCACTTCCCAACAACACTATCACGCCATTTGTGAATCTTGTGGAAAGATAGTTGATACTTTTTATCCGGGGTTAGAAGATGTGGAAGTTGCTGTGGAAAAACTGACAGGTTTTCAGATAACAGAGCATCGTATGGAGCTTTACGGCTTATGCCCAGAGTGTCAGAAAAGATTAGAAAATGAGTAATAGATTTTTGGTTGCTTTTTAATGTGAGACTTGATATAGTAATAAGAGTCCTTATGATGATTTTGTCTTGTGTTGAAAAGCTTTTTTTATGTAGAAAAATAGTTTGACAAACAAATGAGGCCATGATAGACTAATAAAGTTGTCTCGATAAAAAGCGTGCGAAAAACTTTTAAAAAAAGTTAGAAAAATTAGTTGACATACTCAACTAATAATGATAATATTTAGAAGTTGTCGCAAAAAGACAACAGACAGCCTGTCAGGTTGTCACGTAGACCTTTGAAAACTGAA
>NZ_NGKA01000003.1 GCF_003987645.1 Vagococcus elongatus
TTAGGCGCTTTAACCATAACAGATTGGGGCTCTTTTTGTACACCCAAAGGGTGTTAAAATAAAACAAGATAAACACCGTCACAAAAGTGTTTATCTTGTTTTTTCAAATAAGTATGAATTATCCAGGATAAAGATAAAAAAGTATTCAAATTAATGACAGAATTTCCCTTTATATTTGTTGAGAATATGTGATCTTTTATAAGAACCTAATTTCTTAGTGAATTATCCGGGAAAAAATGATACAATATTAATGTTATTGTATTAATTTGGTAAAATACCGTTTTTTTAAAAATACAGTCTACTGATAAAATAATGTACCGGTAAAAAACAAAGAAATTAGAGTTTGGTGGTCAGGAAACTATGACAGTTGATTTGCTGTTCTGAGTTTGTCAATCGATGCACACTAATAATTGTTTTTCAACTGCTGAGGAAGTACTTCCCAAAGCAGTGAAGTTGCATTGTTGATCTTTTGGAATAATTGGTATTTTAAAGTGCGACTGAGACATTACTTAAAAAAACCGTATTATTCGAAGAAATAATCACCAGTGACGAATATTAACATAAGAAGAGTCAACTTCCTGTCTGCTATTTTAAACGCAAACTTCAAATGGCTGGAAAACCTGTCATAAATTAATTACTTATTGGAGAGAGACAATAAAAACTTATTTGGTATATAGACTTGGGAGAAAACTTTTTTGGAGCAATCCGTGAGTACGTTTCAAAAAATGCTGATTAATTATTCTGAATATTGTGTATAATTTTTTTGTTTTTATACAGTCAGCATCTAAGGACATCTGAGTTTTGGAATCCAAAGCAACCTTTGCAGGTGTATTTACTGCAACGGGCAGGAGGAAGGTTAGAGAAAAAACTGTACATCTTAGAAGTTACCGAGGATTAATTGTTACCGAGTTGTGTTTCAAAAAAGGGGCGAATGATATATTCGGAGAAATATATCATTCTAAAAAAAGTTTGGAAGAGTGGTTTTTTATGTCCAGAAGGGTGAAAATTTGTTTAATTTTTTTTATTGATTCATTGTTTATTGTTATGGCAAACTTATTTGCACATATCTATATGAATCCTTTGGTATTTATTACTCCTAAAACATGGATGCTGACCTTAATGGTTCAATTAGGTATCTATTGGATTTTAGGAGCAGTGCTTAACATTTTTAATAGGGTTAACCGTCAAGCCAACTTGAGGGAGATCATTGCCATTTCCACATCACTATTTGTGGGGCTGATCGTGGAGTTGGCATTTTTGGCCGTAGTCGGTGACAGTTATAGTCTTCGTTATGTTTTGCTGACATATGTATTTAGTGTGATTCTGATATGCGGCAGCCGTATCGGCTGGAAACTCTTTATTGAATATCGCATCCAACATGGGAATAAAATTTCTCATGGGAAAAGGACCTTGATTATTGGTGCCGGTGCCGGTGGAATAATTTTGATTGAAACGTTGAAACATTCTGTTACAAATGATGAGATTGATGTAGTAGGTTTTATCGACGATGATAAAGACAAACACGGCATTGTTATTTGCGGAAAATCAGTACTAGGTACGATAGATGACTTGCCCCAAGTTATTGATGATTACGAGATAGAGCAGTTAACGGTGGCCATACCTTCTTTACCTCCATCCGGCTATGAAAAAATTGTTGATATTGCTCAGCAAAAGCATATTAAAGTGAACTCCATGCCATCTATTGAAGACATCGCTTCTGGGGAAGTGCGTATGAATAAGTTGCGGGAGATTGATGTGGTTGATTTGTTGGGGCGTGAAGAAGTGGAATTAGACATGGCTATTATTTCTAATCAACTAACGGACAAGGTCGTGATGGTGACAGGTGCAGGCGGGTCAATCGGTTCTGAAATATGCCGGCAAGTCCTGCGTTTTTCTCCCAAACAGTTGCTGCTTTTAGGCCATGGAGAAAACTCTATTTATCAGATCAATCGTGAGTTAAATAAAGTAAATACTAAAACAGAAATTATTCCTTTAATAGCAGATATTAGAGATTACAATCGCATGTTTGAGGTTATGAGCAGGTATCGTCCAAATAAGGTTTACCATGCGGCGGCTCATAAGCATGTTCCCATGATGGAGTATAACCCGGGAGAAGCATTAAAAAATAATGTTTACGGTACTAAAAATACAGCAGAAGCAGCAGTAGCTAACAATATAGATTCTTTTGTGATGATTTCCACAGATAAAGCAACTAATCCACCGAATGTGATGGGAGCAACAAAAAGGATTGCTGAGATGCTCATAACAGGACTGAATGGTAGAGGAAAAACAAAATTTTCTGCGGTACGTTTTGGCAATGTTTTAGGCAGCCGTGGCAGTGTGGTTCCGGTGTTCAAAGAGCAAATCGAAAGTGGTGGTCCAGTGACCGTGACAGATTTTGAAATGACCCGCTACTTTATGACGATTCCTGAGGCAAGTCGGTTAGTTCTTCAAGCAGGAGCCTTAGCAAAAGGTGGAGAAATATTTATTCTCGATATGGGCGAGCCAGTGAAAATATATGATTTGGCCAAAAAAATGATTCAGCTGAGTGGCTATTCTACTGATGATATTGAGATCGTGGAATCAGGTATCCGCCCAGGTGAAAAGCTCTATGAAGAGTTATTGGTGGATAAAGAAAGAGCCGATGTGCAAGTATATGATAAAATATTTGTTGGGAATGTCAACGGGTTTGGCTACGATGAAGTATTAGCGCGAGTAGAAAAATTTAATAAAGAGAATGAGAAACAGTTAACGAAAGAAATCATAATGCTGGCGAATGAGTCGATAAATTAAGGAGTAAATAAACTTATGAATGAGAGAGTTTTTTTATCTTCTCCTCATATGAGTGAAGAAGGTTACGAAAAGGAATATATCAATGAAGCGTTTGAAACAAATTGGATAGCTCCTTTAGGAGAAAATGTGAATAAGTTTGAAGAAGAATTGGCACATTATGTGGGAGTCAGATATGCCGCAGCATTGTCATCCGGAACAGCTGCCATTCACTTAGCTTTAAAGGCTGTAGGAGTGAAAGCAGGAGATATTGTATTTTGCCAAAGTTTGACTTTTTCTGCGACAGCAAATCCTATTCTTTATGAAGGAGCTGTGCCTGTTTTTATTGACAGTGAAAGAGAAAGCTGGAATATGGACCCAGTAGCATTAGAAGAAGCGTTTCAGAAATATACGCCTAAAGCAGTGTTGGTGGTTCATCTTTATGGGCACCCAGCTAAATTAGATGAAATTAAATCAATTTGTGATAAATATCATACGGTACTTATTGAAGATGCTGCCGAAAGTTTGGGAACAACTTATAAAGGACAATTAACAGGCTCGATTGGCGAATATGGTATTTTCTCTTTCAATGGCAATAAAATTATTACGACATCAGGTGGGGGTATGCTAGTCTCCAATCATGAAGAACGTATCAATAAGGTGCGTTTTTGGGCGACACAAAGTCGCGATAATGCTCCTCACTATCAACACTCGGAAATTGGTTACAACTACCGTATGAGCAATGTGTTGGCCGGGATAGGAAGAGGACAGCTGAAAGTTTTGGAACAAAGAGTGGATAAAAAAAGGGCGGTTTTTCACCGATATCGGGATGAATTATCTGATTTGTCAGGTGTATCATTTCCAGAAGATTTCTCATGGGGAGTTTCCAATCATTGGCTAAGTGTCATGACGATAGATGGTGATATTACGCCAACTATGATTAGAGAAGAACTAGAAAAGCATAATATCGAAAGCCGTCCTATTTGGAAACCTATGCATATACAACCAATTTTCAAGAAATACGAATATTTTGGCAGTGGAGTATCAGAAGAGTTGTTTGCTAAGGGAATTTGTTTACCAAGTGATACTAAAATGACTGAAGAGCAGCAAGATGAAGTTATCAAAATTATTAAGAATTTATGGGATAGATAAATATGAAACAAACTTTTTACTGTAAATACGGGAAGAGATTTTTGGATATAGTTTTATCGGGATTGGCTCTATTAGTATTTTCACCGGTTATTTTATTTGTTGGAATCTTAGTGAGAGTTAAATTAGGATCTCCGGTAATTTTTTCGCAAAGTCGTCCAGGATTAAACGAGAAAATATTTAAAATGTATAAATTTAGGACTATGACTGCTGAAGAAGATCAAGATGGAAATTTGCTTCCAGATGAACAAAGATTGACAAGGTTTGGGAAATTATTAAGAGCCACCAGCTTAGATGAATTACCTGAATTGTGGAATATATTAAAGGGTGATATGTCCATTGTGGGGCCAAGGCCACAGTTAATAAAGGATTTGCACTTCATGTCAAGTGTAGAAAAAAAAAGGCAAGCTGTCTTACCAGGATTAACTGGTCTTGCTCAAGTGAATGGTAGAAATGCAATAAGCTGGGGGAAAAAATTAAACTACGATTTAATTTATATAAAAAACATCACATTTTTCAATGACTTAAAAATAATTTTATTAACAGTAGGAAAAGTATTTAAACGAGAAAATATTTCAGCTGATGGGATGGAAACAGCAGAGGATTTAGGCGACTATCTCTTAAGGATGAATAAAATATCACAAGAAGAGTACAACAAAATATTAGGAGAAATTTTAAATGATTGAAAAATATACCTCAAAAAAAGTATCCATTATCACAGCTGTTTTTAAAACAATTGGAGCACAGAGATATTTATTTTGAAGTACAAGTCATGTCATAAACTTTTTTATTAAATCTTTTGAGTATTTAAACACATACACATATACATTGAAAAAGACTTATTTTACCAATAATTAGAGTAGAAGTTAGAAACATAAGTCCCCAATTATTTGAGATAGCTCCCCTTCTCATGACTGAAGCTCATTCTATTGGTGTTGTAAAAATATTGAATTGAAAAGCAAAAGATAATAAGCAAATAAGACATTATATTTGAGCTCTTATAAGGATTGGATAAGCGTTGTGCTTCACCATCAGGTCTTAATAGAATAACGTTTAAAGAGAATATGTGCTCCTTATTAGAGAAGAAGGGGACTCTCCAATAAATAAATTTGAATTTAAATTATTTTTTGATTATGAATAAAAATCCCTTCTCCTTATATTTCAGTAAATGAATAATTTGTAAACAAGTATATTATTCACATATTTATAAACTCCATACAATGTGGATAGGTTAAAAAGATTATGACTATTTATTTCAGATTAGATTTCTAGAAAATTTGACTGAGAACATTATTGAATTTTAGTTGGATAATATTGAATTAATTTAAAGGGGTGAATGATTTGAAAAAAGCTCTAATTGTGTCATCTGTTGCTTCGATGATTAAAATTTTTAATATGGACAATATCAGGATCTTACTGAGTCTAGGTTATGAAGTTGACGTTGCAACTAACTTTGATAATCCGGGAACAATTAGTTTAGCTGATTCAAAAAAACTCATAGAAGAACTGAGGGAAATGTCTGTTGGTTGTTTTCAAATTGATTTTTCAAGAAATGTTACTGATTTTAAAATGATAATTAAATCCTTTAAGCAATTACGTCAATTATCGCTTAAAGACTATGATATAATGCACTGTCATTCCCCTATTGGTGGAGCATTAGCACGAATGGCCTTCAAAAACAAGAAGACAAGTATCATGTATACAGCACATGGATTTCATTTTTTTCGAGGGGGTCCTATAAAGGATTGGATATTATACTATCCAGTTGAGAGATACCTGTCTAGATATACGGATTATTTACTTATAATAAATGATGGCGATGCATCTGTCGCTAAAAAATTTAAAGCAACTCAGGTTATTCAACTTCCGGGAGTAGGAATTGATTGGGAAAAGTATAATATTGTAATTAGTGAAAATGAAAAAAAAGAATTAAAAAGAAAATTTAAAATTGATAAATCTACAAAAGTAATGATATCTGTTGGGGAACTGAACAATAATAAGAATCATATTTTGGGGATTAAAGCAGTCAAGGAACTCTCTAAGTATGATTTAGAATATATCATATGTGGAATTGGACAAGAGAGAGAGAGTTTAATAGAAAAATCTAAAGAACTTGGAGTTATAGACAAAGTTCATTTACTAGGATTTCGAAATGATATTGAAAAAATTTATAAAATATGTGATATATGTTTATTTCCATCTAAAAGGGAAGGACTTGGACTCGCAGGACTTGAAGCTATGGCATCAGGTTTACCTTTAGTTACCTCAAGTGTGGGCGGAATAAAAGATTATATGACTAACGGAAGAACGGGGTACATGTTTAGTGATTTAGTCAATCCTAAAGAACTTGTTGCTGCTGTAGAAAAAATTTTAGAAATGGACTCTTTAAAGCTAAATGAGATTTCAAACTACAACAAAGCTGTTTCTAAAAAGTATGATAAAGAAAATGTCTCTGGTCTCATGAGAAAAATTTACAAAGAAATTCATTAAAGGAGCTTAACTTTGAAAGTAATTGCATTTTATTTACCACAATTTCATCCGACTGAATTAAACAATAAATATTGGGGGGAAGGATTTACCGAATGGGTAAATGTAAAAAGAGCGAAACCACTATTTAATAATCATAGACAACCAAGAATACCATTGGAACAAAATTATTATGATTTATTGGATATAAGTACGTTGGAATGGCAAGCTGATATTGCACAAAAATACGGCATCTATGGTTTTTGTTTTTATCATTATTGGTTTAATGGAACACTTCAATTAGAAAAACCTGCAGAGTTGCTTTTAAATAATAAAAGTATTGATATTAATTATTGTTTTAGTTGGGCAAATGAACCGTGGACTCAAGCATGGGTTTCTAAAAGTGACTCGATTATAATGCCTCAGAAGTATGGCGGAAAAAAAGATTGGAAACTTCATTTTGAATATTTACTCTCTTTTTTTAAAGATGAGCGCTATATAAAGAATAATGGAAAACCATTACTCATAATCTATCGTCCAGAACAAATAGATTGTTTAAATGAAATGTTAGATTTTTTTGTGGAACTAGCACTAGCAAATGGATTTCCGGGAATTGAATTTGCCTATCAACATATTGATTTTGACAAAATGAAAGTGAAAGATGATAGTAGATTTTCGTATAATATTGAGTATGAACCATTGTATAGTCTAGACAGATTCATCGAGCAGTCCAATATGAAATTTATTTTTAACGTTATGAAAAAAGTTGATGATGTACTATTTAAATTTTTCAATAAAAAATTTTCTACATTATATTTAAAAAAGGTAAGAACTTATGATTATGATACGATTTGGGAGAAGTCTTTTCAAAATGAGAACATCACATCTAAGAATATTGCCGGAGCATTTGTTGACTGGGATAATACACCAAGAAGGGGAAGTAAAGGGGTTGCTTACATCGGGGCAAATCCAACCAAATTTAAAAAATATTTCGAAAGAAAAGTAAATCAAGTGAAAAAAGATTATAGTAATGATATGCTTTTCATATTTTCGTGGAATGAGTGGGCCGAGGGAGGATATCTAGAGCCGGATACGGAATTTGGTTTCCAGTATTTGGAGGCCATCAAAGAGACTCTGGACAAAGCAGGTGAAAATCCTTATGAAAGAGACTGAAAAAATTAGAGTTGCCGTTTTGATGTCAACGTATAATGGAGAAAGATATTTACAGACACAAATCGATTCAATTTTGAAGCAGAAAGGTTATTTTACGTTGGATTTAATTGTCAGAGATGATGGATCAACAGATGGCACACTTAAGATTTTAGAAAATTATCAAAATAAAGGAAAGTTAAAATATTTTGAAGGGAAAAACTTAGGTCCAGCTCAAAGTTTTTTGGACTTATTAAGTAAGGTCCAAAACTATGATTACTACGCATTTTCTGATCAAGATGATTTTTGGCTAGAGGATAAGATTTTGAGAGCTACTAATTGTTTGCACCGTATAGAGGAAAATAAGATGAAAATGTATCATTCAGCTACAACTTTGACCGATAAAGATTTAAATATAATAGAAGATATGTACATGAAAAAAGAAAAATGGGATTATGTTGATTTTTTAATACGAAATAATGTTACGGGGTGTACACTGGTTATTAGTCGAGAACTAGCAAGTTTAATAAATGATTATAGACCAAAAAAAATTATGATGCATGATCATTGGATAGCTCTTTTATGTACGGTAATGAATGGTGAGTTAATTTACGATAAAGAATCAAGAATATTATATAGACAACATGAAAATAATGTCCTTGGTCATAAAAAGAATAACTATAAGAAACTTTTAGATAATTCAATATTTCAGAAAAGAACAAATAATCGAAGTATGATGATTAAAGAACTAACAAGAGGGTATTCAAAGTTAATTCCCATAAATAATTTGCGATTGCTACAACAAGCGATATCTTCGACTGACTCACTTAATAATGCAGTCAAATTTCTAAGTAACAAACAGGTTAGGTTATCAAAAAACTACTCAATGTGGTTCTGTATTGCCGTATTATTGAAAAAATTCTAAAAATGATCTAAGGAGAAACAATTTGGGAACATTATCAGAGTCTGCCACGTATATACTGTACTATTCGTTGTTTATAAGTACGGTTTTTCTTTCGATGATTTCATCACTTTTAAAAAAATATAAAAAAAAGTATCAATTTTGGTTAGGTTCAGTATCTTTTGTGATAAACTATTTAACCTTAACATTAGTTGTTGGCCTCCGTGCGTACGGAATAGACCATACTAACTATCATAACATGTATACTCAAATAAATGAAAGTGGATTTTCATATAAAGGTTTCCCTGAACCCTTATTTTATTTGATCAATAAAGTTGTTTCATTTACAACAGGTAATTTTCTTGATATATATTTAATATGTGCTATTTTAACTTTTTCATTCTTTTTTGCGGCTTTTAAAGAAAGAATAGGCGTAAATAGCTATCCAATAATAGTGTCTACTTTTTTCTTGGTCTTCTATTTTTATTCTTTTGGTTTAATCAGAATGCTTGTTTCTGTTTCACTCTTGACATACGCACACAAATATCTATGCAGTAATAATTTAAAAAAATATCTTATTTATGGAATAATAGCGGGGGGATTTCATTATAGTGCGTTCGTAATTGTTCCGATAATTATTTTTTCTGAAAAATTATATAGAAAACGATTTAAGTTCAGAGAGATTTTCGGTGTCTATGTACTGTTGTTACCTTTGCTATTCATTATATTTACCCAGTTGTTTAAGTATTTTATTAGATATGTTCCTTGGTTGTATAGATATAGCGATTATTTAAATTTAAATTTTGAACCAGCAATTATAAAAAATTATTTTTGGATTTTACCTGCAATAATAATATTGATGTTATTTGGAAAGCAAATTAGGGAGATTAACTATGATGGAGAAATTCTTATTAATCTGTTCTGTTTACTTTGTTCGCTGATGATAATATCATCTTTTTTCCGAATTTTTAGATTAACATTTTATTTGTATTATCCTGTTATATATATATATGGTTCTTTATTCAAGTTATCACCTTTTAAAAAAAACAGGGAAATCATAGTGGTTTTTTGGATTTTTTTTGTAATATTTGGATTTTTTTATTTAAGAGAAATGTTCTTTGACAGCATTTATATTGATCCATTTATAATACCATTTATGTTTAGAGTATTGACTAGGTAGTCAAAAGGTAGTCGGTAGCGTCAAGAATTATGTGTAAATAGAATAGTCCATCCTGTCTTATGAGTTTAAACATTGATTCCAATGTATCTTGAATTTCTTTGAACCCTTTATGAATACATCCTAAACAATTTGATTATAATCATTGAATTGAGAAACCAAGAATCTTTCTAAAGATTCTTCATTAGGAAATTGTTCTTTTCTCTTTGTATATTTTTTCAGCTGTTTATTAAAGCATTCAATCAGATTAATAGAATAAATGGTTCGTCTGATCGAGGGAGGAAAATTGAAAAATGTTAGTATGGCAGGATTCAGGAGTAGTTTGCCCACTCTTGGATACTGCTTTTTCCATTTTTCACTCATCGAATGTATTTGATTGATCGTTTCTTCTGGGAGTGTACAATATTTTAAAATTTATGCTGAGTTCTACACAGAAAGATGCAACGCTTTTATTATTAGAAATCACTTTAATCAAATACTATATATCAAAAAAACCAGCCGAGGATTTTTCCCCTGGCTGGTTTTCATTTTAAAACAACTCTGTCACAATGGTTTCCACATAATCAGCACTTTGCGGTAATTCGTATTGCAGTATCCCATCCTTGCTGATCAGTTTTAATGCTGCAACGCCATCCATAAATCCTTTGACAACTTCACCTGTCAATTCTTGATGACAATTTGTCTGATTAAAAGTAACTTTCTTCCCATCGGCATTCAAAAATACCATTCGTAATTTTTTCATGTTTTATCCCTGCTTTCTTTTTTTATGCGTGAATTCGACTTTTATTGACAACGACTGTGGAGATATATTTGTTGGTGTCTGGTGTGATTTGGTCTAGTAACAGACCAAAAGCTTTGATGTCTTCTTCAACAGGTGTCTCAATCACATTGCTGATTGTTTGTTTTTTTGCTTTTTCTTGCCCGTCTATGCCAAAATAATACTCTAAGCCAGTTGATTCCCAAAGTTTCATTTTCTTCATTCCTTCCATTTATCATATGTTTGGTAAGTCTCGCGAGTGCTTACATCTATAAAGACGTTTCAGCTCATTAAAGTGTTACCCCTTGGACAAAATTATTTGATTCCCTCTACTACTTAAAAATATATTTTGCTGCTTTCAAAGCAAGTGAATTGCGCCATTTATAAACTGTCTTTCGAGACGTATGGTATTTCTTCGCAATAGCTGTGATATTATTATCCTCAAAATAAGTTTCCTTAAAAAAGATACGCTCATTCTCAGTTAAATATGGCCATAGCTTTTCCATCATGAGTTTGATTGAAATCACATCGGTCATAGTTTCCTTTGTGGACTCACCTTCATCACTGTCTTTAGTGGTTTCCATACAGAACTCTTTTGTTTTCTGCCGGTTTTGCTTTCTTAGTTCGTCTAATATCCGCCAACGAATATGGGTGTAGAGATACCCGCGGAATTTTTCATCGTCAAGCTCAGGAGTAAAGGTTTGACGGGTCAAGAGTTCCCAAAGTGACAGGCGACCAATTTGAAGCAAATCTTCATAATTAGCTGCGAATGGATAGATGGACAATTTTGCGAGAACACCGTAAACAATTTCTTCGTACATTTCATACTGTTTCTTTGTGTCATCAAACATGAGGTTTTCATCCCTTATTTTTAAATTCCAACCGGTTGTTAGAGAAACTATAGATTATCAGCTAGGGGTTTGACAAAAACCGAAAAAATGAAATGGGGACCAATAATTATCGTTCGGGATGAAAACGCTTCCTGATGACGGTGAGATATGCTAAAATATTTAAAAATAGACCGTTTTATAAGAGGAAATGAGGAATTGTTTGAGAATTTTTGAAATTCTAAAAGGTCATTGTGTACAGTAGCGTAAGAAGAAATCAATGTAAGGAGTTGCTCATATGTCAAAGACTGATAAAGCGCCTAAAAAGCTGGTTTTTGCGGATAGTAAGCAAGATGAAGAGATGAATGATTTGGAAGTGGTGGCATCAATGGAACTCACTAAAGAAACTCTCTTTGCGAAAGAAATCGAAATAGAGGGGAAAAAATGTACAATTTTGTACAATAAAAACCAATCACCCAAACTTATTTTTGAGTGTTCCGCTAATTTGATCAAGCGACTGGACTATGGACGCCCTCACTCCAATCAAGTGCTGGTGGATGTGTTTTCTGATGTTTTAAAAGTGAATGGTTACTGCAACCCCTATTTGAGCCACAAAGGTTTATTTGCTCCCTGCGGTGCGCCGTCAAAAGGAGGATGCAGCTGGTTTGATGTGATGGAAATCGTCAGGATAGACACGTTTAAAAATACTGTCCATTCAGAAAGTAAAACGCTCTGTACATTTTGCGATGGTCTTCAAGTGGTTTTTTCCAAGTCTAAAAATGATTTTAAGAAAAAGTTGAAGAAAAATTTAGATCTCTATTTAGCATATAACATTTATGAAACGAGAATTCATAAGTTTGAAGGACTCATTTCTATTGATCGCTCCGAAGAAATATATGATCTTTATCTTAAGCTAATCGGAAGAACTTGTATGGAGCATTTTAGGATGAATACTGAGCAAGTAACGGCAGAGTTGCATAAAACATCCTATTTTACGAAACAAATAAATGAATCTGGAAAATATAGTAAAAAAGAGCTTAACCAGATCATAAAAAATGTAGAGAAAGATTACAGGATATAATCAGCGGGAAATTAAGATTTCACGTCCTTCTTATCTAAAATAATCCTCTGACAGCTGTTACCCTCTGAATCATTTCAGAGGCTTTTTAATGCCCCCCTAAGAGCAATTGAACGTTGCTGTATGCCAAGAGCAGTTGTTTCTTCTGAAACTAACCGATTTTTGCCATAAAAACAAGTGAACTGATAGGTGGGACTATCCGTGACACTGTTAGACAGTGTAGTCTTTTGTCAGATTGTTTGATTTTATATTTTTCAATAACATGATAGTATGATAGATGGACTTGAAAATAAGAAATGAAGTGACTGGATGGAAAAAATAATTAGTGTAACAAAAAATAAAGGTGCAGGGTATCAGATACAACTGGCATCGGGAGAAGCTATTGAAGTTTCAGAAGATGTACTGGTGCGGCATCGTCTGTTGAAAGGACAGGAAGTTTCTTCAGATTTTTTGCGTCAAATAAAAAAAGACAGTCAGCAGGATTTAGGCTATCAGCTGAGTCTAAATTATTTGAGTTATCAGCTTCGGACTGAAAAAGAAGTAAAAGATTATCTTATCACTAAAAAGATTGCTATCGAGGATATCCCTGACATTATCCAAAGACTCAAAACGTTGAAGTTGGTAGATGATTTGGTCTATGGTGAAAGTTACGTGAGGACACAAATCAGATTAAGTGATAAGGGTCCTGGGGTTTTGCAGCAGCAGTTATTCAAAAAAGGGCTGAGACAAGAAACTGTGGAAAAAGCTTTAAGGCTATATACACCTGAACTCCAGTTGGAATTGGCAGTAAAAGCAGCGAAGAAATCAGCAAAGAAACATCGTCAGAAAACTTTTCAGATTCAAAGACAAAAAGTTCAGCAGACACTGATGACAAAAGGTTTTTCCGCTGAGATCATCAAAGAAGCAATGGCTCTGCTTGCATTGGAAAAAGACGAAGCCAAGGAAAGCGACTTGGTAATGATTGATGGAGAAAAAATCTGGCAAAAAAACAAGCGTTTTGATTTTTCGCAGCGTAAGCAAAAAACTATTCAGGGCTTGATTAGAAAAGGTTTTGATTATGATTTGATTCAAGAGTTTCTCAGCGGAAAAGAGAGTGACGATGAGTAAAGAACAACAATCTGAAACATTAGATATGAACCAGCTGGTGGATGGATGGGACGATGAAAAAGTAAGAGAGTTTCAAGAAACTTTCTTAACTTGGTATGATGAGGAAAAACGCTGGCTGCCTTGGCGAGTCAGTAAGGAACCTTACGGGATATGGGTCTCGGAAATCATGCTGCAGCAAACGCAGGTGGCTACGGTGATTCCTTATTATGAAAGATTTATGGAGTGGTTTCCTACGGTGGCAGACTTAGCTGCTGCTCCTGAAGAAAGGCTGCTGAAAGCTTGGGAAGGTTTGGGCTATTATTCCCGTGTGAGAAATATGCAGTTTGCTGCAAGACAAATCATGGATGAGTTCGGCGGCAACTTTCCCCAGACAGTGAAAGAACTTAAAAAGTTAAAAGGTATTGGTCCCTATACTGCCGGAGCTATCGCCAGCATCTCTTTTGATGCGCCTGAGCCGGCGGTAGACGGCAATGTGATGAGAGTCTTTAGCCGTTTGTTTGGCATTAAACAAGATATTGCCAAATCAGGCACGCTGAAATTTTTTGATTTTGTGGTGCGTCATGTCATCTCCCATGATGCGCCGGGAGATATGAATCAAGCGACTATGGATTTGGGTGCCAGTCTTTGCACCCCGACTTCTCCCCAATGTTCGTCATGTCCTTTGAAAAATTATTGTTTGGCAAATCGTGAAGGAACTCAGGAAAACTATCCGGTCAAATCAAAAAAAATCAAAGTGAAGCCGATGTATTATATCGGGCTCGCTAAAGAGAATGCTCAAGGAGCGTTTGAATTTGTCCAAAGGGCGGGCACAGGACTGCTTGCCAATATGTGGACTTTTCCCCTAATAGAAGTGACGAAAAAAGAGTATGAAATTTTCCGACAAGAGTGGCAGAGATATTTAAACGAACCAAGGGGACAAGAAACATTAGATTTGGTTGCAGAGGAAGACTGGAGATTATCTGATTGGTTAGACGCCCAAGATTCAGAGACGGTATGGAAAAAAATGCCTGTAGGTGAGGTAACTCACGTGTTCAGTCATTTAAAGTGGCATGTGTTAGTTGTTTATGGACGTAGAAAGCTTGCTGATATCACTGGAAAAGAAATTTCTGAGGTGGGGCAAGAGACACATTGGCTGTCCGTCGAAGATTTTGAAAGCCGCCCATTGCCTAAACCCCAAGAGAAAATGACTCACCTTTTGATTCAGCAAGGCTATTTTGAGAAAATGATTTCTGCGGATAAATAATTCTCGGCAGTGAAATATTTTATGCTATAATGTCTATGATGTCTATGTCTTATAGATTTTTAGCGAAAGCTTAAACGTGTTAGAAGAAAGTAGGGTTTCGATGCGTGTTCCTAAAGAAGGGGAATTCATCACGATACAGAGCTATAAACACGACGGTAATTTACATAGAATTTGGCGCGATACCATGGTATTGAAAACTAGCGAACATTCGCTGATCGGGGTGAACGATCATACTTTAGTCATCGAGTCGGACGGTAGGCGCTGGGTCACTCGAGAACCGGCCATCGTTTATTTTCATAATAAGTTTTGGTTTAATGTGATTGCAATGATCAGAGACAACGGCGTTTCTTATTACTGTAATCTTGCTTCACCGTTTTTGATCGACAAAGAAGCGTTGAAGTATATTGATTATGACTTAGATATTAAAGTTTTTCCTGATGGTGAAAAGCGTTTGTTGGATGTAGATGAATACGAAGCACACCGCAGAAAAATGAACTACCCGCCTGAGATTGATTTTATCCTGAAAGAAAACGTCAAAATTTTGGTTGATTGGATTAATCACGGCAAGGGACCTTTTTCACCAGAATACATTGAGCTATGGTATGGACGCTATCGCCAGTTGTCGCGTAAATAGTTATCTGCCTCTGTTTCAGCAGGCAGAGGGTTGAATTCTGTTTAACTTAAAACCACTTCTCAAAAGAGAAGTGGTTTTTCTGATGTTTTGCAGTTTGTAGGGTAACTATCCCCTTATGAGACTCAATTGTGTGTTTAGAGAGAAGTTGGACTTTTTTAAGAGGCACTAGTTTCTAGGTTTTTCTCCATTTGACGGTGAGGGATGCCGGCATCGTCAAATTCTTCACTGCTGACATGGTAGCCCAAAGACTCGTAGAAACCGATCGAGGACACTTGTGCCCCCAGAGTAATACTTGCGATATGATTTTCTTTAGCGATAGCTTCGATGTGCTTTAGCAGAAGCTGTCCCAGGTGTTGTTTTCGCTTATTCTTTTTGACCGCTACTCGCTGAAGTTTCCATTGTTGGTCGGCTAGAGGATAGACACGGCTAGTAGCTATTGGCGTCCCGTCATCAGCGTAAAGAACAAAATGCAGACACTCGTTTTCGAGTTCATCGATTTCCAGCTCCTCGGGAACATTTTGTTCGCGAATAAATACCTCTTTGCGGAGATTTAAAGCATCTTGATATATTTTTGTTTGCAGCTCAGTGGTTTGCTTGATTTCCATAGAGACACTCCTTTAAAATATTTTATTAAAATGATGAAATAGTTTTGACAAATCAATTGAAAAACTGGATACTATTCTCATACTGACTGTTTGACAGCTTTGTGGTCAAATGAGAGTCTGCTTAGAGTATACTACAAAAAGAAATGATAAAAAATATTGTTTTCTTAAAAGGGAGTTTTCAAATGTTTGAAAAAATAAAAAATTCAAAACTGATGTTCTGGTCGTTAGAATTACTGATTTTAGCAACATTGGTCTTGGTGTCAACAAAAATCGATTTTGTCTTTTCTCCCATCGTCACATTTTTTAGTACGTTGTTTGCCCCAATCTTGATTGCAGGGTTTTTGTACTATATGGTGAACCCTTTAGTGAGTTTCCTAGAGAGAAAGTTTGAGATGAAACGGACCCTTGCAGTGGTCATTGTGTTTCTGTTGCTGATAGGCTTACTGGTTTTAGCAGTAAGTACGATTATCCCAGCCCTTGCTTTCCAAGTGAGTGAGCTGATTTCCAGCCTGCCTCAGTTTATTTCGGCTATCGAGCAGTGGAGCAAGGAAATGATGGATCATCCATGGGTTCAGCAAGTGGATTTAGAAGCTGCGCTAGGAAAACTTGATTTGAACATTGGTACAATCATTAAGAATTTCATCAATGGTTTGTCTTCCAGTTTAGGCTCGATCATGGGAACGGTCATCAATGTAGCCCTGACTTTAGTAACAGTACCTTTCATTTTATTCTATATGTTGAAAGATGGTCATCGCTTGATTCCAACCGTAAGTAAATTTTTACCGGACAGTTATGCAGATGAAGTCATTCATTTGCTGCAAAAGATGGGTCAGACGATTTCAAAATATATTAGCGGACAGGTCATAGAATGTACATTTGTGGGAATTGCTACGGCTATCGGCTATTATCTGATTGGCGTGGAGTACGCCATTTTATTTGGGACGATTGCTGGTATCACGAATATGATTCCTTATATCGGTCCTTATCTTGGTCTGGCACCGGCTGTTCTTGTGACGCTTTTCAGCAATCAGGAAAATGTGCTACTTAAAGTATTTTTGGCCTGTATCGTGGTGTTAGTCGTACAGCAGATTGACGGGAATTTTATTTTCCCTAATGTTATCGGCAAAAGTTTGGATATCCATCCTCTGACGATTATTTTTATTTTATTGGTCGCCGGAAATATCGCAGGACTGCTGGGAATGATTTTAGGTGTGCCTTTCTATGCTGTTTGTCGCACCATTGTTTCCCATGTGTATGATATCATTCAAATCAGAAAGGGAAAAATGCTCAGGGAAAGTTTCGCTATCACCCAAGAAGATAAAAAATCGGGATTAAAAAATAAATAGCCCAGCACGTGTATATTGAAGTTTCAGGATTTTTGTGATACAGTTATTGTGGAAAAAAATAAAGTAAAATAGGAGTGTCATGAACAGCAGCTGGCACCTGCAGTCATGATTGTCGTGAAGTTTTTATAGTCAGATCAGGAACTATCTGGTATAAAAGTCTTTCGGCGTTGAAGAAGAATTAAGGAGAGAATGGCTTATGAATGCTGACCCCGAGAGTCAGTCGATAATTATGTTGATTTTGATTTTAGCCGTGTTGACGTTACTGAATGCTTTTTTTGCAGCGGCGGAGATTGCGGTAGTATCACTAAATAAGAACAGAATTCAGCAAAAAGCTGAAAGTGGCGACAAAGCTGCTCAGCGACTAGCCAAATTATTAAAAAACACAGGAAATTTCCTGTCTACGATCCAAGTTGGGATCACGCTTGTCAATATTTTATCAGGGGCCTCTTTGGCCGACAGTTTTGCAAAAAAACTGGCGCCGTTATTTGGCGGGGCACCTTGGGCGATGAAACTTGCTAATGTTTTAGTATTGATTATGTTGACGTATATTTCTATCGTTTTTGGGGAATTATATCCCAAGCGGATTGCTTTGAGTAAATCAGAAGAGGTGGCAAAATTTGCCGTAGGGCCGATTCAAGCAATCGGTGTTATCACACGTCCATTTGTATGGCTGTTATCTGTGTCTACTGATTTTTTAGGCCGGATTACTCCGATGAAGTTTGATGATGATGATAATAAGATGACTCGTGATGAGATGCGCTACTTGCTTGAGGCTGAGGGTGTACTGGAACATGACGAACTAGAGATGGTACAGGGAGTTTTCTCACTGGACACCACAGTGGCTCGTGAGGTGATGGTACCTCGTACAGATGCGTTCATGATTGATTTGTTGGACCCCATCGAAGAAAACCTTGGGAAAATCATGTCGCAAAATTATTCCCGTATCCCTGTGTATGAAGATGACAAAGACCGAGTAATCGGTGTTTTGCACGTGAAGAGCTTGTTGAAAGCTGCTCATAAACAAGGGTTTGAGGATTTAGACTTGATGAATATCATTACGGAGCCGTTGTTTGTTCCTGAAACGATTTTTACCGATGATTTACTGCTTGAATTCAAACGTACACAAAACCAAATGGGTATCCTTTTGGATGAGTATGGCGGGATGGTAGGAATCGTTACTTTAGAAGACTTGTTGGAGGAAATCGTCGGGGAAATCGATGATGAATCAGACGAAGTTGAAAATATTTACACTAAGATTTCTGATACGGAATACTTGATTCAAGGCCGGATGCCGATTGATGAATTCAATGAGGCATTTAATACAGATTTGGATATGAATGACGTAGACTCCATGGCAGGCTATTTGATTACTGCTTTGGGAACAATCCCTGATGAAGGTGAAAATCTGTCTTATCATGTGGATAATGTGACACTGATTTCGGAACAAATGGAAGGTTCACGTGTCTTGTCTTTAAGAGTAATATTTGACGAAAACCCTGAAAAATTTAATCATAAGGGATTTTCTGTTGACGAAGATGAGGAATGAAAAGTTCCGTTAAAAAAGTTTTACCGATAGAATGTTGCTAGTCATTGAAGTGTCAAAATATTAAAAGTCGAAATATTAAAAGAGGTATGTTGACCATGCCTCTTTTTTTATCCTTGAAAAGGGCGAGGAGACTTTTTCGAGGAGCCTTTTTAAAAATATTATCTTATTTTAACCACAAAACATCATTATCTGGCAACTATAAGCGGAAACTAGGAAATCTGTAACGAAAAACATTTTAACTCAGTTTATCAGCCATGCGGATCAGATATTCCTTTATTTCCTCTAGCGGTGCCTGACAATCATTCAACACCCAGTCTTTGATAATCCCTGTGGCTGCAAAAGCATAAAACCTGCTAATCTCAAATCGTTCTGCTTCTGTGATAGATTTTTTTCTATCAGCAGAAGTATTTTTTTCGGTCATAATCCGCAACATTAAATCTTCGATTTGAGGGAGTAGAGTTAAATCAAGGAGTTGCTGATTGCCCGAGATAAGTATTTTTTTATAGAAAAGTTTATTTTTATTAAAATAGAGTAGGAGCCGTCCAAGGATATCCGTCCAGTGTTCGTAACCGATAAAATGTTGGATATTTTCTGTGATTTCCTGTTCACAAATCCATAACACCAGCTGTTCTTTATCAACAAAGTAGTCGTAAAAAGTTTGGCGACGGTATCCTGCATCAGCCATGATTTCTTTAATGGAAATCTTATGATATTCTTTTTCTTTTAGGGAATTTTTAAACGCATAAGCGATGATTTTTTTTGTAATCAACGAGCCTTCTCTGTTCATTTTTTCACTTCCCTTGCTTTATCTATTTAAGAATAACAATTTCTTGTGGTCTTGACAAATAATTTAAGAAAGCGGACACATAATCAAGTTTGTCCGTTACCAAGAAAGCCTTTTCGTTATACAATGAAAGAGTAAAAATAAACATGAGGGGAAGAAGCATCATGAAAAAAATCATTAATCAGCCTGAGGACGTCGTCAATGAAATGTTGGAAGGATTGACCTATGCCTATGATCAACTAATCGAACGGGTTCCGGGAACAACTGTGGTTGCTAAAAAAAATAAGGAGCAGGGAAAAGTCGGCATTGTCAGCGGAGGCGGAAGCGGGCATGAACCCTCCCACGCTGGTTTTGTGGGGAAAGGCATGCTGGGAGCAGCAGTTTGCGGTGAGGTCTTTACTTCTCCTACACCAGACCAAGTATTGGAAGGGATCAAGGCTGCGGACCAAGGTGCAGGAGTTTTTCTAGTCATTAAAAATTACTCTGGGGATGTAATGAACTTTGAGATGGCGAAGGACTTGGCTGAGATGGAAGGGATCAGCGTTGAGCAGGTAATTGTTGATGACGATATTGCTGTTGAGGACAGCACGTATACGGCAGGTCGCCGAGGGGTTGCGGGCACGGTTTTGGTCCATAAAATTTTAGGAGCGGCTGCTGATCAAGGGAAATCTTTAGCAGAAGTCAAAGAACTGGCAGATAAATTGGTGCCAAACATTAAAACTTTAGGGGTCGCACTTTTTGGTGCCACTGTTCCTGCGGTGGGTCGTCCCGGCTTTGTTCTGGAAGATGACGAGCTGGAGTTTGGTGTGGGAATTCACGGAGAACCGGGCTACAAAAAAGAAAAACTTCAGCCCTCTAAAGCGTTGGCACAGGAAATTGTGGCAAAATTAAAAAAAGAATTTGCTTGGGAACAAGGGGAAAAATTTGGTGTGTTGGTTAATGGCTTAGGAAGTACCCCTTTGATGGAGCAATTTATTTTTATGAACGATGTTAAAGCTTTGCTTGAAGCAGATGGGTTAGTCATTGAATTTAAAAAAGTTGGGGATCTGATGACTGCTATTGATATGGCAGGCTTGTCGCTAACGATGATTCGGCTGGAAGATGACTGGCTGGCACAATTAAACCATCCGGTGACAACCATTGCTTGGTAATTTGAGAGGGGAAGATGGGAATGAACAAAGACAATGTTTTGAAGTGGCTGGAATTATTTGCGGAAAAAATCATAGAAAATAAAGACTATTTGAGTGATTTGGATACGGCGATTGGAGATGGCGACCATGGGACGAATATGGCTCGTGGGGTCACAGAAGTCATGAAAGCTCTTGAAGATAAAAAACCTGAAACAGTCACAGATATTTTTAAATTAACGGCCATGACTCTTATCAGCAAAGTAGGGGGAGCTTCCGGTCCTTTGTACGGTTCTGCTTTTATGGGAATGACTAAAACATCCATGACCACAGATGATTTAGTAGAAATTTTATCAAGCGGATTAGCAGATATTCAAAAAAGAGGAAAAGCTGTCTCAGGTGAAAAAACAATGATCGATATATGGGTTCCAGTTATTGAAGCGTTGAAAAACGGTGAATTGACTGCGGAAAAAATAAAGACATTTGCTGAGGCAACAAAGGACTTGAAAGCGACAAAAGGCCGGGCATCTTATCTAGGTGAGCGTTCTATCGGTCATATCGATCCAGGAGCAGTTTCCAGTGCCTATTTATTTGAGACGATGTTGGAAGCCGGGGTGAAATAAGATGGCAATAGGTATTGTGATTGTCTCTCATGTTGCGGAGATTGCTGCAGGACTGAAACGACTGGTAAAAGAAGTTGCCGCTGATGTTCCGATTACTACCGCAGGAGGAACAGATGACGGGGGCGTGGGGACAAGCTTTGAAAAAATCATGAAAGCCTTCGAGGAAAATCCAGCGGAAACAATCCTTGCTTTTTATGACTTAGGCAGTGCAAAAATGAATTTAGAAATGGCAATGGAGATGACTGAAAAAGAAGTCAAACTCTACGATACAGCCATGATTGAGAGTTGCTACACAGCTGCAGCATTAGCGCAGGCTGGCGTTGAGTTGGACGCAATCGACCAGCAGCTGAAACCCTTAAAGGTGAAGTAGATTTTCTCTATTATGCTGGTAGTCTTAGCTAAGGGGGAGTGTCTGATTGCTTGCTCTTAGCTATTTTTACATTTAAAATCGTCTAAAGCCGAGATAAGCAAAGGAGCTTCTAAGCTGAAAGAAGGGAGGGAAAAGAGTTGTCGCAAATTATTAATCGAAAAAAAGACATGATTAGTCAAACGCTTAATGGTGTGGCATTTATTCATCAGGAAACTCTGCAAAGAGTGCCTAAGACAGGAATCATTAAGCGAAAAAATATCGCTGAGTCGAAAAATAAAGTCGCCTTGATCAGCGGTGGCGGGAGCGGTCATGAACCTGCTCATTTTGGTTATGTGGGCAAGGGGATGCTGTCGGCTAGCGTCAGCGGCCCGATATTTGTGCCTCCTTCAGCAGATGAAATTTTGCAGGCTATCCAATCGGTGGGGCAAGAAGCAGGGGTCTTACTGATTATTAAAAACTTTGAAGCGGACGTGAGCGTATTTTTGGAAGCTAAGGCAGCAGCTCACGCGTTGGGCATTGCGGTGGAACATGTGCTCGTTAATGATGACTGTTCGATTGAAGAAGGAAGTTTCAAGAAGCGCCGCCGTGGTGTGGCTGGAACAGTCTTGGTCCATAAAATACTTGGGGCAGCAGCAGAAGAAGGGGCAACTTTACAAGAATTGGTCCATCTAGGTCAACGAGTGGTGGAATCCATGAATACCCTAGGGGTTGCACTGAACCCCGGTAATATGATTGCTGACGAGCGCCAGTTATTCGAATTAGGCGATGGGGAAATTTCTTTTGGCATAGGTATTCACGGAGAAGCAGGTTACAGGACAGAGACTTTTTACTCTTCAGAATACTTGGCTAACGAATTAGTCAATAAATTACTGGTACAATATGAGATACCTGAAGGTAAGGATTTTGCTATATTGATCAATGGCTTGGGCAGTACGACACTGATGGAACAATTTATATTTGCCAACGATATTCAGCGGTTGTTAACATTGGCAAGTATCAAAGTGGTTTTTCAAAAAGCAGGTAACTTTATGACATCTACCAATATGGCTGGTGTATCTTTGACGTTTTTAGAGTTAAAAGAAAAGAAGTGGCTGGACTATTTGAGCGCTCCTACTGAAGCCTTTGCATGGCAGCAGTAATCAAGTCGAGACCGATTGATAATTAATTCAAGAAGTCTCTATTTCCTTAGACAATCGGATTTTTTTACGGTGGTGTTCATGATATAATAGAAGGGTAGAACCAGAAAAAAATGACTGGAGTTGAGGAAATGGACTGGGGAGAGACTTATAAGTTATGGTTGGAGTTTCCTGATTTACTGCCGGAGTTAACATTGGAATTGGACGAAATGGCAAGTGATGAGGCTAAAGTAAAAGATGCTTTCTATGCGCCTTTGGAATTTGGGACCGCGGGAATGCGCGGCATCATCGGTGCTGGCATCAATCGAATGAATATTTACACGATTCGTCAGGCGACTGCTGGGTTAGCACAATTGATTGTAGATAAAGGAGAAGAAGCAAAAAAAAGAGGCGTGGTCATCGCATATGATTCTCGTCATAAATCTCCTGAGTTCGCCATGGAATCAGCAAGAGTCTTAGCTCATTATGGCATCAAAGCGTATGTTTTTGAAAGCCTGCGTCCGACGCCGGAGTTGTCTTTTGCGGTGAGAGAATTAAACGGTATTGCTGGTATCATGATTACTGCCAGTCATAATCCTAAAGAATATAACGGTTATAAAGTTTATGGTGAAGATGGAGGACAGATGCCTCCAGCAGATGCAAATACAGTCATTTCTTATATCAGAAAAATTGATAATCCGCTCACAGTGCCTCATGCGGAAGAAAATCATGAGTTGATCGAAATGATTGGGGAAGCAATCGATGCACGATATTTGTCTGAAATGAAAAGCGTCACAATTGACCCTGAATTAATCAAGAGAGCAGGGAAAAATTTAAAATTAGTGTATACGCCTCTACATGGTACGGGAAAAATGTTGGCTGAAAAAGCTTTGAAGCAAGCCGGATTTGAAGAGTTTTCCATCGTCCCTGAACAGGCAGAACCTGATCCGGATTTTTCTACGGTGGTTTCACCAAATCCAGAGGAATATTCAGCCTTTGAGTATGCCATCAAGTTATCCGAAAAAATCGAAGCCGATGTGCTGATGGCGACTGACCCTGATGCAGACCGTTTAGGAGCGGCTGTTCAGTTAGCTAACGGGGAATATAAAATTTTATCAGGCAATCAGCTAGGTGTGCTGATGATTGATTATTTGCTGAATGCTAAAAAGGATCAAGGGATTTTGCCGGAAAATGGCGTAGTATTGAAGTCGATTGTTTCTACTGAGATGGCCAGGGCGGTTTGTGAGTCCTACGGTATTAAATTAGTAGATGTGTTGACTGGCTTCAAGTTTATTGCTGAAAAAATCGAAGAATATACTGTGGAACAGTCCCAAACCTTTTTATTTGGTTTTGAGGAAAGCTATGGGTATTTAGTCAAACCGTTTGCTAGAGATAAAGACGCGATTCAAGCGTTGATTTTGCTTGCTGAAGTGGCAGCATACTACAAAGAAAAGGGTTTATCATTGTATGATGGCTTGATTTCTCTGTATAAAACTTATGGTTATTATGATGAAGAAACTATTTCAGTCACGATGCCGGGAATCGAAGGACTGGAAAAAATCAAGACTTTGATGGAAAATACGCGTAAACTGGGCATGGAAGGGTTTGGCGGTATCAAAGTAACAGTAACAGAAGATTATCTGACCGGTACTCGGACCACTCTTGACGGTAAATCAGAAACTATCGATCAGCCTAGCTCCGATGTTTTGAAATACTATTTAGCTGACGGCAGCTGGGTAGCTATCCGTCCTTCCGGTACGGAGCCTAAAATCAAATTTTACATTGCAGCTAAAGGCTCTACCCATGAAGATGTGGCTGAAAAAATCGAAAAGATCAAAGAAACTATTGAGGAATTGCAGAAATAGCTTTCTTTTACTCGTACAGATGATGATATCTATGAATAATCAACCAAAAAAGCAGAAGGATGTGAGAAAATGTCTGAGGACACTATAGAGCTGCACCCCACACCACAATTGATTGACGCTGTCAGCAAACTGTATAAAGCGTTGGGTGACCCGACACGTTTGAAAATTTTAACAGCTCTGACTGAATCGGAATTAAATGTGAGTACTATTAGCGAGAAAATTGGTTTAGAACAATCAGCAGTTTCTCACCAGTTAAAAGTTTTGCGAACCAATCATTTGGTTGCTTCCCGCAAAGAAGGGAAAACAGTTTATTATTTTCTAGATGATCATCACGTAATGGAGATTTTAGCCCAAACATTCAAGCACGTTGAACATAGCAGACAACAATTAGACTAAAATTCATATCTGCCTCTAATTGTTTCTCAAGATTAAAAACACGGTGAATTTTTCATGTTCGCCGTGTTTTTTGCCGTTTTTTGTTCTCTGGAAATCTTTCCTCCAGTTCTTCTTCGTGATATACTAGCTAAGGTGAATTTTTTACTTTCATAGGCTATGAGGGGGAAGATGAGTTGTGATAAAGGACTGATTAAGTCAGTGAACCTGACCAATTGTTTAAATAGTCATTGGTCCCTTACTTTTATCGATCTGTTCCTCATGAGCACGGAGATAGTTTAAATATTAGTTGTGATGATAATATTGGCATGAAGATAAAGGAGACATAAATGAAAACAAAATTAAAGGAAGATGTAGATATTAGACGTACATTTGCGATTATTTCTCACCCTGACGCAGGGAAAACGACGATTACTGAAAAGCTGTTGCTTTTTGGCGGGGCGATTCGCAATGCGGGGACAGTCAAAGGGAAAAAGTCCGGTCAATTTGCTAAATCTGATTGGATGGAAATCGAGAAGCAAAGAGGTATTTCTGTCACAAGTTCCGTAATGCAGTTTGATTACGAAGGCAAACGAGTCAATATACTGGATACCCCAGGACATGAAGATTTTTCTGAGGATACTTATCGGACCTTAATGGCCGTGGATGCGGCGGTGATGGTCATTGATACAGCAAAAGGTATTGAAGCCCAAACAAAAAAACTGTTTCAAGTGTGTCGGATGCGGGGAATTCCGATTTTTACTTTTATGAATAAGCTGGACCGTGATGGGCGGGAACCTTTGGACTTGTTGGAAGAATTGGAAGAGGTTTTGGAAATAGATTCTTATCCCATGAACTGGCCAATCGGTATGGGGAAAGGTTTGGAAGGGATTTATGATATTTTCCATCATCGTATCGAGCTGTATCATCCGGAAAAATATGATGGGGAACGTTTTGTTTCGTTAAACGAAGCGGGAGAAATTGAAGGGGACCACGCTCTGGCACAGGACAGTATTTACGGTCAAGTTTTAGAGGAAGTGGAATTAGTCAAAGAAGCCGGCAATCAGTTTGATGAAGAGATGGTAGCAGCTGGAAAAATGACACCGGTCTTTTTTGGTTCGGCATTGACAAACTTTGGGGTGCAGACATTTTTGGAGACATTTTTGACATTTGCACCAAAACCTTCAGACCATGAAACTCAAGAAGGACAAAAAGTCAGTCCCTATGAGGAAGATTTTTCCGGATTTGTTTTTAAAATTCAGGCCAATATGAATCCTGCACACCGTGACAGAATTGCTTTTGTTCGTATTTGTTCAGGAGAATTCACTCGAGGCATGGATATTATTTTGCAGCGGACAGGCAAGAAAATCAAGTTGGCTAATGTGACTCAGTTTATGGCGGATACACGTGAGAATGTGGAAAATGCTGTGGCAGGGGATATCATCGGATTGTATGATACAGGAAATTATCAAATCGGCGATACGATTTATACCGGCAAGTTGAACATTGCTTATCAGGAGTTGCCTCAGTTTACTCCAGAGTTATTTATGAAAGTGACCGCAAAAAATGTCTTGAAACAAAAATCATTCCATAAAGGGATGGCTCAACTGGTGCAGGAGGGAGCTATTCAGCTTTACCGTACGTTCCATACGGGTGATTATATCATTGGTGCAGTCGGTCAGCTGCAGTTTGAAGTGTTCCAGCATCGGATGTTGAATGAGTACCACACAGAAGTCATTATGACGGCGATGGGCAATAAAACAGCTCGTTGGATTGATCCGGAAGACTTAGATGAGAAAATGAGTTCCAGTCGGAATATTTTAGTGAAAGACCGTTTTGACCAGCCGTTGTTCCTGTTTGAAAACCAGTTTGCCATGAGATGGTTTGCAGATAAATATCCGGATGTGGAGCTGAAAAGTTTGTTGTAAAAAGGGTGATGTAGGGGTGCTTACAAGGGGTAATTAGTAAGAAATATCAATCGTAAAAAGATAGATACGTTGGTTTGTAGGAAGTCCTTTTTAAAGTTGTTCCTCAAATGATGTGTAAGTCTAGAATTTAATCGGATTTAAGTAACAAACTTAGGCAACTTCGCTTAAACAGGTGGGGTTGTCTTTTTGGTCCCTAAGTTTAAAACTGATATGAATGCGGTGTGTGAAAAGCCAAAAGCCATGATAGCCATAAGCAGTATGTTTAATTGCTTTGATGTTAGTGATAAGTCCCTCAAGAGGTCCGTTAGAAAAAAATGCTTGAAGGTATTTTCAATTCTCTTCAAGGTTATCTTTTTTTATAGAAAAATAGGTGTGAATGTCTTTCTTTATCCACACCTAAAATTATACAACTGATTTTCTGGCCAGCATCTTTTTGCTTATTTTTTTAAAATAGCCACCAAATATCGGATGCCCGTTACTAGAAAAACAATGATACCTGCAAATAAAAAGACAAATCCAATGGGAAGTAAATAAAAATTCTCATGCAGGATTCCAGAGGCATCGATATATTCAACAGAATTTGCTTTGATGAATATAAATGAAAAACCGAGAAGCAGCAAAAAAGTTCCTATGAGGGTAGATATGAGATTGAGTTTTGCCCGTCTTGTCTCACTTCCATCCTTAATAAGTTTCTTTGTCATATCGTTCACTTGGGTTCCTCCTAAAGTTAATTCATCAAGTGAAAGGTGAAAAAAATTAGCAATCATTATCAGCATTTCTAAATCAGGGAGATTTCTGTTGTTCTCCCAATTTGAAACAGCTTGCCGAGTGACATTTAATTTATTGGCGAATTGTTCTTGTGTCAATTGATGCTCTTTGCGAATTTCTTTTATTTGTTCTCCAAATTCCATTTTTCGTTTCCTTTCGCTGATGTGATTTTATCATAGAAAAAACAGTTCTATTTTTCAAGAAAGCATGGCTTGCCTACTGATAAAACAGGGGACAGCCTCCCTTGCTTTTTATATTTTTCCATTACAGTGCCGGAAAATAAATATTATCATATAAACTCTAGAATGATAAGGCAAGACAATCTAAATACTGAAAAGTTATAGTTTTTTTACGATTAAAACTTCATGAAGGTTATCAACTTACCCCGCCATTTTTATTCTAATGTTTTTTATGATTCACTTTGATTTTCAGGAAATCTGTTTGACTTCTTTTTTTTTAGATGATATAGTTTGAACGAACTAGCAGATATTTTGCTGGCGATCATTCAACGGATTAGTAAAGGCAACTTTAAGATTACAGAAAAGAAATCACTGCTGAGAGATTTCATCCGAGAGCCCTTGAACCTGCCGAATAATTGAACAGGTCTGATACCTTTATCATCATTTTAAGTCGTAAAGTCAACATACTTTGAAACAAGGTGGTACCGCCAATTTTGGTCCTTGTACAAAGTGTGTTTTTATTTTTTTATAAAAAGGAGATTGAAGAATGTCAAAACAAGAATTTGTTAAAGAAATAACGAAAAGAGATGATGATTTTGCCCAGTGGTACACAGATATCGTGTTAAAAGCTGAGTTAGCTTCTTATTCCAGTGTGAAAGGGAGCATGGTCGTGCGTCCTACCGGTACAGCTCTGTGGGAAAATATCAAACAGGTCATCGACACACGCTTGAAAGAATTAAATCATGAAAATGTGATGATGCCTTTATTAATTCCAGAACATTTATTGTTGAAGGAAGCAGAGCATGTGGAAGGATTTGCTCCTGAAGTCGCTTGGGTGACTCACGGAGGTGAAAGCGAACTTGCGGAACGTTTGGCGATTAGGCCGACTTCAGAAGTTTTATTTGCGGAACATTTCAAAGATATCATTCATTCCTATCGTGATTTGCCAAAGCTGTATAATCAGTGGGCGAATGTGGTGCGTTGGGAAAAAACAACGCGTCCATTTTTGAGAACCACAGAGTTCTTTTGGCAGGAAGGTCATACTTGCCACGAAACCTTTGAGGATGCCGACAAAGAAGCACGCCGTATTTTAGAAGTTTACCGTGAAGTGTGTGAAGATTATCTGGCGATTCCAGTGGTTCAGGGAAATAAGACTCAGAGCGAAAAATTTGCTGGAGCGGTAGAGACGTACACAAATGAAACACTGATGTATGACGGCAAAGCCTTGCAGATTGCCACGTCTCATCATTTGGGAGATAATTTTTCCAAGGCGTACGGTATTTCCTATCTGGATAAAGAAGGCAAAGAACAGTTTGTTCAACAAACTTCTTGGGGGATTACTACTCGTTCTATCGGTGGCATGATCATGGTTCATGGAGACGACCGCGGCTTAGTAATGCCGCCAAGAATCGCGCCGACACAAATTATGATTATCCCGATTGCCCAGCATAAAGAAGGTGTGCTGGATAAAGCCTATGAATTGATGACCAGCCTGAAAGAAAACTTTAGAGTAAAAATTGATGACAGTGATAAAAAACCAGGTTGGAAATTTAATGAATCTGAGATGAGAGGAATTCCAGTCAGAATAGAAATCGGCCCGCGGGATATAGAAAATCAGCAAGTTACTGTGGCGCGCCGGGATACTTTGGAGAAGGTGACATTTCCTTTAGACGAAACATTGAGTGATAACATTCAGCGTCTGGTAGATGATATCCATCACAACATGTTTCAGGCAGCTAAAAAACGTCAAGATGAAAAGACCCATCATGCGGAAACCATGGAAGAATTTATCAAGTATATCAAAGAAGGCGGATTTGTTATTGCTCCTTGGGCTGGCGATGAGAGCGTTGAGGAAGCAATCAAGGAAGAAACAGGAGCCACTCCTCGTGTGATTCGTTTTGAAGATCAGACACTAGATTTGACAGGTTTGAAAGATATTTGGAACGGAGAGCCTGCTAAATACATGGTCTATTGGGCAAGAGCTTATTAAAATTGCATTTTTAAATAGTTAAATAGCTGAACTCTGGCAGAATTCTTGTTTGCCGGAGTTTGGCTTTTTTGTGTAAAAAAATCGCTGATCAGCTGTTATAATAAAACTGTCGTCTGAACAACCCTGTTTCGTTCTAATCAGTGTTTGTTCATACCTTCTTCAAAAAATAACCAAACAAACTTCCTGTTTTTTTACCATATTTCGGTTATAATGAAGATAAAAATATGAGACGGGATGACAAGATGAAAAATTTGTTAGCATCTTTAAAAAAATATGTTTTACTTCAAGGGCTTTTTTATCTGCTTTTTGGCATCATCATAGTCATGAGGCCCGGAGCCACGATGAATATTTTTATCAAAGTGATTGCCGGCTATTTTTTGGTGATGGGATTGATTAGTATCGTTCGCGGCTTAAAGTATAAGGAAGAAGTTCTGTATTCGCGGATGTCCCTGATGGGCGGTGTGCTGTATTTGATTATTGCCGGTGCAGCCGTGTTGTTTATGAGGACTTTGATAGGCTTGCTGCCCATATTACTGGGGATTTTTATCATCGTGAGCGGCATCAACAAATGGGTGTACTTGAATCAATTTCACATGGCAGAAAAACGTTCTTATATTTATATCGGTATAATGGTAGCGCTGGGAATTATTCTGCTGTTCAATCCTTTTGGAGCGGTGCTGGTAGCCTTTCGAATATTCGGGGTGATTTTGATTGTTATGGGAATCGCTGAATTGTGGAACTATGTTACCTATCGCTAAATAAAAAACATGACAGAATACATTGACCTCTCAAATGTTAGGCTGAAACTCTAACATTTGAGAGGTCTTTTTTTGGTCAAGTGTTATTTTCTTTCAATCATTTTTTTCATGAAAGTTTATGGTTGAATTAGACTCCTGTCACTATATGAAATCATGATTTCAGCACTAATTTTGCAACGACTTCTGCCCGGGCAGTTTGGGGAAACATGTCCACAGACTGCAGATAAACGACTTGATATTTTTGTGTCAATTTTACTAAATCTCGCGCCAAGGTAGAGGGGTTACAGGAAATATAGACTAACTTTTGGCTGGGGAAGTTAAGTAACGTGGTTATCAGCTTATCATCCAACCCAGTGCGAGGAGGGGCAACAACAATAGCATCAGGTTTAAAACCGCTTTTCAGCCACGCCGGAATCAGAGTTTCTGCCGTCCCTTCTTCGTACAGCGTGTTGGCTACCCCTAAACGCAAGGCGTTTTTTTTAGCATCCTCAATCGCTGCAGGGATTGTATCCATACCGCGGACTTCTTTGACTTTTTTGGCAAGGCTTAAGCCAATGGTCCCTACACCGCAATAGGCATCGATGATTCGGTCTTCTGGTTTGGGCTCTAATGCTTTTCTGGCTTCTTCATACAGAACGGCTGTCTGCTCCGGATTCAACTGGAAAAAGGCTCTGGCTGACAAGTCAAAGTGAATTTCTCCCAGTGTGTCAGTCAAACTTTCTTTTCCCCAAAGGCGCATGGTTTCTTCGCCCATTATCACCGAACTTTTAGTTGGCTGGACATTTTGCATGATGGAGACAAGCTCGGGACACTGTTCACGCAGCTCAGTCATCAACTGTTTTTTATTCGGTAATTTTTTACTGTGAGTGATAAAGACCAGCTGAGTCTCCCCAGTGTTTATACCTGTGCGGACCATCAACGTTTTTGCGATGCCGCTGTTCCTTCGTTCATCGTAAATCGGCACCTGATATTTATTGAGTAAATCAACTGCGACTTTGAGAACCTTCATCGTAGCCGGCTGCTGCACGAGACAATCAGTTATTTCGACTAAATGGTGAGAGTTGGGCTGGTACAAACCAGCAATGACCCGCCCATCTTTTTCTCCTAACTGAAACTGAAGTTTGTTGCGGTAGTTCCAAGGAGATGTCATGCCCTTGGCAGGTAAAAGCTTAAACTTTTGATAGCCTTGAGGCTTATATTTGGCTAAGGCCTGCTTGACTATATCCACTTTAAAAGCAAGCTGTCCAGCATAAGAAAGGTGCTGAAGTTGGCAGCCGCCGCACTCTTCGTAAATAGGACATGGCGGAATAACTCGTTCGGATGATTTTTTATTAACTTTGAGTAATTTTGCTTCGACAAAATTTCTTGCTGTGTTCGTGATTTCAGCAGTCACTGTTTCTGCGGGCAAGGCTCCCGGTACAAATACCACCGTTTTTTTATAATAACCGATGCCCTCCCCATTGATGCCCAGTCTTTTAATCGGCAGGGTGACTTTTTGTTTTATTTTTAACGAATGTTGTGGTTTCATCTTTTTCTTCCTTTGTTTTGTTCTTATTCACGATTTTAACACAGAGAAAATCAAAAGAAAATCAAAGGTGTATGATTCGTGTGTTTTGAAGGATTTCTGACATCGTTGAGAAATCATACTGAGATTACTGAGAAATCACACTGAAACTGAAAATTATTTCAGAAAAATCATTTGAAAGGTTGACAATCGGAGATTAAGTTTATATAATGAGCGTTGAATAAGATATCTATGAGAATACCGTGAGAAGGTAAGTACATTACTCTAAAAGATTTTAACAGAGAGCCTCAGGTGCTGAAAAGAGGTAAAATCAAAGAGATGGAAAATGGCCTTTTAGTATTTATTTTTCGAGTTGCTGCAATAAGAAAAATACAGGAGTGCCTGTTACAGCACTAGGACATAAGCACCATTGCTGTGTCTGACAAGTGGGCGATGATTAATCGCCAAAAAAGGTGGTACCACGAGAAGAGTTATTCACGTCCTTTATCCGTTAAAATCGGGTAAAGGGCGTTTTTTTTATATTACAAGGAGGGATAAATAATGAAGAAAAAATTTTTAACAGGAATTATTTTAGCTAGCACCACATGGTTACTGGCTGCTTGTGGCGGTTCAGGTACACAGCCGACAGATACAACAAAGGAACAGGGAAAGACACAGGGGACGGATACTGCTGAACAGGTCATCGAGATCGGGGTACCTACAGAGATCGTCACCATTGATACAATACAGGCAACAGATAAAAACACGTTCACGGTACTCCATCAAATTTATGAAGGCTTGTATCGTTTGGATCACAATAGTCAGCCGGTACCGGCAATTGCCAAGGATGTTGCTATCAGCGATGACGGCAAAGAATATGTGTTTACCTTGAGAGAGGATGCCAAATGGAGCAATGGGGAACAAATCACAGCCGATGATTTTGTCTATGCGTGGAAAAAATTAGTTGATCCGGACACTGGTGCGCCTAATGCCTACTTGCTTGACAATGTCGCTAATAGTTTAGCTATTCGGACAGAAAAGCAGCCGGTAGATGACTTAGGCGTGTCCGCCCCAGAACCTGATCAATTCAAGGTAGTGTTGGAACAGCCCCAAGCATCGTTTTTAACTTTATTGTCGATTGTTTGGCTGGCGCCTCAAAATCAAAGTTATGTTGAAGAACAGGACAAAGATTTTGGTATCGACAGCGAGCATGCCTTATTCAACGGGCCATTTATTTTGACAGAATGGGAACAAGGCGGAGATACGTGGACGTTGAAAAAAAATCCGGAGTATTATAGAGCAGATGAAGTCAAGTTGTCTGAAGTCAAAGGGCAGACGATGAAAGAAGAAAATACTGGCATCAACTTGTATCAGACAGGAGACATTGATTTAACGAAAATCAGCGGCCAGTACGTGGCAGAGTTGCAAGATGACCCGGGCTTTGTCAGTCATTCGGATATTGCCAATAATTTTATTGATTTTAACCAAAAAGAAGGCACGCCTCTAGCGAATGTCCATCTGCGTAAAGCTATCAGCCTTGCTATTGATAAGGAAGGATTGGCTCAAAATGTTTTGAACGATGGTGCTAAACCATTAAACGGTTTGATTCCCCATGATTTGTTCACTCATCCGGAAACTAAGGAAGAATTTCGTTCCTATAGCGGAGAATATGCGTTGCATGATGTGAAAAAAGCACAAAAAGAATGGACAGAAGCACAAAAAGAGCTTGGGAAAGAAATCACTTTATCTTTACTAGTCTCGGATGATGACAGTGGACGTAAAGTTTCTGAATACGTGCAAAACCAGCTGCAAGAAAATCTTGAAGGATTAAGCATCGAAATCCACCAGCAGCCAAAGACCAATGTCAATCAGTCTCGACGTGAAAAAGACTATGAATTGTCGATTTCAGGTTGGCTTGCGGGAGATAATAATTTGGATATTTACTTCAATTTATATGTGACAGACTCCGCTTATAATTATGCAGGATATTCTAATCAAAGTTATGATGAACTAACAAAAGCGGCAAAAACAGTTAATGCAAATGATGTGACGAAAATGTTTGAAGATTACAAAAAAGCTGAGAAAATTTTGCTAGAAGAAGATGCGGCACAAGTACCATTGTACCAAAGTGCTTCTAACTATTTGATCAATCCAAAAATTAAAGAAATCGGCTACCCATCATACGGATGCTACTTCTACTTAGGGGATGCCTATCTGGAAGAATAAATCAGGGAATCAGAGTAATCACTGCCGGATTTTCTGCGAACAATTCGGCAGTGTTTTTTTAAAAAGGAGACGATAAAGTGGCAGAATCAATGCTGGAGCGATTTATTCGTTATGTAAAAATAAATACCCGTTCAGATGCAAAGAGTCAGACTGTGCCCTCCACCGCAAGTCAAGTTGCTTTCGCAAAAATGCTAGCTGAAGATTTAAAGCAGTTGGGTCTGTCTGAAGTAGAGTACTTGGAAAAAAATGGGTTTGTTGTGGCAACCTTGCCTTCTAATCTTTCGAAAAGTATCCCAACGATAGGTTTCATTGCTCATATTGATACGGCAGATTACCGGGCAGAAAATATTTCTCCTCAAGTACATGAGAATTATGATGGTAGAGATATTTTATTGAATGAGGCAGAAGGACTTTCTTTAACTGTGTCAGATTTTCCTCAGTTAAAAAATTATAAAGGGCAGACCTTGATTACCACTGACGGCACTACCTTGCTGGGGGCGGATGATAAAGCCGGAATTGTGGAAATTTTGGCAGCCATGGAATATTTTTTGTCACACCCAGAAGTCCCTCACGGCGAAATTCGTTTGGCTTTCGGGCCTGATGAGGAAATCGGACGGGGTGCAGATTTGTTTGATGCCCCCCATTTCCGTGCAGCCTATGCTTACACTGTGGACAGCGGAACGGTGGGGCGCTTTGAATACGCAACCTTTAATGCTTCCCAAGCTACCATCACGATTGAAGGAATCAGTGTCCATCCCGGCACCGCCAAAGACAGCATGGTCCATGCGGGACGTTTGGCAACAGAGTTTGATCGTTCCTTGCCTAGCGAAGAAGTGCCTGAGAAAACAGAAGGTTACGAAGGCTTTTATATGTTGGCACATATTTCTGGCTCGGTCGACTCAGCCACCTTAGTTTATATTATCCGCGATCATGATAGAAGTAAATTTCAGGAGCGCAAAGAAGTGATTGAAAAGCTGGTTTCAAGTTTTAATCAGCGTTTTGATCGGCCTAGACTCAGACTGGAATTTTCAGATCAGTACTATAATATGGGCGAAATTATTGAAAAAAATCCTTACCCAGTGACATTGGCAAAAAAAGCCATGAATAATCTGGGAATCGAACCTATCATTGAACCTTTCAGAGGTGGGACGGATGGCTCTAAAATATCATTTATGGGCATTCCTACGCCCAATCTCTTCACTGGCGGAGAGAATTTTCACGGCCAATTTGAATTTATTTCTTTGCAGTCCATGGAAGCTGCTAGAGATACGATTATCGAAATCATTTGTGAACACAGTGAAAACGGTTAAACAATGTGCTAAAAACAGCAGTCTCTGACTCAATGTCAGGTGCTGCTGTTTTTGCTCGTATATAAATATTGGCTAATGTGTCTAAAGAGACATCATTAATCGGAGATACCAAACAATTTTTTTGTGTAAGAGAAACTTTTTTTATGTAACCGTTTTTCACTTGTTGCTATTTTATAAAATTAAGAGATAATAGAAGTATCCGATTTTACAACTTGTATATGGTCAAAATAAGGTTGACTGTCTCTACCCGGCACCGTAAATGCTGGACTATAAGTGAAAAAGAGCTGATACTCCCTTTTTTGCTTTGAAAAAGGGCTTTTTTTATTTTTGACCGTTATTTGAATTGGAGAATAGAACGAAAAGAGGAAAGGGAGAAATACATGAAAGAATTAGTGAACAGAATAGAAAAGGATGGTCGAATACTAGGTGAAGATGTTCTAAAAGTTGACAGCTTTTTGACTCATCAAGTCGATCCTTTATTAATAAAACAGGTTGGTTATCGTTTTGCTTCTCATTTTGCTGAGGCAAAAGTTTCTAAAATTGTCACACTGGAAACATCTGGCATCGCTCCGGCAGTTTTTGCAGCGGAAAAATTAGGTGTTCCTTTGATTATCGCAAGGAAATCCAAGAGTTTGACTATGAAAGAGGAATTATTGACGTCTTCTGTCTACTCTTTTACTAAGCAAGAAACGAATCAAATTTCTATTTCCAGCAAGTTTTTATCTAAAGAAGATCACGTGCTGATCATTGACGACTTTTTGGCTAACGGTCAGGCGGCTAAAGGGCTGATAGAACTTTGCTCTCAAGCTGGGGCGACTGTGGAAGCTGTGGGCATCGTAATAGAAAAATCATTCCAAGAAGGACGGCAGTTGATTGAAGATATGGGCACCAATGTTGTCTCCTTGGCACGGATTGCCTCGTTAGGTGATGGGGCGATCAGTTTTCTGGAAGGAGATGCCTAATCATGACAGAAAATAAAACTCCAGCCGTGGAAAAAACAACCAATGACGTCACAACAGCTCAAGCAGCTGTTCTAGGGCTCCAACATTTATTAGCCATGTATGCCGGAGCCGTAGCAGTACCATTATTAATCGGGCAGGCGCTGAATTTCACTTCGGAACAAATGACTTATTTGATTTCTATTGATATATTTATGTGCGGAGTTGCCACGCTTTTACAATTAGTGGTGACTAAATATTTTGGTATTGGGTTGCCAGTGGTTTTAGGGTGTGCGATTCAAGCAGTTGCGCCACTTATTATGATTGGCAGCAACAAAGGTATCGGCGCGATGTATGGTTCGATAATCGCAGCTGGTGTAGTTATCGTGCTAATCGCCGGAATGTTTTCAAAAGTGAAAAAATTATTTCCTCCGCTAGTGACCGGTACTGTAATCACAACCATCGGATTGACGTTGATTCCTGTGGCAATCGAAAAAATGGGCGGCGGTTCGGCGGCGAGTAAAGAGTTTGGCAGTCTGGAGAATTTAGGTCTCGCCTTTTTCACTATCATTTTGATTTTGTTGACACAAATTTTAGGCAAAGGATTCGTTCAGTCGATTTCCGTTTTAGTTGGTCTGGTAGGAGGGACACTTCTAGCCGTGGCAATGGGGATGGTCTCCTTTGACATTATTCATGAGGCACAGTGGGTACATATCCCTCAGCCATTTTATTTCGGCAAACCGATTTTCGATATTTCCTCCATTATTTTGATGGTGATTATTTCTATTGTAAGCATGGTGGAATCCACAGGGGTCTATTTTGCTTTAGGAGACATTACAGGAAAACATATTGGAGAAGAAGAACTGAAACGAGGGTATCGTGCTGAAGGGTTAGCGGTCATTCTTGGCGGTATATTCAATACTTTCCCCTACACCGGTTTTTCTCAAAATGTGGGATTGGTGCAGTTGTCAGGTATCAAAACTCGTAAGCCGGTATTTTTCTCGGCAGCATTTTTAATCACTTTAGGATTATTGCCAAAAATCGGGGCAATGGCTCAGATGATTCCCGAGCCAGTTCTAGGGGGAGGCATGCTGGTAATGTTTGGCATGGTTGCTGTCCAAGGGATGCGTATGTTAGCAAAAGTTGATTTTAACAATGATAAGAATTTGTTGATCGTAGCAGTATCTATCGGATTTGGCTTAGGTTTTGCCATTATGCCGGAATTATTTCAAAAGATGCCAGAAACTATCAGTATGTTTGCAGGAAATGGCATCGTTATGAGCAGTTTGATAGCTATTGTTTTAAATGTCAGCTTGAATGGCTTATCTGCAGGTGAAGAAACAGCATAGAGCACATAAATAAAAATTAGGGAAACGTCGTCTTTAGATGACGTTTTTTTGGCTAATAGGGAAGTATGGCATTTAAGATTGAGATAGCGTTTGTCACTTTCTTGTTAAATACTATCATGAATTAATAATTTTTAAATAAATTTTATTCTATCTTATTAAAGTTCATTTTATTTTTACTATACTAGCATTAGAATATCCAAAAATTTTCATTTTATTGGGAGGGATGAATCAAAATGAAAGAGGATAAGTCCACTTTAAG
Source organism: Vagococcus elongatus (assembly GCF_003987645.1). GTDB lineage: Bacteria > Bacillota > Bacilli > Lactobacillales > Vagococcaceae > Vagococcus_A > Vagococcus_A elongatus. Next base: position 38,220 of record NZ_NGKA01000003.1, read on the forward strand.
AATAAAAAAATTAATAAAGTTTTACTAGTGTTCATTTTAAGTGTCTATTTCTTTTTTATGTATCGGTTATCTGAATTGTGTCAGTTCGGAGGTCTCTCTAGTCATTTATTTATCCTCATTTCTTTATTTACTATTCTTGTTGTGGGGGGGGTTAGTTTATGTTTATTTAAAGATTAAATTTTTTAACAAAGGAGAGCAAAAGCGTGGAAGTCCTCGTTTCTTTTATGTAATGATAATTAGCTTTATTTTGACCACTTTTTTTTTGGGAGGAAAAATTGTTATTTCTGCTATTCCTTATAATGGGGCTTTATCGTGGAAACTAGAAGCATTCTTTCGTAAAAAAGAGGTTCCGATGACAGACCCTTATTTTTTTAAAGAGGGTCTCAATGGGATTATAAAAGATTTAGATAAAAGTTTAGATTTACCTGATAAATTATATATAGTAGATGATTTTTCTATTCAAATGGACGAAAATGGTAAGATTAAAAAAATTAATTCTTTTTTGTATGGAAGAGATGAGAAAGAACAAAAAAAGACTTTCCTTATTAGTTATGATGTCTCTAAAAACAAAAATCAAATGGAGGTTTGGTTAGATTATGAGACGAATTCTGATTGATGAAGATAAAGTTCTTGAACCAATGGGGAAGATTTTAAAAAAGCCGATTTCCAAAAAAGAATAGAAAATTGGTCTATGCAGTTTGGAGCTGCAACGTATGAGATTTTATATTATGGTAAAAGAAACTTTGATACACCTGAAGGTTTAGTATCTATTTATAAAGAGGGCATTAATAATGAACCTATTACCCTTTTATATGGAGGTTCAGTGACTGGATTTGAAGTTTCGGTACATATTCCAGCAAAAAATGAAATAACGCCTGTGAGATATATTATGGAACCCGAGTTTATCTCTCAGGAAACGACCAATGAGCAAAGAGTCAAAGTACAAGAAAACGAAGCGAAATTAGCAGAGAGATGGACGACAGATATTAGCAATGGCACTGTAAATTTTTTCTTAAAAGATAACCATAATTTTGGCTGGCAACTTGAGGTAGTTGATGCGGCACTTGGTACAAGATATTACCAACTCAATCAAACTAGAGACGGGGGGGGAAACTTGGACAATCAAAAATGACAATCCTTTTTCAGGAACAGGGGGCGTAGCAATCGGTATCGAATTTTTTGATTCAAGCTATGGATATATTGGTATTTCGGGAGCTTCTGGCAATAAATCTAAAATTTGGCTCACTAGAGACGGCGGTGAAAGCTTTACAGAAATACAACTGCCTATGGAAGCAGTCGATAAATTACCAGCAGAAGGAGAAAAGTATGGCTTATCAATAGAAGATTATCAATATCTTAGTATGCCGGAATATGATAATAAAAGTTTAACTATTAAAGTTATGACAAACTCTGAAGAGGATACAGGTATTCTGTTTGAATCATTGGATAAAGGAGCAAGTTGGAAATTAAAGAATTAGGTTATCAGTCCTTCTGACATTGAGAATAAATTCCTCATCAAGTTTAATCCAACAATAAGGAATGAAAATATTACAAATAAAGAATAATAGAAAAATGTCATTTCTGTGTCAAACTCGTTAAAGCCAAGCAATGACCATATACTTAATAATCGGTATTTCCTCATTCCCTATATTAAAATTTATAACCGTGTTCGGCTGTTTCTGGCTTGACTCTTTGATAGAATGATAGTAACGAAACTGGAGATGATGACATTGGACAGAGAGGCATTTATATCACTGATAATAGCCGACCGGGATATTCTGACGCTACTGGAAATTATTGAAACACTGGACTTGCCACAAGTCTGCCTTTGTGCAGGAACGATTCGCACTCATGTTTGGGATACCTTATCAGGGAAAACAAGCAATTATGCAGGAGATGTAGATATTGCATTTTTCGACCCGTCTGCTACCCAAAACGAAACTGCGGTGATTGAAGAATTTTTGAAAAAAAATCATCCTCAATTTGATTGGGAAGTGAAAAATCAAGCGCACATGCATTTGTCTAACGATGCTTCAGAGCCTTATGGTGGCGTAGTTGATGCATTGGGGAAATTTCCGGAGACATGCACTGCTGTAGGTATCTATAAAACTCAGGATGAGTTTAAATTGCTTGCACCCCATGGCATCGAAGATATTTTAAATTTTGTGGTGCGGCCGACGCCTTATTTTCTGAAATCTCCACAAAGAATGAAGAAGTATTATCAAAGGCAAGAAAAGAAACAGTGGCACAAATATTGGGAGAGAATACAGTACCGATAAAAATTGCCTGTTTAGTTTTCGTAGGCAGCGCTTAGTATCGAAAGGTATACTAGAGAAAATGACAAAGGAGATTTTTCCGATGGGGATCAGTGAAAAAAAACAAAAAGAGTATTATCAGGCTTTTTTGAATCGGGATAGCACTTATGATGGCATCTTTTTTATAGGAATCAAAACTACAGGCATCTTTTGTCATGCCACTTGTTCTGCACGAAAACCGAAATTTGAGAATTGTGATTTTTTCAACGATGCGGAGTCCGCATTGATTGCAGGGTACCGTCCATGCAAAAAATGTCTTCCTCTATCCTTTCCGGGAGAAATGCCCGAAGAGGTCCGCGTAATGGTGGAAGCAGTGGAGCAAGAGCCGGAAAAACGGTGGACTGAAAAAGATTTTGAAGCTTTGGGGATGCATTCAGCCACGGCAAGAAGGAAATTCAAACAGTTTTACGGAATGACTTTTGTTCAATATGCCCGTTCGAGACGTATGGGACTGGCATTTTCAGCTATCAGAAAAGGGCAAAAGGTGATTGATAATCAATTAGAGGCAGGGTACGAATCTTCAAGCGGATTTCATGATGCGTTTACTAAAATTATGGGAGATGTGCCTAGCAAAGCCAAAGATTTACGTATTTTGTTTGCCGATTGGTTCAATACGCCTTTAGGTCCCATGGTCAGTGTCGCAGATGACGATTTTTTATATTTATTGGAATTTGCGGATAGAAGGGCACTGGAGCGAGAAATAGAACGGCTGAGAAAGCGGATGAAGGTGCGGATTCTTCCCGGTAAAACAAAAATCAGCCAGCAGATTGCTGAAGAAATGGGACAGTATTTTACTGGAAATCTACGGACGTTTAAGACACCTCTGTTTCTATCGGGCACTCCCTTTCAACAAAAGGTTTGGCAGGCATTGACAACAATCCCTTATGGCGAAACAAAAAGTTACAAAGACTTAGCTCAGGCCGTTGGTATTCCCACAGGGTATCGGGCCATCGGGAATGCGAATGGTGCCAATCAGCTGGCGATTATTATCCCTTGTCATCGGGTAGTAAAGTCAAGCGGAGAGTTGGGCGGTTACGGCGGGAAACCGTACCGTAAAGAATGGCTGTTAAATTTTGAAAAGGGTGAACTGGATGGAAAAGGTAAGATGTGACTGGGCCAATCAAAGCGAGATCGAAAGAATATACCACGATACGCAGTGGGGAAGGCCTGCCCACGAGGATGGTTATTTATTTGAGATGCTGGTACTGGAATCCATGCAGGCGGGACTGAGTTGGAAAACTATTTTGGATAAACGGGAAGCTTTTAGAGAAGCTTTTGACCAATTTGATATTGAAAAAGTCAGCCGTTACGATGAAAAAAAGATTGCAGAATTATTATCTAATCCCAAAATTATTCGCAACAAACTAAAAATACAGGCGGCAGTGAACAATGCGGAAATGTTTCTAAAAATACAAAAAGACCATGGTTCCTTTGACCAGTTTATTTGGTCTTATGTCAATCATCAGCCTGTTGTAAATAATTTTTATAGCCTCTCGGAGGTGCCAAGCACAACGGAACTGGCGGAGAGAATTACTAAAGACTTAAAGAAAGCCGGGTTTAAATTTATTGGACCTACAATCATTTATGCTTATATGCAGAGTATCGGAATGGTCAATGATCATTTACTCACTTGTGAGTTTAGACATTGTTGATTTTTTCTCATAATTTGATAAATACAGGGAAAGATGTCAAATCCAACTGGTGCCGATTGGGCGCTGTGAGTGCTATGTGCCCATACTGTGACGGGAAAGCAAACTGTTTTACTGAATATGAAGAGGTGAAAAATGGCTATTATTGATATTTCACAACCATTAAATGGGGAGACACCCATTTATCCGGGGGATGAGCCTTTAATTTTATATGAACAGCAGACAGTTGAAAGGGATGGATACAGTACCTTTTTCTTGTCTTCTAATTTACATGCGGGCACCCATCTCGATGTCCCCATGCATTTGATTAAAGATGAGCGAACTGTGGCAGATTTTCCGTTGGAGCAGTTTATGGGAGAAGGGGTGCTGCTGGATGTTAGAGGAGAGGCGGTCATTGACTATCAAGTTGCCTATGAAGAGCTGATTCAGCCACAAGCTATCGTGTTGCTTTACACGGGACATGATACTTTTTATTACCAGTCAGATTATTTTACAGACCACCCTACGGTAAGTGAAGAGCTGGCGGACTTTTTTGTCAGAAAGGAAATCAAGATGCTGGGGATGGATATGCCTTCACCCGATTATCACCCGTTTGAGATTCATCAACGATTGTTCCAAGCGGATATTCCGTTGTTGGAAAATTTAACCAATTTGGAAAAATTACTGGCAGTCAACAATTTTCAAGTAATGGCATTGCCCCTTAAAATCGAAGCAGAAGCAAGTTTTGTCCGGGCGGTCTGCTTAACATAGAAAAAACAGAAAAACATGCAGCCGCTGGTTTGCATGTTTTTTCATGTCTGTATGAAAAAATTGGCAAAAATAAAATTGGTTTGTTTATTATACTCTAGTCTGAATATAAAAATAATGAGATAAAGGAAGTGATAAACATGACATGGTATAAGTATACAGTGAATAGAGTGTTGGAAATGCTAGGCAGCAGTTTGTCAGGATTGAGTGAGCATGAGAGAGCCTTGCGTTTAAAGAAACATGGGATGAATACATTAGCTGAAAAAGAGGAGCAGAAGCTTTGGCGGAAAATAGGCAAGCACTTTGTTGATTTATTGATGATCATCTTGATTGTTGCAGCTATCCTAAAGGGACTCACTGGGAGCTATGTTGAAATGTTTATCATTTTGGCAGTCGTTTTAATCAACGGACTGATCGGTTATTTTCAGGAAAGAAAAGCTGAGGAGTCATTGAATGGGTTAAAACAGATGATGGGGCAAGAATCTATTGTGTTATCTGACGGGGTGAGACAAACTATGGACAGCGAGGTGCTGGTTCCAGGGGATATCGTTGTTTTACAATCCGGAGATATTGTACCGGCAGATTTACGTTTGTTTGAAGTACATGACTTGCTAATTGAGGAGTCGGTATTAACAGGAGAGTCTCTGCCTGTCGAAAAGAATCCGGCAAGATTTAATGAGGAGACTCCCTTAGGAGATAGGCTCAATATGGCTTTTTCCGGCACGTTAGTTAAGTCAGGAACAGGAAAAGGCATAGTTGTTGAAACGGGGGATGCCACTGAAATCGGTCAAATCAATCAAGCGCTTCAAACAGTTGAAAAGCAGACAACTCCTTTGATTTTAAAAATCAATCAGCTGAATAAGCAAATATTTAAAGGTTTGATGGGACTGATAGTCTTTTTGATATTTTTCACGACCTTTCGCTATGGCATGGACTTGGGAATGTTGCTGTCCACAGTTATCGCTTTGATTGTTGCGGTTATCCCAGAGGGTTTGCCGGCAGTGCTGACCATGATTTTATCTATGGGAGTCAATGAGATGGCAGAAAAGCAAGCGATTGTTAAAAGTATGCCGGCGGTTGAGACCTTAGGAGCTATGACGGTCATCTGTTCTGATAAAACAGGGACACTGACAAAAAATGAAATGTCTGTGACGGAGGTCATCACACTTCATGGAGCAAAGAAGTTTTCCGATATGGATAAAGTTTCGGAAGACGGTATTTTATCAATTATGAACAATTGTCAGGAATTGAAACTAAGTCCAGAGCAGAAGATTGAAGAGTTGTCCGGCAATCCCACAGAGTTGGCGTTGTTGAAATTTGCGGCACAATATGATGTTCCATATTTGCCGATTGTCGATAAAATTCCTTTTAGTTCAGAGTATAAATATATGGCGACCATTCATCAGCTGGCAACAGGAGAGCGAGTGTTATTTGTGAAAGGTGCGCCGGAAGTATTATTGTCCAGAAGCAGTGTTTCCTCGGAGCAGGCGGAATTCTGGAATAAAGAGGGAGCGGCTTTGGCGAAAAAAGGACAACGAGTGTTAGGTCTGGCTATGAAGTCTTTTTCTCAAGAAGCAACCTTGTCTCATGAAGCTATTGCTGATTTGGAGCTAGTTGCTTTGGCGGGAATCATGGATCCGCCAAAAGAGTCGGCCGTTCAGGCGGTCAAAGAATCTCGTCAAGCAGGGATATCCGTCAAAATGATTACGGGAGACCATAAAGATACCGCTCAAGCCATCGGCAAACAAATTGGATTGGCCCATGTCTCAAACGTAATAGAAGGAAAAGACCTTGATCAGATGGATGAGCAGGAGTTACAGCAGCGAGTGAAAGAAGTGGATGTTTTTGCCAGAACGACACCAGAGCATAAATTGCGTATTGTCAGCGCATTGCAAAAAAACGGAGAAATCGTGGGCATGACCGGTGACGGTGTCAATGATGCCCCTGCTTTGAAAAAAGCTGATATCGGCATTGCCATGGGAATCAAGGGCAGTGAAGTCAGCAAGCAGGCCGCTGATATGGTCTTGGCAGATGATAATTTTGCGACAATCGCTGCAGCAGTCAAAGAAGGGCGACGTATTTATGACAATTTGAAGAAGACAATCAAATTCTTTCTTCCTACAGCTTTGGCTCAAGGCTTAATCGTCATTTTCGCCTTGCTGACTAACCGTCCTCTACCGCTGACACCTGTTCAGATTTTGTGGGTGAACATGGCAACAACCATCACCTTGTCCTATGCTCTCGGATTTGAGGCGGCCAACAAAACGATTATGAAGCGTCAGCCGAGAGATCCCCAAGCGCCTATTCTTTCCGGTTATAGTTTATTTAGAATAGGTTATGTCTCGTTGTTGATTACCATTCCCTCTTATTTATTGTCGATACAAGCAGAAACAGCTTTAGTCCAGCAGACAATATTGTTACAAAGTATCGTACTAGCCCAAGCTTTCTACATGATCAATTGTCGGGAGCTGACAGACCCTGCGATTAATAAGGGACTATTTAGAAATAAGGCTTTGCTCGTATCATTGGGGGGACTTGTGATTTTACAAGGAACGGTTCTCATGTTGCCTGCCGCTCAAGAGATTATCGGCACAACACATCTTACATTAGAGCAGCATGTGTCGGCAGTGCTGATTGGCCTGGGGATTTTTGTCATAGTAGAAGTAGAAAAGATGATTACTAAGCGATGGGCTGCACGACAAAAAACATTGATAGCCCAGAAAGAATGTAATAACTAAAACAATCGGAAATGTTGCTCAAAGGAGTCAACTTTTCCGATTGTTTTTTAAAAATACATTTGATTGATGTTTTCTTTAATCATTTGGAGTTCCTTAGCACTTGGAATGAGAGAAATATAGAATATCTCTTGGGAAAAGGAAACTTCAATCGGATAGTTTGAAATAATGATGTCTTTTTTTTCAAGTTTACTTTCCTGAAGCTGGGAGAGACTGGCGTCGATTAATTGAACTCGAGTTCCCAATAAATCAGTCAGTTCTTTTAATAAGAAACTTTTCCATGCAGGTTCTCCCTGAAAGATAAAGTAAGCATTTATTTTGGGCGGATTTACTTTCATGATGGCTTCTTGTATCAGCAGGGTGGCTGTATTGACAATATAATTTGACCGAGGCAGATTTTCCAACAAATCACTTTTCTCGATTTCTTCAAAGACGTAAGTATAAATGCTTAAAAATCGGTGATAGCCAATATCCAAAATGTCCTGAGACTCAGAAAAAATATCGGAAAGTTGTTTTGATTCGTGATACTTTAAAAAAAATAAAAATAAATTTTCGTTTAAATTAGTCGTAAATAATTTTGGCTGCTCGATAGCCTCCCCGATGCGGTAAACAGCTCGGGTACACCGTTCATTCATATCATAATAGTTTTCATGAAACATCAAAGAAAGTTTTTCTGGCCAGTGATTATTGTAATTCCAGCTTTCCAGATAACAAAAAAAGCTGAAAAACTCTTCTTCTCTTTTTAAGATGATTCCTTCCATGGCGTACAACGCATTTAATTCTTCTCGGTACAAGTTAAAAAGCGGGTCCTTCTCATTAAAAATGAATTGGCTGATACTGCACCCTGCTTTGATGCGGATGGCATTGACGAAAAACCAGCAAGTGCCAAATATTTCTTCTGTCATCACGTGAATATTTTTCTTGCTTAACCGGGTGATGAAGCGGATATAATTGACTTGATGGACAGGGTAGTTTTCAAAAAAGAAGTTATTATGAGTGAAAGGGACCAATAGTCGCTGATAAAAGACCCTGATATTGATTTCTTCCCCCAGCCATTGCAGTGTGCTGTGGTTTAATTGAATCGCTAAATTATATATTGTTCCAACTGCCGGTTTAGCTTGATAACGTGTCTTCTAAGGGTTTCATAGGAGGTGCCGAATTCAGTGATAAAGTGATGGGTGTGGATTTTTTTTCGATACAGCAGAGATTTGGCTAATTGTATCCCAAGAGACATTTTCATAAAGTGTTCCCACACTTTCGAGATTGGGTGGTGATTATCAGAATGCAAGATTAAGCCCGTGTTTCCTTCAGATTCTATACGCCATCCTTCCGGCAGCAAGAGACGAATGGAATGAATGTCATTAAAAACAGTCCTTTCGGAAGAGCTGATAGCGTGGGCTATTTCTTTAGCTGTCGATTGTTGCTGCTCCATCAAGAGTTCCAGTATCCTGATTTGCCGCCGTAAATCTTTTTCCGTAATCAATTCTTTCGCAAGTGAATACATACTTACTCCTTTCTGGAAATATAACGATTATTATCAATCGAAATGTTTAATTTACTGATTTTAACTCTAGGATATCGTCCCTCCTTCAGAGCATCTGCTAATATTACTTCCTTTGTTTAAATAACGGATTCCAGCCAATAAATAACATGATTATATTATATCATGTTCGTCTGTCAAGTTAAAAATATTATTACTAAATATAAATGGGCATCTTTTTTTAAACAAATAATCGTTTATTTATTGAGGTTGTAGTTATGCTGTAGTTGATTTTGTCTGATAATAATTATTTTTTATCAAATGTTTTGGATTGTTAGCAGGGTTGATAAATATAACGTTATCTAGATGAGTTTCGTAAATGGGACCTTAGGGGAAAAGTTTGAGAAAGATCATCAAAGAAAGTATGGAAATGAAAGTGTAAAATACAGGTCAGGGGAAAGTAAATAACGTATTTTAAAAAAATAAAAGCTAGGCAGATGGCAGTTAGTAGAGTTTTTTTTAAAACTTTGATAAGCTATAACACATCAACGATTGAAAGAATTATATCTGTTATAATAAAACTTGTGTGAAAAAATGAGGAAAGATTCGTTGTTTCCAGAACTTTATCAGCGGACACGCTTGCCCCACTAGATTTAAACAATACGAGCGGTCATGCTCAGTGTCTTGCATACATGACAAAAACGAACACACAACTGGAATTGTTTCATCATAGATGATGCTCAGGGGCTAATGGAAAGGAAAGATAATGATGCTTCAATTAAAAAATATTAGAAAAGTTTATGAAACTGGCGACACAGAAGTAGAAGCGTTAAAAGAAATTGATTTGTCTTTTAGAAAAAGCGAGTTTGTTTCTATATTGGGTCCGTCTGGCTGTGGTAAAACAACCTTGCTGAATATCATTGGAGGTTTGGACCGTTATACTAGCGGAGATTTGATTATCGACGGGGTGTCAACAAAAGAGTATAAGGATGCCGACTGGGATATTTACCGCAACAACTCCATCGGTTTTGTTTTTCAAAGTTACAATCTGATTCCTCACCAAACGGTTTTGTCTAACGTAGAGCTTGCGTTGACCTTGGCTGGTGTGTCAAGGGAAGAACGGAAAAAAAGAGCAGTGGAAGCTTTGGAAAAAGTCGGGTTATCAGATCAGCTGAATAAAAAACCTAACCAAATGTCCGGGGGACAAATGCAGCGTGTGGCGATTGCCAGAGCTTTGGTCAATAATCCTGAGATTTTATTGGCAGATGAGCCTACCGGTGCTTTGGATTCTGAAACAAGTGTCCAAATTATGGAATTACTGAAAGAAATCGCCAAAGATCGTTTGATTATCATGGTTACCCACAATGCTGATTTAGCTGAGAAATATTCTACCAGAATCGTTCGATTGCTTGACGGTTCAATCCTGAGCGATGACAACCCTTATATGATTGATGAACAGAAAAGTCAATTGAAAAAGAAAAAAAAGAAAGTGTCCATGTCATTTATGACAGCCTTGTCTTTGAGCCTTAAAAATTTGCTGACGAAAAAAACGCGGACACTGTTGACGGCTTTTGCCGGAAGTATCGGGATTATTGGTATTGCCTTGATTTTATCCCTGTCCAGCGGTATGCAATCGTATATTTCCAGTATGGAAGAAGACACATTATCCAACTATCCCATTGAAATCCAAAGTCAATCAGTAGATATCGCCAGTATGATGGGTTCGATGATGGAAGCCAATAATAAGAGCGGCGTGGATCATAAGCTGGATAAAATATACTCCAATAACATCACCACCAACATGGTCAATACCATGTCTGAGCAGTTATCCAACAATGATTTAAAACAATTTAAATCTCATGTTGAAGATTCTAAAAAATTTAAAGAGCTGACGAATTCGATCAAGTTTGGTTACGATGTCCAACCGCAAATTTTTCAATCTGATACAGATGAGAAAATTTTACAAGTTAACCCAAGTGATATTTATGAGAAGTTGGGATTCAACAGTGCAATGGGTTCAACCGGCGAAAGCAACAATATGTCGGCAGGTGTCTCCATGCCCGGCAGTGAGACTTGGGAAGAATTAATAGACAATCCCAAACTGCTGGAATCTCAGTATGATGTACTAAAAGGTACTTGGCCCAAAAAATTCAATGAAGTTGTGTTAGTGATTGACCAAAATAACGAAGTCAGCGATTCTGTTCTATATTCTCTTGGCTTGATGGACAGCAGCGAGTTGGAAGAAACTGTTAAAGAAATCAAGGAAGGAAAAGAAAACATAGAAACCAAGTCTGAAGTTTCCTCTTTCAGTTACGATGAGATTCTGCAGACGCACTTTAAGCTAGTATCGAATACTGACTACTATGTGGCAGAAGATGGCAGATGGCTTGATAAAAAAGAAGACATTGATTATATGAAAGATTTGATTGGCAAGGGGACAGATATCAACATCGTAGGAATCATCCGTCAAAAAGAAGAAGTGACCTCTACTTCAATCAGCGGTTCCATCGGCTATCTGCCTGAATTGACCAATTTCGTCATTGAAAATAATCGAAAAAGCGAGATTGCGCAAGCCCAGCTGGCGGACAAGGAGACAAATGTCTTCACTGGCAAATCTTTTGATAAAGAAACCTATACCCAAGGGCTGACCATAGAAGATGTAAAACAATATGTGGCTACTCTGCCCATGAAAGAACAGGAGCAAGCGCAAACGATGATGCAGATGATGCCGGAAGAGGAAGTTGTGGCGATGATGTCAGAACAGCTGGCCAACAACTTTGACGAAACGGCAACTTATGACACGAATATCAGCACCTTGGGAATTATTGATTTAGAAAACCCAAGCAGTATCAAGCTGTATCCGAAAGATTTTGAATCAAAAGAAGAACTGCAAAACTTGATTAAAAAGTACAATGACAAACAGAAAAAAGCCGGACATGATGAATATGTCATCAATTATACAGATATCGTCGGGGTAATGATTGCCTCTATGACATCGGTTATCGATATCATTTCTTATGTGTTGATTGCTTTCGTAGCGATTTCTCTAGTGGTATCTTCTATCATGATTGGTATCATTACTTATATCTCTGTTCTTGAACGGACGAAAGAGATTGGTATTTTGAGAAGTATCGGTGCTTCTAAAAAGGATATTTCAAGAGTCTTTAATGCTGAGACGGTGATTGAAGGTTTTGCGGCAGGAATCATTGGTATTTTAATGACCCTTGCGTTGAATATTCCAATCAACATGGTCATCAAGTCTTTAGTCGGCGTTTCCAATATTTCTGTCCTGCCAGTTTATGGAGGGGTAGGGCTGATTATCATCAGTATTATCTTGACCGTCGTTGCCGGCTTTATTCCAGCCAAGGTGGCTGCGAAGAAAGACCCTGTGGAAGCTTTACGGACAGAATAATTTAACGGACACACCGAAAGATGAAAAAATTATCGGAAAAATAAATAAACTCACTAGCAAACATTTGGTCTCCCATTGTTTTCTAGTGAGTTTTTATAGTTTTGATAAGATACTATTCAGTTTCTTCTTCATCTAGTAATTGAAGGTCGTGGTTAAAATAATTTTTATAGGCATGATACCCTGCAATAATCGACCCTAGGCTGGTGGTGGACAAGAGCATAAAAGTGACCATGATTTGATATTTGATTGCATGGAGAGGGTCGACACCGGCAAACATCAGGCCTGACATCATACCGGGAAGACTGACAAGACCCACTGTTTTTGCAGAGTCAATCGTCGGCTGCATACCGGTTTTAATGCTCTCTCGTAAAATCGGCAGAGAGGCCAGTTTGATTGTAGCCCCAAGTGCCAGTTTTTCCAGCACTTGTTGACGCTGGTCATGAAACTGTTTATTGAGACTGCGATAGCACAATCCGATGGCTACCATTGAATTGCTGGCAATCATTCCGCTGATAGGGACAATTTGAGAAGGAATAAATCGAATAGCCCCTGATAACACTAAAATTCCGAGAGTGATATATGTACTGATAAAAATAGCAGAAAACGAATGCCAGTAATTTTTTTGAGTGCTGGGATTTCTTTTATAGGCATTCCATGAGGCATTGACGACGATAAATAAACTCATGGCTGAAGTCAGGACGAGATTATTTAGTTGAAAAATATAGGTGAGCACGTATCCAATGATCGAAAGCTGGATGACGGCCCGGACAATCCCGTAAAGAATATCTTTTGAGAGACCCAATTTCTCTTTGCTGCTCACGAAAACAGCGACTAAGACCAAGGCAAATGCCAAAACAAGAGAAAGATTATTCACCGCCAGCTGTTCCATTTAAAATCTCTCCTTTCACGATAGTGATAATATGCTCTGCTTCCTGAATTTCGATTTCATCGTGGGTTACTTTTAGAACGGTGACTCCTTTAGTGTGAATCAAGCGAATAAGTTCAAGGACGATTTCTTTGCTTTTTTCATCTAGTCCTGAAGTAACTTCGTCCAGCAAGAGTATTTTTGGTAAAAATAAAATATTGCGTATTAAAGCCACCCGTTGTTTTTCACCGCCGGAAATCTCAGTGATTTTTTTATCCAAAAAACTTGTGGGCAAGTCGACCAGTTCCAAATGTTCCTGCACCATCTCTTGGTTGAATTCTTCATCTCTGACTAAAAAAGGAAAAACCAGATTGTCCTTGACCGTAGCGCCAAAAAGAGCGGGCTGTTGGAAGCAGTAGGAAACTTGCTGGCGATAGTCAGTCAACTGGAACGAGGACTGAAACTGATTTTCAAATAAGATTTTTCCGTCCGTTGGTGTGATAAGAGAAGCTATCAGTTTAAGCAGAGTGCTTTTTCCGCTGCCTGAAGGCCCTGTCAGGGTCAGAAAGGCTCCTTCTTCGACAGATAAATCAATGTTTTTTATGATTTTTTGCTGTTTGCTTTCAAATGACACATTTTCAAGAGTTAAAATAGGCATAGTCTGCATCCTTTCTTAATTGTGACATGATTCATTATAGTTATACCGGACGAAACAATCAATTGTTGTTTGATAAGATAGCTGAGTCAGCAAAAAGAGATGTTAAAACTTACACATCCCTTTCAAAGACCTTTTGAATAAATTGGACTGTTTTTTCAAAACTAACTTTTGCTTCCTCGGTGGTAAAATCAAATTGATAATCGTGTTTCACTGATTTTCCGTAATCTTCGTAGAAAAGCGAGGTTACAGGGACATCTAATTTATTGAGCACTTGGACCAAAGCCATTCCTTGCTTGCTAAAAGAAAATGAGTTGCCGTCTGTGATATAGGAAGGCGGAAAATCTTTCGTAACCTTATCCAGCAGAGAGGCTTCTAAAAGTTCAGGTTGCTGCTGCCATTTCTTGGTCCCCAGCAACGCCCATGCCACGGTGTCAGCTAAAAACTTTTGAATGAATGAGACCTGATGTCTTTCTGTCATTTGTTTTAAATCATAGGGACCGCAACATAAAATTGCCCCCTTTAACACATGGGCAGGTAACACTTGGGACATACCGATTTTTTTGCCATAGGCGGCGTTTGTTTGAGTGATGATAAATTGAGCTGCTATTTGGGCACCGGCAGAATCTCCACCAAAGAGCAGTTGAGAAAAATCAAGCATTGGAAATTTTTCCTGATTTTGATAAAAACAGTCAAACATTTCTTTCGTTTGCTTCAACTGGCCGGGATAAGTAGAGCTTGGAGCCAATTCGTATCCCATAGCGACAACTGCAATTTTCCCTGCATTAGCCAAATAGACAGCAAATTCTTCCACATTTTCTTTGCCGCCAGAAATAAACCCGCCGCCGTGAATCCAAAACAACACAGGGAAAGGCCCTTCCTCGTCAGGATAATAAATATCTGCCTGATGGTTTTTAAATTGGGAAGTGTAAGAAACGTCAGCGATTTTCTTGATGTTCTTTCGTTCCAGCTGAAACCTTTCCGGACAACTGATATTTTTCGTCAGACGGAAGAAAAAATCAAGAACTTTTACAGACAAGGTCAAGGATGACGTTACACTTAGTACAATAACTGCTCCCAGAAGAAAGATGCCAGAAGCAAAAAGAATCAAGTTAGGCATAATGAAAACTCCTGCTATATTTTGATAGGTGCTATGTTGACTTAGGAAGAGTGCTTCTGATTGTAAACACGTTTAGCTAAAATCTCTAATATATAAGTTACAGGAAGTTGAGAAGTGATATTCGTGTCCTGAAACATTTCTGTACCAGTATAATAAGGAATATTGACATCGGACATGTTCGAAATAGTTGAATTCGAGCTGTTTGTGATAGAAATTATTTTTGCCTGATGGATTTTCAACTGATTAATGTAATCAATAAGGTCTTGATTTTCCCCCGACACAGAAAGAGAAACAAGACAAATCCGCTTGTTCAACTCACGAGAGATGTTAGTCAGCGGTGTGTTTAGCGGGTCCGTAATCGGCAAGGCTAACGTAAACATCGACGAAAATAGCATCGCACCATAAGCTGCAATGATGCCTGAAGAGCCGATTCCAACAAAAAGTACTAAGTCCACTTCCAATAAAATTTCTGCGGCTTCATCTATTTTTTGTTGAAAACTGTCATTGGTCGTCCGTCTTAAAAAATCGATGTAGGGCATTTCGTCCACTCTTTGAATATCTTGGTGTTTTTCAGTTTGTTCTTTCACATATTGCTGCAATTTTAATTTGAAATCTGTGAAGCCTTCGCATTCAAATTTTTTACAAAAACGTAAAATAGTTGTCGTGCTGACATGTGTGGCACTGGCCAAATCTCTGATACGCATATAGATGACTTTATCGACATTGGCGGCAATATAATTATAAATATCGATTTCCACATTTTTCAATTCTACTTTATGAGGCAGAAATAGCAAAACAGCCCCTCCTTTTATCAGTTTTTTTTCACTTGTTATCTAGGTTATCTTCCCTTGATTATAAAAAACCAGCGGATGTCAGTCAAGCGTGAATGTGACAAGTTGTTTTTTTATGTGAATTTTTACTTTAAATGTGATACTCTCCGTTTTCTCTCCAAAGTATTTACAGTCAGAGATTTGGCAGATATAGTAAAAGAAAGACAACGACTGAAATGAGAGAGAGGCATTGAGATGGCAAAAAAACTAAAAGTGGTAACGATTGGCGGAGGTTCCAGCTATACGCCAGAGCTTGTGGAAGGATTTATTCAACGATACGAGGAATTTCCGATTTCAGAATTATGGCTGGTAGATATTGAAGAAGGGAAAGAAAAGCTATCTATAGTAGGTGAAATGGCAAAACGGATGATTAAGGCGGCAAAAATCCCTTGCGAGGTCCATTTAACATTGGATCGACGTGCGGCTTTAAAGGACGCAGACTTCGTTACGACACAATTAAGAGTAGGGTTGCTTGACGCCCGTATTTTAGATGAAAGAATTCCGTTGAGTCACGGGATGATTGGTCAGGAAACGAATGGCGCTGGCGGTATTTTTAAAGCCTTGCGGACAATTCCGGTGATTTTATCGATTGTAGAGGACATGAAAGAACTGTGTCCTGACGCTTGGTTGATTAATTTTACCAATCCTGCCGGAATGGTGACAGAGGCTGTCCTACGCTACGGAAAATGGGATAAAGTCATTGGTTTGTGCAATATCCCCGTGAATGCCGTAGTAGAAGAAACAGAACTCTTGGGAGAAAAATCTGGCGATGTCTTTTTCCATTTTTCCGGTATCAATCATTTGCACTGGCACACTGCAGTGGATAAAAAAGGCAATGACCGGACAGATGAATTGATTCGCAAAATGTACGGGAAAGATCACAATCCATCAATTGTAGCCAACATCAAGGATAACCGGCTGATTTATGAGCAGGTGGCTAATTTGCACATGGTGCCTTGTCCCTATCATAATTATTATTATTACACAGATAAAATGCTGGCAGAAGAATTGGAAGACTTTAAAGCACATGGCACACGGGCAGAAAAGGTCAAGAAAATCGAAGCAGAATTATTTGAATTGTATCGCAATCCTGAATTGGACTATAAACCTAAACAGTTGGCTGAACGAGGAGGCGCCCGCTACAGTGATGCCGCTTGTGAAGTCATCAGCTCTATTTACAACGACAAGCAGAAAATCATGACTGTCAGCACATTGAACAATGGAACGATCACTGATTTACCGGATGATTGTGCCGTAGAAGTAACGTCTCTTATCACAGCTAGAGGGGCAGTGCCCTTCAACTTTGGCAGTTTCGAACCTAAACAGCGAGGGTTGCTGCAAGTGATGAAAGCCATGGAACAGCTGACGATCGAAGCAGCGGTGACAGGAGACAGAGGCACATTACTGCAGGCATTTATGATGAATCCCCTCATTACTAGCGGGGACATTGCACAAGTAGTCATGGAAGAGATGTTAGAAGCGCATAAGAAATATTTGCCGATCTTTTTTGACGAGACTACCACAGTCTAAAAATGAGTATAAAATGAGTTTGGAAAGCACCGGTTTTTGAGAAGAATTCAGCATAAAAATTTTATTTAATATTAAAGCAGCTTAGTGACAGGGCTGCTTTTTTGATTTAATCTAATAGAAACTTGTTTAGAGATTTGTACTGATGCTTACTAATATTTTCTAGACTGTTATAGCGAACTAATTAATGGTAAAATGAAAATTAAATGAGAAAACTTGAAAAGGGTGGTTAAATGTTTGAATTTAAAGGAGTTTCTTTTGAAAGAGAAGATGCCCTCATTCTAAAAGAAATTGACTGGCAGATGAAAAAGGGAGAACATTGGGCTATTTTAGGTCTGAATGGCTCGGGAAAAACGACTCTTTTAAAAATGCTTAATGGTTATTTGTGGCCATCTAAGGGAGAGTTGACGGTTTTAGGTCACAGATTTGGCAAGACTTCTATTCCGGAATTACGGAAAAATATCGGCTGGATCAGTTCGGATTTGCAGGAGCAGCTAAGAGCGCACGATATAGCCGAAGATATTGTGTTGAGCGGCAAGTTTGCCAGCATCGGCGTGTGGGTGCCGACGACCAGCGGGGAAAAAAATAAAGCAAAGCAGACACTTATCGAGTGCGGCGGTGAGCATTTGATTGGTAAAAAATACGGTATTCTTTCTCAAGGGGAGCAACAGCTGGTCTTGATTGCACGGGCATTGATGGCAAACCCGTCATTGCTTGTTTTTGATGAACCGTGTAACGGTTTGGATTTATTTGCCCGGGATGCTCTTTTAAAAAGGATTGACACTATCGGACAGAAAAAATCTGACATTGGTTTGATTTTTGTGACTCACTATATCGAGGAGATTCCAGAAGCTTTTGACAATGTGCTATTGTTAAAAGAAGGTGAAATTTTCGCTAAAGGCAAACGAGATGACATGTTTCAGCCAGAGTTATTGAGTCAGTTTTATGATGAAAAGGTAAATGTGGTAGAGCTTGCTCCCAATAGAATCACAATCACACTAGAATAATATCAACCTAAAAAAACACTAATCAAAGTGTTTTTTTTATTTTTTTATAAATCTGCGGGGGAGGAGACACTAGAGAATAGAAACTTTAGATTTTTTGAATTACGTTACGATTGCTTAACGTTCGTAACAAAAATATTACGCTTTTATGAAACATTTGCAAAAATGGATAAAAATTGTTGCGTATTTACATTAAATAGTATATTTTAGAACAATCAACAAAACGTTGTTATTTAATTTCGGAAAATATTTTTTGATGATGAAAAAAAGTGTGATTTTTTTTGATGAATGATTAGATTGAATGGTGATTTTTTTAATTGGATTCCATAGGGGTTTATTTGCTAATATAAAATAAAACATTGGTGATACAAGGGTTTTGTTTCTAGTGATTGTCATTGAAGAGTACTAATCAAGTCATGGCTGTCTGGGGAATCTAATGAAAAAATTTTCAGAAACATTTTTATTTATTCGCCAACTGTCTGAAAAGTGATTATAAACAATAATATTTTAGTTATTTATTAAGGATGGGGAATAATTTATGCTATCTGTATTCAATGGATAAAATTTTAAAGACTTATTAATCGAAAAATCAGCAATTATTTTATTTATTATTTAAAGGACTGTTTTTCTTTGATAAGAAAAGTACGATTGCTATGGAGGCATAGAAATTATTCAAGAGGACATAGCAGAGGGTCAAATAAATACTTTTTAATCGAGAGGACAGCATTTCAATGTGACGAAGCAGATGGATTTTGGCTATTTATCAAAATAAAGGGGCAGATGTATCAATGTCGACTCCCCTCAACACTACTGATACATACTGGCATGTGATGTTTTTAAAAGAACGTGGCATGATTTCATGACATTCCCAACAAATATCAGAGCCCTTTATTTTGAATTGACGATAGATAACGGAGGTGAGGCTAAGACAAACAAGCAAATGAAAATAGTAACTATGGATTATTCTAAACAGAGGATGCATCCGAGAAGTCTGACGAGATGCATTCTTTTTATGTTTATCGACGAAAGTTTCAACAACTTAGTTTGGATTTAAGCTGCTTCTCGATACATCCATCCTGATAATTCAGAAATTAAAACTTAGTGAGAGTCACGGTTTTCTATTATGTAAGAAAACTGCGGCTTTTTTTGTGTTTATTAAATATTTTTTAGTAAGTGTCTTTAAAAAAGAAAGTTTATCATAGATTATTAATGAGCTCCTCTAAATTATTGAAAAGCATAGCCTAAGTTAAGGATAATGGTATAATAAAATAAAGCGTTATCAATACCCTTGGGGTTTATTTAACGAACATAATAATCATGTGTTAAAAAATGGGATTGAGTTGCAGGAAAAATAAAAAGCAAAGAGGTAGAGGTTAGATGAGCAGAATTGAACGAGACAGTGTTGGAGAGTTAGCAGTTCCAAAAAACAGTTATTACGGTGTGCATTCACTAAGAGCAAAGAGGAATTTTGATATCACAGGTCAGGCATTTTCCACAGATTTTATTCAAAGCTTGGCGCAGGTCAAGAAAGCAGCTGCCCTCGCTAATTATCGTTTGGGTTTATTGAGTGAAGAAAAAATGACTGCTATCACGAAAGCGGCGACAGAAATCATTGAGGGGCAATTTCATGATCAGTTTATCGTGGACCCAGTCCAAGGAGGAGCCGGCACCAGCAGCAACATGAATATCAATGAAATGATTGCCAATCGGGGCATTGAAATTTTAGGGGGAGAAAAAGGAGATTTTTCTATTCTTCATCCTATTGATGATGTGAATATGGGGCAATCAACTAATGATGTTTTTCCAACGGCAGGCAAGCTGACAATTTTGAAGCAGATTCCGTTATTGCTGGAACAGTTGGAAGGATTGAGCCGCAGTTTTAAAAATAAATCTGAAGAATTTAAAGATGTTCTGAAGTTAGGGCGGACACAGTTGAGTGATGCCGTTCCTTTAACACTAGGACAGGAATTTCATGCATATTACTCTGTGACTGAAAGAGGAATTAAGCGTTTGAAAGCTGCAGTTTTTGAGATGGAAAGCATAAATCTTGGCGGGACGGCTATCGGTACAGGGATTACAGCAGATCCGTTATTGTCTGAGACCGTTTTACCAATTTTAAATGATATAACGGGTGAAAATCTGACGATAGCAGAAGATTTAATTGATGGAACACAAAATATTGATTGTTATTTAGTCATCTCCAATGTCCTGAAAACAATTGCTTTAAGTTTATCAAAAGTAGCAAATGACATCCGGCTGCTTTCTTCAGGACCGCGGGCGGGAATCGGCGAAATCATCATTCCTTCTAGACAAAATGGTTCTTCTATCATGCCGGGAAAAATAAATCCCGTCATTCCGGAGGTCTTGACTCAATGTGCTTTTGTGGTGGCGGGAAACGATACTACCATCAGTATGGCAGTTGAAGCAGGACAGTTGGAGCTGAATGCCTTTGAGCCCGTTATTTTTTATAAATTATTAGAATCTTTCCTATTGCTGACGAATGGGATACATACTTTCACAGTCAACTGTGTGGACGGGATTCAGGCAGATGAGGTCCGTTGTCAGGAAAATTTGGAACGCAGCACGTATTTAGCAACAGTTCTTTCTAAAACTATCGGTTACACTGAGTCGGCAGATATCGCTCAGGAAAGTCTGGAAACAGGGATGAGCATCAGAGAAGTTGCCCGCAAGCATGGTGTTAAGGATGAAATACTCGATCGTCTTTCTTACAACTAATGAAATGTGCAAAATGAAAGGAAGAAATTATGACAACTATTGAGAGAGCTTTAAAAATGCACGAAGAACATCAAGGGAAAATCAGTGTGGAAAGCAAAGTGGCGGTCACAAACAGAGAAGAACTAGCCTTGGCTTATACGCCGGGAGTGGCCGAACCATGTAAGCGAATTGAAAAGAATCCTGAAGACAGTTATCGCTACACTAGTCGCGGCAATCTCGTAGGGGTAGTGACAGATGGCAGTGCTGTACTGGGGTTAGGAAATATCGGTCCTTTGGCTTCGATGCCAGTGATGGAAGGGAAGTCATTATTATTTAAACAATTCGGGAAAATCGATGCTTTTCCAGTGGCTTTAGCAGAACAGGATCCTGATAAATTAGTTGAGATCATCACAGCTCTTGCGCCGACATTTGGAGGCATTAACTTGGAAGATATTTCTGCTCCAAAGTGTTTCGAGATTGAAAAAAAATTGCAGGAATCTCTAGAGATCCCAGTTTTTCATGATGACCAACACGGCACTGCCATTGTTGTGGCAGCAGGACTTATCAATAGTTTGAAGATTGTGAATAAAAAAATCAATGAGATTAAAGTTGTCCTTAATGGTCCGGGGGCGGCTGGAACGGCAATTATTTATTTATTATTGCATTTAGGAGTAACAGATATTATTGCTTGCGACAGCAAGGGATTAATTTATGAAGGCAGAGAAGGATTGGCGGGAACTTATAAAGAAGACTTAGCTCAAAAGACCAATCAAAAGAAAATCAAAGGAAAGCTGTCAGATGCCATCAAAGGAGCAGATGTCTTTATCGGGGTGTCTATCGCAGGGGCGTTGACTGTCGAGATGGTCAAAACAATGAAAAAAGATCCAATCGTCTTTGCCATGGCTAACCCGACACCTGAAATCATGCCCGACGAAGCTGCCAAAGCTGGAGTCAAAGTCATGGGGACGGGGCGTTCCGACTTTCCTAATCAGATTAATAATGTCTTGGCTTTTCCAGGGATTTTTAGGGGAGCATTTGATGCAGGGGCCAAAAAAATCAATGCAGAAATGAAAGAGGCGGCAGTCTATGCTATTGCAGAATTGATTGAAGCTGATAAGCTTTCTCCGGAATATGTTATTCCCGATGTGTTTGATGAGCGGGTTTGTCAGTCTGTTGCAGAAAAAGTAGCAGAAGCTGCCCGGAAAAGCGGTGCAGTTTATTAGTTAATGTTGTGTATGTGGAACTTTCTAACTTGTCAATTAAAAAATATTAGCCATCATAAAATATAAAAAAGGAGCATCACACATGGAGTATCGGATAGAACGGGACTCGCTTGGAGAAGTAAAAGTTGATGCCTCAAAATTTTGGGGAGCCCAAACGGAGCGCAGTAAATTTTATTTTAATATTGGCGAAGACAACATGCCTTTAGACGTTATTTACGGTCTTGTGCAAATCAAAAAAGCTGCGGCAATTGTTAACCACCAGATGGGAAGACTACCAAGAGAGGCCAAGGAAACAATCGTGTCTGTTTGTGATGACATACTAAAGGGAACATGGGATGACCAGTTTCCGCTGAAAGTATATCAGACTGGCAGCGGCACTCAGAGTAATATGAATACCAACGAAGTCATTGCTCATTTGGCAAATCAAAAGGGCAAGGATATCCATCCTAATGACCATGTAAACATGTCTCAAAGTTCCAATGATACTTTTCCGACGGCGATGCACATTGCCGCTTATACAGCGATCAAGCATGAATTAATACCTGAATTGGAAAAATGGTTAGCATTGCTGAAGGAGATGGAGGAGAAATATCAAAAAGTTATCAAAATCGGCCGCACTCATTTACAAGATGCAACACCTTTGACTTTTGGACAGGAAGTCAGCGGCTGGCGTACAATGATTGAAAAATCTTTAACCTTCATCAATGAAAGTAGTCAAAGTCTCCGTTACTTAACGATTGGGGGAACTGCAGTCGGTACGGGTCTAAATGCTCCTGAAAACTTTGATTTGGCAATGGTTGCCCAACTCAGTGAGCTGACAGAATTAGATTTTATTGTTGAAAAAAATAAGTATTATGGATTGACCAGCCATTCGGCTCTGTCCTACACTCATGGGGCATTGAGAGCACTCGCAGGTGATGTGATGAAGATTGCCAATGACATTCGCTGGCTTGCAGGCGGACCAAGAGCGGGATTGGGAGAAATCAGCCTGCCTGAAAATGAACCGGGCAGTTCCATTATGCCGGGAAAAATCAATCCGACACAGGCAGAGGCTTTGACAATGGTGGCTGTCCAAGTGATGGGAAATGATACAACGATACAAATAGCCAGCAGTCAAGGAAATTTTGAGTTGAACGTCTTTAAACCGGTAATCATCCATAATTTTTTACAGTCGGTCACGTTATTATCAGCAGCTATGTTATCTTTTAGAAAGCATTGTCTGGCAGGGATAAAAGTCAATCGTGACATGATGGCTGAAGGGGTAGAGAAATCCTTGATGTTGGTGACGGCGTTGAGTCCGCATATCGGTTATGACAACAGTGCGAAAGTAGCGAAATTTGCCTATCAAAATCATTTGACATTGAAAGAAGCAGTCCAGCAGCTAGGGTATGCTACAGCTGAAGAGTATGATCAGTGGGTCGTTCCTGAAAAAATGGTGTAAGCAATAGAAAATGATGCCTTTGGATTTTCTGTATTATAGAAGCTACGGAGTATTCTTTCTCAAATAATGCTTCGGTCAGTTTTAGAAGGAGTGATAATAAATGGGAGATAGGGAAAGGCAAAGAAAATTTGATGAAAGTTCAAATATCAGAAAAAGTGAGTTCGACAGGCATAATACGAACATGACAAGACAAACTAATCCTATCGGGAAGGGGCAAAATTTTTTACCCACCAATCCCAAAGCGAAAAAGACAAGGTCAGGAGAATTGCTGTTCCAATTGCTTAGCGGTATTTTAGGCGTAGCTTGCTTTTTATTGATTAGTTTTTTAGGAAAAAAATTGTTGCCATACGACCGTTACTCCAGTTTATTTTTTCTTTTTATTACCCTGATTATATCTTCAACTGTTGCCTATGTGTGTTTTAAATTTTTTAAAAAACGATTTAAGTTGTAAATTTTATAGTATCAGCCAAATGAAGTCATCTATGTACACTCCTATGATTCTTTCAATAGAATGATAGCAAGTACCGCATGGATGACTTTTTTTATTTGTTTTTTAACAAGATAATCACCAATCATTTAAAATTTTTAAGAGCACAAATGGACGTTTAAAAAAAGGGATGTTTGTTTGTTAAAAGATTCTCCCCCAAGAAATAAGAATCATCTGCTGAAACGATAGTAACAATTTTTTCTTCTTGGTTATCTCCTGAAATCCTTGTGATAAGCAGGCGATAATTCAAAATTTCTTGACAAGTGTTATATGCTGTTATACACTGTTTGTGAAGGAGGAAAGTGATGAAAATAATTATTAATAATTCACTGATGATTCCTATCTATGAACAAGTCGTTGAACAAATAAAAAAACAAATTATCGAAGGTCGTCTTAGTGATGGGGAAGCTCTTCCTTCGGTCAGAAGTTTAGCCAAAGAGTTGCGTATCAGTGCATTGACGGTTAAAAAAGCTTATGATTTTTTAGAACAAGAAGGTTTTATATCGACGGTTCACGGTAAAGGCAGCTATGTTAATGACTTAAATCCTACGATACTTGTCGAGGAACAAAAGAAAGAAATCGAAGATGAATTGGAAACTTTAATCAAACGGGCCAGGTTGGTGGGACTATCCGATGAAGAATTAGAAGTATTGTTTAAGATGCTATTGGAGGGATGAAAATGATAAGGATGACGAAAGCGCAAAAAAAATACGGGGATTTCCAACTGAATTGTAGTCTTGATGTCCCGGCAGGCAGTATTACTGGACTAATCGGCGGTAACGGGTCTGGAAAAAGTACGACTTTCAAACTACTTTTAGGTTTGATTTCTGCTGAGGGTGGAGAAATTAAGATTTTAGGGAAAAATCCCAACAAATTAAGTGCCAATGATAGAGAAAAAATTGGAGTGGTTATGACAGATACTGGTTTCAGCGATTATCTTAACGTTAAAGAAATCCGCCAAATTCTTAAATCATTGTACTCTACTTTTGATGAAGAATTGTTTAATTCCCTATGTATCAGGTTCGATCTCCCGGAAGAAAAGAAAATTTTGGATTTTTCAACTGGGATGAAAGCTAAGTTGAAAACGATTGTCGCGGTCACTCATGATGCTAATTTGTTGATACTTGATGAGGTAACGGCAGGGCTAGATGTTATCGTGAGAAATGAAATTTTAGATTTGCTGAGAGAATACATGGAAAAAAATGAGGAGCGCAATATTTTAATCAGTTCTCATATCTCATCAGACTTAGAAAACTTGTGTGATGATATTTATATGATTAAAAATGGTGAAATTGTTTTCTACGAAGAAGTCGATGAATTACTTGGGCAATACGCTGTGTTGAAATTAAGTGAAGAGCAATATGCCCAAATAGAAAAAGAATATATTCTTTTCTATAAAAAAGAACCCTATGGCTATTTATGCTTGACTAATCAAAAGCAGTACTATTTGGACAACTATCCAGACGTTGTCATTGAAAAATCAACGATCGATGAACTTATGATTGTTATTAATCGGGGGGAAGAATCATGACAGGTTTATTGAAAAAAGATTTGTTTGTTTTAAAATCACAAAGAGTTTCCGTCACCATCGGCCTTTTTATGGTGCTTGCTCTGGTAATGGGAAATGAAGAGCCTATCTTGGGAGTATTTGCTATAGCCTTTTTAAGTGCCACATTGGGAGTCTCGACCATTGCCTATGATGAGTTCAATAACAGCAATGCCTTTTTATTTACCCTTCCTATAACTCGTTCATTATATACTGTGGAGAAGTATGTCTTCAGTTTTATATTTACCACTGTTATCTCTCTTTTCTCCAGTGTCCTTTTGTTTCTGCTTTATCGGCAAAGGGTTTTAGCTTATGGTTTATCTTTATGGCTGTTGCTGATTGTTGGTTCTATATTTGTTTCACTGATTATTCCAGCGCTGCTGATTCCAATCAACTTGAAGTTTGGCAGTGAAAAAGGACGAATGGTTATGATCATATTATTTGTTTTTATTGGCGTCTTGTCACCCAATATCTCAAAAATAATTCCAAAAAAAAGCTTAGTTACTTTTATAAATTTTATCAGCGGTCTGAGTCCGATACAACTTTTGCTGTTAGTAATAGTGATTATTTTAGGTTTTTCCACAATATCTGCTTTGATCAGTAAACAAATCATGGCTAAAAAGGAATTTTAAGATAGAAACTATGGGAAGTAAAAAAATCAGTTGAAAAACTGCTTGGAATTTATAAAAAATCTTGCCATACTTTGAGGTTGTTCTGACTAACGTGGTGACGATAGATGTATATTAAAATATCGTAAATTGACAAAAAATGGTTCTTATATCATAATTAAATAGTCGAATAGGGAATGAATGTCTCCCGCAGTTTTTACTGAAACCGCACTTTTGCTAATGACTTCTATCACTTTTTTAGTGGATAGGAGTCATTATTTTTATGGTTTAATGTAAAAAAGCGTGAGCGATAATTATTGTGAAAAGAAAAATTGCTTAATGAAACACGAACAAGAAGGGTTTTACAGATTTCCCCCTTAATAGGCTGTTTTGAGAAATTTGTTAGAAACAATAAACTTGCTAAAAAGGAATGTGATCATGTTATGAGTATCAAGTTTACTAAGTTATACAAACTGATTTACTTCATTTTGCTCAGTATAGTCATTGGAGTTGTGGTGGGAGGGATTGATGCACTTTTTGGAAGAGTTCTTATTTCTCTATCTGATTTTAGGGTGCAGCATTTTATGTTTCTTATTCCATTTTTATCTGTGGCAGGCATGATTTTTCTTTATTTTTTTTCTAGATTTGGCGAGAAGAGTCAAAAAGGGATGGATTTAGTTTTTCTGGCAGGCCATGGGGAAGAAAATGAAATACCGGTAAGATTGATTCCTTTTGTAATGATTGGCACATGGTTGGCACATTTATTTGGTGCTAGTGTAGGCAGAGAAGGTGTCGCGGTCCAATTAGGTGCAACGATTGCTAATTGGTTTGGGAGGAAATTAAAGCTTGAAAATCATTCCAGTTATTTGATTGTTGTAGGAATGGCCGCCGGTTTTGCAGGTCTTTTTGGTACGCCGCTTGCTGCTGCTTTTTTTGCTTTGGAAGTGTTAGTGGTAGGAAGATTGAAACACGAAGCTTTGTTGCCTGCATTAATCGCAGCATACACTGCCAGTATCACTTCACAATCGTTAGGGCTAGAGAAGTTCAATGTTCCGCTTGCTGCTTCACTTCAGCTTGATTTTTTCTTGTTTGGAAAATTGGTCATGCTAGGGATTGTTTTTGGACTGACAGGAGCAGCGTTTGCTAGGCTTCTTGGAAAATCCAAATCATTTCTAAAAGAAAAAATCCCCCATTCAATCATCCGAATTGGGGTTGGCGGAGTAGTATTGACCCTATCGTTGATGTTACTTTATCAAGGCAGATATTCCGGCTTAGGAACCAATCTAATCGAAGCCAGTTTTTCCAATGAAAAAATATATGCCTATGATTGGCTGTTAAAAATGCTGTTGACCATTCTGACAGTTAGTGTGGGCTTTTTAGGCGGAGAGGTAACACCTCTATTTAGTGTCGGCGCCACATTAGGTGTTTTATTAGCACATCTTACGGGACTTCCGATAGAATTTGTTGCGGCACTAGGTTATGCCAGTGTCTTTGGAGGTGCGACAAGAACCTTGTTGGCTCCGATTTTTATTGGTGGAGAAGTTTTTGGTTTTCAGTATTTACCCTATTTCATCATAGTTTGTTCCGTTGCTTATTCTTTTAGTAAAAATCATTCAATCTATGGACTGCAAAAAGTAGTAGAGTAGACTGTTTTTTGTTTTACTATGCCTTCTACCTTTTTTCGTATAGAGCGATAAGCTTCTCGATTAGAAGATGACTTTTTTAAGTTCAACTCAATTAAAAGAATCCAGTCAGGGACATCATTTTTTGAAAGAAGATGGTTAATCGTTGGCAACATAGTCATATCTTCACACTAAAATTGATAATAGATACCATCATTAAAATATTTTCATATCTCAATTATTTATAAGTCCGTCTATCGTCTGAATAAGCACACCCAGTCTTTTATCTACCGGAATATAAAAAAGCATTGTCGGAATAAATCTGACAATGCTTAATTGCTGATGAAAATTTATTTTGAGACACGCAGGCTTATAGTAAGAAAACCTTGTCTTTGCATGCTTCGATAGTTTCATCATCCCAAAGAGAGACTTGTACTTCGCCAATATGAGCTTTGCCTAAAAGCAGCATGCACATACGACTTTGACCAATACCTCCTCCAATAGTCAGAGGCAATTCATTGTTTGCAACTTGTTGGTGAAAATCAAACATCATGCGGTCTTCTGCATCGGCTTTTTTCAGCTGCTCCAGCAAGGATTTATCATCGACCCTGATCCCCATACTGGACAGTTCCATGGCGCATTGGAGAGTGTCGTGCCAGAAAAGCAAATCTCCATTTAGAGACCAGTCGTCATAGTCGGGTGCCCGGTGGTCATGTGGCTGGCCGCTTTCAAGCACGTCACCTATTTGGAGGATGAACGTGGTGGGGTGTTCTTTTACATAGGCATGTTCCCGTTCCTTTGGAGTAAAATCAGGATAAAGATTTTCCAGCTCCTGACTAGTGATAAAGGATATCTCAGTGTCGATAGAAATATTGACATTGGGATATTTTGTTCTCAATCGGCTGGCAGTTTCAGCGATGGCATTCACCAAACTTTGCACCACTTTTTTCAAATAGTCCATCGTTCGTTGTTCCTCTGAGATGACACGCTCCCAGTCCCACTGATCCACATAAATTGAATGCAGATTATCTGGAATCTCATCTCTTCGAATCGCATTCATATCAGCGTAGAGGCCATTTCCCGGATGAAAGTCGTATTGTTTTAGTGCCACACGCTTCCATTTTGCTAGAGAATGTACTACCTCACCGTCATCATTCAGTGACGGTACATCAAATCGAACAGGCCTTTCGACACCGCTCAAATTATCATTTAATCCTGACTGCCCGTTGACAAAAAGCGGAGCAGAGACTCTTTTAAGTTTTAGGCTGCCTGTCATAGCTTCCTCAAAACAACGTTTAATAAAGCCGATAGCGGTTTGTGTGTCATAAACATTTAAAATAGATTGATAGTTAGTTGGAATTATCGTCTTGCTGATACGTCATGCACCTCGTTCTAATCATTTTCTAATTTAGTGTACCACAAAATTGAGAAATAACTAGCCTATTTTTTATTTTTGTACCAGATATTTGATGCAAAACAGTACTTTTAGGAATAGCTTTTATGCTATAAAGAGAAAGAAGCTGGTGAAGTATTTTTAAACAACTGTATTTCAGATATGACTGGGAAAAAAGCAGATAATTATTTATAATATTTTTATTACTTCAAGTTGTTGTAGAAAGGGAGTTTGATTTTTGACTTTTACAAAAAGAGATAACCAACGTTTTTTTAATCCGCTGGGCAGAGCAGTTATGAATTACGGAATGATTGCCCCAAACGAAAAAATCGCTGTGGGAATGTCAGGGGGAAAAGACAGTACAACCCTGTTTTATTTGCTGGATACGATTAGAAAACAGAAGAGATGGGGCTTTGATTTTGAACTGTATCCCATCACTCTTGATATGGGCATGGGGATGGATATCCAACCGCTAGTCGATTTTTGTCATTCCCTTGGTTACGTTATAGATGTGGTGCCGACGGATATCGCGCCAGTAGTATTTGATATTCGTCAAGAAAGCAATCCTTGCTCTTTGTGTGCTAATTTGCGCAGAGGCTATTTGTATGAGAGGGCGAGGACAGCGGGGTGTCAAAAAGTCGCCTTGGGTCACCATTTAGATGATGCCATCGAAACATATTTTATGAATTTTTTGATTCATGGAAAATTAGCGAGTTTTGAGCCTATGACATACCTTGACAGGACAGATGTGACAGTCATTCGTCCTCTTATCTATATCGAAGAAAAAGAAATCATGTCTTTGGTTAAGCGAGATAGTTTGCCAGTGATTTTTAATCCTTGTCCAGTAGATAAACAGACAAAAAGAGAAGAAATGAAACAGCTGGTGACCCGACTTGGCAAGGACTACAAAGATATTCGCCAAAAGTTTGTTAAGGGGATGGAAACAGGCGCAGATCAAAATTTTTGGACGAGTAAATTGGAAGAATGAACGATGTAAGCTGATTATTTACTTGAAAAATATAGATTATTATATGTTTGCAACCGAAACTGTTATATTGTAAGATGAGTCTAATCAATTATTTTGAATCATAAAGCCATTTTTTTTGAGGGAACTGGTTTTTGTCTATTAATGGAGGACTATTATGATGCGTTTTTTTTCGAAAAGCAATGGTTTTTTATCATTTATAAAAAATAATGTTAGTTTGACGATTTTTACATTCATATTGACATTTGCCCTATATAGTATTAAATTAGTCAATCGTTCATTTGGCATGGATACTAATACTTATATAACTGATTATCATGATTATTTGAACCACTGGTACTCGATTTCCAGATTTGGTGAAGTATTTTTAAAAAAATTACTATGGGGTCCTTATACTAATATATATTTGCTGAATTTTTTAGCTATCATTTTATTCGCCCTGTCTTCTTTACTGATTTGTTATCTATTTACGGAAATAGTTGATAATGAACATATAAAGTATTATATGTTCATTATCCCAAGTTTATTTTTAACCAGCACTTTTTTTGTAGCACAATTTTATTTTGTTTTACAAAATTTTGAATATACATTAGCAATGGCTTTTGTGATTTTGTCAGTTATTTTAATTCAGCAGCAGACAGCTGACAAAATTTTTACAATAATGAAGTATGCAGGTGCTGTGTTACTGTTGACTTTTTCAATTGCAGTCTACCAGACATTTATTTTATTTTTTGTCATATTAGTAGCGGCTCTTTTTTTACTGGAAATTAGAGAAAGCTTTGAAAAAAATCAGCCTTATTGTTTTCGCAAGCTTTTTTATCGGTGTCTTCCATATGTTTTAATTTTGTTAATCAGTGTTGCTAGTTATTTTGTGTTTGATAAGTTGCTATTGAACTACTTGGCTTTGGAAAGTAAACAACATGCCGAAAATATGATGATTTGGAAATCTGCGGGTTTTAAAGAAGGTATTGTTTCATTACGGATGGTGTTGCAGGATATTATTTTTAAACCCAATGATCTTAGAAGATATCTGGTTTATAATTTTGGGTTTTTAGCGACTATACTCCTACTGATTCCGCTGATGGGCAAATTTTTATTAGCGAAGAATAAATATTTTCTAACCACATTAGTTTGTCTAGTAACTCTTTTTGTTGGCGGACTTGGAGTTGCTATTGCCATGGGCGCTTTACCTACGCCGCGAAGTATGGCGCCTCAATTTCCGTTTCTATTAGCATTCTTATTCTTTTATATCAGTTTATGTTACAAAAACAAATACTTGAAAATTTTTATTATTGGTCTGGTTCTCTTTTTTGGAGTTACACAG
This sequence comes from Vagococcus elongatus, assembly GCF_003987645.1. Taxonomy (GTDB): domain Bacteria; phylum Bacillota; class Bacilli; order Lactobacillales; family Vagococcaceae; genus Vagococcus_A; species Vagococcus_A elongatus. Next base: position 69,903 of record NZ_NGKA01000003.1, read on the forward strand.
TTTAAAACTTCAAGCAATTCGCTTTTTTCTGAACAAATGACCTATGAAGAAGATGAGCGTAAAATGATTCAGATTGATCAGAGTATTAAAAATTTACAATTGGAAAATGCTGATTCTTATAAATTAATTATCATAGGCACATCTCCATCCACGAATAAATTCAATTTGAATATTTTTTCTGATTTAGTAGGACTTTCCATGTTCCAATTTGGTGAATCAGAACAGGTGGGTTCTTATTATATAACTCTAAATATTATCTCTATCATGGACTCTCTAGGTATGTCCTATAATAACCCTACTTTACAAGAGTATATGGATGTTTGGAAAAATAAAACTACATTAGAGAATTCAAAAGTTGATTTTGGAATTGAAGTCATTGATGATTTCATAATAGTTAAAATTGCTTAGATTAATTTTGACATGTATAGTCTTACTAATAAACGAATTTCCTAGGAAAATTTGTAGAATAGTTATTACTTATTTAATAAAGCCGAAGAAGATACCTTAAACAGTATATTCTTTTGGCTTTATGTGCTTTTGAAGTCAGTTTTTTTCAATTTACAAAGTCGCTCCTAATTTTATTTCATCTTTTTTCACAATTATATTCAATTGATTTCTGAAAAGACACAATTGAATTCATATTTTAAACTGTCGCTTTATCTATTTTTTCAATAACGCTTGTTCCCAAAATATAAAATTAAAGTTTACCTGGAAATGATTGCTTTGCTGTTGAAAAATACTATATACTTAAGGGTAGCGGTTACTTTTTAAATAGTTTAAATGACTGCCTTCCAAGGAGGTGAAAGAATGATTGTCAAAAAGAAATATCAGTCAGGAATCTGTTGATTTTATCATGAGTTATTCTTAGAAGGTTCTAAGGTCAGAGTAACAAGTCGTTCTTTCGCTAAATATGTTAGTAATGTTAACAAAAATAAGTTTCGTCATGAGAAGTTTTATAAGAAGACATTAAATAATCGCAGAAAATCTTAGATGTCCTATGATGACGTGCACTATAATCGGGTAAAAAATCCTAGAGATGCTAGTGACAGTCTGAGGAATTGTTTCATGATATGTTTGATGTCTAAAAGATAACCACTGGAGAAGATGGGGAGATAAAATGAAAAAAATAATAAAGTTTTTAAGTGTTTCAATAATTACCGCTGTGTTATTTACAGGATGTGGCAAAGGTGAAGAAAAAACACCTGCAGAATCTTCAGAAAAAATAGAGGAAACTAAGAAAGATTTTTCCGGACAAACAATGAATGTGGTCACAACTTCTGAAGCCTATATAGAATTATTTGATAAATTTTCGGAAGAAACGGGCGCCAAAGTTGAATTTTTATCGATGTCAAGCGGAGAAGTCATTTCCCGCATGAAAGCTGAAAAAGATAAACCAATGGCAGACTTATGGTTTGGCGGCGGTCTGGATGCTTTTATACAGGCTAAAGACGATGGTTTGCTTGAAAAATATACCTCTCCGGCACTGGATGACGTTCCTGAGACGTATAAAGATGAGGATGGTTACTGGTTGTCCAAGGGAATCACTGTCGCTGGTTTGTTAGTGAATAATGGTGTCATCGAGGAAAAAGGATTGGACGTACCGAAAACATGGGCCGACTTGACTGACCCTCAGTATAAAGATGAAGTTATCATGAGTGATCCAGCAGTTTCAGGCACCATGTATGCCGTTGTGAAAGGTCTTTTAGATAAAAATGGAGATGAAGGCTGGGATTACTGGGAAAAAGTCAATGACAACATTTCCTTTTATGGCAAGCGAGGAAAAGACCCTCAGGAAAAGACAGCCGCAGGGGAATTTGCCGTAGGGATTATTCCAGTTGATAAAAGTGCCTTTGATGCGGCAGAAGAAGAGGACTTGACCGTTATTTATCCTGAAGATGGTGTGCCTTGGGTGCCGGAAGGTGTGGCAATTTTTAAAAACAGTGAGGGCACAGAAATAGCAAAAGCTTTTGTAGACTTTATGCTAGAAGATGAAAATTTAGCTTTGCTGGCAAAATTAGATGGCAAGGATTCTGATCAAGTGGTGAAGCCAGGAATCAAGGGACTGGATTTAGGTTTGGCTAAAGAGGATTTGATTGAGGAAGATTTGACCACCTTTGGCTCCAGCCGTACTGAAATTTTAAAAACATGGGCTGAGATGGTAGGAGACAAATAATTTCTCCAATGAAAAGGTCATTGTGTATCGCAATGACCTTTTCATTTCGTTAAGGAAACATGCTTGATTGACAGGTTTAAGTACAGGAGAAGATTTTAATGAATCAAAAAAAATGGCACCCGTATCATCTACTAGATAAATTATTGCAGACTACAGTTATCCTTTTGGTTTTGCTGTTTATTTTGTATCCCTTTATCATGGTGTTTAAAGAGGCGATGACAGACGCTGGCAATCGGTTTGATTTGTCCGAGTTTGTTTTGTATTTCAGCTCGAATATTTCTTTGTTAAAAAACTCTTTGCTGGTTGCTTCTGTGACGATGCTTTTAACCACATTATTTTCAGTCATCGTGGCGGTTTATCATTTTATATCGGGACCGCTCATGAAAAAGATAATTACTGCCACCTTGGCATTGACAATGATTTCACCTCCTTTTGTCACTTCTTTAGCCTACATCAATTTGTTTGGCAAGAGAGGGTTTATTTCTCATGATTTGCTTCAGCTCACTTATAATCCTTACGGGGCACATGGGATTATTTTGATGCAGACGATTGGTTTTGTGTCATTGAATGCCCTTCTTCTGGTAGGTGTGATGAAGAAAATAGATGTATCTGTCATAGAAAGCGCACAATCCCTCGGAGCAAAAACCAATGCAGTGATTAAAGATATGCTGATTCCTTTGATGAAGCAGGGAATTTTAGTTGTAGCGCTGTTGAGTTTTATTCGAAGTTTGGCAGATTTTACCACCCCCAGTATTATTGGCGGGTCCTTCAGAGTGCTGGCTACCGAGGGTTATTTAAGTATTATTGCACAGGGAAATATCAAACAGGCGGCAATGATCAATATTATTATTTTTCTGCCATCTATCGCAGCATTTATGGTGTATATCCGCAACCACAAAATATTTACAAGTCGGACACAGGGGATGAGTTTTTCTCAGCTGCAATTAAAACGGCAGGGATGGCTTTACAAGGTGTGCCGACTACTGACATTTTTTATCTTAGGCTGTTTATTTTTGCAGTATGGGTCAATATTTTTAACGGCGGTTACTACCAAATATAGAGGGAATCTCAGTTTTTCTTTGCAAAATATTTTGGATAGTCGGCCATATATTTCAAGTACGTTTACCCGCAGCATTATTTATGCGTTGATTGCCGGGGTACTGGGCAGTATGTTAAGTTTTATCATTCTTTATTATAGTCAGGTAAAAAATCTGAAGTGGATGAAATGGATCGACTTTATCGCTACGATGCCTTATATTTTGCCGGGAACCTTTTTCGGTTTAGGCTATATTTTTGCTTTTTCTAATGAGCCGTTAAAACTTACCGGTACGTCAATGATAGTTATCTTGAATGTGCTGTTTAGACAGCTGTCATTTTCTACCAAAACCGCTAGTGCTGCACTGAGCCAAATTAATCCAGAAATATTTGATAGTGTGCAGGATTTGGGTGGAAGTCGTATCCATGAGCTGAAAGATGTGGTCTTTCCCCTTTCAAAAGAAGGGTTGTATGTGTCTTTTGTGAATGGCTTTACTTCTACAATGACCACTATCGGTTCGATTATTTTTCTAGTTTATCCAAGTCAAAAGGTTATTACGCTGGTGCTATTTGATGTAGTCCAAAGCGGCAAGTACCGGATTGCCTCCGCCATTGCCTGCTACATCATACTCATTTGTTTGGCAGTGAATGGACTGGGGTATTTGATGATCAATAAAAAGAGGGGGAGGGAAAGAGATGTTTCTGACAGTCGAGCAGCTTAGAAAAGATTTTGGCAGTAAAACTGTTCTTCATGACATCAACTTTACGATGGCAGAGGGAGAATTACTGTCGATTCTCGGCCCTAGCGGCTGCGGGAAAAGTACACTTTTACGATGTATTGGCGGTTTTGAGTCTCTTTCCAACGGTTCGATTAAATTAGATGGAGAAGAATTATCTTCTGTGCCCGCTGAAGATCGACCTGTTGCCACCGTGTTTCAGACGTATGGCCTATTTCCCCACATGACAGTATTGAACAATATTATTTACGGATTAAAATTCAAGCAAGTCTCAAAAAAAGAGGCAATAGAACGGGGCAGAGACATCCTTAAATTGCTTGAACTTGAGGGATATCAACATAAACGCATTCAAGAATTAAGCGGGGGAGAGCAGCAGCGAGTTGCTTTGGGAAGAAGCTTGATTGTAAAACCTCAACTATTATTATTGGACGAACCTTTGTCCAACTTGGATGAACGTCTGCGTGTTTCCATGAGAGAGGAAATCAAAAAAATCCAGCAGAAATTTAACATAGCGACTATTTTTGTGACTCACGATCAGGAAGAGGCCTTTGCTATCGCAGATCGAATCATTTTGATGGAGAGTGGGAGAATATCTCAAATGGGAACGGCAGAAGAGATTTATAATCACCCGGCATCCTCGTTCTCTTTGGCGTTTATTGGGCAATCCAACGTGTTGGAAACATCAGGCTGTTACGTCAGACCGGAGAAAATCAAGATAACGAATCAGACACCTGTCAATGGCAGTATTGTGAGAAAACAATTTAAAGGCGATACCATCGAATATAGGGTGGCTTACGAAGAAAATCAGTTTTTAGATATTTTAGTATTGAACAACGGAGAAAATGAATTTGAACTTTATGAAGAAGTTTATATCGAATTTGAACCTCAAAAAATAAGGAGAAGATAAATGAAACTTTTACACATACAAGCCCAACTGCCTTCCCGGACTGGCAGTGGTGTGTACTTTAGCAATGTGATCAAAGGTTTGGCAGCTGAACATGAGCAAGCCTGTGTTTTTGGATGCTACGAAAATTACGAAGCTGATTTGCCATCAGACGTAAAAAAATATCCACTAGTTTTTCCGAATCAAAGTTGTTGTTTTCATTTGCCGGGGATGAGTGACGTGATGCCTTATCCAACGACGATTTATGGTGAAATGACAGATGAAATGATTCAAAATTGGCAGAAGACTTTTGAACAAGTGATTACTCAGGCCTACGAAGAGTTTCAGCCGGATATTATTGTCTGTCATCATCTGTGGTTTTTGACGAGTTTGGTGTGTCGCATGTTTCCTGAAAAAAACATTTGGGCATTTTGTCATGGGACGGACATTCGTCAGGCTGAGCAGCACCCTCATCTTCTCCAAGGGTACGTCAAAGATTTAGATCAGCTGACGGGCGTTTTCGCGTTGAGTCAGCTTCAATTAGAAGAAATCGAACGTATTTATAAAATAGAAAAACAAAAAATAACAGTTGCTGGAGGAGGATTTGATGAAACTATTTTTTATCCTCCCGTTGAAAAAAAAGCAAAAGACAAGATTCAGTTAGTTTATGCTGGTAAAATTTCCAAAGCAAAAGGGATTTTCCAATTAGTTGAAGTCTTCGATGAGATTTGCAGCGTGAAAAATAATATCAGTCTTTCTATCATAGGCGTTGCTAACGAGGAAGCTCAAACATTTATGACGCCTTATTTACTAAAAAATCCCCAGCTGCATCTTTATAATGTAGCAAATCAAGTGCTTTTGGCAGAAGAATTGCGCAAAGGCGATATTTTCATCTTACCTTCTTATTTTGAAGGGCTGGGTCTTGTAGCCATCGAAAGCTTGGCTTGCGGAATGCGGACAGTAACAACAGAAATTCCTGCACTGAAAGCACAACTGGGGGAGACAATCAATCAAAGCGGTCTTATCGAATACGTAAAATTGCCACGACTTTTTAATCAAGACGAACCCTATTCGGAAGACTTGCCGGAATTTCGTTCAAATTTAAAACAAGGAATAATCAAACAAATCGAACGGGTAGAAAAGCAGGAAACCGCTGCCGAAAATCTTCAGCAGGAAATCATGAAAAGTTCTTGGAGAGAATTAATCAAGGGCATTGAAAACCGTCTTATATCTTCATACAAGTTGAAGGGACGATCATAGTTGACCTTCATTTGTCAGGAGTGTATCAATAGAGGAAAGAACTAAAAGGGTAACTTCGCTCAACCTGCTGACAGTCAAAACTGTAAGAAACACTTGTACTTGCATCACAGTGTTCCTTACAGTTTTTTTATATAATCAAGATTTTCAGGGAACTTTTCACTATTTGCGTTATAATTAATTCTATAGTCGAAGTCAAAAGGTGATGCTTGGCGTACAACTTTTTTTCTAATGTAATGTTAACGTGATTTTATACCTATATTTTGGTAAAATTAAGATGTAGTGAAGTTTATGTGTTATAAAAGAATGTGTTGTCAAATGAGCGCGTGTTTTATAAGCAACGGGCATAAAAGATATAACATAATGATAACGCTTTCTTTTATTTGTATATCATTAAATTTTTAAGGAATAGGTGAAGTAAAAAGTGTTTACTTTACAAACACGACTAAAGAAGAGGGAGGAGGGGAAAAATGAGTTTTTTTAGACGTTTATTTTCTAAAAAAGAGCAACCATCAGATAGTTTAATAGAAAAAGAGAGTATAGGGAGACAAGAAAAAGAAATTCAATTTAGAAAAAGAGGAAGCTCAGAGAGTTTAGAATCTGAATGGAGGACTGTTCCTAATTATATAGCAGCTGATGAAGAGGAATATGAGATTGTTTCCTTGATTGTGACAGCAATAGCCGCAGGAGACAAACCAGAAAGCCAATTTAAAATTAAAAAAATAATGAAAGTAAACCCGGAAGTAGAGCTTGTTTCGGTGATTGCAGCTGCTATAGCGGCAGGAGATAATTCAGAGCGTAAATATATTGTGAAGTCAGTTAAACAGAAAAATGACAGGAGGATGGATGATGTTAAGGAAATTTAAAATCAAAATTGACGGGAAAGAATATTTAGTAGAAATGGAGGAAATTGGTGGGGTGCAGCCTCAGGCTATTCCTGCCGCACCAGTACCAACAGCTCCAGTTTTACCAGTTACTCCAGCAGTTGAGGAAGCTGCACCAGCCTCTCCTCCGCCGTCATCGACGACTTCTGCAGAAGATGACGCTATGAAGGCGCCCATGCCCGGGACTATCTTGAGGGTCTTAGTTAATGACGGAGATACTGTCAAAGAAAATCAGCCTTTGATGATCTTGGAAGCCATGAAAATGGAAAATGAGATTGTCGCAGAAAAAGCAGGAAAAGTGATTGGTGTCCATGTTACCCAAGGACAAATTGTCAATGCCGGTGATGCATTGATTACTATCAGATAATGAAAAGGGGTTGACGGAGTGGAGACATTAATTCAAGGCATTACATCAATAACTGGAGGACAAATTGCCATGATGGCGATTGGCGCTTTATTGATGTTTTTAGGGATAAAAAAAGAATATGAACCGACATTGTTAGTGCCGATGGGCTTAGGGACAATACTGGTCAATTTTCCCAGCTCGGGTGTATTGACCCAAGTATTTGGCGGGGTAGAACAAAAAGGTGTTTTTGAAATATTATTTGACGCAGGCATTAGGACCGAATTATTTCCTTTGCTGATTTTTATTGGCATCGGCGCCATGATCGACTTTGGTCCACTGCTGCAAAATCCGTTTATGCTGTTATTTGGTGCTGCGGCTCAGTTTGGGATATTTTTTACAGTTATTGTTGCAATTTTATTTGGTTTTAATATTCAAGAAGCAGCCTCGATTGGCATTATCGGTGCGGCTGATGGGCCAACAGCTATTTTTGTGGCGAACACACTGGCAGAAAACCTGCTTGGACCAATCACGGTCGCCGCATACTCCTATATGGCCTTAGTCCCGATTATTCAGCCGATAGCTATTAAAGCAGTGACAACAAAAAAAGAACGCCAAATCAGAATGACGTATAAAGCTGAAAGTGTGTCTAAAATGACTAAGATTCTGTTCCCGATCATCATCACGATTGTGGCAGGATTTATCGCACCGATTTCATTGCCTCTTGTGGGATTTTTAATGTTTGGTAATTTACTGCGTGAATGTGGTGTGCTGGATCGCTTATCTTTTACCGCTCAAAATGAATTGGTCAATATTGTCAGCATATTATTGGGGTTGACGATTTCATATAAAATGCAAGCAGATGAGTTTCTTAATGTGCAAACATTGATGATTATCGCTTTTGGTTTGGTTGCGTTTGTGATGGATTCTATCGGTGGAGTATTATTTGCCAAGTTATTGAATTTGTTCAGAAAAGAAAAAATCAATCCGATGATCGGGGCAGCAGGTATTTCGGCTTTCCCGATGTCAAGTCGTGTCATTCAGAAAATGGCAACAGAAGAAGACCCGCAAAATTTTTTATTGATGTACGCAGTGGGGGCAAACGTGTCAGGACAGATTGCTTCAGTCATCGCAGGCGGGTTATTGCTGGCTTTCTTTGCTTAGATTTTTTTGAGAGAGAGAAGGGAGAATATTATGAATATAGAGGCATTAAAAATCGGTTTCGAATTGATGCTCTTTGGAATGGGCGGAGTTTTTTTAGTGTTATTTTTACTCTACTTGGTTTCGATTGCTTTATTAAAATTATTTCCGGCAAAACAAAAGATAAAATGATGAATGCTGCTGGAAGAATATACAAATTAGAGATAAGACGGTTAACAAATCAAGTTGCCAAAATCAAAATAGACTTTAGTGATGCTGCAGAAAGGAGAAGTGTATGACGGGAAAAGTACTTTTTACAGAAACTGTTCTTAGAGATGGTCAACAAAGTCAAATTGCTACGCGAATGCCGATAGAAGATATGCTGCCGATTTTGCAAACCATGGACACAGCCGGATACCATGCTTTAGAAGTATGGGGAGGGGCGACATTCGATGCGTGCTTGCGATTTCTCAATGAAGATCCATGGGAAAGATTACGAAAAATCAGAGCAGCAGTTAAAAAAACAAAGTTACAGATGTTATTGAGAGGACAAAACTTGCTGGGATATAAAAACTATCCTGACGATGTGGTTGAATGTTTTATTCAAAAGTCGATAGAAAATGGTATCGACATCATCAGAGTTTTTGATGCCTTAAATGATACACGAAATTTGATGACTTCCATTGAAGCCACTCGAAAGTATGGGGGCCATTGTCAGTCGGCAATTTCCTATACAACAAGTGATTTCCATACCATTGAGTATTATGCAAAATTGGCCAAAGAACTGGAACAAATGGGGTCAGATTCTATTTGTATCAAAGATATGGCTGGAATTTTAACACCTCAAGATGCTTATCAACTTGTTTCGGCAATCAAAGCTGAAATCGATGTGCCGTTGGAAGTTCATACTCATGCTACAAGCGGTATTTCGGAGATGACTTACTTGAAATCAGTGGAGGCAGGTGCAGAAATCATTGACACAGCTATTTCTTCTTTTTCTGGTGGAACAAGTCAACCGGCCACTGAATCACTGGCAATTGCCTTGGGGACGTTAGGTTATGAGACGGGCTTGGATATGGAGAAAATTGCGGCCATTGCCAACTACTTTAACCCAATCAGAGATAAGTATCGTAAAGAAGGTTTGCTGAATCCTAAAGTTAAAGATACGGAGCCTAAAGCACTTATTTACCAAGTACCAGGTGGGATGTTGTCAAACTTATTAAGTCAGTTGGAAGACCAAGGATTGAGCGACAAATATGAGGCTGTGCTGATGGAAGTTCCTAAAGTACGTTCAGAGTTAGGATATCCTCCTTTAGTGACGCCACTTTCCCAAATGGTGGGGACCCAAGCAGTCATGAATGTTGTCAGCGGCGAGCGCTATAAGATGGTACCAACAGAGATCAAAGATTACGTCAAAGGATTATATGGCAGACCGCCAGTTCCAATTTCAGAAGAAATTGTTAAATTAATTGCTGGCGATGAAGAAATCATCACAGCACGTCCGGCAGATTTATTGAAACCTGCCATGGAAATATACAAAGAAGAAATCAAAGATTATGCACATACAACAGAAGATGTTCTGCTCTATGCACTGTTTCCAAAGCAAGGCAAGGATTTTCTAGGCAGACGGGAAGATCGTTTTTATGACGTGCCAGTGCAGACGGTAAATGTTGAGATAAGTATATAAAATCAAGAAATAAAATGCATTAATATTTTTTGAAGACCCGTTAACAAAAATGCTAGGGAAAAATCCCTAGCATTTTTGTTTAAATATTATATTAGTTCAATTCAGCAGCTTGCTGTATTGATACTCGTTCACTAATTTTGAGGAACGGAAGATAAACAACTACCCCTAATGCAATCAGCAGAACTTGCAAGACCGGTGCTCGCCAATCTCCCCCAGTGGCGAGCCATCCACTGATGATTGGTGGAGTAATCCACGGCACCATTACAACGGTTTTACTTACCATTCCTGCAGCGGTCGCTGCATAGGCAATGATCGTTTGCAAAGCAGGAAGTACAACAAAAGGAATCATCATCGGTAAGTTAAAGACGATTGGCAAACCGAAAATAACGGGCTCGTTGATTTCGAATAATCCCGGAGCAACCGCAAGCTTTGCAATTTCTCGGTAAGGTCGGAATTTTGAAAACAAGAATATAGCAACCAATAATGAAATAGTTGCTCCAGTTCCTCCCATTTGAGCGAATGCTGTTTGGAATGGAGCTGTTAGGATATGAGGCGGCTCGGTTCCATTAGAAAATGCCAGCATATTGTCGGTAATGTTTTGAGTCATAAAAGGTTCGGTGAAGGATCCATTGATAACAGATTGATGGATACCGAAAGTGAACAGGAAGTTACCTAAACTGTACAAGAATAAATAACCAGGTAAACTTGTTCCAATTCCTCTTAACGGTTCCTGAATCAGTGTGACAATAAGTGTAACCAAATCTTTACCAAGGGTAATATCTAAAATTAATGCTAATGCTGCAAATAATGAGATACTTATCAAAGATGGAATCAGCACGTTAAAGGACTTTTCAACTGCCGGAGGAACACCTTCTCCTAAATTGATTTTCAATTTCTTTCTGTTGGATAAAAAAATCAATAACTCAGTTTCAACTAAGCCAATAATAATTCCGGCGAACATAGAAGATGTTCCAAGGTTGCTGAAAGTTAAGATGCCGCTTGTTACGATTTCTACATCACCAGAAACAGAAGTGACAGAAACGCTTAAAGGCATCATCACCACTAATGTAGCTAATGCCATGAGTGCTGCTGAAATCGGGTTTTCAAACAAACGGTTTTTAGACAGGAAATAAGCGATGGCCGGACACAATAATAAACCGGCTATATTTAAAGTACCGTTAGTAATGCTGTTTCCAAATTGTTGCAAGGTAACTAATGTATCACCATCTGCGATCCATGGGAATAAAACGTTGTTTACCATCACAGCAAGACCTGCCAAAATAAACAACGGCATAATCGTAGCAAAGGCATCTCGCAATGAACGTAAATGAATTTGCCCTCCAAGCTTTGAAGCGATTTCTACAAACTTATCCATTTTACTACTTTTTTGAGTTTCCATAATGTGACCTCCTTTGATTTATTCCAATTTTTCTCCATTAGATTTTATTACTTGCTGCAACCATTGATAACTTTTTTTAGGAGTACGTTTTAAATCTTTCAAGTCGTGATTTTCCCGGTTAACGTAAACCACACCATAACGTTTGCGCATATCTCCTTGAGAACTGAGAATATCGATTAGTCCCCACCCAAGATAGCCTAAAATATCAACGCCATCTAATTCAACAGCATCTTTCATCGCTTGGAAATGTTTACGATGGTAGTCAATACGATAATCATCTTCAATAGGATTTTTGCCATCCCATTCCTCAATAACGCCAATGCCGTTTTCTATCGGGAAGACGGGTAAATTGTAACGATAATACATTTTATTAAGAATATCTCTGAACCCTGTGGAATCTATTTGCCAATTCCATTCGGTGGTGTCAAGGTAAGGATTGTCTTGTTTTCCTTTTTGTAAATAGTAGTTAGGTGCTGTTCCTGCCGGGACATTTTTGTGATTGACAGTTGTACTGGCGTAGTAGCTAAACGTTAAGTAATCACTGTAAACTTTTGCTAATTCTTCCAGTTCTCCTGCCATGATGTTCAGATCAATTCCCTGATTTTTAACAAATGTCAGGTAATATTCAGGATATTTTCCTCTAGTAAATACTTCAAGCAAGGAATGATTGACAAATTCATCAAATTCTCTGGCTAATCTGACATCTTCTGGATGACAAGTAGCTGGATAGACTTCTTGATAAGCTAACATGCCGCTGATTTGGCAATCGGTATGTTCATGAATGTAATTTGCAACGTATGCATGTGCCAACATGGTGTTGTGCTGAATCTGATATAATTCTTCAAGAGTTTCTTCTCCATCAAGGTAGCCGGCAGTTCTGAAACCTTCTGGTAAATGGAAACAGTTTTGCTCATTGAAAGTCAACCAGTGTTTCACTTTGTGTCCAAATCTTTTAACCATTTCAATTCCGTAACGTTTGAAAGCTTCCACGACTTCTTTGCCCAAAAAGCCATTATATTTTTTAGCCAAGTTGAGCGGCATGTCAAAGTGGTAAAGGCAAATCATTGGTTCGATGCCTCTGGCAATCAGTGCATCAATAAAAATGTCGTAAAACTTGATGCCTTCTTCGTTCCATTCACCGTCCCCCATGGGGTTGACACGACTCCAGGATATTTGGAAACGATACATATTCATGCCTAAATCTGCCATGTAATCAAAGTCTTCAAGATAACGGTGGTAACTATCGGTGGCCACTTTCCAATCTGACGCATGTTCGCTGGCTTCCCTGATATCGTAAACTGATAAACCTTTCCCTCCTTCATTCCAAGCACCTTCAGTTTGCATGCTAGATACTGAATTACCCCAATAAAAATTTTTCTTTAGCAAAATAATACCTCCATTTCTAATAATTATCTCTATTATATCTCGTTTATAAAGCGCTTTCGTTTCGTAATTAACCAACATTTTCAGAATTTCTAATTTGTTTCATAATATGAAACGTTTTATGGTATAATCGTCTTGGAAATCACGTCTTATAGATAGAAGGAGAAGGTGCATATGAAGTATGATTTGTTGCTCCGGCTGCAGCGCTTCAATAATCATTATCAAGATCAAGACGATATAGACACACGTATTTTGAAATATTTGATGAACCACATGAATTTGGGTACGATTACTTTAAGGCACATTGCTGAGGAATGTTATACTTCCAAGTCCAGTGTGCACCGCTTTATAAAAAAACTCGGCTATGCCAGCTTTTCAGAATTTCAAATGAGTTATTATAATATTCCGACCACTCGACGGGAAGCGAAAATTGATGCTCAAATTGTCGCTAAAGGAAACAACAGTAATGATAACGAATTTATCCGTCACCGGTTTGATTTGATTTTAAACGATTTAAACGCCTATCGCGAAGAAATCAATTTAGCTCAAATTGAATATGTTGCTGATTTGATTCATCAGTATAAACACGTACATATCTACTCGACCATGATACCGGGAAATTTGGCGGAGATTCTACAGTTTCAACTGCTGGCTGCTGAAAAACACATCGAATATTTTCCGCTCCTTGGTGATCAAATAAAAATGGCAGAAACATTGGATAAAGATAGTTTAGCTATTTTTATTTCATTGGAAGGAAGCTATATCAGTAATAAAGAACTGACATTAAAAATCATAGCTTCAGATGCTTACAGGCTTCTCATCACACAAAATCCTAATATGAAGTTCTCCAATCTTTTCGACAAAGTGGTTCCGCTAGGTTCCCACCACCATGAACTTTCAGGAAAGTACAAACTTTTGATATTTATCGAATTTTTGATTCATAAGTATCATTTAAAGTATGGCAATATCTAGGTCAAGACCATAAAAAAGCATTATTGCAAAAAATAGTTGCTCTATGGAAGGGGTTAATCTATGACGCTTTTAGCACAAATTTTTTTATTTATCGTATTGGTTATGTTATCAAATCTGCTGAACCACTACATCAATGCTGTTCCGCTTGCACTTATTCAAATAGCTTTAGGACTTTTGACAGCTCTCCTGTTTGATTTTGAGCTTTTGATACCCTCGGATTTATTCTTACTTTTTTTCGTGGCACCGTTGCTCTTTCACGCCGGTCGCCGTTTTCCAGTCAAACAAATAAAAATTTTGACTTGGCCTACCATTGCATTTTCAACACTACTTGTTTTTGTGACGGCTTTTTTTGGTGGGGCAGCTATTCAGGCTTTTATTCCAGCCTTGCCTCTTGCCGGGGGAATTGCCCTGATGAGTATTTTAGCGCCTATCGACCATATTATGGTGGACGAAAATATCAAGCTGGTTCCTTTGCCTCAAAAAATTCTTCGTCTGGTTGAAGGGGAGGCTCTTGTCAATGAAGTGAGCGGATTGACCGCGTTTAAGTTTGCGATTTTGGCGATTACTACCGGTCATTTTTCAATGCGGGAAGCATCCGCAAATTTTTTCTATAGTTTAGTTGCGGGGTTTATTATTGGATATTTTCTCATCAATGTGATTAATATTTTTGAAAGCTGGGTCATTGAGGAGGGCATCAACGACACTATTTTCATGACACTTATCCAGCTCGTCACGCCCTTTTTTATTTATTATGTTGCGGAGCATTTGCTGCATGCTTCCGGAGGGATTGCCGTTGTGACAGCGGGAGTTTTATCACAAAATACGCCCTTGAAGATTGGCAATCTCATCCCTGATTTGCTGATTACGAGAGAGCATGTTTGGCATTTGGCAGTTTATTTATTGACCGGAGTGATTTTTATTATATTGGGCATGGAATTTGTTATCGCTTTTCAGCATGTCTCATCTCCCACCGCTAGTTTTTTGGTAACGGTCGCTTTTTGCATTATTTTAGCCTATTTGATTTTGTCTCTGATTCGTTTTCTTTGGACGTGGGGATACATCAAGCTGGAGCAGCGAAAGCCTTATACTTATGATCAGCCGTGGCTCACAGCTCTGACAGCTACATTGATTGGCAGTCGAGGTGCCATCAATATGGCCTCTGTTTTGTCTATCCCTTTATTGGTTGATACGGGACAGCCATTTCCTCACCGGGACTTTATTATTATTGTTTCTGCCGGTGTTATCGGTTTGAGTATTATTGTTCCGCCATTGTTTGTTCCATTTTTATCAAAGCGCTTGGCAGGTTCAAACACGACATGGGTCACTGCTTCCCACCAAAGAGGCTTATCTTTAGAGACTTTGGAAGAATATGAAGCGCGTAAAATGATTGTTTCACGAGCCATTGATTATTTAGAGAAAGTGAATGAAAAAGAAGATCAGTTGGCAATTCTTGACTTGCTGACAGAATACCAGATTTTATCAAGAAAAATAGACAGGGAAATCATGTTGTTGCAGACAGAAAACAGCAATGGTTTTGAAGATGAGGAAGAAGAAGCAGTCAACTTTGCCCTGAACAGCGAAGTCAGGTATTTAAATCAATTGTTAATAGAAAAAGAAATCGATCAGACGCTTTACCGCTTTTTTAAAAGTAATATTGTCCGTAAAAAGCAGCAGTTCAAGACCAAAAAGATGACGTTCATCACCCGTCTTAAACAGATGATTATCTTGCAATTCAAACTAGATCAACTTGCAAAGCTTTTTATTAAGAAGCAGTCGGATTTTATTAATGAAGAAAAAATTTATCAGGTAGAATTGGATTGTTCCCTCAAAGCTATTGAAGACATTGAAAAAGAAATTCGAGCTCAGAAAGATAAAAAAAATCACTATGTGGTAACTTTAGACTATTTGATAAAAGAATATCAGAATAATATCGAGAGAATTTATCTTTACGGTGCGGATAAAATGGAGGATTACTTGTTTGAATTGTATGAACTGCATGTTCAAACATTGACCGCTGAACGGGCATTTATCCAGCAGTTGTATGAAGAAGGGCGCATTTCTAGAACTTTGGCTGCAAAACTGCGTCAATTTGTAAATTACTCGGAGATCTCGATGATGGCAATCATCCACAGTGACGAATCTTTTTAATCGGTAGTGACGGTGTGTGACAAGAGATTTTTTTTATGATTGCTTGAATCAGCTTGAGAAAAAATCATATGAAGTTTTCTTTATACGTTTATCCTATTGACCATGAGAAAAGTAAAAATGAACTGATGAGTTGTTTATAGTTGATATTTTGAAAGAGACAGATAAATTAAAACCAGACATCTTCTCCTAATCTGAGAGAAAATATCTGGTTTAGAATTTAAAAAGCAATGCGGCCGAGAAGACTCGAACTTCCACGATATTGCTACCACTAGCGCCTGAAGCTAGCGCGTCTGCCAATTCCGCCACGACCGCATAGGTACATAATAATACTATTTTTCCAGTAATTCAAGTTTTTTCATGTTCCAAACTATCCGTTAAAAAAGACGGTATGATAAATAAGAAGAAAAAAATTATGCCGCTTTTTTGCAAGAAAGGGCATAATTTTTACGTCATAGTTAGTCATACAAACATTTTTCTGCTGTTTTATTACCCACATCAATCAGGACTTGAAACCCATGATTATTCTCATCTTGATCCCAAATTTCGATAAACTGGGGAACAACTTCAATTAAGATTTCTGTTTTTTCATGGGGGTAAGCAGTATAGCTGTTTTTCCAATGTTGTTCATACAATTCTTGAAAAAATTTATTTTCTTCCAAAACGACTAACCCGTGGTTTAATGCCACTCCTTCGATTTGGACTCCCCAGTGACAGATGGCAACATTAGGGTTTTCAAGTAATTGTTTAGTTTTAGGAAAATTTTTATCCGTTTTAAAATATATTTTTTTATCATGAATGATGCAGCTGACATTTCTTACAGAAACTTTATCGTCTAAAGAAGAACCGAGAGCCATGATTTTTTTCTTTCCTAATTTATGAAAGCATTGCTCCATTGCCAAACTAAACTCCATGGGTTTCTCTCCTTTTATTGAAAATAACTGATAATTTCTTGAAAAGACCAACGACAATCGTTGCATTGACACCTAATTTTATCAGGTTGAAAGGAATAATTCCTAGCATGACCAGTCTAGGAACGCTATTCACATAAGGATTGACAGCTTGTGTCATTTTAATGATAGCTTCCATGGATAACCCGTACAAACGGCTGTAAAAAGGGATGATGAAGTAGATATTTGACAAGCAAGCAATAAAGGTTGTAAAAATTACGCCTGAAAAAATGCCTAATGACAGTGAGGCGTTGGTTTGCTTCTTCCGATAAACGAACCATACCGGCAAAACAAAACTGCTGCTGAGAATAAAATTTTGAATTTCTCCTGTAAACATTGAACTTGAACCGACTGTAGCGATTTTTATCAACAATTTGATCGTCACTACCCCCACTCCTGAAAGTGGGCCGTATAAAAGAGTTGCTAAGAGTTCGGGAATCGCTGCTAAATCAAAGTCCATGAATGGGGGCATAAAAGGGAGTGGAAACTTCAGCAACATCAGTAAATACGCAATAGCTCCCAAGAAAGCAACCGTCACCATTTTTTGTGTTTTTTCATTCCGCATTAATTGTCATCTTCCTTTCCAAATAAAAAAGCTCTGCAAATAATTCTGCAGAGCGTACTAATTAAAGTATTTTACCTAGGATAAATTCTAGGTATACCAAATTGTTCCTTCTTTCATCCAGACTTTACTGTCGGTTTCAGAATTTCACTGAATCAACCATTTAAGGTTCGCGGACTTTACCGCCGGTCGGGAATTTCACCCTGCCCTGAAGAACTATTCTATTGTGAATATTTTCTCATGACCAAGAAGATTTGTCAATGCTTCTCTTTTTAAAGCTATTTGTAGTGATAGTTGAATCTGTTTAGCAAAAAATCACGACTTAAACCGTTGCTTTTGTGATTTTTCTTTTAAACTGTCGCCGATTAAACTAGAATAGAGGATGAAGAGATAATAACCGACTGGAGGTCAGAAAGATGAACGATATTATTCAAAGCTTATTTGATAGGAAGTCGATGCGAGTGTATTTAGAGAAAAAAATCCCAGACGAAGCTAAGGCATTGATTTTGGAATCAGCTATTCAAGCACCAAGTGCAGGGAACCAATTAATGTATACCATTTTGGATATTACAAACAAAGAATTGTTGAAGAAATTATCAGTCAGTTGTGATAACCAGCCATTTATTGCTGATGCAGCGATGGCACTGATTTTTTGTGCCGATTACCAGAAATGGATCGATACTTTTTCTCTAGTTGAAGACACCCCAAGAAAACCGGGAGTTGGTGAACTGTTGCTGGCATGTAATGACGCACTGATTGCCGCCCAAAATAGTGTGGTAGCAGCTGAAAGTTTGGGGATTGGCTCATGTTATATTGGTGATATCATGGAAAAATTTGAGTATCATAAAGAATTGCTGAATCTTCCGCAGTATGTTTTTCCAGTGACCATGCTAGTCTTTGGCTATCCTATTGAAAAACAAAAAAGACGGCCAAAGCCTAATCGTTTCGCTAAAAAATATATTGTGCACGAAAATACTTATCATCGTTTGGATGAGAATTCACTGCGTACAATGTTTGAGGAGAGAGCGGCATTGTCGCCGAAAACATCATTTGACTTTGAAAAATGGGTGCAGGCTTTTTATCGCCGAAAATTTGACTCTGATTTTTCAAAAGAGATGACTCGTTCTGTTGGGTTGTATATTGAGGAGTTTACAAAGGATTAGCAGTGGTTGAAAGAGTGGTTAGAGAAGTTGTTGATTTTAAAAATAGTTTAGTTGTTGAAAGAATAGAATGATTTTCTAAAAAAGCCACTCTGGGGTGATTTATGGTTTTTTGATTAAAAAGTAAGTCTTTTTAGGATGTGTGCACAATGTTCCTAAGGAATTCAAAATATGTTAGAATCAATGTTTTAATTTAGGAAGCAGGATGAGTTGTTCCATTTATTTATACTTCTTACGATAGTTAAGGAAAGGATGAATTTGGAGGCTGAGATTGGCTAGCTACGTCAAAAATATTTTAAAAATGGATATATTTCTTAAAAAGTTATTTTATCTTCAAGATAAGTGATTCATTTTTTGTCATATGGTAAGATAAAAAGCATTTTATTGCTTGAAAAACACCTCTGGATGTTAACCTGCTTAGGTGCAGACATCCAGAGGTGTTTTATATTAAAATAGAGAATTTAGGTAGTGTTAAGATCTACTCTTCCACATAAGCATTTTTATAGTCAAATTGTGCTCCTGTACTGTGTGAGATGACACCTTTCAAATTAGGATTTCTCAAGCGTGCTTCCGCTTTTTGGAAAATAGGATTGATGGCAGCTTCCCCTAGTAAGATGTTTTCAGCCTGAACATAATCATCCCATCTTTTATTTTCATCTGCCACATCAGTAGTTGCGGCTTTTTTAACTAATTCATCGTAGTCTGTATTACTATATTTCCCATAATTGTGCGGGGAGTCCGTAGTAAACAGATCCATAAAGCTGCTTGGGTCAGCATAGTCTGCGCTCCAACCGAACAGGAACAAATCAAATTCTGTTTTCTGTCCTTTTTCGATAGCCACTGACACAGGTACGATACTGACGTCAATTTTTGCGCCGTCTAAATTATCTTCGATAGAGAATTGGATTGCTTCAGCTAATTTTTTAATAGCATCATCATCATAAGCCAATAAATCTAAAGTAATCTCAGTAGTTCCTGTTTCTTTTTTAGCTTCTTCCCATAACTTTTTAGCTTCTTCAATGTCTTCCTTCACAAAATTAGTTGTTTCATCAGCAAAATCTTTTTGGTTCGCAGGGCTAAAAGACATGCCACTAGGTACCAAACCTTTGGGAACGACGGAACCATTGGCCAGTATCTGATCAACGATTTGTTTTCTGTCTAAGACAAGTAAGATAGCCTTGCGAGCTTTTTCATTTTTGAAAAAATCATTAGTATGGTTGTAGGAAATATACGTCGTTCCAGCTTTGTCTAAAGAAAGAAATGCTTCATCGTCTTGATACTGCTGGGCGAGTTCGCCTGTCAACGCTAAATCATCTACTTCGCCCGCTTCAAATAATTTAACACTTGTTCCGGGTTCTTTGATGACACGGTTTGAGATACGATCCAATGTTACTTTATCCTTATCCCAGTACTGGTCATTTTTAACATAGGTCCATTCAGTATCTGTGCCGGGCCCGTCAAATTCTTCTAAGACAAACGGCCCGTTGTAAATCAGGTTTGTGTTTGTTTTTGCGTATTCGCTTTTTTCTTTCTCAACAAATTCTTTGTTTTGAGGAAAGAAGGTTGGAAATGCTAGGAGACTTTCAAAATAAGGTGTTGGCTGGGCTAAAGATACTTCCAGTTCGTAGTCATCCTTGGCGACAATTCCTAGCGTGTCAGGGTCGGCTTTTCCTTCAATGATATCACTGGCATTTTCAATACTGTTAAATAAGTAATTATATTCTGATCCAGTGTCAGGAGAAACTGCTTTTTGCCAAGCGAAAACATAGTCGTTTGCCGTAACAGGCGTACCATTTGACCAAGTCGCCTCTTCATTTAGTTTGATAGAATATGTCAGCAAGTCCTCGCTGATTTCAGGTAATTCTTTGGCACCTGCAGGAATGATAGTGTTACTTTCGTCTAAGCGATACAGTCCCTCCATGACATTGTTCAATGCCGTAATCCCGTATGTGTCTGTAGCCAAAGTCGAATCAAGCGTGGATAATTCCTGATCAACTACGATGGCGATTTCTTGACGGGTGTTCTCTTTGTTTTCTTGCCCGTTTTCTGTTTTAGCACAACCCGTCAAAAAAACAGATAAAATTGCAAATGTTAATATTTTTTTCATACTCTCACTCCTTTTCTAATCATTTTATAATATTAAGTGTTTTAAGTCAAAATTATAAGGCTCAAGCAGATGAAGAATATACTTCACTTTACTATCTATGTTTATGCAGCATTTTTATAGTTTCTTTTTATTAAAGAGGCTGATTTTAATAGAGTATTACGTTATAATATTTTTTATAAGCTTAAGTCACACGATAGTATACCGATTGATAAAAATCGATGTTTTATTTTTTAGTTTTTTTGTCAGATTTTGGTAGCGGTTTCTTTTCAGGCGTAAATCAGGTGCTTATGAATAATTTAATGGGGTGAACTAATTGTACAGTATAGGGTTAGATATTGGAATTGCCAGTGTTGGCTGGTCAGTTATTAATGATTCAACTGGCAGAATTGAAGATTTAGGAGTACGGCTATTTAGTGCTCAAAATAGTGCCAACAACTTGGAAAGGCGGAGTCAAAGAGGGGGAAGGCGTTTGACTCGCCGACGCAAAACAAGATTAAAGGATGCTAAAAAAATTCTAGCGTCGCTCCAGATGAACAATGATAGCAAACTGAAAGATTCCAATCCTTATGAACTCAGAGTAAAGGGTCTTGAAGAACAACTGTCAAAGGGAGAGATTTATAAAGTTGTTGTTCATATTCTAAAAAAACGTGGCATCAGTTATTTAGATGAAGAGAGTCATGAAGGAGTAGAGGACATTGAAAACTATAAAACACAGGTTCAAAAAAACTGGGATTTAGAAAGAAAATTGACGCCTGGGCAAATTCAGCTTTCTCGTCTAAAAGAGAACAGAAGAATCAAAACAGGACTTAATGCTCATGGGGAGTATCAGCTCAATATATTTACTGTAGGTGCCTATGCTCGTGAGTTGGAAATGATCTTAAGAAAGCAACAATCTTTCTATCCGGAAATCACTGAAGAGGTAATTCAAAAATTTGTTGAGAACAATACTGCTGAAAAAGCAGGACTAGCTTATCGGAAAAGACCTTATTATCATGGACCGGGAAATGCGGCTAATCCTAGTCCGTATGGCCGTTGGAAAGATTATAAAATAAATGGGAAACCGGCAGAAAATATTTTTGATCAGCTGATTGGCACAGACTTACAGGGAGAACTTCGTGCCAGCGGTATTAGTTTGAGTGCCCAGCAATTTAATCTTTTGAATGATTTGAATAATCTTGTGTTGCCTACGGAAAACAAAAAAATAACCACAGAGGAAAAAGAAAAGATTTTGACAACTTTAATGGAAAAAGACATCAAAGTTTTTGGGCCAACACAATTAGCTAAAATGCTGGGTTTTAAAAAAGAAGACATCAAAGGCTGGCGAGTGGATAAAAAAGGAAAACCAGAAATCCATGCTTTAAAATCTTATAGGGAATGGCGTAAAGTTTTCAAAGCAAACGGACTGGAGTTGAACGGAATCTCTGTGGAAGTTGTTGACAAGTTAGCAACGATTGTGACACTTAATACTGACCGTGAAGGCATTGAGAACACTTTGACAGTTGAGTTGCCTGACTTATCCGAGGAAATCAAAACAATTGTCATGGAAAATTTTAGTGTGTTAGGTAAAGCAAACAGCAATAAAGCTTGGCACAGTTTCTCAATCAAAACGCTGAATCTATTAATTCCTGAATTACTGCATACCTCAGATGAACAAAATACTATTCTGGAAAGATTGCAGTTGAAAAAAAATATTCGAAATAAATATGCAGAATATCAAAGATTGCCCTTTATGGAAGTTTTGGAAGAAATTTATAATCCCACAGTTAAAACTTCTGTGAGGCAGGCGTTTAGAGTCATGAATGATTTATTAAAAAAATATGGGAAAGACAGTATTAGCTATGTCACAGTGGAGATGCCAAGGGATAAGAATGAGGAAGACCAGAGAAAAACCATTAAAAATATTCAAGCGGCTAATGAACAAAGGAAAAAGGCAAGCGAAAAATATTTTTTGGAAAATTCAGGCTGGAGTGCAGCTCAATTGGAGCTAGAATTACGCCGCAAAGGATTTGCTGCAAAATTAGGCTATTATTATGAGCAGCAAGGAAGATGTGCTTACAGCGGGAAAAAAATAAGTGCAGAGGATTTGAAAACAGCTGCAACTGAAATTGACCATGTGATTCCTTTGTCTATTAGTTTAGATGATTCGATTAATAATAAAGTTCTTGTAAAAGCCAGCGCTAATCAGGAGAAAGGACAACGTTCGCCGTATCAAGCATTCATGGACGGTGCTGAGTTGGGTCAGACATGGTCCGATTATCAGTCATGGGTGAATCAAACGATAAAAAAACTTCATAAAAGAAAAATAATGCTAGAGACTCGAGATATATTTGATCCTGAGGTTCGTGAAGGGTTTATTGCCAGAAATCTTAATGATACACGTTACTCCAGTAGAGTAATTTTAAACACACTTCAGAGTTTTTTCAATCAAAGTGAGACAAAAGTAAAAGTTGTTACAGGCAGCTTTACACATACCCTCAGAAAGAAATGGGGAGATGCTCTAGAAAAAAGTAGGGAGACCCATCATCACCATGCTGTTGATGCTACTTTGTGTGCGGTAGCTCCTTTTGTAGAAATCAGTCGTTTTAAGTATCATTATAGTGATGATGGAGAAAAGTCCATGGTTGATACAATCACAGGAGAAAAAATACCTTATCGAGAATTTAAAAAAATGAAGCCAGATGAACGAAAAACATATATTCCGAAATGGGATGATTTCATCAGTCAATTAGTACCATTAAATCTGTATGACAAAATAGAATTTTCCCATCAAGTAGATAAAAAGTGGAATCGTAAAGTAAGCGATGCAACTCTTTATTCAACTCGTGAAGTTGAAAAAGTAGAAATCAAGCGGAACAGAGAAGTTAAAACCAATGAAACATTTATTATCGGAAAAATAGATAATATTTACACAGTGCAAGGATGGAAAGATTTTGAAAAGAAAAAAGATAAACTGTTAATGAGAGACATCGATGAAAAAACTTACAACCATTTGTTAGACATTGCTTCAAACTACCCAGATTTTGAGGAAATAGAGGAAGTAAACGGGAAAATAAAAAAAGTTGAGCGTTCACCATTCGAAAGATATTGCCATGAGAATCATGTTTCGGGAATCCAAAAATATTCCAAAAAAGGCAATGGTCCTTTAATCAGAAGTCTGAAGTATTATGACAAAAAACTGGGAAATCACATCAACATTACAAGGGATGAAAAAGGAAATCGTGTAGAGAAGAATAAGCATAATAAAAAAACAGTTTTACTTTCACTTAATCCTTGGCGGACGGATGTTTACTTTAATCCAGATAATAAACAGTATGAGCTGCTTGGAATAAAATATAATCATCTTCAGTTTGTGAGCAATCAATATGGTATCCCGAAAACTACTTATGAAAACCTTAAAAAAGAAGAAAAAATTGGAGAAAATAGTAATTTTTGTTTTAGTTTGTATCGAAAAGATGGGATAAAAATTGAATACGGAGAAGAAGTTTTCGAAGGACTGTTTCATTCCAGAACAACGTCCAATCGCAACTATTTTGAAGCTAAACCCATTCATAAAAGTAAATGGGATGATAAAGAAGAATTGCCTATTTTTGGGAAAGTATCATCAGGGAGATTTATTAAAGGATTAAAAACTGGTATGAATTTAGTGAAATTCAATACTGATTGTTTGGGGAGGAGATATTACGTAACCCATGAACAACTGAAAGATATTATAGAAGACAAGTAGAACTTGGGATTGTTAGAAAGGTAAGAATAAGCAAGACTAGAGGTCGGGTTATATTTTAAAATTATTTTTAGAAAAGGTCTTTTCAACGGAGTTTTTTTATGATAATCTAAGGGTGTAGCCGACGGGCTGCCGTGTTCGACGGAACACGAATTTGATAATAATTTACTGATAGGAAATTATTATAGGATCTACAAAAATAAGGCTTTATGCCGAATTTATCACCCACCATCAGGTAGGGTGATTTTTTTGTAAATTTTTTTAGAAATGAGGGGAAGTGAAGTATGGGATTTCGAACAATATTTGTAAAAAATGGCGATTCATTACGATTAAAATTGGACAATTTGGAAATATATAAAAAAGGTGAAACCTATAGTATTCCGTTGCCTGATGTTGAAAGCGTTATTTTAGAAGGTGGTGATACGGTTATAACAAACAGAATTTTAACAAGATTAGCTCAATATCATATTGATGTCGTTGTTTGTGATAACAAATATATGCCGGCTGGGATTTACTTAGGCATGGGACAATACCATCGGAGTGCTAAACGAGCCCTTTGGCAGACCAACTGGGATGAAAATCTGAAAAAAGAAGCTTGGACTAGAATTGTAAGACAGAAAATAATGAATCAAATAGGCTTTGCCCATTATCAGGGAATTGAAGAGGAACGTTTGATCAATTTAGAAGACCTATGTGAAGCGATACTCCCCGGAGATGAATCAAATCGTGAGGGTCATGTAGCAAAAGTTTATTTTAATTCCTTATATGGTTTGGGGTTTACGAGGGAGGAAGATTGTTTTCCAAATGCGTGTATGGATTATGGCTACGCGATTATTCGTGCTCAGATGGCTAGAAGCGCTGTTTCGTTAGGATTGCTGCCAATGTTGGGCGTTTTCCATAAAAATGAATACAATTCATTTAACTTAATTGATGATCTGATGGAGCCATTTAGACCATTAATGGATTATTATATTCACCAAACAGTTTTGAGTGAAACAGAACAGTATTTAACATACGAAAAGCGTTTGACTTTAATTGATTTTTTAAATCAAAAAATAAAAGTGAATAATAAAAAAGTTTATATCAATCATGCAATGACAGAATTCGTATCATCTTTTATAAAAGCGATGGAATCAAAAAATTTCAATCATTTACACGAGATAACATTCAGTGGTTTTGTGGAGTGTGGAAGAAAGTGAGTTATGAAAGAGTGAGATTAATATGTATGTTTGATTTGCCGTCTGAAACAAAACGGGAGCAGAGGGAATATCGAACTTTCCGTAAACATTTAATAGAAAATGGTTTTGTTATGCTACAGTACTCTATTTATTATCGCAGTTTGCCTAATCGCAGCGCATTAAAGAAATATGAAACGATACTAAAAGCCAAATTGCCAAAAGTTGGGAATATCAGATTGTTATATGTTTCAGAAACCCAGTTTGAAGATATGATTTTGCTTGCTGGCAGTCGGAGTCGTCAAGAAGAAGTAGTTGGCATTAAAAGACTGGTGGTGATTTGATGGCAGAATTTAGGATTGAATATGAAAACGGGAAATTTATTACTCTTGACCTTCAAGATTATTTATTTTTTTACGGTGGGCAAAATGCATGGAAACGCAAAATTATTCGAACGCTTAAACGTTTTTCCTATGCAAAATCTTTAAGTGAACTGGAAGAAACAGTTTATGGAGAAAATGGTATTGAAATTTATTATGATGGTAAGTTGCTAAATGCCAAAAATATGACTGTTTATTTTCTTGAAGATAACACCAGTGTATTTAGTCAGTTAGCATTTTTAAAAGATACTCTGATGTATGAAGAGTTGGAAAGTTTACAAAATAATTTTGAGGTAGGGAAACAAATGGAGTTAATCAATGAAGATATTCTCCACCTTGAAACCATTATCAGCAAGCGTGTCGGCTGCTATTCAAATAATATCGCCTGCACTTTAAGTCCGCTTAATTTTATCGACTTATTAAAAAGACATCTGATATTGAAGTATATAGACGATAATATGGATTACCCTTTATCAATGATGAACTCGAGTGAGTTACTCGATGAGTTTATATATTTGATTAAGGCAAAAATCAAACGTGAAGAACGAATGACTTGGATCGTGTTGGCAAATCCGGAAAGATTTTTGGAAAGAAAAGATATTTCCTATCTATTTGGTCAGCTTCACGATATCGCCACCGAAACTAAACAGCTTAAATTTTTTATTTTAAATAATTCTAGTTTAGTACTGGATTATACAACGGAAGATATCGATAAAACAGTTTTATTGTTTGACGATTATCAACAATTACCAAGTTTTGAAATTTTTAGAGAAAGTATCGAAAGAAATTATCCCGACAAATTTTCTTTAGATGAGTGTCAATTGGTTTCTTCATTTTATAGGGTTTGTAATTTCATCGGTGAATCTAGACACGATATTTACATCAATCCCAAGGATATGGTACTATTACGAGTGATGAAGGAATTATTGATGGATGAAAGCAGGATTGAGACGTCATTTCAGCCTCTCACCCAGTTAGAGAAACAATTTTTAAAAGATTGGTAAAGTTAGCATAATTTAAATTTGAGGTTTTTGTACCCTATATAATTTCCTATCAGTAAAACTTGCAGATGTAATACGATTGACTGTGTCGGCGTTTTTGTACCCTATATAATTTCCTATCAGTAAAACTCAATGATGTGGCTGGCCGAGTGTCAGCCTGTTTTTGTACCCTATATAATTTCCTATCAGTAAAACTTAGACGCCTTTCGTCTTCCCCTATACTTCGTTTTTGTACCCTATATAATTTCCTATCAGTAAAACCACTATATGCTTCCTGTAACTGCCCATTCCGTTTTTGTACCCTATATAATTTCCTATCAATAAAACTAATTTGATAAAATTGTCGACTATAATGGGTATGCTAATGGCTTTCATGAATTTTATTTTAAAACATATATGGACAGCCCTTTGCCTAAAATTTGAAAAATGCGTTCGGACCTTACATCCGAACGCATTTTTCTATTCACTTACTTTGCTGTTAGCTTCAGGAATCTATCGTCAGCCTAAACGCAATTCAGGGTATTCAGTCATATCTAAACAGTTAAGTTAATAAATGTCGACTGACACATAAGCCGCAAGCCGCAACCGCGCCGTTTGTTATATGATATTTTTTCAGTTTAAGCTGTTGTTTTTTCTCTTTAGCCAGTAAAGTAATTTGTTGCTCCATATATTCTTTTAATAAAGCCAGCAATTGAGGTTCATTGAAGAGTCGTCCGTGGATGAGCATTTTATTGGAATCAATCATCATTGAAACATTGTTGATGGTAATCGACAAATATTTGATGGCATTGTGGAGAATATTAATAACCCCTTCATCCCCAAGTTGGTAGGCTTTGAGTATTTTTTCTATGGAAACATCTTCTCTGGATGAGCTCAACTGCCGTAAATAGGTTGACTCAGAATTGTCAAACAGTATTTGCGATTTTTTTATAATCCAGGCTTCGCTAGCATAGGTCTGCAGGCACCCTCTTCTGCCGCATTCGCACAATTCCCCCTCGGGATGTACAATAATATGTCCAATTTCACCCACAAGGATATTTTCTGTTCCATACAGTTGTCCTTGATAAATACTGGAGCAAAACATTCCCCGGGCAACATGAAGGAAGGTGAAATTTTCATCGTGGGAATTTTCCCCAAATAATCTTTCTGTTATCGCCATACACTCCACATTGTTTTCAAAATAAATTGGTAATTCAAATGCTTCTATCATTTTTTTAAAATGAAATTTTTTCCAAAATGGATTATTGGTTTGAATGGTCAGATTTCCCTCATCAAAGTGACCAGGCAATGCAATGCCGATAGCACTCGGTTGGTAAGCATGGCATTCTTGCAGAAAAGTTTGAGTTTCTCTATATAAATTTTCTTCATTCACTACATCAGGAAACGATGTTGTCTGAAATTCTTTTTTCTCATATATTTCCCCGAGATTATCGCAAAGAACGAGAGACAGAAATTTTTCTGATAATTCGATGCCTATGTAGAAACTATGCCTTCCAGAAATATTTAGGAGTATTTTTTTTCTTCCTGATCTTACTTCCTTTGGATTTTCTTCCCCCAGTTCATAAATCAGTTTTTCTTCGATCATATCGGCAGTGATATCACTGACAGTTGCTGGAGTAATACCCGTTTGTTGAGAGATATCAATTCTCGAAAGCGGTCCTTTAGCATATATTTTATCCAATACTTTTATTCTTCTCTCATGCTGGATTTTGGTCATCTTCATCTTTATCCCTCGCTTGTCATCATCATAGATATTATAACATATTGGTTATTTTATATAAACAACTATTTAATTAAAACGATTTGTAAGGGTTGACAAATTATAAAAAATTATTTATCATATAATTAATAACTAAATAGAACTAAATAGTAAAATACAAACGTTTTATTCTTTTATTTAATTATTAAATATAAACAAAAGGAGAGAGATAAATGGTTAAAAGATTGATTAGTGCGAACGCTTCCGATATTTTGCAAATGACAGCTGCTGAATTAAAACAAAGTATCAAAGCTAGTGAAGGGCGAGTGATTGTTTCTGAAAATGTGGTGCCGCGGGAGTCTTTTATTGGAGATATAACCAATGCGGAGATCGCAAGAGCATTTGGTGCAGACTTAATATTGCTGAATGGGTTGGATATTTTGAATCCAGTTGTTGCAGGTCTTCCTAAAACTGACCACTCTATTGTTGATGAGCTGCATAGATTGGTTGGTCGTCCGATTGGGGTTAACTTAGAACCTGTGGATGAAGAAGCGGAGATGGCAGAGGATCGCTTGGAAATTGCTGAGGGCCGAAAAGCAAATGAAAAAACTATTAAAGAACTGGAAAAATTAAATTTTGATTTTGTTTGTTTGACAGGAAATCCTGGGACTGGGGTAAGCAATCATCAAATTGTGAAAACTATCGCCGTCGTCAAAAAATTATTTTCCGGATTAATTATTGCGGGGAAAATGCATGGTGCAGGAGCCTCTGAGAAAATAATCGATCTTGAAACAGTAGAAGCTTTTATTCAAGCTGGAGCAGATGTGATTTTAGTGCCTGCAGTTGGAACAGTGCCGGGGTTTGATGAAGATGAGTTGAAAACCGTGGTTAAAAAAGCTCATGAAAAAAATACATTGGTGATGACCGCGATCGGCACAAGTCAGGAAAGTTCTGATCAGGATACAATCAAACAGCTAGCCATCCGGAACAAAATTTGTGGGGTAGATATTCAACATATTGGAGATGCAGGTTATGCAGGTCTAGCGCCAGTGGAAAATATTTTTGCTTTAAGCAAAGCATTGAGAGGTATGAGACATACAGTTTCCATGGTGGCAAGGTCAATCAACAGATAGCTGAAAGACTCAAAAGAATAATTTAGGAGGCAGGGAAATGAATAAAGTCAATAAATTTTTAGAAGAAAAAATGTTACCAATTGCTGCAAAACTTGGAGCTAACAAGTTTTTGGTTGCTATCCGTGATGGTATCACAATTGCTATGCCGTTAATTATCATCGGCTCTTTATTTATGGTGATAGCTAGTTTTCCGGCACCAGGTTGGGAAGACTGGTTGGGTGAAATAGGAGTCTCCCAGTATCTATGGAAAGGTGTAGACAGTAGTTTTGGATTGATCGGTTTAGTTGCCAGTTTTGGAATCGCGTATAGTTTGGCAGGACAATACAAAGTGGATGGTATTGGTTCAGGTATTATTTCTTTATCAGCGTTTATTACTGTAACACCGTTTATTTCATCTGATGCGGGTGCTGGTATGCCTACCGGTTATATGGCAGCTAAAGGACTATTTATTGCAATTATTTTAGGATTGGTGAACGGTTATATCTATCAGTGGTTTGTGAATCGTAATATTATTATTAAATTACCGGATACTGTTCCGCCAGCAGTTTCAAAAAGTTTTAGCGCTATTATTCCGGGAGCTGTTATCATTACCTCTTGGCTGATTATTTTCTCATTATTGGACAAATTTACCTTACCAAATCTACATGAAATCGCAGCGGTGGTTCTCGGAAAGCCTTTAGGATTGCTGGGGAATAATGTTTTTGGCACGATGATCGTGGTAGGTTTAAACAGTTTGTTCTGGTTTGTTGGGATACACGGAGGAAATGTAGTTAATTCTGTGATGCAGCCGATTTGGTTGGCCAATATTGATGCTAACCGGGAGGCGTATCAAGCAGGGGAAGCTCTCCCTCATATTTTCACCGTATCTTTTATGGATAATTTAGTCTATATCGGTGGAGGCGGCGCAACGCTAGGTTTGGTTTTGGTTTTAGGCTATCTTGCCCGCAAGAAAAAAACCAGTCAACAGACAAAAATTTTAGCACCGCTGACAGTAGTCCCTGGGTTGTTTAATATCAATGAGCCGGCAATGTTTGGCTTGCCTGTGGTTTTGAATGTGATGCTGATTATTCCATTTGTTTTAGCTCCAATGGTCAATGTTGTGGTGGCATATTTAGCTATGATGTCAGGGCTTGTTCCGCTGACTAAGACGGTTGCGACTTGGACCATGCCGCCAGTCATCAGTGGTTTTCTGATTACAGGAAGTATTAGGGGATCGATTTTACAAGTGGTATTGATTATTTTGGATGTGTTACTATACTTACCTTTCTTTTTAGCAGTTGAGAAACGATTCAAAGCTGAAGAGTCTGGCGAAATGTAAAATAGAGCATCTGGTCTATATATGAAAGCAGACCAGATGTTTTCTATATGTGATTCTGTTTGAAAGAAGTTGATTGTTGTGAAAATGGTAAAAAAGAGTTTTACTAAGCATTAAGTCATCAGTTTAACCTGATAGGTTGGAATTTATTTCTCGTAGATGTTACCAAATATTTGCGAAAAAGACTGGTTGATATTATCATGACGGATAAACACTAGTATGTTTTACATTAAATAGTATGGCATAAAAAGACTCGTTTCATTATATGAAATGAGCCTTTTTGTCATTTACCAATTCCTTTTGATAATAATTGAAACCCCTATAAATAAAGTTTTAGCTATGTAAATTAAAGCCAACGACACTCCCTATTATTCATTGTGGGCTGTTCGTTTCAGATAGAGTGCCTGTGCAGTGATGTAGATGGTTTTTAATATAGTCGGCAGACTTTCGCTATCAATACGGGCGACACTGATTCTAATAGAGTGGCTATAGGGGTGATCACTAGTATAAAAACATTTTGTTGTGCTCGTAACTAAAATATTTTCCTTTTTAAGCTCTTTTTTGAGTTGAGCGATGGAGACTAAGGGGTTGAAACAAATGATACTGTAAAAGCCGGTATTGCTAGGGATAGGCCTCGCAATTTTGGGATCCCATCCAGTTGTTAGTTCAGAAATTTTCTTCTTCTTACTTATCACATCTTTATTCAGATGCTCGGTAAATTTGAGGAGTAAGTTATTTTTTAAAATAATTTCCAGCGTTGCCTGTGAAATGATTGCCGGTGCGAAGTATCCTTCAGAGTAGTAATCTGATACCATTTGATTAAATATGTTTATTTTTGATTCAGGAACAACCATATAGCCAATACGCAAATAAGGGATAATTTTCGTGAAGCTGGATAGATAAATACAATGGTTACGTGCATTTTCGAAAATGGTTTGATAACCTGCATGTGTTTGGGCATCACCAAAATAATCATTTTCCAGTACCAACACATGGTACTTTTCAGCAAGAGCTGCGATTGCTTGAATTTGTTTTTTATCTAAATTGGTTCCCAAAGGATTGTGATTCCGCGGGATTGTATAAAAAAAGCGGATGTTTCCTTCTTTAAACAAGGTTTCAAGTGTTTTAAGTGAGAGACCTTTTGCCGTTCTTTGGATGGATTTTACTGGAATTTTTTTACTTTTCAAATACTGAACGGTGTGGGAGTAACTTGGATTCTCAATCAAAATATAGGAATCTTTGGGCCAATCCAGCTGACAGATAGCCACTACTGTTTGATGGATACCTTGAGAGAGGAAAATCTGACCATGTCTGGAAAAAATATTTCTGTTATACAGATGTTTTTCAATCGCCATCACCAATGAGTGGATGCCTTGCAGATCATAGTTCAGTGTCTGGAACTGGTAGTTTTCCAGTGCTTGAACTAAGCTGGTTTGTGCTTCTGCCAGGGGGAAATAATTGACGTAGGTATTGCCTGTAGTTAAATTATAAACTTTTTCCGGATTTGTAGAAAATGAAACAGGCTTAGCAATATAGTAACCACTTTGTCGTTTAGAATATAAAATATGCTCAGCCAGTAATTGGTCATAGGCTCGAATCACTGTTCCCTTGGCACATTGATAGTGGTTAGCGGCTTCAATAATAGAAAGTACGCGATCACCTTCTGTATAAAAGCCTGTGTCAATCTTTCTTTTCATATCTTTGACAATAAATTCGTATTTTTTCATGACTCTGTCCTCTGATGTTTTATGAGTACTATATCATGATAATTGTACTAGTACAAACTCTCGAATCACTCATTGTTTGTAAAATAAATAGGGCTTATTATAAACTCATCACGATAAAGGAGAGATATACCATGAAAAAGTTTACAAGTTGGTTAGAAAAAACGATTATACCGATCGCGACTGTGTTAAATAGCAATCGCTTTCTAGCAGCCATAAGAGATGGTTTCATATTAACCTTTCCATTGACTATGGCAACCTCTATTGTTGCACTCATTAATTCTTTGTTTCTTGATCCGGAAAGTTTAGTCGCAAGACTATTATTCTTACCCAAGTTATTTCCGAATCTTACCGATGCTCAAAGTGTCCTGTCAACTGTCATGTATGGAACAATCAATATTATGTCCTTATTCATTGTTTTCCTAGTGGCTGAACATCTAGCTAAACATCACAAAGCGGATTCTACAACTGTGGGAATTACGGCTGTGGCATCATTTATGATTATTTATCCAATACCTGAATGGACAGAAAATGGTTCCTTTCTAAAAACAGATTATCTGGGAGCCAAAGGTCTTTTTGTTGCAATGTTGATAGGGTGCCTTGTGGGAGAATTTTTACCTAAGTTAACGCGAAATGAAAAGCTGAAAATCAAGTTACCGGAAATGGTGCCGCCAGCAGTTAGCCGTTCCTTTTCTGCCTTGATTCCAGTATTATTAACAATTTTGATAACCACAATTATTGCTTTTATAGGAACAAAATTTGCCGGAGATGGTTTGAATGAACTTGTGTATACTTGGATCCAAACACCTCTAAGAAAATTAGGGGCTAATATCTTTGGTGTGTATATCATTACCTTTATGTTAGGCTTGTTGTGGTTCTTTGGTATCCATGGTCCAGCAACTTTAAATCCGATTATAAGTGCTATTTTTACAGAATCAGATTTAATTAATTCAGAACATATTCTTGCAGGCAAGCCCCTTGCTGACGTTCCGTATCCAGACACATATGCCATGCTTTCCGGTGCTTACGCATATATGGGAGGTGCTGGTATGACGCTGGGACTACTGATTGCAATTTTAGCGGTATCCAAACGAAGTGATTATCGTGAAGTAGCTAAAATGGGCTTAGTGCCAGGCATATTCAACATTAATGAACCTGTCATTTTTGGTTTACCATTAGTGTTAAATCCGATTATGGCGGTGCCGTTTATTTTAACACCGATTGTCAGTATGTCTATTGCCTACGTTGCAACTGTTGTTCTAAAATGGGTAGTGCCTGCAGGAATTGGTGTTCCTTGGACCACACCTGGACCGATACTTTCATTTTTAGCGACTGGGGGTACGTGGCAGGGATTATTATTAGGAGTTGTTTGTTTGCTCAGTTCAGTGTTAATCTACATACCATTCTTGAAAGCAGCGGATAAGTATGCAGGTGCAGAAGAAAGTAAAACTAATTAATAAAGGGGAATTTTAGTGATGGTTAAGCGTTTTTTAAGTGCAGATGCAAGCGAAATACTAGAAATGAATAAAGAAGAATTAAAACAGTCTATTAAAGCATCTGCTGGACGTATCATTTGTTCAGAAGTCATTGGGAATATGCAACCGATTATTGGAGATATCACCAATGCTGAAGTGGCAGTCTCTTATGGGGCAGATTTGATTTTAATGAATGGTTTCGATTGTTATGCGCCGAAAATTAATGGTTTAGCTCAGTGTGACGAAAGTCAAATAATCCAGCAAGTAAGGGAATATACTGGACGTCCTGTTGGAATCAATTTAGAACCACTGGATGATACAGCAGATTTTTTAGAAAATCGTATCGAGATTCCGGCTGGGCGTGCTTGTTCTGTGGAAACTCTTGAATTGGCAGATAAGTTGGGTTTGGACTTCATTTGTCTAACTGGGAATCCGGGGACAGGAGTGACAAATAAAAGTATCCAGCAGGGCATTAAACTGGCGAAAAATCATTTTTCTGGAATGATTATTGCTGGCAAAATGCACAGTGCAGGGGTAGATGAACCAGTCGTATCGAAGGAAGCTATCCAAGCATTTGTAGAAGCTGGTGCAGACGTCATTTTAATGCCGGCAGTAGGCTCAATTCCCGGATTTACTGACGAGGAACTGATCGAAGGGGTCAAGTATGCTAAGGCACACGGTGCATTGACGATGTCTGCTATTGGCACAAGTCAGGAAAGTGCTGACCAAGAAACAATTAAGCATATTGCTTTACGCAATAAAATTGCCGGTGTTGATATTCAGCACATCGGTGACGGCGGTTATGCTGCGGGTGTGGCTACCTTAGAAAATATTTATGCGATGTCAGTTGCCATCAGAGGGGTTCGACATACGATGAGCAGAGTTGCTCGTTCAGTAAAACGCTAAAATCAAAAGCCCATTTGGAGGATTCAACTTCTCTAGATGGGCTTTTATATGATTCTAAAAGTTAATTTTAAATAACTCAAATGATTATATTTAAATAGTTTCCAAAGATGTTATTTTCTTCACTAGATAGCATCTTTGGAGTTTTTTATTTTCTCTATTTTAAAAAATTTAAAGTCATTTTATTTTTTCGTGAATTAAACTCATTCAGGGACAGGTGGACTTTAATCATAAAATTTTCAATGTTTTGACATCCAATCTCTTTGGCAAATCAATAATAATCGGAATCATTTCTGTTTTGGCAGATTACTTGCAATCCCCGTGGAAAGAGTTATAATTAATATATGAATAGTTGTTCATGTGTTGAGAATGATTATTGATTAGAAATAAATAGAAAAGGAGAGAATAAAAATGGAACAAACAAGTTATAGTAAACAAGCCCCAAAAGAATATAGTTCTGGAAGCGGTCGTCAGTGCGGACACAATCAAGCAGATGGTCATGAACATGGGAAATTGCCTGTTATCTTATATTTTATCGGTTTGGCTGTTTTTATCGCAGCATTATTTTTAAAAGAAAAAAGTTTGATACAAAATGTTTTGTATCTGACTGCGATGATTATGACAGGCTATCATATCACTGCAGAAGGCTTCTCAGAAACTTATCATGAGACAATTGAGAAGAAAAGATTTAGCCCGAATGTTCATATTTTGATGACTTTAGCAGCAGTCGGTGCAATGATCATTGGGGATTTTTTTGAAGGTTCTCTTCTGATTTTGATTTTTTCTAGTTCACATTTCCTTGAAGAGTATGCAGAAGGTAAAAGTAAACGTGAAATTTCGAATTTGATGAGTATGAATCCTACAGAAGCACGTCTTTTGGATGATGAGGGGCACACGACCACCGTGTCTGTAAAAGAATTGAAAATCGGTGATCGTCTGCAAGTGTTGAATGGGGATCAGATTCCTACTGATGGAGTGATTATCTCAGGTATAAGCTCAATTGATGAATCTTCTATCAGCGGGGAAAGTATTCCAAGAGAAAAAGCTGCAGGGGATGAGGTTTTCGGCAGTACGATTAATGGGACAGGAACTTTTGTTATGGAAGTTACCAAGGACAGTTCAGATACTCTTTTTGCCAAGATTATTGATTTAGTGAATCAATCACAAAGTAATCAGTCAAAGACAGCTACAAAAATTCAAAAGCTTGAACCAATATATGTCAATACCGTTCTAATTATTGTTCCTTTGTTCATCTTACTTGGAGGAACTGTTCTAGGCTGGTCATGGTACCAAAGTTTCTATAAAGGGATGGTCTTTCTGACCGTTGCTTCCCCTTGTGCGTTAGCAGCCAGTGCCGTGCCCGCCACCCTATCAGCGATTTCTAATTTAGCTAAAAAGGGAGTTTTGTTTAAAGGCGGTTCTTTCCTTGCAAACTTTGCAGGTATTCAAGCGATCGCTTTCGATAAAACAGGCACCTTAACAAAAGGCGAACCAAAAGTTACCGATGTTTATTTTATTGACGATGTGGATGAACAAGCCACTGTCAATGTGATTGTTGCGATGGAACAACAAGCCAATCACCCTCTTGCTCATGCAATATTGGAAAACTTTGAGGCAGATAAAGCTCTCAATCTTGAAGTTGAAAACATGATCGGCAGAGGCCTGACTGCTAAACATTTTGATGATGAGTATGAAATCGGCAAGCCTTCTGGATTTGAAAACGTTCCAGAAAAAATTGCTGCTCACAATGTACAATATGCTGAAGAAGGCAAAACTGTGGTATATGTGGCGAAAAATAATGAAGTAGTCGGTCTTATTGCCATGATGGATGTTCCAAATGAACATGCAAAAGGCGTAATCAGTTACTTGAAAGAGCAAGGAATTCACACAGTCATGATTACAGGAGATTCTGAAAAAACAGGTCGGGCTGTGGGTGATTTGGTCGGTATTGATGAGGTCATCGGCAACGTCTTGCCGGAGAATAAATCAATTATTGTCAATCGGTTGAAAAAGCAATATGGCATTGTAGCCATGCTGGGAGACGGGGTCAATGATGCACCTGCAATCGTCGAATCCGATATCGGAATTGCCATGGGAGAAGGAACTGATGTGGCAATGGATGTGGCAGACGCAGTCTTGATGCAAAATGATTTGCGAAATTTAGCTTACACTCATCAAGTATCCAAGAAATTGGATAAAGTCGTTTGGCAAAATATTTTCTTCGCCATGGCAGTGGTCGTTATCCTTGTGGTGTTGAACTTCATCGGAAAAATGAATTTGCCTATAGGTGTCCTGTTCCATGAAGGAAGCACGGTTTTGGTCATATTGAATGGCTTGAGACTTCTAGCACCGGTCAGACAAACTAAATAATAAAAAAGAAAAGCAGTTTGATAAGTGATTTACCTTTATAAGTTGGATTTTCTCCTAACTTTTTAGGTTTACTACAAAATCAAACTGCTTTTTTATTATGTTACTAAAAGCTTGAAACATATAAGTGATACTCAAACTATTGAGATAATAAGACTTGAAACGTCAAAAAACATAAATACGAAGGCAATTGTCAAGTTTTCAATTAGTTTACTTACATTAAGTTGTCTATCATAGAAAGTTTGATTATTCAGTGTCGAAAAGAATGAAAACCAAGCAGTTTTTTAACGTTTATTGTTGAAATGGGGTAAAATAAACATGATATTTGCGAGGTACCTGTTATTAGAAGTAATTTTTTTATATTAGAAGTAATATTTTCAGAAAATATAAAGGCATTTAGGGAGCTGCAAATATCATTCTGGACTGAAAGAGTCTTGTAAAACATAACTAAAGACTGAGGTGAAAAATGAAGGTCACTTTAATAAATAGAAAACGATGTTGATAAAGTCAACGTAGTCTTAAAGAAGCTCTAAAAAATGTTTTCCTCAAATAATAAAGCTGTTTTTAAACAGTATGTCATAGTATCCCTGTTTGAAGACAGTTTAAAAATAATTTATTCGCCTGAAAGGAGTCGTCAAATGAAAAAGACAATGACTTTATTTGCATTCGTATTAACCACAATGGTTTTTTTGACCGCTTGCTATCCTAAGAAAAATATACCTGAAAAAACTGAACAAGGAACAACGGAAGCGGTGGTTATAAATGTGACTCAAGAACTAAATACATTAGATCCTGCCAATTCCGTTGATGTGAACACCATTATTGTAATCAACAATGTTTATGAAGGATTATATCGCCTAGATGCTGGCAACCAACCACTACCAGCTGGAGCTGTAGAGTTGCCGGCAATCAGTGAAGATGGTTTGACTTACACGATTAAATTAAGAAAAGAAGCTAAGTGGTCCAATGAAACACCGGTGACGGCGCACGACTATGTTTTTGCTTGGCAACGTGCCCATGCAGATACGAATGCCGGCGAAAACGCTCATTTATTTAGCAGCATCAAAAATTCTGAAGCTATTATCTTTGGCGACAAACCGGCAACAGAATTGGGCATCAGTGCCATCGATGATTATACACTGAAAGTAGAACTGACCTATCCAACGCCTTATTTTACCGCTTTGTTAGCTTCCTCAGC
Organism: Vagococcus elongatus; assembly: GCF_003987645.1. Taxonomy (GTDB): domain Bacteria; phylum Bacillota; class Bacilli; order Lactobacillales; family Vagococcaceae; genus Vagococcus_A; species Vagococcus_A elongatus. Next base: position 108,811 of record NZ_NGKA01000003.1, read on the forward strand.
GTTCTTTCCTCTGAATGAAGCCTATGTAAAAGAACAGGGAAAGGAATTTGGCGCTAACAGTGAACAAGCTATTTATAATGGTCCATTTGTTTTAGCAGAATTTGCCGGTCCCGGTAGTGGCAGTAACTGGGAATATCATAAAAACCCGGCATATTGGGATCAAGAATCTGTAAAAACAGATACTATCAAAGTCAATGTGGTCAAAGAAATCTCTACGAATGTCAGCTTGTTTGAAAGTGGCGAAACCGATGACGTAAATATCACGGGCGAATTTGTCAAAAATAACTTGGATAACCCGGCGTTCGTTTCTGAAAAGCCGGTACAAACTATCTTCATTGGTTACAACCATACCAAGGATTTTTTCCGCAATAAAAAAATTCGTCAGGCAGTCTCTTTAGTCGTAGATCGTCGGGAAATAACAGATAATTTACTTAACAATGGGGCAGTACCAGCCAGCGGCTTGATTTTTGATGGTCTTTACAGTCATTCTGAAACCGGTGAAGACTTTGCCAAGGCTAGCGGAAATGTCCTGAAAATGGATGTCAGCAAGGCTAAACAATTATGGCTGGAAGGGAAGAAGGAGCTTGGGTTATCTGAAACGGATGAAGTACCCATCCATCTAATCACTTTTGAAAGTGAAGATATGCGTAAAATGGGCGAGTATCTGCAAGCAGTTTTTAAAGAACATTTGCCCGGAGCAAAAATAGAAGCGTCAGTTTATCCTACGTCGGTCTTTATGGAAAGTGCAGCGAAACAAGATTTTGACCTTTACCTAGTTAGTTGGGGCGTTGATTATCCAGACCCTACCAGTCTCTTTCAGTTATTTCAAAGTAGTGTTGCGCACAACTGGGGGAAATACAACAGCCAAGCTTATGATGAAGCATTGAGAAAAGCGAATGAGGATGATGTGCTGGATGTGGATAAACGGTGGGATGATTTGCTGACTGCCGAAAAAATTCTAATGGAGGAACAAGGTGTGACGCCGCTCTATTTTAGCGGGCCTAACCACTTGCGCAATCCCAAGTTAAAAGGAGTGAAATATCATAATGCCGGCCCTCGTTTTGAGTATAAGGCTGCTTACTTAGAACCGTAACAGTCCTTTTGGCAGAGGGATTAGGGAAAAAATGGATGTACGGTTATTGGCAATTGTTTTTAGCTTTGACTTTCTTGGCTAAGTTCAACAGGCACCACCTATTTTTTTAATGATAGGTGGTGCCTGTTAGTTTATTATCTTTTTATTTTTTAGTTCGTTGAAAATTGTAGACAGGGGATAAAATTATTTATCATCTGATAGCTTTGATGCTGAAATAGTTCCAATACCGGATCACTTCATTATTTCTCTAGAGCTCAGGGGTGGTCTGATTATAAATTTGCTGTAAAAAAATCAGTGATGGTATCCATCAGTTCAGTCGTAACCAAATGTCCTTCCTCTTTTCCGGTGAGAAAAATGGTGCGTTCTGCGTAGCTTTGTTCTTTGATATTGTCATAAAATTTTTTTGTCAGTGTGTAAGGAATCCGGTCATCTAACGTTCCGTGCCAGAGGAGAAAAGGACGACCGTCAATTTTTTCAGGGTGTCGACCTAAATCAACATCTTTGACCCATTGCAAGATAAGTGTCAGTTCATCTGGCAAAAGATAGTTAGTATCTTTGATACGACTCTTCATTAAGTTAAAATATGCCCAAGGTTGAGACGTTCCCATAATACTTGCAGCTGCGGAAATTTCCGGATGTGATGTCAATAAGGCGGAGGTCGTGATACCGCCCATCGAATAACCGCTGACACCAATCCGATGGTCTAAAATCCAGTTTTTCTTATGAGCGTAATCTAAAATAATTGAAAATTCCAAAAGATTGTACGCAATCGTAGTCCAAAAGGTCAATGAAGGAATAGAAGATCTGTCCCACTGGTTTCGTTTACCATGAAACATCGCATCTGGGATGATGACGCGAAAGTTATTTGCAGCTAATCTTCTAGCCTGAGTCAGTGAGAGTTCTTTTGTGTTTTGCCAGCCATGGTAAAATATAATCAGCGGCAACGGCGCAGAGGATTTATTTTCAGGGACAACTTCGAGCACAGGGATTTCTTTAATCATTCGTTTGTGTATAGTTAGTTTCATGTAATCCATCCTTTACAGCATCTTCATTAAAATCTCTTTCTCTAGTATACGTAAGGGGTAACTAGAAGCCAAAGTTAAAGCACTTTTGCAAAATAAAGAGTTTGGGATCACTTGTTTTTATGATATAATGCTACAGGAAATGGATGAGGAAGAGGTGAGAGAATGACAACATTTAAACAGATGGACTTAGCCGATTATTTATTGCGAGCTATCGAGGCCAAAGGATTTAGACAACCAACAGAAGTGCAAGAGCGGTTGATTCCGTTGATTAAAAATGGAAGAAGCGTTGTTGGGCAGTCTCAAACTGGGACAGGAAAAACACATACTTTTTTACTGCCTTTAATGAGTCGGGCGACTGCTGAAAAAGATGAAGTTCAAGTAGTGGTGACGGCACCCAGTCGTGAATTGGCCACTCAAATTTATGACGAGGCACTAAGGCTGGCAAGTTTCAGCGATGAAGAACTGCGTGTGTCTTTGCTAGTCGGGGGAACGGATAAACAGCGACAGTTGGAAAAGTTGGAAAATAACCAACCCCACATTGTCATTGGGACTCCCGGACGAATTTTGGATATGCTCAATGAGCAAGCGTTAAAAATTCATACAGCGTCATCTTTCGTAATTGATGAAGCAGATATGACACTTGATATGGGTTTCCTAAAGGAAGTCGATCAGATTGCAGGCAAGCTGCCGGAAAAACTTCAAATGTTAGTTTTTTCTGCGACCATACCTGAAAGTTTACGTCCTTTTTTGAAAAAATACATGAAAAACCCTCATATCGAAGTTGTGGCATCGAAAGAAGTGATTTCCGAGACGATTGAGAACTGGCTGATTTCCACCAAGGGACAAAACAGTAACCAGCTGATTGCTAACTTGTTACGGGTCGGTCATCCTTATTTAGCGATTATTTTTGCTAATACAAAGGTCAGGGTAGATGAAATCACTGAATACCTGAAAACACAAGAGTTTAAAGTGGCGAAAATCCATGGGGATATTACTCCTCGGGAACGTAAACGGGTCATGCGCCAGATACAAAATCTGGAGTATCAATTTGTTGTTGCTACTGACTTGGCAGCGCGAGGAATAGATATTGAAGGTGTTTCTCATATCATAAATGCTGAAGTACCGAAAGAACTGGATTTCTTTATCCATCGCGTAGGAAGAACAGGTAGACAAGGGTTGCCTGGCACGGCAATCACCTTGTATGAACCGGGAGATGAAGAGGCTATCGTCCAGCTTGAAAAAATGGGAATAGTCTTTCAACCAAAAGAATTTCGTAAGGGCGAACTTGTGGATACCTATGATCGTAACCGTAGAAAACAGCGAGAGAAACAAACCCAAGAGCTTGATCCTAAAATCAAAGGGATGGTAAAGAAGAAAAAGAAAAAAATCAAACCCGGCTATAAGAAAAAAATCAAACAAGCCATCTCTGAGCAAGAACGAAAACAGCGGAAAATCAGCAGTCGTACACTGCAACGGGCAGACAGAAAAAAACGTAGAGACCAATTTAAAAAATAAACCGTGGCAACACGGTTTATTTTTTTTGTTTAACTTTTTAAATTACATCTATACCATTTTAAAAGATGGTTGACAAACTAGTCTTGTTTAGATAACATTTAAAATGTTTCCAAAAGTAAAATCAAAGGAGGATAGGTGTATACCATTTGTGGATAGCGCCAGTTCTGTTGAGACAGAAGACGAGGAGAGAACTAATCGAAGTGTCGGCGGGTAGTTCTAGGGAGTGCACTCTAGAGATTTTTAACAAATAGAATCGCAAGGTTCAAACAAAATAAAAATCACGCACTGGAAACACATAACGTTAAACAAGAAAGTTGGTTAAAGTAATGTGTGGTATTGTCGGATTAATAAGCAAGACAGATATTGTGGATGGATTAGTGAATGGTTTGGAAAAATTGGAATATCGGGGCTATGATTCAGCAGGTATTTTTGTGGATTCTAATGGAACTAAGGACTATTTAATCAAGACAAAAGGAGGCATAAAAGAGCTGAAGTCAGAAATGATGACAACTGGAAATGTCAGGGGAACTAGAGGGATTGGGCACACACGGTGGGCAACTCACGGTTTTCCCACCAAGGAAAATGCTCATCCCCATGTATCTTATGACGGACGTTTCGTTTTGGTCCATAATGGGGTCATCGAAAACTTTCAAATGATTCAATCTGATTTACTACAAACGGACTGGATGCAAGGACAGACAGATACAGAAATGATCGTGCATCTTATCGCAAAATTTGCCCAAGAAGATCATCTTTCAGCGAAAGAAGCCTTTTTAAAAGTTTTGGCGATGATTGAAGGCTCCTATGCCTTCGCCCTTATCGACAGATTGGAGCCAGAAGTGCTGTATGGCGCAAAAAATAAAAGCCCCTTACTGGTTGCTATAGGAGATCAGTTTAATGGTTTGTGCAGCGATGCATTGGCCATGACTGGTCTGACACAAGAATTTATGGAGATAAAAGATAAAGAGTTAATCATCGCTACTAAAGATACGGTTACTATTGAAAATTATGAAGGACATCATCAGAGCAGAAAGTCCTTTGAGTTTTCTACTGGGTCAAATGAAATAGAGCTGGGTTCATACGATTGCTATATGATGAAGGAAATCGAGGAACAGCCAGCGGTGATGCGGAAGATTGTGTCTGCCTACACGACAGAAAATGGGCAAGTGGCAATCGACGAACGAATTATTTCTAGTCTGCTGGCAAGTGACCGTATATATATTATTGCCTGCGGAACAAGTTGGCATGCAGGACTGATTGGGAAAAATTTATTGGAAAAACTGGCAGAAATCCCAACTGAAGTTCATTTGTCTAGTGAATTTGGCTATCATACGCCGCTGCTTTCGGAGAAACCATTTTTTATATATTTAAGTCAAAGTGGAGAAACTGCAGATAGTCGTCAAGTGTTGGTCCAGACAAATAAATGGGCTTATCCTTCCTTGACTATCACCAATGTTTTAGGTTCCACCTTGTCTCGTGAAGCTTCCTTTACCCTGCCTTTGTATGCAGGACCGGAAATAGCAGTGGCCTCTACGAAGGCATACACAGCACAAATTGCGGTGTTATCGATTTTGGCTAGCGTAGTCGGAAGAGCAAAGAAGATAATGGCGGCAGAAACCTTTGATGTCGCTTCTGAATTAAGTCTAGCCGCCCATCAAATGGATACGTTGTTAACCAAACAGGGAAAATATCAAGACTTGGTAGAGAAAATGTTGAAGCAGACGAGAAATGCATTTTTTATTGGACGGGGAGCAGATTATTCCGTTTCCCTGGAAGGGGCGTTAAAATTAAAAGAAATATCCTATCTACAGTGTGAAGGATTCGCCTCGGGAGAATTAAAACACGGAACGATTGCTCTGATTGAAGAAAGAACGCCAGTATTTGCGCTGATTACAGGGCAATCAACTCATCTTCAGACAAGGAGTAATCTGAAGGAAGTTGAGAGTCGCGGTGCCGCAACATGTGCCATCGTGATGGAAGATTTGGCACAAGAGGGAGATGACATCATTTTGCCGAAGGTTCATGAATTATTTACGCCTTTAATGAGTGTCTTGCCCACCCAGTTGATAGCTTATTATACAGCGCTAATGAAAGGAAATAATGTAGACAAACCAAGAAATCTTGCTAAAAGTGTCACCGTAGAATAGAAATATTTGTGTTAGAAAGGGTTATTGAAGATGCTAGGAAAACAAAGTATGAGGGAGTTTTTATATTTAGTTAACAAAATTCTTGAAAAAAGGGCAGTTTTGCTTTATAATTGGACTATACCAAATGGATACGGAGGATGAGACATAAATGGATATCGTTGTGGTTAAAGATCAGATTGAAGGCGGAAAAAAAGCTTTTAATATCATAAAAGAAGAAATGAGTGCTGGACGGGTAAAGGTGTTAGGTTTAGCAACTGGGAGTACCCCGGTTACGTTATATGAAGAATTGGTCAAGAGTGATTTAGATTTCTCTGAGGTATCTTCTGTAAATTTAGATGAATACGTTGGTTTATCTGCTGATAATGATCAGAGTTATGATTATTTTATGCGTGAACATTTATTCGATAAAAAGCCATTCAAAGCCAATTATTTACCTAACGGGCTTGCTGAAGATATCGAAGCAGAATGCAAAAGGTATGATGAAGTTCTTAAAAACAATCCTATTGACATTCAGATTTTAGGAATAGGGGAAAATGCGCACATCGGCTTTAATGAGCCTGGGGCTTCTTTTGAAGCTACGACTCAAAAAGTTGCTTTGACTGATTCGACGATCGAAGCAAACAGCCGGAATTTCGAGAAAAAAGAAGATGTCCCAACATTTGCCATCTCAATGGGCATCAAGTCTATCATGTCTGCTAAAAAAATTGTGCTGCTAGCTTATGGAGAGAAAAAGGCGCAAGCGATTTTAGATACTGTTGAAGGCAAAGTGTCAGAAGATGTCCCAGCAAGTGTTTTACAAAATCATCCTAATGTGACACTCATCTTAGATGAGGCAGCAGCAGCGAAATTGTCTAAGTAAGCTAAAAATAAAACAAAGTAAAGTCTGAAACAGCTATTGAACGCAAAGTATGAGCGTTCAGTGGCTGTTTTTTATGATAGTTTAAAATGATTTCAAGTAAGAATTTCGTGAGAATATGGTATGATTAATAGGGTAATAAGTTTATGGGGAATTTTTTTGGGGGTTGAAAAAATGTTTTTCACAGATGTATCTGCTTCTCGCAGCGGATCTAGGGAGAGTGTATTTTATTGTGAAAGTGGAGGATAATGATGAGTTTTTTTGATAATTTCAATAAAGCTGAGTTGACGGACGTGGAGCGGACTGTGTATCAATATATCGTAGAAAATGCTGAGTTGATTCCCTACCAGAGAGTTAGAGAAATAGCTGGCAATGCCCATGTCTCTACGAGTTCGGTGCTGCGTTTTTTGAAAAAGATGGGTTTTGATTCTTTTTCAGAATTCAAGTTTGACTTTAAGCAAAAACTAAATAAGCAGGCAGTTGAAGACTCTTTCAGCGACCAGCATTTTGACATTTTGAACCGCCGCAATTTTTCTCAAGATCTTGAACATCAAATTAAAAAAGTCAGTAAACAAATTTATGCCGCTGATAGTGTGATTTTTTTTGGTATGGGGGCTTCAGGCACTATGGCTGACTATGTTGCAAGAAGGTTGGCAAATGTAGGAATAAATGCCTTGAGCATCACGGACCCCACGTATCCAATCAAGAGCCATATGGCAGGTGAAGGAACAAAAAAAGTATTGATTGTTCTAAGTACGTCAGGCAATACAAGGGAAATTATCGAAACCATGCTTTTACTGCAAAATACACCTGATTTATTTAAAGTGGCAATCACTGGGAATTTGAGTGGAAAATTAGTAGGACTGTGTGATTACGTGATTGATTACCATTTAAAACAAGATAGAATGCAAATTTATTATGATTTGACCAGTCAAATACCGGCGATATTTATTTTGGAATTACTGGTACAAAAAACTAGAGAATTGCAAAAAAGAAACACAGTGTAACATGAGTGTTTCTTTTTTTATTTCTAAAGTACTTGTACCTAAAGGTAAGTAACCCCTTTCTCTTGGAGAAGAAATAATTTATGATGAAAGCACGAAAGGGGTTTTTATTATGGATAAATTTAATGCAATCATTGAGTCAAAAATAGTACCAGTTGCCATTTATCTTGACACCAATGGTCAATATTTTGATTGGTTATGTTGCCACAGTTGTGTTGAATATCATTCCGTCACCCGCAATCGGTGTGCCGTGGACGACCCCGGGGCCGCTTATTCCATTTTTGGCAACCGGCGGCAATTGGCTAGCGCTCATCGTAGGATTAGTTTGTTTGGCCGTTTCAGTATTGATTTACTTGCCGTTTGTCATTGCAAGTAACCGAGTGTTAGAGAAAGAGAACGACAAATAATAGGGGGATATACATGACTAACAGTGGTTTACCAGAAAATTTCTTATGGGGGGGAGCAGTTGCTGCCCACCAGATTGAAGGTGGCTGGCAAGAAGGTGGAAAAGGTGTAAGTATTGCCGATGTGATGACCGCAGGCCGCCATCAAGTCAGTCGAAAAATAACCCAAGGTGTTCAAAAAGATGAATACTATCCGAATCATGAAGCCATAGATTTTTATCATCGTTACAAAGAAGATATTCAATTGTTCAAAGAACTTGGCCTTAAAGCTTTCAGAACATCTATTGCTTGGTCGAGGATTTTTCCAAAGGGCGATGAAGAAGAACCAAATGAAGAAGGTTTGCGCTTCTATGATGACTTGTTTGATGAATTGTTAGAAAATGGGATCGAGCCTGTTATTACACTGTCTCATTTTGAAATACCTTATCATTTATATGAAACATATGGCGGTTTTAGGAACAAAAAGCTGATTGATTTTTTTGTCCGTTATTCAGAAGTAGTGATGAAACGCTATAAAAATAAAGTGAAATACTGGATGACATTTAACGAAATCAACAATCAAGCAGATGGACAACACGACTTGCATGCGTGGACCAATTCAGCCATCATATTTGAAGAAGGTGATAACAAAGAAGAGGTCATCTATCAGGCGGGGCTAAACGAGTTGATTGCCAGTGCCAAGGTTGTCCAGCTGGCTCGAGAAATCAATCCTGAATTTCAGGTCGGTTGTATGATGGCTTACGTGCCAGTTTACCCTTATTCCTGTAAACCAGAAGATATGATGGCATCGGTTAAAGTGATGAACCGCCGCTTCTTTTACAGTGACGTTCACGCCAGGGGAGAAATTCCTTCTTACATTTTAAATGAATGGGAGCAAAAAGGTTACGCAATCGATTTCAACTGTGAAGATTTAGCAGCGTTAAAAGCTGGAACCGTGGACTTTATCGGCTTTAGTTATTATATGTCGACTGCTGTTACCACACTTGAAGAGAAAAAGGGATTTGATATCCCTGATTTCCCTGAAGCAAAAATTGTGTCTAATCCATATGTTTCCGCAAGCGATTGGGATTGGCAAATCGATCCAGTCGGTTTGCGTTACATGATGAATGTTCTTTATCAGCGATATAATTTGCCGCTTTTCATCGTAGAAAATGGCTTTGGAGCTTATGATAAACTGGAAAGCGGAGATAAGATTCATGACCCGTACCGAGTAGATTATCTATCCAAACACATCCATGAAATGATAAATGCAGTGGCAGAAGATGGAGTGGAACTTCTTGGGTATACTCCTTGGGGCGTCATCGATATCGTCAGTTTTGGCACTGGGGAAATGGAAAAAAGATACGGCATGATTTATGTAGACAAAGATAATCAGGGAGAGGGCACGTTGAGACGTATCAAAAAGGACTCCTTTGACTGGTATCAGCAAGTGATTGCTACTAATGGCGGAAATATCACTGGCTAAACTAAAAGTTAAAAACAATCTTTGACGGAGATTCGCTGGGAATTTTGAATTTTCTTACAAATACCTTGTGTAAAATACTAACAGGAGCTGATTAGCGAATTGAGTTTGATTCGTCATAGGTTCCTGTTTTTTTTAGGTGTTCAGATGATGGGAACAAGTGATATATCGACCACTTAATCTGAAACCTTTTTTGTTTTTATGATTTTATGCTACAATAATCAAGATTACAAAATAAAGGACGAGATATTAATGAAAATACTCGCATTAGATACTTCTAACCAGACGATGAGTATCGCCCTTTTAGAAGACGAAAAAATGCTTGCCAGCTATACAACTTCCGTTCATAGAAATCACAGTGTCACACTCATGCCCGCGATTGAGTATTTGATGGTAAAAAACAATGTGAAGCCAAAAGAATTAGACCGGATAGTTGTTGCTAAGGGACCGGGCTCTTATACTGGTCTGCGCATAGGGGTCACCACAGCAAAAACCTTGGCTTGGACGTTGGGGATTGAACTGACAGCCGTTTCCAGTTTGGCACATTTAGCCAGTTCAGTGAGCGAAAAAGAGACAATGATTGTACCGGTTTTTGATGCTCGAAGAGGTAATGTCTATACAGGAGTTTACCGCTGGGAAGAAAATAAATTATGTTCAGTTGTGGAAGATCAGCATACCCACTTTGGTCGCTGGTTGGAGCAGCTCGCTCAATTATTTGATGGGGAAGCTATTGTATTTGTCGGGGAGTTGTCTGCTTCATTGAAAGAACAAATTTATTCTCAGCCAACAGAAAAGTATACAATTGATGAGAACTTCCTTTTAAACAGTGTCAACTTAGGCAGATTGGGACTGGAGGAATTACCTGTTGCACATTTGGAAAGTTTTGTTCCAACCTATTTAAAACTGGCAGAAGCGGAAGAAAAATGGTTATCGACCAATCCAAAACAGAGGAACCATTATGTTGAAAAAATTTAGTTTCATTGAGCGGATGTGGGAAATACTTGGAGCGCAGCCTCAGGATGAAGGTAACGCTGAAGTTGCTACTTTGTCTGATTTCCTTTTGCGAGACGCACGCTACACTGATATCAAACAATTGATTCATATTCAAAAAGAAGTGTATCACGGTGTGGTGTCTTGGGGGAAAACAATCTTTTTAAATGAATTTAATGGTCCCCATCCTGTGAAGTATCTAGTCGCAGAATATAAGAAAGAACTAATCGGATTTGCCGGTATCAGAATTGAGGGTTCAGTAGGGCATATTACCAATGTGGCGGTGACTAAGAAGTTTCAACGAAAAGGCTTAGGTACTTGTTTTATCCATCGCTTACTTGATTTTGCCAGATATCACCAATGCGAAACAGTGATACTGGAAGTGAAAGAAAGTAATGTTGATGCACAGAAATTGTATGAACAGCTAGGATTTCTCTCAATGAAAGTAAAAAAATCTTATTACAATAACAATGAAGATGGGATTGTAATGGAATTATCTTTAAAGGATGAAATTGATGAAAGATAAAAGGGAATACTTACCCCAAGAGTTGTCTGAATTATTGTGGCAGTTTAGCGAAAAGGCATACGAAGGGGGTTCGCCTTGGACGCAAGACCAGTTTTTAGAATCCATTTTACATCCTTATCATGAATTTCTTCTTTTTGAACAAGAAAATCACAAAAGTCTTTTAGGTTATCTCCAGTACCAAAAAATTTTTGATGAAGCCGAGTTATTAAACATAGCGGTCTCAAAAGACTATCGGCGCAAACAAATAGCTGAAAAAATGTTGAAAGCATTTATTGACATCTGCTTGGAAGAACAAGTAACTTCGATTTATCTTGAAGTAAGAAAAAGTAATCAGGCAGCGGTCAACTTATATGAAAAAATGAATTTTAAACTGATAAATGTGCGGAAAAATTACTACCGTCAGCCTCAAGAAGATGGGCTGATCATGCAAAAGTTTTTAAAGTAAGGTGGGAACCATGACTATTTTTACAAAAAAAAGGCGCCTGATTTTGGCGGTCGAGAGCAGCTGCGATGAAACCAGTGTGGCGGTTGTCGAAGATGGAAATATAATATTATCTAACGTTATAGCATCACAAATACTTTCACATCAGAGATTTGGCGGGGTTGTTCCAGAGATTGCCAGCAGACATCATGTGGAACAAGTACTGGTCTGTCTGGAAGAAGCGATGACGGAAGCGGAAATTGAAGCAGAAGATTTAAGCGCCGTAGCCGTGACTGAAGGGCCCGGGCTAGTTGGGGCACTGCTGATCGGTATCAGTGCGGCAAAAGCTTTTGCCTTTGCTAACGGTTTGCCTTTGATTCCAGTTAATCACATGGCAGGGCATATTTACGCTGCTCAGTTTGTGACTGAAATGAAGTTTCCTCTGATGGCCTTATTAGTAAGTGGAGGACATACTGAACTGGTTTATATGAGTGAGGACGGTTCTTATGAGGTGATCGGCGAAACTCGCGATGATGCAGTGGGAGAAGCATATGATAAAGTCGGAAGAGTGTTGGGATTAGCCTATCCCAGCGGAAAAGAAATTGATGAGCTGGCACATCTTGGAGAAGATACCTATCATTTTCCTCGTGCCATGTTGAAAGAGGATAGTTATGATTTCAGTTTTAGCGGTTTAAAAAGTGCTTTTATCAATAAGGTGCATAATGCTGAACAACGTGGAGAAATTCTTTCTGTTGAAAATTTGGCTAGTAGTTTTCAAGCAAGTGCTATTGAAGTGCTGGTGGAAAAAACAGTTCGTGCCTGTCAGAGTTATCCTGTTACTCAATTAATTGTGGCAGGTGGTGTTGCTGCAAATAAAGGGTTAAGAACAGCCATGGAATATCGGATCAAACAAGAGCTTCCTGAAGTAGAGGTAGTTTTCCCTCCTTTGAAGCTATGCGGAGATAATGCCGCTATGATTGCAGCAGCTGCTTTCTCAGAGGCGGCTAAAGGAAATGTGGCAGATATGAGTCTGAATGCAGACCCAAGTCTGTTGTTAGGTGAAAAAAATTAGAGATAAAAGGATTTAGAAACAAAGGAGTTTTTAAATCCTTTTTTACGTTCCAAAGTGGTCTTAAAGAATGATGGGTAATGTCAACGGATGCTATTTACAGGCTATCCGTCAGAGGAAAGGATTTGTGCTTGACAAATAGCGAGTAATAGCCTAGAATAGATGGGCATTAGTGATAGCTTTTAAATAAAGGAAATGTTGGGTGAAATATTGTCCATTCAATCTTTCTGAATAAACAAAGCAAAAATAGATACTTCAAAAGAAGAATTTGGTCTATTTTTGGTTTTTTTTTGTCTAAAAATAAGCTGTCAGTTGTTAATTAACAAGAACTTAATATTTGAAATGATTCTGTAACATTTCGAGTGTTCTGGAATAATCAGAAGGGGTGAAGAGCTTGGCTGGACACGTAGTAAAATACGGAAAACACCGCGAAAGAAGAAGTTTCGCACGTATCAGTGAAGTATTAGAATTACCAAATTTAATTGAGATTCAAACAAACTCTTACGAATGGTTTTTAAAAGAGGGTTTGCGGGAAATGTTCGAGGATATTTTACCGATTAAAGACTTCAGCGATAAGCTATCGTTGGAATTTGTCGGTTACGAACTAAAAGAGCCCAAATATACTGTTGAAGAAGCGCGCGCCCACGATGCAAACTATTCTGCACCTATTCATGTCACTTTAAGACTAGACAATAAAACAACTGGTGAAATCAAGTCCCAAGATGTGTTTTTTGGAGATTTTCCGTTAATGACGGAAATGGGGACATTTATTATCAACGGAGCAGAGCGTGTCATCGTATCCCAGCTTGTCCGTTCCCCCGGTGTTTATTACAATAGTAAAATAGATAAAAATGGTCGTGAAAGTTTTGGAACGACGGTCATTCCAAACCGTGGCGCATGGTTGGAATTAGAAACAGATGCTAAGGATATTTCTTACGTACGGATCGACCGTACCCGTAAAATTCCTTTGACTGTTTTGATTCGTGCCTTAGGTTTTGGGTCTGACGATACGATTTTGGAGATGATGGGAGAAAATGAAAGTCTGCGTCTAACGATTGAAAAAGATATTCATAAAAATGCATCTGACTCTAGAACAGAAGAAGGACTAAAAGATATTTACGAGCGTCTGCGTCCAGGAGAGCCTAAAACTGCAGACAGCTCCCGAAGTTTACTATACACTCGCTTCTTTGATCCGAAACGCTATGATTTAGCAGCAGTAGGACGTTATAAAGTAAATAAAAAATTAAGTCTGAAGACACGTCTATTGAATCAAGTGTTGGCAGAAACGTTGATAGATCCTGAGACTGGAGAAATTTTAGTCGAAAAAGGAACAGAAATCACTCATGATGTTATGAAGACGTTAGAGCCTCACTTGGATAATGGCTTGAACAATGTGACTTATCAGCCAACTGAAGACGGTGCTATGACGGATCCAGTTCCTTTACAAATCATCAAGGTCGTTTCACCGAAAGACCCAGATCGCGTAATCAATGTTATCGGCAATGGACAAATTGACAGCAGCGTTAAAGTCATCACACCTGCAGATATCATAGCCTCTCTCAACTATTTCCTTAATTTGCAGGATGGCGTGGGACACACAGATGATATTGACCATCTAGGAAACAGACGGATTCGTTCAGTTGGAGAGTTGTTGCAAAATCAATTCCGAATCGGCTTAGCCCGTATGGAGCGTGTGGTTCGTGAGAGAATGTCTATCCAAGATACTGAAACATTGACACCGCAGCAATTAATCAATATCCGTCCAGTGGTTGCTTCTATTAAAGAATTTTTTGGTTCCTCGCAATTATCGCAATTTATGGATCAGACCAACCCGTTAGGTGAATTGACACACAAACGTCGTCTGTCTGCATTAGGACCTGGTGGATTGACTCGTGACCGTGCTGGCTATGAAGTTCGTGACGTGCATTATTCACACTATGGTCGTATGTGTCCGATTGAAACGCCTGAAGGACCAAACATTGGTTTAATTAACAGTTTGTCTAGTTATGCTAAGATTAATAGATATGGTTTTATTGAGACTCCTTACCGTCGTGTAGATCGAAAAACAGGAAAGGTAACAAATCAAATCGATTATCTAACAGCAGATGAAGAAGACCATTACATGGTTGCTCAAGCCAACTCGTTGTTAAATGACGACGGCTCGTTTGTTGATGAGTATGTTATGGCGCGTATTCAAAGTGATAACTTAGAAGTTTCTATTGATAAAGTCGACTATATGGACGTATCTCCGAAACAGGTAGTAGCAGTAGCAACAGCTTGTATACCGTTTCTGGAAAATGACGACTCAAACCGTGCATTGATGGGGGCAAACATGCAGCGTCAAGCAGTGCCTCTAGTTCAACCGTCTTCTCCTTTTGTAGGAACAGGTATGGAGTACAAAGCAGCTCACGACTCAGGTTCAGCACTGATTGCAAAGCATGATGGGGTTGTGGAGTATGTTGACGCTGACGGTATACGTGTACGCCGGAGTAACGGAACTTTAGATAAATATACAGTCAGTAAATTCCAACGCTCAAATGCGGGAATGTGCTATAACCAGCGCCCACTGGTTGAATTGGGTGAAAAAATCGAATCAGGAGATGTCTTGGCAGATGGCCCTTCCATGGAAAATGGGGAGCTGGCTTTAGGTCAAAATGTCTTGGTTGCCTTTATGACTTGGGAAGGTTATAACTACGAGGATGCGATTATCATGAGCCGACGTCTAGTGAAAGATGATGTCTATACGTCCATTCATATTGAAGAATACGAATCAGAAGCTCGTGATACTAAGTTAGGACCGGAAGAAATCACTCGGGAAATTCCAAACGTCGGGGAAGATGCATTGAAAAATCTTGACGAAATGGGAATCATCCGTATCGGGGCAGAAGTAATCGATGGAGATATCTTAGTCGGAAAGGTCACCCCTAAAGGAGTTACTGAGTTATCGGCTGAAGAGCGCTTATTACATGCGATTTTTGGTGAGAAAGCTCGTGAAGTCCGAGATACATCTCTGCGTGTGCCTCATGGCGGCGGCGGAATCGTTCATGATGTGAAAATATTTACTCGTGAAGCAGGCGATGAACTGTCACCAGGAGTCAACATGCTGGTACGAGTGTATATCGTTCAAAAACGTAAAATTAACGAGGGTGATAAGATGGCCGGCCGACATGGTAACAAAGGGGTCGTGTCTCGAATCATGCCGGAAGAAGATATGCCATTCTTACCAGATGGCACACCAGTGGATATTATGTTAAATCCGCTAGGGGTACCTTCACGGATGAACATCGGTCAGGTGCTTGAACTTCATTTGGGAATGGCGGCTCGAAAGCTGGGCATTCATGTGGCTACGCCGGTATTTGACGGTGCCACTG
The DNA here is from genome assembly GCF_003987645.1 of Vagococcus elongatus. GTDB lineage: Bacteria > Bacillota > Bacilli > Lactobacillales > Vagococcaceae > Vagococcus_A > Vagococcus_A elongatus. The sequence goes on from NZ_NGKA01000003.1 coordinate 124,694, forward strand.
AGGAAGATGTTTGGGAAACAGTCAAAGAGTCAGGTATGGCTTCAGATGCTAAAACCATCCTTTATGATGGAAGAACTGGTGAAGCTTTTGACAATCGTGTGTCTGTCGGTGTGATGTACATGCTGAAACTGGCTCACATGGTAGATGACAAACTACATGCTCGTTCAACTGGTCCTTATTCATTGGTAACGCAACAACCTCTTGGAGGAAAAGCTCAATTTGGCGGTCAGCGTTTTGGTGAAATGGAAGTTTGGGCACTGGAAGCCTATGGTGCAGCTTATACTCTTCAAGAAATCCTAACTTATAAGTCTGATGATGTGGTTGGACGTGTTAGAACCTATGAAGCGATCGTTAAGGGAGAGCCTATTCCAAAACCAGGTGTTCCTGAATCATTCCGAGTATTAGTAAAAGAATTACAGTCATTAGGATTAGACATGCGTGTACTTGATGAGAAGAGTGAAGAAATCGAGCTGCGTGACATGGATGATGATGAGGACGATATGATTACAGTGGATGCGTTGACTAAATATGCTCAAGAGCAAGCTGAGAAAAGTGCGGCAAAAAATGACTAGTTCAGATGAATTGTTGTTGTGCTGTTTTAAAGAAGGAAATGGAGGGAACACCTTTTGATCGATGTAAATAAATTCGAAAGTATGCAAATCGGTTTGGCTTCTCCAGAAAAAATTAGAAGCTGGTCTTACGGTGAGGTAAAGAAACCAGAAACAATCAACTACCGTACATTAAAACCTGAGCGTGACGGCTTGTTCTGTGAACGGATTTTTGGCCCCAGTAAAGACTGGGAGTGTGCTTGCGGCAAGTATAAACGTATTCGCTATAAGGGGATTGTCTGCGACCGCTGCGGCGTAGAAGTCACACGCTCAAAAGTACGTCGTGAGAGAATGGCTCATATTGAATTGGCGGCACCTGTGTCTCATATTTGGTATTTCAAAGGCATTCCAAGCCGAATGGGTCTGATTTTAGATATGAGTCCTCGAGCACTTGAGGAAATCATTTATTTTGCTTCTTATGTCGTTACTGAGCCTGGCGATACTGCGTTAGAGAAAAAACAACTTCTAACTGAACGTGAGTATCGTGAAAAACGGGAACAATATGGACAATCTTTCCAAGCCGGCATGGGAGCAGAAGCAGTACAAAGGCTTTTAGAAGATGTTAATTTGGAAAAAGAAGTGGCAGAATTAAAAGAAGAATTAAAAGTTGCTTCAGGGCAAAAACGTACTCGTGCTATTCGTCGTCTGGATATTTTGGAAGCTTTCCGTCAATCCGGCAACAAGCCAAGTTGGATGGTCATGGATGTGATTCCAGTGATCCCACCGGATTTGCGTCCGATGGTTCAGCTTGAAGGGGGACGTTTTGCTGCTAGTGATTTGAATGACTTGTACCGTCGTGTAATCAACCGTAACAATCGTCTGAAACGATTGCTGGATTTGATGGCACCTAACATAATCGTACAAAATGAAAAACGTATGCTTCAAGAAGCAGTAGATGCATTGATTGATAACGGACGTCGAGGCCGTCCGGTCACTGGACCTGGAAACCGTCCATTGAAGTCCTTATCCCATATGTTGAAAGGGAAACAAGGACGTTTCCGTCAAAACTTGCTTGGAAAACGTGTAGACTATTCAGGACGTTCAGTTATCGTCGTTGGTCCAAACCTGAAAATGTATCAATGTGGTTTGCCGAAAGAAATGGCGATCGAGTTGTTTAAACCATTTGTTATGCGTGAACTCGTTCAGCGAGAATTAGCAAGCAATATAAAAAATGCTAAGCGTAAAATCGAACGGCAGGAAGATGATGTCTGGGATGTTTTAGAAGACATCATCCGAGAACACCCGGTCTTGCTTAACCGAGCACCTACACTGCATAGATTAGGGATTCAAGCATTTGAACCAGTATTGGTAGAGGGACGGGCGATCCGTCTTCACCCATTAGTTTGTGAGGCGTATAATGCCGACTTTGACGGGGACCAGATGGCAGTCCATGTGCCTTTAAATGAAGAAGCACAAGCCGAGGCACGTCTGTTGATGCTGGCAGCTCAAAATATTTTGAACCCTAAAGATGGTAAGCCGGTTGTCACACCTTCTCAGGACATGGTTTTGGGGAACTATTATTTAACGATGGAAGAAGACGGCCGTGAAGGAGAAGGTATGGTCTTCCGCGACATGAACGAAGCAGTTCTGGCGTTGCGCAATGGCTATGTCCACTTGCACACCCGTGTTGGTCTGCAGACGTCTAGTCTTTCTCACAAACCATTTACAGACTGGCAAAAAGATCGGATTTTGATGACGACTGTTGGAAAAATCATCTTTAATGAAATCATGCCAGATGAGTTCCCGTATCTAAATGAGCCGACAGATTATAACTTGGTTGTTGAAACACCAAATAAATATTTTGTTGAGCCGGGTGCTGACATAAAAGCAAGTATTCAAGCGCAAGAGCTGATTTTGCCATTCAAGAAAAAACACTTAGGTAATATCATTGCAGAGGTCTTTAAGCGATTCAAGATTACTGAAACATCAAGGATGCTTGACCGTATGAAAGACTTGGGTTATCATCATTCAACTTCAGCAGGTATTACAGTAGGTGCTGCTGACATTGTTGTCTTGTATGAAAAAGCTGAAATGATTGAACTGGCCCACAAACAAGTGGACAATGTCACCAAACAATTTCGTCGTGGTTTAATTACAGATGATGAGCGTTATGAGCGGGTCATCGGTATTTGGAACAAAGTAAAAGATGAAATCCAAATAAAACTGATGGAAACGTTAGATGTTAAAAACCCTATCTTTATGATGAGTGATTCAGGTGCCCGTGGTAATATTTCCAACTTTACTCAATTAGCTGGTATGCGTGGTTTGATGGCAGCTCCAAGTGGACGGATTATGGAATTGCCGATTATTTCTAACTTCCGTGAAGGGTTGACTGTTTTGGAAATGTTTATTTCTACTCACGGTGCCCGTAAAGGAATGACGGATACGGCACTGAAAACTGCTGACTCAGGTTATCTGACTCGTCGGTTGGTGGATGTGGCCCAAGATGTTATCATCAGAGAAACTGACTGCGGCACTGATCGCGGCTTGGTAATATCAGCTATCCGTGAAGGAAATGAAGTTATTGAACCCTTAGAGGAACGTTTGTTAGGACGGTACGTCCATAAGGCAGTGACTCATCCAGAAACTGGAGAGGTGCTGGCAAACAAAGGTGACTTGTTGAACGAAGATATGACTAAAGCAATTGTGGATGCTGGTGTGGAAGAAGTGACGATTCGTTCCGTCTTTACTTGTAACACTAAGCATGGTGTTTGTAAGACTTGTTACGGTCGTAACATGGCCACAGGTTCAGAAGTCGAAGTGGGAGAAGCAGTTGGAACTATCGCTGCCCAATCAATTGGTGAACCGGGAACACAGTTGACTATGAGAACCTTCCATACGGGAGGAGTTGCTGGAGATGATATCACTCAAGGTCTGCCGCGGGTTCAAGAGATTTTTGAAGCACGTAATCCGAAAGGGCAGGCGATTATCTCTGAAGTAACAGGGGTAGTCTCAGAAATCAACGAGGATGCTGCGACCCGTATGCGTGAAATCACAGTGACTGGAAAAACAGACACAAGAACTTATACTGTTCCATACACTGCTAGATTAAAAGTTGCTGAGGGAGATGAAATCCATCGTGGAGATCCATTGATGGAAGGATCTATCGAACCGAAACAACTACTACAAGTTAGAGATGTTATTTCTGTCGGTACCTATCTGCTTCGTGAGGTCCAAAAAGTCTACCGTATGCAAGGGGTGGAAATCAGCGACAAGCACGTTGAAGTGATGGTGCGTCAAATGTTGCGTAAGGTTCGTGTGATGGACCCAGGTGATACAGATGTTTTGCCGGGAACATTGTTGGATATTTCTGATTTTAAAGATCAAAACTATCAAACATTGATACATGGAGGTACTCCGGCAACTGCTCGTCCAGTATTGTTGGGAATCACAAAAGCTTCCTTGGAAACTAATAGTTTCCTATCTGCAGCATCATTCCAGGAAACAACACGTGTTCTGACCGATGCCGCTATTCGTGGTAAGAGTGATCCGCTACTTGGCCTGAAGGAAAATGTTATCATAGGTAAGATTATTCCAGCAGGAACAGGTATGGCTAAATACCGCAATATGGAACCGAAAGAAGTCGGTGTAGCTAGTGAAAATGTTTATAGTATCAGTGATATAGAAGCGCAAATGGCCGCTGAAGATGCCTTGTTAGGCAAAGAATAAAAAATATCCTCTGACTTTTTTAGTCAGAGGATATTTTTGCTTTTGTGATAGCTGATAAACGTTGAACATCAGTCTAGTTGGAAAACTATAGTTGCATAAAATTTCATGAAACCCATAAATCGACTTTTTTAGTCTAATTTTAAAAGTAAAGCATTGAATGCAACAATGACAGTACTGGCTGACATTAGAACAGCTCCGACGGCTGGACTTAACATAATGCCGATTGGTGCTAGTATGCCCGCAGCCACTGGCAGAGCGACCAAATTATAGCCAGCTCCCCACCATAAATTTTGTTTCATTTTCCGGTTAGTGTTGGCTGCTAGGGATAGTAAATGAAGAATGTCACTTGGGTCGCTCCTGACAAGAATGATATCCGCTGAGTCGATTGCAACGTCAGTTCCTGCACCGATGGCCACCCCGACGTCGGCTCTTGCCAAACTTGGAGCATCATTGATACCATCGCCAATCATCATTGTGCGTTGATGGTTATTTTTGTAAGATTGGATGATTTGATCCTTTTCCTCTGGATGGAGTTCACTGTGTACCTCTTCAATACCAAGCTGTTCAGCTACTAGCTCCGCTACTTGTTGATTATCACCCGTTAACATAACGGGAGTAATCCCTCTTTGTTTGATGCTGTCAATCATATTTTTGGCATCGGGTTTGATTTGATCCCCTTGGGCAATCATGCCGACCACAGAGTCATTTTCTAATAAATAGCTTATGGAGTTGCCTAGTTGTGAATAGGCCATAAAAGATTCTTTGTCATAAGTTAAATTTTGTTGATCCAGATATTTTGCATTGACAATCTTCCAGTTTTTCTGCTGGTATGTTCCAATAATACCCGTTCCAGCTATGGTATTGATTTGTTCGAATTGTGGTAGAGTCAAAGCTTCTTTCTTAGCTGCATCCACTATCCCAACGGCAAGAGGATGGCTCGAAAAACTTTCCAGACCAGCGAACAAACGTAGAATTTCTTTTTCAGGATGGGCTTGTTCAAATGAAGCGATCTTATTAACTGTGAAATTCCCTTCAGTTAATGTTCCTGTCTTATCCATTAAAATCACATCGACAGCAGGGACTATTTCCAAAGCCTGTCTATTTTTGATTAACAAACCATTTTGTGCGCCCAAAGAAGTGGTTCTGGCGACAACTAGAGGGACTGCAAGACCGAGTGCGTGAGGGCAGGCGATAATTAAGACTGTGACTAGTCGTTCTAAAGCAATATTGACATCTTTAGTCAAGGATAACCAGACAACAAAGGCCAAAAGTCCAATGATTAGAGCGATATAAAACAGCCAGCCAGCAATTCTATCAGACAGGTTCTCTGCCATGGATTTTTCTTTTTGAGCATCAGAAACTAACGTCATAACTTGAGACAGATAACCACTTTCCCCAGTCGCCGAGACTTCGATTGTTAGTGAGCCGCTTCCATTAGTCGAGCCTCCGATGACTTGTTCGCCGATACTTTTTTTAACGGCTTTGGCTTCTCCAGTGAGTAGGGATTCATTGACGGTGCTTTCCCCATTCACAACGATGCCGTCCACTGGGATGTTTTCCCCGGCATGTACGATGACTTTATCGGTCAACTGTACTTCATTCAGGGGTACCATCTTGGTTTTACCATCATCCAGTTGTAAAAGTGCCTCGTTAGGCAAGAGTTCGGCCATCTTTTGTAAAGCATTTCCTGCGTTTCCTATAGCATTCATCTCAATCCAGTGGCCTAACAGCATAATGATGATAAGACTGGCAAGCTCCCAGAAGAAATCCATAAAGTGTTGATGATGAAAGATCAGCCTAGCGGCAAAAGCGTAGAGACTGTAAAAGTATGCGACAGAAATCCCTAATGAAATCAGAGTCATCATTGCCGGCTTTTTTTGGGACAACTCATCTTTTGCACCTGAGATAAAGGGAGCACCACCATAGAAATATAAGATTGTGGCTAGTATCAGAACAATCCAGTCCGACCCGGGAAAAGTTATTTGAAACGGTAATGAGATGCCCATCATCGGGGACATGATCAGAATCGGAATTCCTAAAAATAAAGAATGGAAAAACTTTTTTTTGAATAACTCAGCATGTCCGGTGTGATGATTTCCATGATGGCCGTCATTGTGATTATGATGTTCCGTAGGTTGTTCATGAGTGTGTTTCATGCCATGTTCGTGATTAGTTTGATGAGCATGGGACGCGTGTTCTTCATGGTGTTGGTGCTCTTGTTTCATATTAGTGGTGCTCCTTTCTCAATTTTTTATCTAAAAGTAAGACTGTTCTCAACGCTTTCCACTTTTTATCCCGTGATGATTATCTAACAATTAAAACATTACATTTTGCATGGGTAGTTGCATAATGGGCAATGGAACCCAATAATGATTCGCTGATAAAATGTCTTCCGGTAGCTCCAAGAACGATGAGATCAGCATCTACGCTTTCAGGTAGAGTGACGGCTAACAGTTTTTTTGGCGAGCCTTCTTTGATGATTGATGCGAGATTTGTAAAATCCATATTATCAGCTTGTTCTTCCAGAGTTGAATACCGATCTTCACACTCATTTTTTAACTCCTCTAGAGCGGAGGAAGGAAGATAGTTGGCAACGTTATTGATGACTTGTGCGACATAAAGCTTAGCATTATTTTGTTTTGCAGTGGCAACTGCTTGTGCAAATGCAATCTCAGATGCTTCTGATCCATCGACACCTACAATTATATTTTCATAATTCTCTTTTACTGACATAGAAAACCCTCCTAATCTTTTTTTGAAGCAAAATACTTACCTATATTATAACATGGAGGATATTATAATACGTGGGATATGAATTCTCTAATCTGTTATTGGGAGAGAACAGATGTTGGTTTTAGTTTTAATTGTAAAGATGACTTGAAATAGTTGGGCGAATAGTATATCATAGATAATTGTTGATGGAAAAATTATCATATTGTGCCGCCTTAGCTCAGCTGGTAGAGCACCACCATGGTAAGGTGGGGGTCGTCAGTTCAAATCTGACAGGTGGCTCTAGGTCAAACCTATGTATATCAAGGGTTTGGCTCTTTTTTATTTTTCGAAAAATTTCTATATTTTAAATTGATGATGCTTCGTTTGTTATTAAGGTTTTGTTATACTAGAAAGAGGAGGGTGTAAATATGAAATTCATAATAATATTTTTAGGGGTATTGCTGCTAGGTGGGTGTTCAAAAAAAGAGGTGGAAGAAGTACAAACAAAAAACACTTCAGATGCTAAGACCACAGTTTCAACTAGTAAAACGGCTTCAGAGAGTACTGGAAAATCATCAGAACAAGGGGCAACTACTTTTTCAACAGTTTCGGAAGAAGAACGACAGAAAAAGATATACGAAGAGAAAATCACTCAATATAATAACCTGTCAGAAGAAATAAAAGTTTATCTCGCAGCCACGACTGTTGACAGTCGTGCAGAGTCTCCAAACTTAATGGGATTTTCAATTTACTATACTTTTGAGGGGGATAAGCTCTATGTGCAAGTGCACTCAGGAGCAGGTGTGGGGCATCCGATTTATGTTTTACAATATGATAATGACTACATTTATCCTGTAGAAGGCGTAGTAAATGTTTCCATTGATGAAACTCAAGTTGCCGAGATAAATCCTGCGCCAGTATCAAAGGTGGACCTTTTAGAAAAATATCTTAATTCAAAAAATAGTTACGATAATGGCGTAGCAAATCTTGAAAACATTCCAGACATACCTAATTGGTTTAATAACATGAAGTCTCGTTTATAAATAAGGGTTTAAAAGTAAGCATCTATCGCTTGAGCTAGGTGCTTTTTCGTTTCATTAAAAAGAAGCCACATGACTATTAGTCGTCTAATTTTGTTTGTAAAGAGTTGGATAGTGTTTGGAATAACGAAATCTTCCAGATTTCTCCCAAGTTGTTAAATCATTATGGCGCAAGATAAATTTAAAGGTTTTTAGAGGGGGCTTTTTACGGTTGACCGCTGAAATGACATCTATCAATATAAGTATTTTATTTAGTGCTTGTTTCCAAAATATCCGAAAATCTGACAAAAGAAAAGTTGCTGTTATTTTATAAGAATTACTATTGAGTGGGTGAGAGGCTCGTTTTTTCTGAGTTGTATTTAGAAAGCATGGAAATTAAGCTATTTATATGAAAAAGGAATCGAATTTTTCGATTCCTTTCTTACGGATGCTTTGATAATTTAACGTTTAATTGATAGAGGGTCTCTTTATCGTATGGGCTTGTTTTTTGTGTCTGATGAGTTGCTACATCTTCATCCACATGGGTTCCAATGTATTACCATCTAAATCTTGAACTTCTAATCCATACCCATCTTCTTCTGGCATACCGCTTTCTACCTGATAAACATGTCCGCCGTTTTCTTTCGCTAATTCGCCAAAATTTTTTACCGCTTCTGCACTTTCCAGTGAAAAGGCAATCAGGGCACCACTCGTTTTTTGTGTGTCAGAAACTTTTCGCTCTTCAATAAACGATTGATAAAAATCATGGACCAAAAGCATAATGTTAAAGTTCTCATCCCAGACCATACAACTAGCATTGTGATCAGAAAAGTTTTCGTTCTTTTTAAAACCTAGCTTTTCATAAAAGGTTGTTGAAGCCGCCAAATCATTTACTGGAAAATTCACAAAAACCATTGTTGCCATATGCTCATCCCTTTCAATATTAAATAACGTGTTAAAGACGATTCGATGTCTCTGATATGTTATTATATTAACACGGATTAAACGGAAAAAATACTGATAAGACTTGGATGAGTTGCGCAGTTCATTCAAAATTAAATGTTTTATATCAAAAAACAAATAGACATGACCAAAATGATATTCATAAGCGTCACATCCAAGAATAACCCAAACCATAGACCGTTCGGATATACTTTGGCTGGTTTGGATTATCATCTATTTTTTTTCTCAATCGTTTGACTGTTACGGTCAAGGCGTGGTCATCCACAAAGTCAGTATTGCCAGACCAGATATTGTCGATGAGAAATTCCCGCTTTAGTGTTGCACCTCTGTTGTTTACGAGTAAATAAAGCAGTTTTTGCTCAGTTTTACTTAATTCAACTGACACGCCATTTACCACGAAAATCATCTGCTGAAAATCAAAGGTCATGTTTTCTATTTGAATTTTAGTGACAGGAACTGTCTGTCGTAATTGTACGGCGACTCTTGCCCGGAGTATCATCAGGCTGAATGGTTTCGTAATGTAATCATTCGCACCAGATTCTAATCCGATAATAATATCTGACTCCATATTGTTTGCGGTGATTATGATAATCGGCACAGTGCTTGATGAACGGACCTCCTTTAGAAAAACAAGGCCGTGACCGTCAGGCAAATTCAAATCAAGCAGTATCAAGTCGATAGCTTCGTCAGTAATGATTTTTTTAGCTTCAGTTATTTTTCTGCATTGAAAAAATTGATACTCCTCATTACTCAAAGCAAGTTTTATACCGTCATTTAGTTCTTGATCATCTTCCAAAATCAGAATTTTTTTCATTGTAATCTCCAATACGCTCAGTAATGCATTTAGTTTATCATAAAACATTACTTTTTTGAGTTTTTTAGAGACTTTCTTGTTCCTTATTATTTTGCTGTACGTAGTGGTTATAGAGTGTCTCTAAAAATTGAATTTCAGTCACATTTTGATAAGGCAAAACATAAAATTTAGCAAACTGAAAGATCGAAAAAATATTCCAAAAAAAGAATGAAAATCGCAGAATCAAAAGTTCAAGTTTATAACCGTGCATGATTTGCCGACTAAGCTGAATAGCTTCTGAAGCACTTAGGTCAGGATTTTTTTCAAGTAAATAATTAGTCATAGCATACGCTGCCCCTTTTACAATACCGGGAATAACGAAAAGTAAGGACCATAAGAAAGTGTAAATGGCAATCAACACATTTGCTTTTAATACTCGATTTTTTTGAGCTTTGATAAAATAAGAGAAAATTTTAAGACCATCTACTCGTTGCCCTCTAAGTGTGTGTATTGCGGACCACTGGAGCACAGCCTTAAAGAGGGAGGAAATCAAAAACAGTGCAGCTAAAGCCAAAATCATCACTAAAAACCAAAAAAATCGTGGCACTACCGAATAAGGGTCGCCGTAGCCATAGTAGCCGTAATTACCTAAATAGCCGTAAATAATATTTCTGAAACTGTATAATAGTCCGTTGATAAAAAAATTGGAGATAGCTTTTCGGAAAACAAAATGCACTACTAACGACGCAACAGTGAACCAAATAATTGTTTTTAACCATTCGCCGTATCTGCCAGATAATTTTTCTTGTGCCTGAGTTTTTAACTCTGCCCGCGTAATATTGAGGCCTTCCGACTCCTCGAGTATAAGTTCAAAATCATCATCTGCCTTCATTTGATTGATTTTGATAGCGAATCGCTCGTTGAAAGACTCACCATTATCAGAAATGTTTTGTTCTACGTTGTATCCGCATTTAGAGCAAAACTTTGCTTCTGCTCGTAATTCTGTACCGCAATTTGGACAATATTTCATTTTTTTCACCCTATCTATCTTTTTTTCAAATACTAGAAATGTAAAGCCATAGTTTGTGCCCGTGGTGCCATTTAGAATTATACAAACCAGCTTCAGTACCATGCCGGCTTACTGAGAAGATTTAATTCCACTAGATGCGAATGCTTCACTCAGTTACTTGGTTTGATTTAAGAAAATTGATACCCTTGAAAACTCCGTAATCAATGTGTACTCTCCTTTTTTGAACACATCCTTTTTTGAGTAAATCGACAAAAATGTAATTTTAACCTTCTGTAAATTATATTTTATAGACGATTTGTATATAACAAGTATTATTGATATAATTTCATTAGTCAATAACTTTTTAAAGGAAGATAATTTGAGAAGAGAAAATAGAAAACAAAGGCAGAAGAAAAGACAAAAAAGTGCATTTTTTCTTGCGGTCACTTTTGTGTTAGTTGCCTGTCTTACTTTTTTTGCCATGAGTTTTTTTAATCAAGAAAAAAAGAACGAGACTGCAGTTCTTGAATCATCCGACATAAAGATTTCAAGTCAAACTATTGAAACAAAGGATGAGACAGTGGCAACGACGAATACTACCGAACAATTAGTGATAGAAACTTCCGACGACACAGAGAAAGAAGTTTTAGATGATTCTGGTTTGCTGGCAAATGCTGCTCAAGTCAGCTATGGTGTGTATTATTTTAATAATGACACTTACATATCTAATAACAATAATGCCCCCATGGTTTCAGCCAGTGTCATCAAAGTGTTTATCATGAGCTATATTTATGAAAAAGGTATCGGTTTGCAAGTTACTTCTGCAGGAGAATCTTTAAGCAGTTTAACACAGCGGATGATTCAAAGCAGTGATAACCATGCGACTAACACAATCATTGATTATCTTGGGATGGATGTGCTGAATCAGTATTTTGAAGAATCAGGTTATTTTGATACGCAAATACAGAGAAAAATGTTAGATGAACAGGCAAGGAGCTTAGGGAAAGAAAATTATACGTCCTTGAATGATACGATGTCCTTTCTCAAGAAAATATATCAAAACAAAGATAGCGCTCCTTATTCACTAATGTTGGAAGTCATGGCAGGACAACAAATACGAACGAAAATCCCGCGCAAACTGCCAGCAAACATTGTAGTAGCTAATAAAACCGGGGAACTTCCTGCAGTAGAAAATGATATTGGTCTCGTTTTATCCGTACCAGATCCTTTTGCGATTGTTGTTCTGTCAAACAACGTGTCCAGCAGTGAAGGGATGCGGGACGCTATTGGAAATTTTGCTTTGAATGCTTTAAGGGAATAAAATAAAGGAACCAGAGAGAAATGAGGAGAGTTAAATGAAATATTGTCCAAACTGTGGAGCTTCTAATCAAGGAGATGCGATGTTCTGCGAACAATGCGGGCATCATTTTATTTCAGAAGATGAGGGTATTGATAAAGTAGAGTTGGAACAAGAACTTCGATCAGTGGGCAGTGATCCGGTTCCAGTCTATAAGGGGGACCAAAAACCAACTGGTCGAAATAAAATTATAATCATATTTGCAGCAGTTCTTGCCTTAGGAATAATTGTCGGAACAGGAATTTATTTTGCTACTTCACGAAAAGAAAAGCCTGAACCTGTTGTTCAAACAACGCCTACTTCAACAACTTCGGAAAAAGAGGAAGAAGCGGAAGAAGCGGAAGAAGCGAATAAATATGATGCTATTATTCAGGAAGCAAAGGTTTTGACAATCAACGGTAATTACAAAGAATCTTCGCTAAAACTTGCTTCGATTCCAGTCAGCGAACTATCGAAAGAGGAATTTAGCTCGATTCGTGAGGCAGTGGAAGAATTGACTAAGCAAAACAATGATGGGATACAGGAAGAAAAAGGCAAGCAGTCGGAAGAGGCGAAGAAGCAAGCTGCTCAAAGTGCCACTGCGAGTGGATTTACGGGAGATTTTGCTAAATGGGCGAACACATTTTTATTTTATTATTCTCAGGGCGGTCAAAAACAAAGTTCACTAACTATCTCAGCCAATGGCGGCGTCACTCAAAATAATTATGATGGGACGCAATATTTTGGCAAGGCTACAATCGCAAGTTCGGGCGGGAGTATTTTGAGTTATGAGACCAACGAATCTTATCCGATGGACATGCCGGCAACCAAGATGATTCGACCAGATGTGGCAATCACTGTCCAATGGGATGTTGGGGGCAGTCAAGTATTTTACGGCTATCTTTCCTATTCTTCACGTCTGGCATTGACAGATGGTTTGTCTAAAAATGCCGGTGTCAATGAAGTCTGGATATCATATTAATTATTAAACTATTGAATGATGAAAATGACAAGTTCTCTAAAGAGAGAATTTGTCATTTTTTTTACAACACAATTCTGACGTTCAATATAAATAACTTGTTTGAAGGTGCTGCTGCATCTGTTAAAATCGACTGTAATTTTAGGACGAATACTGATAAAATGAATAAAAATCATCTTTTTTATCACGGAGGTGCAAAGTGGATTATATAGTCGAAGAGATACGTTACAAAGACATCAATGACGAACACTATCGGTTGTTGCTAGAAGCAGACCCTTCAAGGGAAAAAGTTGAAAGTTATTTAAAACAAGGAAATATCTATGCTGCCAAAATAAAGCAAAAACTTGCGGGGATAATGGTATTAATACCTAAAGGAGCAAAAATAATAGAAATAGTTAACCTGAGCGTATCTCAAGAATTTCGTCAGAAGGGGATTGGAACAAATTTACTTCAAAAGGCATTGACACTAGCAAAAGAAAAAGGTTATAAAACAATTGAAATTGGGACAGGAAGCACCAGCTTTCAACAATTATATATGTATCAAAAGAACGGTTTTAGAATGGAGTCTATCGACAGGAATTTTTTTGTAAAGCAATATGATCAAGAGATTATCGAAAATGGTTTGGTGTTGAAGGATATGGTTCGATTGAGTCAAAACCTCTGATGTGCCATGTTCTGACAAAAATAAAAATCATTATATTTGTTTTCTAACAGGTTAGCTAGGCAGTGGGGAATTTTAATGGGCAAAGGTAGTATGCTTGTTTTCTAAATTTGTTTAAAATAGCTTTTCTTTTAAAATAGAGAGCAGAAAATTTGCTATACTGAAGCATGATATCTATGATGAAAAAATTGTTAAGGGAGTTTTTTGATGAATATTGTAGTTTTGGCTGGCGGGTACAGCGATGAACGTGACGTCTCTCTTTCTTCAGGAAGCATGATTGCCAACGCTTTGATCAAAAAAAATCATCGTGTGTTGCTGGTTGATCCATATGTAGGATTAAAGAATATCGCCAATTTTGAAGAAGGTTTTAAACGGTACGAACAAAAGGCTTATTCTTATCAAGTACCGATTCAAGCACCAGATCTTGAGAAAATAAAAGCCGAACAAAATAATCAGGAAGAATTAATCGGTCCCAATGTTTTAGCTCTCTGTCAGACGGCGGATGTGGTCTTTCCAGCGCTCCATGGCGGAATGGGTGAAAATGGTCAGCTTCAAGCCTTACTGGACATTTTTAATATCTCATATACAGGGACTGGATTTTTAGGCAGTGCTTTGGCAATGGATAAAAAACTTTCCAAGGAACTTTTTTTACAACATCAAATTCCTACACCTGCAAGTTTTTCGACCGATGGAAAGGAACAAATATCTTTTCCTTGCGTCATTAAACCGAATAACAGCGGGTCAAGTATTGGTGTTAAAATCGTTCAGACGGAACAGGAGTTTTTCTCAGCATTGGCGGAGGCAAAAAACTACGATAGTGAGCCACTGATTGAAGAAACGATCACAGGGCGAGAATTTTCAGTGGGGATTTTAGATGGAGAGGTATTGCCTATTATTGAAATACAGCCTAAAACGGGCTTTTATGATTATGCAAATAAATATCAAGAAGGGGCAGTAGAAGAAAGTTGTCCGGCAGACTTGTCAAAAGAAAAAACATTGGAGATGCAGAGACTGGCATTAAAAGTACATCAAGTGTTGAGACTAGGCACTTATGCTCGAATTGACTTTATGATGGATCAAGCAGGTGCTATATTTTGTATAGAAGCCAATACGCTGCCGGGAATGACGCCAACTAGCTTATTACCCCAGGAAGCTTTAGCAGCGGGTATATCCTATGAAGATTTGTGTGAAAAAATCGTTCACTTAGCTTTAAAAAAATAGGGTTAAAATGGCTGAAAAAAAAAGAAGTAAAGACTATCATGTAAACTGTGGATTGGCCGTAGTTTTACAAAAAAATTGGCATAGTTATAGTTTGTGACAGCAATCATTTATCTGGAGGGATTAAAATGAAAATCATGCTAGTTGAGGATGACAAAAAAATAGCATGGCTAGTGAGTGAACATCTAAAAAAATATGGCTATACTCTGGTGTTGCCCCCTGATCTAAAGGAAGTAATGACATTTTTTGAAAAGGAAATTCCAGACTTAGTCTTGATGGATGTTAATCTTCCTTTTTACGATGGGTTTTATTGGACCAAGAAGATTCGGCAAATTTCCAAATGTCCGATTATTTTTCTGTCTGCAAGAGAAAGCAGTATGGACCAAGTCGTTGCCTTAGATTATGGTGCAGATGACTATATCACCAAACCTTTTTCCTACGATTTGCTCCTTGCAAAAGTCAAGAGTCATATACGACGGGTGTATGGGGAGTATGCTATCGGTAATGAAGAGCGAGTCTATGAAAAAAATGGACTGCGCTATTATCCTGAACGTTTGGAAATTCATTATGGCGAGTCTGTAGAATTTGTGACCAAAAAAGAAGGGGAATTAGTCGAATTATTATTAGTGACTTATCCGGAAGTTGTTAGTCGGGAGGCAATTTTAGAAAAATTGTGGGATACGCAAGATTTTGTTGATGACAATACGTTGTCCGTTAATATTACGCGCCTGAGAAAAAAATTTCAGGACGTTGGATTGCCGGACAGTATTTTGACGATTCGCGGCAAGGGTTACAAATTAGTTTTAGGTGACCTTCATGATTAAAGTTTTTCTTCGTCATCAGCTGCCCTATATTTGTTTATATATCCTTTCGGTCAGTTTATTAGGCGGTATTTTCTGGCTGGATGGTTACCGCAATTGGCAAGTCCTTTTATATGGCGCACTTTTATCGGTAACCTTACTTTTGATTTATCTGATTGTTTATTTTTTTTCCCATCACCAGCTTTACAAGATGCTTGGTGATAAGGATCAAAAGCTTTTGTTTGATACGTCAAGAAAAGACATTAGTTTCTTTTCTAAACAAGTCAATGAACTGTTGTTGACCCAACAAAAAATGTCTTACGATGAGATGGTCAAGATTCGCGATTCCAGAGAAGAGCATTTGAAGTTTATCCATTTGTGGGTACATCAAATGAAAACGCCCTTAGCAGTGATTGATTTGATGATACAGTCAGGCGAACTTGACAAGCAAAATCTGCTGGAGGAGACAGAAAAAATCAACGACGGCTTGCGTATGGCATTAAACATGGCAAGAATCGAGTCCTTTGAGACAGATTTTGTCATAGAAAAGTCATCTTTGAATCACATCGTTCATGAGGTAATTCAAGAACAAAAGCGTAATTTTATTCGTCACCGGGTCTATCCTAAAGTGTTGTTCCATCAGGAGTATTTTGTAGAGACTGATAAGAAGTGGCTGCAGTTTAGTCTTTACCAGATTGTCAGCAATAGTATCAAATATTCTTCTGGGAAGGGTACCAGTATTGAATTTGATGTCATCAAAAAAGGGGATAATCTGCAGCTGGTTATTCGTGATTATGGTGCCGGTATTGCCCCGGAAGATTTACCTCGGGTTTTTGATCCCTTCTTTACTGGCAGTCAAGGCAGAATTCATCAAGAAGCTACTGGTATGGGATTATACCTTGTGAGAGAAATATTTGAGCAGTTAGATCATCAAATTGAAATTGAGTCTGATGTTGGTAAAGGAACAACAGTAAGACTGATGTTTAGCAACTTTATGACAGAAATGTAAGGCAACTGTCACTCTATTCAATGGCTAAAGGCATCATCGTTAGCTAGAATAAAAAGAACAAGTGAAGGCTGTGGCTTAAAGGAGGAAAGAGCATGGTTTATTTAGAATTGAAAAATGTAACCAAAACTTATTCTGGCGTGGTCCCTTATGAAGCCATCCGCCGGGTGAATTTAAAAGTTCCCAAGGGTGAATTTGTCAGTATCATGGGACCGTCTGGAAGCGGAAAAACCACTTTACTAAATCTGATTGCCACACTGGACCGACCGACCAACGGTTCTATCTTTTTAAATCAGAAAGAACCTCATCAGTTAAAAAAAGATGAGATGGCTAAATTCCGCAGAAGGGAATTAGGTTTTGTTTTTCAAGAGGCTAATTTATTAAAAACATTGTCTGTCAGAGAAAATATCATGTTGCCTTTGACCTTAGACAAGGTGCCGGTGGCGGAGATGAAAGAAAAGGCGGAGGCACTTATGGAAGCCGTTGCTATCACGCCTCTTGCTGATAAGCGGATTTATGAAATATCTGGGGGAGAAGCCCAGCGTGTAGCCATTGCCAGAGCTTTAATCCATGAACCCAGTTTGATTCTTGCAGATGAACCTACAGGCAATTTGGACTCTCAAGCAGCGGGCAATGTCATGAAATTGCTGGCACAGATGAATCGTGAAAAAGAGGTCACAACTTTAATGGTGACTCATGATGCTGTTTCTGCAAGTTATTCTCACCGGGTGATTTTTATCAAAGATGGTCAATTATATAACGAGATATATTGCGGGGAAAGCCGCAAGATTTTTTTCCAGAGTATTATGGATGTATTAGCTCACTTGGGGGGCGTCAACCACGAGTTTCAAGCACCACCCGTATTTCAGTAAAAGCAACTGGCAACTGGCTTTTTGTTTTTAGCTGACGTAGCCGGTGACGTGCCAGCTTTTTGATTGAATTATTTTTTTATGAGTAAATAGTCAGGTAGAGGAGGGATGATGATGAGCTTTAAACAATTGATTTTCAAAAATATTACGAAAAACGGCAGAGCCTATCGTTCCTACTTTTTTAGCAGTACGTTTTCGGTGACTCTTTTTTTTATTTTTTCCATGATTGCTCATCATCCTGCATTAAAAGATGGATTCAAAGGAACTTATACGAATATCTCTAGTCTGTCTACGATTGGTTTCGATATTTCTCAAGCAATGGTCGTCTTGATGTCTTCGATATTTCTGTTGTACAGCTTTAGTGTTTTTTTAAAAGGACGGAAAAAGGAGCTGTCGATTTTTTTGTCTTTAGGAATGTCTGGGAGACAAGTTCGATTAATGGTTTTTTTTGAAAATATGCTTCTTGGCTTATCATCGATTGTGACAGGTTCTCTCCTGGGCTTATTATTTTCCAAATTTTGCCTATTGATTGCCCAAAATCTATTTATGATTGAAAAAGGTTTGCCTTTTTATTTTCCCAAAGAAGCACTTCTTTTGACGTTTGCTTCTTATGGTATGATTTTTCTACTTATTTCTTTGTTTACTGTTTTTTCTTTACGGATCCGAATCATCACGGAGTTGTTAAGAGAAGGAATCAAGGGGGATGACACTCCTAGGGTGAAGTGGTGGTTGTCTGCTTTAGGTGTTTTAAGTTTGCTGGCAGCTTATTTTTTAATCTGGAGTTTTGTCAAAGATTTCAGGTGGGACTGGGAAGCCAACAATTACTTGCTATACGCTGGGGTCGTATGTTGTTTTTGGGGGACGTTTTTGTTTTTCACGCAATCTGCTCCTCAGGTGATTTTGCGATTAAAACGAAGTAAGATTTTCCTGAGAGGGCCTCGCATGCTGCTGCTCAGTAATTTGACTTATCGGATGAAAAAAAACTCAGTCATGTTTTTTATTATCGCAATCGTTGCTTCAGCGGCATTTATCGGCATGGGTTATACCATGTCAATCGGCGGCTCAAACTATGTTGCCAGTCAAGACAGTTCTTTTGCCTATTCTTACAACTCCATTGCGTATGATGATTTAGACAAGATGGAAAAAGAAGACAGAAAAAACATCCAATTTATTACCACATCTATTGAAGCATTTGGTTATGATTATTTGGTACAAGATTTATCAAATCCTGTGTTTGCTATCATCATCCAAAAAAAGTCTATGTCCAAATGGGCGGACAACTACTTGGTCTTTCCGTTATCAAAATACAATGAAATGGCTGAGTTTAAAGGAGAGCGAAAACTTAAACTCAAGAATGACCAACAAGCACTGTACGTGTCTAACACTAATTCTCAAAAACAAGTGGTCAGCGGACGAGATAAAAAGAAAAATATCCATTATCAGGAATTGGAGTTTTTCGGTCATGGGGGAGACAGTTTCAAGAGAAAAATGGAAGTTGTTTCTGTTCCTCAAGGGTATAATATTCGATTTTACGTCAATCCATTACTGCTGGTCAGTGATGAGTTATATAACCAACTCACGACAAAAGAACCAGAAGACGCAGACTATCGCGAGCATAGTGTAGTCATTCATTTCAATGAATGGAACAAAGATAAAAAATTAAACCATAAAATCTCCCAGTATTTTAACCGCATAGACAAAGAGCAGTTCAGTGAGTATGAAAAAAAGCTGGAGGAACTGGGAGGAGATTATGACGGGTTAAGCGAGGAAGAAAAGGCAACAGTGGACTTATTATATCCAGAAGACTTCATCTTCTTTTACTCCTTGTTTGACAGTTGGGTGGAGAATAATCAGTCCAACGGTTTGATAATTTTGGTGAGCTTCCTGTTGGGTTCAGTGTTTTTCTCATTTGCTTCATGTATTGTTTATTTCAGACTCTTTGGAGAATTGGACAGAGACGGGGAGTTGCATAGGGCGCTGCATATTTCAGGCACTACCCTCAAAGAGCGTCATAGAATTGTGACGGAAGAAATGCTAATCATGTTTTTTTTGCCGTTGCTGATAGCTTTATTAAATTTTTGGGTGGCAATGTACTGTTTGAGCATTTATCTAGATACGTCTACGATGGTGTATTTCTTTAGAATTGCAAAAATATATCTTGTTTTCCAATCGGTTTTCTTCATCATTCTCCGCGGAAATTACTTGAAGCATTTAGATCACTATGCAGAATATATAAGCTGACCTTTCATTTTCAACTTTGATAAAAACAGGAACCGGAGTAAATTACCCCGATTCCTGTTTTTTTACGGCTGGAAGTTTTCTTGAATTTGTCGATATGTTTCTGTAGTTTCTGCTGCCGTTTTATTGGAAGCAAAATACAAACCCTCTGCGGTTTTTATCCGCACAGATTTATCAGATGACAAGAACAGATAGAAATTAGCATCTTCTCCTGTGTCGGTAAGTCTGAAAACCCCCGTAGCATAGTTGGCAGTCCCCGCACCTTTGATTCTCATTGCTCTAGGCGTTTCTTCAAGTAAGGTAACTTCTTCAACATCTGAAAAAGGAATGTTCTTATCTTTTGCAAAAGGAGCACGTAAAACAATGTGGTCCTTGCTGACTTGAAATTCAAAAGCATTATTGGAAAAATCTGCCTTGAAAAGAGGGATGGTCACACCAATCAACAGTGCAAAGACGGCTATACCGGTGATTATACCAATAAGTTTTGTACTGCGATGACCTAAATTCATGTCAATGTTAGTTCCGATTCTATTAGGGACCCAAAATTTTGGATCATCTGGATTACAGTAAAATCCATACCGCCAATAATAATCTGCCCCATCATAGAGATATTTTTCTCCTTGATGGAGTGCCAGTTCCTCACGTTTATTAGAACGAAGCATAAGTATGATGACAGAAGCAGGAAAAGCAAACATCAATACTATCATTAGGATTATGAATAATCCGCTAGAAAAGGCAAAGCTGCTGCCAAACCCCAACCCCATATAAATTCCGATAAATGCGATGGCAAGAATGGCGATAAACCACTGAATCAAAATGATCAATAACGACCACGTTCTTTTTTTGTTTCGATTAATAAACTGATTGATTTTTTCTTCTTTGCTGTAAACGGTGACTGGCAGTTTATAAACTGTAAAATATAAAAAACTTGTCAGCACAGAAACGGCCAATAATAAAAAGTTGATGAAGACAAGACTTGACTCAGGATTTAAAAACAAAAGTCCCAAGGTGCCTCCCAGCTGCAATCCAAGGGGAAGAAGCAGCCAATAGAATGAAAGAATCCCTTTTTGTCGCTCAATAGAAAGTTTCGTGTCTACTCGCAGAATAGTGTCATTATTTTCTTGTGTGTACCACTGATTTTTTTGCTTTAATTCCTGCATTTTTTTTATATGCAGAATAAGCGTACCGTGAATCAGAACAAACGCAAGCACCATCAGACTAAAGAAAATTATCAGCTGAATGGAGTCATAATCAGAAATAAGAATGGTCAGACCAAGCAGGGATAATATAATGATGCTGTACAAGAGATTTTTTCGATAAGAATGTACGATGTTTTTAACGTTTTTGTTTTCAAGATATTCATCTTTTAAGGTAGTTTCAAGCAACACATTTTTTTTGGGTTTACTATACAACGTATAGGAAAAACCGATGATAATCAGTACAGCGATTAAGATGAGATAAAATAGCCAGTTCATTAGTTGTCTGCTCCTTGTTCTTTAAAATCAGCTATGATTTTTTGTGTCATCGCTGTAAATTGTTCTTTAGTTAACCCATTGACAACCCCGGTTGCCAGTAATAATTCTAATTCTTTTTGATATATTTCTTGAAAATTTGGTCTGCTGATAACTTTGTCAACCACACGAGAACCCAAACGCCGGTCCGTTTCGATATATCCGTCATTTTTTAAAAGATTGTAGGCTTTGGAAACGGTCATCACATTGATGCCAATATCTTCTGCCAGTTGGCGGACTGTTGGCAGAGGTTCTCCCATTTGCAATTGCCCTTTAGCGATGCCAATGACAATCTGTTCGTAAATTTGCTGGTAGATGGGGATGTCGCTAGTCATTTTCAGTTCTAATAGCATGAGCTTCTCCTTAATGTATCGTTTGTATTAGTTAGTGTATTACAAAGTGAGTGAAAAATCAATTGAAACGTTTAGAGATGATTTTTCCCAATGAAGTAATTTAGAAGCAGAGTTTTAAAATTTTCAAAGAGTTTGATTAAAAGAATGCTGTTATAGCCTCAGATTGCCATGCTATAATATGTTCCAATGATTTGAATTGGCAGTATTTTTTTTGACTAAATTAAGCCTTAGCATAAGCGTCGTTAACGTATCTTGAAACAGATTATCAAGGTCATTTGTTAAGAAATTTATAAAAAATATTTATCTGTTGATGCAGTTTTTTTGTATATGTTCAGCTGTCAAAAGAGAAAACGTTACAACAAGGGCTGTAATAGGAGGACAGCAATTATTTTATTGTATTTAAAAACGATGAATTATTAATGAAATTATTTTCGTTTTTCTTGTTTTCGTGTATAATGATGGGAGTTATTGAATTGTAAGGTTGTTGAATAAGGAGGTTGTGTTTTGTCTGATCTAGATAAATCATCTCGTGACCCGCAGAATCAAGAGGAAGTTCAAGCAAACAATCAACATTCGGAGACTAAGCCTGGCACAAGTTTACGTGAGAAGGTGTTTGCTTCTTTGAAGTATCAAGACCAGCCGGCTAGTTCTGCTGAAGCTGATAATACGAGCACGAATGGTCACTCTACCGAATCTTCTGAAGTTCAACAACGACGAATTTCGGAGCCAACACAGAAAAATGACTCAGCAGTCAAGTCCCATAAATCAGATAAAAGTCGCGTGACGAATTCTAGAGATGAAGAAAAATCTAATCAAGTTGCTCCTTCTTTAAAACCATCTCAAAAAACAGACGGGGAAAAGCATGAGTCGAGCGACAACAGAGAAACGCGAGCGGCATTTGTTGGTGAGGAAGTAACTGAGAGCCGCATTAATCATCAGCATGAAGATAAAAATTACTCAAAAATCAATGGAAAAGTTAGTGAGAAAGAGTTGGAAAAAATGAGACGACGCAGTGAGCGCAAAAAAGAAAATAAATTAGTAGGGAAAATAGTTTTAGCGGTTATCACCGCTTTAGTAGTGACTGTGGCGATAGTGGGCATATCATTTTATCGTTACTGGCAGGCGGGCTTAAAACCGCTGAATCCCAAAGATGATCAACTAGTTCAGGTAAACATACCGATCGGTTCCAGTAATAAAAGTATCGGCAGTATTCTGGAAGAAGAAAAAGTCATCAAAAGCGGTATGGTATTTACCTACTATATGAAAACAGAAAACATCACCGATTTTAAAGCAGGTTATTATCAAATGTCTCCTAATATGACGTTAGATGAGATAGCAGTGCTGCTGCAACAGGGAGGAACAAAGGAACCTGAGGCGTTAGCAGACGCACGAGTCAGTATCCCAGAAGGCTACAGTGCAGATCAGATTGCGGAGTTGTTCGCAGACAAGACAAAAATCAAGAAAGAAGAATTTTTGGATGTTCTGAAGGATGAATCATTTTTTGAAGAATTGTATCAAGACTACGGAAAATTATTAGAAAGTGCCAAGAAAGCACAAGATGTCCGCTATCGCTTGGAGGGATACCTATTTCCTGCGACTTATAATTATTATAAAGAAAAGTCTATCAAAGATATGATCAGAGAAATGGTGGACAAAACTAATTCGGAGTTAGCAGCTCGTCAAGAATCCCTAGATCAGTCTGGAATGACTACACAGCAAGTATTGACATTGGCTTCATTAGTGGAAAAAGAAGGTGTGGAAAAAGAAGACCGGCGCAATATCGCTCAAGTCTTTTTAAATCGTATCAAAGCCGACATGCCTTTGCAGTCTGATATTTCAGTGTTATATGCGATGGAAAAACATAAAGTTCACTTATCGAACAAGGATACAGAAATCGATTCCCCCTATAACTTGTATATCAACAAAGGGTTTGGTCCTGGACCGTTCAATAATCCCGGAATCGAAGCGATAGACGCAGTGCTGAATCCGGAACCTAATACTTATTATTATTTCTTGGCAAACATCGAAACACATAAAGTTTATTTTGCAGAGACATATGAGGAACACTTGATATTAAAAGAGGAACATATTGATAATCAAATAGAAGAATGATGTGTTTAATGCAGTTTTCTATTTACAAATTGTTGAACACGTGGTAATCTTTAGGGCGTAAATAGGAGTGCTTTTCTGATTTTAGTCGGGAAAGCCCTTCTTTTCATTTAATTAAAGTAAACTACTAAAGGAGCTTTATTCATGGCAGAGAAAGTTTATCCAATGACTCTTGAAGGTAAAAAAAAGTTGGAATTAGAATTAGAAGAATTAAAAACGGTAAAGCGTAAAGAAATTGTTGAGCGTATCAAAATTGCTCGAAGTTTTGGTGATTTATCTGAAAACTCGGAGTACGAATCAGCAAAAGATGAACAAGCTTTTGTTGAGGGGCGTATCACGACTTTGGAAAATATGATTCGCTTTGCTCAAATCATCGACAATGACGGAAAAGCAGCTGACGAAGTATCTCTTGGGCGCACGGTGACTTTTATTGAATTGCCTGATGGCGATGAAGAAGAGTATACGATTGTCGGCAGTGCAGAAGCAGACCCTCTGGCTGGTAAAATCTCTAACGATTCACCTATTGCCAAAGCGCTGATTGGCAGAAAAGTCAACGATGAGGTCAGTGTGGCAACACCTGGCGGCGATATGGCAGTGAGAATTATAGGAGTGTCACAATAAGCTGTGCGAAATGACGCACAGCTTTTTTTCAAATGTAGTTTTCTACGACTTTAGTCCTAGTAATATTTCATACTAAAAGGACTCCCCAAATTCAGGCGGTCTTAGTATAATGAATGAAGAACAATGGAATAGGAGCGAGAAAGATGAAAAGCTCATGGAGAATTTTTCTAACAATCGAGTGTTTATTGTTAGTTTTAGCTGTGTATCAAATCATTCATAATACACCGGCGTTAATTTTTTTAATATTTGGCGGACTGAATTTAATTTATGCATTAAAAAAGAGTCCGAGAACTTCTTTTAACCAATTTCAATTGGTTTTAGGAATCGTCGTGGCGATTTTAAGTTTGCTGACGAGCGGTGCCACTGTTTGGATCATGGTGATCATCGGCGTGCTTTACTTCGGATTAAAAGGAGTTGAAGCAACAGGCGTCAATATGATGGATCAATTTGAAAATGCCCCTTGGCGTAAAAAGCAAATGATGATGATTCAGACGACAGAAACGGAGTCTAAAAATGGTCGCCGTTTTAAACGTCCTTGGATCGGCAATCAGCGGATCGGAACCAATGTCTATGAGTGGGACGATATTAATTTTACGATTTTTTCCGGAGACACCATCATTGATTTGGGAAATACATTGTTGCCTAAAGAAAACAATGTCATCATCATCCGTAAGGGATTCGGCAGGACTCGTATCTTAGTACCCTTAGGTGTTGGTTTGATGCTCGAACATTCGACCTTAAACGGGAACGTTATTTTTGAGGATGATTTTTTCAAATTGAAAAATGAATCTCTCAAAGTTTTTAGCGAAGATTATGACCACAATGCAAGAAAATTAAAAATCGTGACGAACACACTTTTCGGTGACCTAGAGGTGATTCGTATATGATGTCTAAGCAGAACAGACCTTTGATTTTTTTATACACGTTTATCTTTAGTTTTATTGTTTTAGTGTTAACATTGTATACTTATTTTTATTCTCAAGGGAAACGGGAATGGCTGAAAGAATTATTTCGCACAAAGATTACTTACATCCCTTTGATTGTTTACCTTATTTTGATTGCGCTTGTAGTTAGTACTATGGTTTATATCGTCGTGTATTTTTTTCATCGTTCGCAATATGGACGACTGGAAGAAAAAATCAGCTTGTTAGCCAGAAATCACTACGACAGTCCCCTATTCATGAAAACTGTTAGAAACGGCGAAGGGGATCCGTACGTAAGCAACATTGATGAAGGCATAGAAAAAATAAGAGAACAAATGCTGAGTATGTCTAAGGACTTGCAAGTTTTGTCCAGTCGGCCTCAAATGGTTGACGGGGAATCAAAAGAGCAGATTTTGCAAGAAGAACGGCACCGATTAGCTAGAGAACTGCACGATTCAGTCAGTCAGCAACTCTTCGCTGCGTCCATGATGATGTCTGCATTGATGGAAGACGCAAAGAAAAATGGACAGTCTGAAATTATTCAAAAACAGATGAATATGATAGGGGATATCATCAATGCCTCACAGTCAGAGATGCGAGCGTTGCTTCTGCATTTAAGACCAATCTCCTTAGAAGGAAAAAGTTTGAAAAAAGGCATCGAGCAGCTTTTGGTAGAGCTGCAGTCTAAAATTAAAATCGCATTGCACTGGGAAGTGGAAGACGTGTCTTTGCAAAGTGGGATGGAGGACCACTTGTTTCGTGTTGTCCAAGAGCTGCTTTCAAACACGTTACGCCATGCTAAAGCGAAATCTCTAGAAGTTTTTCTTAAAAAGACTGATAAAGTCGTTTTGCTGCGGATGATTGATGATGGGGTGGGATTTGACACTTCAAATAAAAAAGTCGGCAGTTACGGTTTGAACAATATTAATGAACGTATCACAGGCATGGGGGGAACATGTAAAATCATTAGTTTTGTAGGCAAAGGAACGAGTGTTGAAATCCGGGTACCAGTGATTGAGGAGGATGAGGAAGAGTGATAAAAGTACTATTGGTAGATGACCATGAAATGGTGAGATTAGGGGTGTCTTCTTACTTATCGATTCAAGAGGACATAGAGGTTATTGGAGAGGCCGAAAACGGAAAAATCGGTTATGAAAAAGCCTTGGAATTAAGACCGGATATTATTTTGATGGACTTGGTGATGGATGAGATGGATGGCATCGAATCAACCAAACTTATTTTAAAAGAATGGCCTGAAGCAAGAATTATTATTGTCACTAGTTTTATTGATGATGAAAAAGTTTATCCGGCAATCGAAGCTGGCGCTGCCGGTTATTTATTGAAAACCTCCACAGCAAGTGAGATTGCTAATGCGATTCGGGCGACTTTCCGGGGCGAAACAGTTTTGGAGCCTGAAGTGACCGGAAAAATGATGGAACGATTGACTAGGAAGAATGAACCTGTGCTTCACGATGATTTAACCAATCGTGAGCTAGAGATTTTGTTGCTTATTTCAGAAGGAAAAAGCAATCAGGAAATAGCAGATGAGTTGTTTATCACGTTAAAAACAGTTAAAACACACGTCTCTAATATTCTTTCTAAACTAGATGTAGAAGATCGAACTCAGGCAACGATTTATGCTTTTAAACATGGTATCGTAGATTAATCATAGTGTAGACTAAATGTTCAGATACTTTAAGGAGATAAACAAGAAATGAAACAAAGTTTTGCAATCATTGGACTGGGACGTTTTGGTGCCAGTGTATGTACCGCATTGATTGAAGCGGGCCAAGAAGTTTTAGCGATCGATCGGGATGAAGATCGGGTGAATGAATATATGGATATCGCCACCCATGCTATTGTGGCAAATGCACAGGATGAGATGGCACTGCGCTCTCTTGGTTTAAGGAATTTTGATCATGTCATTATTGCTATTGGCGAAGATATTCAGGCAAGTATTTTGGTAACCTTAATGGCAAAAGAAATGGGTGTCACACGTATCACTGCCAAAGCCCAAAATACTTATCATGCAAAAGTTTTGGAAAAAGTCGGTGCAGATCGGGTAGTTCATCCTGAGCGTGACATGGGGGAACGGGTAGCGCATCAGCTGATTTCAAAAAATATTTTAGATTATCTGGAGCTGTCGGATGAATATTCGATCGCTGAAATCCAAATCAGTAATGATAAGTTTGCTGATAAGAGTCTGCTGCAGTTGAATTTACGTCAGAAGTTTGGACTAAACGTGATCGCGATTAGAAGAAAAAATCAACGTTTGATTGTTTCACCACCCGCAGACGAAGTAGTACTTTTAAATGACGTGTTGTTCGTCATAGGGGAAACAAAAGATGTGGAGCATATGGATGATGTGATGAATTAATTTTTAGAAATGGGCAGTGCATCATTGTGATGTTCCTATCTTTTTTTATTTTAAAGTTATTTGTACTAACCAAAGCCTAAGCATTGAAAGAAGAGATTTGGGCGTAATGTGCTATGATAAGTGAGATATAAGAGAACAACAAGAGAAAGTGTGGTTAAATAGATGAAAATCAATGTTCTGGATAATGCACACAAGTGGTTTCAGACTGAACTAGAACTTGAATCAGGAAGTTATGTTCATTTTTTTGGAAAATATGGCGGTAAGACTAATGTCCATGAGGGTTTTTCGACAGGGATGAGAGTCGAGAGTCCTGAAGCGCCTCTTGCGGTATTCGAAAAAGAAGGTATCACTTACTTTACTGAGCATGCTGATGACTGGTTCTTTGCTGGTTACGACCTGACAGTCGGTTATGATGAACAGCGGCAGGAACCTATTTATTTCTTTCAAGAAGAAAAATAAAAAAAGCAAAAAGTTGTTTAAAACAGCAACTTTTTGCTTTTTTATTAAAATCTAATAACCTAACGTATAATCCACAACATTTTTAGGCAGAGGCAACTGCTCTTTGTAAGCATTGAGATTTTCTAAAAGAATTTTCATAAATTTCTCCTGATAGTTTATAGAAATCCCTGAGATGTGGGGTGTAATCAATACATTATCCAACGTCCAGAGAGGACTGCTGTTCGGTAATGGTTCCTCTTCAAAAACATCCAGTGCGGCAAAGTCGATACGGTCTGACTGGCAAGCAGTAATTAAAGCAGAAGTATCCACTGATTCGCCCCGTCCTACATTAACAAAGACAGCCCCTTTTTTGAATTTTTCAAAACGCTGGCTATTAAACAAATGATAGGTTTCATCGGTCAAGGGTAAAATACTGATGACAATGTCCATAGTTGGCAACACGTCATCAATTTCTTTTTGCGGGTAAATTTTATTGAATTCAGGCAGCTGGCGGCCAGAACGGTTAACGCCATAAACATCCACTGCCATAGCGCTGGCAACTTTTGCCAATTGTCGTCCGATATTGCCGGTTCCCACAATCAGCATTTTTTTCAAAGCCAAATCGTTCAGCCTGATTCTTTCCCATGTTTTGTTTTCTTGTGCTTTATGTGCAGTTAAAATCCCTCGGTAGTGGGACAAGAGCATAGCAATCACTGATTCGCTGATCTGGGAAGCGTGGACACCGCTGGCATTGGTTAAAATAATATTGTTTTCTTTCAAGCGTTTGAGGTCTAAATCATCCACTCCGGCAGAGTAGGTTTGAATCCAATTCAGGATGCCCTGCCCTTCTTCTTTTAACTGGAGAAGTTGTTCGCCAACGTTGTTTTCCCATCCAACAGTGATTTCAACATTTTTCAGTTCATCAAGAGATAGCCCGTCAGTACTTGTCAGTATGTTGAAGTTTGGCGCACAACGTTTGATTGCTTGCACCGAATTATCTTTTAACGGACGTAAAATCAATAGATTGGTCATAGCATGTCACTCATTTCTGTAAGTTATTTTGTTCTCAACTCTCCCCGAATGATTTGGAAATAGTAAAAGATGCTTACAAGCATAATGATCGAGCTGGTAGGGAGTTGGAAAAAAATTCCTGCGATCGCACAGAAAAAAACAGGGAGCGTCGAGGCAAATAAGAGAATTTTTACACTTTGGCCTAACTTCAGTCCTAAAAAGCGAGCACCACTCAGCAAGTGGGCGATAAAGGCGCCAAAGAAGAGAGAAAAAGCGAAATCAATCAGCACTGGTCCCATCAAACTAAGGACGACCAATAGGATAACCGTCAAACGATTGCCTGTGGAAGTTCCTAGTTCTTTGAAAAAGTTTCGAGAAATCAACTTGCTGTCCGATAGATTCTTGTACGGAATTACCAGCTTGTTTGTCTCGAGCAATGAGGAAAGCAAACTGCCCTCAGTTGTCGCAAGGACTAGTTCATTTTCTAACAGGCCGACAGCAATTTTGTTTCCAGTGATATCTTTCTGCAAGCCTTCAGCTGTTTGTATGCCATCTGGATCGAAAGTGAAAAACATATAGTTAGTTTTGTAAAGAAAACTTGAGTCTTTCTCATCAGTTGTCAGCTGGTTGTCTTGAATAGAAAATTCAGGCATTTCTGCCGCAATTTTACTCATATCATTTTGAAAAGTTCCTAACATCTCTATTGTTTGTGCCAGTACAGGAATTAGTAATACCAATCCTAGAAATAAAAAATAGAGAAAAGATTTCACAAACGGCAAATCTTTGGCACTGTACAAATCGGTTGGTTTTTTTAAAGAATTTTTAAATAACTGAAATGTGTTCATTCAGTTGCTCCTTTGAGTTTTATTTTATTGTATCTCTTTTTCATCAAGATTTCAAAAATCTGCCACTTCTATAAGGCATTTATTTTGAATTAGTTTCTGAACAGTGATACATTAGACTTGTGTTAATAAAATATAATAAATAATTATGGAGGTTTTGTTGATGAGCTATACATTACCAGATTTACCTTACGCATACGAGGCATTAGAGCCACACATTGATGTTGAAACGATGCATTTGCATCATGATAAACATCACAACACTTATGTAACCAATTTGAATGCAGCGATTGAAAAACATCCTGAATTAGGCGAAAAAAATATTGATGACTTGGTAGCAGATTTAGCAAATGTTCCCGAAGATATCCGTACAGCAGTTCGTAACAATGGTGGAGGACACGCTAACCATGCGTTCTTCTGGGAAATTATGGCACCTAATGCTGGTGGCGAACCAACAGGTGCAATCAAAGAAGCGATTGATGCAAAATTTGGCAGTTTTGATAACTTTAAAGCAGAATTCGCCGCTGCAGCTACTGGCCGTTTTGGTTCTGGTTGGGCATGGCTAGTTGTCAATAATGGGGAATTAGAAGTTATGTCTACACCTAATCAAGATTCTCCTTTAACAGAAGGCAAGACACCAGTTCTTGGTATTGACGTTTGGGAACATGCTTATTATAAGAAGTACAGCAACGTTCGTCCAGATTATATCAAAGCATTCTGGAATGTTGTCAACTGGGATGAAGTAAATAAACGCTACGAAGCAGCAAAATAATATAAAAGTCAGACTTTCAGACAAATTCGTCTGGAAGTCTTTTTTTGTCTAAACAAGCAAAAATTTTTATAACTCATCATTAAGTACAAGACTCATTCAAAAGATTATCTCAAACAAATAAGCCTCTTTAAATAAAAAGGGGTTGACTATTTTGAGAAGATTAGGTTAAACTGAGATAATCGAAAATGAGAAAATTTTAATGAAACTTTTTTTGGTTCCTTTTATTCTAAGGTTTTATAGTAAAATAGAAGTAGCCAAAGATGGCATATTTAGAAAATGATCCAAAGTATTTCAATGAAAATATGCTATAATAAATGGAACTAAAGGAGGGCTTGAAATGAAAACTGAAAAGGAATATCAACAAGCGATGAAAATATTAATCGAAGAAGCAGATAAAATTAAAACATTGATCAGCAATCAGCGTAATCATTTGTGTATTGCTCAATGTAAAGCTTTTGAAGAAGTTGTTGATACCCAGATGTATGGGTTTAGCCGCCAAGTAGATTTTGCTGAAAAAATGGGTGTCATTTCGATAAAAGAAGGACAACAGATTTTAGCCGATTTAGAAAAAAAATTGAATCAGGTGTATTCTGAAATATACGAAGGTCAAAAAGAAACTCAGGAATAGAAGAGGTGTAAGGTTTGGCGAAAAAAACAAAAAAGAGGTTCTTTCTAGATTATGGAATCTTGATACCCTATCTCATTCTTTCTGTTTTAGGTGTGGTGATGGTTTACAGTGCCACGGCTTACCGGCTGATTACCAGTGATCCGCCTCAACCCGATACCGCTGCTGCGGCAAAGCAGGCACTTTATCTGGCTCTAGGGCTGATACTGATGGTTATTATTTATCAAATGAAAACAAAATTTTTACAGAGCAAAGGACTTCTTGTTCTAGGCATTGCAGTCATCAGTACGATGCTTCTTTTGACCAGATTTACTAAAACCTTCAGTTTACAGGCCGGCGGGGCGCAAGGATGGTTTCAATTAGGACCGATCACTCTGCAACCGGTGGAATTTTTAAAAATCATGGTCATCTGGTACCTGGCATATATTTTATCGCGAAGACAGGACACTATAGTTCACGGATTTAAACAGGCAGTCTTAAAGCCAGTATTGCTTGTTTCAAGTTTGATTTTTCTCGTGCTGATCCAGCCTGATACCGGTGGAGCAGCTATTTTAGTCTTACTGGTCATTATTATGCTGTTAGCCAGCGGCGTCAGCTATTGGTACGGCATTGTGATTGGTGTAGGTGGGGTCAGCTTGAGCTTTATTGCGATTGAACTGGTTAGTTTATTAGGACCTGCACTTTTACCAGAGAATAAGCAGTATATCGTGGAGCGGTTTTTAGTCATGAGAAATCCTTTTATAGATGCTTATGGCAGTGGACTGCAGATGGTGCATTCCTACTATGCGATGTTTAATGGCGGATTGTTTGGCAGAGGTTTAGGAAACAGTATTCAAAAGAAAGGCTTTCTCCCAGTAGCAGAATCTGATTTTATGTTTTCTATTGTTATTGAAGAGTTAGGTCTGATCGTTGCTATGCTGATTTTATTATTATTGTTCTTTTTGATTTTAAGAATCATCATGGTCGGGATAAGAGCGACACATCCCTTTAATTCTTTGATGTGTATTGGAATCGGCGGCATGCTATTAGTTCAAACATTTGTAAATATTGGCGGCATCACTGGCATCATCCCGTTAACTGGGGTTACCTTCCCGTTTTTAAGTCAAGGGGGATCGAGCTTGCTAGCTCTTTCGATAGGTGTTGGTTTTGTGTTAAACATACGAGCCGATGAATTAAGAAAAAAATATCAAAGACAGGCTGAGGTTGTCATTCCAATGAAACAAACTCAGTAGAGAGGGGATATGGGTGAATGAAAAAAGTGTTGGTTGCAAATCGAGGAGAGATTGCTGTCCGAGTGTTCCGTGCATGTACTGAATTAGACATGCCGACAGTCGGAATTTTTGCGGCAGAGGATGAAGATGCCATTCATCGATATAAAGCAGATGAAGCTTATCTGGTAGGAGAAGGGAAAAAACCGATTGAAGCCTACTTAGATATTGAAGATATCATCAGAATCGCTAAAAATTCTGGTGCTGATGGTATTCACCCAGGCTATGGCTTTTTATCTGAAAATGTTACTTTTGCCAGAAGATGTGCAGAGGAAGGAATCAAATTTATTGGTCCATCTATTGAAAATTTAGATATTTTTGGAGATAAAATCAAAGCGAAGGCTGCAGCTGATGAAGCGGGGATCCAATCTATTCCTGGAACAGACGGTCCTGTGAATCATCTGGACGGTGTGCTGGCCTTTGGTGAAAGTCATGGCTATCCGCTGATAATCAAAGCGGCACTTGGCGGCGGCGGACGAGGTATGCGTATCGTGCGCAATGCTGAGGAAGCAAAAGATGGTTTTTCTAGAGCATCAAGCGAAGCCAAGGCAGCTTTTGGAAGCAGTGAAGTTTATGTGGAAAAATATATTAAAGATCCAAAACATATTGAAGTACAAATTTTAGGGGACGAACATGGGAATATTGTCCATCTT
This sequence comes from Vagococcus elongatus, assembly GCF_003987645.1. Lineage (GTDB taxonomy): Bacteria > Bacillota > Bacilli > Lactobacillales > Vagococcaceae > Vagococcus_A > Vagococcus_A elongatus. The sequence continues at coordinate 158,077 of NZ_NGKA01000003.1, forward strand.
TACGAGCGGGATTGTTCTGTTCAACGTCGCCATCAGAAAGTGGTGGAGGTGGCACCATGCGTTTCTATTTCAGAAGAGTTGCGAGAAGAAATCTGTGATGCTGCTGTCCGTCTAATGAAGCATGTGGGATATTCCAATGCAGGGACAGTGGAATTTTTAGTGGAAGATGACCAGTTTTATTTTATTGAAGTCAATCCACGGGTTCAAGTAGAACATACGATTACAGAAATGATTACCGATACAGATATCGTGGTGGCACAGCTGCAGATTGCACAAGGATTGCGACTCCACGAAGAAATTGATATTCCGGAACAAAAAGAGATCAAAATAAAAGGAGCAGCGATTCAGTGCCGGATAACGACTGAAGATCCTGCCAATAACTTTTTACCTGATACCGGCACAATCGATACATATCGTTCGCCGGGTGGTTTAGGTGTCCGTTTAGATGTTGGTAATGCTTATACAGGGGCAGAAGTGACACCATATTTTGATTCTTTATTAGTTAAAGTATGTACTTACGGGTCCGATTTTTCCAAAGCTGTAACAAAAATGAAACGGGCATTGAAAGAATTTAGGATTCGCGGTGTAAAAACTAATATTATTTTTCTATCTAATGTTATCAATCATGAACAATTCCAAACAGGAGAGGCCAAAACAACCTTTATTGATGGAGCTCCTGAACTGTTTGTTTTCCCCCGAATCCGTGATCGCGGAAATCGGATGTTAAAGTACCTTGGGGAAGTGACAGTCAATGGTTTTCCTGGCATTGAAAAAGTCAACAAACCGGTCTTTACAAAACCGGGTAAAATTGCTTTAAATCCTGGTGAAGCAGGTCCGACAGGTAAAAATATTTTGGATAGCCAAGGGCCAGAGGGAGTCAGAGATTGGATCAAGGAACAGGAAGCAGTGTTGCTGACAGATACAACGTTTAGAGATGCTCACCAAAGTTTATTAGCTACTCGAGTAAGGACGCAGGATATTGTTAAGATCGCCAGTTGTACTGAAGAAGCACTGCCTCAGTTGTTTTCATGTGAAGTGTGGGGCGGCGCCACCTTTGATGTTGCGTACCGCTTTTTAAATGAGGATCCTTGGGTCCGATTAAGAAAAATCCGTGAAGCAATGCCTAACACGCTGCTTCAAATGTTGTTCCGCGGTTCTAACGCAGTTGGCTATCAAAATTATCCTGACAATGTCATCGAAGAATTTATTAAAGAGTCTGCCCGTCAAGGAATTGATGTTTTTAGAATTTTTGACAGCTTGAATTGGCTGCCTCAGATGGAAAAAAGTATTCAGGTCGTTCGTGACACCGGAAAAATTGCGGAAGCTGCGATTTGCTATACAGGAGATGCTTTATCTCCGACGAGAAAAAAATATAATATTGACTATTATGTTAATCTTGCTTTGGAGCTGGAAAAAATGGGCGCCCATATTATTGCTATTAAGGATATGGCCGGGTTGATGAAACCTCAAGCGGCTTACCATTTGATAAGTGCCCTCAAGGACAAGGTCTCGCTGCCGATTCATTTGCACATGCATGATACTAGCGGTAATGGTATCATCACTTACTCTTCTGCCGTCCGTGCGGGAGTAGATATTGTCGATGTAGCGACAAGTGCCATGAGCAGTTCTACCAGCCAGCCAAGTATGAGTAGTTTTTATTACGCCTTGGGTGAAGATGAAAAAACACCAAAGATTGATATCGGTAATGCACAGCGAATCAATCATTACTGGGAAAATGTTCGAACTTATTACTCCCAATTCGAAAATGGCATCAATGCGCCACAAACAGAAGTTTATGCCCATGAAATGCCGGGAGGACAATACTCTAATTTGCAGCAACAGGCTAAAGCCGTTGGTTTGGAAGACCAATGGGAGAAAATCAAGCTAGTATATGCTGAAGTCAACCAAATGTTCGGCGATATCGTCAAAGTAACACCTTCCTCGAAAGTTGTGGGAGACATGGCATTGTTTATGGTACAAAACGATTTGACAGAAGAAGATGTTTACGCTAAAGGAGATACTCTAAGCTTCCCTGAATCAGTTGTCAGTTTCTTCCGAGGAGACTTAGGCCAGCCGACAGGCGGTTTCCCTGAAAAACTAAAAGAAATTATTTTACAGGGACGTCCATCAATTGAAGTCAGACCGGGGTCATTAGCTGAGCCTGTGGACTTTGCTAAAGTTGCGGCAGAACTGGAAAAGCTGATTGACTATCAGCCAAGTCACGAAGAAGTGCTGAGTTACATCATGTACCCACAAGTATTTTTGGATTATCGAAAATCAAATGATACTTATGGTGATTTAACAGTTTTGGATACACCTAGTTTCTTTTATGGTATGCGGCCGAATGAAACCATTCGAGTGAAAATTGAAAAAGGCAAGCACTTTAATATTCGTTTAGACGAGGTTGGCGAACCTAATATCGAAGGGAATCGGATACTGTACTTTATCTTTAACGGACAGCGTCGTGAGATTGTTATCAAAGATAATAGTGTCAAGTCTCAGGTCATTTTGAAACCTAAAGCTGAGCCGACGAAAAAGGAACATATCGGAGCAACAATGCCCGGGTCTGTTTTAGATGTGCTTGTGACGACTGGGGAAACGGTGAAAAAAGGTCAAACACTCATGGTCACAGAGGCTATGAAGATGGAAACAATGATTCAAGCGCCATTTGATGGTATAATCAGCGTAGTCCATGCCGTAGCAGGAGATCCGATTCAGTCGGGGGACTTGCTGGTCGAGATAACACCAAGGTAGACATAGACCACAGATGAAAGAGGGGAGAGGCGTGAAAAGAATTGCTCATTTTTTTCTGGTATCAGTTATTTTTCTGATAATAGCCTACATGCAGCCAATTATTTTTCCCGATGATAGAGCTCCTAAACCTCTTGACATAGGCTCAGAAGTTCCTGATGAAAAAGGTCAGAAGTTTATGCAAGGAAAAGTTTCTTCTACTGGTTTGTCTCAGTATATTGGACAAAAAGCCGAGGCCTTTGTTCAAAACTTTGGAGAACCTATCGAGATACAGGAAGTAGATAACACTAGTTCTTGGTGGATTTTTGGAGAGGACGGGTCTGATTATCTCCAATTGTTAATAGAAGATAAGGTGATTCAGTCTATCTTTGTTCTAGGGACTGGGATTGAATGTGATTATTTTAATATCGGCATGACCTTGCATGAAATGTCATCTGTCACAACTCTTTATTCTAATTTTAGTTTCCAGCAAAGCGGGAAAGACTACGTTGTGGAACTTACTGAAAAGGACATGAGTACACAACCCCTTGTTGCGTTTGATAATGAAAGTTTTGCTATCCTGCATATTGACGGGGAAAGTGAAAAGGTCACTGGGATCAGATACTTGAATACCGCCTCCTTGCTTTCCTTAATGCCTTATAATTTGCAGGAAGGCGAACTTCCTGAGAGTAAAAACAATGAATCAGATGTTTCAGAAGTTTCTCAGAGACATTTGGAAAGACAGTTTTTTTCCCTTGTCAATCTCATTCGTGAACGTGAGGGAAAAGAAATCTTTGTTGCAAATGGGCAGCTGTTTCTTGACAGCAGTGAGTTGCTTACCAGCTTTCTGGATGAAAAAGAAACTTACTTGGAAAAAGAGGCATTGGAAGAGTTGGCACTACAAAGGAATATTCAAACCTATCGACAGCCCTTTTATTTGACGCAAAAGGAAATCGAAAAAATTGCGAAAGAAAATAAAATTTCGCTGGATAACACTTATGGGTTAGCCTATACTCCTACACGGGACATTCCGTATATGCTGATGCAATGGTATGGCAAACTTCTGCCCCATCTGCCCTTGAATCAAATAGAACAGGGAGAAATCGGCGTATCATTCAAGGATGATTTTATTCTGCTGATGCTCAGAGAATCACCATCTGAAGAAACAGCAACAAGTGATGAAGGAAAGTAGGAATAGAGTAATGATTTACACTGAAGAAGTTTTTGCCATAGAGGATCAGCTGAATGAATTGATTGAAAAAATCACTGAAAGCTATACAATGGAGAAACTCATTTCTAGTAAAATTGCTATGGAAGCATCGGAAGACGTTCAAAGTAAAATCAACAGCTTTTCAGCAGCGAAACGTTCGTTTGAACCTGTGGAGGCTTATGGCAAACATGCACCGGATTATCAGGAAAAACGCCGGGCGGTTCGTCAAGAAAAACGTCGCATCGATACTGATCCATTGATTATGAATTTCCGGAGAAATGAAAGTGATCTGCAAGAAATTTTAGATACTATTTCTTATCGCTTGGCACAGACTGTCTCGCCGGATATTAAAATAGACGCAGGGAACCCGTTTTTTGAATTTGCCCAAAGAGGATGTGGAGGTAGCTGTCATGTTGGATAATGAAAAACAAGAGCAGATATTGCCGTGGAAAAAACGCCGGGCATTGATTGTTTGGATGCACACCTTACGCCCCCTTCGCCAGCTGAGGAAATTTGGCATTATCAGTTATGTGTCGAGACAGATGAAGTATGTTTTGATTTACATGGATGAGGTAGCCATTGAAAAAAATATGTCGGTGATTGAAAAATTGAACTTTGTGCGGAGTGTTGAGCGGTCCTATCGTCCAGATGTTTCTATCGAGTATAGTAAAATCGATTTGGAGGATGATGACGGTTTTGATGTCGAGGAACTTGGCACGACAATCAAACTGTCAGATAAAGTTTAATGAACTGAAAAATTCATCAAGTGCCCGATAAGCCGCCTTGATGAATTTTTTTATGAAATGGAAGTGAAACTCTGATGAGAATCGTGGCAGGAAAATTTAAAGGTCGACGGTTAAAATCTTTGGAAGGCAGCAACACCCGTCCGACCTCAGATAAGATTAAAGGAGCCGTTTTTAACATGATTGGTCCTTACTTTGACGGTGAAACAGTTTTAGATTTGTATTGCGGCAGCGGCAACTTGGCTCTAGAAGCATTATCTAGAGGATGCAGTCAAGCTTACTGTGTCGATCATCACCATCAAGCGATCAAAGTGATCAAAGATAATGTCAGCCTGCTGAAAGCCGAGCAGCAAGTGGTAATCATGAAAAAAAAAGCCGCCATTGCTTTGCAAGAATTTGCTCAAGCGGGTAATGGATTCGACTTGATTTTTCTAGACCCGCCCTATATGATGCAAAAAATTGAAGAAGAACTTGATTTTATGCTGGCGAACGGTTTGATCGCCGAGAGAGGGACGGTTGTTTGTGAAACAGATAAGTCCGTCGAATTGGGCGAGAATATTACAGGTTTGATTTGTAAAAAAAATCAATTGTATGGCAACACTAGAATCACAATTTATCAAAAGAAAGCAGGTGCTTAGATGAAAAAGATTGGTTTGTTTCCCGGGAGTTTTGATCCTTTGACTCTTGGTCATTTAAATACGATCGAGCGTTCAGCCGGCTTGTTTGACGAGGTCATCATTGCAATCATGACAAATACTCGCAAGCAGTCTTTGTTCAGTCCTGATGAAAAAACACAACTGGTCAAGGAGTGTACAAAACACTTGAGCAATGTTTCTGTAGCGACCCATCAATCAGGATTAACTGTTGAGCTGGCTAAAGAGCTGGGCGCATCATTTTTGATCAGAGGTATCCGCAATATTCAGGATTATGAGTATGAAAAAAACATTGCCCAGATGAATCAAGAGTTGTTTTCTGATATTGAGACAGTATTCTTGCTAGCCACGCCGGAACATAGTAAATTAAGCTCAAGTATTATTAAAGAAATCGCAAGTTTTGGGGGAGATGTTTCCAAATTTCTTCCCGAAGCTGTTAACCAAGCCTTGCTTAAAAAATATCAAGAAAAATAATTTTAAAGAAAAGGATTTTTAAGATGAAATTTCCTCAAAATAGACGTCACAAAAAACGCTTTGCCATTTTTGCCAGTATTTTTATCCTGTCATTTATGTTGGTAGCCAGTATTTTTATTCCCATCCCTTATTTTATTGAGATGCCGGGAAGTGCTGAAGATGTCCAGCAGTTCGTTCGAGTGGACGGAAAAAGCAATGACCAGACAGGAGCTTATTTATTAACAACGGTAGGCATCAGACAAGCCACACCAGCTACCTTTTTGCTGGCAAAAAAGGACACCTTCCAAGAGGTCATTCCCGAAAGAGATTTCCTAGGTGATAATACCAGTGAAGAACATGAACTGCTTGGAGAGTTGCAAATGTCTTCATCAGAAAATATGGCAAAAAAAGTAGCTTTGGATCTGGCAGGAGAAACCTATCATTTCTCTTACAAAGGCATCTACGTGATGGATGTTATGGCTACGTCTGATTTTAGGGGAAAGTTGGCTGTGGGGGATCTGGTCTATCAAGTGGACGACTTATCATTTGAAACAACAGAAGAGTTTATGGATTATGTCGCGTCTAAAGAGTTGGGAGAAACAATCACTCTAAAAATCGAACGTGATGGTGAAAAGAAAACCATTTCCGGTAAACTTACCAAATTAAGTGAAGAAAATCCAGTGGGTGTGGGCATCACTTTGACAGAGCACACAGAACTGGTATCTGATCGGGAAATTACGTTTGAGGTTGAAGGGATTGGCGGTCCCTCGGCGGGGTTAATGTTCACGCTGGAAATTTATGAGTCTCTCACTGGACAATCCTTGAGGAAAGGCCACGTGATAGCTGGGACTGGAGAAATAAGAAGTGACGGGAAAGTCGGAATGATCGGCGGGATCGATAAAAAAGTGGTTGCAGCTGATCGGGCGGGAGCTGAAATCTTTTTTGCCCCTGATGAGTCTTATTCAAAAGAAGTACTGGATAAGTATCCCGATCTTAAAAACAATTATCAGCAAGCTTTGGCAGCTGCAAAAAAAATAAATACCAAGATGGAGATTGTTCCAGTCAAAACAGTACAAGATGCATTGGAGTATATGGAAAGTTTGAATTACAAAGACAGTGAGTAAGACTTGCTGTTTTTTTCTTGTAATCAGTGAGTGGAAAGTTTAAGATTGATTATGAATGATTGGATAAGGAGAGGAAATTAGGCTATGGAAGAACAAATGATAGATAAGCCATATATAAACGGCAGTGTTCAGGCTGTTTTTTTCCAAAATCCGGCCAATTTTTATAAAGTGATGTTGATTGCGGTTGAAGAAACCAATAGCCGCTATGAAGAACCTGAAATTGTAGTGACTGGAAGTTTTGGAGATATTTTAGAAGGGGAAACTTATCAATTTTTTGGAGATATTGTGGATCATCCCAGATATGGCAGACAGTTCCAAGCTACTACTTATAAAAAAGTGAAACCGACAACAGAAAATGGTCTGGTCGAGTATCTTTCAGGGGAAGCTTTTCCAGGTATCGGGAAAAAAACTGCGGAAAAAATTGTTGATATGTTAGGTTCTGATGCGATTGAAGTAATAATGAATGATCCTAGTCGCTTATCAGAGATTCCTGGTTTGACAAAAAAACGCCAGCAGACTCTGCAAGAAGGTATTCGCGAAAATTATGGCATGGAACAGATGATTGTCTCGCTGCATGAGTATGGGTTTGGAAGTCAGTTAGCAATGACCATTTATCAGTTGTACAAGGGAGAGACTCTTGAACTGATTGAAGAAGACCCTTATCGCTTGATTGAAGATATAGAAGGAGTAGGATTTAAAAGGGCAGACGCCTTGGCAGAAAGACTGGGAATCGCAGCGGATGCTCCTGTGAGATTGCGGGCAGCTATTCAGTTTGAGTTGTTGCAAAACTCCATGAGTGAGGGCAACACCTACATGGAAGCAGAAGATTTGCTTAGGGAAGTTATTGAAACGCTGGAAAGCAGCCGTTCTGTTGAAATATCCCCTCAGATGGTAGCGGACCAAATTATTCAGCTGACAGAAGAAAATAAAATTCAACAAGAAGAAACTAAAATTTTTGACAATTCTCTGTGTTTTGCTGAAATGGGGATTGGGACTTCTATTAAGCGTTTATTATCCCGTAAAAAACGTATACACTACGATGATGAGAAAATAACCGAATTAATCAATTTGTTAGAAGAGAGTAATGGCATGTCCTATGGTCCTTCTCAAGTGGAAGCAATGAAGGAAGCCATCTGTTCACCATTATTTATTCTTACCGGTGGTCCCGGAACTGGAAAGACGACGGTGGTCAATGGGATTGTTTCATTATTTGCCGCACTCAATGACTTGTCTTTGGATATTAATGACTATCATGATGAAGTGTTCCCAATATTATTGGCAGCACCTACTGGTCGGGCGGCTAAACGGATGAATGAAACTACCGGATTGCCTGCCAGTACGATTCACCGCATGCTGGGTTTGACTGGCTTGGAGAAGAACAGCATGGAAGAAGTCCAAGAGCTGGAGGGAGGTATTTTGATTGTAGACGAGATGTCTATGGTGGATACTTGGCTGGCTAACACACTTTTAAAGTCGATTCCAACAAATATGCAAGTTATTTTTGTGGGAGATAAAGATCAGCTGCCTTCTGTCGGTCCGGGGCAGGTCCTTCATGATTTACTGCAAGTGAATGAAATTCCCAGCCGTGAACTGACTGAAATTTATCGTCAAGGAAATGATTCTTCAATCATTCCTTTGGCACATAGTATAAAGAACGGGCTATTGCCAAGAGACTTCCATGAAAATCAAAGTGACCGTTCATTTTTCTCTTGTAATGCTTATCAAGTGGAAGGTTTAATTGAGCAGATTGTAAAAAAGGCTCAGATTAAAGGATTTACAGCACAAGATATTCAAATTTTGGCTCCCATGTATCGGGGAGTTGCAGGTATTGATAATTTAAATAAAATGATGCAGGAAGTTTTTAATCCTAATGAGACGGGTACTCGAAAAGAGGTCAAGTGGAACGATAAAGTTTATCGGATTGGGGATAAAGTCCTGCAGCTAGTGAATGAACCTGAACTTAATGTTTTCAACGGGGATATGGGAGCAATCACTGGGATAATCTATGCGAAAGATAATGAGGACAAAGTTGATAAGCTGGTGATTTCTTTTGATCAGACAGAAGTGACTTACCAGCGAAGCGAGTGGAATAAAATTACTCTATCTTATTGCTGTTCTATCCATAAATCCCAAGGCAGTGAGTTCAAAATGGTGATCATGCCGATGGTACAACAATATTTTCGGATGCTGCAGCGAAATTTATTGTATACAGGGATCACTAGAAGTCAGGAAAAACTGATTTTACTGGGAGAATTAGGAGCGTTTAAACGTGCAGTAGAAAATGAAGGAACTAACCGTAAAACTTATTTGCTGAAGAGAATTTCAGAAGCCATTGGAGTGGTGGAAGGCAGTCTTCTTTCCGTGACGTATGATAATGAGCCGCTTCAGAAGGCAGAGGCAGCTAAACCAGAATTTCTGATAGGGGAAGAAGATGTTTTGGCAGATTCAGAGGAAAAGGTATCTGAAAGTTGGATACTGACACTGGATAAAATCGAGCAACGGATGATTTCACCGATGGTCGGGATGGATGAGACCCTGACACCCTATGATTTTCAAACATAAAAAGACACAATCTAAAATATAGGTTGTGTCTTTTTTAAAACCAAAAAAATCTTTTAACAGTGGATAGCGTCACATCAAAGCCCTGCTTGGGAATAATCTCACCACTCATCTGACCATATTCTTTGGAAGAAGTTGCAAGACTTATTTTTTTTGCGTTAAAATGATAAACATTTTTGGATTCAAGATGTTTTCCCCGAAATAAAAGGAAGACCAAATATAAAATCTTGTAGAGTGGGATTCTTTCAACCACAATCAACTCAAGGTTTTGCTCAAAGGATGAAGCGTTTGGGGCGATTTTTACCCCGCCGCCAAAGTAAGGGTGTTTGGTACAGGTAACAAGGAATGCCCGCTCAAACGTCACTGCTTCCCCATTTATTTTTACGGACAAAGGAAATCCTTCTTGTTGAAACAGCACCTTGATAGCTGAAAATAAATAAATGAATGCGCCCATTTGCAGACGATTGAAGGATTGCTTCTTTTCAGACTGATTGGCGGCCGCAACAATGGATGCGTCTAAACCAATGCCCAAGTTGTTGGTAATCAATGTGTTTTGTCCGGTCGTTTTGTCCAGACTGCTTAAAATGAACAGTTCTTGTGGCTTAGAAGTGGCTAAAATTAGTTTTAGGGCTTCTAAAGATTCGCGGGGAATGCCAGTACTTCGTGCAAAGTCGTTTCCCGAACCGCTAGGAATATAGCCCATGGGAATATCGAAGTGATCCCCTAAAGCGTTCGTTACCTCATGGAGAGTGCCATCTCCGCCTAAGACCACTAGTAAAGGATAAGGGGCTTGGAGGTCTTTTGACCAAGGTTTGAGAGTAGTTTGCAATAGGTTTCCGGCAAGTTCAATCGCATGCCCAGCATACTCTGAACGGTAAAATTGATAAGGCACTTTCTTTTCATCTAAATAGTTCTTAACTTCTGCTGCGGCTAGTTTTCCCTTACCGCCTCCAGAATGTTCGTTTGCGATAATATGCAAAAACAAATAATTCATAGTGAATCCTTTCGTTTGTTTAGATTGTCGGTAAATAAAAAAAGTCATTAGGCCACATGATATTGTGCTAATGACTTCTTCATCTTGAGTCAGTACAAGAATCGTTCATCAGAAAACTCCTTAGATAAGATTTTTCAATGCTTCTACTGCCTTTTCAATTGTAATACCGTAACCAACTTTTGAATCGTCTTTTGCATCATAAGCGATAAAAGTTTGTGTCTGCGTGTTTAAAGCCACACGGTACTTAAATTGAGCGTTATCGTAAATCATAACATTCTCTCCCTTCATAGTTTTGATAGAAGGCGTTTAACGTTTATTTGATAACGAAATTCCAACATTCATATATTACACTATAGATGAAAAAAAAGCAAACAAAACCTTTTGAAAAGCTGAAGGTACTTCAGAATAGCAATTGACTTTGTGAATAAAAAGAGCTAGAGTAGTAGAGAATTAAAAAATATCGCGGTTCATTCATACCATCCCGCGTCATCAAAACTAGGAGGAAATTTTTATGCAAAATAAGAAAACGAAAGGGCTGCTCATTAATGGTATTGTTGCAGCCATGTACCTTGTCCTGACCATTTTAGTGAGCCCTGTGGCTTCTGGTCCTATTCAATTCAGAATATCTGAAAGTCTCAATCATTTGGTTGTTTTCAATAAAAAATTGATTTGGGGCGTATTTTTTGGCGTTGTCTTATATAATTTAATGTTTTCGGAATTCGGGATGCTGGATGTGATATTTGGCGGAGGTCAAACATTGGCAGCACTGCTGATTACCAGCTTTTTAAAAAAATACATTAAAGATGTCAGATGGCTCTTGGCAGCCAATGTTCTGGTTTTCAGCATTAGCATGGGATTGATTGCTTGGATGCTGTATGTGACCATACAGGCACCGTTTTGGCTGACTTACGGTTGGACGGCACTAAGCGAATTTATCGTTATGGGAATCGCTGCCCCTGTAATGTACTATATTAGTTCCAGAATAAATTTAGATTTTTAGTCTATTGGATTAAAAAAAGTCTTTGTATTGACCGGCAAAAGTTGGAGAAAAGTCTGACTAATGCAGGTCTTTTTTTATTGCCTTAAATGTCAAATATTAATTGGGTTATTGTGAAAATACCTAAATCAAGAAACAAAGGTGCAAGTATCATAGTTTGAGTTAGAACTAGCAAAACAAGGACAACATACTTAAAAGAAACTACTCTCTTTATCTTTCCCATTGTGTAAAAATAAAAGGACTATCAATTTTTAAAGTTTTAGATTAACACTTATAAATGAATCAGATGCTAAGACGCAGAGCTGATAACAACGAGAGTAGTCTCTCAAATGTTATTGGCTTTTTTGTTTTATTCTAGCAAAGGAGTTATAGGTTAATTTCACCCTTGCTTAGTACTGTTTTTAACATTTTAGAATTAAATGATTATATATAATATGATTTTATAATAACAAGAAACCAGCCATATTAAGAAAAAGTGTTGTTATAAAATAAAAGATCCTTTTAAAAAAAGACTAATAATGTGATAAAATCAAGCAAAAATGATGTAATTTAAAAAATAAAATAATATAATGTATTTGTGAAATGAATATAGTAAGATGTTTGTATATAGGGTTAAATGCTATGTTAATTGAACAACTTAAAATTAGAAAAGAAAGAAGGGATCAATCGAGATGAAAAAAAATATCTTAAAGTGCTTAAGTTTGTTTGTTATATTTAACGCGATTATGACAACGCCTTTAAATGTACTGGCGGATACAATTGGAACAGTTGACAGTACAGAACAAACGCAAACTGAAATAACAAATATGGTTGCCGATGCAGAATCAATGAAAACTGAAACAACAGAAACAGTGGCGTTCATCGGGCATGAAAAAAGTACTGAATCAACTTCCCAAATGACACCTGCTGAGAATGAAGGTAAACAAGTTGCCACAGATAATTCCGCTACTCTAAAAAGAACACAAACTGATCAAATACAGCAATCGGAATCTATTCAATCGGCTGAACAACAAACACGGGCACCATCAGTTTCTGCTTCTTCACAAGATTATGGCTTAGATTTTATCGTAGATGCTAACCTATATGATTCAAATGGAAAGGTTGTAAAAGAAACTACGGGAAATTCAAACAATAGTGCCAAATGGGATTTTAACATACCTAGTGGATCAAATGTTAAAACCGGAGACACCATGACAGTAGATGTCCCTGAAATTTTTATTATACAAAAATCAACCACTTTTGATTTATTTGACAGCGGCAATCATGTGATTGGTAAAGCATCAGTTGATAAAGATACTAAAAAAATAATAATCACATTTACTAATTATGTGGAAGAGAATAATAGGACTAACATCACGGGTAGCTTCAGTGTTTTTGTGCTTTGGGACACGTCTAAAATAAAGAATGGTGCTAACAATACGATTGACTGGGGATTTAAAGAAACGAGTGTTTATTTTAAAGAAGTCGGTCCCGATACGCGATTGCTAACAAAAAGCGGACGTTTAAGTCCAGATGACGACACCTTAGTTAAGTGGACTGTTACTCTGAACAATGGCGGATTAGATATAACGAATGCCATTTTAGAAGATTTTATCGGTAACTCTCAAACTTTTATGCCGGAAACATTGTCCATTATATTCTTTAAATCAGATGGAACCGTAGACCGTTATGAATCAGTAAATAAAACCACTGCTGATATCACTTATGATAATTCAAGTTTTAAAATAAATTTTGGTAATATTAATAATAAAATTTTTATATATTATTCAACTCGAGCGACAGATGGTGGAGCATCCAACTTCTACTCAAATAGCATCCAATTTACTGGTGACAATATTCAACAGCAAGCGTTAGAAGCTTTTACACCAGAGACGGGTGCGGCTGGAACTGGTTATACGTTAACTGATTTAGTCGTAAAAAAAGTATGGAATGATAGTGATGACCAAGATGGAAAGCGTCCTGAAAATGTGGAAATTCAATTGTATAAAGATGGCGAAGAAGAAGGGAGTCCTGTTGCTCTCGAAAGTAACAATTCATGGACGACATCATTTAATAACTTAGATATTAACGCTAAATACATGGCTAAAGAAATTAATGTGCCAGATGGGTATACGGAGAACTATAACATTACCATTGATTCTGCTGGAGTGGGAGTCACTACGATAACCAATAGCCATACACCCGAGGTCACCACTATCAAAGGGACGAAGGTTTGGGATGATAAAAACAATCAAGATGATAAACGCCCCGAGTCGATTACAGTGAATCTGCTAGGCAACGGGCAAGTCGTTGAGAGTAAAGAAGTCACCGCAATCAACAGCTGGACATATGAATTTACAGATATCCCGCAATACAAAGACGGCGAAGAAATCCGCTACACGGTAACCGAAGATGAAGTTTCAGGCTATACGACTATTATTGATGGCACGACAATTATTAATAGTTACACTCCAGAGAAGACTAGTGTGACGGTCACCAAAGCTTGGGAAGACGGCAACAATCAAGACGGATTGCGTCCTGAAAGTATCCAAGTACAGTTGTATGCTGATAGGATAGTGGTAGGCGAACCAATGACCTTAACCGAAAGCACGGATTGGACGTATACTTGGACAGATTTAGACCAAAAAGCCAGCGGTGAAGACGTCATGTATACGGTAAAGGAAATGACTGAAGTTAAAGGATACACGTCAGTAGTTGATGATACGAATAAGGGAAATATTATTATCACTAATAGTCATTCACCTGAGGTCACCACTATCAAAGGGACGAAGGTCTGGGATGATAAAAACAATCAAGATGGTAAACGTCCTGAGTCGATCACAGTGAATTTGTTGGCCAATGGGCAAGTCGTTGAAAGTAAAGAAGTCACGGAAACTGACGGCTGGGCATATGAATTTACAGATGTCCCACAATACCAAGACGGAGAAGCAATTCGCTACACGGTAACCGAAGATGAAGTTTCAGATTATACAACTACCATTGATGGCACGACAATTACTAATAGTTACACACCAAAGAAAACAAGTGTGACGGTCACCAAAGCTTGGGATGACGGTAACAATCAAGACGGATTGCGTCCTGAAAGTATCCAAGTACAGCTGTATGCTGATGGGGAAGAGATCGGTGAGCCGATTTCATTAACAGAAAGCATGGATTGGACGTATACTTGGACAGACTTAGACCAAAAAGTTAGTGGTGAAGATATCATGTATACAGTAAAGGAAATTACCAAAGTTAAAGGATATACAACGGTAATTAATGATTCTAATAAAGGAAATATCATTATCACTAATAATCATACACCAAAACCAACAGATTCTGGATCAGATTCTAAAAATTCTAACAGTGAAAATCTAAAAATCAAACATTCAAATAAATCAAGTGTCCTACCGAAAACGGGAGAAAAAACATCGCTAATACCCGTGTTATTGGGGATTTTATTGTTAGGAATTGTTGTTTTTGCTATTGTGAAACGAAAAAAATCTGAACACTAATCACCCATCAAAAAGGACAAGCTAATTACTGTTTGTCCTTTTTGATTATCTCTAAGTAATATTTAAATATCATGAGGTACTGCACATAGTTTTCTTTGCTGTTTAGCTTTTATCGCGCTAACAATAACAAAAGAACTGTATATTTTTTATGAGTACCAAAAGTGGAGTTAAGAAAAAAGAATATAAGAAAAAAGAATAATGGTGGCATGATGAAATCTTACTACAGCCTGCTTTTTATTAAGAATTATTATTTTAGAGCACTAACTCATCGAACAATGCTTCTGGGTAGCGTCAAGAATTATGTGTAAATAGAACAGTCCATCCTGTCCTGTGAGTTAAAACATTGATTCTAATGTATCTTGAATATCTTTGAACCCTTTGTGGACACGTCCTAAAAATGTTTAAGTATAATTATTGAATTGAGAAACTAAGAATCTTTCTAAAGATTCTTCATTAGGAAATTGTTCTTTTCTCTTTGTATATTTTTTCAGTTGTTTATTAAAGTCTTCAATCAGATTAGTAGAATAAATGGTTCGTCTGATGGAGGGAGGAAAATTGAAAAAAGTTAGTATGGCAGGATTCAGGAGCAGTTTGACCATTTTTGGAAGGTCTGTAAAGAATTTTGTGTAAGTTCTTTTTCTTCAGATGTGATCAGTCACTCTATCTTCAAAAAATATGACAAATTGTGACAGAATTTGTTCCCAATTTTGGACGCTCATGGTTCATTTTTTTTTGACATCCATGGTTACAAGATAAAGCATTTTTAATAGCGATTCATCCGATGGAAAGACGCTTTTAGATTTTGTTGGCTTGCGAAGCTGCCGGTGAAAGCCTTCGATTATGTTAGTGGTATAAATAATGCGCCGTAACTCTGATGGGTACTTGAAAAAGGTTGCCAATTCCGTCCAGTTATCCATCCAACTTTTTGTGATAATAGGATATTCCCCCCCTTTTTTCATCAAATTCGTTGAGTGCTTCTAACGCCAATTCTTCCGTAGAAGCCTTATAGATTGGCTTTAAATCAGCCGTTACCGACTTCAAATCTTTATATCCGACAAAACGAATACTGTTACGGATTTGATGAACGATACACTTTTGAATCTCTGTTTGTGGGAACGTGGCCTCAATGGCTTCGCTAAAACCACTTAAATTATCTGTGCAAGCAATGAGAATATCCTGGACACCACGATTTTTCAATTCATTTAAGACCCTTAACCAGAACTTAGAAGATTCAGATTCACCAATCCAAATTCCTAATACATCTTTATAGCCTTCAATCGTTATACCTAAAACAACATAAGCTGCTCTGGACTGGATACGTCCTTCATGTCTCACTTTAAAATGAAACGCATCCATAAAAATAATCGGATACAGCACTTCTAAGGGTCGATTTTGCCACTCTTTTACCAAAGGCAAAATCTTATTTATGACATTTGAAATAAGCGTAGGAGAGACTTCCGCACCATATAAATCATTAAAGTGTTCTTCGATATCTCGCGTGCTCAATCCTTTGGCGTATATAGCGACAATTTGATCTTCTAATCCTGTTAAGGAGGTTTGATTTTTCTTAATAATTAGAGGCTCAAATTCACCGTTTCGATTACGTGGAATAGCTAATGGCACCTTGCCATATTCTGTTGACCGCAAGGTCTTAGAACTCGTTCCATTGCGTCTGTTTTCTGTCGCTTTATTTTCTTTGGAGTTCTTTTCATATCCCAAATGTGTGTCTAGTTCAGCTTCCATAATTTCGTGGATTGTTTCTCCAAACATATCTTTGAACGCATTTTTTATATCATCAGTTGTTTTTATATTGTAATATTGGATCATTTCTTTTATTTGATCTTTTGAGAGCATACTCATTGGTGTATTCCTCCTAGATGATTTTTTTAATTATACCATTTTGGAACTTACACAAAATATTGTACACTCCCAATAGAAATGCTTTTTTGCTCCTGTCCCATTTTTATGGGTCAGTTCCACGAGTCTAGCCCTGTATTTTTGAACATTGAGATATTTTTAGAAATGTACTTATTCATATTAGAAAGAAGATGTGGCAGATTCTGATGCGTGTATATTTTTCCAATTAAATCAGCTATTTCAGACATTGCGACATTTTTTTAAAAGAATTGAATAATCACTGGTTCTTTTACACATAGGTAACACTTGTTCACAAAACTCTCTATTTTTACCTATGTGGCTAACTTAATATTGCAATTTAGGTTCCCTATTAAGTGGATTTTCTAAGTGAAATCAAGAACAATTATATTTTTATAATTTGAAAAAAATCGCTAATTTAGCATGTAGTAAGGAATTGCTAGCTGATTCTAAATGTTTTCGAAATAATTTGTCTAACTCACCTTTATTGATTAGTGTTCCCATAATTCCTGTAATAAAAATTGGTAATGAGAAAGTCCTCCTATAAAAATTTCGGTGTCGTATTTTTAATTTTGTAGGATGGATTTTCTTTTTCGCTACCTTAAAGTTTTATTTACACAAAATAATTTACACGATTTTTTAATTTTTCAAGTTTAATCGCATACTATTCAACAGTAAAGAAAAGTGAGAAATTTATTTTGAAAAATCAATATAGTATTGATACTCACTACCTATATAATAGCACTCAGTATATTCATAAAAATTATTCTTTCTGTCGGAAGTGAACCTCTTTCTTTTAAGAACAGGCGATGATGAACTGATTTTGAGCCATGTGCATACTTCATTATTTGGGAGGACAGCTTCAACAATCTCTTTATCATCTTTAACAAAGAGATTCAAGTTTCTTAAATATTGGTAAAAAGAACCTAAATAAGATTTGGAATTAAGTGAAAAGAACTCCTCATATTTGAAAAAAGTTTTGAAAAAGGCAAATCCATTTTTATCAACTCCTCGCAATCTTTTAAGAATAATGATTTTTTCACCAGGATGGATATTTAAATATTTAGCTATTTGTTGATCTGCATGGGATATAATGACATTAACGCGCAAAGTTTTTGCGTCAAGACCAAACTCTTTCATCTCCATAGTAAAGCTTTTGATAAGAGTATAGGTGTTTGACTTGTCAAGGGTTGGGGACTTCACAAATGTACCTTTAGGTTTCTTTTTTTCAAGCAGGTTATCTCTAACTAGTTCTTCAATTGCCTTTCTAATTGTTATTCTGCTTACATGGTAAATATCACACAAATCAAATTCAGTAGGAATTTTTTCACCTTCTCTCCATTTTTCAGTTCTGATATTGTCTCTCATGTTTTCTGCAACTTGCAAATATAATGGCTGGTTTTTATCATTCATTTCTATACTCCATTCAATTAATGTTATAACATTGCTTGGAAACGCTTAAATATCAACGGCTTTTTTATACCATAAACTGTATTGTAAGGTAATGCAATTAATATTATACTATTGTTATGACATTGATACAATAAGAAGTTTGAAACAGAAAAGGAGGTAGCAAATGGATTCCGTTTCTATAGGATTAGATGTAGGAGGAACTTTTACGAAAGGAGCGATATTTTATTCAACAATTTCAGAAAATGTAAACGTCACAGAAGTTTATTATTATGACTCCAAGTCTAATTCTCCCAAGGAAGAGGTATTAGAAAACTTTGTATTTATTATAAAAGACCTTTTAACAAATTTTAGAGAAATAAAAAGAGTATCCTCTATTGGACTCGCTTTCCCTGGACCCTTTGACTATGACCAAGGAATTAGCATGATAAGAAATCTTAGAAAATTCAATTCGATTTTTGGTATAAATTTAAAAAGAGAATTGGTTCGAAGACTAATTGAGTATAACTCTGATTGTTTTTGCGATACAAATATTTTTTTTATGAATGATGCGCAAGCTTTTGCTATCGGAGAGAATAAATTTTCTGGATGCGAAAAAGGAGCCTACTTTACTATTGGAACGGGTTGTGGATCTACTTTTCTTGAAAATGGAGAATGTGTTCAAGGAAAGTATGGTATACCACACTCAGGTATGGTTTATGACGAACAATTTTTGGACGGAAAAATAGATCAATATATTAGTGAAAATGGTTTGAAAAAAATTGCGACTGAATTTGGATTTAGTGATATGTCTGGAAAAGAGCTGTTTTTTCAAGCAGAAATAGGAGTGTCACAAGCTTTACAAATTTTTGAATCATTTGGAGTAAATATTGGGAGAGCTATATGTCCTTATATTAAAACAATGGAACCAAATGAGGTGGTATTTGGGGGACAAGTGAGTAAAAGTTTTAAGTTTTTTAATCAAGGAGTTTTGAGAACGTTATCTGACGCAAGAGTTGAAAAAATAGACATCAGAAGTACATTAGATACTACAGTCAGAACCTTGGAAGGGCTAAACGAAAAAATGAAAAGAGGGAAAAAATGATGAGAAGAAAAGTCTTTATACCTTTAGTTATGGCCATGCTGTGTTTACTTACAGCTTGTGGGAGTAAAGAAAAAGAGGGACAGGATCAAAAAGCTTCATTGACGATATGGGGAGATGCGGACAATCAAGCAGTTCTCGAGCCAGCATTTACCAAAATAAACGAAAAGTTTTCAGAAGAAAATCCAGATATAAAAATCAATTATCAGTATTCTGGCAGTTTAGATTCTATTAATGTTGCGCTACAATCAGACTCACTTCCTGATTTATTTTGGGTTCAGGGAAATAAATCGACAAAAATGGCTGAGATGGCAAAAAATGGTTATTTATTGCCAATAGAAGATCAAAATTATGATCGTTTTACAGATGAGGCACTTGAGTACGGAACTGTTGACGGGAAAATTTATTGTTCTTTACCTTCGTTTATTTCCTTTGTTACCTTTTACTATAATAAAGATATTTTTGATGAAGCTGGTGTGAAAGTGCCAACAACTTGGGAAGAATTTGTTAAAGTTTCAGAAACTTTGAAGGAAAAGAATGTTACACCAATAGCTTTAGGGGGAAATGGTGATTTTGACAGGTATTGGTACATACAAGCAACAGCAGCTAGTTTATCTACAAATGATATCGAAAGCATCATGGAAAATGGAGCACAAGGTGATTGGGAAGAACTGGCTGATGTTTTTGACAATTTTCAAAAATTCAGTGAAGATGGGATGTTTGGAAAAGATTTTATTTCGACAGATGGAAATGGTGCGAAGTTACAATTTACAAATGGACAGGCTGCAATGACTGTGGATGGAACTTGGAACAGCAAATCATACTTTGAAAGTGGAATGAACATTGGTACGTTTAACTTACCTGGAAAAGATGGGAAAAAATATGCTCAATCAGGACCCAATAATATGAATACATATGCAATATCAAAAAAGACTAAACATCCGCAAGCGGCAATGAAATATATTGAATTTCTCAATTCAAAAGAAGCACAACAAATCATTGCAGATGAAACTGGAGAAGTGCCAATGTATAAAGATATTGAAATTCAAGATGAAAAAGTTAAAATGTTGGGAGATTTTGACGAAGTTGGTTCTAATATCTACAATAAATTTTCTCAAATAGCTACCGAAACATCAAAACCACAAGATCTACTTTTAACATCAATTTTACCTGATTTAATGCAAAATAAAATTGATTCTAAACAGGCTGTTGACTTATTGAAAGAGGAGTTAGAGAAATAAAGGGAGGCCATATCAAGATGTTGAAAAATAAGAAAACATATCTTTTCTTTATAATTCCTGGTCTATTCTTCTACGCCTTATTCGTTGTCTACCCTATATTCTCTGCCGCTCAAATAAGTTTGTTTAAATGGAATGGTATAGGCGAAAAGGTTTTTGTTGGTTTTCAGAATTATATAGAACTATTCACAAATCCAATATTGTTAGGTCAATTTGGGAATGCTCTAAAGAATAGCTTGATAATTTTTATTATGACTGCCTGTTTTATGATTCCATTACAAATTATTTATGCCTACATGATTTATTCAAAAACTCGAGGAAGTAAGCTTTTACAGTCAATTATTTTTTCACCTCAATTTATTTCAACCCCGGTGATTGTTTTCATATTTACTTTATTGCTAGATTCAAATATAGGTGCAATAAATAATTTTTTTTCTAAGATTGGACTGAACTTTTTAGTGAAGCCATGGTTAGGTTTACCTAGTATTGGTATATATATAGTTTGGTTGATGATTTCCTGGGCAGGATTCGGAGTTGGAATGATGTATTTTATTGCTGCAATGAACATGATATCAACTGATTCGTTGGAGTCGGCATATCTTGATGGTGCAGGATTCTGGAAAAGATTGTTGTTGATTGTTGTACCACAGATAAGAAATACTATTTTCAACTTGATTCTCATTTCATATATAACTGCAATGACTATTTTTGATTATAGTTATATTCTCGGAGGTGTTTCCGGCGGAGTAGATGGGAGTGTTGATGTGATGAGCTTGTTTTTCTATAGAATCGCTTTTGGTGATAATAATCCATTAGGTGGTAATTTATCTGAAAATTCCATGGGAATGGGGACAACCATCGCTGTTAGTTTATTCTTTATCATTTTTATAGTAGCAGTTTTCCAAATGATTTTGGTGTTTAGAAAGGACGACATAAATGGATAGAAATAAAGGGTATATCGAAAAAATCGTGAACCTTATAATGTGGTTTAGTGCTTCATTTATATTATTTGTCCTTGGCTACTTGGTATATAATTCATTTAGATCAAAATCTGATGTAATGACCAATACGCTGGGGAAACCCAGCGGATTGTCATTAGACAACTATATAAAACTATTTGTTAATGAACGTTTTGAAAAATATTTTTTTAACAGTCTTTTGATACTTATATTTGCAGTAGTATTGTTAATTTTTTTATCATCTTTTGTTGCGTACGGCCTGGGTAGATACAGATTTAGAGGGAATAAAATTTTAAGGGTTTTTTTCTTAATAGGTATGATGTTTCCAATACAGCTGGGAATAGTTCCAATCTTTTTAATGATCAAAGGAATAGGTTTGATTGATTCTTATGCCAGTGTCATACTTATACTGGGAACGGCAATAAGCATGCCGGTTTTGATGCTAACGGAGTTTTTTAGTCAACTGCCGGACGAAGTTTATGAAGCAGCAACATTGGATGGGGCCGGAGAATTTAGAATCTTCTTCAGCATTATGTTTCCAATGGCGCAACCTGTTGTTTTTTCTGTTTGTTTAATAAATTCTGTGAATATTTGGAATCAATTTTTTATTCCACTTATTTTTTTACAGACCGATACAAAAAAAACCGTTCCACAGCTAGTGGTGAAATTTACTGGCAATTTGTTTACTAATATGGATTCTGCTCTATCTGCTTCTGTATTATCGACAGTGCCAATCTTGATTTTATTTATTATATTTTCAAAAAAAGTATTATCTGGATTTATGGGTGGAGCTGTAAAAGGTTGAATATAGAATGGAGAAAATAATGTCAAAAGTAAAAAATATTTTTGTAATTCATCATAGTCACTTTGATTTAGGTTATACACATCATCAAGAATTAATCACCGAGTGGCAAATTAACTACATAGATCAAGCGATAGCCTTGTGTAAACTCTCTTTGAAAAATAAAAATGTAGCTCCATTCAGATGGACGGTGGAAGCGACATATCCACTGAAACTTTGGCTGGATGATGCCAGTGAAGATCAAATTAGCGAATTAAAATTACTTGTCAAAAATAAATTAATTTCAATTGCAGCTTTACCTTTTCATTCAACGCCGTTAAATGACGCTTATCTAATCAAAAAAATGCTGGAGACCAAAAAAGAAATAGAAAAAAAAATCGAGATGAAAATAACAACTGCAATCAATCACGACATAAACGGTCAGCCCTGGACATTTGCTGATCAATTGATTGATAGTGGTGTCGATTTTTATTTGACTGGAGAAAACATTCATTTTGGTGCTATTCCTTTTAAGAGGCCTAAAGCCTTTTATTGGAAAAGTGAATCAGACCGCAAGATACTATCATTCTTAGGGGAGCATTATTCACTATTCAGTCAATTCTTAAATACGAATAAAAGAGATGTTCATTTGATGAAAGAGGGCCTAGAAAATTATTTGTCTCATCTTGAAGAGAACGATTATGACAAAAACTACATTGTGTTAACAGCGACCACCCCTCCTTTACTTGACAATAACCCGCCGGATATGAGTTTATTATCACTGGTAACAGATTTTAATAAGATGTTTGATGAATATAAAATCAGTTTTATTACTCCAGAATTATTGCGAGATTTTTTATTAAAATCAGAACGAGAATTAGAGATTAAATCAGGGGATTGGACTGACTATTGGAACTTTGGTGCAGGAAGTACTCCTAAAGAATTAAAAGCCAACAGGGATGCATTAAAAAATCTTAAGTACGCTAATTTCTTCGAAGCATTGTGTCCTGTTGATAGTGAACAGTATAAAAGGGTAAAAGAAAAAGCTCTTGAAAATTCATTGGTTTTCAATGAACATACATGGGGTGCAGCAGAATCCATTACTGAACCTTTTTCTAGAATGACGTTGTCACAACAACATAAAAAGGCGACTTATGCCTATGATGCACTGGCTCAAAGCGCATTTGTATTAAACCGTGCAGTGGATAATTACTTCAAACAGAATATGCAGCTGGAAAAAATTAATAGCATTTCTTTTACTAATTTAAGTAATTTTCCAATCACATACGTCCCTTCAGTGGCAGCTGATTTATTGGCTACCAGTCCATATTTGTCTTCTTATAAATCAAATCAATATTTTGAAAATAAGACGGATAATCTTCTGTATGGAGC
This sequence comes from Vagococcus elongatus, assembly GCF_003987645.1. Classification (GTDB taxonomy): domain Bacteria; phylum Bacillota; class Bacilli; order Lactobacillales; family Vagococcaceae; genus Vagococcus_A; species Vagococcus_A elongatus. The sequence continues at coordinate 181,770 of NZ_NGKA01000003.1, forward strand.
CAGTTTAACGCTGCAGCCATATGAAACGAATTTTGTTTCAGTTAATGAATTTAAGGAGCCGATTACTAAAAATATCGAGCTCCCTGCTGGTGGGACACTCATTACGAAACATTATGAGATAAAATTTAATGAAGAAGTAACTGAAATTACTGAAATAAAACACAAACTGACAGATAAGCTTCTTTTTAAAAAAGAAAAGTATGGTTTTTTTGATTTGGTTATTGAAACTATAGACGGGAAAAAAGATAACCCTCATAGGTCGACATTCTTTCCAAGAGATATTGAGTTGGCTAATTTTTCAGTTAGTGTTTGGAATCACAATTGGCACGCAAACAGACAGGTTTATTGTCGTCAACCTGAATTAAAGATATTTGAAAAGAATGGCAGCATAGTCGTTACTAGCAAAGAATCATCAGACTTAGAAAATGTAAATTATTTTGAGAAAATTTTAACTTTTGATAGCAATACAGGGGAAATTAATATTGAAGTTTCCGTTCAATCATCATCTTACCTGAAACCAATAAGTCATTATGTAACGATTCCAACCCAATTAAACGAAGACTGGGAGATGTTTTTTGAATCGGCAGATACAATTGTTGCCTTAGATGAAGATCAGCTTGGTAATGTGAGCAAAGATTGGGTGACAATAGGCAAAAGTGCTGCATTCAAAGATGCTGAACGTGGACTATATTACGGATCAAAGGATGCTCCGCTATTACAAACAAACGGCTTCAGGTTCGGTAAAGAATCGATCGAGATAGAAAGGTCGGAAAAGCCTTTGTTTTTAGCTTGGTTATACAATAACTACTGGGATACCAACTTTAAGTCGACTGATGAGGGACTTAATACTTACAGCTTTAGTATTAAACCATTTGCGGAATATGATGTCATGGAGCAAATTAAGGTTGGTGAAAGTTCTCAGAAACCAGTGGTGATGTCTTGGCACGAAGCTGATGATATTTCTTTGCAGCCGATGCTTATCCAATCAAATACGATTATCATTCTTTCGATTGAATTAATTGATGACGATCATATTCAATTCTTTATGAAAAATGTTGGAGATGTAAAAGATGAAATCATTGTACAGTTTAACGAGTTAAAACTTCTTGGTTGTTTTTCGACTGATGTTTTAGGAACGAAGCTATCAACTTTATCACATACCAGTGATTCATTCAGAATTGGGATAGAGCCTAGATTTTTTGGATATGTTAAATTAAAAATTTCTTACCAGTTAAATTAATACAATGAGGAGGATTTACTTTGTCAATAGTTAGACCAGCTATTAAAGTGAAAAAAAATGAAGAAGCTGTAGTACTGAATTCCTATGATGAGATTAAGGAATACATTAGGAAAAAAGTTAAAAAAAATCAAAAAAGTTTTAATCTAGTCATTGAAACGTATCCCGTAACAGATGAAGAGGTATTAATTTCACAAATCATTAAAATCTTAAGTCCGACCAAGGTAGTACACAGCAACACTTTCTTTCAAACTGAAGAAGTGATTAATCGAAGAATCAAAGACAATCTTACAGATGATCGGATTTTTGGTTTGATGAGCCATCATAAAATACAGGATTTTATTGATCATGAAAAATTATTGAAAACAAATATCCAGCTGAGGAAAGGATTTAATATTGTATATGGATTTGGAGCAAGTCTCATTGAAAAAAAAGACTTGATTATCTATGTTGATTTAGCGCGATGGGAAATTCAAAAACGGTATCGATCCGGCGAGTACAGTAACTGGATGGGGAATAATGCCGGAGAAGATTCTTTGAGAATGATAAAAAGGGGTTATTTTTTTGAATGGCGGATTGCAGATAGATTTAAACGTGAAATCTTTAATAATATTGATTTTATGCTAGATATCCACGATGAGCAAAATCCTAAAATGATTGATTACATGATGTATCATTCCATGCTAGATCAAGCAGTCAATCAACCTTTTTCACTAGTGCCGTTTTTTGACCCCGGAATTTGGGGAGGACACTGGATGCAAGAAACTTTTGATGTTAAAAAAGACGAAAAGAATTTAGCATGGAGTTTTAACGGTGTTCCTGAAGAAAATAGTATGCTATTTGACATTGAAGGTACCCAATTTGAAATTCCGGCTAATAATCTAGTTTACTTTCGTCCCAGTGAGTTATTGGGTTCAAAGGTTTACGGAAGATTTGGGCACGAATTTCCGATTCGATTTAATTTTTTAGATACGATGGGTGGTCAAAACTTAAGTCTCCAAGTTCATCCCAAGGTCAGTTATGTTCAAGAACAATTTGGTGCCCATTATACTCAGGATGAAAGTTACTATGTAATGGAGTGTAAAAAGAATTCTGTTGTATATCTTGGAGTTAAAAATGGAGTTAAAAAGAAAGAATTGATTCAATCATTGAAACAAGCAGAAACAGGAAATGAAAGTTTTGATGATGAAAAGTATATCTATAACCATCCGATGACAAAACATGATCATTATTTAATTCCATCAGGAACAATACATTCAAGTGGTAAAGATTCTGTAGTCCTTGAAATCAGCGCGACGCCAAATCGATTCACATTTAAGTTGTGGGATTGGGATCGTGTAGACTTTGATGGACTCCCTAGGCCGGTAAATATTAATCATGGGGAACCTAATATTGATATGTATAAGGACGCAGATTGGGTCAATAAACAGTTGATAAATAAGTTTGAGTTAATTGATGAAGGTGATGGCTGGATAGAAGAAAAGACCGGATTGCATGAGACAGAGTTTATTGAAACTCGCAGACATACGTTCAGAAAACCAGTTCTACATAAAAATCGTAGTGGTTTGAATGTTTTAAATCTGGTAGAGGGAAAAGAAGCTGTGATTTCTAGTCCTTCAAATCAGTTTGATCCATTTATCGTACAATACGCACAGACTTTTATTATTCCTGCTAATATTTCTGAGTATTTGATTGCTCCTTATGGGGATAGTGAAGGGCAAGAATTAAAAACGATGAAGGCATTTGTCAGATAGCGATAATGAGAGGGAATCGAGTAGTATTTTTAGTTTTGTTCTAAAAACAGCGATACAATTAACTTTAATTGCGTTGACTTATGAGAATTATTATGGGCCCATATACCTTTTAAATTTTTAAAATTTAATGATTTGTTTTAACAAGAATCATCTAAATGAGAGTTTAAATTCTCATTTAGATGATTTTAAGAATTTTTTTTTCAAGATTTAGTGTTGATTGATCCTATGTCAAGATTTAGGACAAGTTAAACTGAGAGTTTCCTTTACCTAACTGACGAGTTTATATTTCTTTTTTTCTGTTCGTTCCTGCAACTTTTCAAAATCATTTGGAGATAGATAATCACAATGACTGTGGATGCGAACTGTATTGTAGAAGGTTTCAATGTATTCAAAAATCAAATGATAAGCATGAGGAAAATTTTGAATGGTGAAACGATTTAGCCATTCTCGTTTAATCAGTGAGTGGAAGGATTCTATACAAGCATTCTCCCAGGGAGAAGCCTTGGCAGAATAGCTTAGCTCTATGTCAGTTGTGACTCGCCGGTATTCTTGAAAAATATATTGACTGCCTCGATCACTATGTAAAACCAGTGGTAGTGAGGGATTCCGTCTGACTTTGGCCTTTTCAACTGTGTCGACTACGCAGGAGACATCTAAGCTGTCTGTCACATTCCAAGCAATGATTTCGTGAAAATAAATCCATGATACTGGTCAAGTAGACAAAGCCCTCTTCAGTCCAAACATAGGTGATGTCTGTGCACCAAAAGGCATTGGGACGTTCGGGATTGTATTGTTCTTCTAAAAGATTTTGAAGCTTACTAGAAAAATCGGAATTTTTAGTAGTGGCTATCCAAGGCTTGACCCACTGCGCACGAATCCCTTCTTGGCGCATGTAACTGCCCGCTGTCCGTTCCGCAATCACTTCACCTTCTTTACGTAACTCCCTGGTAATTTTGGGGGCTCCATATTTTTCTTTAGAGGCATGGTAAATCACTCGAATTTTCTTTTTAATCTGTTCTCGACGCTTCTGACTAAGTGAAGGCTGGCGCTTCCGCCAAACATAATAACCAGAACGTGAAACGCCTAGGACTTCCAACATCCCAGAGACGGAGGAACGGCGTTCCTTTGTTGACATGTCCTCCATCTTTTCAGAAACACCTTGATAGAGCGTTTCTGTCAGTTTCCCAGAATGTTGATAGCTTTTTTTAAGACATCCAGTGCATCTTGGGTATTTCGAAGTTCACATTTGAGGCGAGCATTTTCTTTAGCTAAATCTGAATGATAGCTGCCTGAACCGCGATGATGGACATCCCCAGATTCTCTTAATTCCTTCTTCCAACGAGACAGAGTTTGATAACTGATACCTAGATTTTTAGCGCAGCCCTTCAATCCTAGTTCTTTATGCTCCGAATAATACTGAACAGCATCTAACTTGAACTGCTTATCATACTGCTTGGGCATGATGAGCCCCTCCTTCTTCTTCCTAGTACTTCAAATGTACCATGTCTAAATAGGTTATTCTCATTTTGGCTTATCCTAATTCTATGCTAGCATCGGTGTCAACTTTATCAGAGTCCTTGAGAAACAGTTTCCAGTAGTGCTTCAATCGGTGATATCTTTTTTGTTCTTTGGTGTCGCCGGTTCGAAATTGATTCATCACTTTCACTCTCAATTGATTAAAAAAACGCGTAATATGTTGGAAGATATGAAACCTATTCGTGACAATAACAGCACATGGAAAGACGGTTTGAATAAGTTGACCGTAACTAGCATTCATGTCCATCACTAGATATTTCAATTTTTTCCTTGTTTTTCTAGAAAACCTCATAAAGTGTTTGATTTGTTGGGAAAGTCTGCGGTCTTCTAGTATTTCAAAGAGTTCATTCTGTTCGCCATCGACACAAATAGAGCTCATCGCTATTTTACAAGAAGACGTAGACTTAAATTCATCCACACAAAGAACTCTAGGTAAGTAAGAAAAATTCGGCTTATGGGTTTTAACAAGTTCCTTTTGAATTTTTAATACGGTATGATTAGAAACAAAAAAATTAGCAATATCTTTTTTAGACAACGTATAGTTTAACTCTAAAGAAATTTGATAGTTCAACGCACGTGAAAGCTGACAGTTGTTTTCTAAGATGGAGGAATGGGCGACGAAAGTTTCTCTTGTCAGCTTTGGCAAAGGAACCTTAAACGTTTAAGGTGTACAAAGGTTAATGTCTAATTGAGTGCCAGCAGTTGTGTTTCAGTGGTCTTTGTCCCATTTTTTGCAAACTGTCCTTCGTTAATTTCTCTGCATTTTTTTACAACATTTAGGTGTATAGACAAGTACACTTGTGATAATAAAGGCTGTGACTCCTTTTCTTGACTCCGTTCTTAAACAGTTTTCGTCATTTTTTTATCTGTTAATCCAAGTGATTTTCTAGTATCATTATCCATGAGGTTTCCTCCTAATGATTTGTTTGTTTTAGACGATTTCATTTAATCAGTTGGAGGTCTCTTTTTGTATCTAAAAATGGAAAAAGTGTTAATGGAAAATCCGATGAGGATTTCCCATTAACACTAAATCTGGTAGAAGCGATTTTAAAAAGAGTTTATTTAACCTGAATTTTTCATACTTCAACCTTTAAAAGTTTTTCTTCCACTTCTTGTGGTGAAAAGTGGAAGAAAAAATTATTTTTCAACTTAGTAGGATAAAATCTGATAAAAATTTAAGGAAGCTGGATTCT
>NZ_NGKA01000030.1 GCF_003987645.1 Vagococcus elongatus
TTTGTCAAAATTGACGGCAGATTTTTTGCGCCTTTTTTTAGCTTACAATTTCAATTCGCTAAGATTCAGCTTGAAAAACATTAAAGCCATACTTTTTAAAAATCATATAATTATTCAGTAGGCATTAAATAGGATAGACTTGCTGAAAAATATAAAACCCTTCGTCTCCCACAATGTTTTGGAAAGGCACCCGGTAAACAGCACTCAGTATTTTCACAATCAAAGAAGTTGCCGCCAAAAAATAGGTCCCTCGTATCAACAAATGATGCTTATTTTTCGACATAACTACACCTCAACCGGTCAAGCACTAACTTGTTCCTGTATTCTCTGCTCTCTTATCGCTTCCACAAAAGCTCCGACTTCACGCAAGCATTGTTCAACCGTCATGTTTTTAGGAATCGTTAACGTGATTGTCATTTTGCCGTCGTCTAAGCCCATATCCGATTTTAACCGAGTGGCACTCAAGGCTTTAAACAGCTGTTCAATAGAATATGCTTTAGTCCCCGCTTTACTTAAAATCAATTTCACCTGTTTTTTATCTCGGCGGATAGACTCAAGCAAGGCCCGGTCCCCGTTCATCTTCAAGCGGCCGACTTCCAGCAGATACGACACTTCTTGCGGGAAATCGCCAAAGCGATCCAGCAAATCCCCTTCTAATTCATCATACATCTCACGATTTTCCAATTGGCGTACACGTTTGTAAATCTCTATTTTCTGACGTTCATCCTGTATGTATCCTGTCGGCAAATAAGCGTCAATCCCAAAATCGATTTCCACAGAGGTTTTGAATTCTGTCATTTCTTTCCCCTGCTTCCGGGCAACAGCTTCTGACAACATTTGAGAATACATATCAAAACCGACGGAATCGATAAATCCGTGTTGCTGCGCACCGAGAAGATTTCCGGCACCGCGAATAGACAAATCACGCATAGCGATTTTGAAACCGGAACCCAACTCAGTGAAATCTTTGATGGCTTGCAATCTTTTTTCACTTACTTCAGTCAAGATTTTCTGCGGCGCATACATGAAATAAGCATAAGCCACACGATTGCTGCGGCCCACTCTGCCCCGCAGCTGATAAAGTTGGGATAATCCCATGTGGTCGGCATTTTCCACAAACAACGTATTGACATTGGGGATGTCGACACCCGTTTCGATAATCGTCGTTGTCACCAATACATCATAGGCACCGCTGATGAAGTCCATCAGCACATTTTCCAGCTGAATTTCAGACATCTGTCCATGGGCAAAAGCCATTCTGGCATTTGGCACTAGGTCCTGCAACTCTAAAACCTTTTGATCGATAGTGTCCACCCGATTATGCAGATAAAAAACCTGCCCACCCCGGGCAATTTCCCGCTCGATGCCGTCACGGATAGCTCCAACATTCTCCTCCATCACATAGGTTTGGACGGGGTATCTGTTGGAAGGCGGTGTCTCGATAACAGATAAGTCACGTACTCCCAGCATAGACATATGTAATGTTCTTGGAATAGGTGTTGCTGTCAAAGTCAGAACATCCACATCTTTACGTAATTGTTTTAAACGCTCTTTATGCTTCACACCAAAACGCTGCTCTTCATCGATGATCAGCAAGCCCAAATCTTGAAACACCATATCCTGAGACAAGATACGATGGGTGCCAACGACCATATCGACTTGACCTTTGCGAAGAGCATCTAGTGTTTCAGCTTGTTGTTTTTTAGTTCTGAAACGGCTTAACAAATCCACCGTTACAGGGTAGTCGCGAAAACGGTCTAACATGGTTTCGTAATGCTGCTGGGCTAACACAGTCGTCGGAACCAAAAAGGCTACTTGTTTACTATCTTTGATTGCCTTGAAAGCTGCTCTGAGGGCAACTTCTGTCTTCCCGTAACCCACATCACCCACCAAAAGGCGGTCCATCGGTTTTTCTTTTTCCATGTCCCGTTTGATTTCTTGAACACTTCGTAACTGATCTTCTGTCTCAGTATAAGGAAAAGCATCTTCAAATTCTTTTTGATAACTATCATCTGGAGAAAAAGCATAGCCCTTTTCTGCTTCACGGGCCGCATACAGCTGAATCAAATCATCGGCGATATCTTCTATTTTTCCTGAAACCCGTTTTTTAGTCTTGGTCCACTCACTGCCCCCAAGCTTATTGATTCGGGGAGTTTTAGATTCTGAAGCAACATATTTTTGAATCAAATTAAGTTGGGTTACCGGAATAAACAATTTATCATTGTTCTGATAAAGGATGGTCATGTAATCTTGATGCACGCCATCCATCTCTAAAGTTTCCATCCCGATGTACTTGCCGATCCCATGATTGACATGGACCACATAGTCTCCAGCTTTCAACTCATTGTAACTTTTTAACCGTTCGGCATTGGAAAGTGTCTGAGTTCTGGCACGTTTGCGTTTGGTCGTCTGCAGTAACTCTTTCTCCGTCACTACTACCAATCTTTCTTCCACCAGCTCAAAGCCGTCTTGTAAGGCGCCTAATCGAATCTGTGTGGTTCCTTCCAGCAATTCACCCTCATACTGGCTCACCACCGGCACGTGATAATCTTCCAGCATTTCAGACATTTTCCGGCCTTTTTCTTCATCAGAAACCAGCAAGACAACCGTTTCTTTTTTCTTATGCCAACTGGCAATTTCTTCTTTTAATAATGGAATCTGTCCAAAGAACTGTTGCATAGAGCGACATTGAAAAGTATATATTTTTTGAAACTTTAAATTTCCCATGCCCTTTTGGAAAAGCGAAAAAAAGGATTGAGGCAAGTCAGTTTCCCTGACAATCGTACGAATATCCCGGCCAAACTGCTGCCCGGGGAGCATTCTCAACTCTTGAAGCTTCAATGTCACCCACTCAGCTTCTTCCAGCAGCAATTCTCTTTCCACTTCCAACACTCGGGCATAATCATCGATAATAATTGCGTCTTTCTCGCTCAAATAAGAGTGAATGCCAAGTTTTTCTTGATAGACTAAATCTAAATAATAGCGGACGTCTTCTGTCGGATTACCCCGCTCCCACTCATCAGCCAACTGATGAAAATAAGTTTCTACCAGCTCCCGGTCCGTCTCATCCTTAATCCCGCCTACATAGGAGGCCAATGCTTGTCTTAACTTGACTGCCCCTTGGACCAAATCTTCTTTAGAAGGCAAAACATCTGTGGCAGGTGTTAAAATAAAGGATTGAATATTTTGTATCGACCGTTGTGTTTCCGCATCAAAAGTCCTTAGTGAGTCTACCTCGTCATCAAACAAATCAACACGATAAGGATATTCGCTCGTCAGAGGATAAATATCTATGATCCCCCCTCGGACACTAAACTCGCCCGGTTTCCCCACCATAGTCTCTCTTTGGTAGCCCATTAAAACCAAGTCACTTAAAAAACTCTCAATATTTATAATACTGCCGACAGCAATTTCCTTCTCATAGGAACGCCAAGTTTGAGGAGCAGGCAAATATTTACGATAGCCTGCAGCAGGAACCAGCAAAATACCTGTACGGTCACTTGCTAAAAATGATAAGGCTGAAATCTTTTCTGCCAGTGCCTCCGGGGAAGAAAAACTCATTTCCACCGATGTGACTTCATCAACAGGAAAACTATAAATTTCCTCATCAGGTATCACATTGCGCAAGTCCTCTAGCAGATGATTCATTTGATATAAATTCGGGACAACGATGACTAATTTGTTTTTTTGTGTGTGATAAAAACTTGCCATCGCCAGCATCTTGGCAGAATTTGTCAGTCCCACCACCAGCTGATGAGAATTGCTTCTTGTTCCCTCTATCCATGATCGTATTTTTTCTGTTTTTAACATTTTCTCCACAAAAACCATTATTCTCACCTAAATCTTTCCGTTAAAGCGGCTCATCGTTTTAACAAAATCATTTTCTTTTATCCAATCTTCACAAGCGTCTGCCGCTGTTTTTACCGAAAGAAGCATTTCCTCATGAGTTTCTTTGGGAAAAGGGCTTAACACGTGGCTCACCACATCTTGTCCCGGAAATGGCCGATTTACACCCACACGAATCCGGTTAAACTTTTGAGTCCCCAGATGCTGGATCAAACTTTTTATCCCGTTATGCCCTCCTGCGCCGCCTTTTTGACGAAGACGAATCTTTCCAATCGGCAAATCCATATCATCATAGATTACCAGCAAATCCTCTAACGTCAATTGATAATAATCCATCAAGGGACGGATAGACCGCCCCGATTCATTCATAAATGTTTGCGGTTTTACCAGTAATATTTTTTCTCCCTCATAAAAAAACTCTGAGATGTCAGCCTCAAATTGATGCTTTTTCCATTTCGTCTTTTGACGGAAGGATAGCTCATCTACAGTGATGAAGCCGATATTATGTTTTGTTACCATATATTTTCTGCCTGGATTACCCAGCCCTACGATTAATTTCATTTATTTCCCTTTCGTTTTGCATTCATTTAAAAAACAACCTAAACAACACAAAATAGCCGAGCAACTTGCATTGCCCAGTCCTATCTGTTAGTATAACATAGATTATGGGGAAAAATATTAAAAAAGTTTATATGTTTTAATTTTTTGAGCGTAAAGGATTTATTTTTATTTCAATTATGTTACAATGTGCTTAAATTTTATTAAATGGGGGACAAAATGAATAAGAAAACCATTCTGCTGGCTGTCGCCGGTCTTTTGATTGCGATGCTCGCATTTGTTTATATTAAACAATATTCCTTTTACAAAGAGCACTTCTTACCAAAAACTATCACTAATGGCATAAACATCAGTGACATGACGGCCGAACAAGCAAATAAAAAACTAGTTGAAAAAGCAGAACAAAGTCAAGTTGTGATAACAGACAATGGGGTTGCCTGGAAAGAAATCTCAACTAAAGAAGCAGGAGTCCAATACGATTACCTGAAAGAATTAAAGGCTTTAATGAAGAAACAATCTCACGGGACATGGTTTTTAGCAACCTTTTCGAATAAAAAAACAACATTGGAAAGCACAGCAATCGATGATGCTGCTTTACAAGCGACCATTGAAAGTCTGACACATGAACTGGAAGCTTTCAATCAAGAGCGGACAGCGACTAAGAATGCGTCAATCGAGAAAACTGACAATGGTTTCGAAATCATTCCTGAAGTTCAAGGAAATTCTTTTGACGTGAATCAAGTGATGGTCGATTTTGAACAAGTATTGCGTCAAGGAAAATCAACCCTTGAATTAGAAGACTACACAAAAGTACCAACCATCAAAAGTGATAATGCCGACTTAAAAAGCAATTTTGAGGCCGTTCAAAAAATAGCGCAACAAGGTGTGGCTTATATCATTAATGGACAAAGAATCGAAGTGCCGCCAAATACGGTCGCTTCTTGGATTAATTACGATAGTGAAAACCAAACTATTGGGATCAATGACGAAAATATCCGCAACTTTGTGACCGACTTAGGTGCTCAATATAATACAAGTACTAACGCTACACCGTTCAACAGCTCTCGCAGAGGACAAGTTTCTGTTCCAGCCGGGACGTATAGTTGGACAATTTCTACGGACAGTGAAATCGAAGCATTAAAAAAAGATTTCCTAGCCGGCAATGGGGTGGAACGTTCCCCGGCCTATCAGGGAAGTGCGTCACCGGGAGCAGCCTTGATTGGCAATACCTATGTTGAAATAGATTTGCAAAGCCAACATATGTATTATTATCAAGACGGCGCCTTGAAGCTGGAAACGGATGTTGTTACAGGAAAGCCTTCAACGCCTACGCCAACTGGTGTCTTTTATGTCTGGAATAAATCTCAGAATGAAACTCTCAGAGGTACAAACGATGACGGAAGCAAGTATGCTGAACCTGTCAGCTACTGGATGCCGATTGACTGGACGGGTGTTGGGATTCACGACTCTCCTTGGCAGCCAGCTTATGGCGGGCAACTGTGGCAATCAATTGGTTCCCACGGGTGTATCAATACACCTCCGGGAGTGATGGCCCAATTTTATCAGATAGTGGCTGTTGGAACGCCTGTCGTGGTAATTTAACATATAATAATAATTTCTCAATAGGAGATTTGCTATATCAAAAAAAGATGTAGCAACTCTCCTATTATTTTTTATCTTAAAGACAGATTTATTAGTGCTAACTGTAGAATTGATCAGAGTAGTTTTTGATACGCTAAAATGGTATTCCCACCAGAAACTGACTAGGAAATTAATCTACACGTGTTTCCTTACGGTGTGCATGTGAGATCACATTTTAAATATTCAATACCCTTGAAAAAAGGCGTTGACTTAAAATAGGCAAAGTGAATTACCAATTATAGAACAAAGTCCTACCATATAAAAATGTTCCCAGTTTATTGCCTTTACAAGTCCTAATAAACTGGGAACATTTCTTTCAGCTATTCATTTATCTAAATAAATTTCATACTCAAACAATAATTTCATAAATCATGAAATAACCGCTATATATTTCTAAAGTAACACTATCAAAATATCTCCTTTTAATAAAAAAGTATCTAGTGATGTCTATCACTACACGAAATTTTTAAAATTCAGTCTCAATATATAGAGTCAAGTTTCAAAAAAACGCAACTGCTTACAGGAATCTGAAACTCTCCCCCTAACTTAGAACCCTTTTTGATACAAATTTTCTATACAATTATATTAACAACACAAAGGAGGAATTTCATGAGATTAAATAATATCCCAAAAGACTTTTTATGGGGAGCATCCACAAGTGCGTTCCAAGTAGAAGGTGCCTATCAAGAAGATGGGAAAGGTTTATCCATTGCTGACATACGATCTTTCAAAAAAAGTACACAGCAATTAGACACCAAAGTCACAGTGGATCACTATCATCATTGGCAAGAAGATGTAGCGTTAATGAAAGAGTTGGGGATGAAAAGCTATCGTTTTTCAATCAGTTGGCCACGAATCTTCCCAAATGGAACAGATGCACAGCCAAATGAAACCGGATTAGCATTTTATCATCAGTTAATTGATCAATTATTATCAGAAAAAATCGAACCTATTGTCACTATGTACCATTTTGATCAGCCAATGGGAATGATTGAAGAATATGGAGGATGGATTGATCGCCGTTCAATCACAGATTTTGTGAAATATGCTGAATGCCTTTTTGAGGAATTTGGTCAAAAGGTCAAATACTGGTTAACAATCAATGAGCAAGCAGTTCTTGTCGTAGCACCAGATATGTTAGGCATTGACCTAACATTGCCTTTTTCAGAAAAATATCAGCAAGCTTATCAAGCCAACTATCATATGTGGCTTGCTCAGGCAAAGGTTTATAAATTATTTAGAGAAAGATACCCTCACAACTATATTGGACCAGCTATCTCTCACTTAACAACTCTTCCTGCTAGTAAAAAATCATATGATATGATGGCTGCTAAAGAATTAGAAGATTTTTATACATTTTCACAGATAGATGTGGCTTTAAACGGGGAAATTCCAATATATTTTTCTAACGAACTAGCAAATGCTCAAATAACCATCCAAACTTATCCTGAAGATGGAGAAATATTAAAAGAAGGTACAGCTAATTTTATAGGTGTAAACTGGTATTGTACGACAATTGTTGAAGCAAAAAAGGAGAGGCATTCGTCTGACTTTCTTTTCACAAGAATCAATCGCACTTTAGATCCAGATTTACTACATACAAACTGGGGATGGAATTTTGATCCCGTTGGTTTACGTTATGGAATGAGAGAACTGATGCATCGATACGGGGATATCCCAATCATGATTACCGAATGCGGATGGTCTCAAGAAGAACAACTGGAATCTGGTAAAATTCATGATTCTCAACGAATTTCATATTTAAAAGAGCATATCGAACAAATGGATTTGTCTATCGGAGACGGTGTTAATATTATTTCGTTTAATCCTTGGTCTTTCATTGATTTACTAAGTGTGGGAGATGGCATGGAAAAACGATATGGTTTAGTTTTTGTTGATCGGACAAATTTTGAAAAAAGACAGCAAAAGCGATATAAAAAAGATAGCTTTGAATTTTATAAAGAATTAATCAAAGCTAACTCTGTCAATTAGATATATGCATTAGTCGGCGAACGAAGTATTCTGAGAATATACGCATTGGATAATTCCCAATATTCAAATGTCGATTGCTCGTTAAATAGATTGTTTGGTCAAAGGAAAATGAGTCCATTGAATTATAATTTTGCGTAACAAGAACTAAGGGAATGTCTTTTACAAGTAATTCACGAAACGATTGCTTATGATGGCTAAAAAAATTGCCATAATTTGATAAAATGATAATTAAGTCTTCTTTTGAATACATACTTAATATCTCGTCAAGTTTGACTTGAGTCTCCGCTACGTCAATCACTTTGCCAGCAGTTAGACAGCCTAGTTGAATATCTTTTGCAATATATTGTGCATCACTGTATCCCAAACAAGCTACCCTTTGGGCTCGAATGACCCGATGAATAAGTTCATCTACTTGTTGAATGTCTAAAGTATTCTGCATATCTTGAATTGAATCTATCACTTGATCAGAATACTGAACGAAAAATTTTTCAGGATCTGTTGCAATCTCTTGGGATTCTGCTATACTCATGCGTAAAAAAATATTTTTAGAAAAACGAGAAATCGAGGAAAAATATTTTTTAAATTCTCGATAACTGTCAAAGCCAAGAAAGTTGATAAAACGGCTGACAGTTGTTTTAGAAACATATGTGCGGTCAGCAAATTCTGTGATGGACAGTGTTGAAAGCTCTTTAATATGATGCAGGATAAACTCAATCAACACATAATGGGTAGATTCTCTGCTTTCATTATTATAGTAAAAAAAAATCTTAGCAATTGGATCCATAAATACCTCCGTATGAAAGGTGATAAAAAATCATGGCAAATCTATACAATAGTTTCCAACAAAAAATTGACGAAAATATTTTACCATTAGCGACAAAATTCGGCTCAAATAAAGTAATTCAAGCTATTTCTGGTGGCTTAATGTATACACTCCCACTGACTTTAGGCGCTTCATTATTTTCTATTTTAGCAAACTTTCCTATTCCTTTTGTAAATGAGTGGCTGCAAAATGCAGGATTGACCATTCATTTCAATGCTGTCATGGGGGGAACATTAAACGCTATTGCATTGTTGATTAGCGTTTCCATCCCTTATAATTACACGAAGCTCTTAGGTAAGTCAAGTGCCAATCCAATCATGGCCTCTTTCTTGACCTTTGCTTCCTTTTTAATATTAATGCCCCAAACAATAGGTGAAGAGGCCCCTATTTCCGCACTGTCCTTCGACTATCTTGGAAGTTCCGGTATGTTTGTTGCAATTCTTTTAAGCCTGGTTATTACAAATAGCTATGTAAAACTATCAAAAAACAAAAAACTTTTGATTCGTATGCCTGAAGGTGTTCCTCCAATGGTCACACAGTCCTTTGAACCCTTAATAATTGCGATGATCATTTTATGCGGGGTGGTAGCTGTTCGAATTGGTTTGAGCTTCACACCGCTAGAAAATCTTTTTAACTTAGTACAAATGATCATTGGTGAGCCTTTGATGAAACTAGGAAGTTCTGCACCTGCTTTAATATTTATCACAGTCATCGCAAATGGATTATTCTTTTTTGGTATCCACCCAAATGCAATCAATAGCGCAATAGTACCACTTTTGATGACGATGGCTATGGCAAATATTGAAGCGGCACAAGCTGGGACTACAATGCCTTACAAAGACATCATGATCTTAAACAGTTTTCTTAATAACGATGCTGTGGGCAGCACATTAAGTTTGTTGATTGCTATTTTAGTATTCGGTAAAAGCAAACGTTATCGTTCATTCGCTAAGGTTTCCTTCCTTCCAAATTTTTTTAATATCAACGAACCTGTAATTTTTGGCTTGCCTATTATGCTAAATCCTGTTCTATTAGTCCCTTTTCTTTTAAGTACAGTCGTCACTGCTACCATTGGATACTTGGGATCAGTCTCTGGCTTTATTTCACATTACAATCAAGTATTAGCTATGGGCATTCCTTGGACGACACCAAAAATAATTTCCACTTTCTTCACTATGGGATGGCAAGGATTGGTCTTGAGAATCATTTGCTTGATTGCCATGGTATTTGTCTACATGCCATTTATTAAAGCACTAGATAATAAAGAATTATTAAAAGAACAGGAGCTTTTATAATATGTTTGAAAAAGACTTTTTATGGGGTGCTTCTACAAGTGCCTATCAAGTTGAAGGTGCGTGGAATGTAGACGGTAAAGAACCTTCTGTTCAAGACATTAGACAAGTGCCAGAAAATACCAGTGATTTTAAAGTTGCTGCTGATCACTATCATCACGTGAAAGAAGATGTTGCATTATTTTCAGAGCTGGGGCTAAAAGCT
The DNA here is from genome assembly GCF_003987645.1 of Vagococcus elongatus. Classification (GTDB taxonomy): domain Bacteria; phylum Bacillota; class Bacilli; order Lactobacillales; family Vagococcaceae; genus Vagococcus_A; species Vagococcus_A elongatus. Next base: position 10,358 of record NZ_NGKA01000030.1, read on the forward strand.
TATCGCTTCTCCATCTCTTGGAGTCGTGTTATGCCCAATGGTGTGATAAATCCAAAAGGCGTTGACTTTTATCACACATTAATTGATGAGTTACTAAAAAACAACATTGAACCTATCGTCACAGTATTTCACTTTGATTTACCCGCCTCACTTTATAAACAAGGCGGTTGGGGCAATCGACAAACGATTCAAGCTTTCGCAGATTATTGTACATTTTTATTTGATACATTTGGCGACAAAGTACACTATTGGCAAACAATTAACGAACAAAACATGCTTACTCTAGCAGGCAAACTAATTTCTGGAAATAAAAAAACTTGGAAAGATATTTTTCAAGAAAATCACCATATGTTAGTAGCACAATCAAAAGTAATGGGTATTTATCATAATAGTGATCATTCCGGGAAAATTGGCCCGGCACCAAATATTTGTGCCGTCTATCCATCCTCTCCTTCTGCTGAAAATCAATTAGCTGCTGATTATATGAGCGCCTTCCGTAATTGGTTATATTTGGATGCAGCAGTATTTGGTCGCTATAATGCTCAAGCTCTTGAGATTTTACGTGCACTTGATGCTGTGCCTGAAATTACACTCGAAGACGAAAGAATTATGAAACAAAATACTTGCGATTACATCGCCTTTAATTATTACAATACTGCTTGTGTCACAAGTTTTGACCTAGGTGAAATAAAAGAAGGAGATCAGCAAAAAGGACTGGCTATTCCAGGTTTCTTCAAAAGTATCGAAAATCCAAATCTTCCACAAACCGAGTTTGGTTGGTCCATTGATCCGACAGGTCTTAGGGTCACCGCTCATCAAATTTATTCTAGATATGGCCTACCGTTATTAATTACCGAAAACGGCCTTGGCGGGAGGGATAAATTGGAAGAAGACGGCACAATTCACGATAACTACCGGATCGATTACTTGCGTCAACATATCATAGAATTAGAAAAAACTATTGAAGATGGCGTCCCATTCATCGGATATTGTCCTTGGAGCGCAATTGATTTAATCAGTACCCATGAAGGCATTAGAAAACGTTATGGGTTCATTTATGTTAATCGTTCAGATTTTGACTTGAAGGATTTAAAACGTTATAGAAAAGATAGTTTTTATTGGTACCAACATTTAATTGAAACTAATGGTAGAGAAAAGTAGGTGGGTAATATTAATATTTTGTCGATCGATATCGGAGGAACGTACATCAAATATGGCTTATACAACACAGACACTCATCAGCTGACTCATGTAGATGCTTTGCCTACACCTACTCATTCATTTGAAGCATTAGCAGCAACTATCAATTCACTAAAAAAACAATTTGAGGAACATCTTATTTCAGGAATAGCTTTTAGTTTGCCGGGAACAATTCATGCTGATAGCGGCCTAGTAATTCAAGGAGGAGCCTTACAATATAACAATCAAATCAATTTTATTGAAGTTTTCAAGCATCAATTAAATTGTCCAGTGAGCATTGAGAATGATGCACGTTGTGCTGCTCTTGCTGAACTTTGGAAGGGAAACTTAAAAAATGTTCAAAACGGCTTAGTTCTCGTTATAGGTACTGGATTAGGTGGTGCCATCATCCAAAATGGAACAATTTATGCAGGAGCCCACCGATACGCTGGCGAATTATCCATGATTGTTACCAAAAGTATTCGGAAATATGGCGCACAAGCTGTCTTAGGAAATCAAGTGAGCATTCCCTTATTCATTCAACATATGTCTCAAAAAATCGGAAAATCCATAGAAGGTCCTGAACTTTTTCAGCTGATTGAAGATGGACACCCCGAGTTGAACAAAGAATTCCAGAAATATTTAGATAATTTTGTACAGCAGATATTCAACTTTCAAATTTCTTACGATCCTGAACAAATTTTAATTGGAGGAGGTATCAGTCGCAATCAATTTTTTATGGATAGGCTAGTCAATACAATGGAAAATTTTTACCAGTTGCTCCCAATTCAAATTCCACATGCTAAACTAAAAACTTGTAAGTTTAAAAACAATGCCAATCTAATTGGTGCAGTAAAACATTATCTTGATTCTATTGGATAACTGTTGCCAGTCCACAACAATCACCTTTGCTTTTTAATGTCCTGAGAAATAGCAGTAATCCTTCTCAGGACAATTTTATTGCTTATTGCGAATTTTGCTTACTTTATCGGTGAAAACTCCACTTGGTTCCAAGTCTCTGACAAACAAAATCATCAATTTAGCAACGACCTCATTACTAATTTCAGAATTGATCATTGCTTAAAAAATCATTTGGGAGTATTTTTGTGCATCTTGACTAAGATATTTCATCTCGCTCAATTTGGCAAATGAAAAAATTAAATCCCCACCCATTTTTTTAATTTTACTCCGGCATTTACACCCTATTATCCTGTTGATAACTACTAAGTTTTCATGAAAATATTATTGTGAAAACATTGAACGACACAGAGTATCGCTTTTATCCACATTGTGAATAAAACACCAATAGTTGTGGGGGTAATTAAATAAAACACAATATATGGTGTGTTTGAGTTGACTTTTTTTCTATAGACAGTATACTATTAATTATCAAAAAGTTTTTGGAGGTAAGTTACAATGAACAATATTACTCTTTATACAAAAAATAATTGTCCTCAATGTAAGATGACAAAAAGATTCTTGAATGACAAACATCTTTCCTATAACGAAATCAACATAGATTCCCAACCCCAATACATCGACTGGTTGAAAGAACAAGGTCACCGTACAGTCCCAGTTCTAACCACTGAAGGTTTGGGCACCATTGTCGGTTTCCGTCCAGATAAACTACGTACATTGGCAGTCTAATATGAAAATCGTATATTTTTCCTTAACAGGGCAAACTAGGCGTTTTATAAAAAAGCTTGACCTCCCTGCTTACGAAATAGACTCGGGAAACCCTTTTTATGAATTGAATGAACCTTACATTTTAGTCGTTCCTACTTATGATGCTGACGTAACAGAGGTAGTGAACGATTTTATTGAGTTCGAAACCAACCAGAAAAATCTTTTGGGGGTGGCTGGTGGAGGTAATCGCAATTTTGCTGATCTTTTTATTTTTACTGCTAAACATATTGCCCGAGATTACCAAGTCCCGCTGCTTTTTGAATTCGAATTTAATGGTACAACAGAAGATGTGGAAAATTTTAGGAAAGTAGTGAATAACATTGAGTCTGAAAGAGCTAAATGATGTGTCTTATTTTAAATTGAATAATGAGATCAACCGTCCGGTAGACGGACAAATTCCTTTGCATAAGGATAAAGAAGCTTTAAAAGCTTTTTTTGAAGAAAATGTGGAACCAAATACGATGACGTTCCCCTCTGTGGAGGAAAAAATCAATTATTTGATAGCACAGGATTATCTTGAAGAAGCCTTCATTCAGAAATATTCTATGGCGTTTATTTCGTCCTTATTTGATTATTTAAAAGCCCAAAAATTTACTTTTAAGTCTTTTATGGCTGCTTATAAATTTTATTCTCAATATGCCTTGAAAAATAATGAAGGAACTCTTTACTTAGAAAGTTTCGAGGACCGGGTGGCATTTAATGCACTATACTTTGCTGATGGCGATGAAAAATTAGCTATGAAGCTGGCGGATGAAATGATTCATCAACGTTATCAACCTGCCACACCTTCTTTCCTGAATGCCGGCCGCAAGCGTCGGGGAGAATTAGTTTCTTGTTTTCTTTTGCAAGTGACTGATGACATGAACAGTATTGGACGTTCAATCAACAGTGCACTACAGCTTTCTCGTATTGGAGGAGGCGTGGGCATCTCTCTATCTAATCTGCGCGAAGCCGGGGCGCCAATCAAAGGCTATGAAGGTGCGGCCAGCGGCGTCGTTCCAGTGATGAAACTGTTCGAGGATAGTTTTAGTTACAGTAACCAGCTAGGGCAGCGTCAAGGCGCTGGGGTCGTTTATCTTGATGTGTTCCATCCGGATATCGAAATGTTCCTATCAACAAAAAAAGAAAATGCGGATGAAAAAATCCGGGTGAAGACTCTCTCCTTAGGCTTGACAATTCCAGACAAATTTTATGAACTGGCACGCAACAACGAGGAAATGTATCTATTCAGCCCTTATAGTGTGGAAAGAGAATACGGCGTACCCTTCTCCTATATTGACATCACACAAAAATATGATGAGTTGGTAGCCAATCCTAACATACGAAAAACTAAAATTCTAGCTCGTGATTTAGAAAATGAAATCAGCAAATTACAACAAGAATCAGGTTATCCCTATATCATCAATATCGATGAGGCTAACCGCCAAAATCCAATTGACGGCAAGATTATCATGAGTAACTTATGCTCAGAAATCCTTCAAGTCCAAACCCCTTCTGTCATCAACGACCGGCAGGAGTATGAGGTCCTTGGAACGGATATCAGTTGTAATTTAGGCTCCACTAATATTCCAAACTTGATGTCTAGTCCTGATTTTGGCGAGTCAGTTCGTGCGATGACCCGGGCATTGACTTATATCACAGATTCTTCTGATATTGATGTGGTGCCTTCCATTCAAAACGGCAACTCCTTGAACCATACGATTGGCTTAGGTGCCATGGGACTGCATACATTTTTCGCTAAAAACCAGATGAGCTACGGCTCCCCTGAATCTATTGAATTCACAGATGTTTATTTTAGTTTGCTGAATTATTGGACACTCGTTGAAAGTAATCAGATTGCAAAAGAGCGCAAAGTTAGTTTTAATAATTTTGAAAATTCTGCTTATGCAGACGGCACATATTTCGACCGCTACATCAACCAGCCGGTGGTGCCTCATTCTGAGAAAATCAAAGATATTTTCAATGGCATATTTATTCCTGCCGCTGAGGACTGGTCAGCTTTGCGTGACAACATCCAAGCAGACGGCTTGTACCACCAAAATCGCTTGGCAGTCGCTCCAAACGGCTCGATTTCCTATATCAATGACACCAGCGCAAGCATTCATCCGATCACTCGGCTGATTGAGGAACGTCAAGAAAAGAAAATCGGGAAAATTTACTATCCAGCTCCAAATCTAAGTAACGAAACATTGCCTTATTACACTTCTGCCTATGACATGGATATGCGTCAAGTGATAGATGTTTATGCTGCGGCGCAGAAGCATGTGGATCAAGGCATGAGTTTAACTCTCTTCATGCGCTCTGAGATTCCAGAAGGACTATACGAATGGAAAACAGAGACTAGCAAACAAACGACACGTGATCTGACTATTTTACGTCACTACGCCTTTAATCAAGGGATCAAATCCATATATTATGTGCGGACGTTTACAGAAGATGAAGAGGAAATCGGCAGCAATCAATGTGAAAGCTGTGTTATTTAAGAAGGGAGTCTGAAACAAATTGACCACAAATAAAACCTATTATGAAGCGATAAACTGGAACGCTGTTGAAGATATGATCGATAAATCCACTTGGGAAAAGTTGACAGAACAATTTTGGCTAGATACCCGTATCCCTTTGTCTAATGATTTAGACGACTGGCGAACACTGTCAGAATTAGAAAAAACAACTGTAGGCTATGTTTTTGGAGGATTGACTTTATTAGATACAGTCCAATCTGAAAGCGGGATTGACGCTATCCGTCATGATTGCCGCACGCCCCATGAGGAAGCAGTGCTGAATAATATTCAATTCATGGAATCTGTCCACGCTAAAAGTTATTCTTCTATCTTCAGCACGTTAAATACAAAAGCTGAGATCGATGATATTTTCGAATGGACGAACACCAATGAATTTTTGCAGAAAAAAGCCAAAATCATTAATGAAATTTACTTAAATGGGACAGCTTTAGAAAAAAAAGTAGCCAGTGTTTTACTGGAAACTTTCCTGTTTTACTCAGGATTTTACACTCCCTTGTATTACCTAGGAAATAACAAACTGGCAAACGTGGCAGAAATCATCAAGTTAATCATCCGTGACGAATCTGTCCACGGCACTTATATCGGCTATAAATTCCAACTGGGATATAATGAACTTTCTGAGGAAGAACAACAGGCGATGGAAGACTGGGTTTATAATCTGATGTATGACCTTTATGAAAACGAAGAACACTACACAGAATTACTGTACGATGAGCTGGGCTGGACGGAGGAAGTCAAAGTTTTCCTGCGTTACAATGCCAATAAAGCGTTGATGAATTTAGGGTTTGACCCGCTGTTTCCAGACACAGCAAATGACGTAAACCCCATCGTAATGAATGGTATCTCTACTGGAACAAGCAACCATGACTTTTTCTCACAGGTGGGCAACGGCTATCTTTTGGGAACAGTTGAAGCTATGGCAGACGATGATTACCTGATCGGAATGAAATAAAGTCATCAATGAATTAAAAAATCCAGTATGAAAATAGTTTCGGATAAAATACTAAACGTTAAAAAATATCCTAGATAGTCATTAAAGCTATCTAGGATATTTCTTTATTTTACAGCTCAAATTAAGCTAGACAAACTCCTCTCGTCTAGGAAACTCAAAGACACTTCCATTAGTATTTCGATAAGGTAGTCATTTTCTCGAAACATGCTCCGCTTATTAGTGACAATGGAGATGATTTCTTAACTGACGTGAATAAAATCTATCATGGATAGAAGAATCTTCATTTAAAATACTTTTGATAACTTTTATCATGTCTATTGGGAAACAAAACGTCTGCCTAAACTTTTTATTGGAATCGCATTTCCAAAAAAGTAAATTAGTCCAGTTTGAACAGGCAGCATTATGGCTGCTTTTACTATCCGAAGGCTCCAAAGCTTGCCATCAGTAAGTGGAACACCGTACATGATTGATAGCCAAATCGGTGTTAAACAAAGACTGATCAGCAGCGTATTAAGCAAGACACAAAAAAATGCTTTGTTTAGCGTTACTTTTTTCTTATAGAAGAAAGCACCATAAATTAAACCGCCAATAAATGCGTTGAGTGTAAAGCCGATAAAAAACGGGGCCTTGCCCAACAATGTGTTTCCAATAACATCAGCGATGGAAGCACCGACCGCTGTCCAAAATGGCCCAAAGAGGCTTGCCATGACAACTTCTGGAATAAAATCAAATGTGATTTTCAAAAACTGTGTTTCCAAACCAAATACTTGAGAAAGTATGACCATCAATGCAACAAGAAAACTGATTGTTGTCATTGAGTAAATATTTATTTTTTTCAATATGTGCATCTCCCTTTAGAGTTGCTACACAATTATTTATGCAGCGAATGCAAAGACAAAACCGCGAACCATTGTTCTTCGTTTTTAGAGCAACATCCCATCTCAAAAATACTTAACGCTTTGTCCTTTACTCTGTTATTTTTAATTTAATGTTTTGTATAACTCAAATAATAAAATCCTGATACAAATACTGCCCCGCCTACAATATTACCTAAATAAACAGGAATGAAATTTTTAATAAAATCTAGCCATCTACTCCCGCCTTCAAATATAGCGGCTGGAATAATAAAACAATTGGCTATACTATGCTGAAATCCTATTGCAACAAAAATCATTACCGGAAACCAAATAGCTAAAATTTTCCCTGCACTGTCCTTTGCTCCGTAACAAAGCCATACTGCAAGACCGACAAACCAATTACAGCCAATGCCTGACACAAAAGACTGAAGAAAGGTACTATCTACTTTATGTTGTGCCATACTAATGACTTGTGCCCGAAAAACCCCAGTATGTGTCAGTCCTACAAAGTGCCCAAAAAAGTAGGCAACAAAGACAGCCCCTACCACATTAGCAAGCGTAATGATTATCCAGTTTTTTAACAACTGACTCGCAGATATTTTTTTGGCAAAAAAAGTACTGCTGACCACCATCATATTTCCTGTGATCAATTCTCCGCCAGCCATCAAGATGACTATTAAGCCAATAGGAAAAACACTTCCACCAACAAGATTAGCAATACTTGGTAATTCTGTCACAATCGATGCTGTCACACGAATATAGGCTAAATATCCTAATGAAATCATTGCGCCACCAATGAATCCCAAAATCAACTTTGACAGAAGTGTTTTTTCAACCTTTTCTTTTCCTGCGCAAATACTGTACTGCAAAATCTCGCTTGCGTCTAACATAAAATATCTCCTTAATCACAATAGTTTAATATCATCTTCCCAACTAAACTATCTCTAGCTCTTCAAAGTGAGTTTAAATTCTTACATTTTGTAAAATAGTGATACACGCTTTAATTTCAACTTTAATTTCTCTTAGTTTGTCTTTAGCGTGTTGATATTTCCTTGATTTCTTTGAAATACTGCTCTAATTCTTCCAAAGGCACTTGAGTTTCTTCACCTGTTGCCAAATTTTTTATTGTGACACTGTTGGCTGTTTCCTCTTCATCTCCAACGAAAGCAACAAATCCAGCACCTAGGCGATTGGCTGCACGTAACTGTGTCTTTAATTTACGGTAACTTGTTTCCAATTCAGTTTTTAACCCGCTATGTCTTGCATATTGGGCAACTTTAATTGCCAGCTGTTCGCTTTTTTTGCTAACACAAGAAACATACACATCTAACGATGATGTTTTAGGGATTTCTTTTCCTTCAGCTTCGATAGCAATCAATACTCTTTCAATGCCTAAAGCAAAACCAAAACCTGAATCTTTTTCAAGCGGTCCATCAAATTCACTGATCAAGCCATCATATCGTCCGCCAGCGCAAATAGTCGTCAAGACATTTTCAAACCCCGGTGCGTCACTCATGATTTCAAAAACAGTGTCATTGTAATAGTCCAAGCCCCTGACCATACGACTATCTACTTCGTAGGGAACAGCTAAACTGTCCAACAACCTTTTGACTTCTTCAAAGAAAGTTCTGCTTTCATCATCTAGATAGTCTAAAATAGAAGGTGCATTTTCGATGATTTTTGCATCTTCCTCAGCTTTACTATCAAGCACACGTAACGGATTAGTATAAAGTCTTCTTTTTGAATCCTGACTTAGCTGGTCTTCCACTTTGCTTAAATAATCAACTAACACTTCCCGGTAGTTGCTGCGACTCTTTTTATTTCCAAGAGAGTTGATCACTAATTTTAAATGAGTGATACCTAGTTCTTTAAAGAAATCTAACCCCATGACTATGGTTTCAACATCTGTAATCGGACTTTGGGAACCTATTACCTCCACACCAATTTGATGAAACTGGCGAAGCCGGCCAGCTTGTGGTCGTTCATAACGAAACATAGGGCCAATGTAAAATGCCTTAAATGGTTGCGGGTGTTCCGGACCAAATAATTTATTTTCTACATAACTTCTGACAAGTGCAGCGGTTCCCTCTGGACGAAGGGTTATATGTCTGTTCCCTTTATCGTAAAAATCATACATTTCTTTTGATACAATGTCTGTATTTTCTCCTATACTACGAACAATTACTTCAAAATTTTCAAAAATCGGCGTTCTTAGTTCGCCAAAATGATATAACTTAAATATTTCTCGTGCTTTATTTTCAACGAATTGCCATTTTTCTGCTTCTTGAGGTAAAATATCCATCGTTCCCTTTGGTTTTTGGAACTTCATTTTGAGTCCTCCTATCAATAAAAAATGAACAAGTAAAAAGTAACGAATAAATTGTTAATTCTTACTTGTTCGAGTACTTTTTTAGCTAAATTGAATATTCAAGTCTATTTCTTGTTCAACTGCTGACAGCAAGTCACCATTGATTATTACTTCCGTTGCTTTGTTCAACTCATCATACATTTCAATATCTTTATCGTTTTCAATAAACGAGACAAATTGACGGAAAGAATCATATGCCGGCTGCGTTCCTTTACCCAGTCCCTTCTGGTAACCGCGGATATCTAACGCTTGACAGGCAGCCATGATTTCAGTTGCCAAGACTCTGCGGGAATTCAACAAGATTTCTGCTGCTGTTCTTGCTGCTGTGGTTCCCATACTCACATAATCTTCTTGGTTTTCACAAGATGGAATCGAGTCTACACTAGCTGGATGGGATAAAATTTTATTCTCTGAAACTAATGAAGCACACGCATACTGTGTAATCATAAAGCCTGAATTCAAGCCCGGATGTTTTACTAAGAATGATGGAAGCTTACTTAATTGAGTATTTACCAATCTTTCCACACGTCGCTCAGAAACATTTCCTATGTTTGCCAATGCAATTCCCAAGAAGTCGAATGGTTGAGCCATTGGTTCCCCGTGGAAGTTACCGCCAGAAATCACATTTCCATCTGGGGTAATGATTGGATTGTCCGTCACAGAATTAATTTCAATTTCGACTTTTTCCCTCACATAGGCAACAGTATCTTTACTTGCACCATGAATTTGCGGCATGCAACGTAAGGTGTAAGGGTCTTGTACGTTTTCGGCTGTCGCTTCTGTCGTATAGCCGCTGCCTTCAATCAGACGGCGAATGTTTCTGGCAGTTGCCAACTGACCGCTTTGCGGGCGGATAATGTGCAACTCTTCCTCAAAGGGACTAGAGATGCCGCCATGAACTTCTAAAGAGAGCGCACCGGCAATATCAGCAAGTTTTAGTAACTGGATCGCATCATAAGTTGCCAACGCACCTACCGCCGTAAGGACTGTTGTTCCATTGATAAAGGCCAGCCCCTCTTTAGCATTTAGCTGAATAATCTCTAAACCAGCTTTTTCCATGGCTTCTTTTCCGGGCAGCAACTCTCCCTTGTAATAAGCTTTACCCAAACCTAAAAGCGGCATGACCATATGAGCCAAAGGAGCCAAGTCTCCAGAAGCACCCAGTGATCCTTTCTCTGGGATAAACGGATGGACACCTTCATTCAACATATTCATTAAGGACTTGACTGTGCTTAAACGAATACCGGAAAATCCTTTAACCAGTGAATTCACACGAATCACCATGATTGCCCGTACCACATCTTCTTTAAATGGTTCGCCAAAACCTGACGCATGTGTCCGAATTAAATTCTCTTGCAATTGAACCGTATCTTCTTGAGAAATACTCACATTACACAATGAGCCAAAACCTGTGTTGACACCATAAACAATACGTTTTTCAGCGACGATATCATCCACGATTTTTCGAGAGCGATTAACCGCTTCTTCCGCACTTTCAGCTATCGCGACTTTTTTATTTTCTCTGGCAACTGCGACAACATCTTCAAGCGTTAAACTTTCACCATCTAATATAATTACTTTATTATCGTTATTCATGTATTTTATTCTCCTATTTTACTTGTTTTTAGTCCTGCGTTGCGTTTGTCTTTTCCCCTCTATTGATGACAAAATATAAAATACTTGCGATTATGACTCCAACTAAACCGGCAATTAGATTGACAGGATTTGCTGCTGCAACCATCCAAATACTAACTATAATCGAAAGAATAGGAATCACTGGACCTAGCGGCAGTCTAAATACGGGTGCATTTTCCATATCCTTACGACGCAGCCAAATGACGGCAAGAGCTGTCGGTATATATTGGAAAAACCGGAAGACAACACTTAGTTCAGCCAGTTGTTCAAAAGAACCGCTTAGCAAGAAGCCGATTGTAATCAAGCCTGAGACGATAATGGCAATAATCGGTGCACCCTTGCTGTTCTTTTTAGCAATAACTTTCGGTAATAAGCCTTCTTCTGAAATCGATGCTCCGTAACGTGGAATCATCAGAGAATCTCCCATGTTTAGTCCCGCAATTGAGATTAATGCTCCAATCGAGATAATCCATTTTCCAATCGGCCCAACCATTTCGACAAAGGCATCTTGTACAGGGGCATTACTTTCCAAAATCCCCATCCCCAGCATTGCAATCGTTCCTGCAATAATCATAAAATATAAAATAGAAACGATACTGATTGAACCAATAATGGCTTTAGGTACATTCTTTTTGGCATTTCTCATCTCACCGGCAACAACAGGCAGGGCCTCAAATCCGATAAAAGCATAGAATACTGTCAAAGAAGTTGATGCCATAGCCTGCGACAAGGACATGTCAGGGTTTAACTGCAAGAATGGCGTGAAATTCCCTAGATTGATTCCTTTTTTAATAAAGAAAATACTCATCAAAGTAAACGAGATGATTGGAATCAACTTAGCAATTGTAATTGTAATTGTAAAAATCTTAGATGTTTTAATCCCCATACTATTAATTAATGCCTGCTGATTACTATATCTTCGTTGATTTAACAGTATCTGTTATATTTTTTTGGTATAATAAGTGCAGGACTTTTCTCGGCAGGTGGCCGAATCCCTTGCACTTTTATTCATTATGGAGGCA
>NZ_NGKA01000031.1 GCF_003987645.1 Vagococcus elongatus
GAGTTCGTTTGGTGTAAGATGGGTGTAGGTCATTTGTACTCACTCCTTATAATTCTTTGGATGGAACTATCTTGAGTGTAGCACAGATGACTTTTTTTATTTGTCTAGCTTAATTTTACTATCGGCGTTTTCAAAATAGCTTAGTCATTAAAATGAGGAAGATAAAAATTCCGATTATCCATCCCGAAAATACGCTCGGTCCTTTCGCCTGGGTTGATGGAACGTAACGCACCCAACATCATTTGAATCGACGCATCCATATTATCTAGTTGATGTAAAATTTCTGCTTCCAAAATTTGCGGACGAACTGGCGAGCCGTATTCCAAAAGTCCGTGATGAGACAGAACCAGATGTTTCAATATCAAGACATCTTCGCTGCGGTCATCGATTTTTAATGTTTGACATGTTTTTGTGATTTCCTCATCCACTATCACTAAATGTCCCAATAAATTCCCAGCCAAAGTATATTCAGTTGAGATAGGACCGGTCAGCTCGATAACTTTCCCTAAGTCGTGGAGGATGATGCCTGCATACAGAAGTGCTTTATTGATTTCCGGATAAAAATCCGTCAGGGATTTAGCTATTCGCAACATAGATAACGTATGATAAGCTAAACCGCCGGCAAAGGCATGATGATTTCTTTTAGCTGCGGGAAACTCAAAAAATTGCTGCTGATACTGGGAAAACAAATGGCGCACAATTCGATTCCAGTTAGCGTTAGTAATTTCAAAAATAGCACTGCTAAACTCGGCTTCCATTTCTTCCCGGGAAATCGGCGCCTTTTCCATATAAAGGCTGGGACTGTCCGGCTCGGTCTCCGTTGCTAAACGCATATTCAAGATTTTTATTTGAGGTGCCCCTTGGTAAGCTTCCCTCTTGCCCCCCAGCAAAACCACACGCCCTGCAGAAAACTTTTTGATTTCTTCCTCTGAAGCATCCCAGAACTTCCCGTCAATCGTACCGGAAGTATCTTGAAAGGTGAAGGCGATAAACTTCTTGCCATTTTTTGCCATCCGTACATCTGCATTTTTTAGTAAGACAAACATCTCAAATGTTTCATCAAGTACTAACTCTTTTAATTTTTTCATGGGGTACCTCCCTTAAAGTGATAATGTCTCAATTGCTTCTTTTGAAGCATAGTCAGCCAGTTCTGTATCAGAACTGAAGCAAACAATCTGTACGCTTTCTCCAAGACGCTTTAAAACCTTGAACAAGCTATGTTTTCTTTTTATGTCATAATGCAGCCAACTGTCGTCAATCATCAACGGTGCCAAGTGTTCCTCGCTATTCAAGAAAACAAAAGACAGACGCATCGCCATATACAATTGATCTCTTGTACCCGTAGATAATTCTTTGACCTGAAAGACTTGCCCTGACTGATGACGAACCAGTAAGTAGCCATCTTCAAAAAAACAATCTTCATAAGCGTTGACGGTCAACTCTTTGAAAAATGAGGCACAGGTCGACAGCAATGCTGGGAACTGCTGAGTCCCTAAAAAGTCTTGCACATCTTGAGCCAGCGAGTTTAAAAGCTTCTGGACAATCCATTCGGACTGCAGCTGGTTGATTTCATCTTTCAAGCCTGCTTCTTTCTGATATAAATCATTCAGCAGACCATCTGAGGCCATCTTCTGAATAGAAAATTTCATGCTCTCATACTTTTCTTGCGCCTGCTCTATTTCCCCTTGATGAGTCTCGACCTGAGAAGCTAGTTGCTCTTGTTGCTCTGTCAATTGGCTATGCTTATATACTTTCTCTAAATCAAATATATCTTCCAATTTTTGTTCTGTCAATTGTGCTTCGGAAACCATTTTTTTAAAGCTCTGGTATTCACCTACTAAAGTCGGCACGCTTTGAATGTCGTGTAAACCATAGTGATTCAGCAACGGCTGATATTCCTCAGACAATTGCTTCTTTTTGTCCTTAATTGATTGAAGTGTTTCCACTATCTGAAGCTTCCCGGAATTTTCAAGCACATACGCTTGTTTCTTTTCTTGCATTTCATAAATATAGTTGGAAACTTGTATCAATAATTGACCAAAATCTTCCTCTTCTACTTTGAACCACTCACTCAGCCAAAGATTTTTTTGCCGGTAGACATCCATTTCCCCTTGAAGTTCTATCATTTTTTCTGTCCCAGAAGTATACTGTTCAGTCAAATCAAACAAACGGTGCCGTAAGTTCAATTCATTCAACCAAGTTTCTATTGTGTGCTCATTGTTAAATTGAAATCTTTCGCTCAATCGTGCTTTTTTTTGTTCTAATCCTTCAGCATCTTTTGCCAATAGATTCATTTTATGTTCTAAATCACTGATTTCTCGGTCGATAGTTTTTAATTGAAGTGCACCTTCATCATAATTTTTTCGTCTTTCTAAAAAAAAGTAGCCATAATAACCAAACATCGTCACGGCAGACACTAATCCAAAAATGCCCACTACAGCTGTTTTCATTACCAAGCCAACGATTCCTAGCGCAAGAAACACCACGCCGGCAAGCAGAGGCAGAAAATTCCCCAAGGAACGCTGCTCTCTGCGGGAAATCTGTTTTTTTCCAGCCTGTTCCTTATCATGCTTCAACTGCTCACTTCTATCATTGTATAACTTTCGGTGATTGATGATACTCGTTTCTTTTTGTGCTAATGCAAGCATTTCCTCTGCCTCTGCATTCATGGGATAAAAATTCTTGTCGATAGCCGGAATTCCCAAATGCTCACGAAGGCTTTCCATATCAGCTTTTCTACTTCCTTGAAGCCTTTCTATAACTATCTTCTCTTGATTAAGTTCTTCCATTTCAGATTTTTCAGAGAGAAACTCCTGAAAACGCAACTCATTGTTTAGGAAAAAAGCAAACTTAGGACTTTCCACATCGCCATAATAGCGAAGTTGTTCTTCATGAATTTCCCTCTCTCGTTCAAGAAGCAAGTTAAAACGCTGGTAAGCTTCCTGCAGGACTTTGACATCTTGTTCGTCCAGTTCCTTATTTGTTACTCTGATCGTGTCCTTGAGTTTCTGATAGTTTTCCCACTCAGGTAATTGTTTCAGCTGCTTATTGATTTTTGCCAATTTTTCCCGTTCACCATCCAACTGCTGCTGTGTTTCTTGAATGGTTTGGTGTAGCTCTTGGGAGGCAATAATTTGCTGCTGATAAGTCGCTTCTAGCTGTTCCTTTTCAACGATTTTGTTTTTCAGCTCATCATATTGTCGGAGTAATTGGTTTAACAAGGGATTGCGTCCTCGAGGCTTGAAAATCTCCTGCATATTTTTTTGAAATCTCAACTGTTCAGTGACTAATTTTTTACTGCCAGTCAGGCCAATACTTAATAGCAGTGATTGCAATCGGTCTTCTCCCAATATTTGTAGATCATTTAATTGACTCTGTTCCAAACTATATACGTCATCAAAAAGTTCTCTCGTCAGCGGGGCCAGTATTTTTTGCAGAAACTCATCGTCTCCTTCTGGACCGTCCGCCACTTTCACTAAAGCTTTACCGCCATTTTCGGATTTGATACGTGTGACCGTCACTTCGCCGTATTGAGGATGAGAAAAAATCAAACTGCCCCCATACAAAGCATTGGATTTTGGCTGATAGTCTGCTGCACTGCTTTTTTTTCTGGGAAAACCAAAAAGTATTTCTCGGATAAAATGATAAATCGTTGACTTTCCTGCTTCGTTAGGACCGTAAATCAATGTAATCTCATCTGAAAAAGACATCTGCTGATTCACGATTTTCCCGAAACCGATAATATCCAGTTCCTTGATTCTCATCACTGGTCACCTCGCTTTGCGGCAAACAATTGCTGGAACTCTGTCATGACACGCTGAAGTAATTCCTCACGATGCTCCTCTGTGACACTCAAAAGCTGGGCGGAGGTAGACTGGCGATACAAATCATTGATTGCTTCTTGGAAAACTCCATCGGCTTCATAATTGCTCAACAATTGTTTTAATAAATCTTCGTCTAAATGCAACGTCATGTCAGGCTTTTCTTCCCCTTGCACACTCTTGATATCAAAAATCCAGTTTTTTTTGTTCGTTTTTTGATAAATATCTTGCTGGAGCAGATGAAGAAGCTCCTGCCTGTTTTGAATATTTTGCATAATATCGTTCAGCTGTTCGCTTCCATCGACCAGTACCAGCTTGACAAACGTCAATCCCTCTTCGTCCATCTCTGCCATGGTCTGTTCGCAACGGGAAATAAGTTCCTGCATCGTGTAAATCTGACTCACTTCTATTTGCACCTCTAGCCATGCCACATCATTTGCAGTTTCCCACGTGATATCAGTTTTAGCCCCATCAAATTCTGCCAAAACAAAATAGCCGCTGTTTTTTTCTTTTTGCGTGTGCTTTAATGTGCTGCCAGGATAGATAATCAAAGGATTATATTGAATTACTTGCGGTTGATGGATATGACCCAGCGCCCAATAATCGTAACCTTTGAACTTAGCAGCATCTAATGAAAAAGAACCGTAACGGTTGCTGCCAATCTGTCCGTGATAAAAACCGATATGATAATCTACTTGCCCATTACGGTAAGGAAATTCCTCCAACTTGGAGTCCTCCAGCCAGCGCTCCGTATAAGAAAAGCCGGTCACCGCAGTAGTCAAACCATCTCGGCAATTGATTTTTAACGTGGAGACTTGCTCATCTTCAAACACGATGACGTTGTCGGGAAATTCAAACCAGTATTTTTTTGGTTGAAAAAAATCATGATTGCCAAAAGAAAGAATCACCAAAATATCATGGGCTTTTAATCGTTCCATCTGTTCGATAAAAAAGCTTTGGGTTTGAATGGTCACTTGCGGTTGATGGAAAGTGTCTCCCACTAATAATAAAAAATCTATCTCTTCTTCGATTCCCCGTGTCACCATTGTTTCTAATGCTTGCTGATTTTGTTTTCTCAGCGCTTTTGACAACTCTTCCGGTATTTTTCCTAGGCCTTCAAAAGATTGGTCCAGATGCATATCCGCTCCGTGAATAAATTTCATTCTATCCCACCCCCTGCGATTGTCCTTACAAAAAAAGGTTGTCTCTCAAACGAAATGAGACAACCCTTTTACTAATCTTCGTATAATTCTTTTACAGGTGTCATAATGATTCGGTTTAAATCATTTACGATGGTACTGAATGCTTGCTCTTTCATCATCAAGTCATTGATCTTTGGTGAAGCTTGAACCTTTTCTGTCAATTCCTGTGCTTGTTTTGCATCTTCATCAGTGAATTCTTCACCGCTCATTTGTTTCTCCTGAAAAGATATCTGTAAATTTTGAAATTTTTTAAACAAATCAAAAGCTTCAGCATCTTCTTTAACTTCATTAAAGGCATCCTTTAAAGCTAGAAACTCTGGAAGCTGACGGATTTCTTTTTCAATTTGATTGGCGCTGTCATAAATATTTACTGTCATTAATTTGCCTCTTTTCATTTATTGTTTTACTGTCTTCCATTGTACCATCATCTAAACAGTTTTCCTAGAAGAACCAGTCTACCAATTATCTTTAACCGAATTCCACCAATTGCTCACTTTGTCTTTGACTTTTCCGGCACCTTCTTTGATTTTATCTCCCCAATAATCGGCGCCTTCTTTAAGCTGATTTTCCAAGTCCTCCAACTCTGACTCACTCAGTAAACCTTCTGATTCGGTATTTACATTTCCAACATCGAACTGAGTACCCGGTGAATTCGGTAAAATCCTTTCTGCTTGATCTTTGAAAAGTTGAGACAATATCTGACCACTGGAACCCGTCAGATAGTGATCTGGCCCACTTTCATCAAAGCCCATCCATGTGGCAATAACCACATCTGGCGTGTAGCCGATAATCCATTGATCCTTTGAACTGCCGGCCGCTGCAATATTTTCTGTTGTCCCTGTTTTTCCTGCCATGTTATAACCATAAGGCTGTGCACTGACACCCGTCCCGTTGGTAAAAACACCTTGAAGCATACTGGTCATATCATTCGCAATTTTTTTAGATGTGACTGATTTTTCCCGGGGATGTTCATTTTCATAAACAATGGCCCCTGAAGCATCTTCAATCTTGCGAATAAATCTCGCCGGCATCTGTTTTCCCTCATTTGCAAAAACTGCATAAGCATTGGCCATCTTCATCGGTGAGGTTCCCTTGGTCATTCCCCCAAGTGCTAATCCATGATAATGATCTTCTTTGACTAAACTAATACCAAATTTTTCAACTTTTTTGGCTCCTGTATCAATGCCCACCTCATGAAACAGCCAAACGGCAGAAGCATTTAAACTTTGCTCCAACGCCAAATGAAGAGGGACATCGCCGCGATAAATTTTGTCATAGTTTTCCACATCATAATAAGATAATTTTTCATCCTTTAATATGGAATCTGCTGTGTAGCCAGCCTCAAGTGCCGGCGTGTAGACAGCTAATGGTTTCATCGTCGACCCGGGTGAAAGGCGAGATTGTGTGGCTCTGTTCAATCCTAGAACAGTCTTCTCCCCCCGTCCGCCCACAACAGCCTCAACTCCACCTGTTTTTGGGTTGACAGCGATGGAAGCACCTTGCACCATGGCATTATCTGAAGGGGCATTGCCTGGAAACAAATAATCATTTTGAAAAGAAGTATCCATCCCCTGCTGATAATTTTGATCAAGATACGTATAAACTTTATAACCTTTATTTTGTAAATCCTCCGGAGAAATTTTCGCTTTCGCTTCTGCTTCTCTCAGCACTTCATCAAAGTAGTAAGGGTAGCGGTAACTATCCGTACTCACTTGATAATTATCGCTAATATAAAGAGGGGCTTGTTTCAGCTGTGCAGCCTCTGTCTCGTCCATCTTTTCGTTAGCCACCATGGAATCAAAAACAACATCCCGTCTGGCAATGGCATTGTCATAGTGATCGATAGGATTATAAATTTCGGGTCCTTTTAGCATACCTACCAACACCGCAGCTTCATCCTTTGTCAAATCCGCTGCCGGTTTGGCAAAATACCGGTGAGAAGCATCTTCGATTCCCCAAACACCGTTTGCCATATAAATATTATTTAAATACATCTCTAAAATTTCATCTTTTGAATATTTTTTCTCGATTTCAATCGAAAGAAACAACTCTCTGGCTTTACGGGTCAGCGTTTGATCCAAAGTTAAATAAGCATTCTTTGCCAGCTGTTGGGTGATGGTACTCCCACCACCGGTAATCCTGCCGGAGGTGACTCTACCGACCACCGCCCGAAGAATCCCTTTGATATCGTAACCGTTATGGGTATAAAAACGTCGGTCCTCTGTAGAAACCAAAGCATCGACAACATGGGGAGAAACTTGATCCAGAGTGACCACTGTCCCCTTCTGACCATGAAACATGCCTGCTTCCTGATCGCTTTTATCATAAATCACCGTCCGCATTTCTAAACCGTCTTTCAGCATGCCGACATTTTGTGTTTTTGCCAAGTAAAACAAATAAATACTCGTTACCAAGACGACTGTCAAGCCCAATAAAAGTATAATTTTATTGACTTGATATTTTTTCCAAATTCGTTTGCGCCACTGATGAAAGCGACTCAAATAAGGTTTGAGCCATGCCCAAAAGGTTTTCAGGTACTCACCTATTTTGTGCAATATATGTTTAAAGTCCATGATACTCCCTCGTTTTCAATAATAATATCTTGTTCATTCTATCATATTTTAACTGAAAACCACTAATACCTAAGACGGATTTAACTGATTTAGAACATTTTTAACATATCTTCTAACTTTTTTAAAACTTATGTTACAATACTTAAAAAACAAAAAGGAATAATTGACATATGAAATTCAGTATTATCTTACCTTCACATTTTGAATCCCGCGATATCCGCTCACTTTTAGAAAGCCATTGGCTGGTGCCGAGAAAAGTCCGTCATTTTTTACGCAGCAGAAAAAATGTCTTGGTTAATGGCGAAGTTAAAATGTTTCATGAACTTGTACACGCTGGCGATAAAATCACCCTAATCTTTGAGCCTTCAGATTATTCAACTCCGGATATCTTGCCCGGTGATAAACAACTGGTACAAACAATAGTTGAAGATGAACACCTCATCATTGTGGAAAAGCCTGTCAAAATGAAAACTCATCCCAATCAACCGGATGAAAATGATACTTTACTCAACCATCTGGCTGATTACTTGGCAGAAAAAAATCAGATACCTTATGTCGTTCACCGCTTAGATAAAGAAACCAGCGGATTGATTTTGTTTGCAAAGAACCCTTTTATTTTACCAATATTAGGACGCATGATGGAGCAAAAATCAATAAAAAGAGTCTATCAAGCGATTGCCCAAGGAGAAATCAAACAAGAAAATTTCACTATTAGCGAAAAAATCGGCCGGGACAGACATGACAAGCGTAAAAGAATCATTGACAATCGTCGCGGACAATACGCCGAAACAAACGTCACTGTCCATAAGAAAACAAAACAACAATCGTTTTTAACTTGTTCGCTCGCCACTGGCCGTACACATCAGATACGTGTGCATCTGCAAAGTATCGGACACCCGGTCATCGGTGATCCGCTGTATAACCCTTCTTTTCAAAAGGCCCACCGCTTAATGCTCCACGCCCATGAATTAAGTTTTATTCATCCTTTGACGGAAGAACAGATACACGCTCAAAGCACCTTTTCTTTATGGTGAAAAATAATGGGATAGACAGACAACAAACAGACCCCCAAACGTTAGAAAATCACGCTAACGTTTGAGGGTCTTTATTCTGATTTGAGTCTTTTTTATTATAAAGAAACTATGTGATTATTTTAAGACATCCAGCAAGGCATCCAAATCCAGTTCAGGAAAAACCTCAAAGAACTCCTTCAATTTTTCAAAAACTCCGATATTTTTACCTGCCACATCATTTTCTACTTGCAATACCAGCAAAGGTTCATGAAGACTCATGCGCAATAAAAACCACCCTGACCCGTCTTCTCCGCGAAGATTTGCACGAATACCTTCTTCATTCTCCGGGTCGATTGACCAATCAGGAATCTTTTCGATGAAATCTGCCATCACATCGATAACTTCCATCCCTTTTTGACGGTAATTCTCATCGTTGATACGAAAACGGACTTCCTGAGTTTCCGCCGGCTGTTTCAAGTCAGCAATCAAATCATTTAAGGAACGCCCTTCTTCCGACAGCTTTGGCAGCAACATCAATATTTTTGCAACCACATATGCCCCGTCATCAAGGAAATAATTTTCCTTGAATGCTGCGTGCCCGCTAGTTTCGATAGCCAACTCTGTCTGGATTCCCTGCTTATTCAATTCTATTGCTTTATTGATGACATTTCGATAACCGCTCAAGTAGCGCACTTGTTTCCCACCTAAAAGCTCAATAAAATCTTTCAAGTGACTGGACGTAGGAGAGTTGGTCACAATCGAAGTGCCCGGATGCTCTCTTAGCACGATTTGCGCCAAGGCCGCAATTAGATTATTGCGGTTCAAAGCACTGCCGTCTTTAGTGACCACAGCTGCCCGGTCGACATCTGTATCAAAAATCACACCCAAGTCTGCACCGTTAGCAAGCACTGCCTGTTGAATACTAGCCATAGCTTCTTTATTATCAGGATTAGGCATATGATTAGGAAATGTCCCGTCAGGGGTCAAAAACTGACTTCCCTCTGTTTTAGCACCTAAAGCCCCCAGTACTTTTTCGGCAAAAAAGCCACCGGCGCCATTCCCTGCATCAACGATGATATGAAAATCCTTTAACGGAAACTCTTCTCCATCGCCGATTCCCTGACGAATCTTAGTCACAAGATCTTGGGCATACTCAGTAATCAAATCCTTTTTTATCACAGTCCCTGTTTTTGACGACTGCGGAAAAGCTTGCGTCCCATAATCTAAAATAAACGTGATATCTTCATGCTCCGCCCCTCCGTCTTTTGTGAAGAACTTCAAGCCATTAAAATAATACGGCAAATGACTGGCGGTAATCATGATACTCGCATCACTATCAAATGAATCAAACTGTGTTGCCATGAACATCGCAGGTGTGGTTGACAATCCTGTATCAATTACATCTACACCATGAGCGACAAAAGTTTCAATCAAACTTTCTTTCAGCCCTGCCCCTGACAACCGGCTATCCTGCCCAACAGCAATAGTCGCAGCTGATAAATCAACGTTCTTCTTCTCTTTCAGCCAATGAAGTACGCCCACACCGATTTTTTTTGCTTCTAAGGGAGTCAAATTAGCTTCCTCATCTTTTGTAGTAATTGAAATTCCCCGAATGTCTGAGCCATTTATCAAATCTTTTAAAGACATCTCTCTACTCCTTCTCTATAATTGTTTCCAATTGTTCTTTGAATAGTGTTGCTTGCTCCTCGCTGACCAAAATAATAATCACTGTGTCTGTTCCGGCAATCGTGCCCGCCACTTCAGCGAAATGAGCTTCATCAATCAAAGCCGCCACCATGTTAGCCGTCCCTAACTGAGTGTGCAGAATCAACATGAACTGGACCTGAACGATATGAGAAACCATCTCTGCAATGATTTCTTCCAGCTCCAAGGCATTAGCCCTTTGTTCTTCTAATTGAACGTATCGGACTTTTCCTTGTGCGTCATGACGCTTGACAATCCCCAACTCACGGATATCACGGGAAATCGTCGCTTGTGTGGCTATCACTCCTTGTTGACTCAATATTTGAATCAACTCGTCTTGAGTTTCAATGCTTTGCTCATTTAATAAACTTAAAATCAATCGATGTCGATCAGCTTTTTTCATCGCAGTCCCCTCTTTCGAATTTAACGGTTTAATTATAGCATAAGTTGAATATGAGATTCGATTAATTCCTGTTTGAAAACAACAAATCACATCCATTTGATAATTATCACCTTTCTCCGTAGACCCTGTCTATACTCTACGAATAAAAGATAGGATTTCATTCATTTTTTTGCTATAATGTCATTTGGTATCTGTATTGAAGCATGACAGTAAATAAAGCAATCGTTTTTTTATTTTAGGAGGCACATTATGAATGGAAAAAAAGTAATCGCAGCTGCTTTGGAAAAAGCATTAAAAGACTACTTGACCTTAGATGACATCACACAATTAATTGAACAACCAAAAATCAGCGAACACGGAGACTTGGCTTTCCCTGTTTTCTCACTGGCAAAAATCATGCGCAAAGCTCCTCAGATGATTGCCCAAGAGATTGCTGAACAGCTTGACCCAAATGATTTTGAGGCAATCAATGTGGTCGGTCCTTACATCAATTTCTTTTTGAAAAAAGATCAAGTCAGTGAGGCCACATTTAAACAGATTTTGTCAGAAGAAAATCACTACGGCGACAAAACGATTGGTGACAATCGTATGGTTCCTATCGACATGTCCTCTCCCAATATCGCCAAACCGATGTCAATGGGACATTTGCGTTCCACTGTGATCGGCAACAGCATTGCGCTGATTTTAGAAAAAATCGGCTACCAGCCATTTAAAATCAATTATATCGGCGATTGGGGCACTCAATTCGGCAAACTGATTGTTGCCTACAAAAAATGGGGCTCAGAAGAAGCCGTCAAAAAAGATCCGATAAAAGAGCTGCTGCGTTTGTATGTAGATTTCCATGAAGAAGCTGAAACCGATCCTAGTCTGGAAGACGAGGGACGTGCTTGGTTTAAAAAACTGGAAGATGGGGACGAGGAAGCCACCCACTTATGGCAGTGGTTCCGCGAAGAATCTCTAAACGAATTTCAACGTATTTACGATTTGCTGGAAGTCACATTTGATTCTTATAACGGCGAATCTTTTTACAATGACAAAATGGCTTACCCTATCCAGCTGTTGGAAGAAAAACAGCTGTTGACATCTGATGCCGGGGCAGACATCGTTGATTTGTCCGCTTATGATTTAAATCCGGCACTGATTAGAAAATCTGACGGAGCCACCTTGTATATCACCAGAGATTTGGCATCCGCTCTTTACCGTAAAAAAACTTATGATTTCATCAAAGCTTTGTATGTGGTGGGCAATGAGCAGTCGATTCACTTCAAACAACTAAAAGCGGTGTTGAAAGAGATGGGCTACGATTGGTCTGAAGATATCATCCATGTTCCTTTTGGACTGATCACCAAAGACGGCAAAAAGTTGTCCACACGTAAAGGGAAAATCGTCCTGTTAGAAGAAGTTCTCCAAGAAGCAATCACCCTAGCCAAAGCGCAAATAGAAGAAAAAAATCCGACTTTGACTGACAAAGATGAGATTGCCCGTCAAGTGGGTGTAGGGGCAGTCATTTTCCATGATCTTAAAAATGACCGCCTGAATAACTTTGATTTTTCACTAGAAGATGTTGTGCGTTTTGAAGGAGAAACAGGACCTTACGTGCAATATACCCATGCCCGCTGCGCTTCTATCCTGCGTCGGACCCATTGGGAGAAAAAAGCTGATCAAACTTACCAGCTTAATGATACAGATAGTTGGGAAGTCATCAAATTACTACAGGCATTTCCGCAAGCAATCGAGAGGGCCGCAGAGAAATACGAGCCGTCTGTCATGGCTAAGTACGTCATCGATTTGGCACAAACATTTAATAAATATTATGCCCATGTAAAAATCGTCCATGACGATGAGCAGCAAGACTCACGTCTGGCTCTAGTACAATCTGTAGAGATGGTTCTAAAAGAAGGGCTGCGCCTCCTAGGCGTTCACGCACCTGAAGAAATGTAAAAAAAAGACGAAGCTGCCAAATCGCAGTTTCGTCTTTTTAATTTAGCCAAAGCATATATCCCAAAAAGGTGATTGACACAATCCCTAGAACCACACCCAAAAAGTTCAGAACTTTATTGAGCCTTGTTTTGTTTCGGAAAATCAATTCCAATAAATCATACAAAATCAAACCGCCCAGTCCGCCTAAAGTATTGTTGATTACGTCTGTGATATCGCTGCCGCCGATTGACCAAACATATTGCATGGTCTCAAAGGACACGCTGATGGCAAAAACCAAAAATAACTTTGTCATGAATCCTCGTTTAGGCATCACCATAGACAACAACAAACCCAAAGGAATAAAAATCAAAACGTTGTAGATAATTTCTTTCATATCTATTCGGCCATTGACAATGCTGGAAGCACCGTAGGGAATAAGATTTAAATTACGCATATTGGGTAACTCGTCTAAAGATAATGATAACTTAAACAGTACGATCCAAGTCAATAAAGCTAAATAAATCAACAGAAGGACGGTGGACAGTAATCGTTGTTTTGTTTCATGTTTCATCTTGATCAACTCCTCCCCCTCATTATAGAAAATTACTGCTGAGACTGCCATAGGACCTAAGAACGAAAAACAACTCCGTCTCTCTGCCTAACTTTACCTCATAACGTCAAATTACCGTGGCGATTTTGAAAAAACTCCCACTCCAAACTTTGCGTCAACAGTATCAAGGGATAGGTCATGCTAATATTTAAAATAATATTATCTACAGAACTAGTTAATGTTACAGAATAAGAATGTTTAAGCACAGTTTTGAAGATTATAAAAAAGTCATTTTTGTCAAGTCCATAATTTCGTGTAAAATACCATACAATGTTTCACTGCTCTCTCAGTGTTCAAACTTAATATACTTTCTTGTAGAACTAATCCATTCATCATGGAGCTCCATCAGGACAGTCCCAATCAATCGATTGGCTGATGCACGATTAGGAAAGATACGAATAATCTTTTCTCTTCTGCGTACTTCTTGGTTCAGTCGTTCAAGAAGGTTGGTGCTTTTCAGTCGATGGTGCCCAGTGCCGATAACTGCGTATTGAAAGGCATCTTCGAAGCCATTACCGTTATCCAAGGTCTCACAAACTTTCGTATATTTGCTTTGGTCGCTATAGCCGGCAACGATTCGATTTTTAGCGTCTCGTGCTGAATCAATATCTGTCATCTTAAAGATGGCTTTAACCGCTTCTCGAAAAGGTTTTGAGTTCTTCTTTGGAATGGTAGTCATGATATTCCTTAAGAAGTGTACTTGGCATCTTTGCCAACTTGTGTTGGTAAATGACTTACGAATCGCAGAAACTAATCCTTTATGGGCATCAGAGATGATAAGCTCGGTTCCTTGCAAGCCACGTTCTTTGAGGTATTCAAAGAACGTGGACCATGTGTCGTCGCTTTCTTCGTTTTGAATCATAAAGCCAATGATTTCGCGGTTCCCGTCTTCGCTTATCCCAATCGCAATGTGGCAGCTTTTAGAAAGCACCCGATGGTCCTCACGAACTTTTATGTAGAGAACATCTGTCATTAAGTAAGGATAATTTGTACCTGAGAGTGAATGGTTCTGCCATTGCGTAACTATGGGGTCCAACTGTTCAGTAAGACTAGAGACGAAAGATTTGGAGACTGATTTCCCACAGAGTTCTTCGACAATTTTAGAAACCTTACGAGTAGAAACACTCGAAACATACATCTCAAGCATGGAAGCAAGTAGCGCTTTTTCGTTTCGCTGATAGCGCTCAAACACCGACGGTGAAAATCCGCCATCACGTGTTCTAGGCACTTTTAATTCAAGGGTTCCGATACGGGTTGTAAACTCTCGCTCATAGTAGCAATTTCGTTGGCTTTGACGGTTTTCTAATCGTTCGTAGTCCTCAGCTTGAATGTATTCCGTTCGTTGGTTTTCCATTAACTGGTTGAATACTGTGGTCAAAATATTTTTAGACACATCATCTTTTACCGAATGTTCTATAATTCTTTGAACCTCTTCGCTTTTCAGTGTAAAATGTACTTGGGTCATGTAAAGTCCTCCTAGGTATGTTTTAGTGGTTTAAAACATTGTACCGTGAATGGGCTGTCACATGACCTTTTATCTTTTACACAATTATATGGACTTTATCCAAGTGACACAACCTCGGTTGGTTTCTTGCTTTTATTTCAGTATTAAAATGGTATAGCAACACTTTTTTGACAAAAATAATAAACGGCTATTTTCATCTTGCGTTATTCGATAATGACTTTAGTTAAATGGTTTAAAAAATTCGTCTTTAAAAATCGATAGTATCGCTAGTCATGCGCCTATCAGCTAGTATGGATAGGTCAATTCTTCATTGAAAATATGCAGTGTTAGACTAACTACAGAAGACTCAAAATTTACCCTCTCCAAATTTCCAGCTTACCCTAAGGAACTTAGTCCGATAATAATCATGTCAAATAACACATGGGCGCTCAACATCATCAGAGGTCTTTCTGTTTTTTTCCAGAGATAACCATCTATAATGCTTGGAACTCCGATTGCAAAAATACATTGTAAAAAATTAAAATCATAGGTCGTCAAATGCAGCAGGCCAAACAGGAGTGAAACCACTAGCCAAACGAGCCAATATTGTTTTTTTCTATTTTTATCATAACGAACTCCTTTGTATAACACAAAAAAAGACGCTAGTTTAACGGCTTCCTCCCCGGCCAACGACCAGACAAGATTTAAAATATCAAGGATTGAAACGGAGGTGGAACCTATCGGGTTGTCTACGGCTGGAGAAAATCGATCAACAACCGCAATCATAATCAAAGATATCGCAAAGTTTAACAACGTCAAGCCCAGCAAAAGAAAAACCCCTTTACCTATGCTTAATTTAGGTTTCTCCTTCTTCCACAACATGGCCACAATAAATACAAATGTCACTGGACCAACAACAGTAAGTAAAGAATGGCTGATAAAACTATATGTAAATTTAAAAGTAGGCACAAAGAACATCAACAGTTGCATCAACAGAAAAAAAAGCAAGAGGATGAAGGTTCCATTTATCAAAGCTTTACCTATTTTTTGATTGGTTTGAAGGTTATTTTTAGTCATAAAATGCTCCTATCGAGTTTATTGAGAGTTGTAAGCCCTGCTACAATACTCTGTTTGTACAGCAATTTCGCATCGAACAAGTGTTATCCATCAGAAAAGTGTTCTGCTACAGATTTTTTCGATTCATTTTTTGAGGACTTAAATTTTATACGCCCAGAGAGAAAGTAGGCATCATAATGTAATCATTTCCCTCCTTAATTCCGTGTAGACATGCATTGCAAAGAGAGTTCAAGGCGTCTTGGAATCCAGCGTTTAATCAGCTGACCGTACGATTTAGTATCACCCACATATTTTCTGGTGAATCCTTGCAAAGATTATAGAGTATGTAAATTATTTAAACTTTTCTTTCAAACTCTTACTTAATTCATAACTTAAAATATCCATCCTGCCCTTTTGATCTACTATCCCACTAAAGTACACGCTATGTCCTCTGACTCCAAAAAACTGTTGAGTCCCATCAACATAAAATGAGAAATCATAGCCATTTACTCCTTCTGTAATCGTCCACTGATCAATCTCTTGTTCATAATTAGGTCGATATTCAAGTATGTGAGTTAACAATTCGATGGGATCCGCTTCGATCTTTGTATTATCAAAATAAGCCCATAACTCTGTTGTTAGCTGTTCGTCAAGCTCCCAATTAGCTTTTATTCTTGAACCGTCTTCCGGTGCTGTCAAAGAATACTCGCCTTTCCAGATTTCATCATCAGTGGTTGCAAATATTCGAGTCGAATTTGTAGTTGCAGATAATCTAAAAGATGTACTCTCATTGGCATATTCTGGCAAAATCTCCATCGTTCCCACTTTTTCAATTACCATTTGTTTGCCTCCTAGTCCACCTTGTTCATGTTTAACCAAAATTTTATTAGCAAAATTTTGAAATGCCTTTGCATTAGTCGTAACATAGCGATAACTAAACTGATCTAGGTCGTCTCTAACTGATTCTTCTTCCTCCATAGATATATCATCAATGATATTACCGGAAAATGAAGATATATTATTATCTGATGTATCAGTGCTCTCCTCATAGATGATATCACCAGTTGTTTTTAGATGAAACGAAGCAAGCAAACTATTTTCGTTTAGCACAGGCATTAAAGAAAGGATCTCCCCTGAAAACTCCCCTTTTTCTTTTGATTCTAAATCAATTGAAATAGAATATGAATCTGTATTCAAGTCTGAAGTAAGTGTTTGTTTGCCCGCTTTCATAAACAAGACATACACACGTTTTCTTATAACATTTTCGCTAAAATCTTTTATTCTTTTCCCTTTTTCAAATGAAGTAGATGTGCTATCGTCTTTTACTTTCGATGTCAATGATTGAACACTTTCCACTGCCTGTTCACTTTTTTTTTCTGTTTTTAAATTGGGAGTGTTCATTTTAGTACAACCTACCAATAAAAACAAACTTATTGATAAAACCAACTATTTAAGCATGTT
The DNA here is from genome assembly GCF_003987645.1 of Vagococcus elongatus. GTDB lineage: Bacteria > Bacillota > Bacilli > Lactobacillales > Vagococcaceae > Vagococcus_A > Vagococcus_A elongatus. The sequence continues at coordinate 17,208 of NZ_NGKA01000031.1, forward strand.
TTCCCTCCTTTTATTTATTATATATTACTAAAAATCGAAAACAAGTCTAGAAACATGTCTTTAACCATTGTGCTTTACCCATTTATAGTCAGATTCTTCTTGTTTTTGGTTTACTGCTTTTTGCAACCTTTAGATTTCCGCTCAGATTTTTCCAAACAAACGTCATTGTTTACTGATTTATTGCTTATTTAATTCCTTCTCTTTTTCTTTCACATTTGTTTTTGTCACGTTACCTTTTTATGCTCAAGCAGGTTAGCCTCATTTGGAGTTGTCCCAAATCTATGCTAGCGTCAAGCATCAAGCTGCTTCAAAAAAGGATGAGACATAATAACCGTCTCATCCTTAAATCGATTTATAGTTTTGGTTTTAGTGACTGATAATTTCGATAGAATTCATCTGAATTTCGATTTATTTCGTTAATAACCTATTTATTAATAAAAGATAATAGTCATTTGTTTCATCATAGTATGTTGATTAAGATTCAACATACTATGATTTTTGTATAACCAATTTTGTATAGTAGCCTCTCATATCCTTGAAGGAAATGAATTTAAGACCATGTTGATTGTTTTCCACCAAAGATTGTTACCGCATATGCTGCGCCTTTTCTATCAACATAAATTGCGAATCCAACATATTCATACATGCTATTTAACATATTCTTATTATGCCCTTCACTCTTTTGCCACATATCTAAGAATTTAGCTGCTACATCTTCTGCTGATAATCTTCCAACTGATGCCATTGCAATATTTTCACCTAATGCAGAAAACCCAATATTTTGTTCGCCTTGCACTTCCTTAATTACAGATGTATATGACGTTCCATCAGGTCTTTGATGATCAAACACTTCTTCAATTTCTTTAGCTCTAATGATTGTACCATTTGTTAAATAAGGATTAATTTGTAGAGGATTAACACCTTTTTCAGCTCGATAGTCGTTTAACATATCCACGAAGATGTCCATTGCTCTTTGAAGTTCTTTTTGACTATCTCCAACCGATGGAAGTTTAATCTTGATTGTCGTAGATTTATTTTGACCAGCTACAACTTCACCCGTTAAATCACCACTCATGTATTCACCATGTCCATAACCAAGATCCGCTAATGTAACTGAATATGTGCCTTCGTCGAATGATAAAGTGATTAAATCAATATTTGTAAGGTTTTGATTATAAATATTAAATGTGATTGATCCTTGTTTTTTTGGTTCATTGTTCTTATCAGATACTTTTTTAGCATCTGCAAGAATCCGAGTAATTTCATCACTTGATTTTGCATTGTTAATCAAGTTTGTGAAGTGCTCTTTTTGATTTTTAAGGTTAAAACCTTCTAATTCATTGAGAGCATCTTGTTTAGCTTTAGCCAATTTTTCAGCCTCAGCTTGTTCTTTTTGATCTTTTTCGGCCTGTTTAGCATTTCCAACAATGGTATTAACTTCTTGGATTGATGTGGCTTGATTTACTTGATCAATAAAATATTGAGTATTATTCAAGTCTAACGCTTGAATCTGTTTAATTGCAGTTTCTTTAGCACTTTTCAATTCTTGAACTCCATTATTTTTATCAGAATGATTTGTAGCATTTGTTTTAATTGTATCAATTTCTTTAATTGAAGTTGCATTCTGAACTGCTAGAGTATAGGCATTTAGCTCGTCTTTAGTTAAATTCAACGTTTTTAGATAAGCAATTGCTTTGTCTTTAGCGGATTGAAGTGTTTGTTCTGCATCATTTGCATCAGATTGTATTTTCGCATTAGAAGCGATTGATTTAATTTTTTCAACCGTTTGCGCTTCATTAACTTGGTTAATAAATCTCGTCATTTCATCATTAGTAAGATTCAAACGTTTAATGTCGTTAATTGCTTTAGTTTTAGCATCACTTAATTCTTTTTCAGAAGCATCATTTACATCTGAAACTTTTTGTGCATCTTCAACAATGCCTTTAACTTCACTAATTGATTTTGCGGCGTCTACTTGGGAAATAAACGTTGCTTTAATTTCATCTTTTAAATTCATTGCTGAAATTTTTGATTTAGCATCATTTTTAGCATCTACAAGTTGTTGTTCAGATGCCGTTTGATCATTTTTATCAGAGGTGACTTTTGCATCTAAAATGATAGTATCAATTTCATCTTTAGATACGGCATTATTAATTTGTTTAACAAATGATTGTTTTTCACTATCTTTAAGATTTAATAAATCAAGTTGTTTGATTGCATTTTGCTTAGCTTCAGTTAGTTCTTTTTCAGCAGCATCATTCACATCTGAAACTTTTTGCGCCTCTTCAACAATTGATTTAACGTCGTTAATTGTTTTAGCACCATCAATTTGAGATGTAAAAGCTGTTTTTTCCTCATTTGTTAAGTTCATACTACCAATTTTTATTTTTGCATCTGCTTTTACATCAGAAAGTTGTTGTTCAGACGTTGCTTGATCATTGTTATCAGAAACTGCTTTTGCGTCAGAAACAATAGTCTTAATGTCATCTTGTGACTTAGCAACATTAATTTGATCTACAAATGCTTGTCTTTCATCATCTTTTAAATTCAATCCATCAAGTTGTTTAATGGCTTCATTTTTAGCTTCTTCCAATTCTTTTTCCTGCGCAGCCGCATTTTTATTTGCTTCATTTTGTGCTCTGGCAGATTCTAAAGTTGACATGATGGTTTGAATATCATTAACTGAGCCGATTGCTGACGTAAAACCTTCAATCTCACTTGGTGTCAACTCCGTTAATTTAGCTAACTCATCCAACGCTTCATTTTTAGTTTTTTGTAATAGAGCTGCCTGTTCATTTGCTTCTTTATTAGCTGTATTTTGGGCATTCGCTTGATTTAGAATATTTTGCACAACTTCAATAGATGGAGCACCATTTATTGCATTTGTATAGTGAGC
>NZ_NGKA01000032.1 GCF_003987645.1 Vagococcus elongatus
AGAATCCAGCTTCCTTAAATTTTTATCAGATTTTATCCTACTAAGTTGAAAAATAATTTTTTCTTCCACTTTTCACCACAAGAAGTGGAAGAAAAACTTTTAAAGGTTGAAGTATGAAAAATTCAGGGAAAAGTATAGAAAGTATAATTTGAAAAATGAAAAGTTTCTGCAAAATGTTTTTTTATAGGTATAATAGAGATAAAAAGAAACAGGTGAGCTTTATGAAATTTAGTGAAAAACACAGGATCCAATTTTACGAATGTGATGCAACCGGGAAGCTGACGTTGCCTATGTTGTTGAATATTGTCATCAAAACATCGGAAGCCCAAAGCGAAGCACTGGGCAGAGGGACGGGTTACGTCAATAGTTTGGGTTTGACTTGGGTAATCACACAGCATGACATCAACATCTCCCGATTGCCTGAAACGAATGAACAGGTGACCGTTACAACGGAAGCAAGAGAACACAACAAGTATTTTTGCTACCGTAATTTCTGGCTTCATGATACTGACGGGAATGAATTGATTGCAATCGAGTCCACGTTTGTATTGATGAATATCGAGACGAGAAAAATGGTCAGCGTGCCAGAAGAATTGATCGCGCCTTATGAGAGTGAAAAAATCAAAACGATTAAGCGTGGAGAAAAAATCGGCGACATGGACTCATTTGAAAAAAGGGAGTATCGGGTACGTTTTTCCGACATTGATACCAACGGACATGTAAATAATTCCAGATACTTGGATTGGATGACGGATAGTTTATCTTTTGATTTTTTGATGAGTCGACAGCCGGAAAAGATTTTGATTCGTTTTATTAAAGAAATTAATTATGGGGAAACAGTGATCAGCAGGTGGGCTGGAACTTATGACCCATCGTTTGGCGGAACTAGGGTAACAGAGCATACGATTATGGTCGGAGAGACAAAGTGTGCAGAAGGTTTAATCACTTGGAAAAAGTAATAGAAGCTGTATGGAAAGCTGGACGTTGAAACGTTTTCAGCTTTTTTAAATTCTTTATTTTTGAATAGTCGTCATTTGCAAAAAAAACTTTTTTATGAGAAGGTTAAAGATGTAAAAACTAAATTCTATCCAAAGGAGAGTTGAAAAGTGATTGAATTTAAGAATGTTTCAAAGATATTTAGAGGTGGGAAAGTAGCCGTCGATAATATCTCCCTAACCATTGAAAAGGGTGAATTTATTTGCTTTATCGGAACGAGCGGCAGCGGTAAAACCACCACCATGCGAATGATCAATCGAATGATCGAGCCGACTAAAGGAGAAATTTTGATCAATGGTCAAAATATTCAAAAACAAGATGCGGTACAACTGAGGCGAAAACTCGGCTATGTGATTCAAAGTATTGGATTGATGCCCCATATGACCATACGAGAAAATATTGTCATGGTCCCTAAGTTATTGAAATGGCCGGAAGAGGAAAGAAATCGAATCGCAGAAAAGATGATCGATTTGGTGTCACTGCCTCGAGAGATGCTGGACCGCTATCCGGGACAGTTGTCTGGAGGGCAACAGCAAAGAATCGGTGTTGTTCGTGCATTGGCAGCCGATCAGGATATTATGCTGATGGATGAGCCTTTTGGTGCTTTAGACCCGATTACCCGTGAATCTTTACAGGATTTGGTTAAGGAACTTCAGGAAAAAACAGGAAAAACAATTGTATTTGTTACCCACGATATGGATGAAGCTTTAAAATTAGCCAGTCGTATCCTGATTATGAATGAAGGAAAAATGATTCAATTTGATACCCCTGATGAAATTTTGCGTCATCCGGCAAATGAATTTGTAGAAAATCTTATCGGTGAAGAACGTCTGATTCAAGCTAAACAGGATGATACAACCGTAGAACAGATCATGTTGGGCACAGCGATTTCCATCACTCCTGAAAAATCTCTGTCAGAGGCTATCCGACTGATGAGGGAAAAACGAGTAGATACGTTACTTGTTGTTGATGGCACCGGTGTGTTGAAAGGATTTATTGATTTCGAAACTTTGAATAGTAAACGGAAAGTGGCAACCAGTGTTGGCGATATTTTGCAAACAGATGTATTTTTCGTGCAGAAGGATTCAAAACTTAGAGATACTGTCAGAAGGATTTTGAAGCGCGGTCTGAAATACGTGCCAGTGGTGGATAAAAACAAACGCTTGGTGGGTATCGTGACTCGTGCAAGTTTAGTGGACGTGGTTTACGATGTTGTTTGGGGCGATGAAGAACAAATCGTAGATGCGATAGAAGAAAATATTCCTGAAAGAATATCTGAGGCCGCAAGTAAGGGGGCTGAGTGATATGGAACGTTTTCTATTAGACTATGGACAAGATTTAGTAGTTAAAACGGGAGAACATTTGATGATTTCAGCTACTTCGTTGATTTTGGGTGTCCTAGTAGCTGTTCCGTTGGGCATATTGCTGTCCCGTACGCCGAAGATAGCTGGCGCAGTAGTTGGGATTACCGGTTTGCTTCAGACGATTCCTTCCTTAGCTTTTTTAGCACTGATGGTTCCTATTTTAGGTGTAGGGAAAATTCCAGCAGTGATGGCATTATTCATTTATTCGCTGCTGCCTATTTTACGAAACACTTATATCGGCATGGCGAATGTGGATGAAAACTTGATTGATGCAGCTAAAGGGATGGGAATGACGACGCTTCAGTCAGTGATAAAAGTAGAAATTCCCATGGCAATGCCGACGATTATGGCTGGTGTTAAATTATCTTCTGTTTACGTGATTGCATGGGCCACCCTTGCTTCCTATATTGGTGCTGGGGGACTGGGAGATTTTATCTTCAGCGGTCTGAATAATTACTTGCCAGAGCTGATCGTGGCAGGGACGATTCCTGTCACATTGATGGCATTGATCATAGATTTTCTTTTCTCAAAATTAGAAGATAAGATGACGCCGATTAGTGAAGGAGGGGAGTAATTTGAAAAAAATAAAAAAATTACTCTATATACTGACCATGGTTGGTTTATCTCTGGTCCTGGTCAGCTGTCATTTGCCGGGACTGCCTAGCGGTAAGAGCAAGAACACTGTGTCTGTCGCAAGTTTATCTTCTTCAGAATCGCAAATATTAGCAAATCTTGTCAAAAAAATGCTTGAATATCATAATGAAGAATTGCAAGTCAACTTAGTGAACAATCTGGGGACATCCACAGTGGTCCATCAGGCGATGTTGAGGGGCGATGTGAGTATTTCTGCTGTTCGCTATACGGGAACAGACTTGACTGGTGCTCTGAAATTAGAACCGGAAAAAGATCCTGAAAAAGCTTTGGATATTGTTCAGAAAGAGTTTAAAGCACAATTCAATCAAAAATGGTATCCTTCTTATGGCTTTGCCAACACCTATGCGTTCATGGTGACAAAAGAAACAGCTGAAAAATACCAATTGGAAAAAATCAGCGATTTAGAAAGCGTGGCTGGAGAACTTACAGCTGGTGTGGATACGTCATGGCTGGATCGTAAAGGTGACGGCTATCGAGGGTTTGTTGACGAATATGGTTTTGATTTTGGCAGAGTCTATCCTATGCAGATTGGTTTGGTTTATGATGCTGTCAACGCCGGGAAAATGGATGTGGTTTTAGGTTATTCTACAGACGGACGGATTGCTAGTTATGAGTTAGTAACCTTGGAAGACGACCGTCATTTCTTCCCGCCTTATGATGCTTCGATTGTGGTGGGCTATGATTTGTTAGACGACATAGACGGACTAGATCAAATTTTGGGAGCATTAAGCGGCGCCATTGATACAGAAACGATGCAGCAGCTTAATTACCAAGTAGACGATCAATTATTGGAGCCGGAAACAGTTGCCATCCAATTTTTAAGGGACCATGATTATTTCGGTGAGAAAGGGGAGTTTCTAAAATGAGTGACATGAATTTGGTTCAACAATTCTTTTACTATTTCAGTCAAAATGGCAGCTATGTTTTAGCACAATTTTGGCGTCATTTTTTGATTTCCCTTTATGGTGTTATTTTCGCCGCAATCATTGGGATTCCTTTGGGGATTTTGATTGCCAGAAAAAGGAAGTTAGCTAAATGGGTCATCGGTGTTGCCAATGTGATTCAAACCGTGCCTTCTTTGGCGATGTTGTCCATTTTGATGCTGGGCTTAGGGTTAGGCGTAAACACAGTAATTGTGACGGTTTTCTTGTACTCTTTGCTTCCAATCATCTCGAATACCTACACAGGCATGATTCAGGTGGATGAAGACATACTGGATGTCGGAAAGGGAATGGGGATGACTCGCTTTGAATTATTAGTTCAAGTGGAGCTGCCTTTGTCCATTTCAGTCATCATGGGCGGCATACGAAATGCATTAGTCGTGGCCATCGGAATTACGGCCATCGGCTCCTTTGTAGGCGCAGGAGGACTGGGGGACATTATCACCCGCGGGACAAATGCGACGGACGGTACCGCACTGATTTTAGTCGGGGCACTTCCGACTGCTTTTATGGCAATGGCGGTCGATTTAGTTTTGGGTGTAGTTGAAAAACGTTTAGACCCGGCAAGAAAAATAGAAAAAGGCTGATGGCCTGATAAAGATACTTTTCAAACCACCACAGGAATTAAGTGAAAATTCTTGTGGTGGTTTCATTGTTTGATAAAGGAAATCATAAAAATGACGTTCTAGATGGACAAACAACTTTTACTTTCTTTATAATGGTGAGTATATATAATTTATTATGACTTAATTAAAGGAAGATGGTAATGAAACAATTCGATAAATCTACAAAATTGGATGGGGTCAGTTATGACGTCAGGGGACCTGTTTTGGAAGAAGCAGAAAGAATGATTGAAGTAGGTGTGAAAATTTTAAAATTGAATACCGGTAATCCTGCCGCTTTCGATTTTCATGCGCCGGATGAAATTATTCGGGACCTCATCTTAAACGCCCGTAATTCCGAAGGTTATTCTGATGCAAAAGGGATATTTTCCGCTAGAAAAGCAATCGAGCAAGAGTGTCAGCTCAAAGGGTTTCATAACGTGACAATCAATGATATCTACACAGGCAATGGGGTGAGTGAATTGATTACCATGAGTATGCAAGGATTGCTGGACAAAGGGGATGAAGTGCTTGTCCCGATGCCGGATTATCCCTTGTGGACAGCCTCTGTTTCGTTGGCAGGGGGGACACCGGTCCATTATATTTGTGATGAACAGGCAGAATGGTATCCGGACATGGAAGATATAAAAAAGAAAATCACTTCGAGGACTAAGGGGATCGTTATCATCAATCCTAACAACCCCACAGGAGCGTTATATCCTCGGGAAATTTTAGAATCCTTTGTTGATTTGGCACGTGAGCATCAGTTGATTTTGTTTGCAGATGAAATCTATGACCGCTTGGTGATGGATGGGCTGACGCATATTCCAGTGGCGAGCATTGCACCAGATGTTTTTGTGATAACTTTTAATGGTTTGTCAAAGTCCCATCGTGTGGCTGGTTTTCGTTCCGGTTGGATGGTATTGAGCGGCGATAAATCAAAAGGGGCAGGGTATATTGAAGGGTTGAATATGCTGGCTTCTATGCGCCTGTGTTCCAATGTTTTATCCCAACAAATCATTCAGACGGCGTTAGGCGGGTATCAAAGTGTGGATAAACTGCTGTTGCCGGGAGGAAGAATTTATGAACAACGGGAGTTTATTTATCAAGCTATCAATGATATTCCGGGATTGAGTGCGGTGAAACCTAAAGCGGCATTTTATATCTTCCCAAAAATCGATGTTGATAAATTTAACATCGTTAACGATGAGCAATTCGTCCTAGATTTTCTTCACAAATATAAAATACTTTTGGTTCATGGCGGAGGTTTTAATTGGCAGGCACCAGATCATTTTCGTATCGTATACCTACCGCGCATAGAGGAATTAAAACAAACGACCGACAGTCTGGCAGATTTCTTATATGATTATCAGCAAAAATAAACACTTAGCACTCACTGTTTTTATCTATTTAAGAGCAGTGAGTGTTTTATTTATTTGAAAATTAAAATTAGTGAAATTTGTTAGATTTAATCTTTATTTTACTTTTACAATGTGAGATAATTTGTACATTAAATAAAAAACATTATGATAATGAACGTTTGGCTGCTAGTTAATGGCAAAAATATTTGTTGTGAACTGAGGGATGAATATGAGAAGCTTTGGCAGTATTATTAAAAAAATCAGACTAGAAAAATCCATGAGCAAGGAAAGATTATCAGAAGGAATCTGTTCCTTTGAAAGGTTGACTAACATTGAAGATGGAACAGAAGTGCCTGATTTATTTTTGATGAAACAATTGTGTGACCGATTGTTTATGACCGTGGATGAAGTGTTGTATTTGTATGAATCTCAGAAGACGGATACGAAAAAATGGCTTGCCATGATGAATTATTTTTTTAAAACTATGCAGTATGAGAAATTGAAAGAAATTTGCGATGAAATCGAGAAAACACAGAGTCAGCTGACAGGATTGGAACGTCAGTTATTTTTGTATTATCAAGGACAGGTGCATATCCATCTATCGAAAGAATTTGAGGCGGCGCTGGAATGCTTTAGACAGGCCTTGAGTCAAAGTTATCAAAAGAATTCTTCTGCACCCACAGACATGGAACTGATTATACTGAATGGGTTGGGCTATATTTATTATGCGTTAGGCGACCTGGAAAAATCCGACTATTTTTTTGATAAAAGTCTTCATTTGTTCTTTACTAGCCGGCGTATTAATTTTCGCCCGGAAGTCATTCGAATATTTTATGTGACCGCCTTGGTGAACATTGAACGGCAAAAATATCGTGAAGCAGCGGATATGGTGAATTTAGGTATTTCTTGGTGCCGAAAAAAAATGAGCCTGTATTTATTGCATGAATTGCTGTATTTAAAGGGCATGATTTTAGAAGACGTGGGAAAATTAGACGAAGCGGTTTATTTTGTGGAATTGGCAGAAAGAATAAATGAGATTGAAACGAATGATAAACTTCTCGATTTTAATGTCAATTAACATCAATGGTCTACACCATTCTTGACTTTTTTAACAGAAACAGGTAATTTGGAAGTAGCAAATAAAAGAAAGAAGGATTTTGAATGAAGTCTTATGTTTACGCTGACAAGTTCTTTTTAAAAAGTGGTACGGTATCCTCAGCTTATTTGGAAATTGAAGATGGCGTCTTTGGTTCGATTGTAAAAGACATTCCAGAAAAAGCAGAAGTGATTGATTACACTGGTAAATGGATAGCTCCTGGTCTAGTGGATACGCATATTCATGGCTATAAAAATCATGATGTGATGGACAATGATGCAGAAGGATTGAAAGTAATGTCTGAAGGTCTCTTGTCCTGTGGTGTGACATCTTTTCTTCCGACCACGCTGACTTCCTCTAGAGAGTTGCTGACCAAAGTTGCCAAAACGATTGGTGATACGTATCAGGAAGTAGAGGGAGCTAAAATTCAGGGGATTTATTTCGAAGGTCCTTTCTTTACTGAAAAATACAAAGGTGCTCAAAATCCGATATATTTTTCTGACCCAAGTTTGGAAATTTTTAACGAGTGGCAGGAAGCTTCAGGCGGACTAATCAAAAAAATTGCTTTGGCACCAGAACGAGAAGGTGTGTCAGAATTTGTTCAAGAAGTGACAAAGCAAGGCGTAGTGGTTGCTTTGGGACATAGTGATGCCACACTGGAAGAAGCTCAAAAGGCTGTGGAGAGCGGAGCCAGCGTGTTTGTTCATGCGTACAATGGGATGAGCGGTCTGCATCATCGTGAGCCGGGAATGGTCGGTTCATTAATGACGCTCCATGATGTTTATGCGGAAGTTATTTGTGATGGCCATCACGTCCATCCGAAAGCTGTGGATGTTTTAGTGACTACTCGGGGGCATGATCATGTGGCGTTGATTACTGACTGCATGATGGCTGGTGGTATGCCAGACGGCAATTACATGTTGGGAGAATTTCCAGTGGTGGTTGCTGAAGGAACGGCCCGTTTGAAAGAAGGCAGCTTAGCAGGAAGTATTCTGAAATTAAAAGAAGGCTTAAAGAATGTTGTGGACTGGGGAGTGGCTACTCCAGAACAAGCTGTGATGATGGCGACCTTGATTCCAGCTGTCAGCTGTGATATTGATGATAAATGCGGACAGATTGCAGCAGGAAGAGACGCTGATTTCATCGTACTCACTCCGGACATGGATTTAGAAGCAACCTACTTAGATGGCAAATTAAGATATACTGCGGAGTGAAAAAATAGAAAGGACGAGGCTGATCCATAAGTCTCAAAAATAATTAAAAGGAAACTAAAATCGATAAAAAGATTTTGGTTTCTTTATGTCTAATGATGATAAAATGGCTGTTCGTTAAATGATGTGGACGGCTAGCATTTAGTAGGATTTAAATAACAAGCTTAGACAACTTCGCTTAAACAAGTGGGGTTGTCTTTTTTGTCCAAAAATTTAAAACTGACAAGAGTACAATGCTTGAAGTGCCAAAAGCCACTATATATTACTTTTCTAGAACTGATTTTAAATGCAGAAAACTTACCATTACTCCATCACTGCAAAGGCGGAAAAGATCGAACAGGATTTGCAACAATCATCACATTATTTGCTTTAGATGTAAGTATTGAGGAAGTTGAGAAGGACTATATGCTCACAAAGGAATGTATGGAAGAACGTAACAAACGAAGGATGGATGAATATCGTACTTATACAGATAATGCTGTTGTTTTGGAATACTTGTCAGCATTAATGCAAACGAAAAAAACATATTTTGATGCGGCAATAGATGAGATGCTAAAATTGTCCGGTTCTGTTGATAAATACTTAGAAGAATATCTAGGCTTAACTAGTGCAAAGAAGAACAAAATTAAAACATTGTTCTTAGAAAATTAGCTAGATTAAAAACAGAAATTTTAAATTAGATATTTTTGGAACCAAGAGTACAACAGATAGCATTAATATTTACACAAACACCTCCCCTTTTCTTAGGGGGGTGTTTGTAAATCTTATCGTTAGCTTAATGGACTAAAAAAAAATATTTTTCACAAAAAAATATTAAGCTTTTCCCTTGACTTTATTTGTAAACGCTTTTATAGTTAGTTATAACAGATAAGAAAGGGATGTTTAATTTATGGATACTAAATTAAAGAAACAGTATGGATTATTTGTTAATGGGGAATTTTTAGAAAATAGTCAAGCTGCGTTCATTGAAGCTGTCAATCCGGCTAATGGAGAAAAATTGGCTGAATTTACAGATGCGACTGAAGAAGATGTCAATAACGCAGTTAATGTGGCACAAAAAGCATTCAAAACTTGGAAGAAGAGCAGTATTTTAGAACGCAGTACGTTATTGTTGAAGATTGCTGATATTATTGACGAAAATCTTGAACATCTTGCAATGGTGGAAACCTTGGATAATGGGAAGCCGATTAGAGAGACGATGGCAGTAGATATCCCACTTGCGGCAGATCATTTCAGATATTTTGCCGGCGTTATCCGCAGCGAAGAAGGTTCAGCACAGGCATTCGATGAAAACACCTTAAGTATCGTTTTGAGAGAACCGATTGGTGTGGTCGGGCAAATCATTCCATGGAATTTTCCATTTTTAATGGCTGCCTGGAAAATCGCCCCGGCATTGGCGACAGGCAATACAATTATCATCAACCCGTCTTCTACAACTTCTCTCAGTGTGCTTGAATTAGCTCGCCTGCTTAAAGATGTGTTGCCAAAAGGTGTGTTGAATGTGGTGACCGGTCGCGGGCGCACAACAGGAAGTTATATTTTAGCACATGAAAATATCCAAAAATTAGCTTTTACTGGGTCTACGGAAGTCGGATACACAGTCGCTAAGGCTGCGGCAGAGCGGTTGATTCCGGCAACGTTGGAATTAGGAGGCAAGTCGGCAAATATTTTCTTTGATGACATGCCGTACGAAAAAGCTCTTGAGGGAGCACAGATGGGTATTTTGTTTAATCAAGGGCAAGTCTGCTGTGCCGGGTCGAGAATTTTTGTACAGGAAGGGATTTATGACAAGTTCATCGGCGACTTGAAAGCAGCGTTTGAGAATATTGAGGTGGGGATGCCTTGGGAAAAAGAGACGCAAATGGGAAGTCAAATCAACCAAGGTCAGCTTGATAAAATTCTGGAGTATGTAGAAATCGGTAAAAAAGAAGGCGCATTGGTCCTGACTGGGGGCAAGCAAGCTACAGGCGGGGACTTAGATCAGGGATGCTTCATGGAACCAACGTTACTGACACAAACCAATAACGATATGTGCGTCAGCCGTGAGGAAATATTTGGTCCAGTGGCAGTAGTCATCAAATTTAAAGACATTGATGAAGTGATTGCGTTAGCAAATGATTCCGACTTTGGTTTAGGCGGAGGCGTTTGGACGAATGATATTAATAAAGCATTGAAAGTCAGCCGCGAGATGGAAACAGGACGAATCTGGGTCAATACTTATAATCAAATCCCGGCAGGAGCACCTTTTGGCGGTGTGAAAAAATCAGGTATCGGACGGGAGACATATAAGTCAATGATTGACGCATACTCGCAGATGAAGAATATCTATATTGATACTGGAGAGCAAGGCATCGGATTGTATTAATCTGATCCAATGCAACACCTTTAAGAGCTTGTCAGGGGGAGACAGGCTCTTTTTTTTATGAGCATGGGTATTAAGGAAAGAAAATTTGCAACTTTTTCATTTATTATCTGAAAAAACAGAGTTAATTTTAATAAGAGTAGTATTAAAAGGACTTTTCTGATAAAATAGTAGTGTCAGTTAAGTCTAAAGTACTTGACCAAATCATTTCCATTTAGGAGGAATTTAGTAATGGCATTAGTATCAGCAGCAGAAATGTTGAAAAACGCACGTGAAGGAAAATACGCAGTAGGAGCTTTTAACACAAATAACTTAGAGTGGACCAAAGCTATTTTACAAGGGGCTCAGGAAGCCAATGCACCTGTCATGATTCAAACATCCATGGGGGCAGCCAAATATATGGGCGGCTATCAAGTATGTGTTCACTTAGTCGAAGATTTAATTGAATCAATGGGAATCACAGTTCCTGTCGCTTTGCATTTGGACCATGGGGAATATGAAGATGCGTTAAGATGTATCGAATTAGGCTATACTTCAGTGATGTATGACGGCTCACACTTACCGTTTGATGAGAACATTGAGCTGGCTAAAGAAGTTGTTGCTAAAGCACATGCTAAAGGTGTTTCAGTAGAATGTGAAGTTGGAAGTATCGGTGGAGAAGAAGATGGTGTGATAGGTTCTGGAGAACTAGCTGATCCAAACGAATGTAAACAAATGGCTGATACAGGCATTGATTTTCTGGCAGCAGGAATCGGAAATATCCATGGCGCTTACCCAGAAAACTGGGCTGGTTTGAGCTTTGAAACACTTGGAAAAATTGCTGATATTACAGAAGGTATTCCTCTAGTATTACACGGAGGTTCTGGAATTCCTTTAGAACAAATCCAAAAAGCAATTTCATTGGGAGTTTCTAAAATCAACGTAAATACAGAATGCCAAGAAGTATTTGCTGCTGCAACACGTAAATATATCGAAGAAGGCAAAGACTTGGAAGGCAAAGGCTTTGACCCTCGTAAATTATTAGCACCTGGAACACAAGCTGTTGTTGATTTAGTGAAACAACGGATTGAATGGTTTGGTTCTACAAATAAAGCTTAAACGTCTAGAAGCACTGATGTGTTACTGACCAAAAGTTTTAAATAAAATAAAATCGCATGACCCGACTTTTGTCGAAGGTCATGCGATTTTTAATTTGTGTTGATACTAACGTTAGCTAGACATGCTAAAAAGCTAAGTATTTGTTTTTTCAGGTTTTATTTTATAGAAAATATGTGCATACCCCTTCAGGCGCAAAGACGTCTTTTTGAAGAAGAGTCAGTTTTCCTGTTGAATCGTCTCTTTCGAACAAGGTCAGATTATCGGATTCCTGATGTGCAACGACTACCAACTCATCAGTACTGTTCAAGGCGAAATCTCTTGGGAAATCCCCCTCAGATGAAATGATTTGGACGACAGACATTTTTTCGTCAGAGTCATCTAAAGCAATTACGGCAATAGAATTATGGCCTCGATTTGAAGCATAAACAAATTTTCCGTCCTGAGATATGCGAATCGCCCCGGCACCGCTAAACTCTGTAAAGCCTTCCGGAAGAATGGATATCGTTTGTAAATAGCTGAACGCGCCAGTGTCTTGATTATATGCCACTGATGTGACAGTATTGTTTAATTCTCCTATGATGTAAGCTGTATTTCCAGAAGGATGGAACACGATGTGACGCGGCCCGGTTCCTGGTGCTGTTTGGAAAACAGACACTTCCGTTAGTTTTCCTTCGTCGCTGACATCATACACATAAACCCCATCAGTCCCTAAATCACAGGCGACTAGGCGCTTATCTGGTGTTAGATCAGCATAATGGGCACGAGGGCCTGCTTGGTTTTCATGGGGACCATTCCCGCTGTGCTGGACAGTGTCCACCAAAGTGAGACTGCCGTCTTGATTTTTTTTATACACATGCAAGCTTCCTTTATGATAATTGGCATCATAGACGAGTTGTCTTTGGTTATCAATGCCGACATAGCAAGGGGGAGCACCCTCAGCCATTACTTTATTAATTAATTCATAAGAGCCGTCTGCTAATTTTTTATAGGCAGCCATGCCGCCTGCTGTATCATCTTTACTTACAGCATAGAGAAAATCGTCGCTGCTTGTCCCTAAATAAGTCGGGGAACCTTCTGCTTGTACAAAAGAAACATCTGACAAAGTTTTTTTATCCGTATCTAAAATAACTTGGTAAATTCCTTTACTTTCTCGTTTGGTATATGTTCCTAATAGAATTTTTTCTTCCATGAAATCCATCCTTTCTTTTTCTTATTATAGCATAGTGCTTTTCGGAGATGAAAGATATAAATCTAGCTGTTAGTTAATGCAACTTTTCATCCTTAAGGGCTTAGATATGGTACAATATTGATAAAGAAATTTAGAAAGAGGTTGGATGGATGAAACAATTAAGAATTACTGAAATTGGAAAAAATGCAGTGACGGCAAATGAGCCGATGTTGATTTTGTTTAATCAAACAGCTACAGAAGAAATTAGAAAAGTAGCGGTGATTCACGAAGAGTTGGATAAAAATCAACCCTTTGCCATCAAAAAAGGGGATAAAATATTATTTGGGGAACAAGAATATCAGGTGGAAGAAGTTGGAGAGTTGGCAAATAGTTCCCTTGCTGAACTTGGACATGTAACGATTGTCTTCCATTTGCCTACCAATGAGCACCATTTGCCTAATTCAATCTACCTCTTGCCTTCTGAGGTACCTGAAATAAACGTGGGAACGATTATCACATTCCAATCTGAAGGGTAGTGGTAAAATGGAGGAAAAAGAGAAAAAAACTAATCACTCCTGGTTTTGGAAATTATTTCTAAACAATCAGGTAGTTACAGGACTGGTAATCGTCCTCTTGATTTTGTTGATTATTTTGATTTTCACAAAGGTTTCTCATTTATTCACTCCGGTCATTCAATTTGTCGGGATTATTGGTTCGCCAGTAATTTTTGCCGGCATTTTATTTTATTTGCTAAATCCCTTGGTTGATAAACTGGAGAAAAAAGGAATATCCCGTGTGTGGAGCATTTCAGTGATTTTTATAGCAATTATTGCGTTGATCGTCTGGGGAATCGTGATACTTGTGCCTGAAATTCAACGGCAAACAGCCAGCTTTTTGGCCAACTGGCCGAGTTATTGGCAGACGATTCAAGGAAAATGGGATGAATTGTTGAATCTTCGCTTTTTAGAGGAATATGCATCGCAAATCGAACAAGTCAGTACAAACTTTATGGATTCCATCGGTTCCATGTTTGAAAACTTCTCCAAAAATGCTTTTCGCGGTATCGGAAATGTTATCGGTGCTGTCACAACGATTTTCTTGACGGTAGCTACAGGACCAATCATCTTATTTTATTTGTTGAAGGATGGAAAGTCTTTAGGCAGTTATGTTGAAAAGTTTTTGCCTGTCAAAGTAAGAAAACCTATTATGGAAGTTTTCGCAGACATTAATACGCAAGTGTCCCAGTATATCAGAGGGCAATTAACGGTTGCTTTGATTGTGGCGCTCATGTTTATGATTGGCTTCAAGGCAATCAACCTGGAATTCGGCGTGACTTTAGGTGTTTTAGCAGGGTTTTTAAATTTGATTCCATATCTAGGTTCATTTTTAGCTATGATTCCTGCGATAATTTTAGGTATTGTTACTAGTCCGTTCATGTTGGTTAAAGTATTGATTGTTTTTTCCTTGGAACAATTTATCGAGGGCCGATTTGTTTCGCCATTAGTTCTTGGCAGTCAGCTAAAAGTCCATCCTGTGACGATTATTTTTGTATTGCTCACTGCTGGAAATTTATTCGGTATAGTAGGGGTGATTTTAGGTGTTCCGGGGTATGCAACAATTAAAGTTATAGTAACACATATTTTTGACTGGTATAAGGAACATTCAGGGCTATACGAGGAAGAGTCTCAAGAGATAGAATAATAAATGAGAATCAAAGAGTTTTAAATAAACATGTTGAATTACATATTAGAAGAAGTTAAAACACCAGTCGAAAAGCGACTGGTGTTTTTCCATCAATTAATTTTTAAATGAATGAATCGGTGCGGGTATCCGTCCACCTCGTAAAATAAAGTCAGTAGAAGCAAACTTGTTAACTGGCATGACTGGTGCGTAGCCTAACAGACCACCAAAGGAAACTATGTCACCGACTTGTTTTCCTTGTGCAGGGATAATACGAACAGCGGTCGTTTTATTGTTGACGACACCGATAGCAGCTTCATCAGCAATGATAGCAGCAATTGTTTCAGAAGGTGTGTCGCCGGGAATAGCAATCATGTCCAAACCGACGGAGCAAATAGCAGTCATGGCTTCAAGCTTTTCTAAATTCAGTGCGCCTCTTTCTACTGCATCAATCATTCCCTTATCCTCAGAAACCGGGATGAAGGCTCCCGATAGACCGCCCACATGTCCGCAAGCCATCACACCGCCTTTTTTGACTGCGTCATTCAGCAAAGCAAGAGCGGCGGTTGTCCCATGGGTACCTACCGATTCCAGTCCCATTTCTTCAAGAATATGCGCCATCGAATCACCCACTGCTGGCGTTGGTGCTAAAGATAAATCTACAATACCAAAATGGACGCCTAGTCGTTTAGAAGCGACCTGTCCTACTAGTTGTCCCATGCGAGTGATTTTAAATGCGGTTTTTTTGACCGTTTCAGCGACAACATCAAAAGGCTCCCCTTTGACTTTTTCCAGTGCCCGTTTCACCACACCGGGACCGCTGACTCCCACATTGATGATACAGTCTGCTTCTCCCACACCATGAAAGGCACCTGCCATAAAGGGATTATCTTCCACCGCATTGGCAAAGACAACGAGTTTGGCACAACCCAAATCGGATTTTTTTGCCGTTTCAGTGATGACGTATCCCATGTGGCGGACAGCATCCATGTTGATACCGGTGCGCGTTGAACCGATATTGACCGACGAGCAGACACGCTCAGTCTCCGCTAACGCTTGAGGGATAGAATTAATCAAAATATCGTCGCCGTATTGATAGCCTTTTTGCACTAAGGCAGAGAAGCCGCCGATAAAGTTGACGCCCACATCTTTAGCTGCCTGATCTAGTGTTTTGGCAAAAGCGACATAATCTTTATCTTGTGTTGCGGCTGCGACCAAAGCGATAGGTGTGACTGAAATTCGTTTATTAATAATCGGGATACCATATTCCGCTTCAATATCTTCTCCGACTTTTACAAGGTCTTTCGCCAGCCGGGTAATTTTATTGTAGATTTTTTTTCTAGCCGTTTCACCGTCGCTGTCGATACAGTCAAGGAGAGAAATGCCCATGGTTATCGTTCGGATATCCAGTTTTTCTTCTTCGATCATGCGAATAGTTTCCAAAATTTGTGCCGTTTCCAATGTTCAAAATCCTCCTTGTTTATAATTTATGCATCGTGTTAAAAATATCTTCCCGTTGGATATGGATAGTCAACCCTAGCTGATTGCCCAGCTCAGTCATCTGATTTTTTATTGTGATGAAGTCGTCAGTCGTCGATTCTAAATCAAGCATCATCATCATCGTAAAGTTTTTTTCCATAATGGTTTGGGAGATATCTAAAATATTGACAGACAGTGCTGCTAATTTATTGCTGACTGCTGCCACGATTCCTACCTTATCTTGTCCTACCACAGTTAATATTGCTTTCATGATTTATCCTCCTTTGATGTTAGTAGTATCTTATAACAAAAGCAGGAAATAATAAACATTTTTTATCAAAATAGAAAAAATGGGACTAATAACCGAACATTATTGGTATAGGGAAAGGGTCGAAACACTGAAAATAAAAAAACACCCCACGAAATCAGCTGTGTTTGCTCATTTCATGAGGTGAGTTTTATGACTAAAATGTTGTTGCTAATATTCCGGCCTGTTCAAATGCAGAGGCCATGATTTCTTCTTTTTTATCTGGGGCGTAGTCGATACCTTCAATAGAAAGACGTTGATGATCAGTGATACCAACAAAATTAAACATTGCTTTGACATATTGGGCAGCAAAGTCACTGCCGTCATAGTGTCCGCCGCCTGATTGAATATGAAGGACTTTTTTATTATCCAACAATCCAACGGGACCATTTTCTGTGTACTTAAATGTTTTTCCTGCCACGGTGATGGAATCTATCCATGATTTTAACCGGCCAGGGACACCTAAATTCCATAGTGCATTGATAACGATAACCTTATCGGCTGCTAAAAACTGCGTCATCAATTCATCGTATCTGCCCATCGCTTTTTGCTGTTCCACAGATAAACTGTCGAAAGAAGAACCGCCTCCCAGTGCATACATGGCACTGAGCAAATCTTTATCAATTTCCGGGATATATGAAGCAAACAGATCAAGAACTTCGATAGTATCATCGGGATTCTGCTTGCGATATTGCTTTAAAAATTCGTCTGCGACTGCGACAGATTTTGATTCTGCCCCTGTCAGCGGGTGAGCCTTTACTACTAAAATTTTTGTCATAAAAAAACCTCTCTTACTTATGTGATAAATCAATGATACAGAAAAAAAGTAAGTAATTCAACTAAATTATTCTAAGAAACAGTTTTTTTATTGTGTCAGATTGAGATAGTTCGTGAAAAAATTTCTGTCAGTGTTTATCTCAGAGTCCGTCATCTTCCAGTGAGCGTTTAGTTATCCAGCCTTTTTTCGTTTTTTTCACATGTACATGCAATCTTTGAAATGATTTTCATAAGGAGGTTTTATATACTTGTAGTATGAAAAAAGTATCGTTTAATATACGAAAAATTATTTTAAAGGGGTGTACTTATGACAACATATGGTTATGCGTATGCATTGGCAGATAAGGAATACTTGGATGCACAATTAACCAGCTTGAAAGCGTATGGCGTGGATGAAATTGTTTTGGAAAAAGAAGTGGAAGAAGCAGGGAAAAATCATCAGGGGCTAGAAATTTTAGTGGAAAAATTATGTAGTGACGATCGATTAGTCGTGTTGCACTTAGTTTCTATTGGCAAATCAATAATTCAACTGGCAGATCTTCTTCATGAGCTGGAAAATAAAGGGGCACAATTAGTTGTTATAGAGAAGTCGGAAGAGTTAGTCGATTTGAGTGATAAAGAGTTGGCAGCGATTATTCGTCGTTTTGCGATGATGGAAAAAATTATTATTCGTGAAAGAACTTCCCGCGGGTTGGAAGTGGCAAGAAGAAAAGGACGTATCGGCGGTCGACCAAAGATTTCTCAGGAAACAGTGGAACGTATTCAATTTTTGTATAACAACAATAAATATACTCTGCGTCAAATTGCTGAAGAGTGTAACATTTCTCTTGGTACAGCCTATAAATATACGCAAGATCAAAAATAAAACTAAGAGGCTGACCCATAAGTCTCAAAAATAGTAAAAAGGAAACCAACATCGATAAAAAGATTTTGGTTTCCTTATTTTTTTGTCTATCTAATGCCTACTGAATAATTATATGATTTTTAAAAAGTATGGCTTTAATGTTTTTCAAGCTGAATCTTAGCGAATTGAAATTGTAAGCTAAAAAAAGGCGCAAAAAATCTGCCGTCAATTTTGACAAA
>NZ_NGKA01000033.1 GCF_003987645.1 Vagococcus elongatus
TTCCACTCTTCCTCATTCTTGCTCGATACTTCTTTTCTCCAACAGCAAGAACAGGGTCAAATTTATTCAATTTCAATGATCATCCACTCCTTTATAATCTATATCTAATCCATTTTACAACATCATGCGTTCATAATATGAACATTTGTTTATTAAATGCTATTTTTAAAGCTTTTTTGCTTATAGCAAGTATGTATTTCAAAAAATTAATCTTGGTTGATTAATTTTAGTTAAAAAATTTAATCGATTCTTTACCAATTCTTAATAAATAACGACTTGAAAATAATTGTTTTTGTTTCTCATGCACAAAAATAACGGAATTCAAATAACGTGATATTGACAACATATCTTTGTTTTAAAAATATAAATTATCTCCGTTTTCGCAATATAGCATTGAGTTTAAACGTATATAAACCAACACAAATATCCACTTTGTACATTTTTATATAATTATAATATAATAAAAATATCAAGCGAATATTTTAAAAAAATAACAACATGTTGTATGAGCTTGAGAATCATAATATATGAAAGGGTTTGATAAATATGGCATTAAAAAATCTGTTTCAATTCAGAGAATTTAATCATGTAAAATTTTTTGAAGGAAAAGTGTTTGAATTTACAAATGTCACACCATGGACTGATTTTCACACAAAAGAAATATTAGGTAAAAAAGTTGAATTAACTATCATCGAAGACAATACTGAATATCGAAAAAAGGCAAATGGAGAAGTACCTCAAAACAATAAATACGAAAAAATCACCGTAAAACTTCATGAAGATATTTCAGTCCCTCTCAATACTAAGGTCATCATTGATGAAATTGTTAAAGTAAGCATCTATGGAGAGTACCAAAATCAACTTTCTATAGAGGCCAGACGTATTATTCCTCAAGCCACATTCAAAAAAGGAGTTGAAAAATAATGAAGAATAACGATGAGGGACCAACAAAACAAAGTTTGCTCCTATTTCTCGGCCCTTTGCTTAGTGCTGTAGACGATTTTAATAAAAAGCAACTCGCAATGGACATCGAAATGCAAGATTATAAAGCTATTGACGAAGAACATGATTATCTTTTAACTACGATTAATAGATTGGTTTCATTAGCAAATGAATTCAAAGAAATTTATGAATAATGAGGCAGGACTGATGAACGAAAACGAAATCAAAGAAGTGCTACACACTTTTCTAGGAGCTAATGTCGATATATTCCGACACATCATAGAAGCTAACTTTATTGAACAAGGCATTTTTATAGAAAAGTTTACTTCAGAGGATGAAGAAATAGCTGTTTTATTGGCCATCTTAAAACAATTTATCAAACAGGTAGTCGAGGTTTACGAACTGTATTTTGATTCTCCTAATCAATTTCAGAATATTAGAGAGCTATAAGCTTGATATTAGATGCAATTGTTTTTTAACACAAATATCTTTCAAGAGCGCTAGCGCTCTTGAAAGAGCATATTTGAACAATCCGAACACACCACAACCGACCGCTTGCCACCGAGGACATGTCTTGGTTTATCAGATTCTTTATTGCTATGCGCCGTGGAACTCCCGTTTAGGGAAAGTTCCGAAGGCATTTGCATAGCAATATTAGAATCTGTTGCCAAGTCTTAAGAAGAAATGTAGGAGGTATACAAGCGGAGGTAATGAGTGGGAGGATTGTGAAAATAGGCTTCCAATGGCTAGCTCATCTTCAAAGTCTATAATGTTAAATAATTTTTTTATATCTTGTTCCAAAAGCTTACGAAATCCTAATCTAATACTGATCGACAGGGCTTGTTATGTCGATCAGTAACATTGTTCCAAAACGCTTGATTTCTTAGCTTTAATATACACAATCATTTGGAACTAGTTTTATTCAAAACGTTCCAAATAGAAAAGAGGTAAAAGTTATGGTGAATAAAGAAGCTAGCATCAAATCAAGAAATGTTATGTATGTTAATCAACTCACCCACATGGAAAAAAAAGGAATCCCTATAGATATTGACGAGTTATATAATTTTATTGAAAAACGATTAAAACCCGAACAATTCGCTATAATCAAACATGACTTTGATATAAACGACGAACAGCAACATGTCCCTTTTCATTATCATATCGCACTCCAATTTAAAAATCCTCGACACTTAAGTTCATTAGCAAAAAGTGTTAATGATAGTTCTCAAAATTTTGAAGCATGGAATGGTAACTACAAAAATATGTTCTCATACTTAACTCACCGAACAGAAAAATCTGGTGGCAAGCATCAATATGATTTCGAAGAAGTCAAAGCCAATTTTGATTATATTGCTTTCATGGAAGAAATTGCCGCTTCAATAAATAATTTTTCTGAAAATAAAATAAGCCAATACTTAAACTTGTTAGGTGAAGGGTTGATATCTTTAGAAGTGCTCCTTGATTCAATCACTCCTGTTGAATACGCTAATAATGAAAGAAAAATAAAAGCTATTCAATCATTCAAATTAAGTCGTAGATTTAATCGATTTAAACAAGAAATGATAGAAGAAAACAAACAAATTAAAACCTATTATTTTTATGGTGGTACTGGAACTGGAAAAACCCGTTTTGCAAAAGAAAAATTTCAAGGTGACTATTATATCACAGGCTCTAATAGAGACTTATTTGCGAACTACGATGGTCAAAAGATTATTATTATTGATGAACTTAGACCTGAAGTAATCCAATACAACGAATTATTAAAATTGCTAGACCCATTTAATTTTGAAAATATTGCAGGCAGTCGATACTTTGATAAAAAGCTAATTGCAGAAATGATTGTGATAACTACACCATTTCCACCGGAAGAGTTTTTCAATCTTGTTAATGGAAATAATGAGTTTTACCATGAAATACAAATAGAGAACACCACCATAAAAAGTGTCGAACAACGTGAAATTTATGACAAAAAAGAACAATTTTTCCGAAGGATTGAAGTTTTCAAGTTTACATTAGAACATATAACCCCAATATTTTGGAATGATGAATTAAAAAAATATGAAAAAGTCACGGATAAACAATTTTCAAATAAATGGAGTGAGGAAAGAACTTTTAAAATGAAAAGTGAACTCATTGAAAGTGCTAATTACTTATTTCAAGGAGATGAAAACTAATGCAAACAAAGCTAAGTAAAAAAATGTTAGAAAAAGCCTTTAAAAAGATGAAAGAACGTGAAAACAATCAAACACCTCTTGATTTTCAAAGATTTAAGAAAAACAGGCAAAAAAAATATCCCCGAAAACCCGGTAGACCTGAAAAAGGGTATATTTCTCATAAAAAAGCTTACAAGAGTTACATAAACCAATGGAAACAATACTAGAAAGCCTTTAAATTCAATATTTATCAATGTATGATTGAATTGGTTATAAAATTTACAGGAGGTCATTTTATATGAAAAAACCAAAAATAAATCGCACGACAGGACACACTGGTATCTATCTTTATGATCCTAGTGCTTCTAAACCACGATACTATATTCAATTTAGATATGGAAAAAATCCTAACACAGGAAAATCTATCACGATTAAAAAAATGACAGATAAAGATGGTAGTCATCTCACCACCATTGCAAGAGCTAAACAATATATGGAAGAATTGAAAGTCGAAGCTGATGTTGATAAAAAATTAAGCTATAACAATCATATGTTATATTCAGACTTTATGGATAACGTCTATATTCCTGCCTATAAAACGGAGGTTCAACACAGTACTTTTTCAGTTAGAAAACAGACATTGCTTACTATGAGAAATAGATTCGCAGGTAAAGCACTAAAGGATATTACAGCCCATGATGTACAAAATTATAGAACCTACCTATTAACAGCAAAAGAAGATGGCGGTACTGGCTATTCGCAAGCCTATGCATCTCTAGTATTTGGAATGTTTAGAAAAACTCTTGATAAAGCTGTAGAATTAGATTTTTTAGATAGTAACATATCGAAAAAAATTAAAGCGATTCCAAAAGGAAAAGCCACTGTTCCCTATTGGACAAAGAAAGAGTTTGAAAAAGTTATTCAACAAATTTATGTGAAAGATTATTATCAACACTTAAATTTCGTGATGCTTTGGGTGTATTTTATGACAGGAATCCGAGTAAACGAAGGATGTGCTCTTTATTGGCGTGATGTTGATTTTAAAAAGAAACAACTAAGAATACAGCATATGCTAATTTATAAAAACAAAAATGAATGGAATAGAAAAAATCATACTAAAACCGCTGGTGGAAAAAGAATTATTTCATTAGATGATGATACGATTCAAATTTTAAAGGACTGGAAACAAAAACAAGCTACTCAAACAAAATCAAATTTTATCTTTAGTTACAATGCCCATCCTATGACAAAATCAACTATTTCACGCATCATTAATCGCTATTCAAAACTTGCGGTAGTTCATAAAATTCAAGCTAAAGGTCTGAGGCATTCTCATGCCTCCTACTTAATCAATGAGTTCAATATTGATATCCTTATGTTAAGCAGGAGACTGGGTCACTCAGGGCCTGAGATAACCCTAAAACACTATTCTCATTTGTACCCTAACCGTGATGAATTGATCGCACAAAAAATGACTGGAAATATTAACATCAAAACCGCTGACATGAATCATATTAAATTTAATGGTAATCAATCTATCGCTATTAGATGCTGTTGCTGAAATGATGCCTCTTTTATTCGAATATTTTCTTCCGTTTCGAATATTGTTCATAGAGCACACACAGATTATTATCTATTCAAAATAATTTCAAAATGTAAATGTGACCCCTTATGTGACCACACCATATTGAAAAACCTACAAATCTTGTCTATACTTACTTTTTATCAGTAGCGATTATATTAGAGTGGGAATAGTATCAGCTGAGCTTCAATCCCTTATGTATCAAGGGATTGAGGCTTTTCTATTTTCGGATTGCACTTTTATTGCACCAAGATTGCACTTTTTATTTTTCACCTAAATAACCAACGGTGAATTGGTTCTTCGGTGATCTGTCCAAATTGGTTTGAGAAGATGTCTGTTTTAAGATACCTGTCAGCTTGGTCGCTACTTCAAAATTACTGTTGGGATAAAGGTGTCCGTAAGTGCCTAAAGTTGTTTCAATGTCTTCATGGCCTAAACGATCTTTGATGATCAAGGGATTTTCTCCCATCTGCATCAGCAACGAGGCATGAGAATGCCTCAACGCATGGGTACGAATCCGGTGGACACCAGCCAAAGCTGCATAGCGGGTAATGGCCCGGCTCATAGTATGCTTTTGCGTTGGCTGGCCGTTATAACTCATGACAAAGCCTGTCTTGACCACAGAACGCTGACGTTGTTGCCATTCCTTTAACTCCTTCAACGTATCTTCATCCAGAACAATATGCCGAATACTTGCCTTGGTTTTCGGCTCGACAAACTCATAATAACTAAGGTTTTTGTAGTATAAAGTCTTGGTTATACTCAGCACACCTGTGTCAAACTCGATATCTTCCCATTGAACAGCAGTCGCTTCACCGATTCGCATTCCGGTCATAAACAAAAACCACAAGGAAAGATACAAGAAGTGCTGGTAGTAGTCTTCTTTATAAATCACTGATAGCACCTGCTCAAATTCTTCTTTTGTCCAAAAATCAATTTTCGTTTTCTGCTTTTTTACATTGCCAACAATTTTAGATGGATTTTGTTCAGCTAGTCCTAGGATAACCGCTCTGTCCATCGCCAGGGAGAAAATCCCCTGCACATTTCTAATATAAGTGGCACTCAATGTTTTAAACAATTTAGACTGCCAGGTTTGAACGTGGATGGGTTCAATCTCACTGACGGCATAGCGATAAAAATAAGAAAGATGTTTTTTGATAGTAGAAACTCGGTTATCATAGGTTCTATCTTTGACTTGTGATTTATACCAAGGTAAAAAAATCTCTTCCACATACTGTTTGAAACTGAGTTCTTCCTCTTCTTCTTGCCAATTTTCTCGCTGAACAACCTCAGACTTTTCCAGAATGATCTGCGAATATGCCTTCCTTGCTTCTCGTTTCGTTTTAAAACCACTGCGATATTTTTGAATTTTCTTTCCGTCACTACCATAACCAAGATTAGCCCGAAAATAATAGGTGCCATTCTTGGCTTTTTTTATGGAATCAGTTGCCAATTAACTCACTCCTTATGCTCATAAGAAGTATTCATTTTATCCGGAAACTTGATGCCTAAAAGGGACTCAATCGCTTCTTTGGGTACACGGTCTAGCTTTCTCGACTCGTAATAAGTATGGCCTTTCTTAATCATCAGCTTCTTAGCTTCTCGAATAATATTGGATGACTGAGTTGGACCATACCCCAAAGCAACCAAATCTTTTTTGGTAATGGTAATCATGTCGCTCCTTTCCCATTTGCTTCGATACTCGCTTGTATTATAGCAAATGTAAACTCACTTTTCTTTTACTGTATGTCACTTCTGCCGGCTGCTTAGTCACGAGCATCATAGGACTTTCACCTCTCCCCAAGTTTACGGCGAGCCTTACGGAAGTATCATTATCCTTTTGTCTTTCATCGCTTTAAGACTGACCAATTCTTAACTATTTCTGATAAAATGGTTCGCTCATTCTTACTTAGAATTTCTTCGCGCTTATCGAAATCAGCTACAGACAAAATTAACGTTGCCGGCAGATAATTATTCAATTTTCAAAGAACATTGGGCAAACTGAACACATCCCAATCAACTAAATGCTTCCGGTTTGCTCTTCACTACTAACACGAAAGAAAAGAGGTGTTTGCCGAGAATTATTTATAAAAATAAGCAAAAAAGTGCAAATTCCCTCTGAAATTTGCACTTTAGATAAATTTAATCTGCTCTTTAAATATTATGAAACTTATATTTTAGTAAAAAATCCCCTTATATCACTTCATTCTTTATGGAATCAATAATGTTTTCTCTTTTTAATTTCTTTGAAGAATTCCAGTAAACAAGAAAAATTGAAAGAAACATACAAAGTATATAAAAAATTATTATTCCTTTCTGAGAAATTAATACAAACTCTCCCCAAGTTGTTGATGTTAAATTTAACATGAAACCACTAATCAAAAATACAATTGGGATGCTTAATATAATCGGTTTTAACGCAAATGAAATTCCTTCCAATAGTAATACTTTATTCAATCCGCTAGGTGTTATCCCTACCGATCGAAGCATCGCATACTCTCTTTTGTGGATTTGTAAATTATTGGAAATTGTTGAAATGGTGTTAAATATCCCTATAAAACCTATCATTATCGCAATTGCATATATTATGATACTAATAGATTTTTGTACTAATTCATCATGTTCTTTGTCTTCTTTCAAACTCCATATTGAATAATCCTCAGATCCTAGGTAATTATTAATAATAGTTTCCATTTTTTCTTTGGCTATGTTTGCGTTTCTTTCACCCACTAATAAATCAATTGACATCATATTAGTTTCCAAAATCCGCTCTGGTGAGAAGTGCGAAACTATTTGTTCGTACCTTTCCATAGGAATTATCATAGAGACGCTATATCTACTAGAATTAAATTCTCCTGGTATTTTATCCGTTGTATCACCAATTTTCAAGCTAAATTTGTAGTCACCGTCTGTACTCGCGAATTCTTTTTCGGATATCTCCATTGAAGAACCGGATTTTATGTTGAGCATGGCTATCTTTTGAACATCCTTAGAATTTTCATCTTGGTGATAAGTATTATCTTCTAAAATGCCCAAAGGTTCATCCTTAACATAATATTTTTCATAATCAACATTGATATCTTGACAATATGTTTTGAAAGATTCATTATCTAGGCCTACTAAATTAACAACTATCTTAAAATTATTATCGTCTTTTACAATATTGTATTTGCTGTTTGAAACACTAGAAAAACCGCCCAATTCAGAAAAAACGACAGATTCTTGAGTTTTTTTGACAGACGTTGTTGTTCTAACTTTTCTACGTATAACATTCTTTTGAATTTCTGGTAATGACATTATCTTTTGGACCATATTGTTGTCTGGTTCATCCATAATATTTAAATTTACAGTCATGTCATAATTCGTTAGTTGGGTATTTTTAGATTCTGCAAAATTATAAATTGATATTATATTTAAATAACTTATTATTAAAATCAAACATAATGATAGTGATACCATTGCTGTTCTTAAACTTTTTTTGTTTGCCAGCGATTGTCTCTTAGCTATCTCTCCTTCTATTCCGAATACTTTACTTGCAATTAAGTAATTTTTTTTATTTTTTATTTTCACATGATTTTGATTAATTCCCTCTACAGCAGGTATTTTGGACATCCTTCTTGCAGGAATATAGGCTGAAATTAAAACAGTTACAAGAGATATCATCAACGAAAATACAACTACAAGCCACGAAAATTCAATAGTCATATTTGAGTAATTCGCTGTTTTTTGCAGTATCCCATTCACTTTGTCTATCACAAGGTAACTAAAACCATAACCGATTAAAACACCAATTGGTGATTGTAGCAACCATAATATAAAACCTTCATACAAAACTGAATGTTTGATTTGTTTTGGGGTAGCGCCCAAACTTTTTAAAATACTTAATTCTTTAGTTCTGCTATTGGATGATAGAG
Organism: Vagococcus elongatus; assembly: GCF_003987645.1. GTDB lineage: Bacteria > Bacillota > Bacilli > Lactobacillales > Vagococcaceae > Vagococcus_A > Vagococcus_A elongatus. The sequence continues at coordinate 8,592 of NZ_NGKA01000033.1, forward strand.
AAAAAGCATTATAGATGATAAGCACAAAAGTTCCTACAACAAGAATAAGCAGTACGACACCCATAGCTAAAACTACTATAAATTGAGGATTTGAAAAACCCTCATCCGAAATCCCGTACAAACTCAATAATGGCGTATTATAGACAATGCCATAATTACCTGTTTCATCTTTTTCTAAACCAACAGACTCCGCTACCAAAGGTAAATTTTTATAAATAGTACTAGGCTTTTTAAATCTCATATATATTGTGAGATCATCTGCTGGTTGAATTTTTGATTTTTCAAGATAATCCATCGCAATATATCCTGGAAATGCAGATCCACCGGATATATCTAAATTTCCAACTATAGTATAGTCTTTAGTTGCTACCTGCTGAAAATATTCACCTTCTTTTTTATATTCGTTCGTTTGCAGCTCTTTTCCTTCCAACATACGGTTGCCAATCGGGAGTGTCAATTGGTCACCAACTTTATAAGACGGATTTTCTATAAAGAACAATTTTGACACAACCATTTCTCCTTCTTTTTCCGGAAGACGGCCTTCTATAATAGTGTTCTTGAAATTCATATCATGCCAAAATTGTTTATCTGCACCCCTCATTAAATAATAGGGACGCTTTGTACTGTCAAGCTTTGCTGTAACCCATTGTCCTTTGATCATCGTTGCTTCAATTTCCGGATTGTCTTCAACTTTCTTTAAATCACTCCCTGTTGTTGCCTCCCATAACTCGCCATGCCAATCACCTGTTTTTCCTATAGTATCATTTATTTTACCTTTCCAGAATGAATGCGAAAAAATACAAATTGAGCATAAGAGGGCTGATGCAATTGTTATCGCAATTAAGATTGAGATAGTTTGACGCTTATTCTTTTTTATCTGACTGTAAGTATATTCATTCATTATCTTCATTATTTGACTACCTCATCCGACACAATTTCTCCATCTACTATTTTGATTACTCTATCGGCTGAATTGGCAATCTTTTCATCATGGGTAATCATAACAATCGTTTGATTATATTCCTTGTTAGCAATCTTTAACAAGTTCAGTGTGGCTTTAGTATTTTTGCTATCTAAATTCCCTGTAGGTTCATCCGCTAAAATTATAGATGGACTGTAAATCAGTGAACGGCCAATTGCAACTCTTTGCTTTTGCCCTCCAGAAAGCTGACTAGGCAAATGATTTCTTCTTTCTGTTAATCCCAGAAGTTCAACAATTCTATCATAATCTACTTTCTTTGGGGTTACATTATCCAAAAGCATAGGTAGCATTATATTTTGTTCTACATCTAAAGTTGGTATCAAATTATATGCTTGATATATCAAACCAATTTTTTTACGGCGGAAAACTGCCATTTCCGTTTCATTTAATGTTGAAATATCTTTATTTTCAATATATATGTTTCCTTCAGACGGCTTGTCAACGCCTCCTAACATATGTAGTAGTGTTGATTTTCCTGACCCACTAGGACCGATGATTGATATGAATTCTCCCTTCTCAATATTCAAATTAATACGATTCAACGCTGTTACTTTTGTATCCTTCGAGCCATATACCTTTGTCAAATTTTCTACTTTTAATATGCTCATAATTAATTCAGCTCCTTTTTTATTAAATTCATTATATATTTGGAAGCTTGAGTTTACCTTGAGAAGTGCTATTCATATATACAAAGAGAAGATTCTTATATACAATCTATATAAAGCAGAATAATGAGGTGATTTTTTGAAAGACAAAGAGATACTTATCGTGGACGATGACCTAGAAATACTAAACATAATCAAATCAATCTTTGAAAATGACGGCTATTCAAAAGTAAAGGCAATGTCTTCAGCTAAAAAGGCTCTTGAGACAATTTATGAAAAAATTCCAGATATGATTATTCTGGATGTTATGATGCCCGAAATGGATGGATTTGAATTTTTGCAGGAAGTCCGTTCATTAACTAAAGTTCCCGTACTTATGTTAACCGCCAAAGGAGAAGCAGAAGATAAATTTTCCGGTTTTGAACTTGGCGCTGATGATTACCTCGTAAAACCATTCTTACCAAAAGAGTTACTATTTCGTGTATCGGCGATTCTTAGAAGAACATATCCAGAAAAAAATCGTGTAATAGTTTTAGACTCTGCCAAAGTTGACATTGATAAGGCTGAAGTCATTCGAAATCATGATAAAATACCTCTTACAGCGAAAGAATATACTATATTTTTCAAGTTATATGAAAATATAGACAAAATCGTAACGATTGGTTCTTTATGTCAGACGGTCTGCGGAGATTTCTGGGATGGATACGAAACAACATTAATGACGCATATACGTCATTTACGAGAAAAGATCGAAGATAACCCATCAAAACCAGTGTCGATTGTAACAGTAAAAGGTCTCGGATATAAACTCGTTTCAAAAGGAGAATAAACTTTGAACACAACAATAAAACAATTTTTTAGAAAATATTTGTATTCTAACATTCTTGTTCTTCTCATATTTTTAATTGCAAATTTAATTTTTTTCTTTTCAATCATATTAATCATAAAAAATACTTCCGAAGAAGAAGTTTTTCCTATAACAGAGTTTGTGGACAATATTAATGTGGACAAAAAACAAAAAATAACCGTTAACAGCAAATCAACAAACATATTAAAGGAGAAGAACTCATGGGCAATGATTCTTGATGATAGCGGCACTGTTATCTGGGAGGAATATATGCCCGAAAATTTACCACGTTCTTATACCTCATCAGATATTGCTAGATTTAGTCGTTGGTATTTGGAAGATTTTCCAGTCCTAATCCAAACGTTGCCATCAGGTCTGTTGGTCATCGGACTTCCTAAACAAAGCATTGGAAAATATAACTATTTTTTAGACACAAACACTATGAAGATTCTTATCTACAGTGTTGGTATTTTTATTGTAATGAATTTTTTACTGATGTTTACACTATCGGGATGGAATACACGAAAAATTGAGAAAGCAATTAAACCAATTCTCACCGGAATAAACTCTTTATCAAAAGGACAGTATGTATTGCTTCCAAAAAAAGGAGAACTTGGGACTATTAACGAAGAATTGAATACGGCTAGCCAGTATATTGGAAAAAAGGAAGAAGCACGAAAAGATTGGATCTCAGGTATTTCGCACGATATTAGAACCCCTCTCACTATAATGTTAGGTTATGCTGGTGAAATAGAAAAAAATAGCAATTTGCCAACAGAGACACGGGCAAAAGCTGAAATCATCTGTATTCAAGGAGATAAACTCAGAAAATTAATTTCAGATTTAAATTTAACATCTAAGCTTGAGTATTCTATGCAACCTCTAAATATAAAAAAAATTAATCCTGTTGAGTTAATCCGTCTAGTAATTAGTGACTTTTTAAATAATGATATAAACATGAAGCATAAGATAAACATGGTCGTTGAAAATAATTTAAATGAACTATCTATTCAAGGAGATCTCACTTTACTTTCAAGAATGCTAAATAATTTGGTTCAAAACAGTATCGACCACAATCCTAACGGTTGCAACATTGTGGTGAAGGCTTCTACAACTAAAAATTATTTGCAGTATATAGTTACCGATGATGGAATAGGTCTTTCCGAAAAACAGTTGAACATGTTAAATACTGGACTTACTTTTGAAGGCAAATCAAAATCTAATGATGGTATCCCTCATGGCATTGGTTTGAAATTGGTAAAACAAATAACTCATGCTCACAAAGGCGATGTTTCCTATAAAAACAATGTTCCAAATGGTTTAGTTGTAACTGTCTCTTTACCAATAAAACATGTTCAAGATTAAAACACGTACTTTTATTGACTGGTTTCAAAAATCACATCTGAGGCAAGTTATCAATTTGTTTATTTTGATTCAAGATATGTGTTCGGATAGGGATAATTTCATAATTATTAAGCCTTGATATATCAACTATTATAAAACAATCAGAAATGGTGTCTTCGCATCTGCTACAATTAGGTTGTTCTGCAAAACACCTAACCAGAAACTGAGATTCCTTTGTCTATCACACAACAACTAACACTATTTAACATCCATTTTTTTCAGAATGACTTTCATTTTTTACTACTCTAAATTTTATTTACGCAATCTATTCCAGCTTAATTTGACAAATGGAAAATTAAAAAAAGAAAATGCCCGCTTGAAAGAAGATAATGATATTTTAAAAAAGGTCTTAACCATATTCGCAAAAAAATAACACAAGATGACGTGATTGAAACCATCCACCAGCATTCAACTAGCCTAAACATAGAGCGCGCCTGCGAGTTATTTGAAGTCTCTCGCTCTAGCTACTATGAACGCATTAATCGAAAAGAATCTAAGCGTGCAAAAGAGAATAGAGAGCTGAACGACAGGATCCTTAAGATTTATGAAGATTCTGGCCGTCGCTATGGTGCACCTAAAATTCATCAATAATTAGCCAAACAAGGGGTTTCCATCAGTCTCAAACGTGTGCAAAAACGGATGAAGGACTTAAATATTCGTTCTATTATCGTTAAGAAATGGCGTCCTTCCAACTCTAACAAGAGTACTATTCAAGAACGCGAAAATCTTTTAAAGCGCGATTTTTCAACCACGAGGTTGAATCAAAAATGGGTCACAGATATCACGTACATTCATACTGTTGAGGATGGTTGGTGTTACTTGTCGTCTATTCAAGATTTGCATTCTAAAAAAATTATTGCTTGGTCATTTGGTAAGAAGATGACAACAGAACTAGTGTTAGACACATTGGACAAAGCCGTTCAAACACAGTCGATTTCTAAAGAACTCGTTTTACACTCAGATTTAGGCAGCCAATACACAAGCCAAGAATACAACGAGCAGATAAACAAATTAGGCATTCGCCATTCCTTTAATCACAAAGGGTGTCCTTATGATAATGCCGGCATCGAATCGTTTCATGCCACCTTGAAAAAGGAAGAGGTCTACCAAAATCATTACCAGTCTTTTGAGCAAGCTAAACTGGCATTGTTTCAATATATTGAAAGTTTTTATAACCGTACTAGAATTCACAGCAGCATTCATTATTTGACTCCTCAAGAAATGGAGACTCTTTGTCAGCAAGCTGCCTAGAAATTTCATACACATTTTTTTCGAGAAAGTCACGCATTTAATTTGTCATCGCTTCTCTTAGCGGTCAAGCGATTTTGGCTTGAGGGCTAAGAGAAACGATGACACACTCACAGTGACATTCTTTCGAAAAAAGTCTCCCAAATCGTGTCCAAGATATTGACTTAAATCCAAGCTTTTCGGGAGTATTCAGATAAAGCATATAAACGATATCAATAATGACGTTTTTCTTTCTATCGTTTCCATTGTTATCTTGACCGATTATGCGGTAGCCACTTTCAAACAGGTTATTGTCCATGATGAACCGCCTTAACAACTTATAGGGGGAAGTCACCCACCCCCGTTTTCGATTGGTTACGAATTTATAAGTTGTGTAAATCATCAAGCAAAACAAACCGATAAGCACGAGAATGAACAAGAATCCATTTTGAATATGACTTTCTAGCCAAATCACACTACCCATTTCAGCAAAAATCACAAACAGCAATGAGTTCCACCGATATTTCAGCGGTACATTTGGTGAGAATGCCGAAACTTTTAGAAATTTGTTTTGATTGTTTTTCATAGGTTACGCCCTAACTAATACGCATTTGTCAGCTTTTGAAGACAACTGAATCCAGCCATTTGAAACGTAAGGATTGAAGGACAGATTTTCAAATTTCACATAGGTTTCATCTGGAATTTCATCATTTTCAGTGTCAAACAATGGACGAAGTTCTTCAATTTTGACGGTGATTTTCTCAAATTTCTTTTCAAGACAAACAACGATGTAATTGTAGTGAGTGATTTTATCCGTCTTTTCAAACTCACCACTTGCATTTTTTACACGTTCATAAGCGGGTTTCAAGTCCACAAGAAGAAGTGACTTGCCAGCAGTTGCGATAGGGTCAATAATTGGTTAAATTGCCATTTTAGGTATTTCCTTTCATGTTTAAGATTATGAGTGACGGTGAATAGGTAATGCAGTAGGGCGAACCCCTATTAAGAATGGTCATCATGTTACTAGCCTCTCAATTTATCCCAGATTGATTGTAACCAGCCGTAAAGACTTTGAAGTTTCATCTTTGTTAGAAAGAACATAGCGATAATTAAGGATAAGGAACTGACAACGGCAAGTAAGCCAAACATTAAACCTGTTACTTTGGTTGTGGCTAGTGCTAATCCCAATCGCTAAGAAGAAGTAGAAACGGAAATTATCAGAGTTCATTTTTTTCAATCCTTTCGATTTTTGATAATGCTTTGAGTATGCCTTTTTCGGCGTATTCACTTTGTAGGGTGTCAAATTGTAAGTAGTATTCGATTTCTTGAAGAATGATATTTGCTTTTTCTGAATTGGTCATGAGAGCCTCCTTAATGCAGAAAAAAGCGAGACCGAAATTTCAGCCTCGCTTGTGGTGTATATGTGTTTATTTGATTTACCGTTCATTTTTGAATATTTCAAGTTCTTTATCGTTTAGTAGGTCAGTGTAAAAATTTAAAGATTCTAAATTGAGTTTCTCACAGAGTATTTTTGTCATGAACATTCCTCTAAGTCTGATAGCCCTGTTTACTTTTTTTAAAAAATCATCTTGGTTTGAATCTTTAGCATAGGGGTAAGGAGTCTCGTAGACATGCATGTAGAAATCTCTGAAATATTTTTCCCAACTATCACAGTCTAGGTGTTTTTTATTTTCCCAATCTACTTCCTTTAAATTATCAAGTGCTTGAGACCAAGTGTAAGAATTGTCGTTATGATATATGTTTGTGCCCTCAATATAGCCCGCATTAAAGCCTTTAGGTTCAAGGGTGTAATTCCCAATTGTATGTGTTAATTTTGCGAAATTATGAATATTTTCATTATTTCGCAACTCTTCAAAAAAGGGTGTTTCGTAATTTTTTAAAATGAGTTGCTTCCAAGAAATTCCATTTTTAGCACCATACTTTTTATAATAATTTAGTAAGTCGATATTTTCTTGATTATTTTGATTAAATGGAGTCAAATTTGGAAAGATTTTATATTTTATACCATTAACCTCATACTCAAAAAAATCAGAGCATTTGTTAAACACAAAGTATTTAAAAATCATCCAAAACGAATTCATCACATCAGCGTCACAATCTCCCTTATCTTCTCCGATAATATTTTTGCTATATGTTCCCCATAAAATATGATAAACGGCTTGCATTAACATTGAATCTTCCGTTTCATATACCTTGTTTAAATCGCCATAGAAACCACCATCTTTTTCTAAAATTCTTTTAACGAAATTTTCGCTGAAAGAAGGAGACCATGATTTTTGATTGAAAACTTCTTTTTTAAAGTCATATTCCCAAGGAAGAATTCCTTCTCTATCACATTTTTCTAACCAATTTGTTACCATCTTTCTATTATCCATTGTTTCACCTTTTCTTTGTGGTATTGGAGAAGGCGATTAAGCCTTCTCGTTTTACCGTAGTTTCAAAATTATTCAGCTTGTTGGATTTTTTCTATCCGAGTTAATTTCATAATTCCAAAGCCTTACGGCCTAAGGGGTCAAATGAAATAAAAATAGGGAACCTCCCCATTTTTGATATAATGTAGTTACTACAACAACATCAACAAAAAGGAGTGTTTCCCTATGACCATTATACAACAACCAACATTTATTGACATAGAAATCTTAATGACCCTAGATATAAAAGAATGACATGCGCAAATCTTCTCCCCAATTGATTTTTATCCAATCATTTCTTTGTTTCAAAAAGAAAATCAACGAGGCGCCCCGCTTTCTATCAATTACGAAGCAAGCATTAGAGCGATGATTACTCGTTACATAGAAGGTATCCCATCAGTTAAAGCCCTCGTTCGAAGACTAAACGAAGATGTTGCCTTTAAACTAAGTTTAGGGTTTCTTTACTCTGAGCGTGTGCCCTCAGAAGCAACATTTTGTAGAATAATGAAGACATTAAGAGACCATCCTACTGTGTTGAATCAATTAAATGATGCATTACTTTCTAAAATAAATCAAGAATTTAATATTTTTTCTGAAGAAGTTGCCATTGATGCGACAGCTGTTAAAGCTCATTCCAAGTCAAAAAAAGCTGAGAATATCAACGTATCATCGACAGTGAACCAAAAGAGTATGTCAGTTGAAGAACGACTTCTTGAGCTGCCTATTTATCCTTCATGGGGTGTTAAATCCAATAGCCAAGGGAGACATAATTACTGGTTTGGGTACAAAGCTCATTATGCAGCCACCGCAAACACACATTATTTACTGGCTGGAATAACCACATCAGCATTTATCGCAGATGTGAGTGTGGCCATCCCATTAATGGGTAAAATTGCTAGTTTAGGTGTAGAAAACACGTTTGTCCTAATGGATAAAGGTTATGATGCCCAAGCCATCTATGAAAAAACACATGATCTTAGTTTTGAGCCTATCATAGATTTAAAAAGAGTTCCTAAAAATGATGGAGAAATTGATAATTTTTACGCGCCTACATGCTTTTTAGAATATAGCTATCAGTATGAGAGCTTTGACAAACGCTACCATGCCTTAAAATTTAAACGACCAGAAACCCGTTGCCGGGATTGTCCACTGAATAATGAAGGTTTATGTCAAAAAGTCATTAAAATAAAACAAGGGACAGGTGTCAGAAAATATGCTCATCCTGGACGAGGCTCATTAGCGTGGAAAAAACTGTATAAGAAACGGTCATCGGTAGAGCGTGTAAACGCCTATTTAAAAGAAAACTATCAACTAAATGATACAAACTATTATAAAGCCAGTCGAGTGGTCATGGAACATCAATTGATACAATTAGCTTACAACTTAAAAACATTTTGTCAGCAGAAATTAACCAAAAATAAATAGTCATATCTTTTCAAAAAATGCTACTTTTGAAATTGGATGAGTGTTTACTTTTTGAAAATCTGAATTATGAAATTGACTCTTTTACTCATTTTAAATCATTTGTACGGTATAAAACTGACGTTGAACTAATTATTTTTGTGGTTGAATTGACTGATTGATTTCTTTTAATTCAGCCGATGTGAGATAACGCCATTGACCTGCTCCCAGGTTACCTA
>NZ_NGKA01000034.1 GCF_003987645.1 Vagococcus elongatus
GAGTTCGTTTGGTGTAAGATGGGTGTAGGTCATTTGTACTCACTCCTTATAATTCTTTGGATGGAACTATCTTGAGTGTAGCACAGATGACTTTTTTTATTTGTCTAGCTTAATTTTACTATCGGCGAAAAATAAAATGAATAGAACTAAAGGAGACTTTTAAATCAATGGAAAAAGAAGCTTATATTGAGATGGTTAGAGAAGCGGCAGAGGAATACTTCCGGTCTGGAACCTATTATTGTTCAGAAGCCGTTGTTGATACTATGAATGAAGCCTTGGGAAAACCTTATGATGACAGCGTGGTCGGGTTAGCCTCTGGATTTCCTATTGGGATGGGGAAGGCCCAATGTTTATGCGGTGCCGTTTCTGGGGGACAAATTGCTTTAGGAATGGTTTATGGTCGCAAAAAAGGTGAACCCATGAATCCGGAAATGTTTGAAATTTCTAAAGGACTTCATGATTACATCAAGCGAGAATATCGTTCATGTTGCTGTCGGATTATTACGAAAGAGTGGCGTGGAGATGATTTTAAATCGGATGGGCGCAAGGAACACTGTATTAAAATCACAGGGGATGTGGCGGCTTGGGTGACAGAACAATTGATCGAGTCAGGAAAAATCAATCTGGCAATAGCACCGATGATTGGAAAAATGAGTGAAGAAACCAGAGGGGAATCATGAAAAAATTATTACAAGTCCTGCCGTTACCTGCTGCAGCTGTTGGATTGAGTTTTGTCGGTTTGGCCAATTTATTTAGTGAAATTAAATTGCTGAGTATTATCTGTGTGACAGTAAGTGGATGGATTCTTTTGAGCGTCAGCCTGAAAATCATGTTTGATTTTCACGGCTTTCTAAAGCAGATAAAAGAAGTGCCGTTAGCTGCTATTGCTCCAACACTAAGCATGGGAATGATTCTAATTTCGAAGTTTTTATTGACATGGAGTTATTGGCTAGCTTTCCTAATCTGGTTTTTGGGGATTTTTATTCATGTGAGTTTATTGATTTATTTTACAACGACCTTTGTCAATAAAAAACAATTGTCGCTAGTGTTGCCTTCCTGGTTTATTGTCTATGTAGGCATAGTGGTGGCCAGTATGACGGCTTCAATGTTTGATCAACAGAATCTAGGGGAAATAATTTATTTTTTTGGATTTCTGGCATTTTTGATTTTACTGCCAGTGGTTTTAAAACGTTTGAAAAATTTACCATTACCAGAGCCATTGCGCCCCACATTAGCTATTTTAGCAGCTCCTGTTTCTTTGAATTTAGCAGGCTATATGATGGCTTTTGACGAGAAAATAGTTTGGTTTGTGGTTATTCAGTTGGTTGCAGCCCAAGCGTTATATGTCTTTGTTTTATGTCAATTACCTAAATTACTATGCCTTCCATTTTATCCTAGCTCGGCAGCCTTAACCTTTCCTTTAGTGATTTCAGCGATGGCTTTTAAGCTTTCAACAGGATTTTTAGGAAGTGTTTATCCAAATATGTCTGGATTGTTTTGGTTTATTTTGCGATTGGACCAAGCGATTGCATTAGGGGTTGTGCCAATTGTTTCAATCCGGTATTTGAGATTTATGACAAAGCAGTGGAAAGTTGCAAAAAAATAATATAAACTAAATAGTTTTGACAGCTAAAAAAAACAGCTTCCAATATTTTTGTAGGACTGTTTTTTTCTAGCTGTATTTTTTGACTTAGATTTTCTTTAAAAATTCTGATTTCAATTGCAGCATGCCAATTCCGTCAACTTTGCCATCTACATTATGATCATTGACAGGTTCGTCAAGAATGCGGATGTTTTTAATCTTAGTACCTTTTTTAATGGGACCTGAGCCACCTTTGACTTTTAGGTCTTTGACCACAGTCACAGTGTCGCCAGTTGCTAGAAGATTGCCATTAGCATCTTTAACGATTGTTTCCTCGTTAGTCTCACTAGCAGACTCTGTAAACTCAAAACCGCATTCAGGGCAAATAAATAATGCCTGGTCTTGATAGACGTATGTAGAACCACACTCTGGACAATTTGGAATAGTCATTTTTTCACCTCGTTCATTTTATCAGTTTTTAGCATAGCATATTTGGCGAAAGAATACGAATCGAATCAAAATTCAGCATTGAGAAACGACGGGTAGAAAAAGATTAAACCACCACAAATTTTAGTTTACCTCACTGGTAGGTTGCCAATTGTGGAACACCAAATTGTTGTAAAAAGTCTTTCATTTCAGCGAAGAGAAATTCATAGTCTATTGTTTGATGAGCATCTGACCCTAGGAGGAAAGTTTACCGCCGAGGGAAGGGTAGAGTGAAATCGGATATATGTATAGAGCTCGGTTTTCTGATGATGGCTTTAAACAGTGGAGTCAGACAGGGCTCAGACACTTCTTTGAATTTTTGTAAGAAAGATTTCATCGCTTAACGCTGTAATCAAAATGAGTCAGGATGTTGTGGGTCATTTGTATGATGCCTTATAATCCTTTCATATGAACTTTTTTGAGAGTATCACACATGATTTTTTTAAGTAGTTTAGCTTAATTTTATAAACGGTCATATTGAGAAGAAAAAGAAAATCCCTTAAATTAGTAAAAAAATATTGCGTTCTATTTTTTTTTATGTATAATACAAATAGTAATGATTACGATTTAACGAAATATAGGAGGTTTTTATGAAGTCTAAATTTTTTATTCTTATTAGTGTACTAGGCTTATTTGTTTTTGCTGGATGTTCTTCGGAAAAAGAAAATTCCAAAGAAAATAAAAAGCTTCAAATTGTCACAACTTTTTATCCAATGTATGACTTTTCCAAAAAAGTTGCCGGCAATCAGGGAGATGTGTCTGTTTTGATGAGCGGAGAGGTGGATGCCCACGATTATGAGCCAAGCGCCAAGGACATCGCTAAAATTCAAGAAGCAGATGTGTTTGTCTATAATTCTAAAGAGATGGAGACATGGGTTTCTTCTGTTTTAGAATCGGTGGATACATCAAAAGTAACAGTTATTGAGGCCAGCAGTGGTATTGATTTAATGGATGGGGAAGAGGAAGAAGAACATGAAGAAGAACATGAAGAAGAACATGAAGGTCACAACCATAGTGTGGACCCCCATGTTTGGTTAGATCCGGTATTGGCAGAAAAAGAAGCTGAAACTATTTATCAAGGAATGGTCGAAGCAGACTCAGAAAATAAAGCGGCTTATCAAAAAAATTATAAAAAATTCAGTGATGAACTGCTTAATCTTGATAAAGAATTCAGAGAAGCTTTTGAAGGAGCTCAGAAAAACACGTTTATTACGCAACATGCTGCTTTTGGCTATCTTGCTTCACGTTATCATTTAAACCAAGTGGCAATCACTGGCTTAACTCCTGATGAAGAACCAAGCGCTAAAACGTTGGCTGAACTTGAAGACTATGTAAAAAATCAGGGGATTTCTGTGATTTACATTGAACAGGCCGGCTCAAGTAAACTTGCTGATACAATCGCTGATGCAACGAAGGCGGAAATAGCTACTTTGTCCACTTTAGAAACATTGTCTAATAAGCAGCAAGATGAAGGTGCAGATTATCTTTCTGTGATGAGGGATAATTTAGAAGCTTTGAAAAAATCAATAAAATAAACACAAAGAGGCGATTCTATGAAGAATAAGCCTCTTTTTATACGTTATAAATGAAATTTTCGTTTTTTTTTCATGAAAGAAACGATAAAACGCTTGCAATATGTTATACAATTTGTTAATCTATAAATTGAGAAATGTAAATTACTTTTTCAGAAAATGTATAAATGAAGATAAAAGAAAGAAGGAATGTAAAGATGGAGAAACAAACTATTACCATCTATGATGTTGCCCGTGAAGCAAATGTTTCAATGGCAACTGTTTCACGTGTTGTAAATGGCAATCCAAATGTTAAACCGATTACAAGAAAGAAAGTTTTGGAAGTTATCGACCGCTTAGACTATCGTCCAAACGCTGTGGCAAGAGGTCTTGCAAGTAAGAAAACTACGACAGTCGGAGTGATTATCCCTGATGTGAGTAATATTTATTTTTCTTCACTGGCTCGAGGAATAGACGATGTTGCGACGATGTATAAATATAATATTATTTTGACCAACTCTGATGGAGATTCAGAAAAAGAAGTCAACGTTTTAAATAATTTGCTGGCTAAACAAGTGGATGGGGTCATCTTTATGGGACACCATATCACAGATCAGCTTCGTGCTGAGTTTTCACGTTCTAGAACTCCGATTGTTTTGGCTGGTTCTGTTGACCCAGACAATCAGGTAGGTTCAGTAAATATTGATTACAAAGGGGCAACAAGAGAAGCTGTGGAACTGTTGGCAAACAACGGACATGAGAAGATTGCTTTTGTCAGCGGACCTTTATTAGATCCAATCAATGGAAAAGAAAGATTATCTGGTTATAAAGAAGCGTTGAAAGATAAAGGGCTAAAATATTCAGAAGGTTTAATTTTTGAATCTACCTTTGAGTACAAACAAGGGGTGGACTTGGCAGAGAGAGTCTTAAATAGCGGGGCAACTGCCGCACTAGTGGTCTCTGATGAACTTGCTGTGGGAATTGCAAATGCACTGCAAGATAATGGCCTTAAAATACCAGACGATTTTGAAATCGTTACAAGCAACAATTCTTTGTTGACAGAAATCGTTCGTCCAAGACTGACAAGTATCACACAACCTTTGTATGACATCGGAGCTGTGGCAATGCGTTTGTTGACTAAGCTGATGAACAAGGAAGAAATCGAAGAAAAAGTTGTGATTTTACCTCACGGCATCAATAAAAGAGGTTCAACAAAATAGTGCAGAAGAAAAAACCGCGAATAATTTCGCGGTTTTTTTAATGTAGTCAGAGCGGAGTTCATTTACTCTTCGCCGGCTTCACCTTCTGTATCTTCTTCGTCCTCTGTATCTTCTTCATCTTCTTCGTCAACATCATTTTGATTTCTATTACTGCTTGGTTTCTTCTTATCTTCTTTTTTCTCAACTTTTGTATTTTTATTCCAGTAATTTTGATACTGGGCATCTGTTCCTCCTATCCCAAAACGGAGGGTTGGATCGATTGGACCACTGCCTGGTACAAAATAAGAGTTGACTTCTTTGCCCGGCGTGTAATACTGAATACCGTTGATATAAGCTGGCCCCATTTTGGTACCGGTAATGCTTGATACCTTAGCGATATTAACTGACGGGTCCAACTCAAAACGCTGGGCCGTTTGGAAAATATCAGGACTAATTTGATAAGCAGCGCCGGCAATTGCCGCCCAGACACGCATATTATTTTGCCCGAAACTTTGAGGCATTTGCTTGCCGTAGGATTTCCCAATCCAAGTACTTAAAGTCACACCAGGAGTCGATGCAGTAAACCAAAAGTCTTTATCTTCCTCTGATGTCCCTGTTTTCCCGACCCAATCAGCATTGCCAAGGGCTGCTCCATAATTATATAAACTGGATTTTGCCGTTGTCCCAGTCCCGTTTACCAAAACCTCCCGCATCAAGTCTGCCATGATTGAAGCAGTAGCAGGTTGGAAGACTTGGACAGGGTTAGCCTTGTGTTCGTAAACGACTTCTCCATTAGAGTCTGTGATTTTTGAAATCACATAGCCTTCCAAATAAGCTCCTTTGTTAGCCAGAGTTTGATAGGCATTGATTTGCTGATAGACACTTAAATCAGTTGTTCCCAAAGGTAGAGAAGGATGGGTCACACTGGCAGAAATATCAATATTCATTTTGTTAAAATATTCAGCAGGGTTAGCACTTTCTAAGAGTTTTTCATATAGATTGACCACAGTGATGTTCCCTGAATCCTTAATGGCATTTCTGACAGAGATAAACGATTCGCTAGAGGTACCGCCGTAATTTGATAAATTTGTGTTTTCTGAACCATATTTACGTTTAAAATCAGCCAACTGGGATTCTGACCCGATCAAACCTTTATCGATTGCCGGAGCATAGGCAACAATAGGTTTCATGGTAGAACCCGGGGAACGTTTTGTTTGAAATGCATGATTATTTTGGTTAGTAGCGTAATCACGTCCGCCTACAAAACCTAGAATTCTTCCGGTCTGATTTTCCATCAAAATACTGCCGATCTGTATAGGATCCCCTGACCAGTCCTCCAGCCAGCCAGCATTGTTCATGACGGCATTGTTCATGGCTTGATAAATGTTCTTGTCGATAGTTGTCTCAACGGTATACCCGTTTCTGCGTAAATCTCGTTCTGCCATCTGATAATATTTTTCGTATAAAATATCCTGAGAAAAAACTTTCTCTTTTTCCAGCTGATCTTTTTGATAATGCTTCGCCATCAAAGCTTCAATCGCCTGTGTTTCAACATAATAATAAAGATATCCGTTATCGGGCTGATTGATTTCCTCTCTTGGAAGAAAATCTGCTTTCAAATCATAATTTTTAGCTTCTTCGTAGGTCTTTTCATCGATGTATTTTTCACGATACATATTACTTAGTACGGCATCTTTACGTGTCAGTCCATCCGACAAATCTTCTTTTAATTCACCAGTGTTTGTGTAAGGAGAATAGATGATTGGACTTTGGGGAAGTCCAGCGATAAACGCCGCTTGCGGCAAATTAACTTCATTGGAAGGTTTGCCGAAAATCCCCCGGGCAGCTTCCTCCACGCCGGCAATGTTTTGTCCTTTATTATTTCGGCCAAAAGGAGAAACATTTAGATAGGCAGTCAAGATTTCTTCTTTAGTTTGAAACTTTTCTACTCTAAGCGCCAGCAAGACTTCATTTGCTTTTCGGTGAAAACTTACTTCATCTGTCAAAAGCTGTTGTTTCACTAACTGTTGGGTAATCGTCGAACCACCCGATTTCCCCCCAAAACCAGTGATATCTGAAACCATGGCTCTAATCAGCGCTTTTGGCACGATGCCTTCATGCTTGTTGAAATATTCATCTTCTGTTGCAATTAATGCTTGCTTAATCAGAGGAGAAACATTTTCCTTGCTGACACGTGTTCTAATCAAATCAGAGCGCAATTCAGCGATTTGTTCACCGTTTGAATAATTAACATGGGAAACTAATTCGATATCATTGATTGCTCTGACTATTTCATCTCCTGAAGGAATCTCGGTGCTTTCCACAAGATTAGCAAAATACCCCAGCACTACACCTAGGGCAAGCGAACCCCCGAGAAAGAATATGGCTAGGAAAAAGTAAATCGTCGATTTTAGAACTTCCATGGAAATGATGGAGGAGAAAATCAATGTTTTTTTGCTTATTTTCTTTTTAGCTGATTTTTTCTTTTTTTGATTACTATTTTTATTTGTTTTTTCCGAAGTATTCAGATTTCTCACCTCATTTTCATCTTCTACGCGGTTTATTATATCAAAAAACAGGGGGACTGCCTAGGGGAGCGATCAAATAGCCGAGTGACAGAGGCTATTTTAAGCTCAGTGAGGCGATTAAAGGAATGTAAGCGCAAAAAAATAGCAATGCAGGGATAAAATAATATTTTTCAATTAGTTTTCAAAATAAAATCATACCTTTTTGGTTTTATCTACGAAAAAAGGCAAGAATATGATAGAGTAGAAGGACGATTATCAAAGAATAGTCTATGAATCAACGAAAACATGATAGAAAGAAAGTAGGTTTTCATTTGTTTACAGTAGTGTTTGATGTAGATGACACATTGTATGATCAGTTTATTCCTTTTGAACAGGCTTATGACCAAGTGTTTGGTGATAAATATGGGATACCTGTCAAAGAGCTGTATTATTATCGCCAAGAATATAGTCACCAAGTGTTTTATCAGAGTCAGCGTGGTGAGATGAGTATGGAGGATATGTATATCTATCGCATGGGCAAAGCTTTTCAAGTCTTTGATGTCCAAATAAAACCGCAGAAATTATTGGAGTTCCAGAAAGCCTATGAATACTTTCAGGATAATATTTCAATTGACCCTGAAGTCGTAAAAGTTTTGGATTATCTATCTGCCCGCGATGTTCAGATGGCGGTACTGACTAACGGTCCCGAGAAGCATCAAATGAAAAAAATTCAACGGTTGAATCTTGAAAAGTGGATTACTCCTGATTATTTTTTTATTTCCGGGGCGCTTGACTTGGCAAAACCTCAGCTGGAAATTTTTCAACTTGTTGAGGAACGTGTGCAAGCTAAGGGAGAAAGATTTTTGATGATTGGAGATTCTTATAAAAACGATGTGGTTGGGGCGAAACAAGCTGACTGGGAAGTTATTTTTTTAAATAAATATAGAGAAGCCTTAGTGGGGGACATAAAGCCTGATATTGAAATTTATGAAACTGCAGAACTTTTAGAAACCATAGAAAGTTATAAATAATTATTGTCAAAAAAGAAATGACTTTGTTAGCCGAAGACCTTTATTTTCATTTCTGAATAGGCTAAGATAGACAAGTAGAGAATTTTTAGGAGGAGAAAATATGCAAACAGATTTTTTACAAGAATTGAAAGATCGTGGGTTGATTTATCAAGTAACAGATGAATCAGCTTTAGAAAAAAAATTAAATGAAGAGTCTGTGAAATTATATATCGGGTTTGATCCAACGGCTGATAGTTTACATATTGGTCATTTGCTGCCTATATTAACTTTACGTCGCTTTCAAAAAGCTGGTCACGTGCCCATAGCTTTGGTGGGCGGAGGCACAGGTCTGATTGGAGACCCGTCTTTTAAAGATGCTGAAAGAAGTTTGAACTCCAACGAAACGGTAGCTTCTTGGTCTGATAGTTTGAGACGCCAGCTGGAAAGATTTATCGACTTTTACAACGATGAAAATCCGGCAATCATTGCGAATAATCATGATTGGTTAGGAAGTATTTTGCTGATTGATTTTTTACGGGATGTGGGTAAGAATTTTACAGTCAACTATATGATGAGCAAAGAAAGTGTTAAACGCCGTATAGAAACAGGGATTTCTTATACTGAGTTTGCCTACCAGCTGCTGCAAGCCTACGATTTTTTACAGTTATATGACCGTGAAGGCTGTCTGCTTCAATTGGGCGGCAGTGACCAATGGGGGAATATCACTTCTGGAATAGAGCTGTTGCGTCGTGAGCGTGAAATCCAAGGGTATGGTATGACGATGCCCCTGATTAAAAAAGCAGATGGCACGAAATTTGGTAAAACTGAAGGAAACGCTGTTTGGCTAGATGCAGAGAAAACGACCCCTTACGAGTATTATCAATTTTGGTTCAATACAGACGACCGTGACGCCGTCCAGTTCTTAAAGTATTTTACGTTTTTAGCCCTTGATGAGATTGCAGAGATCGAAAAAGAATTTAATGAGTCTCCTCATGAGCGCTTGGCACAGAAAGTATTGGCAAAAGAAGTGACAATTTTGACTCACGGTGAAGAGGCTTTTGAACAGGCAGTGAAAATTTCAGAGGCATTGTTCAGCGGGGACATAAAATCTTTGAATGCCAAGGAAATCGCCCAAGGCTTTAAAGATGTGCCAAGTTATGAGGTTCAAGCATCAGATGACAATCATTTAGTCGAATTATTGGTGACGTCTGGTTTGGTTCAGTCAAAGCGTCAGGCACGGGAAGATATCACTAACGGCGCAATATATATTAATGGTGAACGTCAGCAAGATGTGAACTATGAATTAGTAGAAACTGATAAAATCGAGGGGCAGTTTACTGTTCTTAGACGGGGCAAGAAAAATTATTTCTTGTTAAAATTTTAATCAACATTAAAAACTTAACCTTTGATGGCTGCCTCTAGTAAGAGAAGACTTCATAGCTTAAGTTTTTTTATGTAGAAAGTTAAGATTTTTCATAAGAAGTCTGGCCGGAAAGAAGCATTTAACTTTTTGAATTAGTCAACGCTTAGGTGAATTTTGGTTTTGGGCGGATTTTGAATTGAATTCCTTTTGTGGAGAAATACTTAAAATGTCTAAATAAGCCTGCCATGACAACACTAACTATAGGGTCATGACAGGCTATATTTAAATGACATAAATTACTGATATTTATAGAGAATTAACTTTCGGCTGGAGCCAAGCGGCACCCAGGATTTCTTCTCCAATTGTGACGATGTCCTGCGCCGCCATTTTCATTTTGATTATCGCAATAGGCTCTATAGGGACAGTCTTCTCTTCTAACAGCGTCATCACATTGCTGGTCACGTTGTCTGATTCTTTGTTGGGGTTGTACTGCATCAGCAGCTGGTTGTTGTGTATCATCAGCTGGGGCAACTTCTTGAGGTTGAGAGACCTGTTGTTGCGTCTGATTTGCTTGTCTTGCAAGACATGTTTCGTTGTTTAAGCAGTTTACTCCAGCATTTGCTCGGTGATGTCCACCACCATGTCCTCTGGCAGATACCGTAAGAGGTGCAGCAAATATAATCAGGGATGTAAACACAAATAATAGAATTGCTTTTCCACGTGTCATTAAAATCACCTCTTTCCTTCTTTCGTTGTCTTTATCATAGCATTCACTTGTGTAGAAATTATGTACGTTTTACATATTTTTGAATATTATGAAAAAGATAATCACAGCTCCTAAAAAAATGGAATCAAGTTTATACTCGTCAAATAAAAAAAACAGGCACTATGATTGTTTCTCTTTTTAAAAAAGCTTACAATAGAAGAGTATGATAATTATAGGAGGATGGAAATGATTATAGGTTCTCATGTCAGTATGAGTGGAAAAAAGATGTTGCTAGGTGCGGCAGAAGAAGCAGCCGGATACAATGCCAGCACATTTATGATTTATACAGGTGCACCGCAAAATACGCGTCGTAAAGCGGTGGAAGAGATGAATATCGAAGCAGGACAGATTTTTATGGCAGAGCATCAGTTGAGTCATATGGTCGTTCATGCACCGTATATCATCAACCTGGGAAATACGATCAAGCCGGAAAACTTTCCTTTTGCCATTCAATTTTTGAAAGATGAAATTATGCGCTCAGAAGCTTTAGGCGGAAAACAAATCACGATGCATCCCGGGGCTCACGTGGGTGCAGGAGCAGATGCGGGGATTGCCCAAATCGTCAAAGGTCTAAATGAAGTCCTGACACGGGAACAAGTACCGCAGATTGCATTGGAAACGATGGCTGGAAAAGGTACAGAAATTGGTCGGACATTTGATGAGTTGGCAAAAATCATTGATGGTGTGACGTTTAATGAAAAACTTTCAGTTACCCTAGACACTTGCCATATTCATGACGCCGGGTATGATGTGACGGATTTTGATGCCGTGTTGACAGAGTTTGATAAAATTATCGGATTGGACCGCTTAAAAGTCGTTCATGTGAATGATTCGAAAAATCCTCGGGGAGCCCATAAGGACCGCCATGCCAATATCGGTTTTGGTGAGATTGGGTTTGAAGCACTCAACCGAATCGTACATCATGAAGCGTTGACTGAACTTCCGAAGATTCTTGAAACACCTTATGTAGGTCCTGACAAGAAAAGTGCCAAAGCACCTTATGGATTTGAAATTGCCATGTTTAGAGAGCAAACATTTAATCCTAACGTATTGGAAGAGATTCAAAAAGCGTGATTAGTCGGATATTTAAAAAGAGATTCAAAAATTTTTCTTTTCAAATGAAGACAAGTCTAGTACAATCTTCTATTGAAGGTATAATTATTTAAGATGAAAGGAGCGATTTAAGATGAGTATAGGATGGGTAGTTTTAATAGCAATTGCTGCACTTCTTTTAGGTGGGGTGGGCGGCTTCTTCATCGCAAGAAAATATATGGAAGATTACTTACAAAAAAATCCTCCCGTTAATGAGGATGTATTACGTATGATGATGATGCAAATGGGACAAAAACCTTCTGAGAAAAAGATTCGTCAAATGATGCAGAATATGAAAAATCAGAATCAGAAGAAGTAGTTCTATTAGATTGATACTTCGTATGTTATGGACGGGCGCTTTTTTAGGTGCCTGTTTTTTGTTTCCCGGAATAAAAAAGGGGGTATTTTTGCAGCGGTTCCTTGAAATTTAATGTCTTGACTGACTAAAAATGACAGACCGCAGTACTATTGTTTAGAGGATGGGTTTCACAGTTAGGAGTGAGAGAATGCAGGTTTTTCGTAAGATCGGCTGGTTTTTTAAAGAAGAAAAAAAATCATATATTTATGGGGTCATTTCCCTTATTTTAGTGGCAGCTTTACAGATTATGACACCAAGGATTATCGGATTGGTGGTAAACGAGATTAATAGGCACAGCTTAACGATTGAAAAGCTGTTTTTTTATATCAGTGTGGTAGCTTTTGGGGGAGTGGGGCAATACTTGCTTCGTTACGTTTGGCGAACTAATATTTGGGGGAGTGCCGCCCGTTTGGAAAAGAAACTGCGCAGGCAATTATTTCATCATTTTACTTCCATGGACCAAGTTTTTTTCCAAAAATATCGTACAGGTGATTTGATGGCCCATGCGACCAATGATTTAAATGCCATTCAAAATGTTGCCGGCGGGGGAGTTTTAACCCTTGTTGATTCATTGGTTAATGGCGGGATGACGATTATTGCCATGTGTGTGTTTATCGATTGGCGTTTGACCTTGTTGGTACTGATTCCTTTGCCTTTACTTGGCTTAGTTTCTCGTAAATTAGGAAGCGCTATGCATACGGCTTTTAGAGACTCTCAAGAAGCCTTTTCCAACATCAATGATAAAACACAGGAGAGCATTACGGGGGTCAAAGTTATTAAAACTTTTGGTCAGGAAAAAGAAGATATTCAGGACTTTTCTGAAAAAATCGATGATGCAGTCGTGAAATGGCATCGTGTTAATTTGATTGATTCCTTATTTGATCCATTGATCACGATCATTATTGGCTTATCTTATGTTTTAACACTGGCGATTGGCGGTTATTTTGTTTCACAAAATTATATAGAAGTTGGGGACATGGTTTCCATGTTTGCCTATATTTCTATGTTGGTTTGGCCGATGTTTGCCATTGGGCGTTTATTTAATATCTTGGAACGAGGAAGTGCCAGCTATGACCGGGTTCAAGATTTGTTGGCGGAAAGGTCCAATATTCAGGAAAATCCCCATGCGATTCAAGAAGATGCTCAAGGCGCAATTGATTTTAAAATCAGTCATTTTCGTTATTATGATGATACACATGACAGCTTAAAAGACATCAGTTTTCATATTGCTTCCGGTGATACATTAGGGATTGTGGGGAAAACTGGTTCAGGAAAAACGACAATCTTAAAACTTTTGATGCGTGAGTATGACGATTATCAAGGAGAGATCAAGTTTGGTAAGTATCATTTGCAAGACTACTCTCTGGATGCTTTGTTAAATTCTATCGGCTATGTGCCTCAGGATAATTTTTTGTTTTCCATGACGGTTCGGGACAATATTCGTTTTGCTAAACCTGAAGCCACTGATGAAGAAGTGGAAGAAGTTGCCAGATTGACAGCTATTCATGAAGATATTTTAGGGTTTGCTAATGGTTATGAGACTATGGTCGGCGAACGTGGGGTCTCTTTATCTGGCGGACAGAAACAGCGAATCTCCATTGCTCGAGCATTGATTTTGAATCCGGAGCTTTTGATTTTAGATGATGCTCTTTCGGCAGTGGATGCCAAAACAGAGGAAATTATTTTAGCGAATCTCAAAGAGATGCGCAAAGATAAAACGACAATCATTGCTGCACACCGCTTGAGCAGTGTCCTCCATGCAGAAGAAATCATTGTGATCGGTGATGGGGAGATTATTGAGCGAGGCACCCATCAGCAGTTGGAAGACGTTGGCGGATGGTATGCACAAATGTACCAGCGTCAGCAACTGGAATCAAAAATCGAGAGGGGGAACCGCTAATGGAAGACCAGTATCAATCAGAATGGACTCGTTCGATGAGTGGGAAAGAGCAAGTACGGGTTGTAAAACGAATGTTGACTTTTACTAAACCTTTTTTGCGCTTGTTTGTTCCTTCCATCATACTTGCGCTAGTTCTCTCGGCCATCAATATGGTTTTACCGAGAATTATCCAAATTTTTATTGATAATTACTTGAATACAGGAAACACAGTTTTTTCGATTTTCATCTATTTTGCCTTGCTTTATTTTGGTGTGGTTTGTTTGAAAGCCATTATTTGGTTTTTCCAATATTTCCTCTACTTGGAAGCTGCGGTGAAAACCTCTCAGCATATTCGTTTGTCTTTATATAAAAAAGTCCAACAGCTGGGCATGCGTTATTTTGACAAAACACCGGCAGGGTCGATTGTTTCCCGGGTGACCAACGATACGGAAACTTTGATCGAATTTTGGTTTGTATTTTTGAGCGTATTGACGGGAGTTTCAGGAGTCATTGCTGGTTTTATTGCCATGTGGCTGATCAATCCGACACTTACCATGTATGTGATGCTGTTCTTACCTATCCTGCTGGTGATTGTATGGTATTATCAAAAATTCAGTTCACGCGTGTACCGCCGTATGCGGGAAAAACTCAGTCAGTTGAACACCAAATTAAACGAGTCTATTTCTGGGATGAGTATCGTTCAGCAGTTTCGTCAGGAAAAACGTTTAGAACAAGAATTTGAAGAAATCAATGATGACTATTTACAGACAAAATATGCGATGATCAAAACTAACTCTTTACTTTTGGCGCCGGTCATCAATTTATTAGTTGCTTTAAATACAGCTTTAGTTCTTTACTTTTTCGGAAAACTTTCTTTGGATACCATGATAAATGTAGGGATTATTTATGCTTTTATCACCTATGTGCAGACTTTTTTTCAACCGATGATCAACATGATGGATTTTTTAAGTGTGTTCCAAGATGGTCTTGTAGCGAGCAGTCGGATTTTAAAAATCATGGACCATCAGGAGGTCGCTCCCCAGCAATACACAGATGCTGCGGAAGAAATTATTGAAGGGAAAATTGAGTTTAGAAATGTCAGTTTTGCTTATGACGATGACCACTATGTTCTTAGAAATATCAGTTTTGTAGCCAATCCGGGTGAAACCATTGCTTTGGTAGGACATACCGGAAGCGGTAAAAGTTCCATCATTAATGTGATGATGCGCTTCTACGAATTTTATGAAGGGGAGATCCTCATTGATGATAAAGATATCCGGGCCTATCCTATGGAGGAATTGAGACGTAAGATGGGGCTTGTTCTGCAAGATGCATTTATGTTTTATGGTGATATTAAAAGTAATATTCGTCTGCTTGACGAGTCGATTACAGATGAACAAATTCGTCAGGCAGCTGAGTTTGTTCAAGCTGATAAATTTATTAATACATTGCCGGATAAATACGATGCTAAAGTGATTGAACGGGGTGCGAGCTATTCTAGCGGGCAGCGTCAGCTGATTTCTTTTGCACGAACAATTGTGACTGACCCGAAGATTTTAGTTTTGGATGAGGCCACAGCAAATATTGACACAGAAACAGAAAGTTTGATTCAGGAAGGGTTGGCTCGTATGAGAAAAGGGCGGACAACTTTAGCCATTGCACACAGACTGTCAACGATTCGGGATGCCAATTTGATTTTAGTGTTGGATAAAGGAGAAATTGTTGAACGGGGCAGCCACGATGAGTTGATTGAATCAGGCGGGCTGTATTACGATATGTATAGATTACAGCAGAATCAGGAATGAAGTTGAAATTCAGTAAAGCGTCTTGAAAAGCATTTTTTCAAGACGCTTTTTATAGTTGAGCTAATTTCATAATTATTAGTCTTTGCTATATCAACATTTTAAACATATTCATTTGTCAAATTAAGTTAGAAATCATTATTTTGTTAGTTTTTTAGTATTCTCTTCTCCCGCTCAATTTCTAATTTCAGGAATTTAGTGGGAGGTTTTAAAAGTGTCGCTGGTAGCAGTTATATTTTGGAGAGTCAACAATCATAAGATTTTTTTTGCTTTTCTTTGCTGCTGCCCTCATAATAAGAGGAGTAAAAACAGAAGAATAAAAGAGGTGGAATCATGAAACACGGACGTCAACAATCTAAAAAATCAATTACTCACGGTCAAGAGATTGTC
>NZ_NGKA01000035.1 GCF_003987645.1 Vagococcus elongatus
TTAGGCGCTTTAACCATAACAGATTGGGGCTCTTTTTGTACACCCAAAGGGTGTTAAAATAAAACAAGATAAACACCGTCACAAAAGTGTTTATCTTGTTTTTTCAAATAAGTATGAATTATCCAGGTTAAATCTTTTTTTATAATTTTTGAATCATTTTCATCGCTTTTTTAATTTTTTCTTCTTGGATTGTCGGGTCTGCCGCAGGGTTTTCAAAGCAATCGCGAATATTTTCAGATGCCATGATGCCCATGATGCTGTCGATGCTTGATCTGACTGCCGATAGCTGTGTCAAAATCGCTTCGCATTCTTGTTCCTCAGACATCATTTTCTGGATGCCCCGCATTTGCCCTTCTGCCCTTTTCAAGCGATTCATGATTTTTTCATCGCATTTCATTTCATCACCGCTTTATTTAATCTCCTGTGGACGTACCACTTGATAAAGTCCGAAAGAACCGTCTAAGTTTGCTGCCTTGAACCCTTTCTGTTTTAAGACTCTTTCGGCAATATAGCTTCGTTGTCCGCTGGCGCAACTGATAATATATTCTTTTTCCGGGTCTAATTCATGCAGACGTTCACGCAAATCATTCAAAGGAATATGCAGCGAACTAGCAAACTCGCCTGAGAGTAATTCAGCCTGATTGCGGACATCCAATAATACCGCTCCTTGAGCCAGCTTGTCTGATACTTCGTGCCACTGGACTAAATCCGTCAAGCCTTCCATAATGTTCAATCCTGCATAGCCTAACATGTTGACAGGGTCTTTCGCTGAACCAAACGGCGGAGCATAGGTAAATTCCAATTCTGGAAGATCTGCTACCGTCAAATCACCTTTAATTGCTGTGGCTAAAATATCGATTCGTTTATCGACACCTTTTTCTCCCACTCCTTGAGCTCCATAAATTTTACCGGTTTCCGGATCGAAAACCAATTTTAACATCACTGATGTGGCTCCGGGATAGTATCCCGCATGGTCTTTCCCGCTGACATGAACAACCTCATAAGGTAAACCTGCTAATTTGACTTGTCTTTCAGACAATCCTGTGGAAGCTGCTGACATTTTAAATACCCGAACGATCGCTGTTCCGATACTACCTTTATTTGTACGCTTCATGCCTGATATAATATCCGCCACTTGCCGCCCTTGCCGGTTGGCAGGAGATGCTAGGGAAATAAGTGCATCTTCGCCGTTTATCTGTTGTTTCACCACTATGGCGTCCCCAACAGCATAGACATCTTTGGCACTAGTCTGATATGCTTCATCCACAAGAATTGCCCCGCGCAGGCCTAAAGCGATATCCGCCTTTTTAGCAAGAGCTGTTTCAGGAACAACCCCTACTGACAAAATAATCATGTCTGTTGCCAACTGTTCCCCATTTTCAAGTACAACGGTTTTCCCATGGTCAAGAAACTCTGTGGCTGATTGATTCAAGATGACTTCTACACCATTTTCACGCAACTCTTTTTCCACATAGGCAGACATTTCCTCATCCAATGGCGGTAACACGTGGGGTGCTTTTTCCACTAAGGTGACTTCAAGCCCTCTTTCTACCAAGTTCTCCACCATTTCCAACCCGATAAAACCGGCACCGATTACTGTGGCTTTTTTCGGCTGATGCTGGTGAATAAATGCCATCACTGCATCTAGGTTTGGAACATTACGCAAGACGAAGACATTCTCTGCTTCATTAATCCCGCCAATTGGAGGCACAAAGGGACTGGCTCCCGGAGATAATATCAGTTTGTCATAACTTTCCCAATATTCTTTCTCTCCAAACTTTATCTTCAATTGTTTTTTATCTGTCTCCAAGTCGACAGCCTCGCTATTGACCCGTACGTCTAAATTAAAGCGTGCCCCTAGACTTTCTGGGGTGTGCAGTAATAGGGCTTCCCGTTCTTCTATCTCACCTGACACATAGTAAGGCAGTCCGCAGTTGGCAAAGGACACGTGAGGCCCTTTGTCCAAGACAATAATTTCTGCATTTTCGTCCAAACGGCGCAATCGCGTAGCTGCTGACATACCTCCTGCCACGCCTCCGACAATAATTACTTTCATCTACTGCAATCCTCCTTTGACAGGTCCGTTCCATGAATTCATGCCGCCTTTAATACTGTAGGCGTCATAGCCTTGACGTTTTAATTCTTTGACTGCTGTTCTGCTGCTCATGCCAGAATAACAGACAACGTAGACAGCATCTTTTTTGGAAAGTTTCATTTTAGTTAATTTATCCATTGTCACATTTTTTGCTCCGGGAATATGACCGTTCACGTAGGCATCTTTTTGCCTGATATCTAAAATCGTTGGTCTTGCCGGTAATTTTTTTATCAGCTCATTACCGCTGACCGAAGGGGTTTTATCGAATAGAAACATAATTTTCTCCTCACTCTTATTGTTAATTTGATAAAACAAATCATATACCCCCCTCGGGTATGCAGTCAATGTTTATGCTTGTTTTTTTAAAATTTCCAATTCTGCTTTTGTCAGCCGTCGGTAATCACCGGGATGAAGCTCTTTATCTAATATTAACCCGCCCATAGATTCTCTGTGGAGGGTCAGTACTTTCTTACCCACAGCCGCAAACATTCTTTTCACCTGATGAAACTTTCCCTCAACAATCGTCAGTGAAACTGTGGTTCGCTTTTGATGGTTGTCTTTTGTTTCAATCACCAGTTCGCTGGGCTGTACCCGTTCATTGCCGTCTATTTCAAACCCCTGACTAAATAATGCTACATCCTCCTCCGTCACTATCCCCTCAACAAGTGCCAAATAACACTTGGGGACTTTTTTCTTAGGAGATAACAGCTCATGAGCAAGGGCCCCGTCATTAGTCAGAAGCAGCAATCCTGTCGTATCTTTATCCAAGCGGCCGACTGGGAATAAATCCGGCCGGACATCTTGTTGGCTGATTAAGTCCAAGACCGTCCGATGCTTTGCATCTTCCGTTGCTGAAATCACGCCTTTTGGTTTATGCAGCATATAATAAACATATTTTTCATAAACAAGGGCATCTCCGTTCAAAAGTACTTGATCTTTTTCTGTGTCTATCAGCTGACCGCTGTTTTTTACGGACACGCCATTAACCAATATCTCTTTTTTCTTCAGCAGTTGTTTTACCTCTTTGCGACTGCCGTAACCTAAGTGGCTCAACATTTTATCTAAACGTACTTTCATAGCTTTTATCCTTTCTAAAAAGAAAGAACACCTATAATCATAGATGTCCTCATCAAACTTATTTTATATTTAGCCGCTTTCGCAACCCCTGCATCTTGTTTCCTAACAGTTTATCTGCCAGACGAACTTTCAAGGACAGATAACCGTAAATAGCCGCACCGACAATCCCAACTACCAGCACTATCACTAATGACTGACCTTTGCTTGCAGGGGAAAGGAACAGGTACAATACTTGCCGGACGATAAATGCACCAAGCAACATAATGAGCGTTAAGATCATCATCAGCAATGTCCGCCGTGCGGTAAAACTGACATTGAAATGGGTCAGGCGATAGATTTCTCTGGCGGTCAAAAACCCGGAAACTAAAAATGCAATGGCCGATGACAACAACGGTCCGTAAACTTCAAACATATAAATCATAGGAACTTGTAAAATTATTTTGACGACAAAACCGACGACAAGAAAATGAATGGCCCGTCTATTGCCGTAAAGTCCTTGAAGTGTGGTGGAAACTAAAATATAGAATCCTAAAACGATGCCCACATAACAAGCTTGCCGCAACAGCGACGCCCCTAAGTTATCATGACTATAAAACAATGTATTCAACGGCTCTGACAATAAAATCATCCCAAACGTGGAAGGAATCATGACAAAAAAGAACAATTGAAAATTATCGCTGACCTGCTTGGCCAATCCCTTATAATTTTTCACAGTAAATGACTCGGTAATCAAAGGCAGACTAGTCACTGCCAATGAAGTGGCAATGGAAATAGTAATCATCGTCAGCTTATCAGGATTGCCGCTGAACAAAGTAAAAAGCTCCTCCGCCTGTGTCTGATTATAATTGGTAAAGGCATGAATCAACGGCTCAAAAGTAAACTGGTCAAAAATTTTCACAATCGTAATCGCTGAACCAATGATGATAAAAGGAATGGCTTCACGAACAATTTCTTTCAGTAATTCATTGGTTGATACTTCCAACTTGCCTACACTTGACGCTTCAAGTGCCGCAAACTTCGGCATCTGTTTTTGATAGAACCACACCAGAAGGCCTAAAGCTGCCAAAGCACCGATGAAGGCCGCAAAAGTAGAGTGAGTGACCGCAGTCACGTAACTTCCTTCTCTCACTTTCATGATGACATAAGCGGCGGTCAGCATATAAAATACTCGAGCAATCTGCTCTACGATTTGCGACACAGCTGAAGGCATCATGTTGTGATTCCCTTGGAAAAACCCTCTAAAGGCACTCATAATCGGAAATATCAGCACTGCCGTACTCAAGGCTCTCATGGTTGGAATCAAATCTTTATTCCCAGCCGCTAAAATCGGAGCGCCAAAAAACATCACTCCTGCACATGCCAAACCGAATATCCCCATCAGCATCAAGGCTCGTTTAAATAACTGTTTACTCACTTTATATTCGTTCAAAGAATTGTAGTGAGAAATTTGTTTTGCAATGGCTCCGGGTATTCCTGCGGTAGAAATCATTAAAAATAAGGCGTAAATATTGTAACCTTTTGTGAAGAGGTTATTGGCTAATTTAGCATTTTCGCCCATCCATAAATACCAAGGAATAATGTACACTGCCCCTAGCAGTCTTGAAGCAAAACTTCCCACAGACATCCAGATGGACCCACGAATCATTTTAGACTTAGATTCCTGGTTAATTTGCTCAAAATCTCTCGTTTGAGTTTCCATGTGTCCTACCCAACTTTCTACTTGCTATCTATACTCTCCCTATTGTAAAGGTTATTTTTTGTGAATGCAATCCTTTGTTAAATTAATCCCTTGACTAAAACAGGATGAAAACAGGTCGATTAAATCTTTGTAAAAAAAACAAAAAAACGATACACTATTACTGGACAATGACCGGCGTATCGAATAAATTGGTACGCTTAGGCCATAAGAAAGTTTATAAAGGGTGGAAACATTATGATAGAAAAAACTATTGATCTTACAGCGCAATTAACAACAATTCCTTCACCGACCGGAAACACTCAGACGATTATTCAGTGGATAAAAAAACAATTAGAAACTCTTGGCTATCACCCCACTGTCAATCGTAAGGGCAGCCTGATACTCACCGTACCGGGAGAACATTCAGAACAAGAACGCTTTATTACTGCTCACGTCGATACCTTAGGAGCGATGGTGCGCAGTATCAAAGAAAACGGACGAATCAAACTGGATTTGGTCGGGGGCTTTCATTACAATTCAATCGAAGGAGAATATTGCACCATCCATACGCAAGATGGGAGCGAATTTACCGGCACGATTCTAATGCATCAAACCAGCGTCCACGTCTACAAGGATGCAGGAAGCGCAGAACGTAATCAAGATAATATGGAACTTCGGCTAGATGAAAAAGTAAAGACTGCCGATGACACCCGCGCCTTGGGAATTAATGTAGGAGATTTCATCAGTTTCGACCCGCGCACTGTGATTACACCTGCTGGATTTATTAAGTCCCGACACTTAGACGACAAGGTCAGCGTGGCTATTTTGTTAAAGTTTTTAGAAAAATTGACCGTCTCAAATAAAAAATTGCCGTATACAACCCATTTCTTTATTTCCAATAATGAAGAAATAGGCTATGGCGGGAATTCCAACATTCCTGAAAAGGTTGTAGAATACCTCGCCGTTGACATGGGAGCTATCGGTGACGATCAGCAAACAGATGAATACAGTGTGTCTGTTTGCGTGAAAGATGCCAGCGGTCCCTATCATTTAGGCTTGCGCCAACATCTGGTCCATCTCTGCCAACAAGGAAAAATTCCATATCAGTTAGATATCTATCCTTACTATGGCAGTGATGCTTCCGCAGCCATGAAGGCGGGCGCAGATGTCAGGCACGGATTAATCGGCGCAGGAATCGATGCCAGCCATGCTTTTGAGCGGACCCATGAAGAATCTATCAACGCCGCAGAAGCGTTAGTCTCCGCTTATCTATACAGTCCCATGTCAGATATTGTATAGCAATCGGAAGGTGCCAGTCTCTCTTTCTTGAGACAAAGCAGCAGACAGTTAACCCAAAATTAAAAGACCAGCGGAAACTAAAGCCGCTGGTCTTTTTACTGTTGAAGAGTTGATGTGATCAAACCATATCACTCTAATATTTTTAAGTCCCTTAAATCATTGAGGCAACTATTAGGCAGCCACTGCCCCTGTTTCCTTATCCAATTCATTTTGATCGTAAATCTTAACGAATGGGTAATAGCAGATAATCGAAACAACGATCAAGACTAAATTCAAAACAGCTGCTCGCCAATCTCCCCCTGTGGCAAGGAACGCACCAATAGGTCCCGGAAGTGTCCACGGAGCGGTGACGGTCACCGGATTAACCATACCAGCTTTTGTCACAAACCACGCAATAATTCCAGTAATCATTGGTGTCCCAACAAATGGAATCATCATAATCGGATTTAAAACAATTGGTACCCCGAAAATAACTGGTTCGTTAATGTTAAAAATAGATGGCATGATGATTGCCTTCCCTAATTTAGAACCATACTCAGATTTGGCAGTGAAAGCCAGAAGAATTGCTAAACCAATCGTACAGCCAGAGCCGCCGATCCAGATAAACCATTGGAAGAAAGGTTCCGCCGCAATGTGAGGTAAAGCTTCTCCTGCTGCTTGGGCTGTTGTGTTGCCCTCTAATAATTGCAGCCAGACCGGACGTGCCAAGGACCCAACGATAGATACACCGTGAATACCAAACACCCAGAAAAAAGTAATCATAAAAATCAGTAGCAAGACACTTGGTAAAGAGTCTGCCGCGCTTACCAACGGCGATACAACTTTTGCAATTGCTGAATGCCAATCGAAGCCAAGGAAATAAGTGATTGAGCCCATACCTAGAATAACAATCAATGTTGGCGTCAGTGATTCAAAAGAACGAGCGACCGCTGGGGGCACTTGTTCTGGCATTGTAATCTTGAATTTTGATTTGTCTGTTATACGATAAATTTCAACTGCCAAGATAGAAGTAATAATACCCACAAACATACCGCCGCCGCCTAAATTCGCCATAGGCAGCACGAAACCGGCTGTCCCAGCTGCTTCTGCAGCCTCTGCCGGAATATTGACCGGAATGAACGTCAACAGAAATGCAATCGTTGCTAAAATTCCACCAGACACTACGTCCAAGTTGTAAGTTTTCGCTAGACTTGCACCAATCCCAAACGTCGCATACAAAGACATGATGTACATCGTCATACGATAAGGTAATAAAATTGTGGCAGCATTAGCTGTCAAGAACTCAGAGATGCCCCAGTCCGCCGGAAGCGGAGGAAAAGCCAAAATCAAGAAGAAAGAACCAATGATAATTAACGGTAATGCTGCAATAATCCCGTCCCGAATCGCTCTTAAGTGTCTTTGATTAGCCAATTTATCCATGGGTCCAGATAATTTAGTCTCAACAAAATTTGTAAATTTTTCTAACATTTTTCCACCCCTAACTAGTAAGTTTCCTTACTAAAATATCAATCCTTTATACAACCAAAAATACGAAAGTACCTCTAAAATGAAAAACGAAAAGCTCAAAATTATCCAAAAACGTTTACAAATGCCGGCATCAGTTTCAATACAACATTGACCATAAGCAATAGCTGCGGAAATAAGTGCTGGAAGAAAAAGCATGACGGCGATACGGGTGTCCCAATGTAATTCATAAAAAAAATAAGGGAAAATAATACCTCCAACTAGTCCTGCCAATAAAATCAACAGAGAACTCTTAACTGAAAACCCTGGAATTGCCCGTTTTTTTCCATTTGTCAACATTTCTTTAGTGTCACCCCCAATTCCTATCATTTTCATGACTTTTACTTGATCCCCATCTAATAAAAGCCTTTGCAGTGCAAGGTCTTCTTGATCAAACTTTTTTAAAGAGACCTTAACTGCATTATATCCTGTTCAAAATTTAATTTCAATATAATTTTAACCTAGAGAAATAATATTTCATAAAAGAGTACATATTTCTTAAAACCAAATATTAAATTGAAATTTTATTTCATAAGTGGTAAAATCAGTATAAGAAAAAAGGAAGGCTGTCTTATAAAAAAATGATTGGCTGTATCTCTCAGTACATCGAAACTTTAATCCCTTGCTGATATTATACCGGCAAAACAGTCTCCCTTTATTGTCCATAACTACTATTGAGCTATACGCTGTGCAGAAGGAGCAGTTTCTGATGCCCCCCCTTCAAAAAAAACATACAAAGGATGAGAACATGTTAGAAAATCTGACGACAGAAAAGAGAAATGAGGACACTACTGGTTTAGACAAGCTGACAATACTTGAAACAGTAGAGAAAATGAATCAAGAAGACATGAAAGCCGTTAAAGCTATCAGCAAACAAGCTGAAGCCATTACTGCTCTGATCGAACAAGTGGTTTACAGTTTGAAAAACGGCGGAAGATTATTTTATTTTGGTGCAGGTACTAGCGGACGCTTAGGTATTCTTGATGCTGCAGAGTGTGTCCCTACGTTTAACACAGACCCGGAGCTTGTCCAAGGCATTATCGCTGGAGGAGAATCTGCCATGACGGTTGCCGTAGAAGGAGCGGAAGATTCAACCACACTGGCTGCCGAAGATTTCAAAGAACGAGAACTGACAGCTAAAGATATCGTGATTGGTATCAGCGCCAGCGGAAGAACCCCTTATGTCATTGGCGGATTAAAGTACGCAACTGAGATTGGAGCAACAACTGCTGCTATCTCTTGCAATGAAGAAGCGGAAATCAGTAAATTTGCTTCCTATCCGATAGAAGTATCTGCCGGACCGGAGATTTTAACTGGCTCCACTCGTTTAAAAGCTGGAACTATGCAAAAATTGATTTTGAATATGATTTCTACAATTAGCATGGTGCATTTAGGTAAAGTTTACGAAAATCTGATGATTGATGTGAAACCGACGAATGAAAAACTGATTGAGCGGGCAAAAAACATTATCATGGAAGCGACAGGTGTTTCAAAAGAGGATGCAACTTTTTATTTTGAAGATTCTGATCAACAAGTGAAGCTAGCAATTACTCGAATCTTGACCGGCACTTCAAAGGAAGAAGCACAAACTCTGCTTGATAAAAATGATGGATTTATCAGAAAAGCTATCGAAATGGCTAAATAAAGGATGGAGAGCATGAAATATGTCATTGGTGTAGACTGCGGCGGAACAAAGACAGAAGCTTCCGCCTATACGATTACAGATGGAGAATTACTGGAAACCACCACTACAGGTTTCGGAAATTTGGTCGTTGATTATTCAAAAGCTGTGGCTAATATCAGACAGGCCGTAGACATCTTGCTGCAAACATTAGGTGCTGGAGATTGTCAAATGATTGTGATGGGGATCGCCGGTATCGACAGCGGAGGGTTCAAGCAAAAGATGGCTGAAGAGTTTTCTTATTTGCCGGTGAATCCTGTGTTTCTGAATGATGCTCAACTAGCCTTATATGCCATCTTGAAAGGTCAGGACGGTGTGGTCGTCACAGCAGGTACTGGTTCGATTATGTTAGGACTTGTTGACAACCATTGGTACCGGGCGGGCGGTTGGGGCCATATACTCGGCGATGAAGGCAGCGGGTTTGATATTGCTAAAAAAGCAATTCAGCATGTCTTGCATGAGTATGATTCTGGAGAGGAAACAAGTGCGTTCTCCAAAGAAATATTGACTTTTTTTGACGCTGACGATGTGTTTTCTCTCGCCAAAAAAGTGTACCAAGTAGATAAGGGAGAGATTGCCTCTGCCGCACAACAAATCGGAACACTGGCAACGGATTATTCTCAGGCACAAATTATCTTGGAAACAGCTGGGGAAACTTTGGCAAAAAAAACACTGCAATTGATCAACAAAGCTCCTCTCGCCGGCAAACCTATCAGTATTGGTTTAAACGGAAGTGTTATTCAAAAAAATGAGAGGGTACTCGAGGCATTCACTCGTTACTTGGACAACTGTCAGCTCCCCTATGACTTGCATAAAAAAGAAGCTTCCAGCGCTAAAGGAGCTTACTACATCTATAAAGGAGAACAAAAGCTATGAGAAAATTTGGTATTTCCGTTTATCCTAACCACAGTTCTGTCGAGGATATTAAAGAATACATGGATTTAGCCGCAAAATATGGTTTTTCTAGAGTCTTTACCTGCCTTTTGTCCGTTGATAAGGAAGACAAAAAACAAATTGTGGCAGATTTTTCTGAGACAATTGCCCATGCCACAGCATTAGGTATGGAAGTTATCGCAGACATCAGTCCTAAAGTGTTTGACGAGTTGGGAATCAGCTACGATGATTTGTCATTTTTCAAAGAAATCGGAGCAGACGGCATTCGGCTGGACATGGGATTCACCGGCAACGAAGAGTCTATCATGACATTTAATCCTCAAGAGCTGGCTATTGAACTGAACATCAGCTCTGGCACGCGTTATCTGGAAAACATCCTAAGCTACCAGGCAAATGCAGCCAAATTACAAGGATGTCATAACTTTTACCCTCACCGGTACACTGGGTTGAGTTATGAACATTTCATCGAAACTACTACTGTCTATAAAAAACACGGAATTTCAACTGCAGCCTTTGTTAATTCTCCTAGCGCCACCATTGGACCTTGGCCTGTGAAAGAAGGTCTGTGTACGTTGGAAATGCACAGAGAATGGCCGATTACCACACAAGCCAAGCATCTCTGGGCTACAGATTTGATCGATGATGTCATCATTGCCAATGCTTTCGCATCGGAAGAAGAATTGAAAGCATTAAGTAACATCGATCCGTATAAAATCACTTTGGACTGCGTATTACGTGACGATATACCAGAAATAGAACGTAAAATCGTGTTGGAAGAATTCCATTTCAACCGGGGAGATATTTCTGATTACGTTATCCGCTCGACTCAAAGTCGGGTAAAATATAAAGGGCATGAATTTAAAACCTTTAATACTGAAGAGATGCACACAGGGGATATCTTGATTGAATCTTCATTATATGCCCACTATGCTGGAGAATTGCAGATTGCTTTGCTCCCAATGGAAAATTCCGGCAAAACAAATGTGGTAGGACACATTACCGAAGCTGATCAAGTACTGTTACCTTATATCAAGCCTTGGCAAAAGTTTGCCTTTCACGAAGTAAGGGAGTAAAATAAATGAGTCAAACCATAAGTTATGCGGCTGGCATCATGTCAGGGACTTCTCTGGACGGTATTGATGTAGCAATCGTTAAGATTGACACTTCCGCTCCGGAAGACCCAGTCTATGAATTCGCCGCTTTTGAAAGCTATCCTTTCGAGGATGAAACTAAAAAACGAATCATGACCGCCCTTTCTATCGACAACTCGGACGTGGCATTGATTTGCAGTTTGAATTTTGAGCTGGGAAAATTATTTGGGAACGCTGTTGTGGCGGCTTGCAAGAAAAACAATCTTGCTTCTGAAGCACTGCGTTTTGTAGCGTCTCACGGTCAAACTATTTACCATCATCCGCAAAAAGAGGGCTTGCTGGAACCGTCCACATTACAAATCGGCGAATCAAGCGTGATTGCAGAAATTGTAAAAACAGATGTCGTATCAGATTTCAGATATCGGGACATGGCGGTGGGTGGGCAAGGTGCCCCCATCGTCCCCTACTCAGAATATATTTTATATCGAAGCAACTATGTGCAGCGGATTTTACAAAATATCGGCGGCATCTCCAATGCAACCATTATTCCTAAAGAGGGAATGCTAAAAAATGTGCTGGCCTTTGACACAGGTCCCGGCAATATGATTATTGATGAACTATGTCAGCATTTTTACCAAAAACCTTATGACTCAAACGGTTCTTTTGCAAAACAAGGCAGCATCCATCAGGGACTTTTGTCGGAGTTTATGAGCCATCCGTTTATCGCCAAACAAGCCCCTAAAACAACAGGCAGAGAAGAATTTGGCAAAGACTATGTCCACGATTTGCTGGCTAAATACCAAATGCCTGCAAACGACTGGATAAAAACAGCCACGTTGTTCACTGCCAAAGCGATTGCAGAAGGTGTACGGCCTTACGTTGATAAAACGGGCAGCGAACTGATTATCGGCGGCGGCGGAAGCTATAATTCTGAACTGGTCAAAATGATCACGGCTGAATTACCTGAAGCCCAAGTGATGATACAGGAAGACATCGGTTTTTCTTCAGAAGCTAAAGAAGCTGTGGCCATGGTGATTTTAGGCCATCGAACTATGGAGCGTTTGCCAAGCAATGTCCCAAGTGCCACAGGAGCAGCAAAAGAAGTGATTTTAGGAAAAATAACCTACTATTAATAACAGAAAGCAGGGAGCAAATGAAAAGTAAGCATGTCCATTACCGTGTGAAAAGTATTTACGATGACTTAACACGTTCCGAACGTAAAATCGCCCAGCTTGTTTTAAATGAGCCGGAAAAAGTAATCAAAATGACCGCAAGCGAATTGGCCAAAGCTTCTGACACTAGCCCTGCTTCTGTGATTCGTTTTTGTAAATCCATTGGCATCCCTAGTTTTCCTGACTTGAAGTTGCAACTGTCAGCTGAAAAAGATGCCCCCGTCGTTCAGCAATATACAGACATTTCACCGGACGAGTCGCCTGAAGACATCAAGAACAAACTGTTGGGAAATGCTTATCAGGCGATGAAAGAAACCATTCAACTGGTAGATGACGAGACCTTGACTTCGGCTATACAGCTGATTTCAGCTGCCCCTTTCATCTACGTTTACGGTATCGGCTCTTCTTACTTAGTGGCTGAAAATATTGCACAAAAGTTCAATCGAATAGGAAAAGTCTGCATCTGCCAGCCGGATGTCCACTTGCTGATTGCCAGCTTAACCTCCGCACCAGAGAGGACACTTTTTATAGGGGTATCAAACTCCGGCGAAACTAGTGAAGTCTTAGCATTGAATGACCTTGCCAAAAGCAGACACTTGCACACCATCTCCATTACACAGTTTGGTGCCAACTCTCTCAGCAAACAGGCTGACCTGTCTCTGCAAACGGTCAAATCAAAAGAAGCTGAACTGAGAAGTGCTGCTACAAGTTCACTCACTGCCCAATTTATTTTGACTGACCTGTTGTTTCATACCTACGTATTGAAAAATTATGACGAAAACATGGCCAGCATTCGGACATCCCGTGAATCTGTTGACCAGTACAAACAGCAAACGACTAAAAAAAACAGCAAGTTCAGACAAAAATACAAAACAAATAAAAACAAGGCGTAAAAATCATAGAATGATTTTTACGCCTTTATTTTAAAATTTTATCTTCATTTAAGCTTGATTATCTAATCACCATAACATTACAAGGCGCATGGGTTACCACATAGGATGTCGTAGACCCTACCAATGCTCGTTGGATAGCTCCCTTTCCAGTCGCACCGACTATAATCAAATCGATTTCGCGCTCTTCTGGTATAATGTGTGCGAGATATTCTTTCGGGTTGCCAATTTCTACTATCGGAACCGTATCATCTATCCCCTGCCGACTAGCATCATCAATTTTCTTTAATAAATTAATTTCAAGTTTTTTCTTTTCTTCAATCAACAGTTTTGAAAAAGCATACGCACTCGTCGTGAGTTCAACATCATTGACAATCGCTGCAATAAAAAGTTTAGCACCATTCCTCTTGGCTACGGAAATTGCTTCTTGAAACGCTTTTTCCGACTTTTCCGACCCGTCCACCGCAACTAAAATCCGTTGATAATTATCAACCATTGTAAACGCCTCCTTCCACTCTAAGTATAGCACCGATAAATAAAAAAAACATTTCTCAACCCATTCTTCGGCAAAATTATAGAAAACAAGTTTGAGAATCAGCAGTTTATAGTCCTTCATAGTCAAAAAAACTAGCCGTCCAAACTCAAAACTCTATAATCAAGCTTTTCTCGTCCAATTCTCTCTTAGCCTTTGCCAGAAGACTGACTATTCGTTATAATGTTTAGAAAAGAAAGATAATCATAATTTTTAAAAAAACAAGACCACATTCCAAATAAAAGGAGAGCGTCAAATGAAAAAAATCCGTTACGGCATCTTGAGTGCCGCTCAAATCGTCCCCCGTTTTGTGCAAGGCGTCCAGCAAAGTCAACAAGGAGAAGTTACGGCGATTGCTTCACGAACAACAGGGAAAGCACAAACCATGGCTAAGGAGCTAAACATCTCCAAGGTCTTTGACAGTTATGAAGGCCTTTGCCAGTCTTCTGATGTGGATATTGTCTACATTCCCGTCTACAATAGAGGACATTTCGAGGCGGCCAAACTAGCACTGTCCCATCGAAAACACGTCCTGCTCGAAAAGCCTTTTACACTGAAGACTTCTGAAGCCAAAGAATTATTCCGTTTAGCTCAAAATAATCAGGTTTTTCTGATGGAAGCCCAAAAATCAGTTTTTCTGCCATTGACGCAAAAAGTAAAAAAAGCCCTTCAGGCGGACGCTATCGGGAAAATAAAATGGCTGCAATCCATTACAACTTACCCCAGTGTGGACCATATCAAATGGTTTTATTCACTGGCAGCAGGTGGAGGAGTGCTGCACGGCGCTGGTAGTTACCCCCTTCAATACATACAGTATCTTTTAGATTTGCCTGTCCAGAACTATCAAGGTCTGGCAGTAGCCAATCCGGGGGAAACAGATTCTCAGTGCACCCTGTCTTTACAATTTGATCGGGGAATATTAGGAAACATCTTCCTAGGAGTCAACTTGG
The DNA here is from genome assembly GCF_003987645.1 of Vagococcus elongatus. Classification (GTDB taxonomy): domain Bacteria; phylum Bacillota; class Bacilli; order Lactobacillales; family Vagococcaceae; genus Vagococcus_A; species Vagococcus_A elongatus. The sequence goes on from NZ_NGKA01000035.1 coordinate 14,863, forward strand.
AGATTCCAAGCAGACTGACAATTCACGGCACTAAAGGGAAAATCGATATCCCGACTTTCTGGCGCGGCAAAGAGGCCCTTATTACTTACACTGATGGCACCCGAGAAAAAATTTCAGCAGACTTTGACAGTGAATTTGTTTTTGAAGTCGATCATGTCAACGACTGTCTTAACAAAGGCAGACTGACTAGTCCTATCATGACCGAAAAGCTGACCGTAGACACCGTCGCTTTAGTTGAAAACCTCTACTCCCAATGGCTACCCGAAAATTAATAAACAAAGAGTCAAAGAGGCCGGCTATATAAAGACAACTAAAAACTATTCAATATAAAAGAACTCCTGAATAAGTTATGTTTGTTAATTTTCTACACAGTAAATAGACCGGCCCTATAATTTATTGGACTGACGAATCAGAAAATGATTTGTCTGTCCTTTTTTCATTGGCTATTAAAAGACTGCCAACCGCTATTCGAGAACCCTTTTATTTTTTGAATGGATCCAGATATTCTCGTTTACTGATACTGTCTCGAAGCTATCATCCGCTTCTTGTTCTCGAATATATTTTTGAATTCTTTCATTTCGCACAATCTCCTTCGTTGTATAATTTTTGGTGCAGATGAAGAAATTCATTCATACCTATTTTGTTATAAAAAAATAGAAACATATGAATTTTCCAGTTAGAATAAAATTGCCATCACCCATTCAGAAAGGAAAATTCATATGTCTCATCATCATCGTATCCGAACCTCATTAAATTTAGAAGATGAAAATATCACTTCTGAAAAAGAATTTTGTCAGGAGGTTGATATAAAGGGGCTTACCAGCCTGCTTTATTTTGCCACTCTTAGCTATACGCCCACTCATTGTCCCAACTGTGGGGGCATTAATGAAGTTTTTCTATCGTTA
>NZ_NGKA01000036.1 GCF_003987645.1 Vagococcus elongatus
GTTACTCCAAAACAGATCCTGATGCCACGTTTATGAGGATGAAAGAGGATCACATGCGGAACGGGCAACTTAAAGCAGGCTATAATATTCAAATCGCGACCAATCAACAATATGTCTTAGCCTATGATGTCTTTCCGAATCCTACGGATACGAGAACCTTAGTCCCTTTTTTACAGACAATAAAAAACACCTATTTTAGTTTACCAGACTATATCGTGGCAGATGCTGGTTATGGTAGTGAAGAAAACTATGAAACGATTATGGATGACTTTGAAAAGATACCTTTGATTACGTATGGCATGTACCGCAAAGAAAAAAAGAGAAGCTTTAAAAAGAATCGTTTTAATCCTTTGAATTGGCAGTATGATGAGTTAAGAGATACCTATTTATGTCCCATTGACCGTGAGGTCCCGTTTAAACGTTATGCCACTCGAACAGATAAATATGGCTATCAACGACAATTGAAAATGTACGAATGTCTTTCTTGCGAAGGCTGTTCCGTTCGCTCTCAGTGTACAAAAACTAAGTCAGGGCGCAATAGAATGATTCAAAAAAACGGCAATTGGGATTATTTTAAAGCTTACGTTAAAACCCTATTGAAAGACAAACGAACTGGGAAACTATATGGACAAAGAAAAATAGATGTGGAACCAGCTTTCGGAAATCTGAAGGCTAATTTAGGCTTCACACGATTCTCCGTAAGGAGCAAAAACAAGGTAAAAAAAGAATTAGGTTTAGCATTTATGGCAGTTAACCTGAGAAAGTTAGCTGCTCATCAACGGACGAGCTTCTTAGATAGACAAAAAATAAGGAAACCAAAATCTTTTTATCGATTTTGGTTTCCTTTTTACTATTTTTGAGACTTATGGGTCAGCCTCCTCTTTAATAAAAAGATGAAAAACTGTCTCTTTTTGAAATAACTATCATTTTTTTTAAAAGACTGATAGTCCGGCACCAATCAAACCGGGCTCATTTGGAAATTTTGTTACCTTAATAATATTTAATAAGTGTTGTTGTTCATTAATAGTATACAAGCTTATTTCTTCCAAAATATTGTCCAGTAGGAAGCGATTATTGGTTACGACGCTCCCTCCCAATATTATTATATGGGGATCTAATATACAAGTCAGATTATAAATACTATAAGATAAATCAGATATAAAATTAGAGATAATTTTTTTTGCTAATGGATCTTTAAGAGCATATAGTCTAAATAATTCTTGCGTGGTAATTTTTTTACTAAAAGCTATTGATGCAGCTTCTGATAAAGCGGGACCTGATGCAACACTCTCAAGTCTACGTACTTTGCCATCCAATTGCCTTGTAGGGATAAAACTCAAACCTAATTCACCAGCAAAGCCATTCCCATGAAGGGGCTTTCCTCCTTTAATGATTGCCGAAGAAATACCTGTACTTATTGTGACATAAATTAGAATTTGTTTTTCTTTTGTTAATTCCGAGCTTAACCATTCTGCATTTGCAGCTTGATAGACATCATTTTCAATAACAATTTTCTTTAACTCTGGAAAAGATTCACTTAACCGGGAAACTATAGGAAATTTTTCCCAGGGAATATTATTTTGAAAAACAGCAATACCATTTTGAGAGTCAACTTTTCCGGGAATTCCAAGTCCCATTCCTACTATCTCGTCAGGTTTAGTTTTTGACTTTAAAAAAACTGCATTAATAGCTGATAAAACTGATTGATACATTGTTTCTTGATTATTTGTTTTACTTTGGACTTCAATCCTTTCAAGCACTTTTCCGTCTTCTCGAATTAATCCAGCAGCAATTTTAGTTCCTCCGATATCAATACCTATTGATTTTTTCATACTTTATCTAAATCTCCTTACGTAATTGCTTTCTTCTGTATTCAAAAGGGGTGCAACCAAATTCTTTTTTAAAAACTGTAGAGAAGTAGCTCACATTTGGATATCCAACTGACTCAGCTATATTTTGGACTTTATAATTAGAGTATTCCAACAATTTTCTCGCTTTATTTAGACGTACTTTTGTCAAATATGTACTATAATTAATTCCATTTTCATCGGAAAAAATTTTAGAGAAATATTCTTGGCTTAATCCAACATAAGAAGCGGTATCTTCTAAGCTTATAGGATGCATGAAATTTTCTTCAATAAATTTCATGCTTTCTGTAACATAACTATTTTTTTTAGAAGTAAGTTTCAAATCACCATCCTTGATGTGATTAGCTACTTTATTTATGGAAATTTCTAATTCACTAAATTTAGTAGATTTTGCAATTATTTTTTTTGCGGACATTATTGCTTTTAGCAATTCTGGATTCTTCGAGTAGCTTACTTCAATTGTATCCATGAGTTCCCAAAGTCTGTTTCTTACTTTTTTTAGAGGCAACACTTGAGAGTTATAGTAATAGGATAATAAGACTTTCAATTTGGTATACAGATTAATATTTGGAATCTCAAAGATATTTTCCTCCTTTTCATTTTTTCCGTCATTTTCTTTTTCGGTTGTCATTTTATTAAAAACCCTGTTTTCTTCTATATAAAAACTTAGTTCTAAATTATTTATAACATTAGGAATGTTTAGAGGAATGTTCTTGATATGTGAATCAGTTTCACTCATTGCAATCGGACATCCATTGATTTGGGCGATTTCATTTGCATAGTCAATCATAAGTTTTTCTCTTTCTTTATGTTGAAGATTTTCTGATATTTTTTCAATGTATATGTAAATTAAATCGTTATAATGGAATCCAAAGACGTGATTAATTGGATAGCTATTTGATAAATGAAAACCCTTAATCAAGTGATTGGTCCATATGGCAATGATAAAATAGTGATGGTTAGACCATTCGGGAACCTTTGATTTGAGTGAGTCAATTTCATCTTTATTTAAAATATTATTGTTTAATAATATTTTTCTATTGTGAACTTGAGAAAGACTTTTTTCAACAGAGTAATTCTGTTCTTTTTTGGACCGCGTTAAACTGTTTTGAGCTTTTATCAAAGCTTCTTGAAGAACTTCATTGTTCATTTCCGTTTTTAAAATATATTCATCCGCACCAATTCTTAATGCCTCCCGGGCTAAGTTGAACTCAGAATAAGCTGAGAGTATGATAATTTGAACCCAATCATTGTCTTGTCTTATTTTTTTTATGAGCTCAAGTCCATCCATTACAGGCATCTTTAAATCAGTAATTATAATATCTGGTCTAGTCTTATAAAATAAAGACAGAGCTTCTGAGCCATTATTAGCAGTTCCTATAATCTCAAAACTTTTCATGGCTTGAATAGAATAATTTAACCACTCACATATTAATTTTTCGTCGTCTACAATTAAAAGTTTCATTTGAATCCCCACATTTTAGATTTTATGGTTTGATAGAGGTAGTCTGATTGTGACAACAGTTCCAATATTTAATTCACTAGATATTGATAAGCCATATTTTTCTCCATAAAGTAATTGTATTCGAGTTTGTACATTTGAAAGTCCAATTGAATGAGACAGTGCATTTTTCTTTTGCGTAATCATCTCTATTTTTTTATTAGGCATACCAACTCCATCATCAGAAACTTGAATTTGAAGAGAGTAACTATTCAATTTTGAGGTAATAATAACCATACCAAATTCTTTTTTTGGTTCTATTCCATGAAAGATAGCATTTTCTACAATGGGCTGGAGGAGCAAGGCTGGTACAAGTAAGTCTTTTGTGTCTCGATCCAAATCAATTTCAAATTGTATTTTTTCTCCGTAACGAATTTGCTGTAGCATGATGTAACTTCTTACAGCTTCACATTCTTTTTCTAAAGTAATAAATTCTTGATTAACATTGAAAGTTTCTTTTGTTAATGTTGTAAAAGCTTCAAGCATTTCAATAGCTTCAGAATTCTTATTTAAATCAATTAAGCATTTTATTGAAAATAAGGTGTTATGAATAAAATGCGGGTTGATTTGGGACCGAAGAAATGCAAGTTCGCTAATTCTTTTTTGTTCCTCTTTTTCTATATTTTTACGAATTAATTCATTTAGATCTAAAACCATTTTATTAAAATTAACACCTAGGCTTTCTATTTCCTGATATCCAGAGACATCTGTCTGTACAGATAAGTCTCCTTTTTTGAGTTGATTTACAGTCTTGGATAAAGAGGAGATAGGAAGAGAAATTTTTTTTGAAAAGAAAACCGTTATTATTAAAATCGAAATATTGGAAATACAAGCGATAGTGAATATAAATATTTTAGTTCGATCCAAATCCTTATAAATTAGATTGGTAGGCATTTCTTCAATAATGAGCCATTTTGATTTTGAATCATAATAGCTGGTCAACAGATAATTTTCATTATGTTTATTGATAATATTGAAGTTATTATAGCCGTACAATTTTTTGAAATTTTCCAATCCGATGTATTTTTTTCCTAAAAAATTTTTGTGTGGATGAGCTACAACTTGTCCGGTATTATCAACGATATAGATTATTTCCCCGTTATTGATATGATCACTAAAAATATCTGAAAGCAATTCTTCGTGAATGCTGATTAAAACAACACCTAGAGCACCTTTTGTATCTGTTATTATTTTTGCCGCACTATATACGTACGTTGCCTTTTCTGGTGAAGTAAAACGATCATTGAAGCTGTTGAAATAAATTTTATTGCTGTTTGTTATTTTTTTATACCAGAGCTGCTGTGATAATTTAATAAAATCATTTTTTCCTCGCATATTAGAGGAATAGTTAAAGTTGTTTTTCCCGATTATAGTAATATCGTAAACCAGACCGATATCTTTGAAGCTGATATCATATTTTTTTTTAATTGTCTCAATATCAATCGTTAATAAATTTTTACCTTCTTTGGATAAATTTTTTTGCAAGCTAGTTTTGATTGTTGAATCGTTCGCGTATAAATTGACTAACGTATGAATGCTGTTATTAATCTGTACGCTTCTTTCGCTGATCTGATGTAGTGTGTCTACACGTGCTTCTCCTATTTTAGTTGCCAATATTTTTTCTGATTCTTTAAATATGATCAGAGCCACTAACCAAATTGTAATAGTGAAAATAGTACCAAATGTTATTAATAATTTGGTTTGAAGAGTATGACTTTTTCTTTTAATCATTGTTGCACCCCAACTCACCAGATTCTAGTCATAGTTATATTTTGGAGATTCCCTAATATAATCTTCTAAGATATAAGACTGTTTTCCTTTTGACCAATCTCCGGCAAGATTTTTTTGCCCTGACCCAAAAACACTCTCTCTGCTACCATCTATTTCAGGATTTGCATAAGTTAGAAACCATTTAGATAAATCTAAAGTCATTTCTTCAATAACTGATTGATAGTCAGGGTCAAAGTATTTATTGTCATTTTCATTAGGGTCGTATCTTAAATCGTAAAATTCATCAGGACCATAGGGATATCTTTTAATTAATTTAAAATCTTTATTCCGGACCATCCTGTTTGGACCATATTCATCTAAGATATATATGTGATTATTTTCCTCATCAATATCAAAATTTTCTTCATAAAGAGAATTAATGAAACTTTGCCCAGGCAAAGTAATATCGGGACTATCGGGAAGATTCACTAAGTCTAAGATAGTTGGTCGGATGTCGTAAGCTGATATAAGCTTGTCACTTACAATACCTTTTTTTATAGAAGGAGGATAGTTAATAATAAACGGCACCTTGACAGAAGTATCAAAAAGATTAATTGGGAAAGTACCGTTTCCTTTTCCCCAAAACCCATGGTGTCCACAACTGAAACCGTTATCACTAGTAAAGATGATTAGTGTCTCTTCGCGTAAATCAAGTTTGACTAATTCATCAATAATTCTCCCGATATTGTAATCCATTGCAGTGATTGAAGCAAAATACCCAATTAAATTTCCGGTAATATCTTGTTGTACTTCATGAGTTAAAAATATACTGTTTGGATGATTTTCCTTAGATTGTGGAACAGATTCAAAAAGACAATTTTTGTATAAATCAGTATACTCTTTTGGATGATTATCAATCCAAGGTGAGTGTGGTGCGGTGTATCCAATATGTAAATAAAAAGGTGTATCTTTATTTTCATTTACAAATTGGATAGCATCATCCGTAATAACATCAGTGATATAGTCTGTTTCCACATATAATTCTCCATTTTTGTACATTGGTGCAGCATAATAAGGGCCCGAACCAGATTCGTGGGCAAACCAGTGAGAGAATCCTTTTTGGGGTTTATGGCTAGCTCCCATGTGCCATTTTCCAGATAATCCACACGTATATCCAGCTTCACTTAGAATATCTACATAGGAATTTTGGTTCTCTAAATATTCGATTTTTTTTCTTTCAATTGTACTGTCTTCGAGCCAATCGTGAATACCGTGTTGAGAAGGAATTCTTCCAGTCAACATTGAAGCTCTGGCTGGTGAACATACTGGGGAAGTACAAAAAAAATTTTCGAAACGCACACCATTCTTTGCCAAACTGTCAATATTGGGTGTGACGATATCTTTGTTTCCTGCACATCCCAAAGCCCAAGCACCTTGATCATCAGAAACAATCATAACAATATTTTTAGGGGTGGAGTTTTTTTTCAAATCAATTAAATCCTTTCGCTATAGATTAACAATATTGCTTTATATTTGATGAAATGTTTTGAATAAAACACGATTAAATCAACTGTATTATAGCACAAACGCTTGACATAAAAAGAAAATCATAAAATATTGAAAGAAAAAAATTAAAATAATAAAAGAAAAAATAAAAAAATTACAAAAAAATGAAAACGCTTAAATAAAATGATTATATGATTAAAATAGTGAAAGACAAATCATTTGAAAGCGGATACTATGGAATTAACAATATTGCTTTAAAAAATGAAGGAAGTAAGAGGAGAAGATGGATAATGAAAAAAAGAAGCTTTAGAAAAATTTGGATGGTGGCTATGTCGGTTTTATTAATTTTCATGGCAACGGGTTGTGGAAAAAATAATGAAAAAGAGGAAAAAAAAGTTACTACGAGTTCTGGTGAAGAATTACCGGTTCTTCGGGTGGCAATTATGCCATTTGTAACAAGCTTGCCAACTGAATATATTGTGGAAAATAATTTGGATGAAAAAGCAGGATTTAAAATTGAAACTATTATGTTTTCTACAGGAGCTCCAATGAACGAGGCACTAGCTGCTGATGAGTGGGATGTCGGTGCAATGGGCGCTGCCGCAGTTACTGGAGTAGCAAATTACGACATGATGATCATTGGTGAGGTTTTAGAATCAACTGACGGACTTGCTGTTTTTACAAAGCCTGACTCAAAAATGGCGAAAGTAAAAGGAACTAATCCATCCTTCCCGTCAGTTTTAGGAGATGCTGATTCAGTAAAAGGAACAACTATCTCGTTACCTGTTGGGACTGCTCAACACTTTACTACACTAAAATGGCTGGAAAAAATCGGCTTAGAAGGAACAGATGTGAACATTGTAAATATGGAAACAGCACAGGCTTATCAAGCACTGCAGGCTGGAGAAGCTGATGCCACGGCGTTAAATGTCCCTACGTTCTTCGAAGCGGAAAAAGATGGCATGGTACAGGTTGGAAATTTAGCTGACTTGGGTACAAGATATGTAGACATGGTAGTTGCAAATAGAAAAGCAGTTGAGAAAAAAGAAGAATTACTTCAAAAATATATTAGCGTTCTTTTTGAGGCCAATGCAGCATTAGAAGCAGATAAAGAAGCAGCTGCTGAATTAATGCATCAGTGGTTGACCGATGTTGGAGCAGAAACATCACTAGAAAATTGTAAATCTGATTTAGAGAGGGTCTTTTTCATTTCTAAAGAGGATATGGGGGAGCGCACAATTGGAACATTTGCTAAAGAATTAGGAGAATTTTACGTAGATCAAGGTCAGTTGGAACCAGATGTAATTGATAAATTGGATAACAATGTAATTGATAAATTTACAAAGTGAGAAACGAGGAGAGTTTTCTTGAAAATTTTATTTAAAAAAAATAAGTATCGTTTAATATCCTTACTGTCACTTTTGGTAGTTATCTTTATTTGGATCTTTGTGACTGATATCTCACATGCTGTTTCCCCTTTGATACTACCAAGCCCAATAAAAGTCATTCAAACCTTTGTTTACAAGTTACAAGGTGGGACTATTCCGGACGGGGCATCCCTATTGAACCATATTGCTTCCAGCCTTAAAGTTGCTTTAGGAGGATTTTTAGCAGGAGTAATTATTGGTGTTCCTCTTGGAATAGGGATGGCTTGGAATCAGAAGTTTGAGCGAATTGCAAAGCCTCTTTTCGATTTGATAAGACCGATACCAGCGTTAGCCTGGATTCCACTAATGATTTTATGGTTGGGAATCGGTTATGCATCAAAGGTTGGAATTGTTTTTTTTGCTTCTGTTATCAGCGCAACGGTTAATTCGTATACTGGTATTAGGAGGACATCAGAAGTCCACCTGTGGGTTGCCCAAACATTTGGTGCGACAAGAAATCAAATGTTATTTAAAATAGCTATTCCAACGGCAATGCCGTTGATTTTTACAGGTTTAAGGTTAGCTCTGGGGTCTTCTTGGGTTGCACTAGTAGCGGCAGAATTAGTCGCTGCTACTAGTGGACTTGGTTACATGATTCAGATGGGAAGGATGCTTGGTCGCCCTGACATCATTATTGTTGGAATGTTAACTATAGGTGTTATTGGACTACTAATGTCAAAAGTTTTAGAGTTTTTGCAAAAGAAATTCGTTAAAGGTGGGAGGCTTGAAGATGAAAAGTGAAAAAAAGAAAAATATAATAGCTACTTTACTGACAATTGCGGGCTTTCTTTTGGTTTGGCAATTAGTAAGTATGGCAGTTGATAATGCAGCTTTTCTACCCAAAGCTTCAGTAATAGTTCTGGAATTTTTCAAAACTTTTGTTAATCCAGTTGGAAAATATACGATGACAATGCATATTCTAATCAGCTTATACAGAGTGGGAGTCGCTTTCATATTAGCTACTCTTGTCGGAATAATGATGGGAGTGGGCATGGGCTATTCAAAATTAGTTGAAGCGATTTTATATCCTTTGTTTGAAATTATTCGTCCAATACCACCTTTGGCGTGGATTCCAATGTCAATTTTATGGTTTGGGCTTGGAGATGCCAGCAAATTTTTCATCATATTTTTAGGATCTTTTTCATTCATCACGCTTAACACCTATGACGGGACAAAAAATGTTGACAGAGAGTTAATTGGAGCAGCAAGGATGCTAGGTGCTTCCGAAAGACAAGTTTTTTTCAAAGTAGTATTACCTTCATCAGTTCCTTACATTTTTGCAGGATTGCAGATTGCTGTTACTGCAGGGTGGTCCTCTGTGGTAGGTGCCGAAATGGTCAGATCAGATGAAGGTGTTGGATGGTTGATTGTTATGGGAATGAATAAAGGAAACACGATTCAAATCATGGTGGGAATGCTAGCAATCGGTATCATAGGCTTCCTTTTAGCACAATTAACGACATTGGTTGAAAGGAGGTTACTAGCATGGAACGATCAGTAAAAGAGTCTGTTTTGAAAGTTGAAAATGTTTCAAAAATTTTTTCCAGAGAGGAAGGTTCCTTTGGACAAAAAAAACTGGTCGAGAATCATGTCATTGATCAAGTAACTTTCGATGTTTATGAAAATGAATTTTTAGTGATTTTTGGACCTGGGCAAAGTGGAAAGACAACTTTGTTGAAAATGATGGCTGGATTAGAAAAAGTAACAGATGGGATTATTGAGTTTGGTCAAAAAAAAATCAGCGGGCCAAATCCACAATTGGGGTTTGTTTATCAATCTATTGCATTGTTTCCTTGGCTTACTGTAATGGAAAATGTAGAGTTCGGGCCTAAAGTAAAAGGGGAAGGGAAAGTAGAAAGGCGAGAAAAGGCCCAACACTATATTGAATTGGTGGGACTTGGTGGTTTTGAAGAGAGATACCCAGCTCAATTATCAGGCGGGATGAAACAACGGGTAGGTATCGCAAGAGCTTATGCTAATAATCCCAAAATATTACTGATGGATGAGCCTTTCGGAGCTTTGGATGCTCAAACTAGATATATGATGGAAGCAGAAATTCAAAAAATTTGGCAAAAAGAAAAAAGAACAGTAGTGTTCGTAACAAACAATATTGAAGAAGCATTGTTTTTAGCAGATAGGATTATTTTGTTAACTAATTGTCCAACTAAGATAAAAAGTGAATATCATGTTAGTTTACCCCATCCGAGAAGTTATGTGGATAAGGAATTTTTGAAACTACGTCAAGAGATAACGAATAATATGGACAGAACACTATGAGGAGGGTAACTATGAGTGACAAAGAAACTAAGGTTAAAGTGACAAATTTAACCAAAAAATTTGGTGATTTATTAGTTTTAGATGACATTTCCTTTGATGTTGGAAAAGGGGAGTTTCTTTGCATTGTTGGTCCGACGGGATGTGGAAAGACAACTTTTTTGAACAGTATCACACATTTATACGAACCAACCTCAGGACATATTCTGATTGACGGCAAAGAAGTGAATTTAAAAGAGCATAATATATCTTATATTTTCCAAGAGAATTCAACTATGCCTTGGCTAACCGTTGAAGAGAATGTACGTTTTGGTTTAGATATAAAAAGTATTCCTAGAGAAGAAGCAACTAATAGGGTATCAGAATATTTGAAGATAGTAGGACTTGAAAAGTATAAAAATTATTATCCCAACCAACTTTCTGCGAGTATGCTTCAACGAGTCGTTATTGCACGAGCTTTTGTGACGGAACCGGATTTATTATTAATGGATGAACCATATGGACAGCTGGATATTGAACTGCGCTTTAAGTTAGAAGATGAGTTATTAGAACTTCAAAGAAGAACCGGGACAACAGTAATTTTTATTACTCATAATATTGAAGAGGCTGTCTACTTAGGAGAAAGAATTCTAATTCTTACTAACAAACCAACAAAAATTAAAAGTAGTGTATTTGTTGATATGCAGCACCCAAGAAACATTGCTGATGAAGAATTTGTCGAGATACGTAATAAGGTGACTGATTTAATTAAGTGGTGGTAGTTTTTATGATGAAAGAGTGAAATAAATGAAAACAATTATGTTGATGTTTGATTCTTTAAATCGACATTTTTTAAGTCCGTATGGTTGTGACTGGACAGATACACCAAATTTCCAGAGATTGGCAGAAAAAACAGTCACATTTGATACTCACTATGCGGGAAGTCTCCCATGTATTCCTGCTAGAAGAGAAATGCATACGGGACGCTACAACTTTCTACATAGATCATGGGGGCCACTTGAGCCGTTTGATAATTCTCTGTTTGAAGTATTGAAGGGAAATGGGATTTATTCTCATTTAATAACCGATCACCATCATTATTGGGAAGATGGTGGAGCGACATATCATACACGTTATAATACTTTTGAGTTTGTTAGAGGTCAAGAAGCTGATAGGTGGAAAGCAGATGTTAAAGGAATTGTTGAACCCAAACATCTTGGGAATTGGATGGAGCAGGATGCAATAAACAGGAAATATTTAAAAGGTAAAAAACTACCATTAGATAAAGTTTTTTCATTGACCTTTGATTTTTTAGAAAAAAACAAGCGTTCAGAAGATTGGTTTTTACAAATAGAGTGCTTTGATCCTCATGAACCATATTTTGATAATGAAGAGAATTGTAGTTATTATCAAGATGGATTACGAATCCCATTATTCGACTGGCCTAATTATGACAGGGTATATGAAAGTGTGGAAGAAGTAAGCCATATCCGAAGTAAATATGCTTCAATGTTGAGTCTGATAGATAAAAAATTGGGCGAACTTATAGATTATATGGATAAGGAAGATATGTGGAAGGACACTGCATTAATTGTTAATACTGATCATGGCTTTTTATTGGGGGAACATAATTTATGGGCTAAATGCGTTCATCCTTTTTTTGAAGAAGTGTCTCATATTCCGTTGTTTATTTGGAATCCTGAACTTAAAGTTAAAAATGAAAGGCGCAATCAATTGACTCGCACAATCGATTTGGCGCCAACTATATTAGATTTAAATAAGTTAGAGAAACCTCCTCAATATCAAGGAAGTTCATTGAATAAAGTAATTTATGAGAATTCGTCTATATGTGACTTTGCGTTGTTTGGTATGCATGGGGCCCAAATAAATATAACAGATGGACGTTATGTTTTCATGAAGTCACCAGTGAAGAAAGACAACGTATTATTTAATTACACACTAATGCCAATGCACATGAAGAGTTTATTTACGTTTGAAGAACTTTTAAGAAGCCAATTATATAATTCATTTGAATTTACTGGTTACTTGCCAATTTTGAAAGTGCCGGTAATGCGAGAAGGAGATGGTCATGTTAATTTGATTGGTGATTATGAAGATCAACTATACGATCTGCAAATTGACCCACAACAATTAATCCCTGTCATTGATCCTGATTTGGAACAAATTTTTAAATTTGAAATGGCGAGGGAAATGGATGACAATGAAGCACCTATCGAACAATACGAACGTCTTGGATTAATGAAGGAATACAAAATAATTAATGAAGAATCAGATTAATATGAATTCGTTTTCTCTGAAAAAGTGTATTTGAAGGCAGTAAATTTATAATTGATACAAAAAAGCTGTTTGACAATGGTATTGTTGGTACAAAAAATGAATAAAAATTGATGAATCGGTAGAGAATTCTTCTCTGCCGATTTTCACTAAATGTTTTGCAAACCCTTCTGCTATGCGTAGTGCTCCAAATTTAGACTTTTTTGGAGTAGAGAAATCTTCTCCGATTTTTTATTTTATGCTGTTATTTTTGGTTAATAAGCTACTGGGCTTAAACCATCTAATTTTACTTTAATCCTGTTCTAATTATATTAAGGAATACAGATTTTCAATACCCCAAAACTATGAAATACTTAGCCATAATACATTTCTTGTTTAACTAAATCACAAAAAAATCCATGGGTGAATTATCTTAATAACTTTTTTTGGCGATAATTTGAAAGATTTGATTATTTTTTTTCTGTTATGAGTATGGACCTATTTGATAAGCTCGGCCATGTTCTGTGCGGAAGGCTCTTTGAAAGGACAATCATTGGAATTTAAGGACTAATTTATATTTGAGATTTAGTTTTATTAGGAGGGCATATTAAATTGAAAAAATGCTATACTTATAAGAAAATTATGATGGTTAGTTGTAAAATCAACTTAGCCACCCTAAAATAAATAAAAAACACCATGGTAAAAATTTCATATATCATTGAAGTATCCACCCAACAATGAAAGAAATTTTTATCATGGTGCAAACTAAGAATAACATACAAACATCAAGCTATAAACATCTTTCCTTTGAGGAAAGACAACTATTTGAATATTAGCACACTAAAGGTGTCTCTAATAGAGAAATTGGTAGACGGTTAAGACGACATCATCAAACTATCGATAACGAGCTGAAACGCGGAACGACCACTCAGATTAAAAAAAATAAAAAAGTTAAGCAACTTTTTTTGCTGACACAGGACAACCGAACTATAGGAAAAGTAGAAAACGTTGCGGTTGTCTATCTAAGTTAGTAAGTGCCTCTGATTTTATCAATTTTGCTTGCAAACAAATCATTGACTTTGTTGGTCGCCAGATGCCATTGTTGGTTTCATCAAGTCCTTGGGGACTTGGGAAAAGCCTATTGTATCGACTAAAACTCTATATAACTACATCGATAGTGGTCTTTTACCAGTAAGAAATCACCATCTTAAAATGAA
>NZ_NGKA01000037.1 GCF_003987645.1 Vagococcus elongatus
GAATTAGAATTTTTATGATGAATGGTTTAATACAAATAAAATAACAGAAAAAGGAACTAAGTAGAGTAAACACTCCTACTCAGTTCCAAACTAATTTTTATTCATCAGTCCTATTTGACAAAGAGCCTCTATTTCCTAACCAACATCTTTCGATTTAATCTTCATCAGTCCAATTTGAGAAAGAGCCATTTAAATTCGACTAAATTCTAGCTATCCATATCATTTGACGAACAGTTTACATTTTCAGTAATGTCTAGGCCATCAACACTATTTGACGAAGACCCAGAAATTATTGTCATTTCAACATTCTTTCTATATTTTTATGTTTTCTTATTAGTTAAAAAATCCATCAGCATTCTGGGAGAATGACAGAAGACCAATACCAGGCTAGCTCAGAAAAGGCTAAGACTGCTCAACGAAAAATGCCAAGTCCCTTTCTCTGAAGTGCTAAAATCATTAGGCATTTCAACCTCCAGTTACTGTGTTTAGAAAAAGCATCAGCCATCTGATACCCAAAAGCAAAAAAAGGCATGTTAAAACAGAATCATTACTATCTACAACGACACCCATCAAATCAATGGGACCCCCAAAATAACAGAAAAACTTCAGAACGAAGGACAATTCTTTTCTAAACGAACAGTTGGCACCTATATGAAAGAACTTGGCAATATGCCTGTTGGATAAAACTATGGACTGATACCATGGTGAATCCAGATTATTCTTCAGAACATGCTAGATAGCCAATTCAATCAAGAAAATCCTAACCCCGTCTGGAATAATGATATTACTTACATTTGGATGAGTAAAGGGTTTGTATACTTAATAAATATCATTGATTTGAATTTCTATAAGTTGATTGCTTGGACACTCTCCCAATCATCAGTGGTATTTTGTATCATCGACGACGCAGTCACCAAAGTGAAAACTAGGCATGAACCCACCTTGCCTTTGATTTTAAACAGTGGCTAAAACTAGCTATTATCTTTTAAAAGCTTTTTGAGGTAACCACTGAACTGATACTGAGCTATCCCCTTAAGAGAACGCCACGTGACAATACTTGTATAGAATCATTTCATTCTATAATTAAAAGAGAATAGTTGAATCGTTTTAAAATCAGAGAGGGAGCGTCAATAATTATGTGTACATAGAACAGTCCATTCTGTCCTATGTACTCTAAATCATTGACCCTAGTGTATCTTGAATATCTTTGAAGCCTTTGTGGACACGGCCTAAAAATGTTTGATTATAATTATTGAATTGAGAAACCAAGAATCTTTCTAAAGATTTTTCATTAGGAAATTGTTCTTTTCTATTTATATATTTTTTCAGTTGTCTATTAAAGCCTCCAATCAGATTAGTAGAATAAATGGTTCGTCTAATCGAGGGAGGAAAATTGAGAAATGTTAGTAGGCAGGATTCAGGAGTGGTTTGACCACTCTTAAATACTGCTTTTTCCATTTTTCACTCATCGAATGTATCTGATTGATTGCTTCTTCTTTTGAATCAGCTTGATAAACTTGTTTAAAGTCATCACATATTTCTTTTTTATCGCTTACTCGTACTTTATGAGCAATGTTTCTAACGACGTGGACACAGCATTGTTGAAACTGAGCGTTAGAATAAACACTATGAGCACTATCGCTGATACCACTTAGACCACCGGTTGCCGCTAATAAAACCTCTTCTAACACACAGTCTTTTAAATCTTGAAGGATCTCTTTCCAAACAAAAGCAGACTCCAAATGTTTACGAAATTATTCGTCTAACTCGTCTTTATTGATGAGTGTTTCCATAATTTCTGTAGTAAAATAGGGCATGAGAAAGTCCTCCTATAAAATTTCTGTGTCGCAACTTTAATTTTACAAAATGGACTTTCTTTTTACCACCCTAAATTTCTATTTACACAAAAAATTTTACGCTACCATCAGAGAATATAATCGGGCTTACATACTGATATTTGAGTATAGCGAAACATTCGATAATACCAAACAAATCCATAATCATAATAACTATATATCCCTGACTAATTTTGAAAATTGTATGCGACAACTAGTAAGGACAAGTTAAACAAGAGAAAAACTCAATTTAACCTGCCCGGAATCTTGACATAAAACCACTTGACAAAAAACAAATACTACAAAATCCATTTAATAAGTTTCTCGCCCCATCGTTTGAAGTACTGTCATTTTTCCATAAAGATTTTCCAAATGAGAAAATTCATCTTTATCGTAGAAATGACATTTTCCACTCCCAAACTCTTTGGCAACTTCTAAAACAAAACGTGCTGCTTCTGCTAAATCAATTTCATGATTAGCACCTGTACCACAGCCTGGGACGGCAGATTCTGCTGTCAAAGCCAGTCCTATGACAGGAGCAATTGTCGCTGTTGCGGGTTGTAAAATGCTATTGATATGATAAACATCATTGCCATAAGGTGTAATATCCTGCATAGTTATAGGAAAAGTTACGGGTAATTTCCCTGTTGTCATCGTCATAATTCGCATCAAATCATCAGCTATTCTTAAAATATAACCTTCCTTGACTGTGGGAGAGATTGCAAACCCACGATGATTAATTATATTATTCCCTTTTGTCGCATCAATCGAAATAATTGCATCCATCTCAGAACTAACTTCATGTTTATTCATCGTTTCCATATCAACAGGCGAGCCCATAAAATCGACTGGTTCGTGATGTTCTGTAGGAGCATTGGGACAAATATGCGTGGTAATGATTACATCACCAGGCAAATTATTACCTCGTTTAGTCATTTCTAAAATTTTTAATGCCACAGTAATAGCACCTATTGCACCATCTGCATCCGAAACTAGTCCTACGCGACTCGGGTAAGCAGCAATCCCCCCTAATCTCCCGATTATTCCCAGTGTCGGAGTGATACCTCCAGCTTGCTTTCCTGTTGTTCCTGAAAAAATGATTTTAATAAAATCAGTGTACCCTTCATCTCCTTGAATCCTCTTAGTGATTGCAGAAACTCCAGAAGTTTGACCAAAAAGGGCGATAATATCTTTTCCAGTTATTGTTGGATTATCTAAAAAATCCATTGCTTCAATGACTTGTTTAAGCATATTTTTACTCCTTTATTTTTTGATAAACAAATTCGAATAAAAGTTCATTACTTTGAAAGACTGGTTTTTGAGTCACCTCTCTTAAAAAAGCACTCATCCTCCTCGTATAGCCCATACAATCTAAAATAATCGCTTCAACTTCTAAATTTTTAAAATATAAGCCTGCTTCTAAAAAATCAGTTTCATCATATTGATATGGTGATGCGCAACAAAAAACGGGATCACAAACATATTCTCGCCATTTCTTCTCTGAAAAAGTTACTTGCTCTTTAATAGGGACGATTACTCCTAATTTTTTTTTTCCAAATTTCTGTTGGATGTAGGGCAGTAATATATACTCAGGCTCAATTAATTCTGCAGATGAAACAACCAGATTAGAAAACTCTGCTGTACAGAAAATTACAACGACTTCAGCCAGTTCTTTCTCTGCTCGGTCAATCAATTCCTGTAGTTTCTTTTCAACTTTACTTTTAGACATAGACAGACTCCTACCATCACAAAAAGTGCTCACAACAATTTCATCATCAATTTGCGGCTTTAACTGAGTCATCGCTTCTTGGTAGGTAAAATTGTTTAAAACACCCACTTGTTTCACCTGAGGACAATCCGCAAAAAAAAGATCAAAAGAATCCTGTATATCCCATCTAGGTGCCTCACCAATCGTAATAAAAACAGTTCTTTTCATGATTTCTTCTCCTAATATTTTTAAAATTCAAAACAATTCATGAACATACGGAACTATTTCAATACCAAGTGCTTCCTCAATTCTTTGATACCCAGATTGTTCGCGCATTCCTGCTCCAAGAAAAAGATTTTGAAAGGGCACTTGGATTACAAAGACTTCTTGCCCTTCAGATAACTCAGCTGAAGTAATTGGCATCCCTGTCACTGCATCAAAAGTCATGAGTAAATCTGGAAAAGTCCCTAGACGTCGCCCATCTCTATCAAGAGCCATGTACTCATTCCATATAAATAACTTGAAGCATTCTAAACCATGGCATATTTCAAATGCTCCCTTGTCAAGGCCGCCAGACATTTCTAAAGAAAGATTCTGAATGGTGCCTTGACAGACTATTTCTCCTCCCAAATAGTTTATAACAGACCTTACTCTATCTTCAGGATTATCTTCTGCCAAAAATGCTGCTCCTAGTTCACAAGATTGTTTCAAAGTCCCTAGGGCACCATTTTTAGCAATAAAATCTTTTTTTACCATATTTCTTGCTACTACAACGAGACCCCCAGCTTCCACTGCAGCCTGACGAACCAGACTGGATGTTGTGTTGACAGTACCCCTAACCACTAATTCCAGATACTTTCCAAATTCTTTATTGCCACCAACTGCCGTTTGTATAGTTTGATATCCTTCTGTTTCTGATAACCCCATCGCTCCCATAGTACCTAAAGGATGAGCTCTTCCATTACAAGCAGCATCCAATATAGGAAGCTGCTTCAAAGCGGAAGGAATAAATGTATTGAAACTAGAACCTCCTCCCATTTCATTGGTAATTAAAGCATCAACAGAATCATCTGAGAGTTTTTCGAACAAATCCACAATCCTCACGAAGTCTTTGGGTGTAACAAAATGTTCTGTAGATGAGGGAGCTCCCACTGCAGAAATAGTTAACACATTAGCATGTTCTGAAAGATCTGTGAAATCTACAAGCTTTAATTCGCTCTGATAAAATAAAGCTTCTTCTCCTAACTTTATACCCTCTTCTAGAGAACCTCCTCCTCCTCCCCCAAGGATTAAACCACCTATGGCGATAGCTTTCAAGTTATCTTTATTTATTATTAATGTCATGTTAAAAACTCCTTATATCTCAATACTGTCCAAATACTCTTGTTCTCGTTGCTCTACAACTGGGATTGATTTTATTAGTTTACGCGTATACCCCTTCTTAGGTTCATTGAAAATATCAGCTACTTTTCCCTGCTCAACTAAATTTCCCAGTTGCATAACAATTACTTTGTCTGCAAAATTTTTGACTAAAGCCAGGTCGTGAGTAATAAATAAGTAGGAAAGTGAAAATTCTTTTTGTAACCTTTCCAATAAATCAATGATTTTGGCTTGTACGGACACATCTAATGCCGAAGTTGGCTCATCCAAAATAATTAACTCTGAATCTAAAGCAATAGCTCGCGCTATCCCTACACGTTGTTTTTGTCCTCCACTTAATGTATGAGGATATCTTTCTAAAAAATCTAATGGCAATTCAACTAATTGAATCAATTCTTCTACTTTCTCACGACATTTATTCTTGTCCCCGAATTTGTGAACTTTTAAAGGTTCCTCAATAATTTGAAAAATTGTCTTGCTTGGATTTAGAGAAGATGTTGGATCTTGATGGACCATTTGAACTTTTTTTCTAAAATCTTTAATGGCTTTTTTTTCTTTTAATAAAGAAATATTTTCGCCATTAAATAAAATACTGCCAGATGTTATCTTTTCAAAACACATAATCATTTTTGCCAAAGTTGTTTTACCACTACCTGATTCACCTACCACAGCTAAAGTTTCCCCTTTGATTACCGAAAAAGAAACATTATTAACGGCTTGAATGACTTTCTTTTTACCTTTTTTATGAGATTTCACAGTATAATCTTTTCTCAACTCTTTTACTTCAAGAACAGTTTTATTCATACTTTCCCCCTTACACCAGCTTAGGTAACGCACTCAATAGATCTTTGGTATATTGATCTTGAGGATTTAAAAATACATCGTCAGTGGCTCCTTCTTCCACTATCTTTCCGTATTGCATAACATAAGTCCTTTCGCCCATTTCTTTGGCAACCCCTAGATTATGAGTGATATAAAGCATGGAAATCCCCTCTTCCTTGACCAAACGCTGTAACTCTTTATTGATACTTGCCTGAACAGTCACATCTAAAGCTGTCCCTGGTTCATCAGCAATCAATAATCTGGGTGTATGAATTAAAGCTAAAGCAATTACTATCCTTTGGCACATTCCTCCGCTTAATTCAAAAGGATAACGATTTAATAGTCCTTCTGGATCTGGCAAACGCATCTTTTCTAATAACTCTAATGAACGATATTTGGCTTCTTTTTTTTCTTTTTTTGAAGGTCTCTTGAAAAACAAAGGTCTCTTTTTAAAACCCTGATACAAATAGACGTTTTCCATTTGTTCACCAACAGTAAAAACTGGATTTAAAGCAGTCATAGGGTCTTGGAAAATCATCGAAATTTCTTTACCACGTATCTTGCGCCACTCTTCTTTTCTAAATGTTAATAAATCTTGCCCTTTATATAAAACTTTGCCATTAGTATAAATAGCTGGTGGACTTTTCAACAACCCTAAAATAGATCTAACAGTGATTGTTTTACCACTACCCGATTCACCAACAATTGTGACAAGTTCACCTTCTCTTAATGATAAATTGATATGATGAAGAGTGGAAACTAATGTTTCATCATTTTTAAAGCTAAGGCATAAATCTTTAATTTCTAATAAATTTTGTTCCATTACCTTTCCTCCTAATCCACCCTCACATCAAAATAATCTCGCAGACCGTCTCCTAAAAGATTAAAGCCTAAGACGGTCACTAGAATTGCTAGTCCAGGAAAAGTAGTCTGCCACCACATCATTGGTAAATAAACCCGTCCTTCTGCAACCATCGTACCCCACTCCGGAGCAGGTGGTTGAGCTCCTAATCCCAAAAAACCCAAACTTGCTCCTGTCAAAATGACAAAACCTATATCAGTGGAAGCTTTTACAATAATTGTCGATAGGCAATTGGGAAGTATCTCAATAAATGCAATTCGCCATTTACTTGCTCCAATTCCTTGGGATGCTAAAATAAATTGTTCGTTTTTCAATTTCAAAGTCTCTGCTTGAACCAACCTCGTAAACCATGGCCACCAACCAAACGAAATTGCAATCATAGAATTTCTTAAGGATGGTTCCATAATTGCAGCAACCGCCATTGCCAAAATGATTGATGGAATAGCTAGAAAGATGTCTGTTAAACGCATAATAATTCCATTGATTTTCCCACCCCAATAACCTGCTATTAACCCCAATGGTACACCAATCGCTATTGCAATAATTAAGACCATGACCCCCATTACTAATGAATATCTAGCTCCAAATAAAACTCGACTAAAAATATCACGACCTATTTCATCGGTTCCAAAAATATTTTCCTTTCCCGGCGCTAAATTCATCGAAGAAAAGTTTACCGTCCCAGTCACATCATTCGGATAAGGTGCAATTATATTTGCAAAAATCGCACAAAATACTACTAAAATCACAATGAATAATCCTAGAATCGTCAATTTATTTTTTAAAAGTTTTCGAGTTTTTTTAGACATATTTTTTTTGAATAGTGTCTCAGCCATGGCGACAAAGCCCTCCCTTTTTAATGTCGTTTATGTAATTGTCTAAAAATCAACTTTCCAGTTTAATCCTAGGGTCAAATAAACCGTATAACAGGTCGACAATCACGTTAATAATAACGAAAAAAAACCCAATAATCAATGTCACACCTGTGATAGCATTATAATCTTTATACATAATTCCTTGAATAGCATATTGAGCCATGCCAGGCCATCCAAAAACGGTCTCAACAAGAAAAGCATTCCCAATAAGAGAACCAAATTGCATCCCAATTGTGGTTAAAACAGAAATAAATGCATTTTTCAGCATATATCTTTTATAAACCAAATTTTCTGGTAATCCATAAGACTCAGCGGCTAATACATAGTCTTTATTAACTTGGTCCAACATATTCGTACGTGTCATTCTCATAATTTGCGCAGCGGTCGCCATCGACAATGATAACGCAGGCAACAAAATATGCAATAAACTATCTGAGAGTCCAGCTATATTACCAGTTATAAGGCTATCTATTATTCTTAACCCGGTGATGTTCGCCACTTCAATAGTGCCACGACCAATCACTGGAAAAACACCCAACCAATATGAAAAAACTAACTGTAATAAAATAGCTAACCAAAAACGAGGTAAAGCAATACCAGAGAGTGAAAATATTCTGATTAGGTGATCTGCCCAGTTGTTGTTTTTAATTGCTGACAAAATCCCCAAAGGAACACCTACAGCTACCGAGATAATCATAGATATTAATGATAATTCAAAAGTTGCTGGAAATGTTTCTTTTATATCTAATAGAACATTTCGACCTGTTCTTAAAGACATTCCCATATCACCGGTAAATAATCCTCTAATATAATTAATGAACTGAATCGGTATGGGATTGTTCAGCCCTAATTTTTCTTCCATTGCAACGATTTGTTCTGGTGTAGCCTCTGGTCCCAATGCCAGACGAACTGAATCTCCAGGCATGATTCTTGACAATAAAAAAATCAATAGGATTAACCCAAACAAGGTGGGAATAATCCCAAATAATCTTTTTCCAATAAAGCGTCCCATGTATCCCATTGCCTCCTTTAAAAATATAAGAAAGACAGAAAATGTTTATGTCCCGGTTCAAGTCAAACATTTCTGTCTTCATTTCCATTACTTCATACTTAAGTGATAAAACGCAATGTCATACCCCATAACACCTACAAAGATATACCCATCAACATAATCTGCATAAGCAATATTATGTGTAGGATTAGCAACATAAATCGAAGGAATATCCTCCGAAATAATTTGCTGAGCTTTCTTGTACAGCTCAAGTTGCTGCGTTTCATCAGTCTGTTTACGTGCCTCATCCAACACAACTGTTGTTTCCTCATTGTTATACCAACTAGTGCTACGAAAACTTCCTTGAGCAGACGGATGATAAATACCGTATGTGTGACTATCAACATGTGGATATTTTAACGTATCTGAAATAAGCATCAAGTTAGGTGTCTTCTCAACCGTTGTTGCCGCTTCAGTCATTTGAGGCCAGGTAGAAGGCAAAAGTTTCACGTCTATTCCGATTTTGGACAAACTATCTTTCAAGAGTTGCCCGTATTGACGAGACTCGGGATTATCTCCTAAAAACATGAATTCTACTTTCAAAGAATCCCCAGAATATTTCGAGGCAGCTAGATACTCTTTGGCTTTTTCCACATCCTGATCTATGACTTCAACCTGATTATTGTGCCCAGTAACAATTATTGGTACTGGACCTACTGCTTGAACGGAATCAGATAAAATATCTTTTGTCGCTGCTTTATAATCAAATGCTTGTGCAATTGCCTTACGGACATTAATATCATCTGTTGGTGCTTTTTGCATGTTCATTGGA
This sequence comes from Vagococcus elongatus, assembly GCF_003987645.1. Lineage (GTDB taxonomy): Bacteria > Bacillota > Bacilli > Lactobacillales > Vagococcaceae > Vagococcus_A > Vagococcus_A elongatus. The sequence continues at coordinate 9,306 of NZ_NGKA01000037.1, forward strand.
ATATGCTGCAGTTTAGCACTAGGATCTTTTTGAACGACTAATTTATCGTTTTTTTCAAATTCACTGTAGTTTGAAAAGTTCAACCACTGATGAACCATGTCTGCTTGCCCAGAAATTAACAGTGTCTTCACTGTTGCTTCTTCGGTGATAATTTTCATTTGAACATCTTTAAACTGATTATCTTTCCAACCACCCCAATAACCATCAAAGGCTTTATAATCCAACTGTGCTTCGCGATCCCATTTTGCAAGCATATACGGTCCTGAACCAGCATCTTTACTATCTAGGTATTTTTGTCCAAAATCGCCATTTTCTTCATTTTCTTTTAATAATTTACTATCAACAATAAAAAATTGTGTCAGCGATGAAATGAATGGGGCATAAGCATTATTTAATTTAAATTCAACGGTATAGTCGTCTAACTTCTTAACATTATCAATTGTCAAAACATTATTCCACAACCAAGAATTCCCTTGACCAATCGACAACATACGTTCCATTGTAAATAATACATCATCAGCCGTAAAGGGATTATTCGAATGGAACTTTACATCATCTCGAAGATTTATTGTATAAACAAGTCCATCCTCAGAAACTTCATATGATTTAGCCAAATGTTCGACAGGATCCATTTTTTCGTTTTCTACATCAGGATAAAAAAGAGGATCATATAAATTCACTGCTGCGATTATCTCAGTTTCATCAATAACTTTCGCTGGATCAATAGAGCCAACGACCTGTTGTGCTACATAGACAAATGGTCGATTTAATCCAGGGGTTGAACTTCCCTTATCTGAATTTTTGTCCTCACCCCCACAACCTACCAATAACAAACTTGTACTGACACAAACAAGCATCAACTTAATTATTTTTTTCATGTTCTTCCTCCCATAAGATTTAAGTTCAATTCATGAAAATTTCTAGAATTCCTGCTCATTGTAACTCTAAAAAAACAGTTCCATTTACAAATCGTCAATCCCCCTTGATGATACCTTTAACAATTCAAGTTCCACCATTAGTTGAACAACTCCGTTGATATTCGTCTATAACACTTCTAACATATGTTTCCATCCTTTACTATCTGATTTTTTGGTAGAACAACTATCGAAAAAATAAATATTTGTTGATCTAAGTCTCGAAATAACAGACTCATCTCTTAGCAATTTTATAATATCCGATGAACTGAAAGTGAAACCATGTTCCCTTTTTCTTAACATTTTTTAGAATTACTATGGCTTCTTACTTTTATTATTACTAAAAACAATCATTTTAACTATTCCAATCATTCTAATCATTCTATCATTTTAACCTAACTATGTAAACGTAATTTTCATTGTTTTCTAATTTTTCGCAAAATACTTTAAACAAGCTTTGTGTATTTTTCAGTAGGCTAATTGTAGAATCAAGTTAGCCACCCTAAAATAAATAAAAAACACCATGGTAAAAATTTCATATATCATTGAAGTATCCACCCAACAATGAAAGAAATTTTTATCATGGTGCAAACTAAGAATAACATACAAACATCAAGCTATAAACATCTTTCCTTTGAGGAAAGACAACTAATTGAATATTGGCACACTAAAGGTGTCTCTAATAGAGAAATTGGTAGACGGTTAAGACGACATCATCAAACTATCGATAACGAGTTGAAACGCGGAACGACCACTCAGATTAAAAAAAATAAAAAAGTTAAGCAACTTTTTTTGCTGACACAGGACAACCGAACTGTAGGAAAAGTAGAAAACGTTGCGGTTGTCTATCTAAGTTAGTAAGTGCCTCTGATTTTATCAATTTTGCTTGCAAACAAATCATTGACTTTGTTGGTCGTCAGATGCCATTGTTGGTTTCATCAAGTCCTTGGGGACTTGGGAAAAGCCTATTGTATCGACTAAAACTCTATATAACTACATCGATAGTGGTCTTTTACCAGTAAGAAATCACCATCTTAAAATGAA
>NZ_NGKA01000038.1 GCF_003987645.1 Vagococcus elongatus
CATCGCATTCTTGTCAGTTTTAAACTGATAGACCAAAAAGACAACCCCGCTTGTCTAAGCAAAGTTGTCTAGTTTGTTAATTAAAGTCAACTAAATTCTAGCCATCCATATCATTTGACGAAGAGCCATTTAATCTTCATCAGTCCAACTTGACGAAGAGTCGAAAGTTTTTCCACAGGCGAGTCGATTTTTATTCAGTTTTTAGTGACATCAACGCTATTTTTTAAGCAACTTAAAAGAATCTATCCATGCAAGCTGTTCAGGTACATCTGACTTCACTAGTCAATTTAGTTTTCACTGATACTATTTGACGGAGGAAATTCACAAAAACATCCCTTTAAACTCGCTCGACAGGATAAGTCATACAATGCGGTCCTCCACCGGCCTTCAGAATTTGTTTTAATGGGAGTTTGATGACTTCTAATCCTTCAGCTTCCATTGCCTTGTTAATTATTGTGTTGCTCTCAATACCTAGCACTTTGCCATTGCCTAATGCCTGAACATTACACCCATGTTTGAAAACTAATTCGCTAGATACTGGAATAATAGTATACTTGCGCCGTTTTAGCATTTGCAAAAAATTATAAGGCAGTTCATCAACCGCTGCAATGCAAACTTTCTCCGCAACTATATTGAAAATCATGTCTAAATGCAAGTTAGATGGAGCGGCAGGAACACCAACGACAGTGTAACCAAATTTTTCCAGTTGTTCCCGTAAATTGTCAACACCGGCTAGATCTGTACGATCTACTAAACCAAAAGCTAGTGTGTGCTCATCTAGCATCCAGAAATCGCCCCCCTCAAAACATCCAGCATTGACGCGCGCAACTATTGGCACCCCAAGTTCTTTTAATTTAGCTTCATATATTTCTGTTTCAATTTGGCGGACTGGATGGCGATATTTCCCAATAATGGCACCTTCTCTAACCATAGCACCAAAATCACGAGCGAATGTCTGGACTTCCATTTCTTTATGTGCTTTGACTTCAACAACTTCAACACCGTTGTCTTTATAAGCATTTACTAATGTTTGCCATTCTTTTATCATTTGTTCATTTTGTTCTGTTTCACCTTTTTCCATCCAGGATTTCGTAATTTCATTAATAGCGTTAAATACATAATATTTTGGTGAACAGACGATAACTTTTTTCAAAATATTTGTAGCGTTTTTTACATAGGCTTGACCACTCATGTTGATGTACCTCCTTTTACAAAGGGTCACTTACTTCATTTCATCTAGATTTACCAGTCTAAAAACTTTGTCCCATTCATGGTTTAAAAAGTGAATGATATTCTCACAGGAGAAGCGAATAATGGCATTAATCGCAGTCGTGGTATAAAAAGCCACATGAGGTGTAATAATCACATTTTCCCTATTTGTAAGCGGATGATTGATTAAGTCCAAATATTCAGTTTCATTAGCAATGACATCTAGCGCGGCCCCTTTTATAAGGCCTTCATCCAATGCTCTAATTAAATCTGATTCAACTACACTACTAGCTCTGCCCATGTTAATAAAATAGGGTCTTTTTTTTGCGTTAGCAAATAAATCATAGTTAAAATAATTATAATTTGTCTCATTTAGATTTGCAAGATTTGCGATAATATCACATTCCTGCAACAGTTTTTCTAGGCTGCACAGTTCCACATCCAACCCTTTAATTGCCTCTTCATTGATTGCTATTTCAGTTGCCAATACTTCCATTCCAAGAGCACTGGCTTTTTTTGCCACGTTTCTTCCAATTCTTCCAAGACCAACGATACCTAATGTCATATTTTCAACGCGTTCATTGGGAACAGCACAATCATATTCCCATTTCCCGTCTCTCTCAATATTATGGATGTGCTTTTTAAGATTTTTAGTCAGGGCATAGAGCACACAAATTGTAAATTCAGCTACGTCTTCCGTACAATATTCTCCAATTGGTGAAACACCGATTCCTTTTGAACTTGCGGCTGCCAAATCGACATTATTATAACCAGTTGCGCTGATAGATATGATTTTCAGTTTTTTGGCACGCTCTATAGCTTCTTTGTCTATCTCAATATAAGCTGTCAGAAGTGCATCAGCATCTTCAATTTCTTTTAGGAAATCTTCTCTTCGTTTCTCGTCATAATCATGAATAATTATTTCACAATCTTTAAGACCTTTTTTTAAAATGTCAATTTCTTGCCTATGATCTTGTACCTGAGTTTCTGGAGTATCTGCAATTACTATTTTCATTTCATATCTCCTTTTGGTTTAAGAAAAAATTAATACATTGGCAACTAATAGAATACAGCAAGTTAAGATTACAACAATCCACATTTTCCATGTTGATTTTATCCAATCCATGTAATCAACATGTACTACTTGAGTACATGTCATAACGATAATTGATGTTGGCATAAGCATTTTTACGATTCCTAAAGCAAAGTTGTAAATCATAATCATATCTGTTTCATGCAACCCAGCAAATACCGCCAATGGTGCCATAATCGACATAGTAGCAGCAGCTAGGCCACTGGAACTGGGCATTAGAGAAGCTAATGCAAAATAGAATACCAAACAAATCAGAACAAATGGGATAGGAGGTAAATTTGCCAAGGTTTTTTCTCCAAAATTTAGGATTGTAGAAGTGATATTTCCATTGGTCATTAACACTTGAATACCTCTAGCCATTGGTACAATCAACGCAGTTGAAACGAGGTCAGAAGCTCCTTTGATAAAAATATTAATAGATTTATCAATATCATATTTAGCAATAAATCCAACGACAAAGGTCATGATGATCATTAGAGCGGTCATTTCGTTGAAGTACCATTGACCAAATGGTACGAACGTTTTTCCTAGTATTGTGCCTAATATTGGTATACTTGTAATCCAAGTCACAGAGTCTTCAAAAAAAGTGAAGTTTTCACTGAGCGTAGTCCATGGAATCAAACCAATAATTAAAAGAGAAAATGTGAGAATGAAAACAGCAAATACTTTTTTTTGCATGGGATTAAGCTTCTCAATACTCTCTTGTGAGGAGAATTCTTCCAAGTCAAGTTCTCGACGATGAAACTGAGTAGACTTCTCTGGATTTTTCAAAATTTTACCTGCATAAGACGAAATCAAATAGGAAATAACTAAACCAAGTACAACAAAAGCAACTATTCTTTGACCTATTCCTTCACCAGGTGTAATTCCAGCTATCCCGGCCGCAATACCAGTTGAAAAAGGATTAATGATTGAGGCACCACACCCTGCTGCAGTTCCGAAAATAACTATCATTAAGACAACGATTGTATCAAGTCCTAAACTTAAAATAACGGATAGAAACATCATCAAATAAACAAAACCTTCTTCGTAAGCTCCATAAATAGTACCCAGTGACATCATTGCGAAAACTAAAATTGTAATAAGGATTTTGTAGTTATTTTCATATTTTTTTGCAATATTTTTTAGACCAATATCTAAAGCACCTGTCCGGTTTACCATTTCCAAAAAACTTCCAAATACCATTACATCTAGAGAAATCGAAATCGCTCCAGTAAATGCATCATCTCCGACCATTCCTATGATTGGAGCCATTATAATTTCCCAGATACCTTGAGGATTCGATTGTATCTTTGAATAAGTTCCCCCTATTGCTTGTCCAGCATCATTCAATTTATATTGACCGCCAGGAATAATCCAAGTTAATATGGCGGTAAAAACAAGAACAAAAAATAAAATGACATAGACATTGGGTGTTTTAAATGTTTTTTTCTCCTTTTGGGTTTCCATTTTTTTCCTCCTCGCTTTTAGTAGAAATAGTGTTATTGAGCTCCATAGCCACAATAACATTACTCATTGCGACTATCTTAGAAGCGCAGAGAAATACAGCTTAAACCACCATTCGTCTTACGCAACTCGGAAACGCCTAAGACAATTGACTCATATCCCATGTCTTCTACGATTTTCTTTACTTTTGGATAACCTTCTGGAACAAGGACATAATCGTTAATCCATACACAATTTGCAGCATACATTTCATCCTCTGGAATCTCTACAGTATTAAAGTCTTTGAAGAGTGGATTATTTATAAATTCCCCTGCAACAAGTAAGTTGTTGTTTTCTAGATAATTCACACCTGATTTTAAATGGAACATTTCCTTTAGTTCTACGATAATTGGGTTGTGCCCATATCTTTTCAGAATGCTTGCCATTTGCTCAGCGCCTGCTCTGTTTGTTCTCTTAGAGATTCCTATATAAAAATCATTACCGACCATCATAATATCTCCGGGTTCGACAGTGCCCGCTGTGATTTGTTCAATATTGTCATAAAATTGTTTCAAAGCAGGGCGGAAATTTGGAATACGAATTTCTCCATTACGTGTAAGCGCACCGGGATTACTTATAATGGCGACTTTGTCAGTTAAAAGGGCGTTGTCTTCAATAAAAACTGAACTAGGAAAATCTTCACAAGCAGGGAGAACAGTTACATCCAATCCAGCCTTTGCTAAAGCTACTACATATTCTTCATGTTGAACAATAGCTTTTGCATAATTTGGACGTCCCTCCAAATAAATGTCACTTAACAGACCTTCAGAAATTGAATGGCCAGGCAAACGAACAATAGCTTTTGTAAATTTTTTTTCTGACATGATAGATTCCTTCTTTCTTTTTATAATGATATGATTTTTAGTAATTATGATATAAAATTCTTATTTTTTTTAATGATTGTGCCCGCTTGTTTATTTAGTAATTTACCTAAGTTCTCTAACGAAGTGATTGCCGCCTCTCCTTCGGGATTATTTTCAACGAATTCAATAGCTGCTTCTATTTTTGGCAACATACTTCCGGCGGCAAACTGTCCTTCATCAATAAATTGTTTCGCCTGCTCGGTGGTGATTTGTTCTAATTTCCTTTGATTTGGCTGATTAAAGTTGAGATAAACATAATCGACTTCTGTAAGAATAATAAACTTCTTCGCCTTTAACTGTTCAGCCAATTTTTCAGAAGCCTGATCTTTATCAATCACCGCTTCAACACCATAAAAGTTAGATTGTTTATCTTCAACTACCGGAATCCCTCCGCCACCAACAGCAATCACAACTTGGTCCTGGTTCAACAATGCTTTGATTGAATATATTTCTTTTATACGAATTGCTTTTGGTGACGAAACAACTTTTCGCCATCCACGACCTGCATCTTCCTTGTAAATGTCTGTGCTGTTTTTCATTTTTTCTTTAGCTTGCTTTTCCATTATAAAAGGTCCAATTGGCTTTGTAGGATTTTTAAAGGCAGAATCCTTTTCATCTACAACCACTTGTGTAATTAGTGACACAACGTTGGTATTCAAATTATGTTGATGTATTTCATTTTGTAGAAGATTCTGTATCCAATAACCGATACACCCCTCTGTCATGGCAACTAAACTATCTAAAGGGAAAGCAGGATTCGTTTTTGAATCACTTGCAATGTGTTGCAACAGTAGATTACCAATCTGAGGACCATTTCCATGAGTAATCACCAGTCGATATCCTTGCTGAATTAAATCAACCAAATATTTAACACTTTTTGCTAGTGTTTTTTGTTGTCCCTGCGCTGAAGGGTCTTCCGTTAAAATAGCATTCCCTCCCAAAGCAATAACAATAACGTCTTTGTCCATTTTTAACTCCCTTAATTCTATTTTCCGTTGAATGTTTTAAGATGTATCATGCAACCTGCCCCACTGGTTTTCAATATTTGATACGATGATAGTTTAATAATTCAGTGAATATTACTGCTCTCGCTGTCTTATTCATAATTATATTATTTTTTATTACCCTGCTAATCTCTAATTACTTGAGAAAGAATAATCTTATTAGGAACTGAGCCCCTGAGTTATTTAGGCTTTAGTTTATGACAAACACAGTGAGTCTGAATATATAGTTTTGCTAACTACAGGGAATTCAGCATATTCCCTTTTATTTTGCTACGGCTGCTAGAATGGCCTTGATGGAATGCATTCTGTTTTCTCCTTGATCAAAGATAACTGATTGCTCCGATTCCATGACTTCGTCAGTTACTTCAAGTCCACGATACGCTGGTAAACAGTGCATGAATATAGCGTCTGGCTTAGCTTTACTCATTGCTTCACTTGTTATTAGGTATGGCTTGAACGCTCTTTTTAAATTTTCTATTTCTTCTTCAGATTGCCCCATGCTGTATTGAGACATACCATACACAATATCAGAATCCTTCAGAGCTTCATCAAAGTCTTGAGTGAAAATGATTTTAGCACCTGTTTGTTCTGACCGATTCATGGTTTCTTTTAAAATTTCTTTATCTGGTTCCAATTCTTTAGGTGCTACAATACTTAGGTCCATTCCAAATGTCGCTGCAAAAATCATTGTCGTATAGCAGACATTATAAAGGTTTCCAACATAACAAATTTTTAAATTAGACAGTGTTCCCTTTTTCTCTTTGATAGTCATTAAATCTGCGATACCTTGTGTTGGATGTTCAAGTGCGGTTAATCCATTTACTACGGGGTTGGACATCCAATGAGAACATTCTTCGACAATTTCGTGCCCAAAAGTTCGAATAAATAAACCGTCAAAATAGCGATCCAAAATACGAGCAGTATCTTTCAGTGGTTCCCCACGACTCATTTGCATTTCATCCGGTCTAAGATAAACTAATTTAATCCCTAAATCTGCAGCAGCACGCTCTAATGCATTTCTTGTTCTTGTACTATTTTTTTCAAATAGCCCAGCCCATACCTGCCCCTTGAAATATTCATGAGGTTCTCTCGTCACCCATTTTTTTTTGAAATCCAAACTTAAATCTGTTAAAAATTCGATTTCTTCACGATCTAAATCTTTGAATGCTAAAAAATCTTTTCCTTCAAAATTTATACGCATTGTTGTTCCTCCTTCTATTTGCCTGGTGTCTACTGAAAAACTAAGCATTGGAAATCACCATATTTATATCCATAATTTATATTGTGTGTTAGACTGAGGGTAGATTTTCAGAGAAAATTTTTCTCGTTATTTGATAAATGCTAGTTGTAGCAATTAAGCATGTACTCAAGTCGCCTTTGAAGATTTTAATAAGTCTATGAGAGGGACAAAGAATCTTGAAAACTTCTGATTAAAAGAGAAATAAATTCTCTGGTGAAATTTTGAGAAAAATAATATGTGATGTCTCCATACAAAAAGGAAGCATAACTTAATTCTTCGGAAGGGGTTTGGTTCATTTATCCTCCATATTAAGTACGGAAATTTAGCTGACAGGCTAATAGTTCCTTCAAACATACATACAACATTTAACTTTTTGTGAAAAAATATGACGTTCTTAAAGATTTTTATCTTGAATTGAATATTATTAGCAGTGAAAGTCTTTTTCAAATTGAATATTTTTTAATGAGTCTCAAAATTTCATACTGTCAATCGGATATTATAGAAACAAATAGAAATTAAGATGTCAGGGTATAATGGCTATATTCTAAGCAAATGAAGTTACTGTTGGTTGAACAGTGTTATAGGCTCATGTCTCATCATATACGAAGCTACTCCAAACAATTCTCACTGTTGTTGTCCATCTGTCTGTCATTTCATTGGGGCTTTGTGTCACTATTCTGAAGTGACTAATTACCGCATATTTTCTGTTTTGAGAATGTCTTCCTACTGTTACTTCCTACACTTAAACCTTAAATGAAAACGCTGTCATTATCAATTGTGGTTTCCTACAAACTTTAGTGCTGTCAGATGTATATTTTCACTCGTTACCTTTCTATTTAGTTAAATATTCCGAGTTTTAGCAAGATTTATATTATAGATTTTATACGAGATGATTACATTTTTTAAAAGCATATATCTTTTTCGAATTTTGAGATGAATTAGTATTTTTATTGGCATTGCATGAGTGTTGTAATTATTTATATAACAGAAACTTTGAAGTTATGATTGACCGTACCTATCGAGCAAGTGATTTGAATTTTTGTAAGTTTAGGAGGTAGAGAATAGTTGAATCGTTTTGTGAGTATAAAAGAAATTTTGGATTTAGAAGTATTTAAAGATGCGTATCTACTATCACCAAGGATAGGCTTAAACAATAAAGTAGATAATATCACTATTATGGATATTCCAGACATCACAAACTGGTTAACAGCAAATGACTTACTAATCATCGGGCAATCTCTGAAACATTACTTGAATATACAACTAATTGAAAAATTACGTCAGTGTAATATCTCTGGAATTATTACAAAGAATAAATTTGAAGAAGGGATATCTAAAGAGGTAGCAAATCTTTGCACTGAATATAAAATACCTTTTATTATTTGCAATGACAAGTATAGTTGGAGCCAGATTATGACCCCAATTCAGCAAAGGATATACCAACATCAAAACATAATTTTAGAGGACAATGTTACATTCTATAACAAACTCATTGAATCTATTACTAAGAAGGGTTCTTTGTCTACTCTCTGTAATGAAATATTCAACATTTCGGGACTTTCACTAGCGATGATAGATCAAAATTCTACGTTGATTGATGCAACAAACGATTTTGATTGGATTAGATATTTGAAAGATTTCCGCTCCAATTATTTAGTTCAACAAGAAATTATCGGTTATGATTTTAATGGTCAGCCGTTTATGGGGATTAAATATCTCAATCCCTATCTAAAAAAAACACATGAAGAAATCCTTTTATTTCCAGTTTATTTTCAAGGGAAATCAATTGGTTACGTGTTATTAAAAAAAATGTAAATGTAAATATGTTAGATGAGCGGACTATCGGGGAAATAAAAAGCATCATACGTATTTGTTCAATGAGAAAATCATTAAATCAATTATACTTAGAAACGAATTTACATTATCATAATTTAGTTTTTGAGGAACTTTTGTCATCCAAAATTACCTCCAAAAATATAGAACAATATAATTTAACATTGGGGGCTAACTTGGAAAAAAAATATCATGTTATAGTAATATACAGTAAAATATTTGGAAATGATATTTTAAAATTTTATGAGAAAAGTCGGGTTATTGAATTGAGAAAATTCATAAATGAAAACTTTCCATTCGCTCAGAACATGATGTTTTTTTCACATCAATGCAGAATCGTTTTTTTAATTGGTGAAGGAATTGATGATTTTAATGAGACATTGGACAAAATAATTCAACTTCTTAAAGAATTTTATAAACAAAGTTGTTTTCTTATTGGTATAAGTAGCTTGCATTTTATTGAAGATTTGAACAAGGCTTACAAAGAAAGTATTCTGGCAGTTGGCTACCTTAATCATAATTCATCGACCCTTCAAATCCAAAGATATGATGAATTAGGTATTTTAAGTTTATTCACTGATGATAAGGGGAAGACAAACCGGTATTTTACTGATAATATTATTGCTCAGTTTATACAACCGCTGATTGATTACGATAAGCAAAATGATACTTATCTGATGACTACATTGAGAATGTATTTGAATAATAATTTTTCACAAAGTAAAACGAGTGAATTGCTCTATATTCATGTAAATACTCTCCGATCCAGATTAAGTAAAATTGAATCATTATTGAATGTAAAGTTAAAATCTAGCAATGATTTATTAAATGTTCAATTAGCCATCAAACTATACGAAGGAGAAATTTTTCACTAAGAGCCCTTAATTTTGAAAATGATAACAGTTATCGAAATAGCTTTAAAATAAAGATTAATTACGCCAATTTTAAAATTAAGCTAGACAACTAAAAAAGTCATTTGTGCTACACTCATCTTACACAAGATGAACTTGTAATGATAGAATCTTATTTCAAATTAAGCAAAACCTTTACTAACGTCGCACGTCAATTAAATCGTTCAAGACAAACCAATAAAGTCCATCAATACTTCAAGCAAGGAAAAACAGCACTAGAATATCATCAACAGTACAAACAAAACAAATCATGCTACGGGAGACTATTGCTTGTCTTGCCTAGAGAATAAACAAACTTTGTTCAAAAAATGGCTGCTCAAGCCTGACCACCTGATGTGATTGTTGGTCGTACAGAATGTGCAACTGATTGTTCTATGTGCACACTTTATCGTATGTCTAAAAAAGGCATATTCAATGTCGTTGATTTGTCACTGAAAGGTAAGCATAAGTCCAATAGCATCAAAAAAACGCGGGAAACAATCCTTTCGTCGGTCGATTCATCAACCAAAACTCAAACATACCGACTATTCAAAAGAATTTGGTCACCTTGAAGGAGTTACAATCGTGGGTGTCAAACACAAAAGCGCCGTTATCACACGCATTGAACGCTTATTTAAAGTGGTTATTACCCTGAAACCACAGGGGGAGACAAGCCATAGCTATCGAAAACAGATTGAATCAATGGTTCGAATCTGTTTCCAGACACTTGTTTAAATCAATTGCTTTTGATTGTGGCAAGAATTTTCTATTTGGAAAACACTCAGTAACATCAATGATATTGATATCTACTTGCGATTGTGGCACACTTTCACAGCGTGGATTAAATGAAATTTCTATCGGACTATTACGAAAAATAGTTTGTTTAAAGTCATGATTTTTAATGGGATAGCAGAATCGTTTATTCAATCTGTTGATTTATAAAGGAGTCATATCACAAGCTAATCATTAAATTATCAAATACCATCGGAGGTATTTATTAGCTATGTAGATAAAGACGATTTGTCTAGATTAATTTGATAAATGAAAATTCTAAATTTAATGGTTCTTCGTCAAATGATGTGGATAGCTAGAATTTAGTTGACTTTAAATAACAAACTAGACAACTTTGCTTAGACAAGCGGGGTTGTCTTTTTGGTCTATCAGTTTAAAACTGACAAGAATGCGATA
>NZ_NGKA01000039.1 GCF_003987645.1 Vagococcus elongatus
TTTGGTTTTACTAGAAGTAAAACCCCCTACACATTTGGTTCGTCTTATTCATTGTTCAGTTTTCAAAGGTCTACGTGACAACCTGACAGGCTGTCTGTTGTCTTTTTGCGACAACTTCTAAATATTAGCATTATTAGTTGAGTATGTCAACTAGTTTTTCTAACTTTTTTAAAAGTTTTTTTCGTACGCTTTTTTACGAGACAACTTTATTAGTCTATCATGGCCTCATTTGTTTGTCAAACAATTTTTCTACATAAAAAAAAGCTTTTCAACACAAGACAAAATCATCCTAAGGACTCTTAATACTATATCAAGTCTTGTGTCAAAAAGCAACTATTTTATTCAGTTTATCTCATCGTTGGAAACAGTAAAACATCTCGGATAGAGTGGGAATCTGTCAATAGCATGACTAGTCTGTCAATACCTATCCCTAAACCGCCAGTTGGAGGCATTCCATACTCTAAAGCTTCGATAAAGTCCTCGTCAATATCATTGGCTTCATCGTTTCCTAGTTCTTTTTCTTTTACTTGAGCTTCGAATCGTTCTCGCTGATCGATTGGATCATTCAATTCAGTAAAGGCATTTCCATACTCATGTCCTGCAATGAAAAATTCAAATCTATCAGTAAAACGATCATCTTCTGCATTCTTTTTCGCTAACGGAGAAATAGACACAGGATGTCCGTAGACAAATGTAGGTTGGATCAAACGGTCTTCTACAAATTCTTCAAAAAACTCACTGACGATATGTCCAAAGTCCATATGTTCTTCCACTTGCACGTGATGTTCTTTAGCAAGTTGACGTGCTTCTTCATCTGTCATCTGCTGCCAAAAGTCTACTCCCGTCACCTCTTTAACAGCATCTACCATATGAATTCTTTTCCATGGTCCCGTTAAGTCGATAGTGTGTTCACCATAAGTCACTTCCAAAGTACCTAATACACTTTGAGCCACGTGGGTCACAATACCTTCCGTCAAATCCATAACATCTTTAAAATCAGCATAGGCTGTATAGACTTCGAGCATTGTAAATTCCGGGTTATGGGTTGTGTCGATTCCCTCGTTTCGGAAAACACGCCCGATTTCATAAACTTTCTCCATTCCTCCAACGATCAAACGTTTCAAATGAAGCTCCAAGGCAATACGCAAATACAATTCGATGTCTAAGGCATTGTGGTGGGTAGTAAACGGCCGAGCCGCAGCTCCGCCTGCCAGATTATGAAGCGTCGGAGTCTCTACCTCTAAATAGCCCTGTTGATTTAAATAATTACGAATTTCTGAAACAATTTTGCTTCGAGTCACGAAGTTATCAAAGCTGTCGCGATTGCTAATCAAATCAAGATATCTCTGACGATAACGTTGTTCGATATTTGTCAAACCGTGATATTTATCCGGCAAAGGACGCAATGCCTTCGTCAGAAACGTCAGTGATGCTGGTTTAACTGTCAATTCACCCATGTTGGTTTTCATTACTTCACCAGTCACACCTAAGAAATCACCCAAGTCTGCCTGTTTGAATAGCTCGTATTCTTCCTCAGATAAGGCATCTTTTCTCACGTAAATTTGAATTTGACCTTCCCGATCCTGTAAATGGGCAAACCCTACTTTACCTTTTCCTCGCTTGGTCATCATTCTTCCAGCGATCGTAGCTACCACATTTTTATCGGCGATTTCTTCCTTCGTCAAATCTCCGTATGCGTCGTGAAGTTCTTTTGAATTGTGGGTGCGTTCAAAGCGTCCGCCAAATGGATCCAATCCAGATTCTGTCAACTTTTTCAACTTGTCTCTTCTCACAAGCAGCTGATCATTCATTTCCTGTTGCTCTGCCAACTCTTTTCTCCTCCATCTCATTTATTCATACTCTATAATGACACACCAAATCAAAAAAAGGCAAGGCCTTTTTTGATTTTCCTCAGATTCGTCTCAATGCGATCGCTTCTGCCTGTTCGGCAAAGTCCTCTAATATCTCGACCATCTTCTTTGGATCTGTGGTCTGGTTGACTGCCACCTTAGCTTTTGCCGAGCGGGGAATCCCTTTAAGGTAGTAGGCTGCATGCTGACGAAACTCTCTTGTTGCCAATTCAGCGCCTTTTAATTGAACTAATCTTTCAAAATGAACTTTAGCAGTAGTGATTTTTTCTCTTGGTCCCGGCTCAGGCAAAAGTTCCCCTGTGCGTAAGTAATGTTCCGTTCGATAAATCATCCAAGGATTTCCTAATGCTGCCCGACCAATCATGACGCCCTCACATCCTACTTCTTCCAACATCCTTTTGGCATCTTCCGGTGTGCGAACATCACCATTTCCCATCAATGGAATCGTTAAAGCATCATTTACCTGACGTAAAATATCCCAGTTTGCCTTACCTTCGTACATCTGCACTCGAGTCCTTCCATGCATGGCGATGGCACTGGCACCGGCTTTTTCTGCCGCCAGTGCATTTTCTACTGCAAAGAGGTGTTCTTCATCCCAGCCGATTCGCATTTTAACGGTCACTGGGAGTTTTACTGCCGAAGAAACAGCAGCTACCATCTCGTACACTTTATCTGGATCAAGGAGCCATCTTGCCCCAGCCTCAGCTTTGATGACTTTATTGACTGGACAGCCCATATTGATATCAATGATATCTGCTGACGTGTTAGCTTCAACAAATTGTGCTGCTTCAACCAGCGTCTCCTTTTGGCCACCAAACACCTGGATGCTTATAGGATGCTCTCCTTCTTCAATATGCAGCATCTCCAACGTTTTTTTGTTTTTAAAGTGGATACCTTTATCACTGATCATCTCACATACGACTAAACCGGCACCGAATTCTTTTACCGTCAAGCGAAAGGCGCTGTTACTGATGCCAGCCATCGGCGCCACCACAACGCGGTTAGAAATTTCCACATTCCCTATGTTCCACAAGGCTGACGCCCCCTTTATTTAGTGTTTTCTATTTCTTGAATTAGCTTTTGCAAGTCTTCTTCATTAAAGTAATATTTATTGCCGCAAAAATGGCAAGACGTTTCAGCACCGTGATCTTCTTCAATCATTGCCGTCAATTCTGCTTTCCCTAATGCAAGCAATCCTGCTGAAAAACGTTCCTTGGAACAATCACACTTAAATTGAACGGGTAATTCGTCCAAAATCTGCAAGTTTTCTTTTCCTAACAAACGTTCTAAAATTTCCTCAGATGTTTCTCCTTGCTCAATCAACGTTGAGATTGCCGTCATTTTCGCCAAGCGTTTTTCTATTTCTTCAATAGTCTCTTCCTCAGCACCGGGCATTACCTGAATCATAAATCCGCCGGCTGCTTTAACAGAATGATCTCGGTTAACTAAAACACTCAGCCCTACTGCTGATGGTACTTGTTCAGAGTTAGCCAAATAATAGGTAAAGTCTTCTGCAATTTCTCCAGAAACTAGAGGAACCTGTCCGATAAAAGGTTCTTTCATCCCCAAGTCTTTAATGACAGAAAGACTCCCCTCTGTCCCTACAACTCCGCGAACATCTATTTTTCCTTGTTCATTTTGAGGAAGACTAAGATTTGGATTGTCAATATATCCTTTTACCTCGCCCTGACCGTTACTATCTACCATGATCGTACCGCCAGGACCATCCCCTTTGATTTTTACGGTTAACCGGTCATCGCCTTTCAGCATGGCGCCAAGCAATAAGCTGCCGACCATTGTCCGACCCAAAGCCGCCGTTGAACTGTTGGCAGAATTATGACGGCGTTGTGCCTCAGCTATCGTCTCCGTTGCCGCCACTGCGTAAGCTCTAATTTCTCCATTAAAAGCCAAAGCTTTGACTAAATAATCCTTCATTTCTTCGTCACCCTCTTTTTCTTCTTTAACAACAAAAGTGGGTCGCATATCGCAACCCACTTCCTATCATAACTTATTCGTTATCATTTTCCGTACTGTTTTGCTCATTCTCTGGATGATGCTCTACATATTCAGCTTGTTTTTGAGCTTCTTTCTTTTCTAACGCCTTTTTAGCTTCCTCAAAGGAGCTAGCTTTTTCACTTGGAAATTCTCCCTCTCCATTTGAAGGCATTTCACCTGTTTCAAATAAAGATTTGATTTGACGGGCATCCAATGTTTCATATTCTAAAAGCATGTTGGCGATTAATTCGTGCTTATCTCGATGTTCTTCGATAATCTCTCGTGCTTTTCTATGGGCACGATTTAGAATATCACGAACCTCTTCATCAATCTCAAAGGCGATTTGTTCAGAATAAGCTTTTGTCTGACCATAATCACGTCCGATAAATACTTGATGATTCCCTTCATACTGAACGGTTCCAAGACGATCGCTCATCCCGTACTCTGTCACCATACTACGTGCCAAACCTGTTGCTTGTTCAAAATCGTTACTTGCCCCAGTGGATTTCACACCGAAGAATACTTCTTCAGCTGTACGTCCGCCAAGCAGACCAACGATTTGTTCAAACATTTCTTCTTTGGTCATCAAGAAGCGGTCTTCTTTCGGCAAGGCGATCATATAACCGCCGGCACGTCCACGAGGTACGATTGTTACCTTATGGACAGTTCTGGCATCACTCAAGACTAAACCAACAATCGTATGTCCAGCCTCATGATAAGCCACCAAGTCCCGTTCTTTCTTGCTGATAACACGGTCTTTCTTAGCCGGTCCAGCAATAACACGGTCTTGTGCTTCATCTACATCTGAGGCGTCAATTTTTTTCTTGTTTCGTCTAGCTGCCACCAAAGCCGCCTCATTCAAGACGTTTTCCAAGTCAGCGCCTGAAAACCCTGGTGTCTGTTGGGCAACAACTTTCAAATCTACGTCGGCTGCCAGAGGTTTGTTTTTCGCATGAACTTTAAGTATTGCTTCCCGTCCACGCACATCCGGCCGGCCAACTAAAATTTGGCGGTCGAAACGCCCAGGTCTAAGTAATGCCGGGTCTAACACATCTGAACGGTTAGTAGCCGCAATAACAATAATACCTTCATTGCCGCTAAAGCCATCCATCTCAACTAGCAACTGGTTCAATGTTTGTTCTCGTTCATCATGTCCGCCACCCATACCGGCGCCACGTTGACGGCCGACTGCATCGATTTCATCGATAAAGATGATTGACGGTGCATTCTTTTTAGCATTTTCAAACAGGTCACGTACACGGCTGGCTCCCACACCGACGAACATTTCCACGAATTCAGAACCTGAAATCGAATAAAACGGAACGCCAGCTTCTCCTGCGACTGCTTTTGCAAGTAACGTTTTACCAGTCCCCGGAGGTCCTTCCAAGAGAACACCTGCCGGTATCCGAGCACCAAGCTCTACGAAACGTCGCGGATCTTTTAAGAATTCCACAACTTCGACTAATTCTTGTTTTTCTTCTTCAGCACCGGCCACATCTGAAAAGCGGACTTTGGCTGCTTTTTTGTCAGCCTCTTTCGCTTTTGATTTGCCGAAGTTCATCACACCCCGGCCACCGCCGCCGCCTTGCTGTCCCTGTCCTAACATCATATAGACCATAAAGACCAAGAAAAGCAAAGGTACAACACTCATAAGAAAAGTCAACAACATCCCGTTATTGCTTTGTTCATGAATTTTTACTTGTGTTCCGTTCTCTTTGGCAATTTTAGTGACATCTGAGATCGATGTATCGTTTGATAGAACGGTTGTCGTAAAACGATCCGTTTCTAAATTTGTTTCGCCGAGAATTCTCATTCCCTGATCTTCGACTTTTTGTTTCTCAGTGTACACGCCGTTGATGATGTAAGCACCATTTCCAGGTTTGATATCCATTTCTTTGATTTTTCCGTCTTGCAGTTTTTCGCTAAATACGGAATAAGGGATTTCTGTTCCTGTATTTTTATCATCATTAAAGAACCACATGACTAGCAATCCGACTGCTAGCAAAAGTATTATGTAATACAGCGAACCTTTTGGTCTGCCACCCTTTTTCTGATTCATATAGAGCCTCCCTCTAATTTTTCACTCATCACTCTATTTATTTTAACACAAATTCGAAAAATCGTTAGCATTATGCCTCGTATATTTCAGGTTTTAACACCCCTACGAAAGGCAAGTGGCGATAATTCTCTTTGTAGTCTAATCCGCAACCGACAACAAATTCATTAGGTATCTTAAATCCGCTATAATCCGGCTCAATATCTACTACTCTGCCTTCCGGTTTATCTAACAAAGTCACAATTTTCACTGAATTTGCCTGACGATATTTAAACAACTCTACCAAATACTTCAATGTCTGACCGCTATCAACAATATCTTCAACAAGCAAAACATCTCTGCCTGCAACATTGGTGTCTAAGTCTTTGATTATTTTAACTTCTCCTGAAGAAACCAGCGCTTCCCCATAACTAGAAACATCCATGAAATCCATTTCTAATTGTGTGTCAATGGCTCGGACCAAGTCAGCCATAAACGGCACTGCCCCTTTTAGCACACCTACAACTAGAGGCGTCTTCCCAAGGTAATCCTCATTTATCTTTTTCCCTAGTTCTTTTGTTTTAGCTTCGACTTCTTCTTTATTTACTAGAATTTCCTTGATATCTTTTTTCAACATCTACTTCTCCTTCCAAAACATCTGCTGTTTTGTAATAAATCAGCCTGTAAGGTATTTTATCAGTTTCGCTGGGAATACTCAAATAACTTTTTCTAAAACCGACAATCCAAAGAATATTCCCTTTTTTATCCGCGACCAGAGGTGTCTTTCTTCTGAGATGGACAGGAATTTTCTCATCGATGAAGTATCGCGACACTTTTTTGCTTTGACCTGACTTATCCAGAATAAAGCGGTCGCCTTCCTGAAAACTTCGAACAATCACCGGCAAACAGTCAACTGGAATCTCGATTTGGTCAAGTATTGTTACAGCACCTACATCATCTGACTTTTTTCTTAATGCCAAAAAATGAGCGTCAGCCACTTCTACAGGACGACCTAATAATAATGACTGTGTTTTGACTTCAACAGGGGTTTCTTTCGTCAAAATCAATCGGTCATAACTTTTGATAATCATCCATCCAGCAGACAGATGCAATTCTTTGCTTTCAGTTTTCGTTAGTATCTCCATCAGTGTTTGGATGTGATTAAAATGGACATCCACTCCTCTGTCCACCAAATTCTCCTCTAAAAACTTTACTAACAAATGATAACGGACGGCCTCACTTTCCTTTAACAATAAAGGAAGACTCATCATAGCTGTCCCTTCTTGATGAAAAACCATGTCTTGATATTTGGGTGCAATGTACTCCTCCACAAGCTCAATATTATAATCCAATTGTATGACTAAATTGTGAACTTGATGCAAATAATTGGTGTTTTCTCGCTTAATGAACGGAAGCATGTGTTGTCGAACGCGATTTCTCAAATAAGCAGCGGAAAAATTACTCTCATCCTGCCAATAATGCAAATTCTCTTTTTTCGCATATCCTTCCAGGTCTTCTCTGGAAAAATGCAGCAGCGGACGGATGATTTTATGGTTCTCCCGCCAGCTGACTTCTCTGATGCCCACTAAATTTTTCAACAAGGAGCCGCGAATCAACTTCATCAAAACCGTCTCGGTCTGGTCATCTCCATGGTGAGCAGTGACTAGCACGTCGAAATCATGGGTGCCCATTAGTTTAAAGAAGAAACCATACCGGGCTTCCCGGGCTCGAGCTTCTATATTATGTTGGCTTTTTTCTTTAACCGTCCACTTTTCTGAAAAAAAAGAAATTCCCGATTTTTCGCAAAACTCTTTTAATTCTGCTTCTTCCAAGTCAGATACTGATCGTAATTGATGGTTAAAATGAGCCACCGCAAATAAAGACCGTTTCTTTTCTGGCAGTTTTCTAAATAAATCCAATAACACCATCGAATCCAGCCCGCCTGAAACAGCCAGCAAAACCTTAGAATCTTTATTCCAGAATTTGCGCTGATCTGTATATTGTATAAATTTTTCCAACATGCCTCAATCACATCCTTCAGTTGCCTTTGTAAAAAAGAAAAAAGGATAAGTCTCCTTATCCCTAAGCATTTCTTTATTAATTACGACGTCCTCCACGTCCTCCGCGCTTTCCTTCAGTGTTACGCTTCAAGGACAATAAACGATCTTCACTTTCTTTCATAAAATCACTCATTAAATCATCAAAACTCTGCTTTTTTTGCGAAGATTGCACGGTTGGCTTGCGATATTCTTTCCGAGGTGCACGAGGGCGTTCCTCACGTTTCGGCGCAGTATCCTCTTGCAGGCGTCTAATGGACAACCCGATCTTTCCGTCGTCACCGACACTCATCACCTTGACTTCTACAGTATCACCTACTGTAAGTACATCGTTGATGTCTTTGACATAACTATTGGACACTTCGCTAATGTGTACCAATCCAGTTTTACCTTCTCCTAAATCAATAAACGCTCCAAAATGCGTGATGCCGGATACCTTGCCAGAGAGCTTCCCGCCTACTTCAATTGACATAAAAAAGTTGTTCCTCCTTCAATTCTCTACCTTTATATTTGTTTTTTAATTATCAGCTGCAGATTCCTTTTCCTGATTCGCCTGATCTAGTTTCGGAATATTATAGATCGTTTCTCCGTCACGAGAATAATAAAACTTTTGACGGGCCAACTTTGCCAAATATTCATCATCATTTAATAAATCTACTTCTTCGCTGAGCGCAGCTTTTTGCTCTAGTAATGTATCCCGTTCAACAACTGAAACGGTATACTCTTTTTCTAGTCGCTGCATCTGTTGAACGTTACGGAAAATATTTACGCCCAAGAAAGAAATCATCACAGTTGCCACAATAAAAACCAGTGCCAAGCGACGTCTTCTATAGACTATCTTCTTTTGCATCGCACTAAACTTGCGGCGTTGTTCTTTAGTATAATGAGTGTCTATGTCTGACACATTGTCTATTCTTTGCTGATCCGTTTTATTTTCCATCTAAATACCCCGCTCTGACAGTTATTACTTAGAACCATTATAACAACAAGCTTGGCTCTTGTCTAATCTAAATTCCATCATTCTGCCGCCTTTGTTTCTTCGATTACTTCATACATCTTTGCAGCATCTTCTTTTTTAGTGGATTCATGCAACGCCAAGACTTTTACTACCAAGGTTTTATTGCCGAATAAAATAGACAGCTGGTCATCTACTGCCACCTTACTCGAAGATTTTGCCACTTGCCCGTTTATCGTGATACGGCCTTTATCTGCAACCTCTTTGGCGACAGTGCGCCGCTTGATCAAACGTGATACTTTTAAAAATTTATCCAGTCTCATTTGTGTCACCTTCTTTAACTTAAAATCAGCAAATCTTTCGCCAAAGGGCAGCATTTTCCATTCTTCCTGCTCAAACAAACCGATGATTATTATTGAGAATAGAAAAACACCTAATCCTACTACGGCGCCTGAAAGTGAAAATAATAAACTCATGACCCGCGAATCATTTTCAAGCATCAACAAACGCCAAAGCCAGCGATACATTTGAATTCCTATACACATCATACTTAAGGAAAACAATAATTGCCACAGATATCTACTTTTTTTGCCAACTTCTTTGCGGTACAGTTGTCGATAGAGCACAGCATAGGTCAGAGTCAAACCAAGCAACGTCGACACGCTTGCCCCGACAGTGCCATACAAATAGGTCAACGGAAAACTAAGTATCACTTTTGCGATTAGACCGTAGAAAAAAGCTCTAAGCAACAGCTTGTAGGAATGTTTTGTCTGCCCGATGATTTGCAGCACTTGAATGACACTCAGAAGAAAGACCACCCCCATAAATAAACTGATGGATACATTTTCTTTCCCATCTCCAAACAATCCCCGGTTCAACTCCGGCAGCAGCATGCTCAACCCCACAGCGGCGGCACTGCCGATTACTACAACGACTTTCATTAAACGTTGGAAAGTTGCCTGATAACTCGTGATGTTCTTATTTTCTCGGAGCAATGTCAGTCGCGGCAAATGGGAGGTGGCAAAAGCGGAACTGATAACAAGACCGACTTGTGCCAAAGGCTGCCCCCGATCGTACGCTCCTTTGATTGTTTTTGCTAAAACTTCTTCCATGCCACCGAACACTAAACCATTCTTCAATACAAAAGAGTCCACTAACTGAAAAAGAACCAATAGCGCACTGTAAGAGCAGATGATTCCCCCTTCAACAAGAAACCGTTTGAAAAGATGAGAGGAGAGTATCTTCCCCTCACGCCTTGGACTAAAGCATATGTGAATTTTCTCTGATTTTCCATAAAAAAACAAAATAATCATTGCAGCAAAGGCACCGAATATGGCACCAAAGGAAGCTAACGCCCCGGTCTGATAGATTCCCAGCCAGCCCTTTTGAAACAAGACAGCTGAAAGTATAATCACTGCCACACGAACGATCTGCTCCAAGAGTTGGGAAAAAGCTGTCGGCTCCAGCCTCAGCTCCCCTTGGAAAAAACCGCGATACACAGCAAGTACGGGAACGAACAAAAACAGCCCAGCAGAAACTTTAATCAAAGGAGCCAATTGATGATCCCCCATCAAATATGCCAGCAAATCAGAGCCGAAGAAAAACACCGAAAAAAGCAGCACAGATAAACCCAAAATATATCCTTGAACCTGGTGTAAAACTGCTCGTTTTTTTCATAAGTTTGCTGCTCGGCGATTACCTTAGAAACAAACATGGGCAGTCCGTTCAAAGATAATGTCAATGCGATGCCATAAATAATGCCTGCTGATTACTATATCTTCGTTGATTTAACAGTATCTGTTATATTTTTTTGGTATAATAAGTGCAGGACTTTTCTCGGCAGGTGGCCGAATCCCTTGCACTTTTATTCATTATGGAGGCA
>NZ_NGKA01000004.1 GCF_003987645.1 Vagococcus elongatus
TTAGGCGCTTTAACCATAACAGATTGGGGCTCTTTTTGTACACCCAAAGGGTGTTAAAATAAAACAAGATAAACACCGTCACAAAAGTGTTTATCTTGTTTTTTCAAATAAGTATGAATTATCCAGGTTTATAGTGTTTAGACTATGTTTATTATTAATTGGCATGTTTTATTTGCCAGATTAAGCGAATGAAATAGGCTGCGATTGCGCAGATTAGTAAAATTACTGTTACTAAAGCCCCATGATGCTTTGATGAAACACCTGTTACAACAGGTTGATAATCAGAATTGTTGATAAAATCAACTTGATTCCCGCCCAAAGACATCGGGGTTGTCACTGTCAGCCCTTGGTCTTTTTCACCAGCAGAATTAGAGTCATTTCCAGCTGCTGTTGTTGTCTGGGATGTCACATATGTAGGCACACCAGATTGGGTAATCGTATAAGTAATATCCAATGGCAGTTCATCGAACACCAGCTCTTCATTATGATTTAGTGTAAAACTAGTTGCCCCATGTGTTGAAAAATCAATCGTTTCCAGCAACTGACCGTTTGCATATTTCTTAGCGGTGTAGCCGGCTGGAGTAGCTCCAAGTTCTTTTCCTTTTGCTAAGCTTAATTGATAGGAAAACACTTGATTCACATTCGGATATTTACTGGTGTCTTTATTGGTAATCTTTAATCTTTCAACTTTCGTATTTCGGAAAAGCACCTGATCCTCATCATTGATGGCTTCTCCCGTTACGATTAAGCTTTCAGAAATTTTTCCAATATGAACAGGTAATGTTACAGAATTTTCTGTGATTGTCGCTGAAGGCTCATACTTTGGAACAGCTGATTGAGTTATCTCATACTTAGTCCCAGAAGGCACCATTTTTTTCCAGACTTGCCCAGCTATTATAGATTGGTTTTTGAATGTCTCACCACTAGTTGTACCGTCTGGATAGGTGAACACCACATCATAAAAAACATTTCCACCAGTCAAATCTGGCTCGAATTCATTCTTAATCTGGAACGCGACTTTAGCCACGTTGGTAAATTCTAATAGGTTTGGATCATTGGTTAGCGTTAATGTGCCGGTCACTTTTCTATCGTCTGGAAGTTTTGCCATCTCTACTAGAGACGGATGATTCCTGCTATAGTAAGCCTCATACAAATCAGTATCAACTTTTTCCAGGACTTCGTAGGTTGTCCCCGGCAATGCCTTTACAGGAATATTACCGTCATTTGCTAGAGAAAAAGTGCCCACTCCTGTTGTTCCACTAGATGGCAAATCATTCTTCACTGGTTGGATAACTTGTCCATCCGCTGTTGTCAATTTCAATTCGTAGTGAATGACACCACCCGTTGGTTGCTTTCCAATGATTTTGTTAGATATGTTCATGTCAATCGTCTCTAGCTCAACAAGAGGCTGAGTAATTATTCCGGTGAATCGTGACTCCCCATTTGTCATTTTTGTCGCTGATTCCCATGTATAAGTGACCTCAGATATACCTGATTCTAAATTCCAAGTCACGTTGGGGTTAGCATACTTTCCGCTGTTAGAGATAGTCTTTGGCGGAACCAAAGCCCCCTTATGCTCCTTCACAACATTGGACATGGTAAATGGCAAGAGATACGTGTAGCTTTTTGCTGGCAATTTGACCGTCTGCTCGGTTGCAGTAAGTCCTGTCGTTAAGCCAGTGGCTCCGCTTAGTGGTGATAAATCATAAATTTCGTTAGTATCTAGTTGTACCGTTACTAACTGCTTCATCCCCCGAAGAGGCTCCACACTACTGATATGATTGTTATAAAAATAGACCACTTGCAAATTCTTGGAATCTTTTAAAGGTGAGATATCTTTAATCTTTTGGTTCATGACACTGAAGTGAGTGAGATCTGGTTTCCCGCTCATCCCCTCAATGTTTTCCAAGGCATTGTTTTCCACATATACTTCTCTTAGTTTCGATAATTTCTCCAGAGGTTCTAAACTTGCTATCTTATTATTTGCGCCGTAAAACTCCTCTAAACTAGTGAATCCCGCCATCGGATCCAAAGACGTCACTTGATTTCCTGAAGTGTTACTTCCATCTTCAATACTGAATTTTTTTAATGTTGTTAAATTTTGAATCCCGTCCAGACTAGTTACGTTGTTATAATCCAAATAAAGTTCTTCAAGAGCTGGCATTTTGGCCTGCCCTAAAGGAGTAAGATCTGAAATTTGATTATTTTTAAAGTACAGCTGCTTTAAATTGAGGAAATTTGCAACGGAAAACGGGCTTAAATCCGTAACATATTTTGCGTGCTGAAAGGATATCTCTTGCACATTACGTAAATATTGAATCCCCTCTATATTCCGCACATCAACCGGACCGTAAATTACTCCATTAACGTCTGTTTTATCTGTGGATAAAATTTCCAGTTTATCTAGATCCTTTTGTTCAACTTTCCTTGATGGCTTTGCACTAGCCCCGAAGAGGGTGCGTGCTACAACGAGTGCTAATTCTGCATCAGGGAAAATTTGATCAATCCGTTTACTCCCAACAAGTGGCGGAGAGGGACTGGTACTTTTTAGAGCTTGCGGCGCTGCTGATTGAAACCTTTGGACTGGAGAATCTTTTTCTGCTTCCTGATTTTCCTGCTCAACCGCAGTGATACTTTCTGCCCCATCTTCGGACTCTGGTAAAACCGGCTCCGCTGGTTCTTGACTTACAGCGACGTCCTCTTCTACCTCGTTGTTTTTTTCTATTGATTCTGATAACGAGGGGTTTTCAGCCGCATCTTCTGGGGACAGTGCCGTGACCTCATGAGGACTATCCTGAAGATTTTCTGCTAAACTTTGAATTGGGCTTATAAAACTAACAACAAACAATGCTAGTAAAATCAGCCATGTCAAAACTAAACGATATTTTTTTCTCATCGATTTATCTCCTCCTTTCCTGAACAATTCTATTTAAAAATTTCTTCTTCGAATCACGGCCATGAGTCCTCCTTGAATATCTGCCGCTTTCACCGGACCATAAATCCGACTATCCTCAGATTGTTCACGACTATCTCCTAAAACAAAAAACTCATCCTCTTTTAACGTCAATGGTAATGAAACACCATCTACAAATTGATTGGTTTGTTCTATAATGTACGATTTCTCCAAACCTATCTGTGGATGCCCATTAACTTCTAGCCCCATCTCAGTGATATCCACCTGATCAAAAGGCTTCGCCACAATTCGTCTGACTTGATTTTCCTCTTCACTCCTGAGTACAATCACATCCCCTATCGAAAATTCCCGCTCATGACGGTAAAAAAACACAATATCTCCCTCTCTGACAGAAGGGTGCATACTGGCATCAGCAACTCGAACAACCCCAAAAACAAAGGTAAAAAGCAACACAAATATTCCTAGAAGCAACCCCGCTTTAAACAATATAAACACTATTTCTTGTAAAATTGTCTTTTGCTTGTTATTATTCTTTTGAGGGATACTGGCTGCTGTTTTTGAACTCATCTTTTCATCCTTTTTCTGAACTCCATTATTAATCTTGTTTCATCAACTATATGATCTTGACTTAAAACAAACATTTTATAAAAAAACATCTGTTTCCATATGTATATTTGATTTAATCATCTTCTCCATCAGTTATTATAATAAAAGAACTGTTTATTAAAAACATAAACAAATACTATTTATTTTCTACTAAATTCAGTACAATAGCTCAGTAATGTTTTAATTAAAATTAAGACAAGCTGTCTAAAAAGAATACCTTTTGATGATTAATTTAGTTATATTTAGCAAAATAAAAGCAAATTATTCCTGCTGTGCAAATAACTGATTCTAATCAAATCTTTGTTTTTTTTTGAACGAAAAATTGCACTTATTTTCTTTTCAATCATTATTATTCTATTAAAACTACCTAATGTTAATTATATTACAACAATAGATAAAAAGATTAGATCACGACAACCTGTCTAAAAAGGGAGGGTTTTTATGCTTACTCAAAAAGGTTTAAACGAATACGATCAATTTGCTTTGTTTTTGGAAAAAATTCGCAAAGAGAAAAAAATACCATTTAGAATTTTTGATGAAAATGGCGTATCTAGCCGTACTTTCCAACGATTCATTCGTGGTGAAAGTGATATGAGAATCACTGATTTAGCCATCATTGTTGAAATTTTATCGTTATCGCCGTTTGAAATTACTGAAAAGCTTGTTTCCCTTTCAAAAACAGTTGCTTATAAGACGGATTGTTTAAACGCAATTAAAAATAATGACAGAAAAAATACTAATAAGCTTATTTTAGAATTTAAGAAATACTGCAGTAACACAAGTCGTACTCTTGGGAAACAAGAAGCCCTTTATAAAGTACTTTCGGCTGATTATTTTTTTAACCCATACACTTTGACGTCTAAGGAAGAAATCATGGAACTAGAAAAAAAAATCCATAATCGACTTCTTGATGCTTCAATTTATACTATTTATAATTTAGATTTTCTCGCTTATCAACAGATTAATGCTTTCCAAGAATTTCCTCCTAAACTTTTCTTCAAAGTTTTAAAAGAGATCAGCGAAAAAAATATTCTTAATACACATTCATTGGATATTATTGAGCGAGCATTGGTTAAAATGTTTATAACGTCCTTAAAATCGAGGGAAAAGAAGAACATTCAACATATTTCTGAGGTGTTCTCCACCTACATTATTTCTGAGCACAACTGGTATTTGTTCATGTGGAAAAAAATAACTTCTTTCGTTAATCAAAGTATCAAATATCAAGAGGTTAATAAAGATAGCTGGTTAAATTTTAAAAATAGTATTCTTTCCGCACTGACTATTTTTATTCCAACTTCACAAACCGATTATATTCAGACACAGCTTGATGAAATAGAAACTTATTACCTAATGTACACATCTAAGGAGCAATCCTAACATCAACAATTACGTCTTGTGGCTCAGAACTATATGATTGCGATAAACAATAACAAAGTCTCCATTAAAAAGACAAAATGTTGACAAGAGTAGTGACCGTTAGCATGATAGAAGCGACTAAAAATACACTGATTTCTGCACAAACTAAAAACCCGTAAAGAATATCTTTATCGGGTTTTTTTGTATCATTGCTAAACTACTCTGGTAACCTTGAATCCAAGCTATTTCAAAATGAGGGGCGTAGCTGGCATTCATATCCATCACTAAATATTTAACCTTTACGGGGACTTCTCGAGAGCAGCACGTAAAATGTTGAACCAAACGAAAAAGTCGACAATCTTCTAATATCTCAAAAAGTTGAGTGGTGGTCCCATCAACACAAAGGATTTCTGGCAGCTGTTCCCCATTGACGTGTGTAAACATTTACTAATTCTTCTTGGACACGTAAAATCGGGACACTTGAAACAAAGTAGCGATTGGCAATAGCTTTCGGAAAAAGCACTTGTTTTAATTCTAACGTGGTTTGGAGCATTAATTCTTTGGCTAAATGACATTTTTTACCATTAATGAACTTTGAGCGACAAGAGCTGCACTGCAATTACGACAAAAAAATAGAAATATTTAACTTCTCTCACAACATCATGGAGTACAAATCAGTTGACCCTTGATAATCGTTGCCTTACTCCTCTTTTCTCTTTCTTCTAACCAATCTTCCAAAAAAACGATATTTTTATCTGTTAATCCGAGGAATTTCTAATATGCTTACTCATGAGAGCCATCTTTTTGATGATGTGTGTGTTTGTCGACTTCACTGTATCAGTTTGGAGGCCTCTTTTGTGATAAAAAAATGACCAACAATGAGTTGAGTTTGTTTATTTTCTTGAGGAAAGCGAGTTTTTTTAGGAACAGACGTTAGGGGTTCAGTTGGAAAGAAGTTGGAAGACGATTAGCAGCTAAAAATACTGATTACACTAATTTAATTGCTTTTAAACTTCTGATTTTCTGACTATCTGATTTTTATGCTTTATATGGTAAAATAAAATCAATGTATAAAGTGACTGGAGGAGTATATACTGTGAAGAAGAATGAAATCATAAAAGCGGAAACTGCCTTAGAAATCAAAAAAAGCCCTCTTTTTAAAAAAAGAACTGCGACTAAAGGTGAACAAAGTATTAAGTTGTTAACAGACTTTGCCCTGATAGTTCCAGGTTTGGTTGAAAGTATTCCTTTTGAAACAAAATATGTGGTAGATATGCCTGCCGAAATCGCCAGTCAAATACAAAACGGCACCTTAACATTTTTGAAAAAGACAAACGGGGATATGATGGCCACCGTAAAAAATCCAGCAACACATAAAATTGTAAAAAATTTGCCCATTAGGTCCGAATTAGCAAGTCCAGCACTTGGTCCGGCTATGTTAGCAGCCGGACTATTCATCCAGATGAAAAAAATCGAAAAAGGCATTGACGAACTAAACGAAGGTATTGGAGAGATTCTTCAAAACTTCGAAAATGATCGCTATGCACGGGCTTTTGCTGCAAAAGAAAAATTTGAACAAGCCTTATTATTCACAGATGATAAAATGAAACAAAGTTTCTTGCTAAATATTCTTGCAGATGTGACGAATACCAAACATATGTTATATAAGCAATTAACGGACAAAGCGGAAAAATTAATCAATAGTAAAACACGATTTAACGATAAATCAAAATCTGAATTAGCAGATCAAGTTCTCCAAAATTTATATTTGTTCAACGAGTGTTTTAAAATTCAAATACAGTGCTACTCCGAACTTGAACAACATTATTCGCTAAGTCATGCTCTAGATATGTATGAGCATGAAATAAATACGGTATTGACCAAAGAAGTTCAATTGGCTGTTGACGGTTATTTTAAAGACCCAACCAACCCTTTCAGCCACACTATTACTGAAGTTATTACCAGTGTGTATCAGACAAATGATTTCCTCCTTGATAATGAAACAATAATCTTGGAGCAATCTGCCCAGCCTGCGAATCAATTCGCAATATTAAAAGAACAGGAGATGGGAATAACTTATGACTAAATGTAAAGAATGCGGCAGAGAAATCAATGAGGGGGAAAAAGATGCAGTTACTGCCATTCAAAAATCCTTCAGTTGACTGCCAAAAAAGTATTCAATAAAGCAAAAGAAACTTCTAGTAAAGCACTAGAAAAAACTATTGAAACTTCCTCCCGATTACACAGTCAAACCACAAAAGAAATTGAAAATTTGCAAAAAAAGCATCATGAAAAATCATTAGAAAACAAAAAGAAAAAAATCAAAAAATTACAACAACAAATTCAGAAAAAAGAACATGGACATCCCATTGATTAATCCCTTTGAAAAAATAAGTCTTAACTATTGAAACAAGGCTTAAAAATTGCTAAATCATCCCCATATTGAACCCAGCCTCAAAATTTAAGCTTTGGGGCTGGGTTTTTAAAAACAAAGAACATTGGCCAAAATAGTTAGAAAACTTCTGAATCATATAAACAAAACTACTATTCTCTTGCTTTACTTTCAGCAGTAAAAGTCCTATCCTAACTCCTGATTTCGATAAATGATTCTAGATAAAAAGAATACTATCTTTGCTTATTTGGGAAAACATTGAAAAAATACTGATGAGGTAATTATATTTTCACCAAAAGAGACTGACCCGTAAGTCTCTGAATTTGTAATTAAATATTTATTTAGGTAAATAATTAGGTAGTAATTCTAGCAAAAGGTCAGTTAAAGCAGCTGGTGTAATGGTACTTAAATCTACTTGCCCTGTTAATACTAACTCCATTAACTCAATGTAAGCGTAGCCTAGTGCTCCAGTAATAACCATACCTACACCACCAGAGATTAACCCTCCACCAACAGTTCCAATTCCCGGAACCATTTTAGCTATCCCACCTGCAATTGCTTTTCCAGAAATCATTGCCGTGTATACTCCTAACATCCCTGCTAGCGCTGTTTCAATTTTTTGTTTATCCACATCAATTCCATAGATAGATGTAATCTTAGTTACCATAGCTGTTTGTGATGCCACCATTACGGGTGCATCGGCACCTGGAACTGGGGTAAATCCAGTTACAAAGTTAGCTGCCATCGCAGCAGTTACAATTTTTACCGCTTCATTATACTTAACTTTTATTGAAGCTTCTTGTGAATGGATGAAAGACGCTTGTAAGACTTGTGGTAAGTCATCTAACGTTAACTGGATTAACTCCTCGATTCCAAATGATTTTTGAGTTTCCGTTTCTTTTACTAGGACTGTTATTATTTTCTTAGATACCGAAACAAGTTGTTCTATTTTGTCTTTAAGTAAGTTAGCTTCTATTAAATCGTAACTCTTTGTCAAAACAATAATAACTGGTATCTTTTGCTCAACCAGCCAATTTATAAATGATATTTCTGCGTTTTCTATTCGAGAGCCAGAGCCAGAAATCACATACCATGCTATATGTATATCATCATCGGGTGTCTCGGTTGCTTGTACTTTCTTTATTAATTGCTGAACTGGATTACGTTTAAGTGATTTTACAACATCTTTAATATCAAAGCCTAATGAGCCAATTTCAAAACCAACAGTATCATAAATTCGTACCGGAAAATCATCTTTTTCTATTAGGCTGATTTGGTCTGTTACTGGTTTTCCTACACCAGTTTGTACCATCTCTTCACCAAAAACAGTATTTATAAGAGTTGATTTACCTGTCCCGCTCTTACCAACCACCAACAAATTAACCTTCTGTAAATCCTGATTTTCTTTTTTCACTCCATTAAAAGTATCTTCAACAATTTTCTTATAGTCTTGTTTCTCCACATGCCTTACTTCCTTTTTATTATTAAAGTATTAACTCATATTGAAATTATACCATGTAATCTGTCTTTTTTCTTATAACTAAAGTGTCAATACAGTTCTTTCGTACCAAACCCCACACAAACTAAGGCATGATAGTTTGTGTGGGAATTAGTGAATAATACACTTAAAAAAAATCTATCTGATTTCCTATTAAAATAGATATCAGCTCTAGCTAGCGATGATAAATAGCTAGGGTAGCGTTATGTCAGATACACAATGCCTAGCGATTAAACAACCTAACCAAAGAATCAATAAGTCAAAAAAACCGCATCATTTATGATACGGTTCCCCCTTCATAATTCTAAACCCCCGGTACACTTGCTCACTTAACACTAAACGAATCAGCTGATGGGGCAAAGTGATGTTGCCAAAAGAAAGTTGTTCGTCACTGCGTCGAATCACTTTCTCTGATAACCCCAAAGAACCGCCTATAACAAACACCAAGCTGCTTTTACCGTGCAGCATTGCCTGTGACATGCTATGGGCAATCTCTTCCGACGAAACTTTTTTCCCCTGAATAACTAAACTATACACATAGTCCGTTTCTTTGATTTTATTTAAAATTCTGACACCCTCTTTTTCTTTCACAGCAATCATTTCATTGCTACTCAAATTTTCCGGCGCCTGTTCATCAGCTACCTCAACAATGTCAAAATTTGTATATTTCCCTAAACGCTTAGCATATTCTGCAATCCCTTGTTTTAGATATTTTTCTTTTAATTTTCCCACGGCAATAATAGTAATTTTCAATCTTAAAACCCTCTCACAAAATTTTACAAGGTTTAGTTTAACACAGCAGAAATAAGTTATCCACATTTATCCACAGCTTTATCCACATTTACATAAAAAACATCTTGTCACATAGTTGATTCTATCTTTTTTCAAAGGAAAAATTATCCACAATTCACAAAACAAGCGTTCTGTGGAAAACTTCTGTGGATACTGTGGATAAGCCGTTGATTGTTTTTCAATAGTTCGTGCCTATTTTATCTAAAGATATTCATAAAAAATTCAAACTATATGGTTAGACTTATATTTGTAAGGTAGTTATACTGAATACAACGAATGGTAAGGGAGGGTTGGTGTTTACACCACTAAAATGATAAAAGGAAAAAAGACGGGCCATACCCGTAGTTTTATGAAAAGATTCGGTACAGGTCTTGCCGGGGGTGTATTAGGAGGAATTTTAGCTTTTGGTGGCGCCTATGTCATCACGGATCAAAACACTCCTGATGCTGCTCCTTCCACGACAGACTCTGCGCCCAATACAACTAAAGTCAGTAATATCACTTATAACGTGAAAAGCGATACAACGAAGGCAGTAGAAAAAGCACAAGACGCTGTCGTATCAGTCATTAATCTGCAAAAGAAGCAAGAGCAAGTGAATCCTTTTGGCGGACTGTTTGGGACAAATGATTCTGAAGCCGACACATCTCAAGATGCTTCTGGAGAACTGGAAACCAATAGCGAAGGCAGCGGTGTGATTTACAAAAAAGAAGGCGGGGAAGCCTTTATCGTCACAAATAATCACGTGGTCTCCGGCTCTGATGCTTTAGAAGTTTTATTCAACGATGGCACCACAGTTGAAGCTGAACTTGTCGGAAGCGATACTTTCACCGACTTGGCAGTGCTTAAAATCAATAGTGAAAAAGTAACGACTGTTGCTGAATTTGGCGATTCAGATAAAATTAATGTGGGCGAACCTGCCATTGCCATAGGTTCACCTTTAGGAACAGAGTATGCCAGTTCTGTCACCCAAGGGATCATCTCCGCTAAAGACAGATCTATCACCAGCGAAAAAGATGGGGAGCTCATCAGTATTAACGCAATTCAGACTGATGCCGCCATTAATCCCGGCAACTCTGGCGGTGCGTTAGTGAATGCTGCAGGTCAAGTTATCGGCATCAACTCCATTAAGATCGCCTCTTCAAATAACGGGGTTTCTGCTGAAGGCATGGGTTTTGCAATTCCAAGCAACGATGTCGTGTCCATCATTAACCAACTTGAAAAAGATGGAAAAGTCATTCGTCCGGCACTGGGAGTCAGCATGTACGATTTGACGACTATCAGTTCCGACCAGCGAGAAAAAATTTTAAATCTGAAAAAAGACGTGACTAAAGGTGTTGTCGTCTTAGAAGTGACCCCTGCCACACCTGCTGAAAAGGCGGGATTGGAAAAATATGATGTTATCGTAGAAATGGACGGACAGCCTATCGAATCTTCCTCTGATCTTCAATCTGTTCTTTATAAAAAACAAGTTGGGGACAAAGTCGACCTCACTTTTTACAGAGGCAGTGATAAGAAAACTGTCGAAGTCGAATTGACGATTACCCAATCTGCTCTCAGAACCAATGAATAGTCTAAAGGAGTTTAGCTTAAGCTAAACTCCTTTTTTTCACATTTTGCTCAAGCTAAACCCTCTACCCATAACTTCACTTGCCGGCATAACCACAACAAACGCATGGGAATCGATCGCTAAAATTTCTTCTTTTAATGTATGAAACTCTTTTTCAGGCAACACACACATAAGCATGGTTTTCTTATTTTGGTCAAATCCTCCTTCTACATCAAACTTCGTCAATCCTCGATCCATTCTCTCCACAACCATCTCCGTGATTTCTTTAGGATACTGTGAGATGATCATCACATTTTTAGAACGGTTGAAACTCACTTGAACCAAATCCACCACTCGTCCAATAATAAATAATGTTATCAAAGAATACATCACTTGTTCCACATCAAAGGCCAGTAACGCCAAAACAATAACCACGCCATCTACAATAGACACGCTCAGTCCTAAAGGGATTTTAAAATATACATTCACGATTTGTGAGAGAATCGCAGTCCCACCTGTGGAAGCATTCCCTTTAAACACCAGTCCTAGACCCATACCGGTCATGACACCGCCAAAAATAGCCGCCAGCAATAAATTAGACGTCAATACCGGCACATCCTGAACTAGCCAGGCAAAAAACGGGAAAACAAGACTGCCGTAGATTGTTTTCATCCCTACTTCTTTTCCTAATAACCAAAAACACAGAATCAGTAGCGGCAAATTGATAGCATACAATACAATAAACGAAGGGATTTGAAATAAGTAACTCACGATGATACTAATCCCCGTAGCACCCCCCGCCACGATATTGTTCGGTTCCATGAATAAATGCATGGATAGTGCTAAAATAAGTGCGCCTAATGTCACAAACCCAAAAGATTTTATTTTTTCAAAATTTTCTCGTGTCACTCATTTATCCCCCTAGATATTAAATCTGCGTCCAAATAAAATTTCCTTTACGCATAATATTCAGTATAAATAATCTGTTCTATCACTGTCAACTGGATTAAACCATAAAAACTCTTGCTTTCCCTGAATATTTATGAGATTATTATTAATAAAATTAAATATGGATGAGTTTTTAGATTCTGTATTTTAATTTTATTTACAAAAGTTTTCCCCTATGTACGGAGCAGCGGAGTTTCATCGTCTCTGCTGCTCTTTTTTTTCACTAATAAAGCCAGCATAATATCCAGACGCTTTTCCAACTTCTTATCATCAACTTTCGATGAAATAATCCTTTTTTCCCATAATTTTTATTACCTTTCCGTAAATAACGACCTGCCAGTTTATCTTATGTGCAAACTTGATTTCTTTCCTACCAATTGATTAGAGAAAAATAGGGCTTTGGGACCACTACAAATTTATTTTCTTTTGTTAAACTTAACTTATAAAGAAAGTTAGATGGAGGTCTAAAAAATGAGAAATCAATCTTCTGTACATAATCTATTTGCCATTGTCGGGTTCATCGTTATCGCGGCCATCGGTTTATCCCTGCTAAGCGGAATCTTGGCTTTTGCCATCAAGATTTTGATTCCAATTGCAATCATTGTCTTTTTGGTACGTTTTATCTCTAATCCTTCTAAAAACAACCGTCACAGGTATTGATAAAAAAGAGTGTTGGCTGATTTTTCATTCGTTATTTATCAACATACTCGCCATTAAATAATCAGATGCTCGTAAACACTGGGAAGACGATAATCATTCCAGCGTTTTTGATACATCAACCCAAAACGTTACTTTTTGGAGCAACACAAAAAGCAGTTAAGCCCTATTAGCTTAACTGCTTTTTTACTTTTAGCCGAGGGCAACATCCAATACCATCATAATTATAAATCCTACCATCACACCAAAGACACCATAGTGGGCACCTTTTGTAGTGGTTTGCTGTGCTTCCGGGATCAATTCCTCAACTACTACATAAATCATAGCTCCTGCGGCAAAAGCTAAAGCATAAGGTAAAATAAACGTCATCCTAGTAACAAGGATAGCTCCCAAAACCCCTGCAATCGGTTCTACCAATCCTGAAGCTTGACCATAGACAAATGATTTCCAGCGGCTGAGGCCTTCCTGTCTCAAAGGAATCGAAACAGCGGCTCCTTCCGGGAAATTCTGGATCCCAATCCCAATCGCAACAGCCAAAGCACCCATCATCGCCTGCACAGGATTAGATGATTGTGTTGCTGCACCAAAGGCAACCCCCACTGCCAATCCTTCTGGAATATTATGCAACGTAATAGAAAAAACTAATAAGACCGTTCTCTTCAAATGACTTGGCATTCCTTCACGCTCATGATTAGGTCCAAAGTGCATATGAGGGATTAATTTGTCCGCAATATAGAGAAACAATCCCCCTGCCGCAAAACCGATACCTGCCACGAGCCAAGGAATATCACCGTTTTCTCTAGCCTGTTCGATTGCCGGATCTAGGAGTGACCAGAAGCTCGCAGCGATCATCACTCCTGAAGCAAAGCCCAACATCAGATTTAAAACATCTTTTTTGATATCTTTAAAGAAAAATACAAGGCCCGCTCCTAAAGCAGTCATGCTGTAGGTAAACAAGGTGCCCAGCAACGCCTGCTGCCAAGGCAACAGACCTATAAACCAATCTATCACTATATTAGCCTCCTGTCTAAATATTGTCTTCTCATCTAAATAGTAACACACGTTGGTGAATCAAACAATTTTTTTAGACATACCAAAATTTTTTTGGGATTTGTAAGAGGCTCTGATTTTAAAGCGTATTGGCACCTTTTCTTTCAATGAACAAATTAAATAAAAAGTCTTCTAAATTAAATACGGGAAGAAGTCGGTACAAATAGTTGAGGTCTAATGCCGTATAAGATAAGAAGAACACCGACGACATAAATTGCGTTTGCTACTCCGCTTGTGCCATTGATAATTAAAGAATACACGTAGGGACTCATGTTTTCTGGGGCGTAACTCCCCCAAACGGCAACCCCTGCCCAGAAATGCCAAAAGAATCTTGCCAGTGCAGCTAATGAACCGCCAAAGACGATCATTGTAATAACTGATTTGCTGTTATTGGAAACAATCCCTGCTTGTAATTTTTTTGCAACAATACCGCCAAATCCGCCAAAAGCGAAAGCAAACGGGTACTCAAAAATAATTTGAGGCACACTCAAGAAATATTTCATTGCTCCACCAGAAACAATTGCCAAAAGTCCCCAGATAAACCCTGAAACCATGCCGGGACCCAGTCCTCTGCGCAATGAATACAGTGCTAAGGGAACCAGCCCTAGAGAAAGATCAAAAAAACCGATATTCGCCGGAATCAATGTCAGCACCATTCCCATAGCAGCAACAATCGTTCCTTCCACCCAGACACTTAAATCCCTTTTCTTACTTCCTTGATTGATCATAAAAAAATCCTCCTTCATTTGTATAGAAATTAACCATACAACGAAAGGAGGAGCAGCAAGTCAATATGATGATTGCAACTCTATCACAATCCCTACGCAAGTTTTAACTTAG
This sequence comes from Vagococcus elongatus, assembly GCF_003987645.1. GTDB lineage: Bacteria > Bacillota > Bacilli > Lactobacillales > Vagococcaceae > Vagococcus_A > Vagococcus_A elongatus. Next base: position 14,603 of record NZ_NGKA01000004.1, read on the forward strand.
TCAGGTTAGAGGGTATAATCTCAGCTTTTTACGGCACCCCTTTGTGATGGCAAGTTCTATTTAATTTTCGTACAACCCCATTATATCATATTGACCGCTGACAGCCAAAGATATAATTTCTCTTGTACTGTTTCCCATGCACTTCTATCTAACCGACAGCTTTTCACTACTTTACCTGAATCCTTTTTTGTTAACTATAGAGGTTTGAACTCTGGCTCATAAGTCAAGTTGTTTTTTAAAAAAGACATCTAGACTGACTATCTTATGTTAAGACTTGGCACCATGTTTCAGCAAAAATAGTTCAAATAATAATTCTTTATCCATCTGTCCGGTTTTGAATTTCAAATCATTTTCAACCAATTCGTCAAAAATGCTCCCTAATTCTTTTAGTTGGTATCTGCGGACTTGCCCCATGGCTAACTTGATGCGGTAGGGATGGACTTTCAGCACGTCGACTATATTGCTTTGCTGGTAACCCATTTCAAGCATTATTTTTACTTGTATCAGCAATCTGAAGTGCTGCATCAAAATCGCATTCAGTTTGATACTGTCCTCCCCGGATAGCAGCAATTCCCGATGGAGGGTTAAAGCTTTATCCAATTTTCTGCCCATAACAAACTCAACTAATTCAAAAATATTTTGCTCCAAAGATTTTGGTACTAGACTTTCTACTATAGGTTTTGTAATTTTTTTAGTTTCTGACGTATAGAGGAACAACTTTTCCAGTTCACCCATGATTTTTGATAAGTCCATGTTGGATAATTGAAACAATGCTTCCAAGGCCTCTGGTGTGATGGCGTAGCCCATGTCACCAATAGCTTGCCGGACATATTGCCGTGTTTCTTTTTCCTTCATAGTGTTCGCTGATATCAAAACTGCTTTATTTTTCAACTCTTTTACAATTTTTTTCCTGTTATCCAGCTTGTCGTAAGGGGCATAAATCACCAAAACTGTTGTTTCTAAAGGGTCTTGCAAATAAGCAATCAATTCCTCCACATCGTGTACCACCCCGCCTTTGCCCCGTTCGCCGGTTAAAAAATAAGGATTATCAATCTGAACTAACCGTCTATCCCCAAAAAAAGGTAATGTACGTGCTTCATCCAAGGCGATGGCTATTGGTGTAGTCTCCATATCAAAGCGAATCGCATTCATTTCATCGTCTTGATCTTCCAATACCTGTTCCCTTAAAACCTTTTTAAACATATCACTAAGATATTGTTCTGTTCCTGTCACTAAATAAACGGGTGACACTTTCCCCTGACGAATTTTGGCTAATTCATTTTGTAAAGTCATGTAGATATCCTTCCATTCTGTTTTCTCTTTATCAATTTTAGCATTATTTTAAAGAAAAAGCTTAAAAAGGAGGAACTCTCAGCAATTTATCTTACAACTCACTTTTAGAATTAACTTTTTTGATTTTTGTTAATGAACCATCCCAAGGATACCACTGATAATACACCATCCCTGACTGATCTGTGCGAAATATATCAATTTCATTTTCCGCCAATGTCCCAACCACCTCTTCATGAGGGTGCCCAAAACGATTATCACGCCCGCAGGAAATAATGGCAGTTTGCGGATTTAAAGCAGCGATAAACTCTGGTGTAGAGGACGTTCGGCTACCATGGTGTGCGACTTTCAACACATCTGCTTGTAACTTAGGGAAATCTTCCATCAACTCCCGTTCCCCCTCTGCTTCCAAATCTCCGGTAAACAAGAAACTTCTATCCTTAATGACTGCCCGCATCACCAATGAATGGTTATTGCCTCCATCTCCCGACTCTTGAGGGTAAAGTAAATCGATAGCCACGTTACCAATGCTCAGTTGTTGAGGACCTAACGCAGGCACCAGTCGAGTGATTTTCTTTAACTCTTTCACTTCCAGCAAGAAACTGTCATTTTTTTCAAGTCCTTTGCCAAAAACGATGGTATGGATGGGTATTTCCTCTGCCAGTTCAGCCAAATCCCCGATGTGATCTTCATCTCCATGACTGGCAAAAAACACATCAATCTGACTGATTCCCCGGCTTTTTAAAAAAGGAATTAAAGTATACTCCGCTCCGGCATTATTTATCTCTTTTTCCTGCCATTTTTCAACTGAAAAATTCAACCTCCCACCCGTATCAATCACCACTGTTTTTCCATGAAAAGGTTCCTGTATGACGACACTGTCTCCTTGACCCACATCGACAAAAACAATGAGTCCATCAATCTTCATATATTTTTGCCCACCAAGCACGAACAGTAAAATTAGCACCAGGCGCCAACTTTTTTTACTGTTTTCTGGAAAATGATAAAGTGCCCCTCCTAGTAGAAATAATAAAATTCCCAGCAGAAGCAATGAGTAAGTCCCCGTTGTCATTTGGGTGAAACGCCAGTCCCCCATGAACAGAAGGAGCTGATGAAAAGTCTCCAGCAATTCTTCGAACCAGCGAACCAAAAATATATCGGGGAACAAGAAGCTTGAAAAAACACAAAGAATAAGGACAGGCAAAAGTCCCCATTGAAAGAGAGGTAAAAGCACAAAAGAAAACACCAAGCTTAAAATATTCCATTCATAAAAATGAAAACTTGTTAACGGTAAAGAACAGATGGTCAGCAACAATGAAAACATCAACTTCTGCTGCCATAAAACTGGAAATAGTTTAAGATAAGGCTGAATGTAAATAATACACAAAGACAAACCAAAGGAAAATTGTCCCCTATGCTAAAAACAGCTGAGGGTGAAAAGCATAAAGTCGCTAGCAACGTCAAACTCCAAACATCAAGGGCAGATAAGTGCCATCTAAAGCGCTGACTGCTTCTCTGAATAGCGATTGCCAAGACTGCTCTTAGAACACTGATAGACCTTCCGGCAAAAATATAAATAAAAAAGAGAAAAAGCAGTTCCAGCCAAAAAATAGTTTCTAAAGTCACGTCAAATCTTCTGAAAATATAACGAAAAACAGTAACAAACGAGAAAATATGCATACCTGAAATACTAAAAAAATATAACATCCCTAAATCTTCAAATACCACTTTTTCTTGCCGAAAGCCTGTATCCTTAATGCCAAGGAACAAACTTTTTATGTATAGTGATATGAATTTAGGAAACGTCTGGGTCGTATATAATGCAAACTTCCGGCGAAAAAACTCAAGCATTTTGACTGGATGTCTAGGGATAATTTCTTCAATGACTTTCATACTCTCCACTTTAACTATTTTATAGATGTTTTTTTCCGCTAAATACTTTCGCTGATCAAAACCATTCAAATTGCGTACCGTATCCGGCAGTTCTTCTGTACCAGTTACAGCTAAAATGACGTGCTTACTTTGAGACTGCCACCATTCTTTTTCCTCTTGGCTTTCCAGAAGGTAATCATAAAGCTTTAGCTCAGAAGTCTGGAGGTCTTGGCCGGTAAATCTAAGAAACTGACCGTTGATTTGACAAATATTAGGATTGACTTCTACCCTAGTCTCATGGACACTGTTTGCTTGCTGTATGGAAATAAGCAGGTCTTTCCCCTGCCAAACAAATAAAGCTGCCCCTAACAGAACAACAAAAAAAGAGTAACCAATGATTACTCTCTGTCTGGTAAAAATTACTCGCATGCACACAAACAACCCAAATAAGACACTCGGAAAATCACGATAGAAAAGGATAGCATACAGGCTTAAAAGACTAAGCGCTGGAAAAACCCAATAATTCCGAATGCTTTTAATTTGATGACTCTTCCGTAAATAACTCTCCGCCGGGTTCTTCTTGAGTTTCTTCATTCCCAAAATTTAGTTCGGCAAAATATTTCTTTGACAATTTGACCTGATGAATCGACACATTGGTTTGCTTTAACAATCCCATGACATAATCGTCATTACGATAGTTTGTCAAATAATGGATTTTGCGGATGCCCGCCTGTAAAATCATCTTCGTGCATTGAAGGCAAGGAAAGTGTGTCACATAAATTTCGGCACCTTCCGTCGGCACACCGAATTTGGCGCATTGTAAAATGGCATTCATCTCAGCGTGAATCGTTCGTACGCAATGACCGTCCACGACATAGCACCCTTCATCGATACAATGCACATCGCCGCTGACCGAGCCGTTATATCCTCCTGCTATGATACGTTTATCACGAACAATCGTTGCTCCAACGGCTAACCTGCTGCAAGTACTCCTCAAAGACAACAACACACTTTGAGCCATAAAATATTGGTCCCACGGGATTCTTTCAAAGCTCACTGTTTTCCCTCCTGATTAGTCATTCTCTAATCAATTGTAATCGATTCCCGCAAACTGTCAAAGGTTTTTTCACCGATTCCTTTCACTTTTTTCAAATCTTCCAAACTTTTAAACGAGCCCTGTTCTTCCCGATACTGAATGATGGCTTCTGCTTTTTTCTCTCCGATACCATTTAACGTCTGCAACTCAAGGGCATCGGAAGAGTTTATATTCACTTTGTCCTTCTTATCTGGATCTGCCGCTGTGATTACCGGCTGAGAGGCATCTGGCGCTTGTTTCTCCCCTTTCTCAGGAACATACACAACCATCTGATCTGTCAGCAGCTGTGCCAAGTTCACCTGATTTTGATCGGCAGTTTCAGTAAAACCGCCTGCCAATAAAATCCCATCTTGTACCCTCATATTAGAAGAAAATTCATACATCCCAGGTTGATGCACAGCCCCTTTGACATCAATGTAGCCAACTTCCTTCGACTGAGTAGTTTCAGTTTCTTCAAAAGGAGCAGGTCCTGTTGAAAAAAGTGTCTGATTCTCAAGTTCTATTTCCTTTTTATTGAAATTTAAACTTCTAAACAGAATGATTAACAGAAAAACACTTAAAAAAATCAACATAACGACTTTAAAGTTAAGATAATCCAGCCATCTTTTTCTTTTTTTCAACAAATCACCCCTCTTCATCTCTAAAATTCGCAAAAAAGAAAAAACTATTTTATTTTTCCCAGTTGGGGTATGATTGAGTCGAAAGAAAATTTTTATATTAGAGGTGATAGCTATGCGTGATTATCCAATTGAAATCCCAGAAATAATGACAGCTTTAAGACTTGACCTGATTAAAGTGCCCCCCGTTATCAGATATTGCAGTGGTATACGTATTTTTGGCAGACGAATTAAATCTATCGTTTATACGACAGATATTGCCATCATTCGTAATATTGATGCTGATGCAGCCATCGCTGTATATCCTTTCAGTCCCCACCCCACCATTACTAAAAGTATTACGGAAGCAGCAGATATTCCTGTGTTTTGCGGTGTGGGAGGCGGTACGACTCAAGGCAAGCGTTCCGTCCAGATGAGCATTTTTGCTGAAGCTCAGGGAGCAATCGGAGTAGTTGTCAATTCCCCGACACCTAAAGAAACTATCAATGACATTTATAAAACAGTGGATATCCCTATTGTGGCGACCGTCACTTCGGTCTATTCAAATGTGGCAGAAAAAATTGAAGCAGGTGCTAAAATTTTAAACGTCAGTGGCGGAAGAGATACAGTGGAAGTCGTTAGGAGTATCAGAAAAGAATTTCCAAAGTTTCCTATCATCGCCACCGGAGGTCCTACAGACGAATCAATCATAGAAACCATCCAAGCAGGTGCTAATGCTATCACTTATACTCCTCCAAGTAATGGCGAATTATTCAGCCGTAAAATGGATGTTTATCGAGAAAAAGAACGACAGCAGTCTTTAGAAAACGAATAAAAACCCACCCGTTTTTGTGCGTCCCCCAAAGTCAGACCAACAATCTAACATTGGGGAAACAGTACAATTTCCACGGGTGGATTTTTATTTTGAAATCATCTGAAAACATTTCCGCTGATTTTTCTTCGGCTGATGATCATCTCTCATCTCGGGTTTAAAGTTATTCATTCTTACATAGAAATATTCATTGAAATCTGCTCACGTATACTACAGCTGACAGCTTTCTAAGTCAACGATTACATTCTCACTTCTCTGCATTTTTTCTTCTGACGATATAAATCAACAAGCTTAAAGCGATGATTATGACCCCAGCCAATATTGCAAATCGTGCTTTTTCTTCTCCGGTTTTTGGCAATATCCAGTCTTTCTTGATCAATGGTTTGTCAACCTTGTAGGTGTTTGTCACTATGATATTTCCTGTGCCATCGTCCGTTATACTTTCTTTATACCCTTCTGGGACATCAACTTCAGCGATTGTGTATTTAATTTTCTCGCCTTTTTTATTTTTTGCCTCTAACTCTTGCCAAGTGTATTTCCAATCATTAGCTTCATTAAGGATGATTTCCTCACCGTATTTTTCCCCATCAGCCAATAGTTGGACCTTAACGCTCTTCGGGCGAAGACCAGCACTATTGTTTTGATCATCCCAGTATTTAGTTACCCGAACATTGGTTTTGTCTAGAATATAGCTGTTGATGATGGTGTTCCCTTCAATGTTTGTCGTATACTCTGGCACAACATCCTCTGTAATCCTGTATGCCACTTCAGCTCCCTGAATATACTTCGGCAAGTTAACAAATTGATACGCCCAACCAGTTTTCGCAGTAACTTCTTGACTAATAATTACTTTGTTATTCGCTAACAGATTAACAGTAATGCTTTCAGGCCGCTTCTTGGCTTGGTCATCATTATCTTCCCAAACTTTTTCTCCACGGATAGTTACCATTTCTGGCGTATAATGATTAGTTATAACCATACGCCCATCAATCATTTCACTGGTACTCTTGTAACCTTTCGGAATGCCCGTTTCTTTTACTTCATAGTTGATTGTTTTTCCTTTGGCTTTCTCCGGTAAATCTTTCCACGTGTAGTTCCAATTATTGGCGGTATTGAGAATAACTTCATCCCCCACCGCTTCACCGTCACCGTACAATTGAACGCGAATATTCTCTGGACGCAGGCCGTCCTGATTCTCTCCGTCCTCCCAAACTTTTTCTGTACGAATGGTTGTCACTGCCGGAGTATGACGGTTGGTCAACACGATGCGACCGTCGATCACTTCACTGGTGCTCTCGTAACCTTTCGGTACGCCAGTTTCTTTCACCGTATACTTGATCGTGTTTCCTTTGGCTTTTTCCGGTAAATCTTTCCACGTGTAGCTCCAATTGTTGCCGGCATTCAGCTCTATCTCGGTGCCGACGGCTTTATCATCGCCATACAATTGAACGCCAATCTTGGCTGGACGCAAGCCATCTTGGTCCTCACCGTCTTCCCAAACTTTTTCTGTACGAATGGTTGTCACTGCCGGAGTATGACGGTTGGTCAACACGATGCGACCGTCGATCACTTCACTGGTGCTCTCGTAACCTTTCGGTACGCCAGTTTCTTTCACCGTATACTTGATCGTGTGTCCTTTGGCTTTTTCCGGTAAATCTTTCCACGTGTAGCACCAGTTATTGGCAACATTGAGAATGACTTCATCCCCCACTGCTTCTCCGTCGCCATACAATTGAACACGGATATTCCCTGGACGCAGGCCATCTTGGTCCTCACCGTCTTCCCAAACTTTTTCTGTACGAATAGTTGTCACTGCCGGAGTATGACGGTTGGTCAACACAATGCGACCGTCGATCACTTCACTGGTACTCTTGTAACCTTTCGGTACACCGGTTTCTTTCACCGTATACTTGATCGTTTTTCCGTTGGCTTTTTCCGGTAAATCTTTCCACGTGTAGCTCCAATTGTTGCCGGCATTCAGCTCTATCTCGGTGCCGACGGCTTTATCATCACCATACAATTGAACGCCAATCTTCGCTGGACGCAGGCCGTCCTGATTTTCTCCGTCCTCCCAAACTTTTTCTGTACGAATGGTTGTCACTGCCGGAGTATGACGGTTGGTCAACACAATGCGACCGTCGATCACTTCACTGGTGCTCTCGTAACCTTTCGGTACACCGGTTTCTTTCACCGTATACTTGATCGTTTTTCCGTTGGCTTTTTCCGGTAAATCTTTCCACGTGTAGCTCCAATTGTTGTCGGCATTCAGCTCTATCTCGGTGCCGACGGCTTTATCATCGCCATACAATTGAACGCCAACCTTGGCTGGACGCAGGCCGTCCTGATTCTCTCCGTCCTCCCACACTTTCTGAGTGCTGATCTTGGTCACTCCTGGGGTATGACGGTTGGTCAACACAATGCGACCATCAATCACTTCACTCGTGCTCTCGTAACCTTTCGGTACGCCAGTTTCTTTCACCGTATACTTGATCGTGTTTCCGTTGGCTTTTTCCGGTAATTCTTTCCACGTGTAGCTCCAATTGTTGTCGGCATTCAGCTCTATCTCGGTGCCGACGGCTTTATCATCGCCATACAATTGAACGCCAATCTTGGCTGGACGCAGGCCGTCCTGATTCTCTCCGTCCTCCCAAACTTTTTCTGTACGAATGGTTGTCACTGCCGGAGTATGACGGTTGGTCAACACGATGCGACCGTCGATTACTTCACTGGTGCTCTCGTAACCTTTCCGTACGCCAGTTTCTTTCACCGTATACTTAATCGTTTTTCCGCTGGCTTTTTCCGGTAAATCTTTCCACGTGTAACTCCAATTGTTGCCGGCATTCAGCTCTATCTCAGCACCGACGGCTTTATCGTCGCCATACAATTGGACGCCGATCTTGGCTGGACGCAGGCCATCTTGATTTTCTCCGTCCTCCCACACTTTCTGAGTGCTAATCTTCGTCACTCCTGGGGTGTAACGGTTGGTCAACACAATGCGACCATCAATCACTTCACTGGTACTCTCGTAGCCTTTCGGAATGCCCGTTTCTTTCACCGTATACTTGATCGTGTTTCCGTTGGCTTTTTCCGGTAAATCTTTCCACGTGTAGCGCCAGTTATTGGCAACATTGAGAATGACTTCATCCCCCACTGCTTCTCCGTCGCCATACAATTGAACACGGATATTCCCTGGACGCAGGCCGTCTTGGTCCTCACCGTCCTCCCACACTTTCTGAGTGCTAATCTTAGTCACTCCTGGGGTATGACGGTTGGTCAACACGATGCGACCGTCAATCACTTCACTGGTGCTCTCGTAACCTTTCGGTACACCTATTTCTTTCACCGTATACTTGATCGTTTTTCCGTTGGCTTTTTCCGGTAAATCTTTCCACGTGTAGCTCCAATTGTTGCCGGCATTCAGCTCTATCTCGGCACCAACGGCTTTATCATCGCCATACAATTGAACGCCAATCTTGGCCGGACGCAGGCCGTCCTGATTCTCTCCGTCCTCCCAAACTTTCTGAGTGCTAATCTTGGTCACTCCTGGGGTGTGACGGTTGGTCAACACGATGCGACCATCGATCACTTCACTGGTGCTCTCGTAACCTTTCGGTACGCCCGTTTCTTTCACCGTATATTTGATCGTTTTTCCGTTGGCTTTTTCCGGTAAATCTTTCCACGTGTAGCTCCAATTGTTGCCGGCATTCAGCTCTATCGCGGTGCCGACGGCTTTATCGTCGCCATACAATTGGACGCTAATCTTGGCCGGACGCAGGCCGTCCTGATTCTCTCCGTCCTCCCAAACTTTCTGAGTGCTAATCCTGGTCACTCCTGGGGTGTGGCGGTTGGTCAACACGATGCGACCATCGATCACTTCACTGGTGCTCTCGTAACCTTTCGGTACGCCAGTTTCTTTCACAGTATATTTGATCGTTTTTCCGTTGGTTTTTTCCGGTAAATCTTTCCACGTGTAGCGCCAGTTATTGGCAACATTGAGAATGACTTCATCCCCCACTGCTTCTCCGTTGCCATACAATTGAACACGGATATTCCCTGGACGCAGGCCGTCTTGGTCCTCACCGTCCTCCCAAACTTTCTGAGTGCTAATCTTGGTCACTCCTGGGGTATGACGGTTGGTCAACACGATGCGACCGTCGATTACTTTACTGGTACTCTCGTAGCCTTTCGGTACGCCCGTTTCTTTCACCGTATACTTAATCGTTTTTCCGCTGGCTTTTTCCGGTAAATCTTTCCACGTGTAGCGCCAGTTATTGGCAACATTGAGAATGACTTCATCCCCCACTGCTTCTCCGTCGCCATACAATTGAACACGGATATTCCCTGGACGCAGGCCGTCTTGGTCCTCACCGTCCTCCCACACTTTCTGAGTGCTAATCTTAGTCACTCCTGGGGTATGACGGTTGGTCAACACGATGCGACCGTCAATCACTTCACTGGTGCTCTCGTAACCTTTCGGTACACCTATTTCTTTCACCGTATACTTGATCGTTTTTCCGTTGGCTTTTTCCGGTAAATCTTTCCACGTGTAGCTCCAATTGTTGCCGGCATTCAGCTCTATCTCGGCACCAACGGCTTTATCATCGCCATACAATTGAACGCCGATCTTCGCTGGACGCAGGCCGTCTTGATTTTCTCCGTCCTCCCAAACTTTTTCTGTACGAATAGTTGTCACTGCCGGAGTGTGACGGTTGGTCAACACGATGCGACCGTCGATTACTTCACTGGCGCTCTCGTAGCCTTTCGGTACGCCCGTTTCTTTCACCGTATACTTAATCGTTTTTCCGCTGGCTTTTTCCGGTAAATCTTTCCACGTGTAACTCCAATTGTTGCCGGCATTCAGCTCTATCTCAGCACCGACGGCTTTATCGTCGCCATACAATTGGACGCCGATCTTGGCTGGACGCAGGCCATCTTGATTTTCTCCGTCCTCCCACACTTTCTGAGTGCTAATCTTCGTCACTCCTGGGGTGTAACGGTTGGTCAACACAATGCGACCATCAATCACTTCACTGCTACTCTCGTAGCCTTTCGGAATGCCCGTTTCTTTCACCGTATACTTAATCGTGTGTCCGTTGGCTTTTTCCGGTAAATCTTTCCACGTGTAGCTCCAATTGTTGCCGGCATTCAGCTCTATCTCGGCACCAACGGCTTTATCATCGCCATACAATTGAACGCCGATCTTCGCTGGACGCAGGCCGTCTTGATTTTCTCCGTCCTCCCACACTTTCTGAGTGCTAATCTTGGTTACTCCTGGGGTGTAACGGTTGGTCAACACGATGCGACCGTCGATTACTTCACTGGCGCTCTCGTAGCCTTTCGGTACACCCGTTTCTTTCACCGTATACTTAATCGTTTTTCCGTTGGCTTTTTCCGGTAAATCTTTCCACGTGTAACTCCAATTGTTGCCGGCATTCAGCTCTATCTCAGCACCGACGGCTTTATCATCGCCATACAATTGGACGCCGATCTTGGCTGGACGCAGGCCGTCTTGGTTTTCTCCGTCCTCCCAAACTTTTTTCACCATTTTTTCTACCAAAGCCGGTTTGGCAAAATTTTCAACTTTAAATGTAAATCCTCTTTCATCTGATGAACTAATTTTGAATTCCCCGTTATCAGGAGTTATGACCACTTCATCTAAATACCCTTCAACCCCTTCAACCTCTTCAATTTTATAGCTTCCATCCTCTAACTTGGCGAAAGTTACTTTTCCATCCCCATCGGTCTTTCTCTGAACCTCTCCGCCATCCCTAGGAGTATATTGTTCATATTTCCCCTCAGAATCGTTCCATTTTAATAGTTGAAACACTACTCCAGGAATTCTGGCTCCTGTTTCTCCATCCACTTTATTTATCAAAACCGATCCAGCTTTAACAACATCTAAACCGCCTGTCACACGGGTAAACTTAACCTCAATTTCATCGGTTTCATCTCCATCTTCCATCCATTTCAGTGTTGCCTGATTTTTATAATCCCCTGTTTCACCTTCTACTACCACATCAAAACAAATACCAAAACCTACAATACTTCCTTGTGTGGGGCCCTCACTTCCGTAAATCATTTTCATTCTGTCAGCTTGTTCTTGGAGAATTTTATCTTTATGTACTAATTTGTCAATTTCTGATTCAAAAGATTCTTTCCCGCCAAATACATCATAGTAAGTAATTCCATTTCCAGGAACATCTCCTAAACTGACAAATAAAGTATTATCGTAAACCCCGTAAACCACAGCTCCGCTCTCTTGCATACGGTTAGAAAACTCTTCCTTGGTCTCCCCAATTTTCGGAATCATTTCTTCAGCCAATCCACTCTTAACCAGATCAACTACCGCCATCGTATTGTCTCCCAGCTTTCCCTCTTTGGTCGGGAAGTAAATAGGGACATTGATAGAAGGTTGATTTAACAAAAATGTTTGAGGTGCCAATTCATCAATAAACATCATTTTTCTCTTTTGAACAACATGGACGCCATTGAACATATTTCTAAGCTGGTCCAAATTGAATGATGTATTCCAGTGAATGATATTTTCCCCCGACCATTGATTCCCTTCCTTATAGAAATCATCAAATCTTTCCGGCAATTCTGGAATATCTTTATGGTCTCCTGGTTCTCCCGGCTCTTCTCCTGGATCAGGTTCTATATCAATGGTAATAGTCAAGTCCCCTTCTTGTTGAATTTCTATATTTTTTCCTTCTCTAATCAGTTTGCCTTCCACTTCAAAAAAACCATTTTCCGCCCAATCACTAGATGCGACCAAATCATTGACTGTTGCTAGAATTTGACCATCCTGAATTTTCCATACACCTAATGGCTCTCCGGTGCCGCTTTCAAGAGGTAAATCACTCAGAGAATCTGGGATATGGATATATTGTTGATCAGGTAAATCAATTTTGAAAGAATCACCCGCCTCCACATCTATCAAATTATCTATCCTGAAACGGTAAATAAATCTCACTCTATCTCCAACATTAAAAATCGGTACCGGATCCTGAACTACTCCGTCCTTTATGACCGGGATTTCCTGCCCTCCTCTAATGACGTGAAAATCATGCTTTTCTTTAACAATCAGATGGGATATATCCTTAGCAGCAATCACTGTCGACTCAGGAACCAGCACATTACTCAACACACTACCTACCAAGACAATACAAGCAATAACCTCAAATAATACCTTGAACGCTTTTCTCCCTTTCATTTTAATCTCTCCTTTGTTTCCCTTAGACATGAATGTCAATCTAAACCAACAACTTTTTCAGAACCATCTCTGTTAAAAATAGCATCTAAACATCAAATAATCTTAATTTTACAACAAATTACGTAAGCGCTCTCATTGCGGAGGTCAGTTGAACTAATAGTCTAGTAGGAAAAACACAGAATTTATGCAATTAGTTATAATTACAAGTGGCGGAGGGGAAAATTGGAAGAATGTATAGGTAATGAAGAATCTTTAAACTGAAAAGTTTTAATGTAAGGCCAACTCTTCTTTGGACTTTTGATAAATATAGTCTCACAAGTAACAAAATCAACCTTTTGTTTAACTTTATTATAGCACGATACGAAATTAAGTGTTATAGAAGTCATAAAATCGAGATATAATAAGCATTTTTAGTTTGCTTTTTTTAAAAAATCAATGTATTTCTTGTTCCAAGTCATCTTAAGCTTCCCAACATTAGTTGGCAGATATCCATTTAGCCAAACAAACTAAAAACCTTCCAGCCTCATTAAAAGAGACTGAAAAGTTTTTAGAATATTTTTTAAAAGAATATTATGATAGGAAATAAAACTATTATATATAAAACAAATTTTTCGAAGAAAATATCGGATCACACGTAAATTCAATGCCTAAGTTTCTCAACACTTGTTGATCATCCTTATTTAACATTACCGTTGAGTGCGCCTGAGTCCCTTTCAGATTTTTTAGCTTATCATAAGCAAGTTGTGCTGTTGGGTTCGTGACCGCACTGATCGACAGAGCAATCAAAATTTCCGCCGTATTCAAAGAAGTGATTCGTCCTGACAACTCATTAGCCTTCAGCTTTTGAATCGGCTCCAATATATTCGGTGACAACAGCAAAATTTCATCCCCGATGTTCGCCAAGACTTTAATAGCATTTAAAATAGCTGAAGCACTGGCATCCATCAATTCTGATCCTCTGCCTGAGACGATTTTTCCATCCATTAGCTCAATCGACATCACTGCAGGTGTAAACTCCTGATCCCAGTCATCCCGATGCTTTAAACGTTCTGAATACTCCCTTGCCGGAGAAACGCAAGGACGATTTTCTGGACGTAATTCCAATTCTTCCATCAAAATTTGAATTCGATTCAGTGTTTCCAAATCAAGCAATCCTTTTTTATAATCGCACTCTGTGGCAAAATAACGGCGGATAATTTCCTGTTTAGAGGCCTCCTGCACCACTTCATCATCGATGATACCAAATCCCACCCGGTTCACTCCCATATCCGTAGGAGAGTGAAACTCAGATTCCCGACCGGTAATCCTTTCAATGATTCTCTTGATAATCGGAAAAGTTTCAATGTCGCGATTGTAGTTCACTGCGATCTCACCGTAATAGTCAAAATGAAAAGAATCGATCATGTTCACATCTTTCAAATCTACGGTTGCCGCCTCGTAAGCAATATTGAGCGGATGTCTCAAAGGCACATTCCAAACTGGAAAAGTTTCAAATTTAGAGTAGCCCCCGGCATTTCCATGACGGCTTTCATGATACAGCTGATTCAAACATGTAGCCAATTTTCCGCTGCCGGCACCGGGCCCTGTCACCACCACAATCGGTTTTGTCGTCGGAATATAAGGATTTTTTCCAAATCCTTCTTCACTGACGATTTTATCCACATTCACTGGATAGCCATCAATTTCCTCGTGAGTATAAACTTTTATCCCCCGTTGTTTCAGCTTGTTAATGAAAATTTTAGTGGTAGGCTGTCCGCTGTATCGAGTAATGACTACACTATTGACTTCCAGTTCATAATCACTTAATTCGTCAATCAGACGCATGATATCCATATCATAGGTGATACCATAGTCCCCTCGGATTTTGTTGCGTTCAATGTCCCCGGCAAAAACACAAATAATAATTTCAATTTTTTCCTTCAGCTTATGCAAAAGCTTGATTTTAGCATCTTGATCAAAGCCCGGCAGTACCCGTTTGGCATGCATGTCCCCGATTAGCTTTCCGCCAAATTCAAGGTACAGCTTATCATAATGGTTCACACGTTCTAAAATATACTTTGATTGTTCCTCAATATACGTTTGCGGATCAAAACCGATTTTTTTCACAAGAAATTACCCCTTATTCATAAATTTGACTCTCAAACCATCTCTTCAATCATATATAAAAAAAAGCCCATAGACAAGAAAAACTTCTATCTCTTACCAAAAAGCTTAACATGTTTTGATATTCAGAACATTTATATGTATTATGTCTTTTATTTTCCGCCTCGCAAAAAAGCAACCCATGCTTTTAAACATACACAGGCTGCCTTTTCCTTTTATTCTACTTGCTGTCATACCCCTTTGGATGGGTGCTGTGCCATTTCCAAGCGGTCTCCATGATTGTCTTAACATTGGTATGTTGCGGCTGCCATCCCAGAACTTTTTGTGCTTTTTCTGAAGATGCGACCAGAACAGCTGGGTCACCGGCACGACGTTCCCCAATTTTTTCAGGGATTTCTTTTTCTGTGACTTGTCGGGCAACATCAATCATTTCTTTTACTGAAAAGCCTTCACTGCTGCCCAAATTGAAGACGTTGCTTTGGTTATGTGCTTTCAAATATTCCAAAGCAAGAATATGAGCATCACACAAATCTACAACGTGGACGTAATCGCGAATACAAGTCCCGTCAGGAGTGTCATAGTCATCACCAAAGACAGTGATTTCTTTTCTTTGTCCTAACGCTGTTTGTAAAATAATCGGCACTAAATGACTTTCAGGCGTATGATCTTCACCGATTTTTGCTTCCAGTTGTGCCCCTGCCACATTGAAATATCTCAAAGCAACAGACTTGATGCCATAAGCCACATCACACCAGTAAAGCATTTTCTCCATCATCAGTTTGCTTTCGCCATAAGGACTTTTAGGAAGTGTCTTAGCAGTTTCTAAAATCGGAATATCTTCCGGCTCCCCGTAAGTTGCCGCTGTTGATGAAAAGACAATATATTTCACATCAAATTCTTTCATCACTTCTAATGTGATCTGGGTCCCGTAAACATTGTTATTGAAATATTTTAGTGGCTGCTCCACTGATTCGCCCACTAAAGAACTTGCCGAAAAATGTACGACGCCTTCAATTTTTTCTTTTGAAAAAACCGACTGCATGAACACTTTGTCCCGGATATCCCCCTCATAAAAACGCGCCTTCTCATGAACAGCTTCTTTGTGTCCGGTCAATAAATTATCGATGACGACAACCTCATAGCCTTTTTTAATTAACTGATCCACCGCGTGGGAACCAATATAACCTGCACCGCCAAGTACTGCAATTATCATAGATAAACCTCCTACTATATTCTAAAGGATCATTTCTTCCTTTATCATAAAACACTTTTAAGCAGATAACAAGAGATTTAATAAAAATTTACTTTTAATTTAGTAAATGTATTACTAAAAACTTTAAATGTTTTATTTATTGCATGATAAACGGTCTGCTAGCCATCTGAATTCCGTTTAAATTCATCAAAAATTTTCTGATTCAGCGTGCGGACTGTTCCCTCAATTACTTTGACTACGTGGCGATCATAAGTCACTAAGCCGTTGATTTCTTCTTCCACATCGCTAAGTTGTGTGTACACAGTGCCAGCCAATCCCTTAGAAATCGCTGGGAAAATTTCTTCCTCAAATAACTTCACATAAGCAGTCGTCAATTTTTCTTTCGTTTCATACATCTTATAGCCAAACAAGCGCTCTGAACCCATATGCCCCTCTGTCGGACAACTGTATCCCCCGAATTCGCTTAAAATCTGGATTCGATCACGAGAATCAGCTTTCAGGCGATACTTTTTATAGTAAATGTGGGGACTTTTAAAATCTCCCCCTCCTTGATCATGATAACCACTGACATAATCCACTAGACGTGTTTTATCTAATTCACGCACCTTATCTCCGATTCGTGTGCTGTCAAATTGTCCCCAGCCTTCATTAAAAGGCACCCAAGCAGCTAGAGAAACTATATTTTTTAACAAATCGATTGTGTCTGTCATTTCTATTTCAAACTGGTTGCGGCTCGTTTCTGACTCACGCCCAAACCATTGGTAATGGTGATCCTTCACATGAATATTGACAAAGGGCAGATACTTGACGAGAAAGTTGCTGTATTCCGGTCCGCCGCCGCTGACAAAATCCTGCCATACTAACATTCCCAACTTATCACAATGATAATACCAGCGCAGAGGCTCGATTTTAATATGCTTGCGCAACATATTAAAGCCCAAATCTTTCATTTTTTGAATGTCCCAAATCATCGCCTCGTCGCTAGGTGGCGTGTATAAGCCGTCACTCCAGTATCCTTGATCCAATAATCCGTTGAAAAAAATCGGCTCGTCATTCAACATAGGAACGGTTTGCCCTTTTTTATTTTTCCCCACAGAAAACTTGCGCATGCCAAAATAACTTTTGACTGCATCTTCATCAACTGTTATTTCTAACTCATACAAATGAGGCATATCTGGTGTCCAGGGAATAAAATCCGGCAAATAAATCCAGTTTTCCTCTTTTGAAATAGTTCCCTCATAGACTATTTCTGAATCTGATTTGATGATTAAGTGACCTGTCTGAAAGGGTTGACTGGTGTTGATTGTTATGCCAACTTGTGACCCATCAAAATTAGGTGTCAACACTAAATCTTTTATGTAAGTTTCTGGCACTACTTCCAGCCAAACTGTTTGCCAAATACCACTTTGAGGTGTATACCATATTTCACCATGTTCTTGTTTCTGTTTCCCAAAAGCATAAATCGGGTTGTCGCTCAAATCAACCACTTTTACGAGCAGCTCATTTTCTTCTTCAAGCGCCTCCGTAATATCATATGAGAACGGCCAGTACCCTCCTTCATGTCGTCCCACTAGCTGATGATTAACAAATACTTCACACAGCTGGTCTACCGCACCAAAATGCAGTATAACTTTTTCATTTGAATTTTTCTCAACTGTAAACGTGCGGCGGTACCAGAGGATATCTTCTGGTGTTACCGACCGCTGCACTCCTGATAACAAGGATTCTGGAGAAAAAGGAACTAAAATATCCCCGTCAAATGTATCGGGTTGCCCTTCTGATTGCGTGAGGCTGTATTCCCAAGTACCATTCAAATTTTGCCAATGCTCCCTGACGAGTTGAGGCCGGGGATATTCATTCAGTGGCAGCTCTTCATTTTTTGTTTTCTTCCCCCATGGGGTATACAAGTCTATTAATTCTGTCATCTAATTTTCTCTTCCTTCCATAAACTATTCATCAGCCAGCGAGCAGCAAAAAGAAAAATCAGAACGATAGCTGACGCAAAAAAGATTGACGGTGCAGGCACTTCTTTGATTTCCCCCAGCTCTTGATAAGTTTCACCGCTGCCTTTAATAACAAATGAACCGATATAAGGTCCAAAAGCCATGGGAATCAGTACGTTAAAAAACATCCGTACCCCTTGAAAATGTCCTGAACGATCCTTCGGTGTGAAATCACGGACGATGCCGTTGATACAAGCTGTGGCAATCATATTGCCCCCGACTGTCAACACACCCACAAAAATAATCGGGAAAACATTGCGGGAAATATATAATCCCAACAAACCGATAATCTCGATCAACAAAGCAAAAGATAAAAATTTCAACTTGCCAATACGATCAAGCCATTTCCCACTCAAAACACTCACGATACTGCTCAAAATTAAAATCACACCTAGAGGCAAAGCATAATTATCCCAGCCTAAATATTTTTGCATATAAATAATCAAAAAGGGCATAAAAATCTGGGTGCTGATGCCTAAAATAGCTAACATGCTTAGGGCTGCATACAAAATACGATTCTCTTTTACCACTTGCCACTTGAAGCCATAGATGATATTGCCTAGATAAGTCGTGTCTGAGCTGACTTTGGGCGGACGTTCGTCTATGACAAACATGCCGACGACACCTCCAACGATAATCATCAGTCCGAAAATCAAGAAAAATAATTGCCACTCCCCTGCCTGCGTCAGCCAGTCAAAACCACCGAAGATGATTAACATGGCTACTAAAGGCATCACTGCCAACACAGTTTCCACCCGTCCTCTTTGTTTGGCAGGTGTAATATCATTAATCCAAGCATTAAATGCGGCATCATTAGCTGTACTTCCAAAAAAAGTCATGACACAATCCATCACAATCACTAAAACTGCTGCCAGTGTGACTGCGTTAACGGTCGGAAAAAAAGCCGCTACATTGTCTACTGAAATAAAAGCAAATGAGAGGGTGGAAAGTCCCCATAATATGTATCCTAAGACAATAAACCCTTTCCGGCGGCCCAGCTTATCTGTTAAAACTCCCATTAACAACGTGGTGACAGTCGCTACCACTGCACTGGCAAAAATCATGTTTGCCAACATTTGACTGTCAGTTGTGATGGTATTATACATAAATACATTGAAATACATATTCTCAATCGTCCAAGCAAATTGACCAAATAGACCAAATATCAAAATAGCCAGCCAATGACGCTTGGTTAATAATCTTTCTGTCATTCAACAACCTCTTTCTCAAAATTCTTATTCTTCAATAGATGAACAGCTTCATTTCCACTGTCAGTTCCTTATATTTTATCATACTCAACGAAAGGAACTGAAAATTTTTGAATAAATCAATAAGTCATATGGTTTACTCCTAAACAAGTTTTTCTCAATAATCCACTTTGAAGATTAATTCCGTCAAAACAACTTTACTTGCCAAAAAATTAACACAAAAATTAGCGGTGTAATGATATATGCTATTTCTATTTTGACAATATCAAATTAAAAAGGTACACTCCTAGTCACTTTAAAAGTATTAATAATTTCACCTAATAAGTTTGGCTTTAAAATTTTTTATTACTACTCGTCTCAGAAATAAAATCACAATTTAAGTTCTGTGACTCCTACCTGAAAACGACTGAGAGTACAATTAAACAGAAAGCGTTTCCTGTTTTTTGGATTCTATTATGATTGAATTAAAACCAGTTACTTATTATGCTGGATATAGGAGGTTGAAAGAAGTGTTAGATAAGGAATTTATTAACCTGTTCACCGAGAAGACAGTAACACATTTATTAAACGAAAAAGATTTAAACTTATTAACAGGTTTAGGGAAAAAAAGACTTTCTAATAATATCAAACTGTTAAATTCAAGCTATCTATTAAATCAAGATAAACCACTGTCAACTGAAAAGTTTGATCTGAGCAACATCAATACCGAGCAAGTCCTAATAGACTATTGTCAAAGCTTCGTTTTGCCTGATGATTTCAGAAAAATGTTGTTATACCTGATCATCTTCATTCAAGCTAACTCATACTCAATTTTGGAGCTACAAGAACACTTGGATGTAAGTCGCAATACTATTATTGCTGATTTAAAAAAACTTAATGATGATTTGTTTAATGTTCGAGTCATTTATGATAGAAAAGAAGGCTATACCATAAAAGGGGAAGAGTTAGACATCCGTAAATATGCTCTTTATTACATTTTTATTCTATATAAAGAGTTAGAGGTAAAAGAAATTTTAATCAGAAGCTGTGGTATCCCTGAGAAAGAATTTAATTATTGGTTGAATAAAACTTATGAAAACATTAAAGAAGAAGAATTGAATATAATAACAGGACAGATTTCTGAAATCGTTATTTTCATTTTAAGTATCGCCAAAAGAACAAAAAACACTCAAGTCCCTTCGCCTGTAATTGAATTTCGCTACTTTCCAAATTCAAAATATTTAAATTTTGCCAAACAAAGTTTCGAAAAACTATTTATAGAGAAATTAGAATTAAATTACCTATCATTAATTTTTTCAGCGGTTTCTCAAGAAAAAATTGTAAGTAGTGAAAATGTTTTTTCAAAACTACTGATTGAGTTTTTAACAATGTTTAATGTTATTTCAGGAATTGATGTATTAAATGATCAAGAATTAGTAGAAAAATTAAAACAACATTCTATTCCTATGATGTATCGACAAAAATTTTTTTATTTTCTTGAAAATAATCTGATTGAAGATATTGCGGATTCTAATGCCTCCTTATGTAGTGTTCTAAAGGAAGCGCTAGTTCCAATTGAACTGGAAATAGGAAAACCAATCAATAAAACTGAAGTCGGGTACCTTGTAGCAATCATAGAGTCTCACTTACAAAGCAAAAGCGAGGAGTTCACTCCTTTACATGGCATTATTTTGTGTCCTAATGGTACTACATCCTCAGTATTACTCAAAAATGAATTAGAAAAACTTTTTCCGGCAATTCAGTTTACCAAAGCTAGTTCACTTAGTAACTTTAAAAAAATCAATCCAAACGAATACGATATTATATTTTCTACGATAGAGTTGAAAACTCAAAAACCAGTGTATATTATTTCCAACTTTTTATCTAACTTCGAAAAACAAAAATTAAAAAAAGAAATTAATGGAAAATTTAATTTACCAAGTCTAAAAATTCCATCATATGAAGAATTCGAAAAATTAGTCAGCCAATATAATTCCAAAAAACAAACCAAAAAAAAATTTTATAATGAATTAGTAAAAATCATTACCAGAGATACTAAAAGCCAAAAGGAGTGGAATCCAGTGTTAAAAGAACTGTTGACCGAAGAGACAATCAAATTAAATGTAAATGCGGTGGATTGGGAGGATGCTGTTAGAAAAGGAGGCCAGATTTTAGTTGAGTCAGGAGCCATCCAAAAAAGTTACATTGAAGCTATGGTTACTTCACTTAAAACATATGGATCCTATATTGTCATTACTCCTCACGTTGCATTAGCACACGCGAGTTCGAATGATGGTGTTAAAAAAATTGGCTTTAGTTTGCTTACACTAAAAAATGAAATAGAATTTTATCACGAAGAAAATGACCCCGTGAAAGTGGTGATGACTATAGCTGCAACAGATCAATCAACACATTTAAAAGCTTTATCGGAATTGATGGCATTATTAGGCAATCAAGATTTCCTAAAGCTTGCATATGATTCGAATACTAAAAAACAGGATATTTTAGATTTAATACAAACTATATAGGAGGACGACAATGATTTTAGAAATAAAAAAAAGAATGGATTTGCTGCAATCGGTAAGTGAGGAAACATATGGTAAAATGCACGAAATTGTAGATATATTGACCACATCAATAAAAAATGGCGGGAAAATATTATCCGCTGGTAACGGTGGTAGTGCAGCCAATGCACAACACATTACCGGAGACATTGTAGGCCGCTATAAAATGGAACGTAGGGCGTACGCAGCAATAACTTTATCAGTGGACCCATCTGTAATGACCGCTACGGGAAATGATTATGGGTATGAAGAAGTTTTTGCTCGTCAAGTAGAAGGTTTGGGAAACAAAGGCGATGTTCTGATAGTTTTAAGTTCAAGCGCCCACTCACCCAATTTATTGAAAGCCGCAAAAAAAGCTAAGGAACAAGGTTTAATCACAATCGGCTTTCTCGGAAACAATGGTGGTAGTTTAAAAAAACATTGTGATTATAGTATTTGTATTACTCCAAAGGATTCTGATTTGTCAGAAGAGTACGCAATGACTATGAATCATATAATTTTAGCTGAATTTGAAAAACAGCTGGTTAATCAAGAAATAATTAAAGGAAAAGAGGACTAATTATGAAAATTCTTACAGTTTGTGGTATGGGCTCAGGTTCAAGTTTAATTTTAAAAATGAATGTAGATAGTATTTTAAATGATTTAGACATAACAGCAGATGTTGAAGTTTGTGATTTAGGATCAGCAAAAGGAACTCAGGCAGATTTAATTATTTCAACGACTGGTTTAAAAAATCAATTAGAAGATATTCCAACAGAGAAAATATTTATTACAAATGTGATTAACAAAGAAGAATTGAAAGATGCTTTAACAAATTATCTTAATAAATAACATTTTATTAATCTATATATAATAAAGAAGAGGAGTTTTTAACAATGAATTTTATTTATAGCTTTTTTAATCAACCCGCTGTCATTATCGGTTTAATAGCCTTAATTGGACTCGTAGCTTTGAAAAAACCGTTCTCTAAAATCTTAACAGGAACTCTGAAAACGATTATTGGTTTCTTGATTTTATCTGAAGGTGGGGGGATTATTTCATCGGCATTAGACACACTAGGACCAGCTTTTGAAAACGCATTTAATATTCAAGGTGTCATTCCAGCAAATGAAGCCGTTATAGGTGTTGCTGAAAATATGTTGGGCAAAGAGATGGCATTAATCATGGCTTTTGGTTTTGTTTTTAACATCATTATTGCTCGATTTACGAAATTAAAATACATCTTTTTATCTGGGCATCATGTTTTATTTATGTCAGCTCTTCTAGCAGCAGTTTTGGGCACAATTGGGTTTAGTGGAGTCGAATTAGTAATAGTTGGCTCAATTTTCTTGGGAGCTGTAATGGCTATTTCACCTGCTATCGTTCAACCTTTTTATCGAAAAGTAACAGGCAATGATGATATTGCCATGGGACACTTTAACGCCATTACTTACAGCTTATCAGCTATAATCAGCAAAATTGTTGGTAACAAAAATAAATCCACAGAGGATATTAAAGTCCCAGAACAGCTCAGTTTTTTCCGTGATAATACAATCTCTACTGCCATCGTTATGATGATAATCTACGTAATTACTTTTCTGTTCGCCGATGCCAGTGTGATCAATGAGATGTCTGGCGGAGACAACATAATTATTTTCGCTTTAATGCAATCACTTAAATTTACAGCAGGTTTTGTTATTGTTCTCCAAGGTGTGCGTATGATGCTAGCTGAAATTGTACCAGCCTTCAAAGGAATCTCCGATAAATTGGTGCCAAATGCTACCCCCGCACTTGACGTGCCGGTTATTTTCCCATTTGCACCAAACGCTGTTCTAATTGGCTTTCTATCTTCTGTCGTAGGTGCAGTCATTGCTTTTCTAATACTTCCATTTACAAATTTACCTGTAATTATTCCTGGTCTCATTCCTTTATTCTTTGTTGGGGCAGGTGTGGGCGTCTTATCTAATGCAACAGGTGGGCTCCGAGGAACCATTATAGGTGGTCTTTTCAATGGAATAATGCTGATTTTTCTACCAGCCTTCCTTTTGCCTTTAATGGGGGACCTAGGGTTTGCTAACTCTACTTTCGGAGATGCAGATTTCGCAGGAGTCGGTATAATTATCGGCTATTTAGGAAAATTATTGGGAAAAACAGGGATTTATACTTTATTAGGAATACTGATAATATATTTGTTAATTTCCGCTTTCCGTCTTGCAACAAGCAATAAGGATGCCCAAGCTACACTGCAAACTAGAGGAGAAGATAATGTTTAAAAATTTCATTTCACTTTATGAGAAAGAATATATCTCAGCTTTGGAAAACTTGGAAAAGCACCCCTTAGAAGAATTGTTAAAAATTATTGAAGAGGCTATATCTCAAGAAAAAAATATCTTTGTCTTAGGTAATGGCGGTAGCTCTGCTTCTGCTTCTCATTGGGTTTGCGATTTTAATAAAGGAGTCAGTTTCAACAAGCGAGAATTAAAAACACGTTTTTTTTCATTGACAGACAATATCCCAATAATAACTGCTTATGGCAATGATGTTTCATATGATGAAATTTTTGTAGAACAGTTAAAAAACTTGATTAATAAAGGTGATGTTTTAATTTCATTGTCTGTTTCTGGTAATTCAAAAAACTTAGTACGAGCGCAAGACTATGTGCAATCGCAGGGATTAAAAACAGTTTGCATCACAAATAACAAACCGAATTTATTAAAAAGAAATGCAAACTTAACCATTTCGATTCCCTCTGAAAACTACGGTATCGTTGAAGATTGTCATATGTACATTTGTCATGTTCTTTCCCAATATATTTCTCAAAGATAAAGCGAGGTATTTCAATTGGACTTAAAAAAATTTGCAGATGAAATTAGATTATATACAATGAAAGAATTAAATAATAGAGGGTTCGGCCATTACGGAGGGAGTTTGTCAATTATCGAAACCCTTGCAGTCCTCTATGGTAAAGAAATGAATATCGATGCTGCTCATCCAGACAATGAGAATCGTGATTATTTTGTCTTATCAAAAGGACATGCTGGACCAAGTTTATATGCAACTTTGTTTTTAAAAGGCTATATTTCAGAGGAAACGCTAATGTCTTTAAATAATAATGGAACAAATTTACCTTCCCATCCTGATAAAAATCTAACAAAAGGTATTGATGTAACTACAGGTTCTTTAGGACAAGGATTGTCAGTCGCCACTGGTGTTGCTTATGGGAATAAGCTGAAAGGTTTAAATAATTATACTTATTGCATCGTTGGCGATGGAGAATTAAATGAAGGGCAGTGCTGGGAGGCAATTCAATTTGCCAATCATCATAAACTACATAATCTTATACTTTTCGTTGATGATAATAAAAAGCAATTAGACGGTTACACCAAAGACATTAATAATCCTATGGACTTTGTCACAAAAATGCAAGCTTTCGGTTTAAACTCTTTCAGAATTAATGGAAATAATATTAGTGAGGTAGAAGAAGCGATTACTAAAGCAAAAGAAAACGAAGCCTCAACAACAGCAATTATTATGGACACTATCAAAGGATATGGTGTAACAGCGGTAGAAAAAATTATGAACAATCATCATCTACGCCCTGATTGTTCTCTCCAATTTGAACTAGAAAGAGCTGTTCTAGAATTAGAGAATAAAGCGAAAGGACAGGTACCATATCGATGAGTGAATTACGACAAATTTACGCTGAAACAATTGCGGAATTAGCAAAGAAAGATGATAGAGTAGTTGTATTGGAGGCTGATTTATCTAGTTCGATGGCCACAGCAAATTTAAAAGAAACTATGGGGGAACGATATATCAATGTAGGTATTATGGAAGCCCATGAGGTTAGCATGGCGGCTGGGCTTTCGGTAACAGGACACATTCCTTTTGTCCATAGTTTTGCTCCATTTATTAGCCGAAGGGCTTTTGATCAAGTCTTCATTTCCCTTGCTTATTCTAAAAACCATGCTATTTTAGTAGGGTCAGATGTTGGTATTACCGCAGAAATGAACGGTGGAACCCACATGTCTTTTGAAGATTTAGCTTTAATGAGAGTAATCCCAAACATCACAATTTATGAAGTATCCGATCCACAACAATTCAAAGATATTTTATACCATTGTTATTCTCATAGCGGGCTATATTACATCCGTACCATGCGGAAAAAAGCGCCCAGACTTACGGATCAAATATGCGACTTAAAATCAGGATATCGTGAAATTATAAAAGGCAGTAGCGGTACAATTTTTAGCACGGGGTTTTTATTACCTGAGTGTATGAAAGCAGCCGAAAATTTAGCAAAAAAAAATATCCATGTCAGTGTTATTGAGACGTTTAGAATAAAACCATTGAACAAAGAGATGCTCATAGAAGCTGCTAAAAAAGGGCCAATAGTTACTGTCGATAATCATAGTATCACAGGTGGTATTGGCTCAGCAATTGCTGAAGTTTTATCAGAAGAATATCCTTCCAAAATAAAACGATTAGGAGTTGACGAAAAATTTGGACAAGTGGGCAGTACAAATTTTTTGAAAACACAATATGGTTTAACTGCAAAAGACATTGTACTAGCTATGGAAAAATTAGTTAATTAAAAAATACAATTTAAAATTAAAAAATCTAATCAGAAAGCACATGAATTATTAGAACATATGCTTTTGGGATAATTAATTGAAAATTATTTTCACCACTCAAATTCGATAAAAACCTAGAGAACGTAGCTTCTCTAGGTTTTTTGTCTTAAAATAGCTATACTTTCGAAAGGAGACAGTCGATATTTTTTGGTAATTTTGGTGTTTTCTTCGTTACTGATAAGGATGGAACTTTTTTCATTCACAAATTCATCTGGTAATTCTATAAGGACCTCCTCCTCGTAAAAATTATTCAGCACTAATAATTCATGGATTTCATCTTCACGTTTATAAGCAAAAACCCATGGGTGCTCAACTAGAAAGGGTTGATAATCTCCTATTGAGATAATCTGACACTCTTTACGCAAGCGTATCAATTGCTGATAAAATTGAAAAACACTGTCTTTTTTGCTCATCTCTGATTCTGCATTGATTTCTTTGTATTGTTCACTCACATTGATCCAAGGCGTTCCCTTAGTAAAACCTGCATGTGTACTGTTTTGCCATTGCATAGGCGAACGAGCATTGTCCCTTGATTTTTCTTGAAGTATTTCCAACGCCTGAGTCTTCGTCAGCCCTTTCTTCAACATTTCTTCGTAGGCATTGTAGGACTCCACGTCCCTATAGTCTTTCAAGCGGGTATAATCAGGGTTGACCATGCCTATTTCTTCCCCTTGATAAATATAGGGTGTCCCACGGAGCAAATGTATGGCAGCAGCTAACATTTTTGCCGACTTTTCACGGTAAATTCCTGTGTGTCCAAAACGATTTAGCGCCCTTGGCTGATCGTGATTGTTCCAAAACAAAGCACTCCAACCGTTGCCTTCATTCATTCCTACTTGCCATTCGTTGATAATTTTTTTTAGTTCGATAAAATCATAGGGCATACGTGTCCACTTTTGCCCGTCTTTGTAATCTACTTTTAGATGATGAAAATTAAACACCATGTCCAGCTCACGATTTTGAGGATTTGAATAACTCTTCCCTTGTTCCACCGTTGTAGAAGATAATTCTCCCACAGTGACCACATTGGACAACCGACCAAAAGATTTTTCATTCATCTCTTTCAAAAAATCATGCACGATAGGACGATCAGTATACAATGATTTATCTTCTTCGTCTGGTTTTGCATCCACCAACTGGACATCTTTTCCAATCAAATTGATTACATCAAAGCGGAAGCCCTTGACACCCTTGGACAACCAAAAAGATAAAACCTGTCGAAGTTCTTGCCGAACTTGAGAATTTCGCCAATTTAAATCCGCTTGGCTGACATCAAATAAATGCAAATAGTAATAATCTGTGTTGCCAAATTTTGCCCAAGTAGGACCGGAAAATTTTGATTGCCAATTAGTCGGTAATGAACCATCTTCCTGCGACTGGCGTAACAAATAATAATCTCGATATTTTCCCTCATCGCTCAGTGCTTGCTGAAACCAAGGATGTTCGGTGGATGTGTGATTAAAAACCATATCCAACATGACACCTATTCCCTCTTTTTCCAACAATGAAACTAATAATTCAAATTCTTCCATTGTGCCATAGAGGGGATCAATTTCCTGATAATTTGAAACATCATACCCATTATCTTTTTGAGGTGATGGAAATATGGGATTTAACCAAACCATATCCACCCCCAATTCTTTAATGTAAGGTATTTTTTCTATAATCCCTTGCAAATCTCCCACGCCGTCTCCATTACTATCATAAAATGACTTGGGATAAATTTGATAAACAGTCATTTCCTTAAAAGTAGTCATTTTTTCTTCCTTTTCAATTTTCTAACAACGTTTCTGCTTTATTGAATATATTATTTTTTTGGAACAAGATAGTCAAAAAAACAGGAACAACTATGGCAATTCCCATACAAAGTAAGAACCACAACCACGATTGGCTCTGAATCACTAATATTCCCGGAATCCCACCTACACCAATAGAATACGCGGTCACTTCAGATAACATAGCAACAGTTCCTGCAAGCGCAGAACCAATCAACGCTGCGATAAACGGATACAAATATTTTAAATTAATACCAAACATCGCTGGCTCAGTCACTCCCAAATAGCAAGATATCATGGCTGGAATGGAAACTTGTTCCTCTTCTTTATTCCCACGGTGCAAAAAAATCACTCCTAAAACTGCCGAACCTTGAGCAATATTAGACAGGGCAATCATCGGCCATAAATTAGTGCCGCCAAATTCATTGATCAACTGTAAATCTATGGCATTGCTCATATGGTGCAGTCCAGTAACTACGAGCGGAGCATATAAAAAGCCAAACAATGAACCGAACAACCAGTTGAAACTACTAGTCAATCCGGCATTCACGATTGTGGAAATGAAACTGCCGATTTTCCAACCGATTGGTCCCAAAATAATATGAGCTGCTAAAATTGTAGGCAATAATGAAAAAAATGGCACAAAAATCATTGAAATAGCATTTGGAATCACTTTACGCAGTCCAATTTCCAAATAAGCCAGTAAAAAGCCTGCAAGCATTGCGGGAACCACTTGAGCTTGATAGCCAATCATGTCTATTTGAAAAAAGCCAAAGTCCCATTGAGGTATTTCTGCTGCCCCGCCGACAGCAAAAGCGTTCAGCAATTGCGGGGAAACTAACGTAATCCCCAGTACGATTCCTAGGATTTGTGTTGTTCCCATTTTACGGGAAATACTCCACGTGATACCTACTGGCAGAAAATGAAAAATTGCTTCTCCGGGAAGCCATAATAGTGCATTAATTCCTGACCAAAATTGGGACACGTCAACAATTGTCTGATCGCCAAGAGCCTCGAAAGGAATCCCTTCCAAAATGTTCCGGAAACCTAAAATCAATCCCCCAACAACTAACGCTGGAATCAAAGGAGTGAAAATCTCCGCCAAAGCTGCCATAACCCGTTGAACCAAAGTCATATTTTTTTTGGCTGCCGATTTTGCATCGTCTTTTGAGACCCCTTCTTTGCCGGAAATCGTCCGAAAATCATTGTAAAATTCTGCCACATCATTACCAATAATGACTTGAAATTGTCCTGATTGAGTAAAGGTTCCTTTAACTGATGGTATTTTTTCAATTTCTGCCACATTCGCCTTTTTTGGGCTTTTCTAAAACAAAACGCATCCGAGTGACACAATGAGAAACAGCTGAAATATTTTCTGAGCCTCCGATTGCCTTCAACAACTTTCCCGCATCTTCCATAAATTTCCCCAAACTTTTTCCCTCCTCGAAAAAAATATTTACGTTTGCGCTTTCATTGTAGTTTTTTTGCTTTAAAAAAACAAATATAATATCTCAGAGAGAGTTACTTATTTCCCAACGCTCATGATAAAACCCTTTTTAGTCAATGAAAATTTAGGTAACAAGTGATAATAATACTTGTTACAAAGAATAATAAATAACAAATAAACCAAATGTCAGTTTGACGATTTTAAAGATAAATACAGCTTTGTATACACCCATAAGGATATAGGTACCACACTTAACATAGTCTCATAGCACAAAAAAATCTGATAATGATTATCAGATTTTTTCTTTTCCTAAATAAAATTTCTTCCTTTCAATAAGAGAATCAAATCGATCAATACAATAATGACGTAACCCAAGGTGGTCAAACTTAGCGTCCCAATGAAGAACTGCCATAAAGATAGGCCTTGACGTTCACGAGATTTTTTTAAAACATGGAGCAAGGTGGTAATAATGAGACCAAAACCAAAAGACAGTCCCAGAGTTTGAATGATAGCTATCAAAATGTGACACCTCCAACTTTATCATAAAATTTCTGTGGTTTTCTTTGTAGCTTCATAGCGTATTTCTTATGGTTATACAGATAATAATTTTAATCATCGGCATAATTTTTTATTTAAATTTCACTCACAATGATACCATTTATTAAACATTTTTTCGACTTAAACTCCGTCACCATGAAAAGGAAAACAAACATCACTGGGAAGACAACTCCCCTGCTGATTCTGAAATATACTTTTCAACTGCTGCTGTAATAAAATCGATATCCTGAGGGGCTAAGGTACTGTCAATAAAATGATATTCTTTATATTTTAAAGAAAATGTACTCTGCCCAATGGAGATGTTGCTGAGAATCAAATCGAAATAGTCTCCTGACGCAGGGATAGAAAAAATGTCTAAGGGATTAATGATCTTGATGAAAATTTCATAAGGTAAAAACTTTTCTATTTGGTACTTCAGATATTCCGTATGTTCCGAATTGGTATCAAAAAACAAGCCCAACTGAAACACTTTTTGCTTATAAGAGATTTTTTCTTCATAGTTTGGGAAAAAATTACTGAAAAGATAGCAAATATGTTCTATATTTTCCTGATGTTTATCTCCCAACGTTGATTTCTTAAAAGCAATTTCGATAGTCTTGTATATTTTTTTGGTCATTATCCGCCGTTGGAGCATCACAAACCGATGCAAATAATTATTCAAGATACAATAGGGCACTTGAAGGTTGACGCCGATCAAATATTGGAAAAGTATTTTAGGAAATAACGATTCGAAGTCTTCCGGCTCATAGCCATAAGCATCAAAGACCGCTGTAAAAATCCCCCTTAGGTTTTGCCCGATTTCCTCTTTGCTTTCCCCGTCATTAAAGACATGATGGGTCAAATAATACTCAAATCGCCCCAGTGACAAGCGGCTCTTTCCTTCTTTGCTCAAAATATCAATAAGGGGATATTCTTCTTTGTCCATGACCAAAAAATTGCCGTTTTTTTCTCTAATCATATGGACATAAATCATGATGATCAGCTTTTGAGTATCAGAAAAATACGGAGCGACGGGAAAATGCCGTTGCAATTCTAAAGCCACCAACTTTAATTCCTGTTCTAAATTTTGATTTTCCGGGAACTGTTTGTTTTGATATTTTTCAACAAAAAGAATAGAAAAAAATTGGGACACCGCCACTTCATTGCCCGCAATCCTGAGTGGTTTCTTGGCAATATAAAAATCATATTTTTTGATTTCAGCATTGATTTGCTGAATCAAGCGGATAACTGAGGATTTGCTCAGATTCAATTCGACTCCTAAAAGTTCATAACTGCCATAATCTGAATAAAAAAGTGTTTCTAACAGCTGAAAGGCAGGGGCACGTGCTAGAAAGTGGCTGTAAAGTTCATCGATGGCATAAGAGGGGGCCAGTGTTAGGGAAATATTGGGGCCAGTGTAATAATCTATCAGCAAAAAATTCGCTTCTACCATTAATTCGCTTAAATATTTTTCAACTAGAGACTGATTGATCCCTAATTTGTCAGCAACGTTACGACTGTCTAAATCTTTTCTGTGGAGCAACAGTTCAATCATACTTAATTTTTTTTGTTCCGATTTCGAAAGCAGATTTAAAAACATAAAAACACCTCCCTCGAAGCTTTCTTTTCACCTGTATTATGGTTCTTTTAACACTTTTTTTCAACTATAAATATAACAAGTAGTCAAAAAAAGATAAAAAAAAAGATTAATTGGCTATTTACTCCCCCTCATCTTCCTTCAAAATAAAACGTAGTCGATTGTAGCTCACGTCTAGCAATATAATTAGGAGGAAAAACATGGAAACAAAAAACAGATTAGTTCAAACGTTCATCGATTTAGTCTCAATTGATTCTGAATCAAAAGATGAAAAGCAAGTCCACGAGTATCTAAAGAATGTCTTCACTTCTTTGAATCTAGAAATCGTTGAAGATGACAGCATGGCAAAAACAGGTCTTGGGGCAAATAACTTGATTGCCAAGCTGAGAGGAAGTAAAAACACTGAACCTCTTTTCTTTTCTTCTCACACAGACACTGTCTCACCCGGAAAAGGCATTGAGGTCATTGAAAAAGACGGTATTTTATATTCCAAAGGGGACACGATTTTGGCAGCGGATAACAAAGCCGGCATTGCCATCATGATTGAAGCTATCCGCCGTATTCAGGAAGAAAAAATTCCTACCGGTTTATTGGAATTTGTCTTATCTCCCGGCGAGGAAATCGGTCTAATCGGTGCGGCTGCTTTAGACATGAGTTTACTCACATCAACTTATGGTTTCGTTCTTGACAGCGATGGGCCGGTCGGTCATGTGACCATAGCCAGTCCGTTCCTGCACATGTATGACGTAAAAATCATAGGTCGGGCTGCTCATGCCGGAATGGAACCTGAGAAAGGAATTTCTGCTGTGTCGATTTTAGCAGAGGCCCTCTCACATATCGAAACTGGCAGACTGGATGCAGAAACCACAGCGAATATTGGCTTCATCCAAGGAGGGGAAGCATCCAATATCGTTATGGACGAGTTGCTGCTTAAAGGGGAAGTACGAGCTATCTCTGAAAAAAGAGCGCAACAATTAGTACAGCAGATGGAAACATCTTTTAAGCAGGCTGCCGATAAATTTGGCGGAAAAGTAGAAATTTCTGCCAACCAGATGGCCACAGGTTTCCGAATCACAGACGATGAGCCTGTCATGGAATTGCTGAAAGAATCTACGACTCATCTAGGATTTGATTTAGTCTCTGAAATCAGCGGAGGCGGAAGTGACGCGAATATATTTAATGCTCAAGGAAAAAGTACTCCAAACCTCTCCATCGGATATGCAAATATGCATACCACTCAAGAAAGTGTCAGTATCGCAGAGATGGAAAAAGCAGTAACCTTAGTGATTGAATTAGCTAAAAGAACTCCCGCCAAAAGGAGGTAAGAATGAGCAAACTCAAAGAACAAAGTTTACAACTAATCAAAATAGCCTTCGCTGTTTTGATTTTGGGGGTCAGTATCAACATGTTTCTTGGCCCCCATCATATCGCAGCAGGTGGGGTGAGCGGTCTAGGCATTTTGCTGGAAATCGTATTAAATATCGACCGGGCAGTCGTTGTTTTCGCTCTTAACGTTGTCATGTTGATCCTTGCTGCAATTTTTCTAGGACGAAAAGTTTTTATGAATATTCTGTACGGCAGCCTTATGTTCCCTGTGGCACTGGGAATCGTCCCGGAAATCATGGTAGCACAAGACCGAATGTTATCCATGATCTTTGGCAGCATCATTTTCGGTATCGGGGTAGCTATCCTGTATAAAATCCAAGCATCCAGCGGCGGGACGACCATTCCACCATTGATTTTTGAAAAATATTTTCATTTGAACACTTCTTTGGGTTTGCTCTTTTCAGATGCTCTGATTGTTTGCTTCAGTCTATATGTTTTTGGTATGGAAGAATTTCTTTTCGCTATCATGTCGATCGCTATCACCTCTATTGTCATGATGTACATAGAAACAGGAACCAATCGAAAGAAAGCTGTCATGTTTGTCAGTGATGTTGCTACGGAAAAATTCAGAGGGAAATTGCAGACGGTACTCCCGGCGGACTTGACTCTTTTTGATGTCCGTTCATGT
Source organism: Vagococcus elongatus (assembly GCF_003987645.1). GTDB lineage: Bacteria > Bacillota > Bacilli > Lactobacillales > Vagococcaceae > Vagococcus_A > Vagococcus_A elongatus. The sequence continues at coordinate 48,555 of NZ_NGKA01000004.1, forward strand.
GAAACGCCTACAAATCAAGAGATGATTTTGCTGGTAGTTTCCGATAAAAATTACCCCAAGACAAAAGAAATCATTCAAACAATCGACCCCAAAGCTTTTATCATCACTTACAATGTTGCTGAAGTAAGTGGATTAGGCTTTACTTATCATCCAATTCAATAGAAGGAGAAAAAGAAATGGAACCAATTTTAGCTTTTAGTGTTGTTATGTTAATTTGGACAATCGGAGAATTTATTTCAAAAAAGACCAAAGCACTCGTCTCTATGATGCTTGTCGCATCTATGATATTTCTAGTTGGATTTGCTGCGGACCTCTTGCCTTACGATCTCATTGAGAAATCAGGATTGTTGGGCATCGGAAATGCTGTCATCGGCGTCATTATTGTTCATTTAGGCACAACCATGAGTCTCAAAGACTTGAAAGAACAATGGCGGACTTTCGTGATTGGCTCACTAACAGTCGTCATCATGACCATTGCCCTGTTTTTTGTAGGCAATCTGATTTTCGACCGAAACATCGCCGTTGCAGGAACAGCTGCTATCACTGGAGGAACAGTCAACGTCTTGATGGTACAAGATAAAGCTGCCGACATTATGAAAGCCGGTGGAGATCTCGGTGCTTTGTCAGGATACTTGTTAGCCGTTTTCCCGTTGCTGATTTTAAACTTGAAAAACCTTGTCGGCTTTCTGGTCACTGCTAACATTTTGAAAAAGGAGGCACTCCAAGTTAAACAGGATTACCGTGATGGTAAATTGGAGTATGTCGAAGAAGCAGCTGTCGCAGACCCTACTGACAATAGCACCAGCATCTTGCCGGATTTCTTGCTGACACCTTATGCCAAACTATTTTTACTAGGGGCAACTGTCTATATTTCCAGCTTTTTAAGTCAGTTAACCGGCGGAACAATCAATACATTTGTCATTGCTTTGTTGATGGGGATTATTTTACGCCACTTCAAAATTTTGAAACCTAGTGCACTATCCTCCACTGACTCCTTTGGCTTATTGATGATTTCGATTATGGTCATCGCCTTTGCACCATTAGCAGACGTGGTGCCGTCAGATTTATTATCATTGGTCTGGCCAATTATTTTCTATTTGATTACAGGTGTTCTGATGGTTTTCGTTGCTGCCTACTTTATCGGGCGAAAGGTCGGCTACTCTGGACCACTTTCTATCGCTGTGGGCATGACCACTTTCTTCGGCTTCCCGGGAACGATGGTATTGTCGAAAGAGGCCGCATCAGTCATAGGTGAAACCAAAGAAGAAATTGCTGTTATCGAACAAAATATTTTGCCGATTATGGTCACAGCCGGATTTTCCACGATTACGATTACTTCCGTTATCACTGGCGGATTGATCGTGGGATTGATTATCGGTTAACATAGTCCCAAAGAGACTACACATTCTTTATCAAAAAAACAGGTGTTGCAAGAGAACGTTAATGTTCCTTTGAAACACCTGTTTTTGCTATCTACACAATCCATTTTTAGCCTTGACATGAAGTGCACTCCATAGAGTAGAATCATAGTGAAGTGATATTTGATGAAATAGGATGATGAGATTTTACACCACAAATTAATAATCTGATGGGCATAAGTCTTTTGCCAATCGCTTATTACGTGAGCGATTATTTTTGTACTTCTTCGTCATAGGCAAAAAATGCCCTACCTAGACATAACGCTAGGCGGGACATTTTTATGCAAAGAAAAACTTATAGCAGTGACATTTATTTTTCCAAGTGGCACACTTGATTCTTTTCTGCCGATTCAAATATCTTTTCGATAAGCACCAGCACGTCACGCACTTCTTCATTTTTCACTACGGGTTCTTGCTCCCCGGCAACCACATGATAAAAGTTTTCGTAAAACTCCGAAAAGTCGGCTTTTCCTGCCGGCAGTGTGTCCCTTACAATCATCTCTTCAGATGGAGGAGCCATCGTTTTAGTCAACCCTTGTCCAGCCCGGATAGGCGTAGGTGCCACCTTTTCAGTGGTTTCTTTTTGCATCACCAGATTGCCTGATAAATCCCAATCATGGACGATGCCTGTTCCTTTAAGACCTTTGACGTACCAGCGTGGAAGTTTGATGAAGTTGCTGGTTCCCACTTCAACTTGTGCCTTCACTCCGTTTTCAAAGGTTAGATGAGCGATAAATCCGTCGTCAACCTCATCTCCAAGCACGTAGCTTAAATCTGCATAAACCGAAACTAGTGGACTGTCCACCATAAACAACATCTGATCCAGCAGATGGACACCCCAATCCAGTACCATGCCCCCGCCATGTTTTTTCAAATGACGCCAATCCCCTGGTATACCGTTGGCTCCGTGGACACGGGACTCAATTTGGAACAAATCGCCAATTTGTTTTTGACGGTACAATTCACGAATAATCAAAAAGTCTTCGTCCCAACGACGGTTCTGATGAACCATGAAGACTTTTCCTGTTTCTTCCACGACCTCCATGATGGCGTCAAATTCTGCCACATCCATGGTGACAGGCTTTTCACAAACCACATGCTTTCCAGATTTTAGAGCCTGTATTGCCAAATCTTTATGGCTGTCATTAGGTGTCGCAATCAGTACTGCATCCACCGCTTTATCCCTTAAAACATCTTCATAACTTTGATAAGTTGTAAACTGTTCTTCTGTGGCAGTCTGCTGTTTGTCCTCTGCAATATCATAAACACCATACGTTGTCACAAATTCATTTTTTCCAATCAAGTCTCGTGCATGGTAGCTTCCCATGCCGCCGAAACCAATGACGACAAAGTTTAATTTCTTCATTGACTCTATTCTCCTAACGCTATGCCCACCATATATCCACTGGTTGGTCATTAATCATGATAGACTGCAAGTTTGTTACTGCACGATTGAAACCTTCATCAATTGACATCAAAGGATCTTCATGCTCGATACTCAGCACATAATCATAGCCGTAAATTCTCAGCGCACTGATGATATCAGACCATTCGCCCATGCTATGACCGCACCCTACCGAACGGAAGGTCCAAGCACGTGTTTGAATATTGCCGTATGGCTGCATATCTGTCAGTCCATACATATTGATATTATCCTGGTCTAAATATGTGTCCTTCGCATGGAAATGATGAATCGCCCCAGCCTTGCCTAATATCTTGATAGCCCCGACCGGATCGATACCTTGCCACCACAAGTGACTTGGATCAAGGTTACAGCCAATCGCTGGCCCTGTCGCTTCCCTCAACTTCAACATCGTGTACGGTGTATGGCATAAAAATCCTCCATGAAGCTCAATACCTATCTTCACTCCGGCATCGGTTGCCACCTGATTGATTTCTTTCCAGTACGGAATCAGTTTTTTCTCCCACTGATAATTATAGTTTTCGCTATATTCCGTTGGCCAAGGAAGTACCGGCCAGTTCACTTGTGTGTCCGTCTCATTTCCCCCGGACACCCCAGAAAACGTGTTAACAACCGGCACATTCATTAAGGAAGCTAATTTAATAGCGTTTCGCAAGGTTTTGTCTGCTTCGGCTGCTTCTACTGGATCTGGTGATATAGGATTATTGTGACAGCTGAAAGCACTGATAGATAACCCCTTCTCAGATAGTTTAGCCAGATAGTCTTGGCGTGCCTCTTCACTGTTCAGCAATTTTTCTACATCACAATGGGCATTGCCGGGATTTCCTCCCACACCGATTTCCACCGTCTGCAATCCTGCTGCTGACACGACAGCAATCATTTCTTCAAAAGATAACTTATTAAATACTGGCGTAAAAACACCTAATTTCATATTAATTCCTACTTTCTATACTTTTTTCAAAAACTGATACGACTTATATTTTATAAAACGTCTCCTGGGTTTCTTGACTCCTTAGTCGAAGAAGACAGGCTGGCCAGTTTCAGAGGATTGGTATATCGCTTCTAAAATTTCTGTCACCACTAGTGCTTCCTCAGGCTTGACTACCGGTTCGGTATCATTTTTTACTGCGTCGATCCAAGATTGTGCCTCCAATAATTCTGGAGCAGAATCTGCACCGTCGTAAAAATCTACACCGCCTGTTTCCAGCTCAACTTTTCTATCATATAATAGTCCCCGGTCTTCCCCGTTGACGTATAAGCCATCGTCCATGTCTGCACCGCCCTTGGTCCCGCATAAAGTTGTTTGGGCTTCTCCAGCTTTTCTCATGTTGATTGCCCAGCTTGATTCCAAGATGATTGTGGCACCATTTTCCATGGTGATAAAACCAAACGCCGAGTCTTCAACAGTAAATTTTTCTGGATCCCAAGGCCCCCATGCATTAGCCGCATTTTTTGTTTGAGACAATTTATGATAAGCATTTCCTACAGCATATTTAGGCTTATAATTGTCCATCATCCACAACGTCAAATCCAACGCATGTGTACCGATGTCAATCAAAGGACCTCCCCCTTGGGCTTCCTCGTCTAAGAAAACACCCCAAGTCGGTACGGCACGTCTTCTGATAGCTTTGGCTTTACCTAAATAAATTTCCCCTAGCTCTCCATCTGCACAAATCTCATGCAAGTATTTTGAATCTGTCCGGAATCTATTTTGATAACCGATCGTCAATTTCATCCCTGTTTTTTTCGAAGCTTCCAACATGGCACGACCTTCTGCTGCCGTTTTTGCCATCGGTTTTTCACACATCACATGTTTGCCGGCTTCCATGGCGGCAATAGATATTTCTGCATGGGAACTATTTGGCGTACACACATGGATGATTTCAATGGAATCATCTGCCAATAATTCCTGATAATTTTCATAAACTTTTGCTTCCCCATCACCATATTCTTTTTTAGCCTTTTCTGCTCGTTCCAGCACTATATCACAAAAAGCAACCATTTCAACATCAGCCACCTGAGCCAAACTAGGGAGATGCTTTCCATTTGCAATGCCTCCGCATCCAATGATGCCAACTTTTATCGTCATAAAAAAAATCCTCCACTCTTTCGTATGTGTTTTACTATCTCCACTATACAAAAAAATGAAAAGGATTTCTTCCCAAAGATTAGGCACTAATTCCCGGATATTGACTTTTGATATTTTTTAGGCGACAAACCTACATATTCTTTAAACACATGATGAAAGGTCTTCACACTATTGAAGCCGGATTTTTCCGCCACCTCAATCATCGGTAAGTCTTCCGAGCTTAAAATTGATTTTGCCATATTGATACGGTACTCAGTCAAAAACGCCATAAACGTGATGCCTGTATTTTTCTTGAAGAAACGGGAAAAATATTGTGGATTAAAACCAACTTCCTGAGCCACACTTTCTAAAGTGATTTTCTCTTGATAATTTGTTTCCAGATAAGAAAAAATCACATCCATCTTTTGAATGACTTCTTGGCTTCTCAAAGATTCGTTAGAAACAACTTGTTTAGTCTCCTTGCTTTTCTTCGGGAGCTCCCCGTAAAAATAAAACAGGAGTTGATGAAGATAGAAATAAAATAAATACAAGCCGCCCTCATCCAATAATTGAGACTGATCATAAAGTTGCTGCAACACTGTCTGCATCTTGTTTTGCATTTCCTGAGACCAATTTCTACTCCAGTTTTCTCGCTTAGAAAAAACTTCCTGCACCGTTTCCCCATATTTTGCATCTAAAAAAATCTTGCTGAACAAACTTAAATCAAACTGATAAACTAGCCGTCTACTTTCAGGGGAGACAAGAAAGTAATGGGGAACCCCACTGTCAAAGTAATAAATTTCTCCCTCTTTTACTTCAACCAATTCATCTGCCACACCGATTTTTATCAGTCCCTCAACAACATAAATGATTTCGATTTCTTTGTGCCAATGAGGGTAAACAAACCCCTGCCCCAGATCCGAAAAACACCTAAAAGGAAATCTGGCATCCAGCTTGGGGATTTCTAAAAATCGACTTCTACTCAACAGTATTCCCCCTTTCAGATGTCTTTCTTTCTAAATTCTAACATCTATCTCTTTCAAGGACAATTTCCAAGCAAGAAACATCACACGTACTTTAATCTTTAGTTTTTCTGCTTTAACTCTTTGACTTTTTCACTGAATGCAGCCGCTTTTTTGGTCACACTGTCAAAACCAAGTTGCTCTAAATCTGCTGTTAAAGCACTGCCAACCCCCACAGCCCATGCCCCAGCTTTCATCCACTGATCTAAGTTATCCAAAGAAACTCCTCCTGAAGGCATCATTTCTGCATAAGGCAGCGGACCATGAACATCCTTAATAAAGCTTGCACCTAACAATCCCCCTGGGAATAATTTAACAACGTCAACGCCTGTTTCCATCGCAGAAATAATTTCTGTCACCGAACCGCAGCCGGGCAGATAAGGGATAGCATAACGATGACAGACTTTAGCAATACTGCTGTCAAAATGGGGACTGACCACAAATTTTGCACCAGAAAGTATTGCCTCATTGGCTGTCGCCGGATCTAATACCGTTCCTGCTCCGATAACCGCAGTCTTATCATCAACTGTCTCTGACAGCTTTTGGATAACACTACCTGCTCCGGGAGTCGTATAAGTGACTTCGATATTTTTTATTCCGCCAGCAATACAACTTTCTGAAATCTTGTATCCCTCTTCAGCTGTTTTCCCTCTAACTACGGCAAATAAATAGTTCTCTCTCAATTGTCCTAAAATTTTCGCTTTCTGTGACATGATTACCACTCCTTATTTTTATCAATATATTATTAATTATAGTCCCACACGCTAAATCTATCCTATATAAAACCGCCTCACTCAGAATATTCAGAAAAGCAATCGCAGCTGCTTTATTTCGAATAAAATCATGAATCAGTTGTATAACAGTCCTTATTCCACAACATGAAAATAAGGACTATGTCTATAATAACTATCTTTGCAATAATTGACCAGTCCCTCATAAAAATATTAGTCTAAGTAAATTTTTTATGGAAGAAATATCCAGCAAAAAAGTCCCGCAGCTAACCCAAATTTCTATTGTCAAAAAAACCGGAAGAATCCTTCCGGTTTTTAACGTTCATTCTATTTTAATGCTTCTACGTCTCTAGCAATCATAACCTCTTCGTCTGTTGGGATCAAAAAGACTTTGATTTTAGAATCATCGGTAGATATTTCACGCTCAACACCTTTGACATTGTTTTTCTCATCGTCAATTTCACAGCCGAACCAAGAAATACCGTTGATGATATTGCGACGGGTCACAGGCGCATTTTCGCCAATACCAGCAGTAAAGACAATCGCATCGACACCATTCATCAGGGCGACATAGCTGCCGATATATTTTTGCACACGATTATCGAAAATTTTCAATGCAATTTCAGAATTCTCAGTGCCTGCTGCCTCTACTTCCCGCATATCACTTGAAACACCTGACAAGCCCAACAGTCCTGATTTTTTATTCAAAATATCAACCATGTCTTTGATGTCAGTCAAACCTTCTTTTTCCATGATATACGGCAATAACGACGCATCGATATCACCGGAACGAGTCCCCATAGTTACACCTGCAAGGGGTGTAAAGCCCATAGACGTATCGATAGATTTTCCGCCCTCTATCGCAGTGACAGAAGCACCATTTCCTAAATGACATGAAATGATTTTTAGGTCTTCGATCGGCTTGCCCATCAATTGAGCTGCACGTTCGGCAACATAACGGTGGCTTGTCCCATGAGCACCATATTTACGTGCTTTATATTTTTCATAATAAGCCATAGGGATACTATACAAATAATTTTCCTTAGGCATGGTGGTATGGAATGATGTATCAAAAACAGCTACATTGAGCGCATGAGGCAATACCTTCTGGAAAACGCGAATCACTGTTGCTTCGGCAGGATTATGCAATGGTGCAAATTCTGCCAATTTGTCGATCATTTCGATTGCTTCATCATCGATAACTGCAGACTCTTTAAAAAACTCTCCTCCAGCAACCACACGGTGTCCGACACCAGTGATTTCATCAAACGATTGAATGATTGCCAACTCTGTTAATTTATCCAAAAGCATGTTGACAGCGAACTCATGGTCGTTGATATCCAAGATATCGTTGAATTTTTCTCCTTCGCCGTACTTAACAGTAAAGATAGAATCTTTCAAACCAATTCTTTCCACTACCCCTTTTGCGATGACTGTTTCTTCAGGCATCTCGAATAACTGCCATTTCAGACTGGAACTCCCCGCATTAATTGCAATTGTTTTTGACATAATAAACTCCTTCTATATATTATTTACCTGCCACCCTTTAAATTTTTCAAAGAAACTCTGGATAGCTTGAGGATCTTTCATTGACGGAATATTGGCAAGTAGTACTTCCTTTGCTTGTTGACTATTGTCTCCACGATTTTGAACAATGATGATCACCTTGCGGGAACTTTCTGACTGAAAAAGTGTTTTTGGCAATTCCAACACAGCTTGCAAGTAAACTTTTTCATGAAACCATTTTTTCAGCGCCGAACCTTGCTCAGAGCTTAAAAAATTCTCCGGGACAAGGAAAATACCAAACCCGTCAGAAGTCACATAGTTCATAGCTTGCTCCATCAATAAATGATGGGCATAAGTATGCTCCTCTTTGACTCCCACAAGAAAATCCGCAGCCCGTACATCATCGGGATAAAACCCCACCGGTAAATCACCAATCGTTAAATTTGCAGGCTGCAGCAGTAAATTTTGAAGACTATCCTGCAAATAAAACCCAACCTCTTGTTTCAACAACCCGCTATTGACAGAAGCAATTGACAACAGTAAATCATCTACCTCTACACCTGTACTGCGGATATCGAAATTTTCCTGTTTCAAATACAAAAGAACTGTAAACAACAGGTTCCCCGTTCCCACTGTTAAATCGTGGAAAGTCAGAGGCTCATTCTTTCTGGCTGCCAGCAACTGACCAGCCAAATAACCAATCAGAAATCCCAGAGAATCTGGTGTCAACTGATGATTAGGCTGAACCGGTTCTTTTTTAAACCCGCTTAAAAGAACTAATTGAATCACTCGCCGCATATCATCAGGCGATAACTCAAGCTCTGAGAAAAGCTGGTATTTGGTCTCCAACTCCGAGGCGACCTCTGCTTTAGGAAGACCGTCTACAATCCGCACCTTATTCCCTTCAAGAATATTTTCGCCTGTCTCAATGTAAGCTTCAAAAAAAGAACATTCAAGAGCATTCGCCATTGATAAGACACATTCTTCCAGCAATTTAAATCCTTGTTCTATTTTTTCTTGCGACACAGTGCCATCTGTTCCTTTCCTTGTCAAAAGTGACGATTACCTTCTCATTTTAACGAAAAAAGTGTGCGTATTCAAGCCTTTACACATTTAATCACTAGAAGTAGCCGTTGTTCTTGATTTTTATTCATTGAAAAACTGATAAGAATCCGTTAACGTCTTACGCAGCAAATCTTTTTCTGTTATCAGACGGATCACGAGAATTTTTACGCCGATCATCACAATGGCGGTGATGAGGCGTGTCGGTAAATAAAACAAAACTGTTTTTGAGCCCAGAGTCAGATACAGCCATAAGGTGTTCAAGCCTGTTTCCACTACCGAGGCTATAACACTTGCGATGACCATCCGTTGCCAGCTGATTTTTTTACCGTAAAAAAAGACACCGTAGATAATTCCCATCAAGGCTGCCGTTAACGTAAATCCGGGGAAAAATTGCCCCACAGGGTGAATAAAAAAGCCAAACAGATTAGCCAATCCTGCCCCTATTCCCGCCAAAAAAGGGCCAAAAATTATACCCATGATTACGACTGGGATGAAGCCGAAGCTGATTTTAAAAAACTCTGTCTGAACGGAAATAAAACGTGAGATGACTATCTCCAGTGCTATCAATACTCCCATCAAAACAATTTCCCTAGCACCCATCTTTTTTTTCATAAAAAATGCCACTCCTTTCTAGAGCAGCCGCACAAACATAAATATGCAGCGAACGCGAAAATGAAACCGCGGATTTCTCCTTCGTCTTCCGGGCAACATTCCATCCCGGAAACACTTAACGCTTCACTTTCTACTCTGATTTATTTTACTTCCTCATTCTATCACATCCTTGATAAATTAACATTTATATGCGTACTTTTTATTCTTGAAAGCTTTTTCGTCACTTTGACCATTTATGAGCAGTTTCTTGTGCAAGATTACCTTGAACTAAAAGACCGCTTTCATTTACAATAAGGTCAACTCAAGAAAGGAAGCGTGAAAAAATGGTTGATATAGCTTTAAAACACATTCACAAAAAATATGATGGCAATGAAAAATATTCAGTTACTGATTTTAATTTAGATATTAAGGACCGGGAATTTATTGTTTTTGTTGGTCCTTCAGGATGCGGAAAATCCACAACATTAAGAATGGTTGCAGGTCTGGAAGATATTACAGAGGGCGAACTGTGGATCGGTGACACGATGATGAATGATGTGGCACCAAAAGACCGGGACATCGCCATGGTATTCCAGAACTACGCTCTATATCCTCATATGACCGTATTCGACAACATGGCTTTTGGGTTAAAACTACGTAAATATCCAAAAGATGAAATTGAACAACGGGTAAATGATGCAGCTGATATCCTTGGTTTAACAGAATTTTTAAAGAGAAAACCAGCAGCTCTATCGGGAGGACAACGTCAGCGTGTGGCATTAGGACGGGCAATCGTTCGTGATGCAAAAGTGTTCTTGATGGACGAGCCTTTATCAAACCTTGACGCCAAACTTCGTGTAGCCATGCGTGCTGAAATCGCAAAACTGCACCAAAGATTGGAAACCACGACTATTTATGTTACCCATGACCAAACAGAAGCAATGACAATGGCCGATAGAATCGTCATAATGAAAGACGGATTTATCCAGCAAATCGGATCACCGAAAGAAGTTTACGATACACCGAACAACGTATTCGTTGCAGGATTTATTGGTTCTCCAGCGATGAACTTCTTCAATTCCCGAATTGAAAATGGCTATGTCATCAGTGAGGACGGTCTAAATCTAGCTATTCCAGAAGGTAAATATAAAGTATTAAGAGACAAAGGGTATGAAGGTAAAGAAGTATTCTTCGGTATTCGACCTGAAGATATTCACACTGAACCGATTGCTCTAGAAACTTATCCAGATGCGGCAGTTGTTTCAAAAGTGGTCGTAGCTGAATTACTTGGAGCAGAAACCATGCTCTATACAACAATTGGTGAAACAGAATTCATCTCTAAAGTAGATGCTCGTTCTCTTTACCAGCCTGGTCAAGATGTGAAATTAGGATTTAACCTAAACAAAGCACATTTCTTCGACAAGGAGACAGAAGAAGTTATTCGTTAATTCCCCCTAAAAAAGGGAGAAGGTGTGCCAGACACACCTTCTCCCTTTTTGTTATTTATTTTTTACTAATTGGTCTGATAAGGCAGCAAACTCTTGAATACTTAATGTTTCTCCCCGTCGTTGCGGATCGATAGCACAGAAATCCAAGGCAGATTGCAACCGTTCTTTAGTCTCTTCATCTTTTCCAAAGTAGTTAATTAAATTATTCCACAAAGTCTTGCGGCGTTGCTGGAAAGCCGCCTTAACTAAAGCAAAAAATTGAGATTCATCCTCGACTGTTACTAAGGGCTGTTCTCTTTTAGTCAACTGCAAAATAGCCGAATCCACATTAGGCTGAGGCACAAACGCTGTTTTGGGGACAATAAAAGAAATTTGTGCCGCCATGTAATACTGCACAGCTATCGACAATGTCCCGTAAGCTTTGGTCCCCGGTTTGGCAACAATCCGCTCTGCTACTTCCTTTTGCATCATGAGAGTCATCCCGTCGATTTTTAAAGGAGACGTTAATAAATACATCATGATAGGTGTGGTCACATAGTAAGGCAAATTCGCCACCACTTTTATCGGCAGGGCGTCATGGAAGACTTCCTTAGTCACCTTCTCGATGTCTGCTTTTAAAATATCCTGATTGATTACTGTAACATTCGGATACGGTGCCATGGTTTCATCTAAAATTTCTATCAAGCGCTGATCAATTTCAAACGCCAGCACTTGATTAGCAGTTTTTGCAAGAAACTCTGTCAAAGATCCCATCCCCGGACCGATTTCGATCACATTTGTTTGAGCATCTAATTCTGCTGCTTTCACAATATTGTGTAAAATATTCAAATCTGTTAAAAAATTCTGCCCCAAACTTTTTTTGAAGGAAAAACCATATTTTTTTAGTAACTCTTTTGTCCTAGCCGGCGTGGCGATTTCTTTAGTCATTTTGCTCCCCTTCTATTTCTCTCATCGCATCGGTCAGCATCTCTTCCGTGATTCGAAACACTTTGAGACGTTTCATCAATTGTTTGCTGTTAGTGTAACCGATGCGCAAGATTTCCCCTAATTTTTCCCGCTTTTCTTTACTATTAGCACCGCCAATCAGACCGTATGCCATCAGCAGGCTTCGATCGATTTCTTGCCAGCCCTCATCATGGTAGGGCGTCACCACATGTTTCAGAGCATCGATGATTGCCTCATCACTGGCATGCTCAACACCTAGACTTGCCCCTCTTTTTTTCGGCGATGCTTTCCTTCTTGCCAAAAAAGCATGCTTGGCATTTGGCACATGTTCAGTGATGATTTTTCTGATTTTCTCTCCTGAAAAATCTGGATCTGTAAAAACGATGACTCCCCGTATTTCCTGAGCATGAAGGATTTGTTCCAATATCTCTTCATTGATGGCCGAACCGATCGTTTCGATAGTATCAGCTTCCACCACTTCTTGAATTCTTCTAGTGTCTTCTTTGCCTTCGACAACGATTATTTCCTGTATTTTCAACTTTTCTTCTTTATCCAGCATTCGTATCACCAATCTTGAATAAGCGATGGGCATTTCTGCGGGTGATTCCTGCAATCGTTTCGACACTTTCTTCCCGCAGTTCGGCAATTTTTTCAACGACAAAGCGCGTATAGGCCGGCTCATTCCGCTTTCCTCGATAAGGTACCGGTGCAAGATAAGGGGCATCTGTTTCAACTAAAAACCACTCTGAAGGCACTTGTTGCGCCGCCTCCTGCAATTCCAGTGTTTTTTTAAAGGTGACCACCCCGCTGAATGAGATATGCAGTCCCAGATCTAAAAAGCGTTTCATCCATTCTGCATCACCGCTAAAACTATGCATGATGCCACCAGTCAAATGCACTTTCTCTTCTTTTAAGATGCGGTATGTATCTTCCAAAGCATCCCGCATATGAACACTGAAAGGCAGATGCAGTTCCCTAGCGATAGCCAGCTGCCGGCGGAAAATTTTCTCCTGAACCTCTTTTGGATCAGTCATCCAATGATAATCTAAACCTATTTCTCCTAAAGCTACTACTTTAGTGGTCAGTAAGTCTTCTTGCAGTTTTCTTTCGATTGCTGGCGTGTAGCTGCCGGCTTCAGTAGGATGCCAACCGATAATACTGTAAATCATTTCATGTTCTTGACTCAATGCCAGACTTTTTTCGATCGTTGGCGTATCAAAGCCTACCACTGCCATCTCGCTGACACCAGCCTCTTTCGCCCGGTTGAGCACCTCCGGCAAATCATCTTCAAATTGCGGAACATTTAAATGGGTGTGTGTGTCAAATATCATATTTCCCCTCCTATTACTTCCCACGACTTCAAAAAAAGAGAAGACGATTGAAGAAAATCTTCAATCGTCCGTTAGTTTAAGCAATTTCCGAGCCATTGGGAATATTCTTCGCTACTTCTATAATCTTCAATTTCCCATCATATTCAGCTGACAGAATCATTCCTTGACTGAGCAGCCCGCGGATTTTCCTTGGAGCCAGATTAGCTACAATCGCCACTTTTTTCCCGATTAAATCCTCTGGGTCTGGATAAAATTCTGCCACCCCGGAGATGATTTGCCGATGCCCTTTGTCCCCTGCATCCAAACGGAATTTCAACAGTTTATCAGCGCCTTTAACCTTCTGGCAATCAATAATTTCCGCCACCTTTAATTCCATGGCTTGGAAGTTTTCAAATGGAATAGGTTTCTCTTTCGACGATACCAGTTCTATTTCTTCCGGATTCCAAATAATTGTTTCGTCAGCTGGCTTTTCATTCATTTTTTCTTTGATAAAAGCAACTTCTTCCTCTACTTCCAACCGAGGGAAAATCGGCTGACCTTTGCTGATTACCTTTATATTTTCCGGGAATTCTCCAAAGCGGATACTTTCCATATTGATTTCTTCTTGCGCCAACCCAAGCTGTTTGAAGATTTTCCGCGGTGTGCGGGTCAATATCGGCTGAAGTAAAATTGCAACGATTCGCAAGGACTCCGCCAGATGCACCATCACACTTTCCAATTCTTCTCTGCGTTCCTCATCCTTAGCAAGCACCCACGGTTCAGTCTCGTCAATATACTTGTTGGCACGAGAAATCAACGTCCAGACTTCTTGCAACGCTAAACTGAACTCCATGTTTTCCATTGCCTTATGATATCGCCCGATTACATTTGCTGCTGTGGTCGACAATTCACTATCAAAATCCGTCACAAGAGATGCATATTTAGGAACGATTCCTTCACAATATTTATTGATCATTGCCACTGTACGATTCAAAAGATTTCCCAAATCATTGGCTAAATCATAATTCACACGAGAAACAAAATCCTCAGGAGTGAAGACACTGTCGTTACTGTACGGCATCGAACGAAGCAAATAGTAACGCAACGCATCCAGACCGTAGCGATCTGCCAGCATGTCGGGATAGACCACATTGCCCCTTGATTTAGACATTTTGCCATCTTTCATCACAATCCAGCCATGGGCATAGATTTTTTTAGGCAAGGGAAGATCCAAAGCCATCAACATGATCGGCCAGTAAATCGTGTGGAAACGTACGATTTCTTTTGCAATCACATGCACATCAGCCGGCCAAAATTTCTGGAATTTTTCATCGTGATCGGTGCCGTAACCCAACGCTGAAATATAATTGATCAAAGCATCAATCCAAACATAAATCACGTGTTTAGGGTCACTTGGCACTTCCACACCCCAGCTAAACGTTGTCCGAGTCAGAGCTAAATCTTCCAGTCCCGGTTTTATAAAATTATTCAACATTTCATTTTTACGTGATTCCGGCTGAATAAACTCCGGATGGGTGGCGTAATGCTCAATCAATCGGCCGGCATACTTGGACATTTTGAAGAAATAACACTCTTCTTTTACCAATTCTACTTCATGACCGCTTGGAGCCAAACCGCCGACGACATTCCCGTCATCATCACGAAAAACTTTCATTAACTGTTTCTCTGTAAAATATTCTTCATCTGAGACTGAGTACCAGCCTTCATACTCCCCAAGGTAAATATCTCCTTGAGCTAACAGTCGTTCAAAAACTTTTTGAACCACTGCCTTATGCTGAGGGTCCGTCGTTCTGACAAAATAGTCATAACTAATGTCCAGACGTTTCCATAATTGCTGTACCCCCACCGCCATCCCGTCAACATATTCTTGGGGGCTGACATTTAGTTCCTTAGCTTTTTGTTCTATTTTTTGTCCATGTTCATCCAATCCTGTTAAATAAAACACATCATATCCTGTCAAACGTTTATAACGAGCCATTGCGTCACACACAAGGGTTGTGTATGAACTGCCGATATGTAATTTTCCACTCGGATAATAAATTGGTGTCGTGATATAAAAAGGCTTCTTATCCGCCATTTGGTATCCTCCTCAAAAGTCGCATTCCATTGTAAAAATGCTCAGTTTGCTATATAGTATAACATATTCTTTCAGAAACTTCTCGAAAAAATATGATAAACGGGGGAAAGGGAATGGCTGTTTTAAGATAAAACGCAGATTATTTGAAAATAAACGCACTTGCGAGTAAAATACTCGTACTGAGCATAACTTAAACTATTACGGAGGAAACAAGATGTCAAAAACAATTATTGGAATCGCCGGCAATAAGCAAGCGCCAGGCAGCGGAGAATTTTTCGGAACAACGACAGCCTACACTCCAGAAGGCTTTGTACACGGCATTCATCACGTTGGCGGACTGCCTTTCATTTTACCTATCGGAAAACCGGAGTTGGCAGAAGCCTACGTCAGTCAAATCGACAAACTTTTACTGGCAGGCGGGCAAGATGTTTCTCCCCAACTGTATCACGAGGAACCACACCTTTTAATCAAAGAAACAGATTTGGAGAGAGACTTGTTTGAAAAAGCTCTTATTGAAGCTGCCGTCGCACAAGAAAAACCGATATTTGCCGTGTGTCGGGGCATGCAGTTGCTTAATGTAGTCTTTGGCGGCAGTCTTTACCAAGATTTGTCCTTGTTTCCTGAATGGCAGATCAACCATTTACAAATTCAGACCCAGCCGATATTCCCATCACATTCCGTTACTGTCAAAGAAAACAGTACTTTAGCTGGACTTATCGGAACGGAAGCCATGGTGAATTCTTATCATCATCAAGCAATCAAAAAATTAGCCCCCGGCTTTGAAGCTGTGGCTCACAGCAAAGACCACTTGATTGAAGGTATCGAAGCTGTCGACAAACCAATCTTAGCGGTACAATGGCATCCAGAGTTGTCCTTTCAAGCCAATGAAAAAGACCTAAGTCTATTCGACTATTTTGTCAATCAACTATAACTTTTTTGCTCTACCCCTTAGCATATCTCTAACTATTTCTCATAAATAGCTCTATTTTAAAAATGTATTTCAGATGATACTTACCGCTTTTCGTATTTTTAAAAGCTGACTCACGAGAGAGAAGAACCTTCTAGCAAGGAGGGTTCTTCTCTTTAACTTTGAGTTTTTTTCGGATTTTTCTTATAATTGAATTGATGTGAAGCTTTAAGAAAGGATGAGGAACCAATGAAAATAAGTTGGCACGGCCATTCCGTAGTAAAAATCATCACTGCTGATGAGAAAGTTATCTTGATTGATCCTTTTATAACTGGTAATCAATTATGTGATTTAAAGGCTGAAACTGAACAGGCAGATTTCATTTTATTGACCCATGCCCATAATGACCATGTAGGAGATACGTTAACTATTGCCAAAAAATCCTCCGCTCTTGTGATAGCAAACGTGGAATTAGCAGATTTCCTTGAATCTCGCGGATTAAATACTCACGGTTTACAACCTGGCGGCAGCTTCATTTTCCCATTTGGAAAAGTGACGATGACCCCAGCAATTCATAGCTCGAGTTATACTGATGCTGACGGAACAAACTATCCGCTGGGGATTGCCACCGGTTTAGTCATTAACTTGGAAGGAAAAACTATCTATCATGCCGGAGACACTGCACTCTTTTCAGACATGCAGCTCATCGGCAACAAATTTTCAATCGATCTAGCGTTCGTTCCAATCGGAGATAACTTTACCATGGGACCAGAGGATGCCGTTCAAGCAGTTAAGTGGCTGAAACCTAAAAGGGTCGTCCCAATCCACTACAACACGTTCCCGCTGATCAAACAAGACCCGCAAATATTCGTCAACGAACTAGGAGACACTGGGATAGTTCCTAATATCGGCGAATCACTTTCTCTATAAATTTCAGGGAATTTCAAGTTAAACAAGAGATAATAATCAAAGAAATCCCTCTCTATGAACATTCTTTCAAGGACTGCTCACAGAGAGGGATAAAATATACAGATAAATGAAATTATTTTAAATCAATCTTTCTTATGAATCATCGTTTTTGATTCTTTTGAATTTAACGTGGCGACCAGTTTAATCTGGTGAGGCTCAACCTTATACGTCACTTTCCCCTTATTGAATTTAATCGTCCCTTCTCCCGACATCTCCCCAGCTTCAATCCACTGTATGGACATTTCTTTTAAAATTTTCAGTTGATAAAATTTTTGTGCCTCAATCACCATCGCTTGTTGATGAAGGTATTGCCGATGAATCAGCTGGAATATGAACAAATACATCGTAAACAGCACTATAACTGATAATAAAATTCCTCCAGTGTACTTCTTACGGCTCCTGCTTTTTTTCATGTCGAATCCTGCCTTGCCTCTTCTCCCCATCCAGCAACTCCACATTAATCTCTATTACACCAGTTGCCACTTCTTTGAACTTAGCTTTCCTCACATGGAGCAACAATGGCTGATGTCCGCCATTTGTTGATTTTCTAATCATTTGACGTCTATAATAAAGTTCGATCGTTGTCCGATATATCTCATTTTTAGGCCCTTTTTCAATCAGCTTTAAGTAATCTTCCCCCACTTCAACTAAAGTCAAGTTTGTCAGTTCATGGGTTAATTGGTTTAAAAATAAATGCCATTCCATATGGTTTTGTGCTCCATCATCATGGATCAGCTGCTGGGTTCCTCTTATCAGTCCGACAAAAAAAGAACATGTCAGCAGCAACACCAGCAATGCGACCAAAGCCTCCAGCAATGTAAATCCCTGATAATTTTGTTTATTCATAAATTTTGACACTCTCTAACGTTTCGTAATTTTCATTTAATATCGCCACACCTATCAATCTATCCTGTTGTGTCTCTGCCCTTAAAAAAAATAATTCCCCGTCAACAACCACACGTCTCCCCCGGATTTTCTTAGTGATGCTATATTCTTCCGTCATTTCTACTAAATAGCGGTAATAGTCTAATTGATGCTGCAGGCGGATTTCTTCTTTTTTCATAAATAATAGCAAAGGCAATAGGTTCATGACTAACCAGACTAGAATGGCAAAGGCAGTTATACTTTCCAACAAGATATATCCCCTATAGTTTTTGAATTTCTTTATCAAGCTTGCCACTTCCCAACTGTATTTTATAAGTGACTGTCTCTTTTGAGGCTGTATTAAAAAAATTGAAGGATTTCATATCTTTTGTATTGCCGCTGGTTCCATTAATTTGGATTGAAAAATCAGCTGACGTCGTCACTTCTGCGGGTAAATCCAAGGAAACCAGCTGCTGCCGGGCTGCCAGATCACGGTAGATAAAAATGACTTCTTTTTTCTTTACATAAATCGTACAAGGCATAGAACTTGTCATAGCAGATAATTGCGTCCTGTGATAATAAGCTTCAAATTCACTGAAAAAGTAAATGGCATTCATTCTTTCTCCCCACCGGTGGAAAGACAGATAGGGCAAGCCTAACATAACCGACACAACTAACAGTACCAGCAATGACTCAATAAGGGTAAAACCACCATAGCGTTTCATTCTCCTTGAAGCTTAATTTCGCTTTTTTGCGCCTTGTCCGATTGATCTTGCGTTAAATATTTTAGTTTCACTAAATTTTCATAATTCAGCGCATCTGTCTCTCCATTCATCAAAAATAACTCTACTTGGGAATGCACTACCTTCGTCAACGCTTCATTTCCTTGTTTAGTAATCTCTTCCTTCTGAGAAGATAAATTAGGCACAAAAATCAACACTAACACCGCAATGATAAATAGAACTATCAACATTTCTATTAACGTAAAGCCGGAATAACTTTTCTTTTTATCACGATCTATTTTAAACAGTTTCATATTAACCCCTCCATACTTTGATAAATCGGTAGTAACAACGCACTATAAACAGCAATGATCAGCAACGCTATTACTAAAAAAATAATCGGCTGAAGCCACTGGGTCCCTTTTTCAACCTTTTCCAGCAAATCTTCCCAGATTTTTGTTCCGTAAATCATTAATTCTTCCCCTAACTTCCCTTTGGCTT
The DNA here is from genome assembly GCF_003987645.1 of Vagococcus elongatus. Classification (GTDB taxonomy): domain Bacteria; phylum Bacillota; class Bacilli; order Lactobacillales; family Vagococcaceae; genus Vagococcus_A; species Vagococcus_A elongatus. Next base: position 68,143 of record NZ_NGKA01000004.1, read on the forward strand.
CCCCTTGCATGATGATTTTGCTGAATCCCGGCAGGAAAAATTTCCACTGGCTGATTTGTGTCACAATCAATTCACCCGACTCCAGCTTTTTTTGCAGCACCTCTCCAATTTCCTGCATAAATAATGTGTTCCCCTCTTCTGCCATAATCATCAGAACTTGCCGCAGTTCTATCCCCTGATTTAGCAGTTTTCCCCACTCATAAGCAAAAAAAGACGTATAATAATACTGCAAAAAAACATTTACTAGTGGAACATGCATATAAAATGTCAATTTTTTAATTTGAGAATGCTTTTTCAGCAGCACCTTCACAAACATACTCGCTAAACATAAAATCACCATGACCGATAGAGTAAGTAAGGGAGTATGTTGAATAAGCCATATCCCAAAGTTATCAGCGCTGGTCATCTCAGGCATTTGCGGTAAAAGAAACCAATTCATCCCCATAATCATGCTAAATAAAAAGCAAACTAAAATCAGCGGATAGGTCAAAATTTTGTACAAGCTTTGCTTTTGCCTTTCATGATCTTTCATCTGTCCTGCCACCCGAGAAAAAGTACTTACCAAATCTCCGTGTTTTTCTCCAAGATTGATTTGGGCGACATATTTGTCAGAAAACCCTAGCTGGCGAAACCCAAGATAAATAGTATGTCCGCCTAAAAAGAACTGCTCCATTTGAACAAGCAAGTCTGCTTCTTTCGGATAAATCAGTGCCATGAATCTCAAACTTTCTTGAAAAGTAAATCCATTCTTCAATAAATCTGCCAAGAGAACAACAACTGTCAGCTGAAATTTTTTAGACATTTTTTTCGGTGAGTTAAATGCAAAACTGCTCAAAGGTCTGACTGCTGATATACCCAAGAGCCCACGCTTTTCGAAGCTTTTTTTGAAAATCTTCTTTTTTCTTTTGCGTCTTGACAAGCAACTGACTCCCTTCGTAGTAAAAGATATCAAACAAGACTGCACTTTTTTGATTAGGACAGTACACGGAACATTTTTCTTCGCAGTAAGGACACGCTATCGGTAAAATCGTCTGATAAATCACTCCTTTCAAACACTGTCTCACATCTTCTTGATTGACTCCCAGCTCCAGCAGACGGAAAAGAACGCTGTGCTTGTCCATCCCGTGAATCGTAGAAAATATTTGATGCCCCGTCAAAGCACCTCTGACCACCGCCTGAGCCGTCTGGCGATCTCTGATTTCTCCCACGATCAACAAATCAGGACGATGACGCAGACAAACCTGCACCAAGTCGTCATAAGTCAAACCGATTTTATCATTCGTTTGAAGTTGTAAAAATTCTGGACACTCTATCTCCACCGGATCTTCTACAGTAATCACTTGCTTTTGAGAACAGGCAATCTCCCGTGCCAAAGAATACATGGTCGTAGATTTTCCTGACCCTGTCGCACCGGCGAACAAGAACAAACCGTTGCCTGTGATACTTTTTTTAAGTTTTTCATACTCCTTGGGAAAAAACAGATGAAACTCAGACGACTCCACAATATCATGCAAAAAACGAATAACTAACGTCTCCTGATAGCGATAATTGGCAACAGCTGACAAACGCATCCTGCGCTTACGACCATCCTTTGTCACAAAACTGGTGGAGCCGATTTGGATTCGCCTTTTTTCTCCCACGTCCATGTTGGCAGAATATTTCAGATACAAAATCAGCTTCTCCGCAAAAACTTCTGTCACATATTCATGATTTTTTTTTTGCTGGTGGATTCGAAAAGCCAACTCGTAACGATCACCTGCCGGAAATATATACAAGTCACTTGCTTTCAGCCGGAAAGCTTTTTCGCATAATCGGTTCACATAATCTTTCATAGTTTATTACCTCTTCATCCTATATCTATGATAGAAACAAACAAAACCACCAAACTTTTTCCTTAAAATAAAAAAATAAGCCTTGTTTTATGACGTAATAATCATAAAACAAAGCTTATTATTAAATTCGTTTTAAAAAGCTGCAGAAGTAAATACTTCCGAAATATCATCATCATCTTCCAACGCATCAATCAAATTTTCAAGCTTTTCTTGCGCATCGTCAGCTAATTCCATTTCTGTTTGAGCTAGCATCGTCAACTCAGCTTGTGCCAAAGTGTACTCAGCAGCCAAAGCATCCCGTACCTCATTGAAATCTCCCGCTTCGCAATAAATCTCAAAAACTTCTTGAGAGGTTTCCAAATCTTCTCCCCCTGCTTCCAACACACTCATCAGCATGGTTTCCTCATCTACAGCTAGCCCTTCACGTTCGATAGCTATGTACCCTTTACGGTCGAACATATAACTAACTGAACCTGTCTCACCTAAGGAACCGCCGTTTTTATTAAAGGCGACTCGCACATTAGTTGCTGTCCGGTTCCGGTTATCGGTCAGAGCGTAGACCAGCACAGCTGCTCCCCCCGGTCCGTAACCTTCGTACGTCACTTCATCATAATGCTCTCCTTCACCAGAAGAAGTTGCTTTTTTAATGGCACGATTGACATTGTCATTTGGCATATTAGCCGACTTGGCTTTATCCAAAACCAATCTTAAAGACGGATTAGAAGTTGGATCAGGTCCACCACTTTTTGCTGCCATATATATTTCTCGAGATAGTTTTTGGAAAATTTTACCGCGTTTTGCATCTTGCGCAGATTTTCTTCCCTTGATGTTATTCCACTTGGAATGTCCTGCCATTCTCTCCACCCGCTTTCTTTATTATTTAAACCGTTACTATCATAGCAAATTTCGTTTTCAGAAGCAAAAGTTGTTTTACTTTTTCTTTCTCAACTGTCTGATGAAAGAAAATAATAAACACAAAACAATCCCCGTCAAAGCACCTACACTATCCAACATCACATCTTCAAACATCGGGGTCCTACCCCCTGTCAGCATTTGATGAAATTCATCCAGACCGGCATACCCTGTAGCGGCGAGCCAACTGACCACACCGGGAAGAAAAGTTGCTTTCATTTTAATCTGCAAACCTAAAAACCACAGACTGCCCAAAATAAAATAGCTGCCGAAGTGGGCACCTTTCCTAAGAAAAAATTCCACAAAATGAAAATAACCATTTTTTTCGATACTTACGACGCTTCCCCCATATGTGATCTGCCAACCGGACAACGCCTCTTTGAAAGGTTCATTTTTTAGTAATTTCTCCAGCAAACCGACCTGAGATTGCTGCTCATAAGTTTGAGAGGAACTGATAAATAAAATTCCCATCATCACAAATGCTAATATGATATATAAATTGCCATTTTTTACTGCTTTTTTTATCACCTACACCACCTCTACATCAATTATCCTACACGAGTAATCTTGAGGATTCAATCTTTATCAAAAAATAATGGGGAATCTAAGTTTTTTCTAAAAAAATAGCCTATAATGGATACGGAAACAATTTGAATTAGGAGTGATATGATGAACTATTCTTTAACTTGGGATTTAGATTCGATTTTCCCCGGCGGCACAGAATCCCCTCAACTAGCAGTCAGACTGGATAAACTGGCAAGTGACATTCGTGACCTTGCTGACATTATCAAACAATGGGAACCATCCGGCGACACACCAAACTTCAATGGACTTGAAGCCATTTTGTGTAAAGCCGAAAAAATTGAAAACGGCTTTGCCCAAACTGAAAGTTTTATTACTGCGGTGCAGTCAGCTGATATCCACAATAAAAAAGCCAACACTTTATTAGGTGTTTTGCAAAGTTATTCAGCAGACTATCAAAATGTTTACAATGAGCTGATGAAAAAATTGACTACCTTAACAGAAAACGGCTGGAGTCAATTAGAAAAAGCCCCTTTAGCTAATCAACAAGGTGTTTTATTCAACTTAGAAGAACTTCGCGAAAAAGGCAAACAACTGTTGACTGAAGATGAAGAACATATTATTAATCAGTTAGCGATTGACGGTTTTAACGCTTGGAGTTCTCACTATGACACGATTGTTGCTAGTATAGAAATCGACTATCGGGGAGAAAAATTATCCGCCGGTCAAGCCTTTAATCGAATGACAGGAGACCCGGATGCTGCCGTTCGTGAAGAACTATTTGATTTATGGGAAAAAAACTGGGCAGATAAAGCGCCTTTGTTTGCAGATACGCTAAATCACCTGCAAGGTTTCCGTTTAATCAATTATAAACTTCACGGTATCGAGGACTATCTGGAAACTCCCCTAAAATATAACCGGATGAAGAAAGAAACCCTTGAAGCCATGTGGCAAGCCATCTCAGCAAACAAACAAACTTTCGTCGACTTTTTAACTAGAAAAGCCCAACTATTTGGCAAAGAAAAAATGGCTTGGCAAGATCAGGATGCCCCAGTTATTTTAGATGAGTTAGAAGAAACCCGCTACACTTTTGATGAAGCAGCAGAGTTTATAATTGGAAATTTCGATAAATTCAGTCCCAAAATGGCCCAGTTTGCCCGCGAAGCTTTTGAAAAAAGCTGGATTGAAGCTGAAGACCGGCCCGGAAAAAGACCGGGGGGTTATTGCACAAGCTTGCCCGAGACACGAGAATCTCGAATTTTTATGACTTATGGCGGGTCAGTCAATGAAGTGGCCACTTTGGCTCATGAATTGGGACACGCTTTTCACAGCCATGTCATGTGGGACCTTCCGGGAATCAGCCAGCAGTATGCTATGAATGTGGCTGAAACTGCCAGCACTTTTGCCGAATTAATCGTGGCAGATGCCGCTTTAAAACAAGCAAAAACAAATGCAGAAAAAATAAATCTCTTGGACAGCAAGATGCAAAATGCCATCGCCATGTTTATGAATATCCATGCCCGTTTTATTTTTGAAAATAATTTTCACGCAGAAAGAAAAGAAAAAGTATTGTCTGATGAAGAAATCACTCAATTGATGTTGGAAGCCCAAAAAGAAGCCTATCAAGATTCTCTTGAAGCCTATCACCCTCACTTTTGGGCAAGCAAACTCCACTTCTATATTGATGATGTACCATTTTATAATTTCCCTTATACTTTTGGTTACCTCTTCAGTATGGGTATTTACGCTTTCGCCCAAAAGAGCGATGGGAATTTCGAAGAAAATTATATTTCTTTACTGCAAGATACGGCTTCGATGAGTACTGAAGAACTGGCTAAAAAACATTTGGGAGTGGACTTGACGCAACCAGATTTTTGGCAAGCTGGTATTGATATTGTTAAACAAGACGTTGAGGAATTTATGACATTAACTGACGATCATATCAAGTAAGAAACTAATTTTTTAAAAATACGCAAAAAAGAACTCTCTGTTGTCAGAGAGTTCTTTTGATTTTGAATTATAGTACCCGAACTGCGAAGCTTGGAGCGTACCAAGCAAAGTTGCTGTAGCATACTGTCTGTCCTGGAGCTGGTGCATGGATATAACCTGACCCGCCAGTTGAGATCGCTACGTGAGTAGAACCTCCTTGAGGTCCCCAAAACAGCAAATCTCCAGCTTGTACTTGAGATAAGGAAATCCTTACACCTTGACCTTCCTGCGCACCAGTATAACCACCAATTTCTCTTCCTGCCGCCACACGGAACACATAACTAGTAAAACCAGAGCAGTCAAATGAGTCTGGCCCTTTAGCAGCCCATACATATGGTTTACCCACGTGCTTTGCAGCTTCTGCTAAGATTGCTCCTGCATTTGTTGTTGGTGTTGGTACTGGATCTGGTATCACAGGACTTGGTGCAGCTGCACCACCGCCGCCTCCGTTGTTAGGAGGATTGACCACACCGTTCCCGCCTGATTGTGCATTACCAGCTGACTCCGGTGCAGGTTGAGCAGCCTGTTGTTGTGCGGCTTGTTGTGCTGCCTCCACTTGACGAGCTTGTTCTTCAAGTGCTCTTTCAGCTGCTTCTTTTTCAGCCAGCAACTCAGATTTTTTACCTTCTTCAGATGTTTTCTCTGCTTCAATGGTACTTACCAAAATCGTCTGCTGATATTCTTGCTCGATTAATGCGCCTTTTTGCTGTTCCAATTCACCCGCATTTTTTTCAATTGTCTCTAATTTAGTTTCTGCATCAGCTGCTTTAGTTTCAACAGCCGCCTTATCTTTTTCTTGTTCTTTCAATAAATCGTTGTTAGCTGCAACTAGTCTAGCTGTTGCTGCTACACGAGTGACTGCATCAGAAATTGTTTCTGCAGACAATACTGCTTCCAAATAATTTGAAGAAGCTTCTCCTGTCTGAATCGCACGTGCTTGTTCTTTGATTTTTCCATCGCGCTTTTCAATCTTGACTGTCAAAGCCGCAATTTCTTCATTAAGAGTGGTTAATTCACCATTCAAAGCTATTTGCTCTGTCTGTAGTTTTTCCGCTTTTGCGCGAATACTATCCATATTAGCTCTTAATGTTGCTAGTTGTGCTTCTGCTGCTGCTGCCTGATTAGCTAACTCATTGATTTTTTTATCTGACGCTTCAATTTTATTATTTACTTCATCAGCATTAACTGTTGCAGGTATTGTCACACTTCCAAGTGCCAGACCGCTTACCAATAAAACCGATAGAATCTTCTTCTTCACAGTGTCATTCCTCCGAATTTTCGTTTAGTTCAACTCAATTTATATTCATATATTAAATAGCATATTATTTCATCGACTATTAGAAATTCTAACACACTATCATGACAAAGGGATAATAGAAATATTACAATAACATTTCATCCTCGGTTACTTTTTTCTGATATTTTCTTTATCGGGTACGCTAAAAGAATAAATATCGTCATGTTCATCAACAATGTAGGTCCCAATTGAGTGGAAACAAACCCTAGCAAGTTCCCCTCAATCAAATTAAAGATAACTTGTATAAAATAAGCACTGCCGTCCATGATGGTAATAAAAATCACTAAACTCAAAAGCAGTGTAGGGATAGTCGGCTCGATATAGTCAAATACCAGATAAACTAATAAAACCGTCAAGGGCAAAGAAACAGTGTTGATGCCTAAAATGCTGTAATAATATGTATCAAAGAGCAAACCGAGAATAATCGACGTTATGACCATGTAAGTCTTCGAGTAAAATAAACTTCCCATAATCAATCCCAACAGCATAAAATGGCTGATAAAAAAAAGTTCTCCTCCTGTCAGCAATCTCAAAATATTGCTGATTTGGCTGTCCATCAGCATGGCAAGCAGTACCAAAAGCGGGAGCAGAACTTTCATCACTTCTCTTTTTTTCTGCATTACTCGCCACTTCCCACTACACGTTTTACCACTGTCACCACTGAAATATCATACAAAGAGGAGGCAGGGGAGACATACACTTCTTGCTCCAAACCAAAACTGGTTGGTTCGACTTTTGACACGGTACCTACCATTAAACCTTTGGGCGAACTTGTCCCCAAGCCCGAGGTCAGCACCTTGTCTCCTTTTTTTACTCCCTTGACAGAAGTGAGCTGTTTTACTACCAAGGCACTTTCTTCTTCCGAATAACTCGCCATCAAGCCAAACACCGACTCTTCCCCGTCAGGTGTAATCATCACAGGGAAATGATTAGAATTTTGATTCGTTGATGTCAACAATTCGACTTTGGCAGAGGTATCATTCACAACGATAACCCGCCCGATCAGACCACTGCTTCCCATCACAGGCATATTCACTTCGATACCATCCCGCTGGCCCCGGTCGATAATCAAAATATCCTGCCAGTCATCTGGTGAACGGGTAATCACATTCGCCACGATCTTTTCATTTGTGGTCAATGTGGCTTGCAGTTCTAACTGGTCTCTTAATTCTTTATTTTCTTTTTGTAAAATTTCATTTTCGCTTTGCATTGAAGCATAGGAATCCAGCCGTTTTTTCAGCTGCCCATTTTCTTCATAGGTCCCCAAAAGATTACTTACCGATTGGATGCTTCTTTCAATCGCGCGCACCGGATAGGATAATCCTTGGTCAACAGTTGCGACCAAATCGCTGATAACTGACTGAACAGGGCCAGATGAATCTTCATTATCTCTTTGCATCACACTCAAACTGACTAATAATATGATAATAATTGCTAAAACAATCGCAATGATAATCTTTTTGCTTGAATTAAATTTCTTCACGTTTCCACCCCATGTTCTAGTCCCTAGATAATCTAGCAAACAATCTCCACTATTCTAACATGATTTTTTTCCCTTTTCTACTGAGGACCTATAAAATTAACAAACTTTAAACATTCTTCTAAATGCAAAAAACACGCAAGTTAACAGTTAACTTGCGTGTTCAAATGTAGCTGATTATTCACCATGATAAGCTTTGACGATAATCTCTTTCAATTCGCTGATCAACGGCTCTTTAGGGTTTGCTGTCGTACATTGGTCAAGATAAGCTAGTTCTGCTAACTGATCTGCTTGTGCTGCTAATTGAGCTTCTGTCACATTTTGTGCTTTGAAGTTCATTTCGATACCGACAGACTGACCAAGTTCTGTAACTGCAGTTGCTAATGACTCTACCAACTCTTCTACTGTATTTCCTTTAAGACCTAAGTATCTTGCGATTTCTGCATAATCCTCATGCGCTCTAAAGTAATCATACTTAGGGAACATCGCATGTTTAGACGGATCTTTTGCATTATAGCGAATCACATGAGGCAGTAGGATAGCATTCGTTCTGCCATGTGGGATATGGAAAGCTGCACCGCACTTATGGGCGATAGAGTGACAAATACCTAGGAAGGCATTGGCAAACGCCATACCAGCTAAAGCTGACGCATTATGCATTTTTTCACGATTTTCCTCATTAGGGCGCAGGCAAGAATCTTGCAGGCTTTCAAAGACTAACTTGATCGCTTGTAAACTCAATCCGCGTGTGTAGTCTGAGGACATCACTGAAACATAAGATTCAATAGCGTGAGTCAAAACGTCCATTCCTGTGTCAGCAGTCACTGATTGAGGTACTGAATAGACAAACTGCGGATCGATAATCGCAACATCAGGTGTCAATGCATAATCTGCCAACGGATATTTTACGCCTGTTTCACTGTCTGTAATAACAGCGAACGGTGTCACTTCAGAACCTGTTCCTGAAGTCGTAGGGATACAAACAAAAGTTGCTTTTGATGCCTCAGGAATCTTGTAAGTTCTCTTACGGATATCTAAGAATTTCTGTTTAGCTCCGAAGAATTCTACATCTGGATTTTCGAAGAACATCCACATTCCTTTAGCAGCATCCATCGGTGAACCGCCCCCAAGAGCGATAATTGTATCTGGATTGAACGCACGCATTTGTTCAGTTCCCCGGTCGACAGTGTTTGTTGAAGGATCCGGCTCAACGTCAGAGAATACTTCAACAGTCACTCGGTTGTCTCGTCGGTTCAATGCGTCTATGACACGGTCCACATAACCGAACTTGACCATTCCTTCATCACAGACGATAAACACACGTTCAACGTCTTTCATTTTTTCAAGATAGTTTAAAGAATTTTTTTCAAAATAGATTTTTGACGGTAGTTTGAACCATTGCATATTATTTCTTCTCTTTGCGATTGTTTTTGTATTAATTAAGTTAACAGCTGAAACGTTTTTGGAAACAGAGTTTTTACCATAAGAACCGCATCCCAGTGTTAATGAAGGAAGCATTTCGTTGTAGATATCTCCGATACCGCCTTGAGCTGCTGGAGAGTTTACCAACACGCGGCAAGCTTTCATCTTCAAACCAAATTCGATTTGCAATTCATCATTTTCTGTATGGATGACTGCTGTATGTCCTAAACCAAATTCCTGCATTTTCTCACATAATTCGAAGGCATGTTCTTTGTTGTCAGCTTTAACCATAGCCAATACAGGAGAAAGTTTTTCCAATGATAATGGGTACTCGATACCTGTTCCTTCTAATTCTGCTACCAAGATTTTAGTTCCTTCAGGTACATCTATGCCAGCCATTTCTGCGATTTTCATTGCAGACATTCCTACAATTGCCGGATTTACAGCTGCTTTTGTTTCATTCATTACAGTGTTTTCCAACTTGCCCAACTCATTTGGTTTTACAAAATACACTTGGTGAGAGGCAAATTCAGCTTTCACTTCATCATAAATTTCTTTATCCACGATGACGCCCTGTTCAGAAGCACAAATCATTCCGTTATCAAAAGTTTTTGATACGATCACGTCATTTACTGCACGTTTGATGCGTGCTGATTTTTCCATATAAACAGGTGTGTTTCCTGGTCCAACACCTAAAGCGGGTTTTCCAGTTGAGTAGGCAGACTTAACCATGCCAGCTCCGCCTGTTGCTAGAACGATGGCCACACCCGGGTGGTTCATCAATCCGTTAGTTGCATCTAAAGATGGATGCTCGATCCACTGTACACAATCTTCAGGAGCGCCTGCTTTGATTGCAGCGTCTCTGACAATACGGGCAGCTTCTACCGAACATTTCTGAGCGCTCGGATGGAAAGCAAAAATAATCGGATTTCTTGTTTTCAATGAAATCAATGATTTAAAAATTGTTGTAGAGGTTGGGTTGGTTGTCGGTGTTACACCGCAAACCACTCCTACAGGTGAGGCGATTTCCACGATGGCATGCTGCTCATCTTCACGGATCACACCGACCGTCTTATCATATTTGATATTGTTCCAAATTGATTCAGAGGCGTACATGTTTTTGATTGCTTTGTCTTCATAAACCCCACGACCAGTTTCTTCCACGGCCATTTTTGCTAGAGGCATATGAGCATCTAAAGCGGCCATTGCCATTTGGTGAACAATGTGGTCCACTTTCTCTTGATCAAAATCTTCCATTGCTTTCAAAGCAGTGTTTCCTTTTTCAACAAGAGTATTGATCATCTCTTCGACTGTTTCTTCATGTTTATTTTCAAGTGTTACTGTGACAGCAACATTACCTTCTGTTATTACTTCAGTTCCGCTGACTTGCTCGATCTTAGTATCTTTTTTCTTTCCCATGTCAGACCCTCCATTTGTTTGTTAAGTATTTCACAATTAGAACTATACACGATTTTTTCTTAAATGTAAATAGTTTTTTGTGAAATATTTAACAAGAAACCGTTTTTATTTTTAGAAGTACGAAAAAAGCTGTCATATCAACCTTTCAAGAGGTCAACACAACAGCTGGCAAGCTATAAAAATTGTTATAATAAGTCTTGAATATCTCCAAAATCAAAAGAATCCACATTTTTAACTTGCGCTTTTAATTGTTGGTAATCAAAAAAATCATTGATGACAATATTCTTTATATCATTTTTATATTCGGTTATCGTTTTATCTGAGGATGATTTCCATTTTTTCTCTATTAAATAATCCCACATTTCTGTTTCGACAACATTCAAATAACCTGCACGATGAAATTCTTTTAACTTTCTTTTGAGAGAATGGCGCAGCAAGAATGCTTCACGCCATTTTAACTTGTTTGTCATATTTATTTCCTTAATATACTTCTAAATAGTAACTGACAGACTACTGCTGGTCATTTTCTTCTGAAGTAGTTTCTTCTTCAACTGTTTCAGTTTCTTCCTCAGTAATCATTTGTTCTGCCTCTGGCGCTGCTGCCGTTGGAACTACTTGCTGAATAGCTGAACGATTATATTCCAGATAGATACCTTCACAATCAAGCAACACTGTTTTTCTGCCTTCACCGTCTCTTATTTCAGCAATCACACCATGCAAACCGCCGATTGTAATCACACTATCGCCTGCTTTTAAATTATCAAGTAATTGTTGACGTTCGTTTTGCTGTTTCTTCTGTGTACGTGACATAAAGAAATACATTCCACCAATAATAATAATTGTAGGAAGTAGCATTCCTAATCCTCCCATATCCTCACCTCATTTTTATTTTTTTGGCTAATAATAACTTTATCAAATTTTTCTTAAAACTACTAGCATAATCTGTTGACTTGCTAGAAATTCTTCGGATTTTCTTGATTGAATCCATATTCTTCAAAAAATGCTTCCCTAAATTCAAGCAAATTGTCATCTAGGATGGCTTGCCGAACTTGTTTCATCACATTTAGTAAAAAATATAAATTATGATAAGAAGTTAAGCGCAAACCAAACGTTTCATCACATTTAATCAAGTGTCGAACATAAGCTCGTGTATAGTTGCGGCAAGTATAGCAGTCGCATTTTTCATCCAGCGGTCTGAAATCGCGGGCGTATTGTGCATTTTTGACAACCAGTCTTCCTTGGCTCGTCATACATGTCCCATTGCGTGCAATTCTTGTCGGCAAAACACAGTCAAACATATCTACACCGCGGATAGCTCCGTCGATTAATGAATCTGCTGTACCCACACCCATCAAGTAGCGAGGTTTATTCTCCGGAATAACCGGATTTAGCCACTCAAGGGCTTCATTCATCTCAGCTTTTGTTTCCCCAACCGATAATCCGCCGATGGAATAGCCGGGAAAATCTAAACTGATAAGGTCCCGGGCACTTTGAAGACGCAAATCTTTGTAGCCTGCCCCTTGGATGATACCAAACAACCCTTGCTTTTCTGGATTAGCATGAGCTTTCAAACCACGCTCCGCCCAACGTGTGGTTCTTTCAATGGATTTCTTGACATAATCATGACTTTCGTAAAATGGTGCGCATTCATCAAAACTCATGATAATATCTGCACCTAGCTGATTTTGAATTTGAATTGCTTTTTCTGGAGAAAGAAACATTTTGGAGCCGTTCAAATGATTTTTAAAGTGAACGCCTTTTTCCTCAATATTGCGCATATCTGCCAGAGACCAGACTTGAAAGCCTCCTGAATCGGTTAAGATTCCCTGATCCCAATTCATAAATTGGTGAAGACCCCCTGCTTCTGCAACGATATCTTCTCCCGGACGCAGCCATAGGTGATAGGTGTTGCTTAAAATTATCCCCGCACCCATCTCTTTTAATTCCTCAGGTGCCATTGTTTTTACTGTGGCAAGTGTCCCCACCGGCATAAACATCGGTGTGGGAAAGGTGCCATGAGGAGTGATGATTTCTCCCAATCGCGCGCCTGTATGTTTTTCTTTCTTTATTAGCCGATAACGGATGGCTGGTTCTGTCATATCGTGTTCCTACTTTCGTTTGATAAAATTACATCCTAGTAATGATACTCTGATTCAGCTCATTGTGCAAGTTTTCAAAATAAGTGCATTTAACTTGAAAACGTTCTCTTTATATGGTTAAATATAGACATAAGGAAGAAAGCAGTACAGAAAGTGAATTTCTCGAAAGTTTTTTGTGAAGTAACTAAACAAAGATGTGTAAAAAATGTATGAAGTTCTCCAACATTAGAAAACATGTAAAGTTTCAGCTCCAAAAGAAATTTGTGATTCAGATGTTTAGTGTGTTGTAAGTTAATTTGATGAAAATTGTATGTTAAGCAACTCTTGTTTAATTAAGAAATTCGAAGAAAAAGATGTAGATGTAAATGTTAGCACTTTACATGCGTTCTGTTCCTAAACTTTCTGATTTCTTCCGTGATCAACGAATGCCTGGCTAGTCGAGAAGCCAGGCATTTTTTTATTTGATAAACATGGCGTCGCCGAAACTAAAAAAGCGATACTTTTCTGAGACAGCATGCTTATACGCTGAAAGCACCTGATCTCGTCCGGCAAAGGCACTAACCAGCATGACTAGCGTAGATTTGGGTAAATGGAAGTTTGTCACAAAGGCATCCACCACTTTAAACTCATACCCCGGCGTGATAAAAATCTCTGTCCAGCCGCTATCCCCCTGAATCTCACCGGAAAACTTCGAACCGATTGTTTCTAGGGTTCGAATACTTGTCGTGCCGACCGCAACAATCTTTCCCCCTTGGTGTTTCACATCATTTAATACTGCAGCTGCTTCATCAGTCAACTGATAAAATTCACTGTGCATGTGATGTTCGGCAATATTGACCACACTTACCGGGCGAAAAGTCCCGAGCCCCACATGAAGGGTCAGATAGACGAGCTTGATACCTTTTTTTTCGATTTTTTTTAGAAGTTCTTCTGTAAAATGCAGACCTGCCGTTGGCGCAGCCGCGGAACCATTTTCTTTTGCATAAACAGTCTGATAACGGTTCGGGTCCTCTAACCGTGTTTTGATATAAGGGGGCAAAGGCATCTCCCCTAACGTCTCTAAAATTTCCAGAAAGACTCCTTGATACTGAAAATCAATGACCCGCCCGCCATGTTCTAATTCCTCAATCACTGTTGCCTGCAAATGACCATCCCCAAAAGAAATCACTGTGCCGACTTTTGCTCTTTTAGCTGGTTTGATCAGGGTTTCCCATCGGTCCCCTTGAATATTTTTCAATAGCAGAACTTCCAATTGTCCCCCTGTTGCCGGCTTGATACCGTAAATCCTAGCAGGCAATACCCGTGTATCATTCATCACCAAAGCATCTCCGGCATCCAGCTCGTCTATGATATCGGTGAAGTGCTTATCATGTATCTTTCCTGTTTTATGGTCAAGCATCAGTAATCGTGAAGCTTCACGATTTTCCAAAGGTGTTTGGGCAATCAATGTCTCTGGCAATTCAAAATCAAAATCATCTGTTGTATATGTCTTCATTTACGTCCCTCTATTTCTTCCATTAGTTCACTTTGCCATTTTATCATTAAAATCGGAAAAAGTAATAACAATTAATTTAAAAAGCCCTCTTCTAAGAGAGGACTTCTATTCCTTATAACGATAACCCAGATGAGCATACGCCCTCGGAGTCGCCACACGTCCGCGGGGAGTGCGTTGGATAAACCCTTTCTGAATAAGATAAGGTTCATACATATCCTCAACAGTTTCTGTTTCTTCACTGATGTTGACTGACAGTGTGCTTAAGCCTACAGGACCGCCGCCATATAATTCGATCATCGTCTTTAAAATTTTTTGATCCACATAATCCAAACCTTCTTGATCCACTCGCAAAATCGTCAAAGCTTTATCAGCGATTTTTTGATCCACGACGCCGTCACTTTCCACTTGGGCCACATCTCTGACCCTGCGGAGCAGCCGGTTGGCAATCCGTGGCGTCCCTCTTGAACGTCTGGCCAGTTCAAATGCACCTTCTTCGAGAATTTCTGTTTCAAAAATAGTTGCAGAACGAAGGACGATTTCCTGCAAATCTTCAATTTGATAATACTCCAGATGGGAAACAATCCCAAAACGATCTCGCAGAGGAGCAGAAAGCATGCCCGCCCGGGTCGTTGCGCCCACAAGAGTAAACGGAGGTAATTCAAAATGAACAGGATGGGCACCGGAGCCTTGTCCTACCATAATATCCACATAATAATCTTCCATAGCAGAGTAAAGCATTTCTTCTACTATGCGGGGCAACCGGTGAATCTCATCAATAAATAAAACATCCCCCGGCTCAAGTTCATTTAATAAAGCAACTAAATCTCCCGGACGTTCAATGGCAGGACCACTCGTGGTTCGAATCTGAACACCCATCTCGTTGGCGATGACCATCGCCAGTGTGGTTTTCCCTAACCCGGGAGGTCCAAATAAAAGCACATGGTCCAAAGCTTCCTGACGATTTTTCGCTGCTTGGATATAAATAGAAAGTTCTTCCTTCACTTTGTCCTGACCGATATACTGAGATAACCGCTGAGGACGTAAGGATTTCTCTTCAAATTCTTCTATCAGTTCCTCTGGAGATACTAAACGTTCTTCTGTCATGATCTTCCCTCACTATTTTTTCATCAGTAAACTTAATCCCTGTCTTAAATAAGCATCGGTGGATGTTAAACTTTCGACTGCCAGTTCTTTTTCTATACGCTTCAGCTCTCTGCGACTGTATCCCAGTGCGGCTAAAGCTTCCATCGCTTCATCAAAATACTGATTATCAGAAACCGCCACCACAGGTTCGACGTTCTCTGTGGCATCTTTTAGCTCTCCAATAACCAAATCATCCAACTTGCCTTTCAAATCCAGAATCATTTGTTGGGCAGTTTTTTTTCCGACCCCTGGAAACTTTGTCAAATACTTGACATTTTCCGACTCCACAGCGTTAACAAGCCCTCCATGGTCTTCTCCTGCCATAATCGCCAAAGCACTTTTAGGTCCAATTCCTGAAACGCTGATTAGTTTGATAAATAATTGTTTTTCCTCGAAAGTTGAAAAACCATACAACAAGATAGCATCTTCTCTCACCGCTTGGTAAACAAAAACTTTTATTTCCTCTTTTTGTTGTGCCGCATAACGAAAAGGATTGGCGACAGCCAGCTGATAGCCGATACCTGCCGTTTCCAATACGATATAATAAGGACTGATAAACGTCACATAACCTTTTAAATATTCATACACGCAGTTGCACCTCCAATTAAAAACATGCGTTCGCTTTTTTGATTGTAACATATTTCTACTCAAATGAAAAAAATCAAATGATTTTAGTTGAAGTTGTCAAGATTTTTTAAGCATGATCAGCAGTACTAGCAGTACTATAAGAAGCAAGCTGACGAGCAATAAAAAGATGGTTACAGGCAACAGCAAATACAATAAAAGTAAAATCCCCAGCATCCCTATACCCATGCCGACAGCTTTACCGAGAGCTTGCGGATTAACCTTTCTCCCCTTGATTGTTTTGGGTAACAGGAAGAGAAATTTCCCCAAAAACAGAACTACCCCTAAAATTATCAGTAAAACAGCTATAACGGAAAATAGTTTTTCCAAAATAGTCAGACTGTGACCAGAAAAAACAGAGGACAGATCCGTCGATTTATCCAAGGTCACTGCTTCCTCACGGATAGTCTCCATAACTACATCCATCAGACGAGAAGGGCTTGAAATCGTTCTGTCTAATGTGGGAGTCCAAATCATCAGCCCCAAAGAACCCAATTCGATGGATGCCAATGTTTTTTCTTTTACTGTCAATTTATTATTGAAATAAAAAATTTCTCCATCAATGGCCACCTCATCCGCCATCGGTACTTCTGCCACTTTCTGAACGATATCCCGGTATGAATAAACGGCGCCGCTTTCAGCCTTTCCGTAAAAAGGAATGCCTGCCGCCAATTTATTCATGTGATTCCCGCCTAAAAGTTCATTCCAATAAAGCAGATTTTGCTCATGGAGCTCAAGAGGCGAGTGCTGCGGATATCCGTCGATTTGCGCATCATAAGACATGATATTGATCCAGTCAGCTTCTTTTAAACCTTCCGGCAGAAAATGCTGTCCCCAGTGCCCGCTTGGCTGACCATTAGCCGCAATACCTGTAGGAACAGTAATTGACAACGTCGCCGAATCAGCTAGCTTTTTGTTCAGTTTTTTTATAAACAAGGCAAATTGTTCCGCCTGTTCTTCTGAGGGATATTCCCAATCGATATCCACATTATCTATGTCGAACTTTTTAACAAAGCTCAAAATTTCTTCGATAAATTTTTCTTGGTTATCCGCCTTCGTAGCTTCTGCAAAATTCTCGCTTAGTCCCCAGCCGCCGATGCTTACACCTACCCTGACATTGGAGTTGTGAGCCTCCTTAACCAAGCCATGCAGCTGTTCCTCACTGCCGCTCTCCGAAAACGACAACGTCCCGTCCGGCTCAGGAATCAACGAAAAATAGTTCACATCAGTAAACATCTCTAAATCTACTGTATCTTCTAGCCTTGCCAAGTCATAGTCAGGCAAATAACCGATTAATCGAAAACCCTCTGCCTGTACGTCGGCTGATGGTAACAAAAAAAAGACGACGACCACTATCACTGCCAAAAAGCAGGGATACAGTCTCTGTCGAATAGACTTTTTCATAAATAATATCCTTTCTAAACAAGGTTTTATTCATTATACCAAACCCCATTAACTTGTGTACATTTCTCCGCTTCTTTTTATCACTTCCTTCATTTTCACCGCGTTAACCCGTAAATTTAAAATAATCTCTAAAGAAAATTTTTACGGGTTCCAAAATCTGTTAAAGTTTTGTATGATTAGTAACATAATCTTTTTAGTTCACTGGTTGCTTATTTTCAGCAACGCACACTACCTTGTGTTTCAAGGAGAACTCTAAAAATTACAACGCATTTTTAATATAAAATATTTTAAACAAGGAGTACACTATGACAAACGCAATGAAAGATTGGTTATTAAGATTTATCAAGGGAATGTTTATCGGTTCTGGATTTATTTTGCCGGGGGTCAGCGGCGGGGCTTTGGCAGCTATTTTTGGTATTTATGAAAGAATTATTTCATTTTTAGCTCACATCACACGAAATTTTAAAGAAAATGTGCTGTTTTTTATTCCTGTAGGTCTTGGAGGCCTGTTTGGGATGTTTATTTTATCCTTTGGAGTCAGTTTTGCACTAGGTAATTATCAAACCATTGTTTTATGGTTTTTTGTAGGCTGTATCCTTGGGACTGCGCCTGCCTTGTGGAAAGAAGCTGGTAAAAACGGCAGAACAAACCGTGACATCATCATCATGGCAGTAACCTTTGTAGCGGCAGTTATTTTCCTGTATGTTATTGAAGATTCTATCGGCGGAAGTTTAACACCGAGCTTTTTAAATTGGGTGATGTCTGGAGCATTGATTGCGCTTGGGGTCATCGTCCCCGGTCTAAGTCCTTCTAATTTTTTAGCTTTCTTTGGATTATATAAACCAATGTCAGACGGCATTAAAACTTTGGATTTCAGTGTCTTAATACCTTTGGCAATCGGCGGGGTCATTTGCCTTCTAAGTTTATCCAAAATCATGGACGCTATTTTCCAACGGGCGTATCCGCAAATGTTCCATTTTATTTTAGGTGTGGTCTTTGCTTCAACCATTATGATTATCCCTGCAAATTTCAGTGTTGACTACGCTGGATTTGGCTGGTTGCAATATCTCTGGTGTGTCATCAGCTGTGTTGCGGGAGCCGCCTTAGGAAAATGGATGAGCCGGTTAGAAGAGACGTATAAATAACCGAGTCGGAAATAAAAATTTAAAAACACGATAGAGCCTAAATAAATGGCCTATCGTGTTTTTTGATTTAATTTTTAAACTTTATTTGTTCCGCCTAGTATCCTGAGTCTTTTATTTTTTCTCCTGAAACAATCGCCACACCTGCACTGGCCCCGATTCTAGAAGCCCCGGCTGCCACCATTTCTTCCACGTCTTCTTTCGAGTGGATACCGCCGGATGCTTTAACCTGCGCCTGACTTCCGACCGTCTTCTTCATCAATTTCACATCTGCGGCTGTTGCTCCCCCAGTGGAAAATCCAGTAGATGTTTTTACAAAATCTGCTCCGGCTTCCACAGCCAATTCACAAGCTTTGATTTTCTCTTCATCAGTCAGCAAGGCTGTTTCAATAATAACTTTTACTAAAGCTTTGCCTTTAGCCGCACCGACAACCCCTTGAATATCATTTAACACTTGGTCATACTGGCCACCTTTTAAAGCGCCGATGTTGATAACCATGTCAACTTCACTTGCACCATTTGCAATAGCTTGGGCTGCTTCAAATGCTTTTGTTTCCGCAGCGTTCGCTCCCAAAGGAAATCCTATCACCGTGCAAACCTTCACTTGGCTGTCTTTCAATTGCTCTGCGGCCAGCGGTACCCAAACCGGATTGATACAAACTGAAAAAAATCCATAGTCTTTCGCTTCAGAAACTAAGGTCAAAATATCTTCCTCAGTAGTTTCTGCTTTCAATGCTGTATGGTCGATCAATTTTGCTAAATCCATTTCTATTCCTTCTTCCCATGTCTTAATATCCTAAGTATAGCCCGACGCAGAACAAATGTAAAATTTATTCTGAACGTTTTTTCTCTGAATGCTCGTCTATTTGAGTAATTGTTCCGCCGTCTGATAATCTGTCACCAGAACATTGGCATAATTTCCAGATAAAGCACCTTTGATTGCCTGAACTTTATGCTTTCCGCCCGCGACAAGAAGGGATGTCTCTTTTTTCTTTAATTCATCCAACTCGATCCCGATTGTCCGCTGATTAACAGCATCATGAACGATTTTTCCTTGCACATCAAAAAATCTAGAACAGATATCTCCCACTGCTGTCTGTTGTATCTGATTTTTTTCCTCTTCATCCAAGTACCCTAAACGAAACAACAACGCTTCATCTCTGACGGTTCCAACTGTAAAAATAGCCATATTGGCTTTTTCTCCTAAAGATACCAAACGTTGGATATGCCGGTCCTGTTCTACCATTTCTTTAACTTCTCTCTTATCAAAAATAACCGGCAATGGCAGTGGCAGTCCTTCGGCTTGAAATCTTTGCGCGAATAAAGAGAGTGCTTCATGGGCATAATTATCTACTTGCGAATGAGTCATGCTGCCTTTTAATTGCACGACTTGGATATTATCAATAATTTGAGGCGTTATTTTTTTAGCTACCTCATACAGTGTCGTCCCCCAGCTGATGCCGATGATATCCCCGCTTTTAACATGCTGGTCAATATAGCGGGCAGCTGCTTTGCTGATTTCATCAACAATCAAAGGATAATTTTCACTCGTTGTCTGTGCGACAATGACCTCTTTCAAGTCAAACTTTTCTTTCAGCTGCTCGGATAAAATTTCTGCCCCTGTGAAAGGATTCCTAATAGTAATTTGAACAAAGTCTTTCTCTTTGGCATGTTTCAGCAGACGGGAAACTGTCGGTCGGGAAATAGCAAGTTCTTCAGCAATTTCCTGCTGACTATATTCCATCTGATAATACAATCGAGCTGCTTCTATACTTAACTGGTCTTTCTGCTTGTCCATTTATCCACGACCCTTCTTTCTCTATTATCTCTGATGACTCCCGATTTCACAACAAAATTAAAAGGACCGACACATCCCGTGTCAGTCCTTTTGGTTTTAAACGCTTAAAACTACAGCCGTTCCGCTGCAAGTAACCATCAGCATGCCATTATCTGATCCTAAGACTTCATAATCCATCTTTGTTCCGATAACTGCATCAGCTCCCAGATTTTCGGCACGTCTGCCCATTTCAGCCAACGCCTCTTCTCTAGCCTGCAGCAATTCATTTTCATAACCCTTGGAACGTCCGCCAAACATATTTCGTAAGCCCGCCCCCATATCTTTAAACATATTAATCCCTGTGATAACTTCTTCAAAAACTATCCCATGGTAGGATTCGATTTCTCTACCAACAATTTCATTTGTTGTTGTAATAATCATGTTCATGATCTCCTTTTTTATTGATTATTTACAGTATACACCATTTTTCTCCATTGACTATACAACCTAAGGATGAAAATAAAAGCATATTTCTTTACTTACATTTTGTAAGTGAAGTATACTAAAAACTAGCTTAATTAAAGGAGAGAATACAACAATGACTAATTTTATCAATACTTTAAAAAAGAGACGCTCTATTTATACTATCGGCAGAGATATCGACTTATCAGAAAAAGAAGTTGAAACTTTGATCCGCCAAGCTGTAAAGGAAAGTCCTTCTGCTTTTAACTCACAAACATCACGTGTCCTTATTTTGTTTGGTGAAGCACACGAAAAACTTTGGGAAATCGTAGAAAATACATTAGAACCTCTAACACCGCCAGAGGCATTCCCTAACACTCAAGCTAAACTTGCAGGCTTTTCTGCCGGCGTGGGAACTGTTTTGTTCTTTGAAGATCAAGCAGTCGTGAAATCTTTACAAGAACAATTTGCTTTGTATGCTGATAACTTCCCAGTCTGGGCAGAACACTCTACCGGTATCGCTCAACATTCTGTTTGGGTTGCTTTGAGTGAAATCAATATCGGCGCCAGTCTGCAACATTACAATCCAATCATTGACCAAGAAGTTGCTGAAACATGGGAACTTCCAAAAACTTGGAAACTGACAGGACAAATGCCTTTCGGCTCTATTGAATCTCCTGCTGGGGAAAAAGAATACATGGACGACGATGCTCGTTTCATGACATTCAACTAAAATATCAACAGACAAAAAAAACGCGTAGAATTTACGCGTTTTTTTTGCCTTCAAAATTAATATTTTTTACTTGACTCATCAAGTGTCGCACTTGAAGATGGTCCAACTTCCCATTTTTAATAACATGGCTAACGTCCATCTACTTGTCTCGTTTTTTCTTTGACATCACTTTTATAAATGTGACAATCCAATAGCCTCAATCAATCGTCAAAATCTATTTCCAAAACATTACCGGTTTTGCTGTCTAACTTGACGGATGATTCCGAACTTCCGACTCTTACTTTAACTTCCCAATAAGTGATTCCGTCGTCTCGTTCCAGTGACCATTCCACAGCTTGACCTTCACCGATAGCCGCTTCTGCCACTTCTCCTGCTTTTTCAATTGATAAGAGATTCGTCAAATCCAGAGCTTCTCTTTGTCGTTCTACACCGTGACGTTCATCATCATCCAGCGACTCTGTCTCCATATCACTGACCTCGCCTGTTGCCGCGTGGATATAAAGTTCATATTCCACATCATCGTCCACTCCTTGAATTTCATAACGATAGCGTCCTCGCTCTTCCTCTAATTCAATCGAAATAATATCACTGCCCGGAAAAGTAGACTGATATTTCGCGATGGCCTCTTCTAAAGTCACTTGTATTCTCACGTTTTCTTTTCCTTCAGGCGCAACTTGCACCTTATTGTCGTCTTTTTTTTCAGTTTCTTCTGTAGAGTCCTCAATAGAAATTTCTGTTGTTTCCTTTACATCGGATGCTTCTTTATCATTTGATTGTTCAGACTTTTTTGGGGCACACCCTGTGAACAGAAGACTAAAACTTAACCACCCGATCACCAACATTTTTTTCATCGTTTTCCCTCCCCTGCGTTATTATCTTTATTATAACAAACTAACCGGAAAATATAATCAATGGGACATGGGAAGATAAATGCTTTAAGTGTGTGAAACGATTATGGCATCCCCAAATGATATGATTTAGCTGAAGAGCTTCAGCATCCGATTAAAATAGGCCCTCTATTTCAGTTGTAGAGAATATTTGTGATGTGACCTATGAAATAACTCTAACATTTAAATACTGGTCGGTCCTTGAAAAGAAAAACACCAAACCAAGTTTGATGTTAAAGGTTATTTAAATATACCCCAAATGTTATATGAAAATAAATTTATATACGAATCCTCTATTAGCTATTATTTCAAATTTATCTCTAAGTTACTCCCCCTCAAAATAATCAACGTTCGAGTTAATTTTAAAAATCTTATTAAAGGCTTTACTCCAAATTCCTAACTTCTTTGATTCTGGATAGATTGTTACATCAAGATCATGAGTTGCACTAAAGTCAATGTAGATTAAGCGTTCTGTTTTCGAATCATTAAACAGTTTATGTGCGCC
The DNA here is from genome assembly GCF_003987645.1 of Vagococcus elongatus. GTDB lineage: Bacteria > Bacillota > Bacilli > Lactobacillales > Vagococcaceae > Vagococcus_A > Vagococcus_A elongatus. The sequence goes on from NZ_NGKA01000004.1 coordinate 91,287, forward strand.
ACCTTCATTCGGAGGAAAATACAAAATATCACCCGCACTTACCGGTCTAGTCCCCTCTAATGTTTGTAATGTCCCGAAACCACTGATGATGTAAAACACTTCTTCATTTTTCAGATGATAATGAAATGGATAAGCTGAATTTAAAGGCTCAATTTCATGGAAACTCACTAGAATATTTCCACTCTCTTCAGAGTTTATAAAATCTCTTCTGGAATACTTGTAACCAGGATGTTTAGCTTTTTTCTTTTCATAAAGCTCTGTCCGTTTTGATTGCTTGAATACACTCATCTTGTATGCTCCTATCATTTTTTATTCAGTCAAATTGTAGCAAGTTCTTCAAAAAAATTCTACTTCATCTCAGCACATCATATTATACTCACCAATCAGAGTCCATATCATCCGCATCAACTACTTGCTAAATTTGAAAAAAAGCATCTGGCATCTACATTGTTCTTGTTAAATTATAGTTCCGTACTTAATTAACACAAACGATACTTTTCACCGCTGTACAAATTGTAAGTCAAAAACCGGCTTCACATTGGTTAAGAATTTGTTCAATCATGTGTTAAACATGTGCGAAAATACGCCTGCCTCCTATCAGTTTCCCAACTATCTAGATATAATAAATCAAACTAGGATTTTTTCTGGTTTAGATACTGAGAAATAATGATTTCAAAATGATTTAAGGTGTCACCAAAGAAAAACTGTGGTTTAGAGACCGCAACAGAAAAAGGACTGAACGTATTGCTGGAAAAAGTCAGAGTTGCCGTTTTGGCAAGTGAGGACCCTTGATTGCCAGTAAATGAGATGCAGCTAATGCCATTTGAGAATTATTTATGGACGAAGTACCTATGACTCCTGTTTATCAAGGGTCAGAAACTTTCCTAGTCAAAGATTATGTCAAAGGATTAAAATACCGTGCCCTAGGCAGTCCATATTATAAAAATGTCAGTATCGAACCATAACATAAAAAAGAAGCTCAAAAGAGCTTCTTTTTTATCTGCATTTATAACTTTTTTACAACCTACACTGCTGTACTACATCGACCCTTTGAAAACATGGGCATTTTTAATAAAGTAATCTACACCTGAGTATATAGTGAAAACCAAACACGCATATAATAAGATAGTTGCTACTGGTATGCCTAGGCCCTCAAACGGCGCATTGTTGATTAATAAGAAAATGATTGCTAACATCTGAGTCGCCGTTTTGACTTTTCCCGGCCAAGCAGCTGCCATGACTTCTCCATCCTCGACCAGTAATAAACGCAAACCTGTGACTGCCAGTTCACGGCAAACAATGATTGCCACAACCCATGCCGGTGCTTTCCCTTGCTCCACCAACATGATAAAAGCAGTCATCACCAACATTTTATCTGCTAGAGGATCTGCAAATTTCCCGAAATTAGTTACCAGATTTTGAGAGCGGGCGATTTGTCCGTCCAACCAGTCCGTAAGACTGGCAAGGGCAAATACAATCATTGCAACCAATTGATTGACACCCACAGCCGTTCCGCCGATGGTCAGCACTCCCCACTCAAAAGAAATCGACGTTAAAACAATAAACACAGGAATCATCACTATTCTTAAAACTGTTAGTTTATTAGGTAAATTAATTTTTTTCACACCCTTTCAATTCTCTTATATTTTAAGCAATTTGTTATTAAATGTCCACTGACGTCCTTTGATTATTCCACGTAAGAAATTGTCAAATTCAAATTACGTTTCACCACATTGGTATTATTTTGGTTAAAATCAACCTTTTGTCCATTGATGTTTAAAATCACATTGTTAGAAGCTCCTAGAACAATGGTGGCATTAACAATATTATTCGGCAGAACAGTTTCTGTCGTTCCACCGGCAGACAACGTATAATCAAACACATACTGTCCATCAATTAATATCCCCAACCAGCAATTACCGTTGATTCCCTCAAAGGACACCTTAGCTGGGTTCTCAGCATTTTTGATAGTGATTTGCGATTCATTCCCCACTTCACTGTCAACAGTGATTGTTTGTTTTTCCGGTTCTGATGACTCCTCTGTCTCCACCGTAGAAGACTCTTTGCTCTTGGATTCTGTCGTTTTCACATCAGAAACAGAAGAATCGATCGAGCCTTCAATTACTACATTTTTATTTTGATCGATTAACTGTTTTTCCGAATTTTCCCGCAACGTCAAATAAACAACCACGCTGATAATCAGCAAAGAAACAACTGTCAAAATAATCTTTGGTATCAGCGATTTGGGAGTTTCCTTAACGGGGCTATGCCGTTTCCTGTTCAACTCTACGCGAGAGCCGGGAAGATTTTCTTCCTGCCTTTTTCGAGTGGGGGCAATGCCGTCATAGACATCCACCATATAATCACCGTCAATACCCACTGCTTGCGAATATTGGCGAATAAAATTTCTAGCATAGTAAGACCCTGGCAACATATCGAATCTATTATCTTCCAAAGCAAGTAAATATCTTTTTTGAATTTTGGTCGTTCGTTGAAGTTCATCAATGGTCAAGCCTTTTGCTAGGCGTGCTTTTTTTAGCGTTTCTCCGATTGTTTCCACTTACTCACCTATATTTCTCTTTCTTTCTAGACTTTCCAGCCGCCTGTGACCGGAATAATAGTTCCTGTAATATATCTGGCGTGTTCTCCTAACAAAAACTGGACCACTGCGGCAATTTCATCAGCCTCAGCCATTCGATTAGCTGGAATCTCCGATAAAAGCTGCCTAGTTTCCTCCTCCGTCCAATGATAATTCATGTGTGTCCTGACAGCTCCCGGTGCGATGGCATTCACGGTAATGTCTAGCGAAGCCGACTCCTGCCCGTACGCTTTCACAAAGGCATGTTGTGCCCCTTTGAGCGTGCTGTACAAAACTTCCATGGCACTTCCAGAAATGCCGTAAACTGAACCAATAAAAACAATACTCCCTTTTTTTCGAGCTAATTTTTCTTGAACTTTTTGACAAATCAACATGGGGGTCTTTACCATCATCTGCCACAACTGATCCATCTCCCTAGAAGTTGTATCTGTCAGCAGTTTATAAATAGTCTGTCCGCTGGCTACAATCACTGCATCGACTTCGAAAAGCTGTGCTGTGAAGGCTTCTATCCTTTTTTCATCTGTCATATCTAATTGCAGACTGAAAAAATCCTGCCGGGGATATTTTTTTTCTAAATTTTCGATTAATGTTTTCACTCTTGTTTCATTTTGATGATAGTGGCAATATAAGGACCAGCCTTTACTGGCCAAACGACGGGCACATGCTTGTCCGATGTCTCCACTTGCACCTAAAATCAAGGCAAATTTCATTACGCCTCATCCTTATCAGGGTAAACAAAAAACTCTACCATATGGTTTTCAATAATAAAATGGTCGATAAACTTTTGGATATCTTTCATTTCGATGCTGTCAATCACAGCGCTCATATCAAACAATGTCGCTTCGCCAAACTGATCTTTGCTGAACTGGTTAGCAATATATTCTAGTGAATTCAAAGACTGCAAATGATTGCCCGTCATACGTTTCTTTAATAACTGCAACCGTTCTTCGCTGATTTCCGGACGGTCTTGCGCCGTCAGCAAAAGCTCTTTTATTTTTCCCGTCAGCTCTTTAGGGTTTTCAGTATCTCCACCGATATCAGCAAAATAAAAACCGCGGTCAAGAATAAATTCATAATCAAAACTATCATCAATCAGACCTTCATTGTACATAGACAAATAAAGCTCTGAAGTCGGTCCTATCAGCAATTGGAAAAACAGCGAGGCTGCTGTACGGTAGCGAAGTAGTTCAAAACCCGTCTCCGGCAGCGGGGCAAACCCCTTAATACCCAAATAACCTTTGGGACGACTGACTGGCAGTTGGAGACTGGAAACTTTCACCAAATCCGCCGGTGATTCTTGCGGAAATTTTCGAGAAATTTCCTGCGGCGGGGCAAAGGTCTTTTGCTCTTGATTGTTGCGGATCATAGCCATCATCTCTTCCGGCTCCATATTACCGACTATAAAAAGATTCATATTGCTGGGATGATAAAACGTCTGGTAGCAAGTGTATAAGTCGTCTGCTGTAATCTCAGCAATGCTCTCAATTGTCCCGGCGATATCAATATGCAAAGGATGTTTCGGATACATCCCCTGAAGCAATCCGAAAAAAGTCCGCCAGTTAGGATCGTCATTATACATCTGGATTTCCTGACCGATGATTCCCTTCTCTTTTTCCACGGTTCCTTCCGTGAAATATGGCGACTGGACAAAATCCAGCAATGTGGTTAAATTTTCCTCAACTTGGTCAGTTGTTGAAAACAGGTAGCTGGTTTTCGTAAAACTTGTAAATGCGTTAGCAGAGGCGCCTTGTCTGCCAAAAACTTGAAAGACGTCCCCGTCTTCTTTTTCAAACATTTTATGTTCTAAAAAGTGGGCAATCCCATCAGGAACTTTTACAAACTCTTTTTCTCCCAAAGGAATAAATTCCTCATCAATCGAACCGTAATCAGTAGTAAACAAAGCATAAGTTTTGTGGAAATCCGGTTTAGGCAGCAGGGATATCCGCAAACCATTAGGAAGGGTTTTAGTGTACAAAACTTCATTTAGACGTGAGTATTCTTTTTTTTCCATTCTACGCGTTCCCCTCCATAAAATAAATTGCCTGCAAGCGGACGTTTTTCGCTACTTGTTGCACTTCTTCCAATGTAACACTCTCTAATTTTCCAAGCCACTGGGCATCTGTCAAAGCCGACTGAGGAAACTTCAACTTCAAATATTCAGATTCCAAAATAGCATTTGGATTGTCTTGCGACAACAAGTAATGATTTTTTAACATGGCTTTGGTCTGCAGCATGACCTCATCAGAAACCTGACCGTCTATCACTGCTTGCCGCTGCTCCTCAATCAGACGAAGGACCTTCTCCCTATTCTGACTGTCGATACCTGTTTGAACTGTCATCATCCCGCGAAAAGTATCCAAAGAACTGGAAGCATAATAAGCCATGCTTTCCTTTTCACGAACATTGACAAAAAGTTTTGAATGAGGGAAACCGCCAAATAAACCATTAAACACCTGCATCGCAAAATAATTTTCATCATGAAAATAGATACCTGTATGGTAGCCCATATTCAGTTTGCCTTGTTTCACCGGCAAAGTTTCCTTCTTTTCAAGCACATCTCCATGGGGTTTCTGGTAATACATCTGGTCGTTTTCGGCCACTGCCCGCTCTCCCCAAGCAAATGATGCCAACTGTTCAGCAACATCTTCGGTCGATACATCTCCTAGAACCATCACATCCACAGTATCTTCCCGCAACATCTTCAAGTAATATGTCGCCAACTCTTCACTGGTGATGGATGCAACATCTTCGGCTTTACCAAAGCCCGGTGTTTTTTGTGCCTCTGAATCGCTGAAATACAACTCCTGCAAACTCAAAGCCGCATGACTCTGCTTATCATCGTAAACAGAATTGATATAAGATTGTAAATTGTTTTTTTCTCTTCCAAAAGTCGCTAAATCAAATTGACCGTCCTTGATATTTGGAGAAAACAGTACTTCGTTTAAAAACATCAAACCCTCTTCTAACAAAGCTGTCTCATGGGGCAAATATTTAGGATTTACAATAGACAGCACCAGATTCAGCTGATGCACATTGCCCTTTTTGTTGGTGCCGACATTAAAACGAGCACCATACATTTCTGATAGCTTCTTACTCATTGCGGTGCTCGTCGGATAGTGACGGCTATTTGTTTCTAACATACTGCTCAGCAATGTCCGCAAGCTTGCTTTCTCCCGTGTCATTTCAGTGGCAAATCGGATCATTATCTGAATCGTCTTGTATTTTTTTGTTGGAATCACATGTAAGTTGATATTCTCAGCTAAAACCAAACTCATTTACGTGCCTGCCTTTCTAAATCTATCTTAATAGTAGTTAATTTCATGACTGCATACAATGAAATCATCGTTAATTAAAAGAATTTTATCATTTAATTTTGTTGTCGTGTTATTCCCTAATCATATCACAAAAAAAGAGGAGACTAAACAAATTACACACTAAAACAAATAAGTATTTTCAGCATTTTTTGAGCATTTCAAGAGGCTGAATTACTCTTTTTCTTTATAATGAAAACACGAATCGGAGATATTTTACTTTCAAGAGAACAAAGTGTTATAGTATTATATTGTTAGGGTCTTTAGTTTTTTAAATTTATCAAATGGAGGAGTGAATTATTTATGTTGAAAGAATTTAAGGAGTTTATCATTCGAGGAAGTGCCTTTGAATTAGCCATTGGTGTTGTCATAGGTGGAGCTTTTAACTCTGTTGTCAGTGCTATTGTCGATGGTATTCTTACTCCCATCGTGTCATGGTTTATCATGCTGGTTACCGGCAATCCTGAAGGAAAAATCGATGGGTTGACAATTACTTTAGCTAAGGGTGCTTCCCTTAATTTCGGGTTGATCATCTCAGCAATTATTTCATTTTTAATTACAATGCTGGTATTATTTTTTATTGTTAAAGGTGTAAATAAAGCACGCAGTCTTGGGGCGAAAACCAAAGAAGAAGAAGCGGTCGAAAGCGAACCTACTCAGGAAGACTATCTGAAAGAAATCGTAGAGCTGTTGAAAGAAAAGAATTAATCTCTCTTTTCTCATTGACCGCAGTATTGAAATAAAAACAACATAAGAAAAACACCTCTGAAATTTTAAAATGATTTCAGAGGTGTTTTGTATTCAAAGGTCTTCACGAACTATTTGTATTTCAGTGATTACATACGTTTTGATTCAAATAGTGGACTAACTGGTTTGTTTTCATGAATCCGTTTAATCGCATCACCAATCAAAGCACCCACGCTGACTTCTTCGATTTTATCGATCCGTCTGTCCTCAGGCAATAAGATAGAATCTGTTACGACCACTTTTTCTATCACCGATTGTTCCAGTCTTTCAATCGCCGGACCTGACAATATCGGATGGGTACAACAGCAAATCACTTCTGTGGCACCTTCATCTTGTAAGGCTTGGGCTGCCAATGTGATGGTTCCTGCGGTATCAATCATGTCGTCAATGATGATACATCTTTGTCCTTTGACATTTCCAATAATATTCATTACTTCAGCAACATTGGCTTTTGGCCTCCGTTTATCAATAATCGCAATTGGAGCTTTCAAAAATTCTGCCAACTTACGTGCCCGTGTCACACCACCATGATCAGGCGACACGATAACCACATTTCCACCCTCGTAGCCCCGCTCGATAAAGTAGTCAGCCAATAACGGTGCTGCCATCAAGTGATCTACCGGGATATTGAAAAATCCTTGAATCTGAGCTGCGTGTAAATCCAATGTCAGGATACGGTCGGCGCCGGCTGTCGTCAGCATGTCAGCAAATAATTTAGCTGTGATTGGTTCGCGAGAACGCGCCTTTCGGTCCTGTCTGGCATAACCATAATATGGCAGTACCACGTTGATTGTCTTGGCACTGGCTCTTTTTAGTGCATCCATCATAATCAGGAGTTCCATAATATTGTCATTGACTGGATAAGAAGTCGACTGAATCAGATACACATGGTCACCACGTATACTTTCTTCAATATTGATTTGAATTTCTCCGTCACTAAATTGAGACACAGACGATTTCCCTAAATCTACACCCACTGCATTTGCGATTTTTTGAGCCAAAGGTTTATTTGAATTCAGTGCGAAAATTTTTAACTTTGGATCAAAGTAATGATTTGTCATGAGGACCTCCGCTTTCTTTAATTTAACTTTTAGTCTTTAAATACCATATTAAATATTAGACACTTTCTCCGATAAAATCAAGGGTTTCCTTAAAAATCTTGAGAATAAGGTAATTTTTTAGCATAACCGACCTTATTTTCCTGACGAGAGCGGGCAATTCCAAGAGAATCGTTCGGAACATCTTTAGTGATTGTTGAGCCGGCAGCTAGAAATGCATTTTCCCCGACGGTCACAGGAGAAATAATATTGACGTTGCAGCCAATAAATGAATGATCTCCAATCACTGAGCGATGTTTATGTTTACCGTCAAAGTTGACAAAGACTGTTCCACAACCCACATTAATGTCCTTGCCTAAATCCGCATCCCCGACATACGTCAAGTGTCCGACTTTAGTTTCTTCACCTAAAGTTGAATTTTTGATTTCTACAAAGTTCCCCACATGGACGTTTTCACCTATCGTTGAATTCGGACGGATATGAGCGTAAGGGCCCACATCGGCACCGGATTTTATGATTGACTGCTCCACCATCGATGAGTTGATGGTGACATCTTCATGAATCTTACTATCAATGATTTCACTGTTGGCACCGATCAGGCAATTAGAGCCGATCTCAGTCGTTCCTTTTAACATAACACCCGGTTCGATAAGTGTATCGTTGCCGATTTTCACATCGATATCGATATACGCAGCTCCAGCATCAACGAAGCTCACGCCGTTTACCATATGCTGGTCATTGATGCGTTTGCGCATGGTTGCAGCGGCTTCTGCTAGGGCTTGACGATTGTTGATTCCAATCGACTCGGAAAAATCTTTCATTTGATAGGCTTCGACCACTTCTCCTTGGGATTGCAAAATACCAATCACATCCGGCAAATAATACTCTTGCTGTTCATTCTGATTATCAACTTTCCCCAATGACGCAAACAAGGCTTGATTATCAAAACAAAAAGTTCCGGTATTGATTTCATCGACTGCTTTTTCTTCTTCACTGGCATCTTTTTCTTCCACGATTTTTAAAACCTGTCCCGAAGTTTCGTCACGGATGATTCGGCCATAACTGAACGGGTCTGGCGCTTTGACAGTCAAAACTGTTGCCTTAGCTCCGCTTTTTTCATGATGTTCAAAGAGTGACTTCAACGTTTCCTGCCGCAATAAAGGTGTATCTCCACAGACAACCAGTGTGGTCCCTTCTTTGTCAGCTAAAATATCTTTCGTCTGGAGTACCGCATGACCAGTTCCCAGCTGTTCCTCCTGCAAAATATATTTGGTGCGTTCGCCTAGATTTTTTTGTACTTCTTCAGCACCGAACCCCACCACTGTCACCACTTCATCAGGAGAAAGACTTTCCACCTGAGTCAGGACATGATCTACCATGGACCTGCCGGCAATTTCATGGAGCACCTTATATTTTTTCGATTTCATCCTTGAGCCCTGACCAGCTGCCAAAATAACTGTGTATCTATTTCCCATCCTTAACTCTCCTTTTGTTGTTCATCTTCAAAATATGTCCCCGGTCTGACACTGATCGTTCTAGTGTGCGTGTCTACGGCATCCACACACAACAAGGAATGATAGTTGTCGATTACTCGTTGTCCAGTGAAACGAGATTCGGCAAACACGCAAATGCCGGCCAGCTCCGCCTCAAATTCTTCGATAAGTCCCTTCATACCATTCACAGTGCCGCCCCCCTTCATAAAATCATCTACTACGAGGACTCTTGCTCCTCGCGCAAGACTTCGTTTGGATAATTCCATTTTTTCGATTCTTTCAGAGGACCCTGAAACATAGTTCACACTGACTGTGGAGCCTTCTGTGATTTTGGAATCTCTACGGACAATCACAAAAGGAACATTCAAGTTGTACGCTACGGCTTGGGCAATTGGGACCCCCTTGGTTGCTACTGTCATGACCGCCGTCACGTTCTCATTTGAAAATTTGGAGGCAATGATACGCCCCACTTTTCTTAATATGTCAGGATTGCCCAACATGTCAGATAAATAAACGTAGCCTCCCGGCAAAAGTCGATTGCTTTCAGATAGTTTTTGACACAAATCCTCGACTATTTCCAATGCTCTGGCTTCAGACATTTTAGGGATGTAGCGCACACCGCCGGCCGCACCAGGCAGTGTTTCCAAAAAGCCTAAATCTCTTTCGGCAAAGGTTCGTTTGACGATAGAAAGATCCTCACTGATGGATGATTTTGCTGAACCGTATTTCTTCGAAAAGTACGTCAATGAGATCAGCGTATGAGGATGTTCCAATAGATAGTAGGTGATATCTATTAAACGTTCGCTTCTACGAATTTTCATCCTATCTCCTCTTTTCATTAGTTTTCTAGCCAATTATAGATGGTTGACATAAAATTTACTAGTTTTTTATTTTTCTTTCCCATTATAACAAAAAAAGGAAAAGAATGTTCGTCTTTTCCTCTCATTTTAATTTTTTGGCGTAACGGGACTTGAGACCTTTGCCAATGCCGATCAGCAGAAATATCCCGATAAAAATCAGGGTGATCGTCGCCCCGGCAGGTGTGTCTAATTGGTAGGATGCGACTAGCCCGCTAGTCATGCCCAACAACCCCACGCCTACGCTGATAAGGATGACTTGATTGAAGCCTTTGCCTAGCCGCATGGAAATAGCGGCCGGCAGCACCATGATCGCCGAAATCAGCAATGCCCCTGCAATTGGAATCATGATTGTGATAGCTGTTCCTGTCAGCACATTAAATAAAATCGACATCAGTTTCACAGGCAGACCATCCACATGGGCTGTGTCTTCGTCAAATGTCAGGACATACATGGGCCGACGGAATAAAATATATAATAAAACTAAAAAGACCATCATCAAGCCTAAAATAATCACTTGGTCACGATTGATCGTCACAATCGAGCCAAATAAATATTCATTGATTTTCATTCCTTTGCTGCCTTGGTTGAACTTCATCAAAACCAATGCCAAAGCTAAACCGCCAGACATTAGAATAGCCGTACTGATTTCAGAATAGGTACTGTAAATCGTGCGTAAATATTCTAAAATAAAAGCCGCCGCAATGACGACCAGCAATGTGGTCACCGTTGGATTGATATTCACCAGAAAGCCTAGAGCCACTCCCGCCAAAGAAACATGGGACAATGTATCGGCTAAAAGGGATTGCCTGCGAATCACCAAAAAAACACCTAACAGAGGTGCAATGACAGCCATAAAACATGAAGCAATCAATGCCCGAATCATGAACTCATATGAAAACATCGCCATTGGGAATCCTCCTTCCTGATAAGACGGATATGCCGGTCAGCATATTGTTTGATATCCTCATGGTCGTGGGTAATCATCAAGATTCCCTTGTCATGATCATGGGCATTATGTCTGAGCAACTTATAAAAATCCCCCCGGGACGTTTCATCCATCCCTGTGGTAGGTTCATCTAAAATAAATAAATCTGGGTCCGTCGCAAACACGCGCGCCAGGGAAATCCGCTGCTTTTGCCCACCGGAAAGTTCTCCAATCTTTTTTTGGCGCATGTCCCACATATTCACTGCAAGCAATGCTTTTTTCACATGGTCATGATCTTTTTTGGTCAACGGCTTGAACCACCGATTTCTCGGAAATCTGCCAGATTCTACTAATTCCAGAACGGTACTGGGAAATCCCGCATTATAAGATGAAATTTGCTGAGGAATATAGCCTATGCTCAAGGGCTTCCCGTCGATGTTGTGTGTTGCAATCGTTGCTTTTCCCGCTGCCGGCTTTAACAAACCCAGCGTATTTTTTATCAATGTTGATTTAGCCGCGCCGTTTTCTCCCGTCAGGATGACAAACTCACCTGCATCCACATGGTAGGAAACATCTTCCAACACCGGTTCATCCCCATAATAAAATGTTAAATTTTCTACCTTGATGTAATTCAAGACTATCCTCCTTCAGTCAAAGCGTAATTGTTACGTTTTAACTACAAAATCTTACCATTTTGTTTTCAAACAGTCAACTAAATAATGTCAAAGAAAAAGGCAGCGTGACAAAACGTCACGTTGCCTTTGTACCTATTTCGCATATTCAACTGCTCGTGTTTCTCTTACAACGGTCACTTTGATATGACCTGGATATTCAAGCTCATCTTCAATTCGTTTGCGGATATCGCGGACAAGTAATGTTGCCTGATCATCGAAAATTTCTTCAGGTTTTACCATAATCCGAACTTCCCGTCCTGCTTGGACAGCAAAGCTGTAATCCACGCCCTTAAAGTCATTGGCAATTCCTTCCAAGCGTTCCAAACGTTTGATGTAATTTTCCAAGGACTCGCTGCGGGCTCCCGGTCTTGCAGCAGACAATGCATCAGCTGCTGCCACTAATACCGAGATAACAGACGTTGCTTCTGTATCTCCATGGTGAGAAGCAATAGAATTGATGACTACCGCCGGCTCTTTATATTTTTTCGCCAGCTCTGTTCCTACTTCTACGTGGGAACCTTCCACTTCACGGTCAATTGCTTTACCGATATCATGTAAAAATCCGGCACGTTTCGCAAGATCTACATCTTCACCCAACTCGCCTGCTAACACTCCCGTCAGTTTGGCGACCTCGATGGAGTGGTTTAATACGTTTTGACCATAACTTGTTCTGAAACGCATCCTTCCCATGATCTTGATCAAATCTGGATGCAAGGTATGGATACCCACTTCAAAAGCAGCATTTTCTCCATACTCGCGAATACGTTCGTCCATTTCTTTTCTAGCCTTATCCACCATTTCCTCAATTCGAGCCGGGTGGATACGTCCGTCTTGAATCAGCTTTTCCAAAGCCATCCGGGCAATCTCCCGTCGAATCGGATCAAAGCCGGATAAAACTACTGCTTCAGGTGTATCATCGATAATCAAATCGATTCCCGTCAACGTCTCCAACGTTCGGATGTTCCGTCCTTCACGTCCGATAATCCGACCCTTCATCTCGTCGTTTGGCAAGGTGACCACTGACACTGTAGATTCGGACACTTGATCGGCCGCACATCTCTGCATGGCTAGTGACAACATGTTTTTCGCGATACGATCGGATTCCTCTTTGACCTGCCGCTCATTTTCTTTCACCATCACTGCTAATTCATGCCCTAAATCTTCTTTTGTTTCAGTCACAATTTTGTTACGTGCCTCATCTCTTGATAAAGAGGCTACTTGTTCTAATTTCAACTTCTGCTGATCAATCAATTCTGTTACTTCTCGTTCCCGTTCACCAATCAATTGTTTTCTAGAATCGAGTTTTTCTTCTTTCTCTTCCAATGAGTTTTCTCGCTTAACAAGAGCTTCATCTTTACGATCAATATTAGTTTCTCTCTGAAGTAAACGATTTTCTTGAACTTTGACTTCGCTTCTGCGCTCTTTCAACTCACTTTCAACTTCCAGACGATACCTCTGATTCTCTTCTTTGGCTTCCAACAATGCTTCTTTTTTTAACGTTTCCGACTCACGCTTTGCTTCTTCCAAAATCCCTTCAGCTGTGTTTTTTGCTCCGTCAATCGTCTTTTCATGACGTGTTTTAGCAACATAAAAACCTGCCAAAAGGCCTACAATCAAACCGATGATACCGAGGACGATAGAAATTGCTTCCATCTTATGACACCTCCGTAAAATCTTTAGTTATGTGTTTTCTTTTGATAAAAGAATAGTTATTATCACATGCTTGTTTGCATAAGTGTATAAAGTTACACACTCTTAATTTTAATCTTTATAGAGGGAAGTGTCAATCTTAATAATTGTGGCTCATTTAGTGATATGCGGGAATGCTGTTTCATCAGGCATACGGATGGAAAAGTAAATTTTTTATATGAAAATTCTAATGCCATTGTAAATATTAATCAGCAAAACAAGAAAAATCACCAGCTGGAAAACTTTGCTGACTTTTTCTTCGGAAAAGATCCCGCTTAGTTTAGCACCCAGCCATCCGCCAAGAACAGCCGCCGGAATAATAAACAATAACATATTCAAATCATAGGACTGAAAACCTGTCGTTGTCCCAATCGTAACCAGCTTTGCCAGTTGTGAAAAGAAAATCGTAATAATGGAGTAAACAGTGGCTTCTTTGATTGGCAAATAAAAACACATCATCAGCAGAGCAACATTGATAGGGCCGCCGCCGATTCCCAAAAGACTGGCTAGAAATCCTAAAATAAAGCCTACGATCACATACCAATGGTTTTTCCGCAAATCAATATGCCAAGAATTATTTTTTGAATAAAAATAGGCAAATAATAAGGTAATGACAGTTAAAATGATTTGAATCAGCATCACCATCTCGCTGTCTAACTGACTCATCAGTTGTTCAAACACAAGATTGCCTATTGAGCCTCCGGCGACCGCACCGGCGGAAATCAATAGTGCCAGAACCCACTGAACGGTTATTTTATTTTTCATTTGACGCAGTGTCGAGACGATGGACATGGTAAACACCGCCACACTGGAATAAAATGAAATTGCCGCCACCTGATGGGCACCGATAAAATCAAGGACGGGTTTAATGATGACCCCGCCTCCCATCCCAGATATGGCACCAACCGTGTTCGCTAAAATAATCACTACAAAATAGATTATCCCCGTCCACATCATCTAATGACCTTCTCTCTTGTTTCGATAATAGTTTCTATTTGCGGCACGAATTTTTTCAAAAATGTTTGGTAGCCGCAAAAGTCTCCTTGTTTGTTCACGTACATAGCATCTTTCATTCGTTTGCATCCTCCGTTGCACATTTTCAAAAATGGACACTCCTGGCAAAAGCCTGACAAATCTCTTGGTTCACAGAGGAACATTTTTGATACATCTTGTTCAAATAACTCCCGCAAACTTTTTTCTTGAATGTAGCCTAAACGGTAATTATCCAGCACATAAAAATCGCAAGGATAAACACTGCCGTCCGCCTCGATCACATACTGAATTTGACAGTTCCCTAATATCCCGCAAGCAGTCAGCTGACCGGCAACAAGCAAGTTGAAAACATCATCAAACAGTTTGACACTGCGATACGTCCCCCGTTTGAACTCATCCAGCCACAATTGGAACAACTGCTGATAAAATGAAGCAAAACGTTTAGGGGTCAAGGCATAGCGGCTTCTTTTTTCTGCACCAAAATCATCTAGGCAAGGAATGAACTGGACATAGTCGATGTTTTCTTTTTGAAGGAAACGATACACTTTTTTTGGCTCTCCGGCCAGCTGGTTCGTTAATACGCATAAAACATTATAGTCGATAGCATAGTCATCCAATAATTTTTTGGTTTTTAATACCCGCTGATAGGTTCCTCTGCCCTTGGCATCCAAACGATATAAATCATGAAACATCGCTGGTCCGTCAATGGAAAGGCCTACTAAAAAATCATAGTCCTTAAATAAACGGCACCATCTTTCGTTAACAACGATACCATTTGTCTGTATAGCATAATGGACTTCTACGTCAATCGTTTCTATATACTCATCAACCAAGCTCGTTAAATGCCGATAATAATTTAAACCAGCTAGCGTAGGTTCTCCCCCTTGAAAAGCAAGCGTCAGCTGATCACCATTTTCTAAATCAGAAAATATTTGTGCGATCATCTTTTCTGTCGTCTCTTTAGTCATTCTTCCATAAGATTCGACTTCCCTTAATGACGTTACGTCCGCATAAAAACAATATTGACAGCGAATATTACATAATCCTGAAGCTGGTTTTATCAACACTGACACATGCTTCATGTCGTTCATTCCTTTCTCTTAACTTCAACGCCTTTTACCTTTTTTGATATCCATTTTGCTGAAATTCTCAGCCGATAAGTCTTTCGTTACCAAAAGACACATTTAGTTTCTATTTTCTCACGACTCCTACAAGAATGCCACAACATTCACGGCATTTAATCGGCGTTTTTAACAATAACGCTTAATTTGATTAAAAAATTCCGTTATTTTCCGAAGGTGCCTCTATAGGCTATTGAAGCAAGATGTCGCGAATATCTTGTTCTGTCAACTGACTGGCGGAGGCCCCTAAGATATTCTCGAATAAATCTTTTTTGTTTTCTTGCAGCTGAACCATCTTCTCTTCAATCGTTCCTTCTGCAATCAAGCGCCAAACTTCCACTTCTTTCTTCTGTCCGAGACGGTGGGCCCGACTTGCCGCTTGGTCTTCCACCGCAGGGTTCCACCACAAATCATATAAAATCACCGTGTCGGCTCCCGTCAAGTTTAAACCTGTCCCGCCGGCCTTCAGGGAAATCAAAAAGACATCTTTACTGCCTTGGTTAAATTCATCCACCATTTGTTGACGGCGGGCAATCGGCGTGCTGCCACGCAAATAAAATGTCTCCACTTGCATCTCCGCCAGCATTTTTTCAATGATAGACAACATACTGGTAAACTGCGAAAACAACAGTATCCGGCGATTATTTGCCAAAGCTGATTGAATCAGTTCTTTTAATTGTTCCTGTTTGCCAGAACCGCCGTGGTAATCCGGTAAAAACAAGGCTGGAGAACAACAAATCTGACGCAGACGGGTCAAGCCGGCTAAAATAGTCATGCGGTTTTGTCGAAAAGCTTCTCCGTCCATCTCACTTAACGAATGCTGCATATCTTGAAGCTGAGCCAAATAAATCTTTTTTTGTTCCTTAGTCAACTCACTACGGATAAGCGTCTCGATTTTATCAGGCAACTCCGTCAATACTTCTTTCTTTTCCCTTCTTAGAACAAAGGGGCGGATCCATTGATTGATTTCTTTAGCAGAAAACTTTTGAAATTTTTTAAATGAGGGTAGAAAACCGGGCATAATCAAGTGAAAAATCGCCCAAATCTCTTCCAGCCGGTTTTCGATTGGCGTTCCGCTCAATGCAAATCTCTGTTTGGCTGACACTTTTTTGATGGCCTGAAATGTTTTGGTTGCTGAATTTTTTACCATCTGAGCCTCGTCTAGAACTAATGTATCAAAGGTATGGTCCTGATAGCGTTCGCTGTCTTGACGGAATGTAGCGTAAGAAGTAATCAGCACATCTATTGCCTGTGCCTCATCAATCAGTGTTTTTCTTTTTTCGGCACTGCCGCTGATAACTGCCGTAGTCAATTCCGGCGCAAATTTTTCCACTTCATATTTCCAATTCAGAACAAGGCTGGCAGGCGCAATCACTATAGACTGGGACAACCGTCCTTCCTCCTTGGCCTCTTGAAGGTAAGTAATTATTTGGAGCGTTTTCCCCAGACCCATCTCATCTGCCAAAATACCGCCAAAACCGTAGCCGGCCATCATTTTTAACCAGCGAAATCCCACTTCTTGATAAGGGCGCAGGACAGCGTTGACTTTCTTTGGCAGAACATCGGTCAGTTTTTCCGGCTTCGTCAGCTCCGAGACCATCTTCTCAAAGTCTTCACTGAATTCAGCATCTTTTACCGAAGCAAATTGATTTTTCAGCAGAATACTTTGGTAGTTAGCCAACCGGACAGTCCCGTTTTGGAAAGCCAATTCCTCTGGGATAGTCTGAAGACTTTTGGTTATTTCCCGATACGCCTCAGTTTCCAAAGAAACGATTTGTCCGCTTTTCAGCTGGTGATAGGTCTTGCCCGCATAGATGCTGCGAATCATTTCGTCTACTTCATCTTCATCAATATCAGATACATCAAAATGAATATCCAGCCAAGAATTAGCAGTATCAATCCTGATTTTAGGCCGGGCTTTCAAACCATCCAAATAAAGTTCCTGCAAGCTGTCATCTAGAGTTACCTCTGCCAGTTGTCGCAATAGCGGCAGCTCCTCTACAAAGAAGGCATATAAATTTTCAGCCACAGGCAAGGACTTGTAAAAAAGACCCTCAGAAAAACCATAGGATAAGTCTCTCATCGTCTGAAGGACCTCTTCTTCTTCCCCTATCTTCCGGACCATCAACTCTTGACCGGGCACGTCGCCTAACTGCACTGCCGGCAAAACAACGTCGCCGTATTGAAACTTGACTTCACCCTCGATACGCCCATCGTTTAAAGTAAGATGAAGCAAGGTTTCCAAAGGCTCCTCCACTAAATTCTCAAACAATTCATCTGCCAGCTCTATTTCGCCGACTTCTTTAAACACTGGATATAATATGTTGAAAAAATCAGTCACGGCTTCATCTGAAAAAGTTAAAGCAGGTCTAGGCATTCTTTTTTTAGTTTCATAGACTAATTCAAACTGATTGATTGCTTCAAAGGGCAATTCAAAAAAATAGCCTTGCCAGAAAAACCAATGGTATCCCGGATAATATTCTTCAAACTGTTCTTCCATAAGGACTTGCAGTTTGCGATGATTTCCCAATACACGAAATCGGTAAGGCTTCTTGTTTGCAGAAAAACCTTTTAACTTTTTCTTTTTTCCATTGATGACTACCGACACGTTCTGAACGGTTCTTTCCAAAAAGAATAATTCTTTCATCAATTCCTTTGGCAGTGAAATGTTTTTGCCCCAAGGACCTTTTTTTGGCGAATCCTCCCGTAAAAATTGCTGATGGTCATAGGCTTCCGCTAGTTTCACTAAGCAGTAAAAATCTTCCGCGGCAAAATTATCCTTTCTCAAAGAGTAGTCAGCCTGAGCAGTAAAATAGAGTCCCTGCTCTTTGAAGACCTGGAAAAATTCTTGAAGGTCCCGGACCACATACAAACGTCCATTTTCATAGCCCAAACGCAAGCCGACTGACAACACATCGACAAAATAATAACCGTGAGCCGTGTCTTGCCCTTGGATTACAAACTCTAGTTGCAATCTTTCGTTTGAATTTTTTGTCTGAGCTTGCACCATCATCACCAAGTCGATAGCTTCATACAGCAGCATCTCCTCGTGGGTCGGGCCGTGATGGATGATATTGTCTTGATATTCATCCTGCATCTCTACCTGCACAGGAAATTTTGAAAACACGCGGCTATACCCTGCATCTCTTAGGATAAGCTCCACTGCTACCGTATGTTTACAATATCCCCGGTCTTTAAAATAAGGACAGCTGCAATAATCTTCTTCTTTTGGCGTGCCGTCCAATTCCACATAATACATTTGGCTGCCCAGCACTCTTGCATGCCATTTGACTCTTTTTTCATCTTTTCTGATATCGACGACTCGTCCTTCCGACGCATAGGCCCTGCCCCGTTCAATGATTCTTTCTGGTATCGACCATTTCATCTAATTTCCTCATTCCTCTGATAACTGATAAGTAATGCGACTCTGTCCTGTGCCTTGAGTTAACACTTGAATCTGTTGCGGAATACGCTGTTTCAGTTCCCGGACATGGCTGATAATCCCAATCATCCGTCCTTTACTTTCTACGGTTTCAAAAGCATCCATTGCGATTTCTAGTGCTTCTTCATCCAAAGAACCAAAGCCTTCGTCAATAAACATAGCTTCCACACTGATGCCTCCCGCCTGCGTCTGAACCACTTCTCCTAGCGAAAGGGACAATGACAAGGCCGCAATAAAGCTTTCCCCTCCAGACAAGGTATTCACGCTTCTGGCTGCGCCTACATTGTCATCGTAGACGTTCAACTCTAAACCTGTTTGACTTTTATACGAGCCTTGCTCTTCTTTCAATTCAAAACTATAACGGTTATTAGTCAGCTCCATCAACTTCTGATTTGCTACACGTAAAATTTCCGCAAAATAAACTTGTAAAACATAGCGTTCCAAACTGATTTTCAGCGGGCCGTCTCCATTGGCCACCTCTGACAGTTGATTTAATTCTGCCAGTTTTTCCCACTCTTTTTGCAAGCGGGCATAACGAGTGGTCATCTCTTGATGTATTTGCTGATTTTGAGTTTTCCGCTGGGCCAAGGTCAAACGTTCTTCTTCCAAACGTTCGATGGTCTGCTCCAACTCTCTCTGCAGCGCCAGCGTTTGTTCGATTTCCGGCTCCTTTTGCCCTGCCAATTTCTTCTCTACTTCTTCTAACCGTATTTTCAATCGATGGTAAGTATCGTAAAATTCTTTGATAGCTTTTTCGTAAGGCTCGATTTGGCTGATATGAGCCAGTTCTTCTGTCATCTCTGCCAAATCATGGACATACGCGCTGGCGGCAATCCGTTCTTCCAATTGCTTTTGCCGGCTTTCCAGTCCTTCTGTGGTTTCCTGTAATTGTCGTTGGACATGCGCTAAGGAATTTGTTTCCAGTAACTCCCTTTCAGACAAATGTTTCAACTGTTCTTCATAAGTATTGACAGATTGCTCCCATTGCTTGACGGCGTTTCGATTTGCTTCTAAAAGATTCTGAAGATTTTCCTGCTGCCATTTCACAGGAATTTGCTGATTGATTTGTGTCAATGTTGCTGTGATACCCGTCTGCTGTTTTTCTTCTTGGGATAAGGCAGCTTCGATTTCCTTTTGAGCGTCGCCGAGTTTCCCTTGCTGAATTTCCAGCTCCGACTGAGTCGCTTTGATTTCTTCCAATGCTTCTATCTTCTCAGACAACTGTTGTCGCTCTTGACTGCGTTCATCTTGTTCCCTGCGGAGAATTTGCAGCAATTCAGCTGTCGTCTGCCCGTTTGATTCACCCAGCCAATCAGCCGAGGATGACTCTCTTAAAGCCATCAATTCTGCCTCTAACGTCCTTTGCAACTGTCGAATATGACGGTCCATCTCTTCTGTTTTTTCATTTAAATACCGGTCTTCTTCCATCAGTTGGATCACTGTTTTCTGTTGGATTTCTCGTTTTTCTTCCAAGGACGCCAAATGTTCTTCTGCTTCTTTGATGGTCTCCACCGTCCATTCCTGCTCTGCATGAGGACGTGGATGCTCCTTACTGCCGCAGACAGGACATGATTCTCCCGGAAGCAAATCTACACTTAGTCTGGCGATCAGCAACTTTGCCACCTGATCTTTTTGTTTCCGGTAGTTATCTTCCAAGACTTGCGATGCTTTTTTTTGTTCTGACAAACGCAGGATGACCTCCTCTTGTCGAACATACAGCCTAAGTCGGTCTTCCTCTTGTTTCTGCTGCTCTGACACCTCTTTCAGCAACGTCTCCAGTGACTGCATTTGTTTTTCCAGCTGGCTGAGTTTGCGCAAAAGCTGGGGTTCTTCTTGGATTTTCCCTTGATTGGTTTCATACTCTTCTTGGATTTTTTCAATTTGACCATAAATAGCTGTTTTCGAAGCCTGAGTTTTTCTAATGGATTGAAGGAGTGTGGTCAACTCTTTTTCTAGCTGCTCTTTTTGTTTAAAGAGAGGTTCTAACGTCTCCATGTCGCGGATTTCCTGTCGTTTCTCCTCAATACTCTCTTTTTCATCCAACAAATTATCCAAGCATTGTTTGACGTTTTCCCCTTCTGTCTGCAACTTTTTCTTCATCTTTTGATGTTCTTCATGCTTTTCTTGAAGTTTTCCGATTTGTTGCTGATATTCCTGCAACTGAAGAAGAGGATGCTGATTTTTTTCAACCCAACGCCATTTCTCCACTTGATGTTCTTTCACCAGCACTTCTTGCTTTTGCTCTTCGTGGTGCGCAAGTTCCTTTGTTAACTGCTGCTGCTGACCAAATTCTTCCAGCAGTTGCTGCTCACGGTGGACCTGTTTATCCAGCTCTTTCTTTTCCGACCTGACTTGTTTTTCCTGTTGGTTAAGGACATCCATCTGCTCTTGGTACTCCTCATTTTGTGCCAAGATCAGTGTTAGCCGGCTGGCCATATCGGTCAGTTCTTGTTTTTCCAATTGATATTCTTCAGCAAACAGCACTTGATCAAATAATAAATTTAAACCATGCTGTTCGTCGTTTAATTGTTTTTCAAATGCTTTTTTTCGTTCTTTCAAACGTAGAGATAACTCACTATATATTTGAGTCCCAAAAAGTTTGCGCAAAACCACTTCTTTGTCATTACTATTGGCATTTAAAAATTTGCGAAACTCCCCTTGAGGCAATAAGATGATTTGTGTAAATTGCTGGACGGTCAAATGAAGTAATTCTTCAATTAATTTCCTGACTTCTGTGGCTTTTTTCTCTTGAAGAATCTCTGCGCCAGCGTCATCATAAACTGTCAGCAAAACCTTTGCAGGGCGGATAGTGACACCCTCTCCCACTTTTTTCTTCAATGTCTGCTCAGGCTCACGTATGATTTCATAACGTTTTCCTTGATGGTCGAAAATAAAGGTGACCGCAGTCTGTTCCTCTTCATCGGCGAAGTTGGAGCGCATTTCTTTGCCTTGACGAATCCCTCCAGTAGTTTCTCCGTAAAGGGCATAGCACATCGCGTCAAAAATCGTCGTCTTCCCTGCGCCGGTTTTTCCGGCAATTAAAAATAGCGGATACTCTTGAAACTGAGCAAAATCTACTTCTTCTTGTTTAAATGGACCAAAATTTTCCATGATTAAACGAATGGGCTTCATCTTTTCCCTCCTATCCCTCTTTTTCCAGAGTCATATATTCTTCTTCTAACCAGCTTTTTTGCTGTATCGTCAGAGGCTGTTCCACAGCTGTTTCAAAAAAATCAGCAAATAGCGTTAGCGGATCTTTCTTTTGCAAGTCTGAAGATGCAAGGACGTTCAACTCTTGGGCAGTCCTCCCATGGGCTCTTTCCAGTTGAATGATACGTGGATAAACAGACCGCAACTGATTCATCACATTGGGAATGACTTCTTTATTAGTCAAGCGAATACCGATATAGTCTTCCCGATTAATTTCACTATAAAAACTGGGCGTCATCAGAGTATCAAAACTTTCCTCCAGTACTTTTACATCCCGCATCGGCGTTACAGGAAAAAACTCCATATTGGTCTCCGTGTCTGTCAGCTCCACAACCCAAACCCCTTTTTCCTGATTAACCTCTGATAAAGAATATTTTAATAACGACCCGCTGTATCGGACATTATCGCTATGCAGTGCATGACGATTGTGTAAATGCCCTAGTGCCACATAATCAAAATTTTCTAATAAAGAAAGCGGGACTACATCCAGCCCTCCTACGGTAACTTTTGTTTCAGAGTCGGTCGTCGTACTTCCGGCGATGAAAAAATGCGAAACTAGCACTTGTTTTTTATGGGGATCAAATCTTTTTTCCATTTCTGCCACCGCCGCAGCAACCGCTTGCTGGATTGTTTTCAGTGAGTCGTCTTCAAAATATCTTCTTGCTGCAAATGGCTCAAAGTAAGGCAATAAAAAAAACTGAGTGTCATCTATTTCCACAGGGGCAAGTCCCTGTTCCAATCTTGTATGTAAATGAAACCGCAGAGGTTCGTACCACGGTCCTCCCGTTTCCAGTCGTGTACTGCTGTCATGATTACCCGAAATCGCTAGAACGGGATATTTTTTTTCGATGTTCATTTCACGCATCATCCAGTTGAACACTTCCACAGCTTCGACCGAAGGAACAGACCGGTCATAGAGATCTCCAGCAATCACGATGGCATCCACCTGCTCCTTTTCAGCAACTGCCATGAGTTGACGAAACACATCCTGCTGTTCTTCAAGCAAATCATAGCCGTTTAATTTTTTGCCGATATGCCAGTCCCCAGTATGTAAAAATTTCATTGATATCTCCCCGTTTCATAAAAAGCATCATCCTTCATTATACCAAATTCCAGCTTGTTTTTCTTGACCTAAAAAGAAACTTTAGCCACTTGGAAACATGGAAAGTTTCAAGAAATCTAAATATAGTTGTCTTTTTTCAGCGAATCATCCACCAGCTATAGATTAAACTCCTAAAATTAAAACCTTCGTAGGCAACTTTTCAATTATTTTCCCAAATTTTTTTTATTTTTAATGGTTTTAGTATACAATGAGTCTTAGCAGTGTAAAAAAGTGGAGAGTTTGCTAAAACATCTCCGCTCACCAGCTCTGGATAAACTGACTTGAAAAACTGCCACAAAATCTGCAGATTTACAAAAAAACACCATGAAACACTCCGCAGACCAAGGCAGCAGCTGTCAAACAAGAATATCCTGTGTTCTGACGTTAAAATATAAAACTACCCGAGGTGTCAAATGAACAATCTTTTAAATGAAATCGCACTATTATTTTTATTTTACGCTATCATCGGCTGGCTTTGGGAGACCGTCTATTGCTCCATCAAAGCGAAAAAATTTGTTTACCGCGGCTTCCTTATCGGGCCATATTGCCCAATCTACGGCTTTGGTATTTTGTCCGTTCTTTATTTCATTGCTCCTTATCAAAATAACCTGCTTCTGCTTTATTCCCTTTCAGTGATCGTGGTCACGGTGTTGGAATACTTTACCAGCTATATTTTAGAGAAAATTTTCCACGCCACGTGGTGGGACTATACCGGAGTCCCTCTGAATCTTAACGGCCGGGTAGCTCTCCCTGTTTCTTTGTTTTGGGGGACTGCTTGTGTGCTGATTGTCAAAGTCATTCATCCGGAAGTCATGAAGCTGACCGAGTTTACTTTGGCACATACAGGAAGCTATCTTTACCTTATGATTGCCGTGCTCTTTGCTTCTGACTCAATCTACACCGTCTTCAACATGATCAACTTCAATAAAATCAGTCTGGAGTGGGACAGCGCCATCGACAGCAGTCGACAGCAGTTTAGAAAAAGAAGACTGCAGTTGGAAACTTCATTGGGGAAAAACTTGGAGTCTATTAAATCTGATTATGCAGAATGGCGTGAAGAATTCGAAGAACGGGCTAAAAAGTTACCAAAATTGAATTTTAACCACCGCAGATACTTAAGAAGCTTTAAAAATTTCCGTATGAAAAATATCGAAAACCAAGCATATATCAAAGAATATTTAATACAAAAACGCAAAGAGAGAAAGCATGACTAGGCTTTCTCTCTTTTTCTAACATCTTCTCTTTATCTTGTCAGAAAATAATGTTACGGCGAGACTGACATTTACATCATGCTCTTCTTCCAACTTTTTACTGAAAGTGAAACTGACAGTCCCATTTGAATGTAACGTTCTCTCACAAAAGTTTATTTCACAAATATAAATAACGGTATTTTAGTTATTTAATAGTCAATAAAATGGTTGTTGAGAAAATTAAAAGTTAGCAGGTTCTTAGATGGTAATAAAAATTTCTTTCTAATTAATCTTTGCTGCCAGAATGTTTTTAGCAAACTATCAACCTTGACGCAACAAAAAAGCTGAAAAGAGAAAACTCTTTTCAGCTTTTTACTCAAATTCAGATGATATCTAAGTTTTAATCATAAGAATAATCAGGCGCGTAAGAACTCACACTGGATTCCCTGTTAATTCTTTTACTAGTCGACACATCTTGCCAATGTTTCTTTGATGCTGGCAACCACATCATGTTCTTTGATTCCCAACAAGGGCATCGTATCTGCCGGATCCAAATAGAGATCCTCAAACTGCAATCTTCCGCTGACCGCCATATGGATGCCATGCTCTTTTCCTGCTGCTTCAGCCTGAGAATCAATAGCTTCAAAAGCCGGCAGCATTTGTTCCAATGCAACAACCGGCACCATTGTTTTACCTGTCTGTCCCAGAGCTTCCACAATCAGCTCATAAAACTGCTGAAATTTCATGTTCAAAGAGCAAATCGCATAAGTACCACGATGCTCGCCGTTTTCCAACACACCAACAGCAGCTTCAGCAACTTGTTCCACTGTGACCATGGCAGTTCCACCAGTCGGACTCGGAAAAACTTCTTGCCCTCGTACCCGGTCTACAAACATCGTCCATAAAGGTTCTCTGCCCGGCATTGTGCCGAAAATATAAGGGAGACGTAAAGAGCAGACTTTCATTGCCCCTTCACCCTCAGCAAAAGCCAGTTGCTCTTGCAGCAAGCGCGTATTAGGATAAGCTTGCTTACGCAGATGATACTCTGGCAGTCGTTCGGCAAATTCAGCAAAATAGGAAGCGAACACGACAAAATTTTTGACTCCGGCCTGTTTAGCTAATCTAGCCAACCGCTGAGTAGGCAAAACATTGGCTTCGTAGAAAAATTTTACCGCTGGTTTATCTGGCACCGTCCGTTCGTCTGCACCCGCCGCATAAATAAACCCTTCACAATCCTCCAGCAAGACTAAAATTTCCTCATCTGTCAGTGCATTGATATCACCCAGTTGACACTCTACACCTTCCGGCAATAAATCTTTTGCCGGCATAGGCGGCAGTGACATTGTTTTAACTTGATAACCCCTGTCCAATAATTCTTTCGTCGTATAGTATCCTAAAAATCCTGTGCCGCCTAAAATAAATATTTTAGCCATTTTTAACCCTCCTGTTGTGTTTTCTTTCACAATCATTATAAACTTTTATTTTGATTGATATCTATCACAAAGAGACATATCACTCACTTTTTGTTAAAATCAAGCTAGAGGTGAAACAAAATGAATAATTTCCCATATATCAGCAGTGATTACTTCTCAGAAAAATTCAAACCTAAAGAACTGCGTTTAACAAAGGAAACTATGAGCAGAAGCAGTCAGAAGGTTTTTCGGGACGAAATCGAATTTATTTACATATTGTCAGGGGCAGGGCGCATCGAAATCAACGATTTAAGCATTGCTGTGACAGCTGGTGATTTTATTCAGCTGATGCCCTACCATGTTCACCGTTTTTTATTAAAACCAAAAGAGAAAATTCAATTTTACCGCATCAGATTTTCTATCGGTTTGTTACTGCTTGTCAGCACCAATCAAAGAAACTATTTGCGATCGATAAAAAAAATTGACAACGCCATCCCGATTGTATCCTTGAAGTCGCGCTACCGTAAACAAATCGAATTTTTGTGCGGGGAACTAGACGAGGAATTCAAGCTATCAGCTGATACTCACGAACCCTTGAACCTTGCCCTGATTTCATTTATTTCCTATATTTACAGCCGGCATCAAAACGAACTTGACAAAAAGTCTGTCACTGACAATCTCAGCTGGATTGTTTTGCAATATTTGCATCTCCATCATCAGGAACAGTTGACTCCTGAAAAACTAGGGAAAGCACTTGGAATAAGCAGACAAGAAGTAAGCAAACATCTCAAATCGCTGACCGGTATGAGTTTTAAACAACTGTTGAACCAAGTAAGGATTCGAAATGCCGCCGCCTTGACCCAGTTTCATGAACTTTCACTGAATCAAATAGCGCAAATCAGCGGTTTTCAATCAGAAGCAAACTTCTACAAAACTTTTAAACATGTTCAGGGAGTCACCCCGCAAGAATATCGTGTGAGCGGAATGTCCACCGAAGAAGTTTCTGCAGATATCTGGGAACTTGCTTGTTATTTGCTGGAAAATTGCCGACAACCCCTAACAATCACGACTGCGGCTGGTGATTTGCATTTTACTGAAAAAAAGATTCAATCTTTGTTAAAAAATCAATTTCAAACCACATTCAAACAATTTCTCAACGCACTGCGTGTCCAAGTTGGCAGAAACTTGCTAATCACCTTGGATAAAAGCATCAACGAGATTGCGCTATTGGTCGGTTTTCAAGATGCTTTAAGCTTTTCACGAAACTTTCAGCGTGTTTACGGCAAGACTCCTAGGGACTATCTTCAGCAAAATCAAGTTGAAGATACTTCCAGCCGTCAATAAACGAAAGGAACAAACTCGCAAGCAACTTTCTGATAGACCTTTATAAAAAGCACCATCCTGTGTCGTATAAACAACATACCACACAGGATGGCGCTAAAATCCCTAATCAATTACAGGTTTAGAGACAACAACCTCCAGACTCTTTCCAAAACCTCTTTATTCTTCCATTTGCGTGACCCGCAAAATTTTCAGATTTTTTTGTGCAGCAATCACTTCTGCATTTTCCTCTAAGTAATCATAGGCGGCCCGATTAGAAGCTGACGTTTTAAAAATCTCTACCAAGCCAAAAGAATCAGTCACAGGGACATAATGGCTGGAAAAGATAGAAGCAAGTTTTGGCAACATCGTCATGTCTTCACATTCAAAATGAAATTGAGTGCCGTCAGTTAACAATAACTTTAAATCCAAATTGATTCTTGTGCCCGGTGCTATAATGACAACTGTCAGTTTTTGAACGGGATTGATTTCTACTTTTTCAATTTCTGCATAAGGAAGATGCTCTAGAACCTCTTTTCCTTTTTGGCTAGTTAGAGGAACGATATTGTTTACGCTGATATCCCTCTCGTTGAATGTCAAATAACAGTAGGGCGGCAATTTCACCGACACATTTGGAAATTTTTGCCCGTCTATCTCAATAATTGCTGGTAAAATCCGCTTCTTTGAAAATTCTCTGAATGTTTGTGTCTTCATTACAAGTTCCTCCTATATTTTTTGAGGCCTTATCTATTTCTTCTGCTTTCGACAACTCTAAACCTTACGTCCCCTTTAGTTTTCATCTCGGCAGATAATCATTTTGAAAGGTTGTCTCTCAAATCTTCTAAATGCTTCATTTCTTCGATACTCCAAGGAATGTTGCGAGAATATTGGGCATAGCGATTGGCAATCACTTCTTTTTTAATACTGTCTTTGGTTTCCTCTACATCTTTGTATAGTTCATAAGCCGATTTACGCAAAGCCCCCTTGGAGAAAATCAGCCATTGCTCTGCTAAATCGCTGGTGGCAACCGTTACCTGCGTCCGCAAGTCGATTAATCCTCCTGCTTCCCGCTCAATATAAGTATCCGCAGTTTCATCCGTCTTTGTAAAAACGACTGTCAACTGATATTGCTCATATTCTTGCTGGATACCGGGGACAAATTGGGCGTCAAAAACCACAATGATTTTTATTCCGCGAAATTTAGCATAGTTGGACAACTCAAACAGCAATCTGTCTCGAGCGTCTGCCAGCTTATCCTGATTTTTCAGACGGACTAATTCCGGCCAGGCACCGATCATATTATAGCCGTCGACCATTAAAATCTGACGTTTCAGCATGCCGCTCATGGCCTTCATTCCTGACGTTTTCGAAATACTTCGTACATCATGATGCCCGCCGCCACACTGGCATTTAAACTTTGAACGTGCCCCGTCATGGGGATGGTCAGCATTTCGTCTATTTCTTTTTTTAGTCCCGGGGAGATGCCTTTGCCTTCATTCCCGATAATCAACGCAACGGCGCCAGAAACATTCCAGTTTCGATAATCTGTGCCGGTCATATCTGTGCCGAAAATCCAAAAATTTCTTTCCTTCAACTGTCGAATCGCCTGAGATAAGTTAGTCGCCCGAGCCACAGGAATATGCTCAACTGCTCCCGTAGAAGTCTTTGAGACAATCGACGTAATACCTACTGCCCGATGTTTTGGAATGATGACACCGTCCACTCCCACAGCATCAGCAGTCCGCAAAATGGAACCAAAATTATGGGGGTCTTCGATACCGTCCAAAATCAAAAAGAAAGGTGTTTCCGAAGTAGTAGCGTTCAGTAATTCTTCCACACTTAGATAACTAAAAGGCGTCACCCCTAGCACTACTCCCTGATGATTGCCCCGATCCGTCATGTGATCCAGTTTACTCTTAGGAACAAACTGGACCGGCACCGAAAATTCTTGTGCCAGTTGTTTGACCTCGTCTATCCGGCGTCCTTTGATATCTTCTTGAACAAAAAGTTTATTGCCCCGCTTTGCCTGCAGCGCTTCGCTGACACCGTAAAAACCAATCGCAAAATCTTGACCGGACTCAACAGCTGATGTTTCCTGTTCCAACTTGCCTGTTTTTTCTTTTCTAGAACTGTTCAATTTTCGACGATGAGTCTGCCCATTTTGGCGTTTCGTCATGTCCCTTCCTCCTTATCATTGACAGAAGCATGATCTTGACTCTTTAAATCAAAATCATGTCCGCCGTCTCTTGCCTGCACACACCAAGTCATCAGTTCCTGAAGCCTTTCAGTCTCTCCCTCTAAATGGAGATAACCCATCACGGCCTCAAATCCTGTGGAGATACGGTAGGTCTTCACGTCTGCATTTTTTGCCGTTGTATGGCTTTTAGCATTACGTCCACGACGATAAATCTCTTTTTCTCTCTCCGTCAGCACGTCTCTTTCAAGCATCTCATACATCAAATCCGCTTGAGCATTTGCTGATACATACTTTGTGGCTTTTTGATGAAGCATATTTGGCCGTGTGTTTCCTTGGCGAATGAGAGACTCACGGACAAATAATTCATAGACCGCATCTCCAATATAAGCTAAAGCTAAACCATTCAATAATCCGTAATCTTGTTTATCCCTCATTTAGTTCGTCTCCATCTGACACCTTGTGCCGTATCTTCCAGCAAAATCCCCTGAGCTTTCAGCAAGTCACGAATCTCATCACTGCGGGAAAAATCTTTGTTGGCTCTGGCCGTCTTACGTTCCTCAATCAACTGTTCAACATCCTCATCTAACAACTCCTGAGTTTTTAACGTTACCCCAAAAATATAAAGCCACTTTTCTAATTTCTCGACAGCTTGTTGCAGGACTTCCTGAGAAATTTCCGCCTGTTCGATATAATGATTAAGCCATTTGACTAGTTCGTATACGACAGTGATTCCGTTAGCAGCATTGAAGTCATCGTCCATCGCTGTAACAAACTCTTCTTCCAGCTTTGCCAACTCTGATTCTGCCTCAGTATCAACCATGCTCTCAGCTTGTTTCAAGCGAAACTGAGCATTATGGTAAGCTGTCTGGATTCGCTGCAAATTATTTTCTGCATCCCCCAGTGTCTCTTCATTAAAAGGAATTGGACGGCGATACTGTGTCGTTGCTAAAGCAAAACGCAGTGTCATCGGGTCGACTTTTCCCAAAAGTTCGTGAGCAGTCACAAAATTTCCGAGAGACTTGCTCATTTTCTCGTCGTCACTTCCCACGGTCACAAAGCCGTTGTGCATCCAGTAGTTGGCAAAAGGTTTGCCGGAACGTGCCTCTGATTGGGCGATTTCATTTTCATGGTGGGGAAACTGCAAATCTTCCCCCCCGCCGTGAATGTCGATGGTTTCTCCCAGATGCTGATTAGCCATGACAGAACATTCGATATGCCACCCTGGACGACCTTTCCCCCAAGGAGATTCCCACGAGATTTCACCTTCTTTCGCCGTTTTCCACAAGGCAAAATCGATGGGGTCTTCTTTTTTATCTTGTTCCTGCCCAGTGCGCTGACTAGCCCCAATTTCCAGCTCGTCGACAGACTGATGACTTAGTTTGCCGTAACCTTTAAACTTTCGCGTCCGGTAATAAACATCTCCATCGGACTCATAAGCATATCCCTTAGCAATCAGTTCCTCAATGAACTGGATAATCCCATCGATGTGATCAACCACTTGCGGGTGTGAGCATGCTGTCTTGACGTTCAATGCTCCTGTATCCTCTTTGAAGGCTTTGATATATTTTTGCGCTAGTGCTTGAGGAGTGGTCCCCTCGTCTTTAGCGGAACGGATGATTTTGTCGTCCACATCTGTAAAGTTTGAAACGTAGTTGACTTTGTACCCCCGATACTCAAAATATTTCCGGATGGTGTCGAAAGCAATCGTACTGCGAGCATTCCCAATATGAATATAGTTATAAACAGTAGGCCCGCAGACATACATTCTCACCTTGCCTTCTTCAATAGGCACAAACGTTTCTTTTTCCCGGGTCAATGTATTATAAATTTGAATCATTTTATTCCTCCTGTATTTTCTCCCATGTTCCTTATTTTTCCTCTATCCTACTTTACCATGTTCTCTTCCTCTACCCTTTTCCCATTCAACCTGACTACCTTTGCAGGCAGGCCGACTGCTGTGGCATTATCAGGAATAGATTTCAGCACCACTGACGAGGCGCCTATTTTAGAATTTTTGCCAATAGTAATCGGTCCTAAAATTTGGGCATGAGCGGCGATATAGGCCCCATCCAGTAAAGTGGGATGCCTTTTCCCTCTATCTTTTCCTGTCCCCCCGAGCGTCACCCCGTGAAACAAAACCACATCATTGCCGACTTTCGCTGTTTCACCGATGACAAGACCCATGCCATGGTCGATAAATACCCGCCGACCGATTTGTGCCCCCGGGTGGATTTCTATCCCCGTCAAGAATCGACTGAAAGTTGCTATCATCCTCCCGATTAATTTTAATTTATGGCGATGCAGAAAATGTGTCAGGCGATGCAGCCATAATGCGTGCAAGCCGGGGTAAGTCAAGATTATTTCCAGCGCATATCTTGCTGCCGGATCATGTTTTTTTACCGTTAAAATATCTTCTTTTAGTCGATTCAACGTTCTGCCCTCACATTCATGTCATATTTCGTTAACTAAAAAAACGTCCTTTGCATGAGCAATAACTCATACAAAAGACGTTTAGCACGTGGTTCCACTTTTTTTTGCAGCAATCAGTCTAGCTGACTCTACCTTGTCTGTCCGTTAACGTGGACTGCTCTTTACGTAAACAGCTACTCTTTGAAACTCGTCAATTTCGCTATTTCCACTACAAGAGGCATTTCAATTATCTGCTCGGTCTATTTTCACCAGCCATAGACTCTCTGTACTGAACAAAACAATTTACTTCTTCTTGTCTGCGTGTTTATTTATTTATCACTTTATTCAAATGATCAATCGTTTTTTCTTTCCCTAGAAGGAGAATAGTGTCTCCCAGCTCAGGACCGTGAGTCTGTCCAGAAACAGCCACCCGAATCGGCATAAATAAGTTTTTACCTTTGGCGCCTGTTGTCTTTTGAACATTTTTAATCGCTTGCTTGATTGACGGAACATCAAACGCCGTCAATTGACTGATTTCTTCTTTGAAGGCATCTAAGACTACCGGCACCGTTTCACCAGCTAACACCGTTTGAGCCCCTTCATCCAAGACTGGATAGTCTTCGAAGAACATCTCCGTCAATGCTACGATTTCCCCTGCATAACTCATTTGGGGCTGATACAACTCTACAAGTTTTTTCACCCATGCTTGTTGCTCTTCTGTCAGTTCCTCCGGCAAACGACCAGCGCTGACAAAAAACGGCACACACATGGCTGTCAACTTATCTAAATCCAAGTCTTTGATATATTGATTATTGATCCATTCCAATTTTTTACCATCAAAAGCTGCCGGAGATTTGCTTAGGCGCTTAGCATCGAATCGCTCAATAAGTTCCTCT
The DNA here is from genome assembly GCF_003987645.1 of Vagococcus elongatus. GTDB lineage: Bacteria > Bacillota > Bacilli > Lactobacillales > Vagococcaceae > Vagococcus_A > Vagococcus_A elongatus. Next base: position 123,935 of record NZ_NGKA01000004.1, read on the forward strand.
TTAGAGAAAATTTCTTCTTCTCCACCCGGAGACCAGCCTAGCAAAGCAATAAAATTAAACATCGCTTCCGGTAAATACCCCAAGTCACGGTATTGCTCGATAAATTGCAAAATACCGCCATCACGTTTGCTGAGTTTTTTTCCAGTATCGCTATTAACAATCAGAGTCATGTGCCCAAAAATAGGCGGCTCCCAGCCAAAAGCATTGTACACCATGATTTGTTTTGGTGTGTTGGCGATATGGTCATCTCCCCGTAAGACATGGGAAATCTGCATCAAATGATCATCGACGGCGACTGCAAAATTATACGTAGGCATCTTGTCACGTTTTAAGATGACAAAGTCCCCGCCTACACTGTCGGATTCGAAAGTAATCTTTCCTTTGACTAAATCGTCAAAAGAGATTTCCTCTCCTCTAGGGACACGGAAACGCACAACAAAATCTCTTCCTTCAGCCTCTTTTTGCGCTTGCTCTTCCGGCGTCAAATGGGCACAAGTCCCACCGTATCTTGGCATCTCGCCTCGTCTTTGTTGAGCTTCTTTCTGCTCTTCCAATTCTTCTTCTGTACAATAACACTTATAGGCCAAATTGCTGGCTAACAGCTGATCGATCAGCGGTAAATAAATGTCGCTGCGTTCTGACTGACGATAAGGACCGAATGCCCCCGGCTTGTCCGGCGACTCCTCCCAGTCAATGTTCAACCATTTCAAGTTGTCGAGCTGGCTTGCTTCGCCCCCCTCGATATTACGCTTCATATCCGTATCTTCTATCCGAATGATGAAGTCTCCGTCTAGATTTTTTGCAAATAAATAATTAAATAATGCTGTACGAGCATTGCCTATATGTAGATGTCCTGTTGGGCTTGGGGCATAGCGTACACGAACCTTTTTTTTCATACGATTTATTCCCTTCCTTAAATGTTGCGTTATCTATCTTCATAATGGGGGTGACAGTCTCCCATTATTTATTCTTTTCGTTAAGACCGTGCCGTGCATGGGCCGGTTTAGCAAAAATCATTCTGCCTGCCGCTGTTTGCAGCGCACTAGTCACAATCACATCAATCTCTTTATTCATATAATGCTGTCCGTCTTCTACAACGATCATGGTGCCGTCATCCAAGTAAGCCACACCCTGCTGACGTTCAGTACCGTCTTTCACGACCATTACCCGCATAGTTTCCCCCGGTATCACTACCGGTTTTACGGCATTGGCTAGCGCATTGATATTTAAAACAGGGACATTTTGAAATTCAGAGACCTTATTTAAATTATAATCATTTGTCACTAAAACGCCATCTAATAGCTTAGCCAAACGAATCAGCTTGCTGTCTACTTCAGTGATCTCTTCAAAGTCGCCGTCATACATTTCGACTTGGACACTTTCTTCTTTCTGCAAAGCATTCAAAATATCCAAACCCCGACGTCCTCTGACACGCTTGACGCTATCACCGGAATCAGCGATATACTGCAGTTCATAGAGAACAAAATTAGGAATCAAAAGCGTTCCTTCAATAAAGCCGGTTTTAGCAATATCATAAATTCTGCCGTCGATGATCACACTTGTATCTAAAATTTTATATTGACGAAAGACCTCGTCTGCTTTTCTCTCCAGCACATCTTCAGCATTGCGCCGGTTTTTTGGCATAAACAACTTACGCCAATCGTCCATTTTTGTTGTTCCTATTCTAAATCCTAGAAATCCCAAACATAAAAGAATAATGGCAGGTACAACATCACGAATAACAGGAATTTCTATATTGTAAAACGGAACCGAACTCAATACCCCGAGCAGTAAGCCGACAATTGCCCCAATCGCTCCAAATAGCAAGTACTGGGAACTTTTTTTACTGACGGCATCCTCTATTTTTTTTAAGCTGCTGACAAATCTATTGCTGGACAGCATGGCAATAATCAAAAAGATTGACCCGCCGATGACGCCATTGACAATATAGTTGTTGATGATTTGATTATTAGTCAAGTCTATGAGTACCCAGAGTTCCGGCAAAACTGCAATGCCGATACTGGCACCTATTAAAGCCATAACAATGGTATAAATTTTTTTCATAGTCTGCCTCCTCTCTTTAATTAAACACGCGATTCAACGCTTCACTGATTGTTGATATTCCGACTACTTCAATATTTTTGGGCGGCTGCCATCCGTGAAGGTTGTTTTTGGGGATGTACACTTTTTTAAATCCCAATTTTTCAGCTTCTTTCACCCGTTGTTCAATACGGTTGACACGGCGAATTTCACCTGTCAAACCGATCTCGCCTATGAAGCACTCCGAAGCCTGAGTTCCCTTATCCTTATAACTGGAAGCAATACTAACAGCGATGGCCAAGTCAATGGCTGGTTCATCCAATTTGACACCGCCTGCTGCTTTCAGATAAGCATCCTGATTTTGCAGCAGCAATCCGGCCCGTTTTTCCAATACTGCCATGATGAGTGCCACTCGGTTATAATCCAATCCTGTGGCTGTCCGCCGAGCATTTCCGAATAACGTAGGTGTGACTAGAGCTTGCACCTCCGCTAAAATCGGACGGCTGCCTTCCATCGAAACAACGATGGCTGAACCTGTCGCACCTTCTAGGCGTTCTTCCAGAAAAACCTCCGAAGGGTTAAGAACTTCTGCCAATCCGCTTTCTTTCATTTCGAAAATACCAATTTCATTGGTAGAGCCAAAACGATTTTTTACTGCTCGTAAAATTCTAAATGTGTGGTGGCGGTCCCCCTCAAAATAAAGCACCGTATCCACCATGTGTTCCAGCATTCTTGGGCCTGCCAGAGCACCTTCTTTGGTCACATGCCCGACGATAAAGATGGCGATGTGATTAGTTTTTGCAATTTGCATCAATTCAGCGGTAGTTTCCCGGACTTGACTCACACTCCCAGAAGCACTGGTAATTTCCGGCTGAATCATGGTTTGAATCGAATCAATAATCACATAATCAGGACGCAATTCTTCAATCGTTTTCCGAATCAAAGACATATCTGTTTCTGCATAGACAAAAAAATCATTGCCTGCACTGCCTAAACGCTCTGCGCGCATTTTTATTTGTTCTGCACTTTCTTCTCCCGAAACGTACAGCACTTGCCCTTTGGTTAAATTTAGCTGCTGTGATACTTGCAGTAGCAAGGTGGACTTGCCGATACCCGGATCTCCCCCGATCAATACAAGAGAACCTGGAACTACACCGCCGCCTAACACCCGATTCAATTCACCCATCCGGGTTTTTACACGAGGCTCTTTGCTAGTTGTTACTTCACTTAATTTTTTCGGTTGAGCTTGTTTCCCGCTTAAACTGACACGACTGCGATGATCCTCAGTTTCCTGAGTCTTCACCTCTACCATCTCATTCCACTTGCCGCAATTAGGGCATCTTCCTAGATACTTCGGCGAGATGTAGCCGCACGCTTGACATTCAAAATGTGTTTTTGCTTTTTTTGCCATAGCTTCTCCTTCAATCGTGACCATTCAGTTCATTTTAACATAAAAACCGGTATTTTAAATGAATTTAAGTGGATAACTTTTTTAAAAAAGGATTAAGTTCTTTAGTTTTTCCCGGAAGAACCAAACCCGCCAACTCTCTCTGCTGTTGCTTTGTCTTGATCTGCTTTTAAAAATGGTAGGAAAATCCCTTGACCAATACGATCTCCCTTTTGGATCTTTTTATCCACTAGACCAAAATTCAAAAACTGGAACATAATATGCCCTTCATTGTCCGGATTATTGTAGTAATCACTGTCAATAACCCCTACACCATTGGCCAGCCACAAATAATTTTTTAACGGATTGCTTGAACGGTTGGTCAGCTGCAAATATTCATCCGGTCCCATATAAGCTTTAATACCCGTAGGCACTAAGGTGGGTTTCACTTCTTTTTGCAATTTTTCATTCACTGATAAAGTTTCTTTCTTCAAAACAGCTTTCAAAGTTGACGCAATCCCTTGCTTCCAAATACTTGGAACCACAACGTCTTCAGCAGCTTCAAAATCATAACCTGCTGCGCCAAATGTGGCTCTTACTGGCAGATTTACTTTGCCGTCATAGTTTGTAATAACTTCAAATCCTCTAGTTTTCATTTTTTTCCTCTTCCCATCCCATCGATCTTAACAATACACTAGTATACCATTATCTGGGGATAGATTGTATAGGTAAGCAATGAAACTTGTGAGTGGTTTTTAAACTACTCTACTCGTGCACTTGTAAATTTACCATGACACCCTTTAATGTAATCACAAAAGAAGCAAGTTAAAAAGGCAATCTTATAACGCTGTTTTTGTGATTGATAGCAACGTTTTTAATTATGTAGGAAGTATTTAATTTATAAATACGTATATTTTTTCCGATATTTTTGTGGAGATATGCCCATTTCTTTTTTAAAACATGCTGAAAAATAACTGCTTGATTTAAAACCACAGGATACTGCGATATCAATAATTGCTAATTTAGTTGTCTTCAAAAACAATGTTGCTTTGCTGATTCGATATTTCATAAGATATTTACTAAAATTACAGCCAAAATAATTTTTGAAAATCCGACTGAAATGCTCAGCTGAAATGTTAAGTTTTTGGGAAATATCCTTTAACCTTATGTCATCTTGATAGTTCTCTCGAATATATTTAACTATAAATTCTTTCTTATAATCCAAAACTTGTTCCTTAAAAACTGATTGCGAAAAAAATTTATCCGCTGATTGAAACATATAATGGAAAATATGAAACAAGTTCCCTCGAATCAAAAATTCCGATTCAGAATGATGGGTTGAATACGCCTCAATGGTTTGGTACAGGATATTTTGTATCTTTTTTCCTATGTCATTATCCAAATTTATTATTTCGGCAGTCGACATCAAAGAATGATTAAAAATAGATTCTTTCAACTCTTTCTGCCCTATCAAATCTGCTGAAAAAACTAAGGAATAAATACTTTTATCTCCGTCTTTATGATTGCGAACAGAATGAATGACCTGTGAGGGTAAATAAATAAGTGTTTGATCTCCTACCACAAATTGACTATCATTAATATAGATTGTCACATTGCCCTTTTCCACGTACAAGAATTCCATCTCTTCATGCCAGTGGCTGTTGATAATCAGTTGCCTATTATCCAAGATCTTCAACTTATATATTGAAAAATGAAAAAATTCTTCTCCGTGAAAAGCTACTTCTTTTAGGTACATTTTTTCCAATCAAAACACCTCATATCAATATTCTTATTCTTTTTAATCAAAATTCTTGTATTGGTTTTAATAATTACAGCTTATGATTAAGTAAGAATAGCTGCTATTTAAAACATACAGGAGGTAGAAATTTTGCATAATTTTTCAGATTGGTTATCAAACGGTTTACTCAACAAAGTGACAAAAATAAGTGAAAACAAGTATCTTGTCGCACTTAGAGACGGAATGGTCATTACTGTTCCTTTTACTATATTAGGTAGTATTTTTTTAATAGTCAATAACCTTCCCTTTACTTGGTGGAACGATTTCATTTCACCTGTCAGTTTTATTTTCGACCCCATCGTAAGCGTTACATTTGGGATGCTTTCTCTGATTGTTTTACTCGGGATAAGTTACCAAATGGCTCGGCTAAATAAAATTGATGTGGTCAGCGGTATGGTGATCTCCGCAGTTGCCTTTATTCTGGTCATGCTCAATAATCAGTTTGAGGTAGATGTTTCAAACTTTGGTTCTGGTGGAATGTTTACTGCTATCATTGTCGCACTTTTCTCTGGTGAACTATTGGCTTTCTTTTACAAGAAAAACTGGACAATAAAATTACCTGAAAGTGTGCCGCCAGCTGTCATGCGCTCTTTTTCTGCACTTATCCCCGGGGCTTTAACAATTTTGTTTTTTTGGCTGATTAGAATTGTTTTAAATATAAATATCAATGATGTTATTACTAGTATTTTTGCTCCTTTAGTAACAAGCGTTGATTCATTCGGCGGAATTTTATTTGTCAGCTTTTTAATGTGCGCTTTATGGACCCTTGGAATTCATGGAAATAACGTTGTGGGTAGTGTCACTTCACCGATATTCTTGACCTTTTTGGCCAGCAATATTGAAGCTGTCACTAATGGGGACGCCCCTCAACACATTGCAGCAGACGGTTTTCTTTTGTTTGGAATGAACCTTGGCGGAACAGGCGCCATTATCGGCCTAGCCGTTTGTATGTTATTCGCAAAGAGTAAACAATACAAAACACTTGGAAAAATCTCATTTTTCCCTTCTGTGTTCGGAATCAGTGAACCGATTATGTTCGGTGTTCCAGTCGTATTAAATCCTATTCTAGCCATTCCTTTCATCGGCATTCCTTTAATTTTGCAAGGAATTACCTATTTCTTAATCAACTTTGGTATCATTGGTCATGTTGTCGCTGCTGCTCCTTGGACAACTCCTCCAATCATTGCTGGATTCCTTATTACTGGCGGCGATTGGCGAGCAGCATTATGGCAAGGGATCGAAGTAATTCTTGCTATTATTTTATATTATCCATTTTTCAAAAAAGTAGACAACCAAGCTTTAAAAAATGAAGCAGCGATTGAAAAAATTTAAACTAGGAGGAAAAACATGGAACATAGACAACTAGACAACTTCCCGAAAGATTTTCTTTGGGGGTCTGCTTCCGCAGCCTATCAGGTAGAGGGTGCTTGGCAGGAAGATGGTAAAGGTGTATCTGTTTGGGATGACTTCGTTAGAATTCCAGGAAAAACATTTAAAGAAACAACAGGAGATGTCGCAGTAGACCATTATCACCGTTACAAAGAAGACATTGCTTTAATGAAAGAGCAAGGATTAAAAGCCTATCGTTTTTCAGTAGCTTGGACCCGTATTTTTTCAGAGGGAAAGGGCAAAGTTAATCAATCCGGGCTACAGTTCTATATTGATCTTGTAGATGAATTAATACGCAGCGGGATTGAGCCGGTACTGACAATTTATCACTGGGATCTCCCTAAAGCACTACAAGAAGAATATGGCGGCTGGGAATCAAGGAAAATTATTGAAGATTTCACTCGTTATGCGGAAGTCCTCTTTGAAACTTTTCGTGGAAAAGTTCACTACTGGGTTAGTTTAAACGAACAAAATATTTTTATACAGCATGGTTATTTGTTGGGAACACATCCACCGGCAGTCCAAGATATGAAACGGATGTATCAGGCTAACCATCACGCCAATCTCGCAAACGCTTCTGTTATTAAGTTGTTTCATGAGTTACAAATGCCTGGAAAAATTGGTCCAAGCTTTGCCTATGGTCCTAATTATTCTTTTAATTGCGACCCTAACAACGTACTTGCAGCTGAAGATGCGGAAGAATTGGAAGCAAACTTTTGGATGGATGTCTATGTCAACGGTGAGTATCCGTTAGTCGCTTGGAAATATCTAAAAGACAACGGTTTAGCTCCTGAAACTTTACCTGAAGATACTCAATTACTCAAATCTGGCAAACCTGATTTTATGGGTATGAACTATTATCAAACAAATACTATGGCCTTCAATCCCTTAGATGGTGTTTCACTTGGAAAGCAGAACACGACGGGAGAAAAAGGAACTTCTGAAGAGTCCGGCCGACCGGGCATTTACAAACGAAAAGAAAATCCCTTTGTGGAAAGAACTAACTGGGACTGGGAAATTGACCCTACCGGTCTTCGGATAGGCATGCGCAGAATTGCCAGTCGCTACAGAATGCCCATACTGATTACTGAAAACGGCTTAGGTGAGTATGACACCTTAACAGATAAGGGAACAATTCATGATGATTATCGAATTGATTATCTGAGACAGCATATTCAGGCCATCAATGAAGCAATCAGTGATGGTGTCACAGTTTTGGGTTACTGCACGTGGTCATACACTGACTTACTTAGCTGGTTAAATGGTTATCAAAAACGTTATGGTTTTGTTTACGTGGATCAAGATGAAACACAGAATGGAACTTTAAAACGTTATAAGAAAGACAGCTACTACTGGTATCAGGATGTTATTAAAAGTAACGGTGAAAAACTTTAATAAACTTAAGAGTGTCGTATATAAAGAAACGACACTCTTAAGTTATTTGGTTATCTTGATATTGTATTTATGTGATGATACACCGCGCCCACTAAATTTGCGTCGTTTCTATACACGCATGGTTTAATGTCATAGGTCATATGAGTGACTTGATTTTCCAGCATAATCTTTTTTAACTGCAACTTAAGCTGTTCCATCCAATATTCGTCAGCAGAGATGCCTCCCCCAATTACGATTAAACCTGGATCAAAAGCCACTAATAGATTATAAATCCCAACTGCCGTATTCCTGGTAAACCTCTCAAATAACTCTACAGCTAATAAGTCGTGAGATTTTACAAGCTCTATCATTTCTTTACCCGTCACTTTTTTCTCTGTAACATTATTGTACTTTGCGACAGTCTTTACCCAACTGCCAACTTCACTCCAAGTAGTGTTGTCGCTAAACTTCATATAACCAAATTCGCCGCCAAAAAGATTGCTTCCTTTATATAATTGTCCATTGAATATAATCGAGCCTCCAACACCACTTCCAACCACAACAAACAGGGCAGAAGCACTGTCTTTAGCTGCACCCAACCATGCTTCAGCTAGGGCTGCACAATTAGCATCGTTTTCCATTGTGACCGGAACACCAAATATACTGGAAAGTTCGTCAATGATGGGGAAATTATGAATGTAAGGCACAGCGCTGACGCCTTGAATTTGTCCTAGATTTTCGTTCACAAGCCCCGGCGCACTGAATGCAACCCCTTCAATTTTTCCGTTTTTTTGGTTCGTTTGATAAACCTCAACCAACCTTTGTTTCATTTCCTCCCAGCTGTCTGGCAAAACCAAATTGCCTTTAGCTACAAGGTCAGTATCATTCCAAAGACCATATTTGATTGCACTTCCGCCAATATCAAAAGCTAATATCAAAGGTTTGCCTCCTCACTTGGATACATCCGCCAACTTATACGAAATATCCCTTGTACTTGAATAAATCATTTTATAGATATCGTAATATTTTTTATACTCAGAAACATTATCGTTGTCAGGATAAAATTCCTGATCATAAGTGACAAAGGTTGCCACACACGTCTCAACATTATTAAACCACTCCAACCCCATCGCTGCAATCATTGCTGCACCTAGCCCGGGACCTTGTTCAACCTTTAGTGAACGGACGTTTGTTTCAAAAACATCTGCCTGAATCTGCATCCACAGATCACTTTTAGCACCGCCGCCAACAGAAACTATCTCTTTAAATATTTTAGCAGTATTCTCCATCATTAACTTCTGACTTTCTTTCAGAGAGAAGGTGATACCTTCAATAACTGCTCTGGCAAAATCTGAAAACTTATGAGACGCATCGATTCCCACAAAGCTGCCTCTTATTTTTCCGTCAATATAAGGTGTTCGTTCACCCATAATAAATGGTACAAAAAGTAAACCATTCGCTCCCGGAACACTTTGGGCAGCCTCGTCAAGTATTTCTTCAAAGGTTCGTTCTCCTCCAAATATCTCTTTGAACCATGATAAACTTTGACCCGCTGCCAAAGTTACTCCCATAGAATAGTAACTCTTTGGCATGACATGATTAAAGAAGTGAAGCTTACCGTGGTAATCTTTTTCTTCCACTCCTTCATATGAAAGGAAAACGCCTGACGTACCAATGCTGCACATAGCTCTATCTTCTGAAATAATCCCTGCACCAAAAGAAGCACACGCATTGTCTGCCCCTCCTGCAAAAACTTTTACCGAGTTTTTAAAGCCAAATTTTGCTAATAACGATTGCTGAATTGTCCCGACTTCTCCAAACGAATCAATCAACTCTGGTAACTGGTTTGAAGAAATGTTAAATTCTGATAAAATATCCGAGTCCCACTCTTTTTCTGTCACATTCAACATCAATGTTCCCGCAGCATCAGAATACTCCGTGCATCGTTTTCCTGTGAGATAATAAGATAGATAATCTTTCGGCAAAAGAACAGTTCCTACCTTTCCCCAAATTTCAGGTTCATGTTCCATCACCCATAAAATTTTGGGCAGTGTAAAACCTTCTAAGGCAATATTTTTAGTTTTGCTAAGCAGGGAATCCCCTAATCTTTCAGAAATTTCCTGACATTGTTTAGTCGTTCTGACATCATTCCATAAGATGGCATCTCTCAGGACGTCCCCTTTCTGGTCCAACAAAACTAGACTATGCATCTGACCTGAAATGCTAAGACCTTCCAAATTTTCCTTTAAATCTGGACATTTTACAATTAGATCTTTTAACACATTCTCTAAGGCCATTATCCAATCCCTTGGTTTCTGCTCGCTGTGCCCTTTTTGTGGATGATACAACTTGTAATCACTTGATGATTGAAAAAGCACTTCACCATTTTTATTTACAACCAGTCCTTTAAGAGAACTTGTTCCTAAATCGACCCCTAGCACGTAACTCATGATTTCCATCCTCTCTTCTAAATGAAAAGCTGAAACGTATTTGTTTCAGCTCATGTATATATTTAGTTTACTGTTAATTGAATTTTGTCTCCTGAAACAAATTCCTTAACAACTTCCGTCCCAGTATGGATGACAAGAGTATTTTCTCCTTCTAAGCCTTCCAAATTGACCGTATAATTATTATCTTCTTTTATTACGACAACTTTTCCTACAACATTTCCTAGACAATCCACTAATTCCTGTTCGTGTTTTCCGTTTTCCAGCTGATAACAATGTATTTCTACATCCTTGTTGTAATCGTATAATACGCTGCTATGCTCTTTTTCGCTCATAACTAAAATGCTGTTTTCTTTTACCCACACAGGAAGACTCAAATAATCGTGAGTTTCCTCTATCCAAACGCCACTTTCTTTTACTTCTTTAAAGTCGCCATTTAGTAATTGCGTCCACTTTCCTTCAGGTAAATAATATGAAACATCACCTGTTTCAGAAAGCACCGGGGTAACCATGACATTATCTCCCAAGAAATACTGCTTATCCACAAAATAACTGTTTTTATCCGAAGTGTATTCTAAAAACAATGGTCTCATCATTGGCACTCCTGTTTTAGCAGTATAAACAGCTTGCTGATAAAGATATGGCATCAATTTTACTTTTAATTTTGTGAATTCCCGTGTCACACTTACAGCTTCTTCATCGTAATTCCAAGGAACTCTATATTCAATACTTCCATGATAACGGCTGTGGGTCGATAACAGACCAAACTGTGTCCAACGTTTATAGATATCTGGCGAAGCATTATCTTCAAATCCACCTATGTCATGACTCCAATATCCAAATCCGGAAAGAAGAAATGAAAGACCGCCTCGAATAGTTTCTGCCATTGACACATATTCCGAAAGATTGTCTCCTCCCCAATGTACTGGGAATTTTTGCGAGCCAACAGTTCCTGAACGGGCAAATAAGACAGCTTCATTTTTCCCTCTTTTTTCTTCCAGTAATTCAAATACCACTTTGTTAAATAGATAACTATAGTAGTTATGAGCTCTCTTTGGATCGGAACCATCGAAATAAATGACATCAGTTGGAATTCGTTCACCAAAATCTGTCTTGAAGGCATCTACTCCCATATCCAAAAGACGAGACAAATGACCGCGATACCATTCAACAGCTTCTGGATTAGTAAAATCGACAATGCCTTGTCCAGCCTGCCACATATCCCACTGCCAAACAGAACCATCTTCTCTTTTCAAGAAATAACCTTTCTCCTCGCATTCCTGATATAGAGGAGATTTTTGCCCAATATATGGGTTGATCCATAAACTCACCTTGATACCTTTATCATGAATCCTTTTAATCATTCCTACAGGATCCGGGAACAAGTCTTCATTCCACGTGAAGTTAGTCTACTCAAATTCCTTCATCCAAAAACAGTCAAAATGGAAAACTTCTAGTGGAATATTTCGCTCAATCATGCCATCAATAAATTTCATGACTGTTTCCTCACTATAATCAGTGGTAAAAGATGTTGATAGCCACAAACCAAAGGACCACGCTGGAGGCAGTGAAGGTTTCCCTGTTAGACTGGTATAATTTTCTAACACATCTTTTGGTGTGTCGCCATAGATGATGATGTATTCCAGCTCCTCTCCCTCCACACTAAATTGTGCCCGAGACACATTTTCAGAGGCAATTTCATAAGACACTTCCCCTGGGTGATTGACAAATACGCCATAGCCATTACTGCTTAGATAAAAAGGAATATTTTTATAGGCTTGTTCACTTCCTGTGCCACCGTCTTTATTCCAAATATCTACAGTTTGACCGTTCTTAATAAACGGTGTAAACCTTTCACCCAGCCCATAAATCAATTCATCCACTCCGAGGGTCAACTGTTCACGCATATAATGCGTACCATCTTCCAGAGTGATTTCACCTTGAGCACCAAATTTTGAGGATGTCAGCACTCGATTTTTCCCGAAAAATTCCAGTTGGAATTTTTCGTTTAATTTAGCCGAAACTTTTAAGTCGCCCGATTGTAGAGATACTTCTTCATTCTCATGGGTCACAATAACTTCAGTATCTTGCTGATTCAACTGAAAATCTGGTCCTCGATTTTTCCCTTGATGATGCACAATACGAACAGAAATCATGTTTTCTCCGGGGCTGCTTAGCGTGATTGTACTCATGCCTATATTAAGAGTGCTTCCTCTAGATACAACTTTTCTATAAGGCGCGTATAGCACCAAAGAATCTTCTCTCTTATCAAAAGTGTAGACTTCCTTAGGTGATTGAACTACAAACCCAGCTTTTACCATCCAATATCCATCTGTAAATTTCATAAAATCCTCCTTATTTTATAGCGCCGTCTGAAATACCTTTTACAACATGTTTTTGCAAGGCAACAAATAATATAATAATAGGAACAATCACAACAACTAGAGCAGCAAGAGCTAAGTGCCATTGTTTATTAAACTCTCCGAAGAAATAAAACATCTTTAATGGAATAGTGTACATGCCCTCTTTATTAACGCTCAGTGAAGGTAACAAATAATCATTCCAGAACCATAGTGAATCTAAAACAATGATTGTCACAGTCGTTGGTTTCAGCAACGGTAAAATAATGGTCCAATATATCTTAAATGTGGATGCACCATCAATTACAGCTGCTTCATCTAATGATCTTGGAATCCCCCGTAAGGCCCCATAATACATAAAAGTTGCCATACTAGTTGCTAATCCAATATACATAACAACAAGCCCAGCCCGATTCAACATGTTCACTTTTCCAAAAATTGATACCAACGGAATCATAATACCTTGAAATGGAACTAGCAAGCCAATAGCGATAAAAAAATACAATCCTGAACTAAGTTTACTTTTGTTTCTCGATAAACCGTATGCTGCCATTGAAGAAACAATCACAACAAAGAATAATGAAAAAATGGTAATCAATATAGAATTCAAAGCGGTGTTTTTAAAATCCAACTTGTCCAGCGCAGTCGTATAATTACTGAATTCTAGGCCTTCAGGCAATCCCAAAGTATCCTGAAAAATTTGAGATTTAGTTTTGAAAGAATTTATCACGATCAAGTAAAATGGATATATCCACACGCAGGAAAAAAAAATTCCAATTAAAACCGTACCTGTCTTCTTCAGTTTCCTTTTATCTTTCATTATGCATCACTCTCTTTTCTTCTTGTAACGGAAATCTGGATTATTGAAATTATCACAATAATCAACAAGAAAATCATAGCCTTTGCCTGTGCATACCCCATATTCCTCATAGAAAAGGCTTCATTATAAATATTCATGGCCGTCATCTGAGTTGAGTTATATGGCCCTCCAGCAGTTAATGCTAAATTCTGATCATACATCTTAAAAGCACTCGAAAGCGTCAAGAAAAGTGTCACTGTAAAGGCGGGCATAATCATTGGCAATTTCACTCTAAAAAACTTTTGAATTGCTGAAGCTCCATCTATTTCTGCTGCTTCAATGATTTCTCCAGGTATACTATTTAAATAAGATATATAAATTAGCATAATATATCCGCACATTTGCCACACAAACAAAATTACTAGCCCCCAAAAACCTGTTTGGGGTGTATTTAACCAGTCATTAAAACCTGCAATCCCTGTGATATCAGCAATACTCGTAAAAACTTTATTAAAAATAAATTGCCAAATGAATCCTAGAATAATCCCTCCAATAAGGTTTGGCATAAAAAATACTGTTCGGAAAAGAGTACTCCACTTACCAAGTTTTTGAGTAACTAAAACCGCCAAACTTAGAGCGACAACATTTATCAAGATGATACTAACGACTGAAAACTTCGCTGTAAAAATTAAGCTGTTAATAAATGTCTCATCTTTAAATACTTTGATATAATTTTCAAACCCTAAGAATACACCGACAGTATTTCCATTCCAATCTGTAAGCGAATAGTAGCCACCTATAAATAAAGGAATAAATAAAACAGCCATCAGGGCCAGCAAAGCAGGAAGCAGCAATAACCAAAAGGATTTCGATTTATTAGTTAACACACTTAATCTCCTCTCTTTCAAAATGTAGATGGGAGTGAACCTCCCATCTACATTTTCTTTCTACTTGGATCGTTCAGTATTCCAAGTATCAATCAGCTTCTTACTTAATTCTTCCCATGTAGAATTTTCAGCCGCATAGGATTGAATTTCCACACCGATAATATTTTGACCATAGCCATCAGGATATGAACTATGAACCCAAGGAACAGCCTTTCCATCACTCAAATATCGATAAATTTCTTTAGATAACGGATCCTTGATATCATCACTTGAAAAATTAGTATAGGCAGGAATGAAATCAAAATCATCTACAATAGATGTCATAGCTTCTTCATCTGTATACATCCAATTAATAAATTCGATTGATGCTTCAATTTCTTTTTCACTTTTATTACTGTTGACACACCAGTACCAAGCAGGACCAGCTACTATTTTACCTTCTGTTTCAGATTCAACATACATTGGTACAATGCCTAATTTTTCTTTGGCAAAAGTATCATCTAAACTGTTTAACGTCGGAACAATCCAGTTTCCTTGATGAATGACTGCTACTTTATCTCCAGC
Organism: Vagococcus elongatus; assembly: GCF_003987645.1. Lineage (GTDB taxonomy): Bacteria > Bacillota > Bacilli > Lactobacillales > Vagococcaceae > Vagococcus_A > Vagococcus_A elongatus. Next base: position 138,980 of record NZ_NGKA01000004.1, read on the forward strand.
AAACATTTCTTCCACAGAAGTAGAGTAGTCCATGGATTCCAAAGGTTTGGCATTATATTTAATCGCTAAGTCTATATTTTCTTTCATTTGATCTGCATATTCAAATTTTAACTCCTCGGCAGAATATGTCTCAAGAATACTATTGTTGAATTCAGGTGCTAAAAAATTGGCACTAAACTGACCTGTCACCCATGTTTCGCCACCGCTAAATCCAAACACTCCTTTTAAGCCTAATTCGTCTTTTTTAGAATCCAGCGTTTCTACTGCAGACTTAAAATCAGCAAATGATGTGATTTTTTCAATTGGAACACCTGCTGCTTCAAAGATTTCCTTATTAACTAACCAACCATAACCCTCAATATTCATTGGTAGTCCCACAACTTTCCCATCATAAGTTGCCCCTTCTAAAGTTCCATCAATCGCTTTTTTGGTTAAGTTTGTATCTGACAAATCATATAAAGTGTGACTCCATGCTTTTGCATGTGATAGCCCTGCCAACATAAATACTGCTGGTTCATCCCCTGAAGAAAACTTCGCCTGTAAGGCTGCTGTTGCGTCCGTCCCCCCTCCAACAGTCGTCATATTGATATCAATATCTGGATGGGACTCCTCAAACTTTTCAACAAGGTTGTCCATCTGCTCAGCTGTTTCTGTTTTGATATTAAAGACTTCAACCGTTGCTTTTTCTGAAGACTCTTTTTTTGAATCTGAATTAGAACACGCTGTCAGACCAACCGCACCCATTAAAACTAATGAAGAAATCAGCAACTTTTTTTTCATTTCCATAACCTCATTTCTTTTATTTAAAATAGTTAAACTAAATAATCATTCAACAAAGACTTCACATATTCCAAATGACTAGACTCCAGTTTTGGATCATCATGCTCCAAAGCGTAAGCAGTCAAACTTTCCAAGTCCTCAGAATCAGCCAATATCTTGGCACCGATGCCTTCCTTGAAACTCCCGTACCGTTTATCTTTCAAGTCATCGAAGAAGCGATCTTCTTTCAGTTTCGCAGCTGCTTTCAAGCCGCGGGCAAACGTATCCATTCCGGCAATATGAGCCAACAATAAATCATCCATTTCAAAAGATGAACGACGGACTTTAGAGTCAAAGTTGATGCCACCTGGAGCAATTCCGCCATTTTCCAAGAGTTCATACATCGCCAATGTGGCATCATAAATATTGGTAGGAAATTCATCGGTGTCCCAGCCAAGCAACATGTCCCCTTGGTTGGCATCTATGGACCCCAACGCATCATTGATCCGGGCCACATGAAGCTCATGTTCAAACGTATGGCCTGCTAAAGTGGCATGGTTGGCTTCCAAATTCAGCTTGAATTCTCCCACTAAATCGTATTTTTGAATAAAAGCTAATGTGGTCGCAGCATCAAAGTCATATTGATGTTTTGACGGCTCTTTTGGTTTTGGTTCAAGCAGAAACTGCGGTTTATGCCCAATTTTTTCCCCGTAAGCGATAGCCATTTTAAACAAACGGGCAATATTTTCTTCCTCGAACTTCATGTCCGTGTTCAGAAGAGATTCATAACCTTCCCGTCCGCCCCAGAACACATAGTTCTTGCCATCAAGTTTTTTACTCAAGTCTAAACCTTTTTTCACTTGCGCAGCAGCATAAGCGTAAACTTCCGCATTGTTGGTTGAAGCAGCCCCATTATTAAATCGAGGATGAGAAAACATATTCGCTGTGTTCCACAACAATTTTATTCCTGTAGCATCCATCTTTTCTTTAATCAAGTCGGTAATTTCATCTAAATTGGCAAAAAATTCTTCTAAAGAATCCCCAGTAGGTGCGATATCAACATCATGAAAACAAAAATACCCCACACCTAATTTTTCAAGAATTTCAAAAAAAGCATCCACACGATTTTTAGCTGTTTCCATCGGATCAGCTGTTTCCCAAGTACGAATATTCACAGGGTCACCGAATGGATCTGTCCCATCTTGTGTCATTGTGTGCCAGTAAGCAACAGCAAATGGCAAGTGTTCTCCCATTGTTTTTCCTAAAATAACCTCTTCAGGATTAAAATGGCGAAACGCAAACGGATTTTTAGTTTCTGTACCTTCATACTTGATTTTATCTACATTTGGAAAATAACTCACTTTGACTCCTCCATCCTCTTGATTTTAGTTGGTTAGTAAGATAAACTTACTTACAGATAAAGAATACTACGAGGGTTTGTTTTTGTCAACCGCTTACAGTATAATTTTTTCAAGGAGTGATGATATGATTACAAGTAAATATACTATTAGAGAACGCAATGAAGCGATTATTCTGCAAAAAATCATTGACGAAAATATTGTTTCAAGAGCTAATTTAGCAACTATCACCAATTTAAATAAAGCATCTGTCTCAGCAATCACAAAAAAATTGATGGAAGAAGAATTAATCAAAGAGGTCGGGATCGGCAACGCAAGCAGTCAAGGGGGCCGAAAACCTGTTTTGCTAACTTTCAACAGACGCTCCTCATTGGTCCTTGCACTAGATATCGGTACCAACTACGTTGAGGGGGTCCTGTCTTTTATTGACGGAACATTTATAGAAACAATAAAAAAACGAAAAATAGATATTAATGAACAGACAGTTATTACCCATATTCGAGAAATCATCAGCGAACTCTCAGAATACACTCCTGAAACTAGGCACGGGGTTGTTGGGATGACTGTGGCCATCCACGGGATTGTTGTCAACAATGAAATCGTCTATACTCCTAATTACCCTTTAGATCATATTAAGCTTTTTGATGAGTTATCAAACTCATTCGATTTTCCTATCTTTTTGGAAAATGAAGCGAATTTAGCTGCTCTTGGAGAATACACTTTTTCCTCCAAATTTAATAGTCTAGTTAGCATCAGCATCCATGGCGGAATCGGTGCGGGAATTGTTGAGAATGGGCTTTTGAGAAATGGGAAGCACGGAAAAGCAGGAGAAATTGGCCATAGTATTTTGTTCCCGGGAGGAAAACAGTGTCCCTGTGGTAATGAAGGGTGTTTAGAGCGGTATGCCTCGCACCGGGCCTTATATGACCAGATTGAAGATACATTAAATGTCCATAATATCAACTCGGACCGAATCAAAGAATACTATGATGAAAACAATCAGCAGGTCAAAGAAATTCTTCTGGAAAATGCAAATTATCTAAGCATCGGGATCAATAATCTTTCTTCTTTATACGATCCGGAAATCGTAGTCATCAATAGTTCTGTCTATCAAAAAATCCCTGAACTAATTGATTACTTAAATAAAAATTTGGTTAGCCGATTTACAAGAGATGTAATCGTCATGAATAGTCCCCTCCAATCCAGCGCAACACTTTTAGGAGCAGTCACCAAGTCAGCACAAAATTTCCTTAATATCCAGAATTTAAAGTTTATTGACTGATTTTCATATTTTCACTGACAACATAAAAAAACTATTCTAAGCGGACGTGAACCGCTCAGAATAGTTTTTTACAAATTATCAATCAATAAAACTCGTGTCGTTCCATATGTCTAACACAAATCCGCTGCCATTGCTAAGAATGGTCGACACGCTGGTATTTTTCAAAGGTTTACCTTTTCTAATATCCGACAAAGGCACTCCTGTTAATGTGTTCAGCATGATTTGTAAGGTCAGACCATGGGAAACTATCAGGATATCATCATCGGGATGAGAGGTCGCGTAGTTTTCGAACACAGTTTTAGCCCGCTCAATCAATTGGTAAAAGGACTCTCCCTGATACTCCGCTGGGTCATATTTGTGAGGAAAATGAACTAAGTTTTTAAATTGTTCCAGATGAGAAAATTCCTTCTCAGGTTTCCCTTCCCAAATACCAAATTCCATTTCCCGCAAATCGTCAACCGTAGTAATATCCAATGATCGGGTGTGCTGCTCTAAAATCAGACGAGCTGTATCCTGCGCCCGTCCTTGGGGGCTGACTAACACTTCAGAAAATGGGATTTCTCTTAAAAATTTCCCCGCTTTCCTGGCACCTTCTTGACCTTCAGGCAACAGTGGTGAATCCACTAACCCGCCTTGAAAAAATCTCCGCTGATTGTATTCTGTCTTTCCATGTCTGACACAGTAAAATGTTGTCATTAAACATCCTCCTTGATTATTCTCACCTTTATTATACGTGAGCTTGGTCAAAAAGTCATATCAACTGCTGACATAATGATTTTGCCAGACAATCTTCAAGTAAATGAGTAATTACTCTCCTTGTTTTTCCGGTATGATGTAAGGGGACATCTCTGCGGTTACTCCTATGGAAGAAGTTCTGACAAAAGGCAGCTTCTCCAATTTCTTCAGATGTTTATTTTGCCCGGTGATCATCACACCAAGTATTTCCACTTCGTCAAATGTTTTCTTGTGGTTTTTTTCGAGAAATCCTTCGTAATTTTTGATAAAATCCCCAATCATTGGTTGATTTTTCCCGCCATTATAGTGTTCTAAGTTTTTTAGAAAGCCCTCAAAAGAAGTGGTCAGGTCTTCGGTTTCTCGATTATACGCTTGGAAACCTAAAACTTCTGTCCCTTGAGGACCTGAACTTTCATCCAAAGTATCATCTGATAAAAGATATAGCCAAACCACATTCACATCATCTGGAAATTGTTTCTTTACTTCCGACCAAAGATAAGGCTGGTCAAAAGAAAGAGCTACTTCGCTGACTTCAGCTGTGTCCCCAGACATTTTTTGCAAATCTTGAGGGAGGTCTATATCATCCTCTTCGGACCAGCCATCGTAATAGTTTTTTATGTTCGGGTGATAAAATTGAGCCAAAAGCTGTTTTGTCTGACGGTTATAAAAATAAAGATTTTCCTTAGTTATATGCCAGCCGCCATGCATTTCATTGTAGTCAAACTTTGAACGAAACATCGTATAGTGATTGGTCAATGTATCCCAAGGGACCACATAACCTGCGATATTTTTTGAACGATTTGAAACAACAGAACCGCCAATAGGTGAACTGTTGACTAAAACTTGAGAATCGATTGAAACATTAGGTTCTGCAATGGCATTGCGCACAAAAAGGAAATCATTTAGTTCATTTGAATGCCTCTCAGACAATTTATTACACAAGACGTAACCTGCAGGAAGTAAAACGAGCACGGTCACTACAGAAATCAAAATCATTTTTACTGATTGGCGACGCTTGGCCTTACGTAAGGCTTTGGTTAAATCAGGGTTTTTTTGGTTATCCATCATTGGTTCTCCTTTTCTCTTAGTTGCTTTCTGGCCCGGGCGAGTTTTTGCTTGACAGAATCTTTTTTGATCATCAAAAGCTGGCTGATTTCTTCATAGCTTAACTCATAATAATATTTCAAAAGCAGAATTTCTTGATACTCTGGTTTGATTTTCGATAATCGGTGCAGCAAAGATTCTCTCATAAAAAACTTTTCCAACCCATTCTCGGCTTCCGTTAAATCAACCTCTTCCAACGGTGTGGGGTCACGAAATTTCTCTCGCCGTTTAAGATCGATAAATTCATTCAGTGCCACACGGAAAAACCAAGGGCGAAGGGAATCTTGGTTGAAAGAGTCTAGTGCCAGCAGTGTTTTATAAAATGTGTTTTGAACCACATCTTCGGCTTCATGATAAGAGGCGCCTTTTCTCATCAAAAAGTCTGACACGTCTTTTCCTAGCACCAATAGGAAAGAATCCAACCACTCTTCATCTTTCATAGTCAACCCCCTTCACTTAATACAACGAACCAACTAAGAGAAAAGTATACAGTAAACGTCATTTTTTTGAACAGCTGTGGGAATCGAAAAAATAGCATCTAATATCAGAAAATAAAAACAAGCTCCCAATCAAAGAAAGTAGTCTTTTGATTGAGAGCTTGCAAGTCTTATTAAACCTGAATTTTTCATACTTCAACCTTTAAAAGTTTTTCTTCCACTTCTTGTGGTGAAAAGTGGAAGAAAAAATTATTTTTCAACTTAGTAGGATAAAATCTGATAAAAATTTAAGGAAGCTGGATTCT
>NZ_NGKA01000040.1 GCF_003987645.1 Vagococcus elongatus
AACATGCACCTGATTTTCAACATTTACCTGAAAATTTATGTTTTGATGAATTTAAGTCAGTTAAGCATGTCACAAATAAAATGAGCTTTATTTTTTGTGATGCTGCCACACGAAAGATAATTGATATCTTACCCAATAGATTACAGAAGACTCTACGTGATTATTTTTCCATATATTCCCTCAAAGCACGGGTAGCTTTTATGAAGAAGTTGTTTGGTACTGATTACGAAAAAATGAAAGACTATCGTAAGTTAAAGAGTTACTGGCGGTCGATGTTAAAATCAGCGACTCATCTTAATTACCAAGACTATTCGTATCAACGTTTATTCAAAAAGCCGATGCCTGAAACAGAGATTGTGGATTACTTGCTTTCCCTTGACCCCACTTTAAAAGCAATCTATTAGCTCTATCAAGAGCTGCTTTATTACGCTCAAAATAGTAAAATAATATTTTTTGAGAATTTCACTTTTCACAAATTTTTGTACTTTATTAAAAAACTAGAGAATTTTTATTTGTAGTGACCTCCAGATGTTAGATTTCTGGTCTAACTTTTGGGGTGTGCTTCAATTCTCTAGTCCACATTAGTTTTTTGATTTTGTTTTTCCAATATCAGCTTACAAAAATTCTTAAAAAGCCAAAATTATTATTGTCATATTCTTATCGTAATTTTAATTACTTGTGAAACAGTTTTATCTTTGATTCAACCCTTCTAATTGGCGTCGACATTCTTCCGGAGTTTGTACACGTAACAACTGCTCTCTAAACCCTTGGTTTGTGAGTTGTCTAGCTAACTTTGAAAGTATTTTTAGATGCTGATTATCAATATTTTCAACTGGAACAAAAATACCAAATATGATTTGAACATCCTTATCTTCGTTCCATTCTATTTTTCGTTTCAATCTTATGAGGACAACAGATGCTTCTAAAACACTATTAGACTGAGTGTGAGGTATGGCTATTCCTAATCCCATGGATGTTGAGGCCTCCTCTTCACGGTGGTAAATATCAGCAATCAATTGATACTTGTCAGTAATTCGATTTTGTTTGATTAAAATATCCGCAAGGCAATCAATTATTTCTTCCTTACTCACTAACTCTATATCCAAATAAATTAAGTCTTCTGTAATAATCTCCATATTCAGTTACCCCTCATTTTGCTCAAGTTCATATTCCTCATCATTTTTTGTTAGAAAGAAAATAATTGCTACCGCAACAGCTGTTCCAATAACAAATGACAACAAATACAAAGGGATATTACTTACAAGTGGTAATGTTTCCAGCCCGCCGATTGGAGCAGACAGGGTAATTCCCATTGCCGCTGTTGTCGCGCCTGTTACTGCTGCTCCAATACATAATGCCGGAAGAATTTTTTTAGGTTTAGCAATCACGTAAGGAATTGCTCCCTCCACAAAAAACGCTAACCCCATGATATAGGCTCCAACTTTCGCTCCCCGTAAATTCGGACTGAATTTTTTTGGGAACAGCGTTGCAGCAACAGCGCAAGAGGTACTGATGACCATTGCACTGCTTCCACAAGCTGCCATGATAACACTTGGTGTCGGATCTCCAGCAGCATTTGTGAGTGTAGCCACTGAAAATAGATATGCTGTCTTATTGATTGGTCCTCCAAGATCAAGTGCTAGCATCACGCCAATGACTGCTCCAATTAAAATGGCACTTACTTCATTCAACGCTACTAACATACTAGTCAATCCATGATTGATTGGCGAAACTATAAAGTTTATGCCAATCATTGCCAACGCAGACAAAATAAGTCCGCCAATCGGAAAAATCAGCATTGTTTTTATTCCTTCAAGTGAACGTGGCAGTGTTCTGGTTACTTTTTTTAATAAAACAATAACAAAACCTGCAATAAAACCGGCAGCAATTGCTCCAAGAAAACCTGACCCACCATCCCTTGCCAGCATACCGGCTACTATTCCAGGAAAAATAGCCGGTTTGTCCCCAATAGAATATGCAATAAAACCAGCTAGTATTGGGAACATCATACCCATCGCTAGCCCCCCGATTTCTGACAGCCATGCTGCTAATGCAGTTGAAGAACCGAAATTTGCTGAAGAAGAGTTCTCTATATCAATCAGGAAAGCCATGGCAGTGATAATTCCTCCCCCTGTTACAAATGGAAGAAAATAGGACACGCCTGTCATAAGATGTTGATAGATTTTTTTTGTATTCATAATAATCCTCCCTAATATATATCAAGTTTATCTGCATCAAGTTGAGAAAAAATCTTCTCGCCGTCACGTATAGCATCAGATACCGAAACTTCTATTAATTTTTTCCCTCTGAACCGCTCCATTTCTACTCGAGTATCTGCTGCAATTATCACATAATCAGCCTCAATAATGTCCTTATCTGTCAAACTGTTCTCTACTCCTGAGGAACCATTCGTCTCAATTTTTACTTGATACCCTCTTTTTTTGGCTAAGTTTTCTAAATTTTCTGCCGCCATGTATGTGTGGGCGATTCCGGCGGGACATGCACACACTCCTATAATTTTTTTCATTTTAATCTCTCCTTATTTTGATAGTCTAATATTACGCAATTCTCCCGGGTAAAGCTTTGAATCCTTATCTGACAACTCTATCTGAATAGTTTCCTCCAAATTTGTGATATACATTTCCTCAGACAAAATTTCTCCCTCAATCTCTCCAAGCTCTATCTCTTTTGGTTCACAATTAAATACCCGTAAAATATAGGCGTTAGAATTATCTGATTTAACAATTGAACCAAAGACGCTTTCTCCATTTTCTATACTCAAAAGTTTGTATTGAAAAGGCAATTTCTTGTTGAAAGCATTTGTAGGAAAATAATCTATCGGATTAATCGATTTGTCGAAATCTTGTTTCTGATAGACAATTGCCTCTTTTGCATATTCAGTATACATTCTAAATGTTTCATTTGGATTAAAAGCTTTCTGATAACTAAATGCCAATTCAAATTTATTCTTGTATTTCATTTGACAATTTGGTGTTTCAAAAATCATATAATCCAAACCGCTGGGTCGTCCAGGTCGTCTGTTCAAGTCTGGATACCCCAAAGCACCGTATGATCTGAAGATTGTCACTCCTATATCTTTAAAATTTTCATTTACAAATTCATATTCCTTGCTGCTTCTCGTAAAAACCGTCATGGTTTCATTGGCATGAACAGCAGAGACATGGTTCAAAAGTGGAAATATAGGACTAGGCTCTTCAAAGTAATTTAGTTCTTTCCATTTCTTTTGTTCTAGGCTAGAAGTTTTTCTTTCAATAATACTGTACTGTGTTCCAGCAGTAGAATGAGTATTCCCTTTTACTCCAGTAAAGATAAGCCGTACACGATGCTGTTCTGCCTTATTGTCAAATTCTCCCGATAGTTTTATCAATGAAGATTTTTCCTCAAGTGTTATCTTGATTTTATATGGCATTAACGAGGAAAGTTTTTTCTTTTTCCGCTCTTTTAAATCCATTGGAATACTCATTTCACCTGTTAATGTCAAACTTTTCACTAAGGAGGAGTCGACATATTCCGCCTTTCCAGATTCTAAATAATCATTGATTTTCCAATCCTCACTTGGATACGAATAATCAAAACTATCACCTTCATCACCAGAATCTTCGATGTAAACCACTTTTTCATGGAGTTCTTTTGTCTTTTTATCTAGAACTGATATGCCAGTTTCAGTCTGATAAATTCTATAATATTCATTTTCAATAGCATATTTGCTTGGCGTCATCAAACTGTAAGGTGATGGTTTTTCCTCGTCCACTAAATATACCCGATAAGATAATCCTTCCAAATTACTTGCACGAAAATAAATATCTGTTTCATAATAATTTTTCTCCGCTCGTATTTTTTTAGGATCTTTTCTCAACACATCATTATTCTTTTTTTCAGACCGAATAACTATGTAATCAACGTCATGACCATCAATTCTTAGTGAAAATTTTTCATTCTTAGTAAAAATTTTCGCTCTAACAATTTCATCACGTAGGTAAGGCAGTGTATTTACTACAATTAACGGCTGCCCCGACTTCCCCTCCATGTCCAGTGAAAGTGACATCAGTTTTAATAAATAATATTTATGTGAAAGCACAAAATTCAAAGCATTCTTTGTTTCTCTTTCAATGTAGTCATTTGTTTCTTCTGTAAGATTTGCTGAAGAGTGCGTTTGACAAAGAATCAGTGTTTCCCAAGCCTTATCCAATAGTCCATGGCTGTATTCGATACCTAGACTATCCAGCAAAGTCATCATAGGTTGCAATTCATACGTAAGAATTCTTTCGCACTTGTCCTGTAGAGCTTTCACATCCGCCCTTGCAGAATAAATGGAGCGATGAACGCGATGATATTGTGTTGAAATCAACTCATGGCGATGTGTTTTGATTCCTTTCCCATGTTTTCTGATTTTTTCAAAAAAATCTTTCCATGTTATCTCTACAAATTCAATTGCATTCTGCTTATTATTGTAGTAATCAATTTTTTCACTTACGTTATGAATCATCGGATTTTGATCAAATCCTAGAGGAAATACAAACTCATTTTCGATAGTTGAATATGATAATAAACGATTAACTAACTGTTTTATGTCTATTTTATTGTAATCTACTGCATCGTCTGTAAATAAAGTTCCTTCCTTAAAAGCATAACAGCCGTAACCATATCCGGCAATCATCGTATAAACCAGCAGCTTCGAGCTATCATTGGATTCTAAAATAAATTCGCTTCCTAGTTCATATTCATCTCCTACCCCTCTCGTGATAACGAAATCTTCAATTCCAAATTGATTGAATATTTTAGGATAATCTACCGAATGTCCAAATGAATCTGGCAAATAAGCTACTTTTGATGCCCCACCCAATTTGTTCGCGGACTTTATACCTAATCGTAAATTATTAATTACTGATTCTCCACTTGTGATAAAGCTGTCCAGCTGAGAATTAAAAGGCCCAATCACTAATTTTCCAGTCTCTACATATTTTTGTATTCGTTTTTGATCCTCTGGGAATAATTGAATATATTCATCCACAGGTGCCGTTTGCCCATCTAAAAAGAAACAATCCAATGTCCCGTTATCAAATGCCTCTAATATTTCTTTCATATTATAAGCAAATTGAACACTTGCATCTTGAGCGGTAAAATACCAGATTAAATCCCAATGAGTATGATGAATACAATTAGCAGTTTTTTTCATGAATAGTGCTTCCTCCGTTCTACTATTTATTAATCCTAGAATATCCCAAACACATTACAGGAGTAAACGGCTTTAAACACTAAAAAATTGCAACATCAAAAGTAAATGTTGCAATTTTCAAAACTGAAATTTTAGTCTTTACTTGTTATAATAAATCTAAGGAAGCATGGGAAAATATGGGGTGTTGAATATGAGAAGAATGAAAAAAATACATGAATTAGTGCAACATTTAATCAATCAAAAAGATTATGTAACTGCAAATAATTTGGCAAAAATAATCGACGTCTCTCCTCGTACTATTTATAATTATTTGGAGTCAACCGATTTTTCCAATCTTATTCATCACAACGAAATTGAAAAAACCCCTAACCTTGGGATAAAAGTTTCTTTGAGTAATAATCGTAAACTCAGCATTTTGGCAAAAATAAAAAAAATGTCAATCCTGCCGATAGCAAATAATAATTATGATGATTTTACTTTTATCATGATCCACCTATTCCTTTCTCAGGACTATTTGACCTACTCCTTTATTGAAGAAAACATCTATAAGTCGCCTTCCAGTATCCATAATATAATCCAAGAAATTGAGATATTTGTGTCAAAATTTTCATGTGAACTGGTTTATCTACGAAATCAAGGTTTTAAATTAATTGGTCCTGAACAAGATATCCGCAGTTTATTTCTTTTTACTGTAACAAACTATATAAGTGTGGAAAATCAAATAACTCAAGATTCCCGTATTTCAACACGTAATGAGACAATTTTAGATTCATTCTTTTTTCCAGATGAAAAGGCATCACTTATCCAATTAGCAGAACTAAGTGAAGCAGCAATGAACAACAATATTTGCGAAAATGACTACAATCTTCTCTTATTATACTTAATGATTATCATCATTAGAATTAGAAATGGATTTATAAGCGGTGAGGAAGAAAATAAGCAAATCGAAGAAAGCATAGAGTTTCAGTATGCTGTTTTACTTAAATTTCACATAGAAAATAAATTTGATATCAATGTTCCCAAAAATGAATTGTATTACCTAACTCGTATTTTAATGTCCACAAGAAAACAAGTCAATGTGATCGCATATTCAAAAGAAAACAAAGTCATCAGTCAATTCATTCTATTAGTCAGCAAGCGGTTAAACATTGACTTAACTAATGATCAAGAATTAACCAGGAATTTACATACTCATCTAAGACCGGCAATCAACCGGATGAAACAAGGGATTCCGTTCAGTAACCCCTTGCTGGATCATATAAAAAATGATTATACGGAAGTCTACCTATCAGTTCTAATCGCTATTGATGATTTAGAAAAAATGGAAAATATTTATTTCGATTCAAATGAAATTGGTTATATTTGCCTTCATATTATAGCTGCCATCAATCGACCGGAAAATATTAACTCCTTAAAAACAGCTTTAATCTGTAAAGAAGGGTTATCAATTGAACAATTTTTAAAAAATATTATAGAGTCTTATTTTAAAGAAATTGAAATTATTAAAGTGTACCGTACAAATTCTCTAGCGGAATTAGATTTTCAAAATTATAATCTCATTATCAACAGTTCACAATTTAATTTAGATATTCCTAACATGGTTTCAATTACTCCTTCGTTTACAGATGAAGACTTTTCCAAATTGAAACACTTTATAACTTTTACCAAAATTGAAAATGAGGTCAATAAAAATTATCTACAAAAGTTTTTGTTGTTTTTTCAAAAAGAAATACCATCTCAAGATGATTTTATTAAAAAAAGTTGTTCCTATCTATTCAGTAATCGATTTGTAACTGAGCTTTTTGCTGAAACGGTCTTCAAAAGACAAAAGCAAAGCTCAACCTACATAGCCCGTGGTATAGCTGTTCTTCATGGGTCAAAAGAAGAAGTCATACAACCTGCTGTTATGATTGTTAATTTAAAAAAAGAAATTGATTGGGAAGGATACAAAGTTAAAACGGCTATTTTTATTATTTCAAATGACACAAACTCCAGTGTTTTTAGCCAGTTATTAAGACAAATCATGAGAATTGCTTCTTCTGATCAACTAACTAACAGATTACATACTTGCAAGAATGTAGATGATGTATACGATCTGCTAGAAGAAGTTAAACTGAACAAAATATAAATCATGAATTCTTTTCTCATACTGGTCGATTGGAAGCCAAGCAGTTCCATTTCCGGGCTAAAAATAAAAAACAAACATTATTAAACCTGGATAATTCATACTTATTTGAAAAAACAAGATAAACACTTTTGTGACGGTGTTTATCTTGTTTTATTTTAACACCCTTTGGGTGTACAAAAAGAGCCCCAATCTGTTATGGTTAAAGCGCCTAA
>NZ_NGKA01000041.1 GCF_003987645.1 Vagococcus elongatus
AGAAATTTGGGCAAGCTTTATTCACTCAAATCTTTAAATCTATTACTGCTGATAAGGGCAGTGAGTTTAGTTCTTTGGACGATACTTTAAAGCACCTATAAGATATTTATTTTGCTCATCCATACTCCTCTTGGGGAAGAGGGACAAACGAACGGCATAATGGATCACTTAAATAATTTGTTCCAAAAGGAACCCCCATTTATCAATACTCAAGACAATTTATTCAATCAGTGACAGAAAATGTTAATCACTTACCTCGTAAAATTTTAAACTATAAACAGCCAGCGACGCTATTTATAGAAGAAGTTCAAAAAATAAAAACATGTTAGTAAGGTGTTTTTATAGGATAACATTGATATTTAGATGTTTTTATCTAAGTGGCTAACTTAATATTGCAATTTAGGAAAAAAATAACTTTCTTATCTGACTAGAAAAAACCTTCAGAAAAACCATTTCACATATAAAACACGAATGGTATCTGGACGTTTTTTTATTGATCATCATTTTTTCCTAAAAAAGCATGGAACCCCATGCTTCAATAGACATTCATATGATGAACTAGCGGGATAACTACTAGACAGCTCCGTTATTTTTTTGCTGTATAATTTTTGGTGTGGATGAAGAAATTCATTCACACCTATTTTGTTATAAAAAAATAGAAACATATGAATTTCCCAGTTAGAATAAAGTTGTCGATTACCCATTCAGAAAGGAAGATTCATATGTCTCATCATCATTGTATCCAAACCTCATTAAATTTAGAAGATAAAAATATCACTTTTGAAAAACAATTTTGTCAGGAGGTTGATGTAAAGGGGCTTACCAGCCTGCTTTATTTTGCCACTCTTAGCTATACGCCCACTCATTGTCCCAACTGTGGGGGTATTAATGAAGATTTTTCTATCGTTAAACACGGGTTCTTAACCTCGCGGTTAAAATGGTTGAGTTCTTCCCATCAACCTACATTCATTCAATTGAAAAACAACGCTTTTTTTGCCGTGACTGTCAAACGACTTTTGTTGCTGCCTCCCCTGAAGTTGACGCAGGGTGTTTTATCGCCAATAGAGTCAAACAATCCATCCCCATTGAACTTCAAGATAATCTTTCGATGAAAGATTTGGCTCATCGTCACGGTGTGTCTCCTACTACGACCACACGGATTTTAGTCCAACGAGGCAATGAACATGCACCTGATTTTCAACATTTACCTGAAAATTTATGTTTTGATGAATTTAAGTCAGTTAAGCATGTCACAAATAAAATGAGCTTTATTTTTTGTGATGCTGCCACACGAAAGATAATTGATATCTTACCCAATAGATTACAGAAAACTCTACGTGATTATTTTTCCAGATATTCCCTCAAAGCACGGGCCCAAGTTAAAACGATTGTTATTGATATGAATGCGGCTTATTTTACCGTCATTACAGAACTCTTTCCGAATGCCAAGATTATTATCGATCGCTTTCATATCGTTCAACTTATGTCACGTGCTCTTAATCAAACACGGGTAACTTTTATGAAGAAGTTGTTTGGTACTGATCACGAAAAAATGAAAGACTATCGTAAGTTAAAGCGTTACTGGCGATTGATGTTAAAATCAGCGACTCATCTTAATTACCAAGACTATTTGTATCAACGTTTATTCAAAAAGCCGATGCCTGAAACAGAGAGTGTGGATTACCTGATTTCCCTTGACCCCACTTTAAAAGCAACCTATCAGCTCTATCAAGAACTGCTTTATTATGCTCAAAAAAATGATATTAAAAGATTCAAGAATAGTCTGGCATCATTAAAACCGGAGGTTTCAATTTATATGAAAACCTCCATAAAAACTCTTAAAAAGCATTTAAACAGGATTGAAAATACCTTCAAGTATCCTTTTTCTAACGGCCCTCTGGAAGGACTTATTAATAAAATCAAAGTCATTAAACGAACTGCTTATGGTTATCGTAGTTTTTGGCACTTCAAGCACCGCATTCTTGTCAGTTTTAAACTGACAAACCAAAAAAACAACTTCACTTGTCTAAGCAAAGTTGTCTAGTTTGTTATTTAAAGTCAACTAAATTCTATCCATCCACATCATTTGATGAAGAGCCAAAACTACTCGATAGCTCCGTTATTTTTTTCCACATCTGGTACTTTGATAAACATCAGACCGCCAACAATAAATAAAACGATTAAACTGGCGATACCTAGTTGGGATCTGCCGGTGAGTTGTGTAACTACCCCAAACAATAAAGGACCCATCACCGCTGAAAATTTCCCAAAAATATTATAGAAACCAAAAAATTCATTGGAGCGTTCTTTAGGAATGATTCGGGAGAAATACGAACGGCTCAGCGCTTGAATCCCTCCTTGCGAAGTTGCAACTAAAAAGCCCAATATCCAAAAATGGAGCGGCTTGGACATAATCATTGCCAGGCAGCAAATCAGGATATACACTCCGATAGCGGTTAAAATCATCGGCTTGGTACCAAATCTCTTCGCCAGATTACCATACAAAATCGTGAAAGGAAAAGCCACGATATTCACCATCAGTAAAATCACCAAAAGGGTTGACGAGCTGATTCCCATGTCGATGCCAAAGGATGTTGCCATCGTAAAAATCGTATCCACGCCGTCAATATAAAAGAAATAAGCAATCAAGAAAAACATCACTACCTTATACTGACGAATATGTCTCAGTGTCTCCGCCAATCGTTTCACACTGGCCCGGACCGGTTTTGGGTCATGCGCCACCCCATAGCGCTGATGAACGTTTTTTAAGAAAGAAAGAGAAAAAACAAACCACCAGACCGCTGTCAAAACAAAACTGATTTTAGTTAAAAGAGCTACATCAAAAAACTTCCCGCCAAATAGTTGCAGTAAAACAACAATGATAAATAATAACGCACTGCCGATGTAACCTAAGCCGTAACCATAAGAAGAAATTAAGTCGCTCCGTTCATCAGTGGTCACGTCCACCAAAAAGCCATCATAGAAAATATTAGCCCCAGAAAATCCTACGTGAGAAATAATATAAATCGCCAGCAGCCCAATCCAACTGTGATTTGGTACAAGCGCCAACATCAAAGTCATTATCATCCCAGTCAGTGCAAAAAAAGTGAAAAACTTTTTCTTAAATCCTTTATAATCTGCAATAGTCCCCAAAAGTGGAGCAGATATTGAGACCAGCAAAGTACCAAAAGATGAAGCATAACCCCAATAGGCCGTAGAAGCTGATTCAGAAATCCCTGAACCAGTGGCAACTGATTTAAAATAAATCGGCAGCAACGCCGTGACAATGACTAATGAATAAGCAGAATTCGCCCAATCGTAAAGAATCCAGCTTGTTTCTTCCTTCGTAAATTTCTGTCCTATAAGTTTCAACATATAATCTCCTTACTCCTCAAAAACATCTTCCAAAACTTTCCCATCTATTTTCTGAGGAAATGTATTTAATCCCAATATTTTAGCAAATGTTGGTGCCTCATCGATTAATCTTCCTTTTGATTTTTTATGATTTTTTCTTATCCCGGGACCGCTCAAGACAAGGGTCGTTGCATAATTTTCCTTTTCAGGGGAAAAACCATGCACCGCCCGGTAACGCCAAGGCAGCCACATCTCTTTTTCTTGCACTTCAGCTACCGATGCACCTTTTGCTTCGTCCACAAAATAATAACCTCGTTTCGCCTCCACCATAAACGTACATTTAGGATCTGCCCCGCGACTTTTCGCTTGGTCAGTGGTATAAACAACTTCGATTCCTTCCGCTTTTTCAATCAATTCCCGGACTTCAGAAGGAGAGACCGCAGACTCTTTTTTTATATAAATATATGTGGAACCGTCACAACTATTCGCCCATACTTCCCAATTAGGTTTTGTCGTACCTATTTTAGTGGGCACTTGCCAACCCTTTTCAGCAAATAAAACATTTAGGCGTATCATTTTATCCACATCAATTTGATAGTGGTCGCCCAAGATAGCAAAAACCGTCTCCTCTTTATCGCCTGCCTCCGCAACAGCCTGAATAATTTCTCCTACCCGTCGGTCTTGCCTCAGTAATGCTGCCTCTGCTTCGTGAGAATTGACACCATAACCATGGCGCTGACTGTCCATATCAACTAAGTGAATCAAAGTCACATCTGGTCGTTTATTTTTCAGTGTATCCACAGCACACGCGGTAATGAAATCATCTAACTCAGGCTGCTTAATCCCCTTTCTCAAATGCCCATACTTGCGATTCATCTGAAATAAAAACAACGGCGAACTAGCATGTAAAGAAATCAGCACCTGATTGGTCCAAATCCGATTAGGAAAAATTTCAGCAATATTATAATCAATCGTACTTCTGGCAGTGACAGGCCATAAAAATGCCGCAGTTTTCAACCCTTCTTCATGAGCGGCATCGAAAAGTGTGGGCACGCGAATATCCTTTGCATACCAATACCAATCCGGAGACAACTTATTCGATTGCCTTTTAACATTGTTTACAATACCATGAGTTTTCGGATAACAACCTGTGACAATCGTCGTATGAGAAGGATAAGTCACCGTCGGGTATATCCCAGTCACTTCTTCAACATGGGTGCCAGAAGCTATTAAACTCTTGATATTTGGCAAATGTGATACATCCCCTGCAAGGTCCGCTGCTCCCAGCGCATCAATGGAAATCACTACTAATTTTTTTCTCACATACACCCTTCTTTCATTTTTCACATTATCACAAACATCTAAAAAGTTAGCATTATTTTTTAAACTTTCAAATCTTTTTGTTGATAAATTATCAATGCTCCGCCAATACAGAGAAAAACACCAGCTGATAAAATCAGCCAAAAAGCATTAGAATCATTTCCGCCCAAAATATTGTTGGGAATCCCCTGATTCACAGGAGAGATTGCCTTTAAAAAAGACAGTTTTTCTTGCAAATCTCCCAAAATCCCCAACAAGTAAAGCAATAAAACAAGACCTAAAGACAAACTGACCGATTGACTGCTGCTTTTAATCAAAGTGGACAACAAAAATCCCATGGATAAGAAAAAAAGAAGAATTAAAAATTCTTTACTGAAAACAAGTCCAACATCTTTAAATATTTCACCAAAATCCATTTCAGTCGTATCAAACAAAATAATTGACCCTAAAGATGCTGCGGCTAATACCAGCCAAAAAATCAAAAGAATTACAAAGTTTGTCAAAAATTTTTGTAAGGCAATGCTTGACCTGCTCACAGGCTGACTTAGTAAAAATTCAATAGTCCCCTCAGATTCTTCTTTTATCAAACAAGCACTGCCAAGCATCGCACTATAGATACACGAGCCGATAAATAAATACTGCATGACATAGGAAAAATAGCCAATAGGATTAGTCAGTCGCAATTTAGAATCAAGGTTAAAGGCTACCAGCATATTCTGGGGCAATGAATCCAATTGAGAGTCAAGCAGTTCTTTGATGCCCTTTGATTGCATGCTCGGAAACATTGCCATGAACAACACAATCAGCAACCCCATGACAGTCATCCATATAAACAACGATTTTTTGTTTAAACGCCACTCTATCTTACTTACTATCATATCATTATAAGCCCCCTACTCATACATAGACAGGAAACGTTCCTCCAAATCAACATCTCGAATATCAATATCTTGTATGGAAACATTTTCTAACAGGTGAAATAACTTGCTAAATTCCCCATCAAAAGTAAAAACGAGACGATTGGAACCTTGACCGAGTATTTTACCACCGATTCTCATGATTTCTTCGAAAGGAATTTGTTCCCCAGTTAAAGTAATCTTCTTTATAAAGCTTTTCTTCTCATGAAGATTTTCAACTGCTGCGATAACACCGTTCTTGATAAACGCCACTCTTTCACAATGATTTTGAACCTCATGCAAGTCATGACTGGACAAAAAAGTCGTCATCCCCTCCTCTTGCTTATGTTTCAATACCTCAAAAAAACGTGCTTGAATTTTTGGATCAAGCCCATTTGTCGGCTCATCAAGAATCAATAATTTAGGATTCGGCAAAAAAGCAGCAACTAAAGCCACTTTCTTTTTATTCCCAAAAGAAAGCTCAGAAAACTTCTTTTTCAAATCTATTTCAAACAACTGAACATAATCTTCGATTTCTTTTCTGCTATCTTTCAAGCCATGAAATTCAGAAACATAGTTAAAAATATCTAATGATGTAAATTTATTATACAATCTCACTTCACTTGTAACGTAACCAGTGAATCTTTTTATTGCCACAGATTCCTTGATGCAGTCATGACCGAAAATCAATGCTTTTCCTTCAGTTGGAAAAATTAAATTCAACAGTATCTTGATCGTAGTTGATTTCCCAGCGCCATTGGGTCCGATAAAGCCAAAAATCTCTCCCTGCTTTACTTCCAGGTCTATTCCATCTACTGCGATTTGTTTTCCGAACTTTTTAGTCAAACGGTGTATTTCAATCGCATTCATTACTACTCTTCCCTCCTTAAAAAAGTAAGATACACAAAATATCAACTTAGTAGAATCTGTGAGTTGAAAATTTAAAAACATCGTGTCAGTGTTCCGACACGTAAATATCTTAACCAAAGAAATCAAACCACACACACCTGTATCTGAAAATATATCCCCTCAATAGATAAAAATATCCAAATCAACATCGGAGATTCTGTTTTAAAGATTAAAAACTTTTCATTAATTATACCAAAATACTTTCAATTTAGCACCGACAGCTAACTGATTTACATCTTTTCCTTTCATACAAAAAGACCTCAGAGTAAAACTCTGAGGCAATGTAGTTTTTAACTGACTAAGTAAGCCTGGATAATTCATACTTATTTGAAAAAACAAGATAAACACTTTTGTGACGGTGTTTATCTTGTTTTATTTTAACACCCTTTGGGTGTACAAAAAGAGCCCCAATCTGTTATGGTTAAAGCGCCTAA
>NZ_NGKA01000042.1 GCF_003987645.1 Vagococcus elongatus
CGTTAATTATCGCACCGATCATTGTTGGGGCAGTTCTTGAACTGTTTGCTTATTGGTTGGAAAAGCAAGACGATAATTAAGGGCTAATGCCATTCAACCCACACGCTTAGTCGCAAAGCGAAAAAAAAGCCCCAACCACTCGCAATGGTTGGGGCTTTTGTGCTATGAAACTTGCACTCGAAACTTCTAACGTTTTCGCACTTTTATTATATCATGATTTTATTTTTCTATCAAAATATCCATGACCCGACTATGGGATCAGCAACATTATTATTTGAGTTAACATAAAAGCCATTATTACAAGTTTAAAGATAAAGAAATTATAACTTTGTAAATATTAATCTAGCATCATCTGAAGAGGATCCGTAATCTGTATTGTCATAACTGATTGATATAACCTCGCCATCTTTCAAACTAACGGCAACATCTGTATTTGATCCAGTCAGCTGTTGCTCTCTAGATTGTCCGTCTGAGTCATTATATATTCTGGTGCTCCAACCTAAATTGTCATATTCTGGATTAAGCTTAGCGTTAGTTGATAATTTATAATCACCAGCAAGAATATCTCTACCTACTATGAATTCTCCAACGCCTAACTCATTAGAAGATTCTACTTTTTCGGGAACAGCATTTAATTTAATCTTAGAAATATTTCTGAATTTTAAAATATCGCCTTCAAAAAGTAAGATTCGAATTTTTGAAGCATAATCTCCAGAACCTTTTGCCCCACCAACCCAGTTAATAAATAAAGGTACATTTGCACGTTCACCTGAAATATTACCTGAACCACCAGTAATTTCCAAATCATAAATACCAGGCTTTATTTCTTGCTCACTTCCAATAGCTAAATCACCAGTAACATATAATTCATCAGTAGACTGAGACATAGTAGCTAATTGATTAAGTATATCTAGAGGCTCCTGTGTTTCTTCGACTTGCTCAGATGATTCTTTGACTTTATGAACATTATCGTTAGTAGAGTCTTTCTTTGATTCTCCAGAGTTATCGCTACAAGCGGTTGTTAGAGTAGCTATGGCCAATAATGATAACAATAGGTACCCTCTTTTTTTATTAAAAATCATAATACACTCCTCCATAATAATTTACTATAAATTCATAATATCAAATAAACAGATTTTTTAATACTAGTTATGTAACGTGTTAGTTAACATAATCTGATGTTATAACTAGTTAATTTGAAGTAGTTGCTCCAATACAGAAGAACTACCAGGTAAAAATAAAATTAATCCTAACCCAACTAATAGAGTTCCGACAATTAACGACATAGTAACAATCTTGTTTGAACGTGTTACGTCTTTATTTCTTAAACCGACAACAAGCAATGCAATTCCTAAAAAAATTATTATGAAGTACCATAGTCCCATATCAAACACCTATTTTCTTTATATTTTAATAAATATGATTGTTATAATATTAAAAGAATGTTTAATAAAAAAATAGTAGTTATAAGAAAATTTGGAGAATACTTAATAAATCAGTTAACATAAAGTGGCATTATAATAAGCTGTTTTTTTGTAAAGATTACTTAACAATCGTAAAATATAAAGAGAATCGAACTGAATAAAGTAGGTTTATTTACTAGGATTAAATCAGGAGGAATAGAGAATGGCATTTGGGAAAACACTCAAATCTAAAAGACTTCAAAAAAGATGGACACAAGAAGAGTTATCAGAAAAATTACTCATATCTAGACCAACTATCTCAAGTTGGGAAAGTGATAAAACTCTTCCTGATATTTCAAATTTATTAAAAATGAGTGCTCTATTCGGATGTACTTTGGATGACTTACTTAAGGAGGAGATTAGATTGACAACTAAAATTTTTAAAACAATGACTTATGGAACAACAACGCCCCTACGAATAAAAAATAAAATTTTTAATAAGGAGCTAATCTTAAAAAATCCTAATCCAGAAGTTAAAGCAAACGTTAATATGGAAACAGGAGAAGTAACTTTCTTTATAGAACAAGAAGAATTGAAAAAATTAAATAAATAGTTATTTAACTCATAGGTAGACATAATCGGATGTTATACCGAGCTGTAGACTTACCAACGGTTTCAGACGACAACATTGTGAATCTGAAAAGGTCTACCTTAAAATTAAAAAAGAAGCCTGATTTATAGGGCTTCTTTTTTTCGTGAGATAGTGAAATTTTGAAAAGTGTTTGGGTGGAAAATGTTATTAAATGGAATAAGGCAAGCATCGGGTGTGTGCGCACACGACCCAAAAGGGAGCTTGTTAGGTTTCACCTAAAACCGAGTAAAAATACCAGGAGAAAGATCTTCAAAGTGAAGAACGTTTCTCCTGGTATTTGCTTGTCGATTCTCTCGATTGTTTTTGGGTTGTTAGGGCTTGTCCTAACCGTCTGAAAGACGCTTAATGACGAATACCATTAGTTTAATCTGGTTGAACGTCAGAAGCGCATATTTCTTTTGTGAGAGAGTTCATGTTTACCCAATAGTGTTTTATTTCTTCTAACTCTTCTAATTCTTTTTTGAATAAGTTAAGACTTAGCATTTCTTCTAACTGACGAAAGAGCAGAGCGATAAAATTTTCTTGATGAGTTAAATCAATCTTGTTTTTATGGACGTGTCGTAGCAGTCGATTATAAACAGACATAGAAAATTCATTGAGTAATTCTATCTGATAAATTTTTGATTCCACTTGCTTATCTGTCATGGAAATTCCTCCCGATTTTTTTATGAGGGCGCACTTATACGCACCAAATAAATTTGATTCGATAATCGCTAAGTGCGCACTTATACGCACCAAATAAATTTGATTCGATAATCGCTAAGTGCGCACTTATACCCACCAAAATTTTTTGGTGTCTATCGTGCTAAAAAAGAGAGAAGTTCATGTCTAATCTTCTCTCTTTTTTCGTCAAGCGTGTTGGTTAAAATTCGCTACGCTCATGTAAAAGATAAAAGCTAAGAGTAGTAAAACTAGATAAGTACAAACTAATTCGTAAGAGCATAAGAGAAAGTGGGCCCACTTTCTAAGTCACAAGTCGTCTGTAGGCTGTGCCTACAGTGTTTCTAACCCCTAAAAACCTTTCTCAAAAAAGTGGCAAATGATGTATTAAATGATGTATAAAAATAGCGAATGATGTATCAAACGATGTATAGAATTAAGTAGAAAACACATAGATTTAAGTGAATGATGTATTAAATGATACATAGAAAAAAGGAATGATACATCAAATGTTACATTCCTTTTTTTCTTTATTTAAAGCCATTTTGTAGTTCTTTAAGCAAATCTTTTCTTAATTTTTCTTCTTCTATTTTGTCTGATTCTTTTTGTTGCTGGCTGTAATAATCTGCTTCATGAGTTCCGATTTTTAACCCTAAAACTTTATCTTTTGCGACCCATTTTTCTTCCTGAGAAAGTTCTCCGTTGTGTTCAATGTTAAACATTTTGATTCGTAAATTTTCTCGTTCTCCTTTAGAAAAATCATCAGCATTTTTTGCTTCAGCTTTAAAAGAAAATTGATAACCGATAACTGGTTTTCCTCTACCTTTTCCATACTTTTTCTTAATAGTAAGACCTCTAAAAAGTGGAGTTAATTCTTCTTTAATTGGTTTGAAAATATTTTTATTAATATCACTTTCACGATAACTTTTAGGTATATCTAATAGCTCACTGAAATCTTCTTTAGAAAAATAAGCATAACCTGTAGTTCTAAATTGTTTTAATAATCGAAACATAGTTTTTGAATAACTGCTTTGTAATTCATTAAACTGTTTAAGAGAATATCGAACCCATTCATCAAGTCCATTTAACAAAGGTATGGCTTTTTCAAATAATTTTATATCAACATACGGTTCATCAGTATCGCCAACAATCTCAAATTGAGTAAACATTACAAACATACTTCTGTTTAGTCCGTTGGTACTTCTATTACCAAATCGTAACGAAAGAATTTTTTCATAAGTACTGTAAATATCATCGATAAAACGGCTGTTAGCAGTCGCTTTATAATCACTTAAGTCTTTTAACTGATCAAAGGAAAAACGAACTGTCTGCTCTCCTTTATCACGCATACGTGAAACTATTGAAAAAAAGAGATTCATTTCTACTGGAGAAAATTTTCTTAAAGGAATTGTATTTAATTCAGTATGATATTTAACTAATTCATTTGCCATAGTAAGCCTCCTAATCTAATAAACAAACTATAAAGGAGTGATACTCCTAAGTCAATACCCCATAAACAGACAAAACCACCCCCATAAACAGACAAAACCACCCCCATAAACAGACAAAACCACCCCCATAAACAGACAAAACCACCCCTTAAACATCTTGTATCCCTTGTGGCTCTAAGGCTCAACTGGTGTCTAAAAGAGGTTTAAAAGAGGTTTAAAAGAGATTATAAAAGAGGTACTCTATTTTTCCCACCTAAAAATCACTTCTTTTTATTAAATTGATCTATGCGTAAGACAAAAGGATATAAAAAAGGAGTGAGAGAAAACCACTCTCACATTAAACTTGCAGCAGTCGCTTTACGCTCCTTCGCTAAAACCTAAAACATTTCTCTAAAGAAATGAATTAATAGCCTTAAAACGCAAAAAAAAGAGCTATTTAAGCTCATTTAGTTAAAACTCTTAGTTTGATAAATAAAACGTCTTTCAGACGGTCAGGGTGAACCCTAACAACCCTAGAATTAAAATCAATAGCAAATGATAAGAATAAAAAGCTATTTTATTTCCACCACTGCCACCATCTTTTATTTTCTATATTTTCTTCTAGTAGTTTTGTGTTTTTTTGTTGCTCGTAAAGTAGTAATTGTTGTTGCTGGTTTAGAATTGTTTGAAGTGAATCAATCTGCTCATCTTTTGACATCAATTGTTTATTTTTATCTTCTACTTCCTTTTGCAAAAAATGATTAGAATCTTCAAGGCTTTTAATATATTGAGCTTTAAAATCAACTGCAACATCATTTGTTTCGGTGTTTTGGTCTTTATCTTTAGATAAACCTTTCATAACAAGAGTTACAACTGCATCATCGTACAGTAATGTTTGTCCATCTTGAGCCGCCTCTGTTGCACCAATTGATTTAATGTATCTTGAAACAGTCATTTTAGAAACATTAAGTGTATCAGCCATTTCTTTAATACTTTTCATTATAAACCTCCTGTAACAAACTATAACAACATGCTACCACTTTTGTTGTGGTTATAAAAGATAGTATAAATTGTTAGAAAAATTATGCTATATTAATTAATGGCACTTAGCCTACCAAAGCTATTATAGGTTTGGAGGTGAAACTTGCATGATTGAAAAACTTCTAACGTTAATTATCGCACCGATCATTGTTGGGGCAGTTCTTGAACTGTTTGCTTATTGGTTGGAAAAGCAAGACGATAATTAAGGGCTAATGCCATTCAACCCACACGCTTAGTCGCAAAGCGAAAAAAA
>NZ_NGKA01000043.1 GCF_003987645.1 Vagococcus elongatus
ACGGCTACAATAATCACATCCTGCTGAAATTGCTTTCCTTTAAAATGATTCATCGTCATTCCTCCTGCTATCTTTTTCTATTATTCTACCTTATTTGATAGTAGATTTAAAACTTTGCAACAGAACCAAAAACCTCACTCCAATTTCTAAAGTGAGGAAAATTCCTATGATAGGCACTATAACATGTGGACTACCTATTCTAGCTGAAGAAAACTTTAATGGCTATATCACAGAAGCAGTTGACCTACTCCCAAGCGGAAAACTATTCTATCTAGAAACAAAAGGTAACAGCATGACCCCTACCATTCCTGTTGGTTCGCTGGTGCTAATCAGACAACAAGAAGAAGTGGAAAACAATGAGATAGCTGCAGTGCTTTTAAACAGCGACACAGAAGCTACATTAAAACGTGTAAGATATCAGAATGACACAATGATATTAATGCCAGACAATCGTCAATACGCGCCTATAATCGTAAACGAACAAAACCCGGCTAAGATTATCGGTAAAGCAGTAAAAGTTACAATGATGTTATGATATAATTAAATAAAAATAGAGCGCATTAACTTGCGCTCTTAACATTAATTTATTAGGAGGAATGAAAATGGCTAAAAAGATTAAAACAGAAGATGGAAAAGTATACAAGGAACATAAACCGTTTTATAAACGCTGGTGGTTTATCGTTATTGTTATAATTTTAGCTTTTGGTTTAATTGGTTCTGCTTTAGGTGATGATAAAGATGAAGCTAAGAAAGTAGACACAAAAGAAGAGGTTAAAACAAAGACTGTATCAAATAAAGAAAATGAACAAGAAGAAGAGAAGATTTTTAGAGTTGGAGATACTGTGGATCTAAAAGGTTATCAAATAAAGGTAAACAGTGTTGATTTTTCTAATGGTTCTGAATTTATCACGCCAGATGAAGGCAAGCAGTTTATCATTGTTAACTTAACTATTACCAATAAAACTGGAGAAAGACAATCGTATAATCCTTTGGACTATTCATTGGTGGCTAATGGTAATTCAGAAACAGCCGGTTTCACTTTCTTAGACGGAGTAGAGACTATGAACTCTGGAGATTTAGACCCAGAAGCTACAGTTACAGGTAACCTTGTTGGACAAGTTGACCCTAACGCAAAGCTTAAACTAAGATATGAAGGAAACTTCTTTATACGCAACCATAATACTGATATAGAGTTAAACTAAAATAACGCTATATGCAATAATTATTTATTAGATTTCACAATCTATAAAACTAACTAAATACTGCTATACCAATGAGCTACCACCTATACCAATTATTTTTCACAAGGTTTAGGCGTGCAGCTCTTATTTTATATGCTACTTGCTATAGTTAACATTATGTCAACTTATGATTTTTCTATAAAAAATTTAGATTATCAAAAAATTCTTTATTAGATTTTAAAATTCCTAAGATATATACTTATATAAAAATTGTTAGGAGAATACATATGTTTAAAGATGATTGGTTTACTATTCAAAAAATAGATGAAAATACCTTCGTAATAAGTGAACTAGGGCATTGGGAAAAAGTTCATTCTTTTTTATTAATTGGGAAATATAAAGCTGTTTTAATAGATACAGGTCTTGGAATTGATAATATAAAAAGAATTACAAATAAATTAACAAAACTTCCTATTGATGTTATTACAACCCATGTGCATTCTGACCATATTGGAGGACATAATCAGTATTCAAGTATTTATGTTCATGAACTAGAAGAATCCTGGTTAACTGATGGAATACCTGGTCTATCTCTAGAACAAATAAGAGAAAATACAGCTAGAGATATTTCTATACCTACACCTAGAACGTTTAATCCCAAAACATATGTCCCTTTTACTGGTAAACCAACTGGATTATTAAAAGATGAAGATATTATTTGTTTAGGCAATAGAGATTTAAAAATATATCATACTCCTGGACATTCACCTGGACACATTTCTATCTTGGATATGTCTAATGGATACTTATTTACTGGAGATTTATTATATCTAGATACTCCTATATATGCATTCTATCCATCTACAAGTCCTGAAGACTTAGTTGAGTCCTTAGAAAGAATATCTAATTTACCCAACATTAAAATGGTTTATGGTTCACACAATACATTAGGCATCGAGCCCTCTATTTTTCTGGAAGTAAAACAAGCAATAACTTATTTGAAAGATAATGATTTAGTAAAATTTGGGACTGGTATCCATAATTTTGAAAATATAAGTATTCAATTTTAATTGAATTAACTAGTTATAATGGCAGATTATGTCAACTTGTCCGACACTGACTAAAATGTTTCATATTTTGCTATGTTTATGCTTGACTTCTTCTCGGTTCTCAAATAATTTGGGTTGAGGGCTGCTTGTTAGGAAAATGGCATAGTTAAACCCTAGTTTCAGCAAAAATCATTTTTCGATTTCTACTGAAGCTAGGGTTTAACATTTATTTGGTCTATCGGGAGAAGCCGGAGCCAACGTATATCTCTACTTGTTAGTGCTGGTCACACACTTAACTCACGCTTTAAAATCTGCCCTAAAGCGTATCGAGTTAAGCAACCTTCCCTATTGGGAACAGATTACCACCCAGACCGTTAACCGTCGTCTTCACGTCTTGGGCTCGAGAATAAGTAGAGTAACTTCTCATAGTGAGCTTGCAGCATTCCTTATTGCAGCGGCGAATGCTTAACCTTTCCATTTAGTTACCATCTATTAAGGTTCGCAGTTTGGCTTCTACGCTTTTAAAAAAGAGCTGACTGTGATAGAATACAGTCAATAGGAATCTTGTGTCACAGCTTGCCGGCTGTGGCTCTTTTTTTATATTCAGTTGTATAAAACGTTGATATTACGCTGTTGAATACACTATAACAAGGATTGCAAACGATTTAAATAGGTTTCATAAAACGGTATTATTGTATGAAAGTATGAAAGTATGAAAAAATACTTGCATACCTTTTTTATTTTGCATACTTGACTACTTTAATACTTGTATACCTTTAAAAACGCCGATATTGTAAGTTTATTCTTTAGCATACTTGCATACTTAACTACTTTAATACTAAAATACTTGCATACTTGACTACTTTAATACTTGTATACCGTTTTGTTTTATTTAAACTTTTTTCTTTTGCATACTTTAGCAAAAACATTTATAATGTAAGAAAAGAACAATAGGAGGAACACAGATGGCTAAAGTAATTACATGCGGTAACTTTAAAGGCGGTACAGGGAAAACGACAAATAGCACCATGATTGCAAAAACACTTTCTGACAGAGGCCTACGCACATTGCTTATTGATATGGACCCACAAGGGAACGCTACAAACTTATTCATCAAGACGAAAAACTATATTGATGATGAAGTGACAGTGTTTAATACAACAATGATGGCAGCAATCCAATCGGAAGATTTAACAAACGCTATTATTACAATAAAAGACAATTTAGACCTTTTAGCGTCTAGTGCTGACTTTAGTTTGTATCCACGATTTATGGAAAGAATGACAGATTATAATGAACGTGTTCAATATTTTGCGCAATTGTTAGAGCCTCTTAAAGCCAATTATGATTACATTTTAGTAGATATTCCACCTACGATTTCTTTAATTACTGACTCGGCTTTATATGCGTCTGATTGGTGTGTAATCGTTATGCAGACACATGAGCGTAGCTTACAAGGTGCTGAAGCGTTTCTGCGTTACATTCAATCAGAAGTGATTGATACATTCCATGCGCCTACGCTAGACGTTTTAGGTATACTTCCAGTATTACTCAAAAATGGGGCACCGGTTGACGTTTCGACTCTTGAAGCAGCGAATGAAATCTTTGGTTCTGATAACATATTCCAAACGACTATTCGCAATATGGAACGTTTAAAACGCTATGATTTAACAGGTATTACTGATGAAGATATGCACGACAAGAAGGTGAGAGAAGTGTACGAAAATGTCACAGATGAATTTTTAGCTAGATTGGAGGAATAGATATGGCACTCGTTCAATCTAATAAAAATAAAAAGAAGAAGTTAATCAGTCGTGGTCCTGATATTCAGCCAAAACAAACCTTTACTATGGATCAACTTGAAAAAACTGTTGAAGCTAAAAAAGAAGTAGTAAAGGAAACTGTTGTTCCAGAACCTGAATATATTCCAAAACCTACAACTTTAAAAATTGATACACGTATTCGTGACCAAATAAATGCTTTATCTCTTATAGGCTATGGTGATACACAAAAAGAAACGTTAGAACTACTTATCAATAACGTCTTGGAATCTATGACAGTAGATGAAAGAAGAAAATTTGATGTACAGTATGGCGTGTTAGAAGACAAAACACGTAAGAGTGGAAAGAAGAAGTAGAATCAAGGGAACAATAATTAACCATTCACTGGATGCACATAGGACGATTTTAAGACGTTTAAATTAAATTCTATAAGTTGATAATTCCTTGCCAAAACTTGGCTAAATAACCCTATTTTCAGATATAAAAAAGAAGCAAATTAGAGTATAAACTGCTAACTTACTTCTATCAAATATCATTAATTGTTATTAGTTTTAATATGAATAGCATTCAATATGGCATTCAAAAAGTAAATCCAATTTATGTGGGCACATATTATCACTTACTCTATTCAATATTTTTAAAACTAATATTATCTGGTAATTTTTTAGGCAATTCTAAAGGATTACCAAAACAACGATTTGTTATATCTGCAATTAAAGAACTCATATCAGGTAATATTTTGTTTAATAGTAATTCTGGTTTTTCAATTTCAGTTATGCTCAATTCTGGTTTTTCATTATCCGTGTCAAACAAGCCTAAATAAGAAACTGATAAAAATATAATTTCAGAATTCGAAGATTTTAATTCTGTTTCTATCTTTAAATTAACTTTACTATAATCTTTATCATTTACAGATATTCCAAATGTTTGCTCTACTTCAACTTCTTCATCAATATTTATGGCTGAGAAATTAATGTTCTCCAAGACAGTTTTTCTGAATTCGAATTTTGTTTTTTCCATGTTGTATCACCTAAATTCTTATTTTTAGTATTATATTCAATAGTATTTGATATCCTTATAATTTGATTTCTAATTTCTAAATGATAAGAACTGACTTTTTTAGCTAATGCTTCATGTTCTTTATAAGATGTTAGAACTAGATTATCAAGTAATTGGTTCTGTTGCAAAGTTTTAAATAAAGAATAAAATCCCTTACGGTATCTATGATTTAAGCTGGGATTCCCAATAATACCTTGATTTCAGTACAGACCGAAAACCCGAAGAGAGTGCCTTCTTTTCG
>NZ_NGKA01000044.1 GCF_003987645.1 Vagococcus elongatus
AACGCTGACTGTTAAAAATGTTTTTGATGGAGAAGAACTCGACAAAACGTTGAAGGAAATGACAAAAGGTTTTGCTCGGTTGATGAAATATAAAAAAGTTTCAAAGAATTTAATTGGTTTTTTAAGAGCTACTGAAGTAACAGTAAACGATATTGATAATTCATTTCACCCGCATTTTCATGTCTTGTTGATGGTTAAGTCAACTTATTTTAAGGGAGAAAATAATTACATAAATCAAGATGAATGGACTGAACTTTGGAAAAAATCTATGAAGTTAGAGTACATTCCTATTGTTAACGTGAAAGCAGTTAGAGGGAAAACTGGTAATAAAAATGATGTAAAGTCTGCTGTTTTGGAGACTTCAAAATATCCTGTTAAAGATTCTGATTATTTATCAAATAATTTTGATAGAGATACTTTAGTTGTTGATGAACTCGAAAAAGGTTTGAACAGAAAACGCCAAATTGGATATGGCGGATTGTTCAAAGAGATTCGAAAAAAACTCCACCTCGAAGATGTCGAGGAAGGAGATTTGAGAATTGTTGGTGCAGATGAGGAGGAAAAAGTTTCCGAATCTGCACAAATAATTTATGCGAAGTGGAACGATACTCGCAAAAATTATTTCATAAAAAGATGAGCGGTAACTCGCTCGTCTTTTTTTATTTTGAGGTTTGCGCCCCCCCCAATTTGATAGGGGAGCAAAATCTCAAACCAAAATTATTTGAGCAGAAAGGACAAAGTCCAGCGAAAATATTTTGCTCGGAAATCGAAGATTGACGAACGCTTTTGAACTTGGTTTTAGCTGTCGGCAGACCCTTTTCATTGTGATGTGGAGCGTAGCGTAATGTCACAATACAGAAAAGGTTACTTTGACAAAGTAACAAACTTTATTTAGACTAGCAATCAAAGGTGGTGCGTAAAATGCAGTATTCAGTTTCCTTGAAGAAAGCTACAAATATGACAAACATAAAACACAACAACCGAGAATTTACTGACAAACAAAAAGAGCAAAACTCGCACATAAATTTTGACCGATCCGATGAAAATATTTATCTCGTTCAAGATGATTTGAAAGAATTATACGAGCGAGAATTTTCTGAATCGTTGCAAAAATATAACGACAAACAAAAACGAAATGACCGAAAAATTGATAGCTATTATGACCATATAAAAAACGGAAAAAAAACTGCCCTTCAACAAGAAATTATTGTCCAAGTTGGCGACAAAGATGACACTGAAATTGACTCCGGATTTTTGGAAAAGTGGTTTGAAAATTTCCAAGAACGGAATCCAAATTTGAAAGTGTACAATGCGGTGATTCACAACGATGAAGCTACGCCACATTTGCATGTCAACTTTGTTCCTGTTGCCAGCGGTTATAAACGTGGTTTAGAAAAGCAGGTTTCCTTCGACCGAGCGATTAAACAGCAAGATGAGACGTTAGACAAACAGCGTCCGTTTGAAGACTGGCGTGATAAAGAAGTTGCCATTTTGGAAGAACTGCTGTTGGAAAGAGGGCACGAAAGGAAACTTGTCGGCACGAACGATTTTAAGGACGTGAACGAGTATAAAATAAAAAAAGACTTGGAACGAGAAATTAAAACACTTGAAAAAGATTTATCCCAAAAGAAAAATGAGTTAGTTAATCTGACAAATGAGAAACCTAAAAAGATTTCTTTAAAATCAATTAATGCAAAATATGAGATGAAAACTATTGATAAGCCTACTGGTAAAAAGCTTCTAGGTGTACCGTTGACAGAAAAGAAGGAAGTAAAAACAGGGAATATTGTTTTACCAGAAGAAGAATTTCTGAAGTTAAGGAAAAGTGCTCAACAAAATCAGCAGTTAAAAGCACAAATGGAGAAATATTTAACAACCGATCTTGCCAAAGAAAATAGAGAATTACGCAAAAAAAATGAAGTAGTCAAAAATAAATACAACGATCTTGTTGAGAGATTTAACTCAAATGTTAGAGATTATAATGAGTTGCTGGAAGAAAATATATCACTAAAAGCACAAGTGCAAACACTCAAACAAGAGATCAAAAGTATTTATCACACTGTCAGAGACACCCTAAAACGCAGTATAGGCGATTCTAAGGCGATAAAGAACTTTATGAGTGTAATTGCCCGTAAAGTGTCTGAGGACGTTCCTAAGCCCGAAATTAGCCGTATAGAGTATAAAGAGCAGATGATGGAGCGCAAACGAAACGGAGGAATGAGCCGCTAGCGTTTTTTGGCGTTACAATAGACGGTGCGATAGTCAAAAGCTAAGTTTTTCAACTGGTCTGACTATCGGCACGACAAGTCGAACGCCAAAAATAAAGCAGTCAAGGACTTGAGGGTGGAGATTTTTTGAGTGATCTTCTCAAAAAATACTACCCGCTCCTTGACTGCTTTAAGTGTGTTTAGGTCTCTTCAACTGGGTGACAGGAGGCGACTGGGTGGTTTGGAGGGTGGCGAGCCCTCCAAGGTCTTTTTATTTCTTTTAATTTTAAGAATATATTTCTCAAAATCGCGTTTTTTTGGTTTAATGGGTTTAGGTTTTTTAATAGGCTTGAAAAGCCTATTAAACCGCCGTTTTTGGCGGTTTCTTCTTATCTTGATAAATAAAGAAATAACGATATTTTAATTCCAATAGATATATTACGTGTAAACGTTGATATATCAGTGTTTTTAATGTTTTTTAAGGTTAATTATTTGGTATACAAAAAAATTTGCAATAAAAAAACCTGTGAATTATACTTTAAGTGTCGAGTTTAAAGAATATATCACAGGGGGTTTTTTCTATTGTTTTCTATTGATGATGATACCGTATGTGACTCAAATAATCAAGATTTGAGAGTTGAGTCTGTCGAAGTTTTCAGAGATATTCGCAGGAACGGAAAAGAGTTTGATTGGCGTGGTAAAAAGATTAAGAACCGTTATTACGCAGAAATATTAAAAATTTTACATTTCAAAAAGGCAAATAATGTTCATGGTTGTGCTGATGAAATGTCATTTAAAATGACAGATGATGGGTATTTAAGATTGCACCAAGTTTGGTTTTGCAAATCAAAGTTATGTCCACTTTGTGCTTGGAGGAGATCAATGAAATTCTCATACCAAAATGCTGAAATACTTTCAGAAGCTATAAAGCAAGAACCTAAAGCACGATTCTTATTTTTAACGCTGACTGTTAAAAATGTTTTTGATGGAGAAGAACTCGACAAAACGTTGAAGGAAATGACAAAAGGTTTTGCTCGGTTGATGAAATATAAAAAAGTTTCAAAGAATTTAATTGGTTTTTTAAGA
>NZ_NGKA01000045.1 GCF_003987645.1 Vagococcus elongatus
AAGAAATGGGAAATCTCATCTTGAGGGGGGCTTCACGCTTAGATGCTTTCAGCGTTTATCCCGTCCACACGTAGCTACCCAGCGATGCTCCTGGCGGAACAACTGGTACACCAGCGGTGTGTCCATCCCGGTCCTCTCGTACTAAGGACAGCTCCTCTCAAATTTCCTACGCCCGCGACGGATAGGGACCGAACTGTCTCACGACGTTCTGAACCCAGCTCGCGTGCCGCTTTAATGGGCGAACAGCCCAACCCTTGGGACCGACTACAGCCCCAGGATGCGACGAGCCGACATCGAGGTGCCAAACCTCCCCGTCGATGTGGACTCTTGGGGGAGATAAGCCTGTTATCCCCAGGGTAGCTTTTATCCGTTGAGCGATGGCCCTTCCATGCGGAACCACCGGATCACTAAGCCCGACTTTCGTCCCTGCTCGAGATGTATCTCTCGCAGTCAAGCTCCCTTCTGCCTTTGCACTCTACGAATGATTTCCAACCATTCTGAGGGAACCTTTGGGCGCCTCCGTTACCTTTTAGGAGGCGACCGCCCCAGTCAAACTGCCCATCTGACTATGTCTCCCAGCACGATCAGTGCTGCGGGTTAGAATGGTCATAACACAAGGGTAGTATCCCACCAGCGCCTCTTCCGATACTTGCGTACCGGTCTCCTCGGCTCCTACCTATCCTGTACATGTGTCACAAACACTCAAAATCAAATTACAGTAAAGCTCCATGGGGTCTTTCCGTCCTGTCGCGGGTAACCTGCATCTTCACAGGTACTAAAATTTCACCGAGTCTCTCGTTGAGACAGTGCCCAAATCGTTACGCCTTTCGTGCGGGTCGGAACTTACCCGACAAGGAATTTCGCTACCTTAGGACCGTTATAGTTACGGCCGCCGTTTACTGGGGCTTCAATTCTGAGCTTCGCTTGCGCTAACCCATCCTCTTAACCTTCCAGCACCGGGCAGGCGTCAGCCCCTATACGTCATCTTTCGATTTTGCAGAGACCTGTGTTTTTGATAAACAGTCGCTTGGGCCTATTCACTGCGGCTGACCTTGCGGTCAGCACCCCTTCTCCCGAAGTTACGGGGTCATTTTGCCGAGTTCCTTAACGAGAGTTCGCTCGCTCACCTTAGGATGCTCTCCTCGACTACCTGTGTCGGTTTGCGGTACGGGCAGTGTTAATCTCACTAGAAGGTTTTCTTGGCAGTGTGATGTCAGAGACTTCGGTACTTAACTTCCCTCCCCATCACAGCTTGTCCTTACGCCCATAAGCATTTTACTCATCGGCAGACTCACTGCTTGGCCAGACTCTTCCAATCGTCTGGTTCTCTTAACCTCCTGCGTCACTCCTTCGCTCAAACAATTAACACTGGTACAGGAATATCAACCTGTTACCCATCGCCTACGCCTGTCGGCCTCGGCTTAGGTCCCGACTAACCCTGGGAGGACGAGCCTTCCCCAGGAAACCTTAGTCTTACGGTGGACAGGATTCTCACCTGTCTTTCGCTACTCATACCGGCATTCTCACTTCTAAGCGCTCCAGCCGTCCTCACGATCGGCCTTCAACGCCCTTAGAACGCTCTCCTACCAATGCACCTAAGTGCATTCCACAGCTTCGGTAGTATGTTTAGCCCCGGTAAATTTTCGGCGCAGGGTCACTCGACTAGTGAGCTATTACGCACTCTTTAAATGGTGGCTGCTTCTAAGCCAACATCCTAGTTGTTTGTGCAACCCCACATCCTTTTCCACTTAACATACATTTTGGGACCTTAGCTGGTGGTCTGGGCTGTTTCCCTTTCGACTATGGATCTTATCACTCACAGTCTGACTCCCGGACATGAATGAATGGCATTCGGAGTTTATCTGAATTCGGTAACCCGGGATGGGCCCCTAGTCCAAACAGTGCTCTACCTCCATCATTCTTTCGTCCGAGGCTAGCCCTAAAGCTATTTCGGAGAGAACCAGCTATCTCCAAGTTCGTTTGGAATTTCTCCGCTACCCACACCTCATCCCCGCACTTTTCAACGTACGTGGGTTCGGTCCTCCAGTGCGTTTTACCGCACCTTCAACCTGGACATGGGTAGATCACATGGTTTCGGGTCTACGACGACGTACTCATGCGCCCTATTCAGACTCGCTTTCGCTACGGCTCCGCTTCTTCAGCTTAACCTCGCACGCCATCGTAACTCGCCGGTTCATTCTACAAAAGGCACGCTATCACCCATTAACGGGCTCTAACTTGTTGTAGACACACGGTTTCAGGATCTCTTTCACTCCCCTCCCGGGGTGCTTTTCACCTTTCCCTCACGGTACTGGTTCACTATCGGTCACTAGAGAGTATTTAGCCTTGGGAGATGGTCCTCCCGGATTCCGACGGAATTTCACGTGTTCCGCCGTACTCAGGATCCTCATAGGTGTGTGACTGATTTCGCTTACGGGGCTTTTACCCCCTTTGGCTGACCTTTCCAGGTCGATTCAGCTATCAGCCAACACTACCATGTTTGAGTCCTACAACCCCAGAAAGCAAGCTTTCTGGTTTGGGCTCTTTCCGTTTCGCTCGCCGCTACTTAGGAAATCGATTTTTCTTTCTCTTCCTGCAGGTACTTAGATGTTTCAGTTCTCTGCGTCTATCTCTTATGACCTATGTATTCAGTCATAAGTAGCATCCAATCAAAGATGCTGGGTTGCCCCATTCGGAAATCTCTGGCTCATAGCTTACGTACAGCTCCCCAAAGCTTATCGGAGTTAGTCCCGTCCTTCATCGACTTCTAGTGCCAAGGCATCCACCGTGTGCCCTTGTTCACTTAACCTTATTGCTAACCCAAAGGGTTAGGCTTTTGACTTCCGCTGATGAGCGATCACCAGTTCCGTCAATCCTCTTTCTTAGCGTTTGAACGTTGTTTTAAAACTCTTTTCAACGCGGTGTTCTCGGTTTGTTTCTTTGAATGTGTTTCTTATCCAGTTTTCAATGAACGAAATTT
>NZ_NGKA01000046.1 GCF_003987645.1 Vagococcus elongatus
GACCTGATTCATGTTATAATCTTTGTACATAGATAGCACTCCCTTTTGGTTATGGTTGGTACTTTAATTATACAAGGAAGTGCTATTTTTATCGCTAAAAAAAGGAACAAAATCATAAAAAGATTTCGTTCCTTTTTTGTCGTGAATGAGGACTTATGGGTCAGCCTCTTAGTTTTTATTTATGATAGCTCACTAAAGAATTTTCATACTGCTTTTTTGCTTGGTAAAGTGCTGTATCGGATTGTTTGATAGCTTCGGCTAGTTTAAAGTCCTTGCTCATCCGTGTATGAATCGTTCCGATAGACAATCTGATAGGAAGAGTATGATTTTCATAGTGAAAAGGAGTATTTTGAACGAGGGTCAAAAGATTTTTTAACTCCCACTCTACTTGTTCCGGTGAGTAATGATGGATAATCAAAAACTCATCACCGCCAAGGCGATAAATATGACTGGAATGAAAAACATCACTTTTTAATAGTTTGGAAAAATGGTACAGTGCTGCATCGCCAGCAGAATGTCCAAATTGATCATTGATTTTTTTGAATGAGTCTAAATCTATGGTAGTAATAGAAATAGTTGTGTTGTCTGGTATTTTTCGGTTCAAAGATAAAAATTCAATGTAAGTGTCTAATGCTTGCCGGTTGAATAATTTCGTCAAGGGATCTTTCATAGACGTGATTTGAAAAACATTGATGGACACGATAGTTTTTAATGACATTTCAATGAAATAGACAGTTGTAATCAATAACAAACTCATAATGGCGTAATAGAATAAGAGCTGCCAACCAACATTGCGTTCAAACAAGTCAGGGAGATACATTCTAAGCAGCAGCGTCCGGAAAACAAAAAATAAAAGCAAAAAGCAAAAGAGTTTCTTCCAGATGTGTTCTTTTTTCTTTGAAAAGAAATAGGAAATTAGAAGTACAATCAGCGTAAAAATGATATTATTGAAAAATTCGATTGAAAAAAGGGAGATGCCTGTCAAATAATATTGCCAAGATTTGGCAAGTATTAAGACAATGGAAGAAATGCATCCAGAATAAAACGAGACATAAAAGACCACCAGATAGATGAAAATATAGCGGGCATCAATCCGGTGCCAAGTATCAAGCTGAATCGTATTAAGGGACAACAAGAAACTGAATAGGCCGTAGCTGATGCCGATAATCGTTTCTTGTGTTTTGTTTAATCGATAACTTTCCATAGGGGAAGCTGGCGTATTGGTATTTTTTATCATGCTGCGCACAGTGAAAAAATAACCCAGCAAGAAGGAACTGGTCATGATGGCCAAGTTATTGATTACAGCGCTGATGAGTAGTGAATATTTCATGATATCTCTTGCCTTTCTAAATTAAGAAAGAGGTCGTCAATATTAGTAACGATATTTTCTGGTCCCCGATTGCGTTCATTGATTGCGACCCTGATTTTCCCCCAGTCTTGATCAGTAGGGAATGTGTTGACCACAACCATCTTGTGTTTTGGCAGTGTGTCGCAGATAAAATTCGTCACAAAAAGATCACAGTCTGCGAAGGATTCTTCGGTCAGGGACTGTAAGTTCAAAATTGGTTTTGTGTAGGGTTTGACGTGCGCTTTTTGTCCGAAGTTTTTCTCTAAAAGACTTGCCAGCATGATGGTGTGATCACTGCCGTGGTCGGTCAAGACAAGCACAGTGACCTTAGTTCTCTTGTTTTCTAAAATGATCGGCAAATTCTGCCACTTTACCATGATCCAATACAATATGTCGGTAAAATAAATAGAATACCAAGGGAAATTGGTCTCTTTTTCCATGATTTTTAAAGAGTATTCAAGCAGTCTGGCATAGTTGGGATAATTTTTGGAGATGGCCACTGCGTTAAAGCGAAACTTGTCAAAAATGATGGGATCTTTGAAAGGGTATGCTTGATGATGCATAAAAATAAGCATTAATATTTTTTTTGCCAACTTTTGGCTGTTTATATCCATTTCTAGAAAGAGAGATTTCTGAAATCGCTGAATGAACAGGTCCATCTGTTCATTCATCACCCGTTGACTCACTTGAGGAATATGATCTTCCTTAAGAAAATAAATCGAACACACCAAATCTTTGACCAACGCCTCATTCATTTCCAGACCCATTTCATTCACGATAGCTTCCAGTTCCCCATGGTCTCCCATGACAATGTGACTGTTTTCCTCAGATAGGTCATCCCATTCTTTCGAATCAGTTAAAAAGCCTTGCTGGTAGCGAGTCAAGGAAACGCTGATGAGATAGACTAAGTAATGCCTGCTGATTACTATATCTTCGTTGATTTAACAGTATCTGTTATATTTTTTTGGTATAATAAGTGCAGGACTTTTCTCGGCAGGTGGCCGAATCCCTTGCACTTTTATTCATTATGGAGGCA
>NZ_NGKA01000047.1 GCF_003987645.1 Vagococcus elongatus
ATTTCCAGTGTAGCGAATAAACGCAATCACATTCCAAGAAAATCATTGAACTATCAAACACCGTTGGAAGTATTCTTGAGTTATGTAGATGAAACTGTTTTGTCTAGCTTAATTTGACAAATAATAAGTTTAGAAAATGTGTAGCTGATAATTTTTTTAATATGTACATTGATAAATGATGACCAGTAACACCATCCTTGTCTTTTGGTCTAGATATAGATGATATTGGCCACACGCATTTTACAGATAGTTTTGGTAATAAAATTTTGATTTAAAATATTAATTCTTAAAGTAATCGGCTTTTACTAGGATATAAACGATACAGAGATAGCTGACTATTTGAATGTTGCACGTGGTACTGTTTATTACTATCGCCAAAAAGGGTTGAAGCAGATCAAAGAATATTTGGAGGGGATAACTTATGAGGAGGTTTAAGCAGAAACTCATATCTTATGCCACAATCATTTTAGCCATCAAACAAGACGTGGAGGCAATCCAAACAATTATTCACTATTATGAAAGTTATATGATTCGTTTATGCCAGAAATCTGTTATTGCAGATGAAGGAATAATCGGAAACATGCAGTTTGATGAGGAAATGAAAAGCGGATTAGAGATTAAATTAGTGAAGACTATCTTGCAATTTAGACTTGATTAACTTTGGTTAAGCCCGTGCTTGAATAGATGAATGCATTGGCTCAGGATTTTCAGTCATAAAAAAAATAAATCAACTACCTATCCACCAACAAAGCGGATCGATAGGTAGTTTTTCGTGTTTTCTATTGGTATATATCAAAACATTTTGGACTAATTCTATTTGTAGTTCTTAAATTGGTAAAACAGGAACATTAAAAATTCCGTAATCATATTATAGGAGCTAAACTAAAAATTATTTGTGACAAAAGATAGTTTTTTTAGACATTTCGAATGTTCCATCATTGGGAGTTTAGCTGTTGTAAGATGAGTGTAGGTTATTCGTATGCACTCGTTATTTTATAAACCTTTCGTCGAAACTATTTTTAGTATTCGTGAATTGTAAAATTAAGCTAGAAAAATAAAAATAGCCATTTGCGGTACACTCAAATTGTATTTCCGACCAAAGAAAACAAGGAGTGAGCCACAAATGACCTACAAACATCTTACCATAGACGAAATCACAATGATAGAATCTTATTTTCATCAAAAGATTAAACCTGTCACTATTGCTAAGCGAATGTGCCGAGCCATTCAAACAATTTATACAGTGGTCAATTTTTTTAAACAAGGTTTTTCCGCAATAGATTATTGGCATCGATACAAAGAAAATAAGAAAAAATGCGGCAGAAAAAGAATCGAATTATCTGATTCTGACCGTCAGTATATCAAAGAGAAAGTGGCTCAGGATTGGACACCTGATGTCATTATAGGCAGGCAAGAACGTACAATTCCATGCAGTATGAGAACCCTTTATCGGAAATTCTCCCACGGAGAATTTGATGTTCAAACACTTCCTTTGAAAGGGAAAAGAAAACCTAATGGCCATCAAGAAACAAGAGGAAAACAAACGTTTAAACGCACACTTGACGATAGGATCGCTCACTACCCTGATTTTAAAGAAGAATTTGGACATCTTGAGGGCGACACTATTGTGGGCGTTCATCACATTGGTGGAACGTGTTTCTAAAGTGATCATTACTTTGAAACCAAAAGGAAGAAAAGCCAAAGATATTGAAGAAGCGCTAAACCATTGGTTTGGACGCTTTCCAAAGCATTTCTTCAAATCCATCACATTTGATTGTGGCAAAGAATTTTCTAATTGGAAATCTGTCAGTAACCAACAGGATATTGATATTTTTTTTCAGATCCTGGGAAACCCTCGCAACGAGCTTTAAATGAGCACGCAAATGGACTGCTTAGGCGTGATGGCTTACCTAAATCAATAGATTTTAGGGGTGTCAGTCAAGAATTCATTTCCTCTGTGAGTTGTCACAGAAACCATATCCCCAGAAAATCATTAAACTATCAAACACCTATTGAAGTCTTTTTGAGTTATGTACAAGACGCAATTTATTCTAACTTAATTTGACAAATGAAAAGATTTAAAAATAACTAAAAGTTAGAAATCATTATTTCGTTAGTTTTTTAGTATTCTCTTCTCCCGCTCAATTTCTAATTTCAGGACTTTAGTGGGAGGTTTTAAAAGTGTCGCTGGTAGCAGTTATATTTTGGAGAGTCAACAATCATAAGATTATTTTTGCTTTTCTTTGCTGCTGCCCTCATAATAAGAGGAGTAAAAACAGAAGAATAAAAGAGGTGGAATCATGAAACACGGACGTCAACAATCTAAAAAATCAATTACTCACGGTCAAGAGATTGTC
>NZ_NGKA01000048.1 GCF_003987645.1 Vagococcus elongatus
TCTTCCGTGTCCACATAACGGACAGTGACAGTACCTTGTTGTTGATAGACATAGGTGACCGTTTGATTTTCTGGTTTAAACTCGCCAGAGGCGGGAGCTCCTTTGACTTCAACAAATTTATACCCAGAGAATTCTTTTTGTGTTGTGTCATAAGGTTCGTTCACGTTACCTGTCAAAGTGATCGGTTTAGCAAGCTCTTTGTCGTCCATGTCCACATAACGGACAGTGACAGTACCTTGTTGTTGATAGACATAGGTGACGGTTTGACTCTCTGCTTTAAACTCGCCTGCAGCCGGTGCCCCTTTGACTTCAACAAATTTATATCCGGAGAATTCTTTTTGTGTTGTGTCATAAGGTTCGTTCACACCACCGGTCAAAGTGACTGGTTTTGCAAGCTCTTTGTCTTCCATGTCCACATAACAGACAGTGACAGTACCTTGTTGTTGATAGACATAGGTGACGGTTTGACTCTCTGCTTTAAACTCGCCAGAGACGGGAGCTCCTTTGACTTCAACAAATTTATACCCGGAAATTTCTTCTGGTTCAGTTTGATACGGTTCGTTCACACCACCGGTCAAAGTGACTGGTTTAGCAAGCTCTTTGTCTTCCATGTCCACATAACGGACAGTGACGGTACCTTGTTGTTGATAGACATAGGTGACGGTTTGACTCTCTGCTTTAAACTCGCCTGCAGCCGGTGCCCCTTTGACTTCAACAAATTTATACCCGGAAATTTCTTCTGGTTCAGTTTGATACGGTTCGTTCACACCCCCGGTCAAAGTGACTGGTTTAGCAAGCTCTTTGTCTTCCATGTCCACATAACGGACAGTGACGGTACCTTGTTGTTGATAGACATAGGTGACGGTTTGACTCTCTGCTTTAAACTCGCCAGAGGCGGGAGCCCCTTTGACTTCAACAAATTTATACCCGGAGATTTCTTCTGGTTCAGTTTGATACGGTTCGTTCACACCACCGGTCAAAGTGATCGGTTTAGCAAGCTCTTTGTCTTCCATGTCCACATAACGTACAGTGACGGTACCTTGTTGTTGATAGACATAGGTGACGGTTTGACTCTCTGCTTTAAATTTCCCAGCAGCTGGTGCCCCTTTGACTTCAACAAATTTATACCCGGAGATTTCTTCTGGTTCAGTTTGATATGGTTCGTTCACACCCCCGGTCAAAGTGACTGGTTTTGCAAGCTCTTTGTCGTCCATGTCCACATAACGGACAGTGACGGTACCTTGTTGTTGATAGACATAGGTGACCGTTTGATTCTCTGGTTTAAACTCGCCTGTGGCTGGTGCCCCCCCCTTTGACTTCAACAAATTTATACCCAGAGAATTCTTTTTGTGCTGTGTCATAAGGTTCGTTCACACCACCGGTCAAAGTAATCGGTTTAGCAAGCTCTTTATCGTCCATGTCCACATAACGGACAGTGACGGTACCTTGTTGTTGATAGACATAGGTGACCGTTTGACTTTCTGGTTTAAACTCGCCTGTAGCTGGCGCCCCTTTGACTTCAACAAATTTATACCCGGAAATTTCTTTTGGTTCAGTTTGATACGGTTCGTTCACACCACCGGTCAAAGTGATCGGTTTAGCAAGCTCTTTGTCTTCCGTGTCCACATAACGGACAGTGACAGTACCTTGTTGTTGATAGACATAGGTGACGGTTTGACTTTCTGCTTTAAACTCGCCTGCAGCTGGTGCCCCTTTGACTTCAACAAATTTATACCCGGAAATTTCTTTTGGTTCAGTTTGATACGGTTCGTTCACACCACCGGTCAAAGTGATCGGTTTAGCAAGCTCTTTGTCTTCCGTGTCCACATAACGGACAGTGACAGTACCTTGTTGTTGATAGACATAGGTGACGGTCTGACTTTCTGCTTTAAACTCGCCTGCAGCTGGTGCCCCTTTGACTTCAACAAATTTATACCCGGAGATTTCTTCCGGTTCAGTTTGATATGGTTCGTTCACACCCCCGGTCAAAGTGATCGGTTTAGCAAGCTCTTTGTCTTCCGTGTCCACATAACGGACAGTGACAGTACCTTGTTGTTGATAGACATAGGTGACCGTTTGACTTTCTGGTTTAAACTCGCCTGTAGCTGGTGCCCCTTTGACTTCAACAAATTTATACCCGGAAATTTCTTCTGGTTCAGTTTGATACGGTTCGTTCACACCACCGGTCAAAGTGATCGGTTCTGCAAGCTCTTTATCGTCCGTGTCCACATAGCGGACAGTGACGGTACCTTGTTGTTGATAGACATAGGTGACGGTTTGACTTTCTGGTTTAAACTCGCCCGCAGCTGGTGCCCCTTTGACTTCAACA
>NZ_NGKA01000049.1 GCF_003987645.1 Vagococcus elongatus
CCTGAATTTTTCATACTTCAACCTTTAAAAGTTTTTCTTCCACTTCTTGTGGTGAAAAGTGGAAGAAAAAATTATTTTTCAACTTAGTAGGATAAAATCTGATAAAAATTTAAGGAAGCTGGATTCTCAATATTGGAGAACAGTATTTTGGAC
Source organism: Vagococcus elongatus (assembly GCF_003987645.1). GTDB lineage: Bacteria > Bacillota > Bacilli > Lactobacillales > Vagococcaceae > Vagococcus_A > Vagococcus_A elongatus. The sequence continues at coordinate 154 of NZ_NGKA01000049.1, forward strand.
AAACTTATCCCTTGGTGGAATATGTTTTTTTAATTTTGACTGGTCTGACTTCACCAACAAAGTTGGTGAATTTTTTCCGATAGCTTGTAAAACATGTCTTGATAAACGTGGGAAGTGCTGGTTTTCACCAGCCACCTTCGGGCGCTATGTGTCACTTTCCCCGCTACTTTAAAGAGCTTGAGACGCAAGGTGTCCACTAAACACGTCCTTTCCTTTTCCGGAAGACAAGTATTTTTCATAAAATTCACAAGGTTGTAAGCCAAAACACTGACCATCATACGAGCATAGTTTTCTGTAAAGCTAGAGCTGTCCGTTTTATCGAAATAAAACCCATTTTTTGCTTCTTTGATGAAGTTCTCCATAGCTCCTCGTTTTTGATAAATGTTAAAAACTTGTTTAGCGGATATGTTATGGGTCAAGTTGGTTAAAACAAATTCATGACGAAATAATAGTTCTCCCGCTTCACGAGTAGATTTGATACAAACTCGACGTTCTCTGGACCAACTTTTAGCTTGATACATTGTTGAATAATAATGGACTTCACGTCGCTCCCAAGCGTGATCGTCATCAATTCTGATGAATTCTTCTGCGAGTTGCCCAAGATTTCTATTGGCTTTTAAACGAACAACATAATAAGCATGTGACGTCTCACATAGCTCATATAATTCAGGCGTGGCGAAGCCACTATCTCCACGCACTAGAATATACGTATTAGGCACCAGTTGGTTGTAGTGTTCTAAAAGAGGAGCTAAAAATTGACGCACGCCATTAGAAGTATACACACTGCCAGAACGCAGTTCTGCCTTCAAAAAATCACCGGTTAAACCATCAAATGCTACCAAAGGATGGTAACCCATCGTACCATAATGACCATTATAATTTGCCGCTTCTTGATGGCCAAATGTGTCGGAATGAGTAGAATCTAAATCAATGATCAGCTCGGTTAAATGTCGATTCAAGCGCGCTTGATCAATCAACGTTTGATTTAATTTCTGGAAGTCGCTCAAGGTTGTTTGACTAATTCGTTTCCAAAAACGTGAAAGTGATGCAGGCGAAGCTGTTGCTTCTTTTTCTAATATTAGTTGAAAGATGGGATCCTTCTGTAAAAAATTAGCAGAGGAATCTGCGGAATAGCCTGCAATGATCTGAAGTAAGAGCTGTTCTAGCAAAGAAATATTATCATGATGGATATATTTACGTTGGTCTTCAAAATGAAGCAACTGTTGAGCTTGACGAGTAAAATCAATCTTTGTCATAAATTCTTTGACCAATACTAGCCCGGTATCGGTGGATAAATTTCCTCCAGTATTGTTCATCGTAATTTTTGGGTTGAAATTAAGTTGTTTTTCCAGTAATGTAAGCATTGAGAGAACCCCTTTCTCTGGTTAGGTTTAGGCGCTTTAACCATAACAGATTGGGGCTCTTTTTGTACACCCAAAGGGTGTTAAAATAAAACAAGATAAACACCGTCACAAAAGTGTTTATCTTGTTTTTTCAAATAAGTATGAATTATCCAGG
>NZ_NGKA01000005.1 GCF_003987645.1 Vagococcus elongatus
TATTTCCTCTGTGAGTAGTCACAGAAATCATATTCCCAGAAAATCATTGAAATATCGTACACCTATTGAAGTCTTTTTGAGTTATGTACAAGACGCAATTTATTCTAACTTAATTTGACAAATGAAAGATAAAAAATAAATTTTTATTTGAATCATATTCATTCATGAAAACTAAGAAGATTTACTCCTTGGGTCAGTCCCGATCTATTTCTATTCCCAGCACTGTCAGGTGGCCATTTCCCACCAGCTTGATGACGAGGCGAGCCATGTGATCGGGATTAAAATTATTTTCATAGTTCACTAGCCAGTGGACCGTCCCTAAAAAAATAGACGTCATATACTGGACAATAAAGTCTATTGGCACTTCTATGTCATTTTCTGTGATTTTAAGATTTTTGAATATTTCTTCGTACTTATCGTATAAAAGTTCGATTAATTTTTGACGGAATTGAATAGTCGCTCTTCCATCGGAAATGGAAGAAAAAAACGGCTTGTTTTCTTGAATAACTTGAAAAATTTTTGTCAGCATCCGTTCCATTTTTTTTAATTTTACTGTTTTTCCCGACAACAACTTCTCCGTATCTAAGATTTCGGCAAATGCTTTAATGGATACTTCAAGGATTTGATCATACAAATCCTGTTTATCTTTAAAGTGGGCATAAAAAGTCGCACGATTAATCATTGCGGCATCAGCAATTTCCTGAATCGTGATTTCTTCATATTCTTTTGTCTTGCTTAAAGCGACAAACGCTTCAATAATCATTTTTTTTGTTCTAATAACCCGCAAGTCAGTTTTTTTCTTCATAACAAATTCTCCTTTTTTAGTGGATAAGCAACAAAGATGTTCGTATTGTTGGTTAACCCACATTTCGATGCATATTGTTTGTTGAAAAATAATTCACATGGTATAAAATGATTATATCAAACACTTTGTCACATAATCAACAGATTGTTGTTTATGTAGTGAAATTAGAAACAAGTTGAGGTGCTTTTGTGTTACGAGCGGGTATAGATGTAGGATCAACCACTGTGAAGCTAGTTGTGACGGATGATAACTTGAACCTATTGTTTTCAAAATATGAGCGGCACTATTCAGATGTGAAACAAGCAATGGAAAAAATTCTAAATGAAGCGAAAGATATTTTAGGGAATCAGGAACTTTCTGTTTCCATCACAGGCTCAGGGGGCATGGGGCTAGCAGAACTCTTGCAGATCGATTTTGTACAGGAAGTTATTGCTTGTACAAAAACAGTTGAAAAATTGATTCCTGAAACAGATGTTGCTATTGAGCTGGGCGGAGAAGATGCCAAGATTACTTTTTTTGACGGTGCTTTAGAACAGCGGATGAACGGAAGTTGTGCAGGAGGCACAGGGGCTTTTATCGATCAGATGGCCGTGTTGCTGCAAACGGACGCAAACGGTATTAATGAATTAGCTAAAAATTATCAGAACATTTATCCGATTGCTTCGCGGTGCGGAGTATTTGCCAAAACAGATATTCAGCCTTTAATCAATGAAGGAGCGGCTCAGGCAGATATTGCGGCTAGTATTTTTCAAGCTGTTGTGAATCAGACGATTGCCGGTCTAGCATCGGGAAGAAAAATACGCGGGAAAATCGCCTTTTTGGGGGGACCATTATTTTTCATGAGCGAACTTCGCCGACGATTTATCGAAACCTTGGACATTAAAGAAGAGGATGTTATTTTTCCGGAAAATTCTCAGTTATTTGTAGCTATGGGAGCAGCTCTCGACAGTCAGGAACATGAAAATTGTTTTACAATCGAGACACTTCTTGAAAGAATTGATAGCGACGAAGGAAACATCATGGTGTCAGAAGACACGTTAGAGCCGTTGTTTCATTCCGAGCAAGAACTGGCAGAATTCCGGCAGCGTCACAGTCAAGCTTCAGCGGAAATGGGCAGTCTAGAAGCTCATTCGGGAGCAATTTTTCTTGGTATTGATGCGGGTTCCACAACAACAAAAGTTGTTGCGATTGATGAAGATGGTGCTATTTTATTTCAGCATTACGGCAATAATGAAGGACAGCCGTTGGAAACGACCATGGCGGTCTTGCAAGAGTTATATCAGCAGATGCCTGACGATGTATTTATCGGAAAAGTTGCGGTGACCGGCTATGGTGAACATTTAATCAAAAATGCGTTGAAGTTGGACATTGGTGAAGTGGAAACGATCGCACATTATAAAGCTGCCAACCGCTTTTACCCAGGCGTGGATTTTATACTGGATATTGGTGGGCAAGATATGAAGGCAATGAAAGTAAGAGACGGCGTTTTGACGTCTATTCAGCTAAATGAAGCTTGTTCTTCCGGGTGCGGCTCATTCATTGAAACTTTTGCTAAATCCTTGCGTTATGATGTGGAGGAATTTTCTCAGTTGGCATTAAGTTCTCGTGCCCCTGTTGATTTAGGTTCTCGGTGCACGGTCTTTATGAATTCTAAAGTCAAACAGGTGCAAAAAGAAGGAGCTTCTGTTGGAGATATTTCAGCTGGACTATCTTATTCAGTGATAAAAAATGCTATTTATAAAGTGATAAAAGTTCGTCGTCCGGAAGATTTAGGAGAAAAAATAGTTTGCCAAGGGGGGACGTTCTATAACGAAGCCGTGCTCCGTGCGTTTGAATTGGTCAGCGGTATCGAAGTTGTTCGACCGTCAATTTCTGGTCTGATGGGGGCATACGGTGCGGGGTTGATCGCTTTGGAAAATTATCAAGACGGAGATGTGTCGTCAATTTTGTCCCTAGATGAGATGAAAAAATTCACTGCAGAGAATGAGCATACGGTCTGCGGCCTGTGTGAAAACAACTGTATGCTGACAGTCACTATTTTTTCAGATGGCCGGCAGTTTATTACCGGAAATCGGTGTGAACGGGGAGCAAAAATAAAAGTTCAAAAAGAAGACCGCCGGGAAAACATGGTGGACTATAAATATCGAAAATTATTTAAGTACCGGCCACTGAGTATGAAAGACCAAACCCGTGGTGTCATTGGGATTCCTAGAGTCTTAAATATGTATGAAAACTATCCCTTATGGCATACGATTTTCACAGACTTAGGCTTTAGAGTTGAATTATCTCCAAGATCAGATAAAGAACTATATGAATCGGGTATTGAGACAATCCCAAGCGACACGGTGTGTTATCCGGCAAAAATTTCTCATGGACATATTCAAGCTCTGATTAATCAGGGCGTTCCGTTGATTTTTTATCCAGGAGTTATTTTTGAGCAGGAGGAATTTGCAGAATCGGATAATCATTTTAATTGTCCTATCGTGCAAAGTTATCCAGATGTCATAAAAAATAATGTAGATGATATTCGTGAAGGGTCAGTGGATTATCGTAATCCTTTTCTCAACCTTGCCAATCAAAAATCTGTGAGCAACGTTATGTTTGAAACGTTTAAAGATTTTGGCATCACTAAAGAAGAAATGATTGCCGCAGTCGCACATGGTTACGAGGAATTGGATAATTTTAAACAAGATATCCGTAAAAAAGGGGAAGATATCTTAAGTATGCTGGTGTCCAAAAATCAAAAAGGCATCGTTTTGTCAGGGCGCCCTTATCATATTGATCCTGAAATCAATCACGGTATCGCAAATGTCATCACTCAGGAAGGATTCCATGTCTTGACTGAAGATGGGGTTTCCCATTTAGAAGATGTTGGAAAGTTGAGAGTGGTCAATCAGTGGATGTATCATTCACGATTGTATGCTGCTGCCAGAGTGGTGGCTAAGTCAACAAATCTGGAATTGGTCCAGCTCAATTCTTTCGGGTGCGGGATTGATGCAGTTACTACAGATCAAGTTGAGGAAATCATGGCGCAGTATGGCAAAATATATACAGCGCTAAAAATTGATGAAGGTTCTAATTTAGGGGCTATCCGCATTCGTCTGCGTTCGTTGAAAGCTTCTGTCAAGGAAAGGGACAAGCTGGATTTTACTCCGAAAAAGCAATATGAAATGCCTGATAGAATCATTTTCACGAAAGAAATGAGCAGAAAACATACGTTGCTTTTACCTATGCTAAGTCCTATCCATCAAACAGGTTTGGTAGACGTTGCACTGCAGGAAGCAGGCTATAACGTGGTTTGTCTACCTGCGGAAGATCCTGGAGCAGTTGATATAGGCTTAAAATTTGTGAATAATGATGCCTGTTATCCGGCAATTATTTCAATCGGTCAACTAATTAAAGCTTTAGAAAGCGGCCAGTATGATTTGAATAATGTCAGTGTCATGATGACACAAACTGGCGGCGGCTGTCGAGCCACCAACTATATACCTTTGTTGCGTAAAGCGTTGGCAGACGCAGGGTTTGAGAATGTCCCTGTCGTTTCAGTTTCAATGGGAAATAAAGGCGTGGAAGAACAGCCCGGATTCAAGCTAACTCTGCCGCTGTTAAAACGTCTTGCTGTAGCTTTTCTCTATGGCGATTTGTTCGAGCGTGTAGTGTATCGAACTCGTCCTTATGAGTTAGAGTCTGGAATGGTTGACAGTCTTCATGAGGAATGGATGAAAAAAATCGAACCTAGTGTCCGTTCCGGTTCTTTCCGTCAGTTTCAAAAGAATATGAAGGCCATCATCACGGAGTTTGATAATATCCCGTTGTCTGATGAGGTCAGACCAAAAGTCGGTGTGGTCGGTGAAATTTTAGTGAAATATTCCCCGGTAGCTAACAACAACATTGTTAAAGTGATTGAAAACGAGGGTGGGGAAGCTGTCGTCCCTGATATTGCAGGCTTCTTGCTTTACTCCTTGTATAATAGTATTTGGCGCCATGAAAACTTGGGCATGTCTAAAAAGAGTAAATGGGTGGCTGAATTTGGAATCAAAGTAGTGGAACTATGTCAGAAGCCTATGGACAAAGCGTTACGTGAATCCAACCGTTTCAGCGGCTTGACCTCCATCTATGACTTGGCCGAGGAGGCAGGGAAAATTTTGTCTATCGGCAATCATACAGGTGAAGGCTGGTTCTTGACAGGTGAAATGATTGAGTTGCTGAAGAATGATGTTCCTAATATTGTTTGTCTTCAACCTTTTGGCTGTCTGCCAAATCATGTGGTTGGAAAAGGTGTCATTAAAGAATTGCGTTCAAGATATCCACAGGCTAACATTTCTCCTATTGATTATGATCCGGGAGTTTCGATTGTCAATCAATTAAATCGTATCAAATTAATGATGGCAACAGCTCATAAGGCAATGGAAGAGGAGGTCAAAATCGGAAAGTTCTAATCATTATAGATTAACCCTTAGATGTTTTGGTTTGATGACCTGACGTTTAAGGGTTAATTTAGTTGTTTATACGGTATATACCAGTTATAATACAGAAGTATAAACATCTATGAGAAAGCTGTTTGATCATTAGACCAATAGCTGATAATAAGAGAGACTATCTAATGATGAAGGAGAGGGGCTTAATATAATGTCAAATATGACTATACCGAGATATTTACAAATATATAATCAGCTGCGTCAAGAGATTGAGGATGGAAAATGGCGAGTTGGTGATAAGCTGCCGTCTGAAAGGGATTTAGCCCTAAGTTTTGAGGTTAGCCGCATGACTCTTCGGCAAGCTGTCCAAACCTTGGCAGATGATGGGATTTTGGAAAGAAAAATCGGGTCGGGGACCTATGTCGCAGATAAAAAAGTTCAGGAGACGCTGAAAGGAACCACCAGTTTTTCCCAGATTGTCCGTGAGCAAGGAAAGAAACCTTCTACTAAGGCAGTTTCATATTTTGTGACCCAACCAAGTACTAATGAAATGGAGAAATTAAATTTATCCCCTCAAGATAAAATTTTAAGAATGGAACGAGTTCGTTACGCTGACAACTTGCCGATTTGTTTTGAGGTTATGAGTATCCCCTATGAGCTGATCAAGCATTTTAATAAAAAAGAAATTACGCAGTCTTTTTACGAAACAATGAAGACAAAGGGGAATTATCGTATCAGTCATTCAAAACAAAATATCTCAGCTACCCTTGCGAAAGAGAGAACGGCCGATTTTTTAAACATTAAAAAAGGGGAAGCCATGCTTCAATTGATCCAATTAACTTATTTGGAAGATGGTCGTCCCTTTGAACTGGTGCGGTCGTATTATGTGGGTGACAGATTCGAGTTTGTGTTAGAAAGATATTAAGCGCAGAGGTCTGAAGCAGGCCTCTTTTTTAAAAGTTTATAGTGTTGACAAATCATTTTTAGATTCATCAATTCCATAAATTACGGCTAAAAAATCAGGTTGGCGACCGCTTAGAAACTGCCTGCCTTGAAGAAGTTAATGAAAACGATGGGTAGACGTGTGCGAAAAAATAGTTTTCAAAAAAATACTTGCATGCCTTAGCAAGTCTCATACTGATTTTTGTTTGTAAAGGTATAGCTAACTTGCTAAAATAAAGAGCAAGGAGATATTTTTCAAGATTTGGCTTCTAAAAATACTTGAAGAAGGGGATTTATATGAAAAAGATATGCTTTTTCCTAACTTTGCCAAACGCTATGGGTTACACAAGTTTACGAGGACTGCCACTGAATGAAAAGGGATTGAAGAAATTTTTTGAACCGTATTATGATGTTTCTTTGAATTATGATGACAGAGGGACGGCAGATTATTTGATCATTCCTGATCCTTTTGTACCTTTCGTCAATGATACATCAGCTGTTGAAATTAAAGTTCCTTCGAAATTATTTATCACGAAGGATTTTGAAAAGATTAAAGAAATCATAGATAGTCATGTTAACGGCAAATAAAGTATCAATATTTTGATTCAGAAGTTAGATAGATTTATAAACAAAAGTAAGTTTTTAGAGCGGTTCATCTCTAAAAACTTACTTTTTTTGCAGGATCAAGCAAGATTTCTTCTTTGGAAGGTATCATGGTCATAAAAGGTCACATAGCAGATTGCACTGACCAGTTTAAATGGGGTGTTCAAAATATTTTTTTTCGCCCAATTCTACTTGTAATTGTCCACTAAGCAAATTAGTCAATTGCTTTTCAAATTCAGCAACCATCTTTTCATCAATCATCAAAGTTACCGTTACTTTGTCAGTAAAGTTAGTTTCTGCGATACTGAAATTTTCCTGACGTAAGAAATGTTCCAGAACATTATGACTGGCATAGTCAACGGTGATAAAAAGTTCCTGCTGGAGTGTGCCCTTGACCAGCCCAACTGTGTCCAGTCCTTCGGCTACTGCACTGCTGTATGCACGAATCAATCCTCCTGCGCCTAATTTTATTCCCCCAAAATACCGTGTGACAATCGCTAGCGTATTGATGACATTGCGTTTTTTCAAAACTTCCAGCATTGGGACGCCTGCCGTTCCGCTAGGTTCCCCGTCATCGCTGCTGCGCTGAATGTCGTGATGTTGTCCTAAAACATAGGCAATGCAGTTGTGGTTAGCTTTCCAGTGTTCTTTTCTAGTCGCTTGGATAATTTCCTTTGCTTCTTTCTCTGACTGGATTCTGACGAGTTTAGTAATAAATCGTGATTTTTTGATTTCAAGTTCATGTACACCATTTTCTTTGATGGTGATATAAGATTCCTCCATACTGGCACCTCTCTTACATTCTAGTATATTCAATGGCAAGTTTTTGAGCAAGTTAAAAACAAAATGAAAATTAGTTGAAACTTTTCTGCGCTGGGAGTAGAATAACTGAGGATTAATTTTGTAATGAGGTGTTAAGAGTGATGGAAAATATCGAAAGAGTCTTCGATGGTGAACATATTTTATTGTCAAATGGTAAAAAAATTCCACTAAAAAAAATCAGACAAGTAAAAATTGTAGTAGCACCTTATCTGATTTTCCAAGTATGGCGTCAAAAAGGCGATTGTTTTGAACAGACTTTGATGAAAGTCATCTATCCTTCTTCTACGGAGAAGGGTTATGACAAGGAACAATTGGTCCAAGGAGAAATTCGGCCTACGCGTTCCATTCATTATTTTACTGAAGGGTCTAAACAAATCAAACGCAAAATAGATTTAAAAAATCCTCATAAAGTCAAGCTGACAGGCCATCGTAATCTTATATTGGAGTTGCTTGACGGTGAAGAAGAAAAAGTTTCTTTTGATGGAGACTGTATGAATCGTCTGGAGGAGATTACTCAGATTGAACGGGATGGGGCAGTCGTCCCAGTCACTGATTTTTTTGACAGGGCTTCATATATCTTGGAAGTTATTAAAAAACAAGGACTGCCAGTCTCTTCATATATTTGAACACATGGGAAATAAACACAGTCCTTATCAGCAGAGAAGTATTCTGCCGGCAAGGACTGTGTTTTATACTCGAACTTCCATCCACTCAGCGATATCACTCATGATTAATTCTTTTTCTTCTTCATGGAGGATTTCGTGACGTAACTCGTGATATAAGTGAAGTGTCAAATCGTGAACACCGTGTTGCTGTAATTGTATTGCTGTTTTTCTAGGGCCTTTTCCAAAATCACCCACTGGATCTCGTTCCCCGCTGATAATAAGTATCGCCAAATCTTCACTGATATTTTCAGACCAGTATTCTTTTGTTCCGCTCGCCATCAATTTTAATAAAGTGTAGAAACCGTTGTTAGTAAAAATAAAACCTAGTTTTGGATCAGCTTCATAGTTGGTAACATTTGTCTGATTTTTAGACAGCCAGTTGAAAGAGGACTGTTTTTCTGGGAAAGCTTTTGAAAAATTGCCAAATACCAGTTTATCCATCGTAGGATTTACTTTTTTAGGAGCAATTTTATTCAGTTGCTTCAACATTGGCAAAACTAATTTGAGTTCTTTTTTATAACTGCCCGTCCCCATGAGAATCGCTCCAGTCAATTCACTGCTATGGGTTTTCAAATAATTTCGCACGATGAAGGACCCCATGCTGTGGCCTAAAATAAAATAGGGCAGCTGAGGGTATTTTTCTTTCGTGAGAGTCGTGAGTTGAAACGTATCTTCCACGACGATTTTGTCGCTGTCTTTTTTTGTAAAAAATCCATAGTCTTTCGGGTCTGTCACCGAATCTCCATGTCCGAGGTGGTCGTGACCGACTACCAGCCAGCCCATTTGATTGAGATAATTTGCCAGGGGCTCGTAACGCTCGATATATTCCGCCATGCCATGAACGATTTGTAAAACTCCATGAGGCTTTTCTTCTGGTATCCAAGCCATACCATGGAGGTCGGTTTTATTGTCTTGGGATAAAAAGGAAAAATGTTTCTTCATTTGTCAGCACTCTCCCAGTCTATAATCTATTACAGTCATTATAAGAGAAAAAGATGAAACAAACAAATAAATCTCTTTATTTTTCGTATTTTAGTTATAGAAGAAGAGGTAATGATTTTTGGTTATACTAATAAAATGAAAAATTAGGAGCGGCCATGTGGCAAGAATTTTTCTATGGCAGAAGATTGCTGAAAAGCGATATCCCAGAAAGTTTGCTGGCTTATCTTGATGAAGCAGAAGTAAACAAACTCCCAGCCTTTAAGCTCTCAAATAGAAATAAGCATCAGTGCCTCCGTTGCGGTAATGAACTCGAAGAAAGTGATTTTTTAGTTAATTATCTTGGCTTTATTGAACATTATTGTTCTTATTGTTTGGTAATGGGAAAGGCAACGGTTGGAGACACTTATTATCATCTGCCGCAAACGTCTAAGATTGATGAGGTGAATTTTTATTGGGAAGGTGAATTGTCTCCCAGTCAACAGCGAGCCTCGCAAATGATTCTTGAAGCTGTGGAAAAAAAGAAAGATATTCTAGTCCATGCAGTGACAGGAGCAGGAAAAACAGAAATGATTTTTGAGACCGTTCATAAATCCCTTGTGAATGGCAAATTTGTCTGTGTGGCAAGTCCAAGAGTAGATGTTTGCTTAGAATTATATCCAAGATTTCAGGCAGCCTTTGATGTAGCCATTGCGTTGCTCCACGGTAAACAGAGGGGAGATTATTACCATAGCCAATTAGTGATATGCACCACCCATCAGTTATTGCGATTTTATCAGGCGTTTGATTTACTGATTGTAGATGAAGTGGATGCTTTCCCTTTTCGAGGGAATCCAATGCTGGAATATGGTGTGACCCAAGCGTTGCGACCCCAAGGAAGTATGATTTATTTGACCGCGACACCAACAAAGCAGCTAGAGTATCAAGTAAGGACTGGTGCCATGGAGGTGAGTGGGATTTCTGTCAGATATCACGGGTATCCCCTACCGGTACCGCAAACTATTTGGCTATGGCAATGGCACCAGAAATTAATGAAGGGGAAACTCCCTCGACCACTCCAAATAATTTTAGAACAGCAACTAGAAGCAGGCAGGAGAACATTGGTTTTTTTACCGACGATAAATTTGATGGAGCGGACTGAAAAGTTGTTAACAAAAGTTTTTCCAAATCATCACATTTCCAGTGCATCTTCTACAGATGAAGAGCGTTTAAGTAAAGTAAAAAATATGCGTGAAGAAGTCTACGATTTATTTTTGTCTACGACCATTTTGGAACGGGGAGTTACTTTTAGGGATATCGACGTTATAGTCATCGGAAGCAATCATGATGTGTTTAACACCGCCTCTTTGATTCAAATCGCAGGAAGAGTCGGCCGAAAAGCAGAATTTCCCAAGGGAGCAGTCTTTTTCATTCATGACGGTTGGTCTTTGGCAATGAAACAGGCAGTCAGCCAAATAAAGCGAATGAATGCAGAAGGGATTAAAGGGAGACTGTTAAGAGATGAGATGTAAGTTATGCGACAATTTTATCAGGACTAACCTGTCTTTAAAAGAATGGCTGTATTTTATTCCAGTGGAGAAGTTAAGTATATGTGAACGGTGCCAAGCTAAATTTGAAAAAGTTGATCCAGATATCTCCTGCCCAATATGTAAAAAATCAGGTCACAGCCATATCTGCCCTGAGTGCCTAGCATGGCAAAAAATTTATCCTAAATATTCTTTCAAGCATGACTGCCTGTATTATTATAATGATTGGATGGGGGAATGGCTTGAGAAGTTTAAATTCAAAGGAGATTTTCAGTTAGCACAATGTTTTCAGCATGACCTAAAAGTATTTTTCAGACATGTAAATTATGATTTGATTATTCCAACCCCTCTTTCAAAAGAAAGACAACAAATCAGAAGATTTAATCAAGTAGAAGCTTTGCTTTATTTTGCAGATATCAAGTATGCTGATATTTTGGAAAAAACAATTGATACTTTGCCTCAATCAAATAAAACCCGGCAAGATCGACTGGATATGCCGCAAATCTTTTCACTAAAAAGCAGAGAAAGTGTTTTTCAAAAAAAAGTTTTGCTGGTGGATGATGTTTATACCACAGGCAGAACATTGCTTCATGGCGTGGATTGTTTATATCTCAACGGGGCAAAGCTAGTGCACACTTTTAGTCTTGCCCGCTGATTTCAGGTTTTTTAAATGAGATTAATTGTATTTAAGTATTTTATTAGATATAATGTATCTAAGAAGAGACAATTAACGTTTTTGGCTTGTTGTTTCTTTTTTAGATGGTAGACGAAAGGGGCAATGTGTTATGTTGAGATTCAACATTCGAGGAGAAAATATTGAGGTAACAGAAGCGATTAGGAATTACGTGGAGAAAAGAGTTTCCAAATTAGAAAAATACTTCGATGAAGATCGCACTCCAGAATCTACGGCGCACGTGAATTTAAAAGTTTATTCTGACAAAAATGCTAAGGTTGAGGTGACAATCCCGTTACCTTATATAGTTTTGAGGGCAGAAGAAACATCTCATGATTTATATGCGAGTATCGACTTGGTAGTAGATAAATTAGAAAGACAAATTAGAAAATTCAAAACAAGAATCAATAGAAAACAAAGGGAAGTTTCGAAAGAAGCAGTAGCTCAGCTATTTGTGGAAAACAATAATTCAGTAGATGTTGCTGAAAACGAATTAGAAATTGTCCGTACGAAACGCTTGTCATTAAAACCGATGGATAGTGAAGAAGCTGTCCTTCAAATGAATATGCTCGGTCATAATTTCTTTATCTTTGAAGATGCTGAAACAAATGGCATCAGCATCGTTTACGCCCGTAAAGACGGAAAATACGGTTTGATCGAAACAGATTAATGAATGGTTAGTTTAAACATGGGAGGCAAAGTGTCCGCACTTGCCTCCTTCTTTTTTTTCGATGATAGGATATGTTCACTTGTAAGCATGATAAATAATTGAAAAATGTTTCCTTTTCTTTTTAAAAGTGCTAAACTATTAAAGATGGATTCATATCTAGCGTTTGAAAAGATTTAGTAGATAAGAAATTAATTAGTTTAAATGAAGAAAGGAACGACAAATAAATGAATTTTCTGAAGAAAATCATTGAGAGTGATAAGAAAGAATTACGCCGTTTAGAGAAAATAGCGGACAAAATCGAAGCTTTGGCAGGTACCATGGAAGCATTGTCTGATGACCAGTTAAAAGCTAAAACAGAAGAATTTAAAACACGCCTCCAAAAGGGAGAAACATTAGATGATTTATTAGTTGAAGCTTTTGCTGTAGTCCGGGAAGCTTCACGAAGAGTTTTAGGTCTTTACCCATTTAAAGTTCAGCTAATGGGAGGAATTGTGCTGCATAACGGGGACATCCCTGAGATGAAAACCGGTGAAGGAAAAACTTTGACAGCAACGATGCCGGTCTATTTGAATGCTTTGACAGGTGAAGGGGTCCATGTCGTCACTGTTAATGAGTATTTGGCTACACGTGATGCCACTGAAATGGGCGAATTGTATAATTTTTTGGGACTGACTGTCGGTCTTAATTTGAACTCAAAATCTTCTGATGAGAAGCGCCTCGCTTATGCTTGCGATATCACTTATAGTACTAATAATGAGCTGGGCTTTGACTACTTGCGTGACAACATGGTTGTCTACCGTGAACAAATGGTTCAGCGTCCTTTGAGCTATGCTATTGTCGACGAGGTGGACTCTATTTTAATTGATGAGGCTAGAACACCTTTAATCATTTCTGGACAAGCAGAAAAATCCACTGCACTTTATAATCGTGCAGATAACTTTGTCAAACGGTTAAAAGAAGAGGAAGATTATAAAATCGACGTTCAATCAAAAACAATTGCTCTGACTGAAGAAGGAATTTCCAAAGCAGAGGAAAACTTTGGTTTGGAAAACTTGTATGACATCGATAATACGGCATTGACCCATCATTTGGACAATGCGTTGAGAGCGAACTATATCATGCTTCGAGACATCGACTATGTCATCCAAGAGGGCAAAGTCATGATCGTAGACCAGTTTACGGGACGTATCATGGATGGACGCCGTTATTCTGATGGTCTTCACCAAGCGATTGAGGCTAAAGAAGCAGTTGAAATTGAAGACGAAACAAAGACCATGGCAAATATTACTTTCCAGAACTATTTCCGGATGTATAAAAAATTGGCTGGTATGACAGGAACAGCGAAGACTGAAGAAGAAGAATTCCGTGAAATCTACAATATGGAAGTTATTCAAATTCCGACTAATGAACCGATCATACGTGACGATCGTCCTGATTTACTCTATCCAACTTTAGAAAGTAAATTTAAAGCCGTTGTTGCTGATATAAAGGAAAGACACCGCAATGGACAGCCGATTTTAGTCGGGACTGTGGCAGTTGAAACGTCAGAATATCTTTCTCAACTGTTGCGAAAAGAAAAAGTCCCTCACGAAATATTGAATGCCAAAAATCACTTTAAGGAAGCAGAAATCATCTTAAATGCCGGGCAAAAAGGTGCAGTCACAATCGCTACTAACATGGCCGGTCGTGGAACGGACATCAAACTCGGATTTGGCGTGGTGGAATTGGGCGGTTTAGCCGTTATCGGAACAGAGCGTCATGAATCCCGCCGTATTGATAATCAGCTGAGAGGACGTTCCGGACGTCAAGGAGATCCGGGTGTGACACAATTTTACTTGTCTCTTGAAGATGACTTGATGCGTCGCTTTGGTTCAGATCGTGTCAAAATGATGTGGGAACGATTCAAGCTTGAAGAAGACGACGCAGTGATTCAAAGTAAAATGTTGTCCAAACAAGTGGAAGGTGCTCAGAAACGTGTTGAAGGAAACAACTACGACACACGAAAAAATATATTACAGTATGACGATGTCATGCGTGAACAAAGGGAAGTCATCTATGCCCAGCGTAATCAAGTCATCATGGCAGACGAAATTTTAAGTGATGTCGTGTTAGGCATGATTGAACGGACGATTGACCGGGTGGTGACAGACCACACCCAAACTGAAGAGCAAGCAGACTGGAATTTGGAAGGCATTATCGACTTTGCCCGTTCAGCATTAGTCCACGAAAATGCTATTAGTTTAACTGATATCGAAAATAAATCTGCAGAAGAAATCAAGACACTTTTATTTGATCAGGCAAAAGAGATTTTTGATGAAAAATCAGCACAGCTCAACGGTCCTGAACAGTTGCTTGAGTTCCAAAAAGTGGTCATCTTGAGAGTCGTCGACCAAAAGTGGACAGATCATATCGATGCCATGGATCAGTTGCGTGAATCTATCGGTCTTCGTGCCTACGGTCAGAACAACCCACTTGTTGAATATCAGCAAGAAGGTTATGAAATGTTCAACAATATGGTCGGGGCGATTGACTATGACGTTACAAGATTGTACATGAAAGCTCAAATCAGACAAAATGTTCAGCGGGAGCAAGTCGCAAAAGGCGAAGCAGTACGTCCAACCGAAGAACAAGGACGTGTCAGCGGCGGCGAACATAAACCACAACCTATACGGGTGGAAAAAGTGGGTCGTAATGAATTATGCCCATGCGGCAGCGGCAAAAAATATAAAAATTGCCATGGTAAGCAAGCCTAATTAAGGGATGACTAAACAATGCGACATAGGAATTTTCCTAGTCGCATTTCGTTTTGTAAAAGTGAAAGGAATGATTGTATGGAACTTAATGAAATAAAAAATGATTTGCAAAAATCCAGTCAAAAAATTCAAGATTTTAGGAGGTCACTTTGACCTAGATAGTTTGGAAGAACAAATTGCTAATTTCGAATACCAGATGAGTTTGCCGGATTTTTGGGATGATAGTAAAAAAGCCCAAGAGATTATTTCTCGCTCCAATGAATTGAAGGAGACTTTCGAAAGTTTTAAAGCACTAGAGTCTGAGCAAGAAGAATTAGATGTTTTTTTAGAAATGCTGCAAGAAGAAAGCGACCAAGAGATTTTAGAAGAACTGATCTCTCGGAAACAAATGTTTGATGACAAGCTGGCAGCCTATGAGCTTTCACAACTTTTGGATGAACCTTATGACAAAAATAATGCCATCATGGAAATACATCCCGGTGCAGGCGGAACAGAGTCTCAAGACTGGGGAGATATGCTTTTGCGTTTATATACTAGATGGGCTGGACAACATGACTATCAAGTAGAAATTTTAGATTATTCTGGCGGAGATGAAGCTGGGATAAAAAGTGCCACCTTATTGATCAAAGGGTTCAATGCTTACGGCTATTTAAGATCCGAAACAGGGGTGCATCGCCTAGTGAGGATTTCTCCTTTTGATTCCAACAGTCGCCGTCATACATCGTTTTGTTCAATCAATGTGATGCCGGAGTTGAATGATGACATTGACATCACGATAAATTCTGATGATTTAAAAATAGATACTTACCGAGCTAGTGGTGCGGGCGGACAGCACGTCAATAAAACGGAGTCGGCCGTTCGGATTACCCATCTTCCCACAGGTATTGTTGTCGCCAGTCAGGCACAGCGTTCTCAACTAAAAAATAGAGAACAGGCCATGAGCATGCTGAAAGCCAAACTTTATCAGCTGGAACTAGAGAAAAAAGCAGCAGAAGAAGCAGAAATTCGTGGAGAAACAAAAGAAATCGGCTGGGGTTCTCAAATTCGTTCCTATGTTTTTCATCCTTATTCTATGGTAAAAGATCATCGGACCAATTATGAAGTTGGTAATGTGCAAGCCGTAATGGACGGAGATATCGATGGTTTCATAGATGCTTACTTGAGACTGGGTCTGTCTTGATAGACGTTACTAATGAAAATGGCAAAAGTGAAACATAATTGTAATGAAATGTAAGATGATTTACACTGACATAGTGATATAATACAAGATGTCGAACGAGTATTTAAAGGTAGGAGAATGCTAAATGATAGAGATGAATGATGTAACCAAAAAGTATTCAAATGGTACGACCGCTGTTCGAAATCTTTCTGTAAAGATCGATCAAGGAGAATTTGTTTATGTGGTAGGTCCAAGTGGTGCTGGGAAATCTACATTTATAAAATTGATGTACCGTGAGGAAAAAGCGACAAAAGGAAATTTGAATGTGGTCGGTTATGACTTGCTGAAAATTAAAAACAAGAATATACCACTATTAAGACGAGAAGTGGGAATCGTTTTTCAAGATTATAAACTACTGCATCAAAAAACGATTTATGAAAATGTTGCTTATGCAATGCAGGTAATCGGCAAACGCCCAAGAGAAATCAAACGACGGGTGATGGAAGTGCTTGATTTAGTCGGGTTGCGTCATAAAGTTAGAGTGTTTCCTTCAGAGTTGTCTGGAGGGGAGCAGCAGCGGGTGGCAATCGCCAGAGCAATTGTCAATACACCAAAAGTTTTGATAGCTGACGAGCCAACGGGAAATCTTGACCCGGAAAATTCATGGGAAATCATGAAATTATTGGAAAAAATCAATACTCAAGGAACCACCGTTGTTATGGCGACCCATAACAGCACAATCGTGAATACGATTCGTCATCGTGTGATTGCTATTGAGAATGGACGAATTATCAGAGATCAGGCGGAAGGGGAGTACGGATACGATGATTAGAGTTTTCTTCCGTCATATCGGCGAGAGTTTAAAAAGTTTGAAACGTAATGGATGGATGACCTTGGCTTCGGTCAGTGCAGTGACTGTCACCTTAGTACTGGTAGGCGTGTTTCTATCGGTTATTCTCAACGTGACAAAGTTAGCACAAGATATCGAATCAGCTGTTGATGTGACTGTTTTTATTGACATTGGCACAGAACAAGCAGAGATTGACGAACTTGAGCAAGAACTGAAAGCATTGCCTAAAGTAGAAAAAGTTGATTTTTCAAGCAGTGATGAGCAATACCAAAAGCTGATTGAAAAACTGGGAGATACATTTAGAACATTTGAGGAGGATGATAATCCACTCTATGATGTCTTTATAGTCAGTGCGAAAACTCCTGAGGACATAAAGAAAATACAAAAGTCAGCAGAAAAACTGAACTTCGTAAAAGAAGCAAGTTATGGCGGACTGACGTCTGATAAAATCATGGATATTTCTAAAAATGTCCGTATATACGGACTAGCCGGTACAGCGCTGCTATTGTTCGTTGCTATTTTCTTGATTTCCAACACCATTAGGATCACGATTATTTCGCGTAAAAGAGAAATTCAAATTATGCGTCTCGTCGGTGCCAAAAACGGGTTTATCCGCTGGCCATTTTTCCTTGAGGGGGCGTGGATCGGCATACTGGGTTCTATTATTCCAATCTTGCTGGTAACAGTGACGTATTCAAAAGCATACGAAATCATCACTAAAAACTTTTTATCTTCTGCAAGTTATTCATTGATTCCGCCGGCAGAGCTGGTTTTAGGAATGAATATTGCGATGGTAACAGTCGGGGTGGTCATTGGTTCTCTAGGATCAATCTTATCCATGAGAAGATTTTTAAAAATATAAAATTAAAAACAAGAAAAGAGTGCATAAGCACTCTTTTCTTGTTTAAGGGATGTACACATCAACTGTTGGCATTTACATACCAAACAGAAGGGTAGAAACAATTAATCGATAAAGTAATTTGATATATTTATTAATTTGGGGAATTATATTAAAACAAATCACAACTATGGTACGAATAATTGTTTCGTGTTAATTATAACACATAATGTTCTAAAAAGGAACTGATTATTCTTTATTATTCCGATTCATGGTAGTAATCATACAGAATGAATATGTAAACGCCTTTTCCATAAATGTTTGAAACTTTCACTTAAAAAGCTTGCATTTTTTGCATATTCCCTTTATGTTAATGATGGGGGAAAACCCATGAAGTGTGGAGTACGTTTTATAACACGAGGAGGTTTCTATGTGAAAAAAATCTTGAAATTTTCTATATTTTTTTTAAGTGTTTTTTTTCTGAGTAGTTGTAGTGAATTAGTGGATCATGGAGAGTCTATAACAGTGGTAGGGTCATCTGCTATGCAGCCTCTTGCTGAAGCAGCTGGTGAAGAGTTTAGTAGTCGAAATTTAGGAAAATTTATTAACGTTCAAGGTGGCGGAAGCGGCACCGGTTTAAGCCAAGTTCAGGCAGGAGCCGTGGATATTGGAAATTCAGATGTGTTTGCCGAAGAAAAAGATGGTATTGATGCAGATAAGTTAGTTGGGTTTAAAGTCGCTGTAGTTGGTATCACGCCGATTGTAAATAAGGAAGTCGAAGTGGATGATGTCAGCATGGATCAATTGAGACGGATTTTTACCGGTGAGATAACGAACTGGAAAGAAGTAGGCGGCAAAGATCAAAGCATAGTTTTAATCAATCGGGCATCAGGAAGCGGGACAAGGTCAACATTTGAACGTTGGGTTTTAGATGGTGAACCAGCAAAAAGAGCACAAGAACAAGATTCAACTGGTATGGTTCGTCAAATCGTAAGCACCACCCCGGGAGCTATCAGCTATGTTGCCTTTTCGTATGTTAATGAAGACGTCCACCCGCTGACAATCGACGGTGTGGCTCCGACGGATGAAAATGTTATTATTAACCGATGGACGATTTGGTCCTACGAACACATGTATACTAAAGGGGAACCAACTGGTTTGACCAAAGATTATATCAATTTTGTTTTGTCTGACGATGTTCAAAAAGGTATGGTTGGGCAGTTAGGATATATTCCAGTCACCTCAATGAAAGTTGAGCGTAATGCCGCTGGAGAAATCATAAAAAAATAACTAATGATAGTAATCAAATGAATCTTATTATATAAAAACGCGAAAAACTAGGAGGGTAACATCTTTGGAAGATATTCAAAGGAGATTGCTTCAAAAGTCTAAGAAAGCCAGATTGGAGCAGATCGGTAAAACCGTCAGTTTTATATGTATTTTATTTATAGTAGTGGTTGTGGCGGCGATTTTTTACTTTGTCATGAGTAAAGGACTGGCAACATTTGTTAAAGATGGTGTGAATTTTTTTGATTTTCTTTTTGGAACGGAATGGAGTCCCGGAACAGTTGGAGCTGATGGGAAACCTCTAACAGGAGCCCTGCCGATGATTGTAGGTTCTTTTCTGGTGACATTGCTTTCTGCGATTGTGGCTACTCCTTTTGCTATAGGTGCCGCAGTGTTTATGACTGAAATTTCACCGAAAATCGGTAAAAAAATATTACAGCCAGTGATTGAATTGCTTGTGGGAATACCATCAGTAGTTTATGGATTTGTTGGTTTGACGGTCGTAGTCCCAGTGGTGCGCCGAACATTTGGAGGCAGCGGTTTTGGTATTTTAGCCGGAACCTTTGTGCTATTTGTCATGATTTTACCAACTGTTACCTCGATGACAGTGGATGCTTTGACTGCCGTTCCACGTCATTACCGGGAAGCTTCATTGGCCCTTGGTGCCACAAGATGGCAGACCACATACAAGGTGGTGCTGCGTGCCGCTATTCCAGGTATTTTAACCGCTGTGGTGTTCGGTATGGCCCGTGCTTTTGGTGAGGCTTTGGCAATTCAAATGGTAATAGGTAATGCAGCCATTATGCCTGCCAGTCTGATAACCCCAGCTTCTACCTTAACCAGTATTCTGACTATGGGAATCGGAAATACAATCATGGGAACTTTGGAAAACAATGTGTTATGGTCCTTGGCAATGCTGCTATTGTTGATGTCCTTATTCTTTAATATTCTGATTCGAATCATCGGAAAGAAAGGAGAATTTAAATCATGACATCGAAAAAAGCTGATAAGATTTCAACAGTCATTTTATATATTATTTCCAGCATGATTGTTCTCATCTTAGCCGGATTGATTACTTATATTTTAGCACGGGGATTACCTCATATCTCTTGGGAATTTTTAACGCAACCAGCGAAAACATTTCAAGCTGGCGGCGGTATCGGCATTCAATTGTTCAATTCATTTTATTTATTGCTGATTACGATGATTATAAGTGTCCCTATTTCATTAGGGGCAGGAATTTATCTTTCTGAATATGCTAAGAAGAATTGGCTGACAGATTTTATTAGGACCGCGATTGAAATTCTTAGTTCTTTGCCTTCTGTGGTCGTCGGTTTATTTGGCTTTTTGGTTTTTGTTGTACAAGCAGGACTAGGGTTTTCAATTATTTCCGGCGCCTTGGCTTTAACTTTCTTTAACTTGCCCTTGTTGACTAGAAATGTTGAGGAATCTTTAAAAGCTGTTCATTTTACACAAAGAGAAGCCGGATTGGCACTAGGTTTATCACGCTGGGAGACAGTCACGCGAGTAGTCGTGCCGGAAGCTCTGCCTGGGATTTTAACGGGTGTGATTTTAGGTGCGGGTCGTATTTTTGGGGAGGCAGCGGCTTTGATTTACACTGCAGGACAAAGTGCCCCAGCCCTTGATTTCACTAACTGGAATCCATTGAATATCTCAAGTCCTCTAAATCTTTTCAGACAAGCTGAGACATTGGCTGTGCATATCTGGAAAGTAAATAGTGAAGGAACAATGCCTGATGGACCACAAGTATCTGCTGGCGCTTCTGCAGTTTTGATTATTGCTGTCTTGATGTTTAATCTTTTTGCTCGCTTTCTTGGGAAGAAAATCCATAAAAAAATTACCTCAGCTTAGTGAAGGAGTCAGTGAATGAAAGAATATAATTTGTCAGACCGTCACATAATCAGTCTTAAAGAAGAAAAATTAGCACTATCGACGGATGACTTACATGTTTGGTATGGAACAAATGAAGCTATAAAAGGAGTCTCTTTAGACTTTGAACAAAATAAAATCACCTCCCTTATCGGTCCGTCCGGCTGTGGTAAATCAACGTATTTACGTTCGCTGAACCGGATGAATGATGAGATTGCCGGAACAAAAATCACAGGAGAAGTGTTGTACGAAGGTGTTGACATAAATTCTCCTCAAGTAGATGTTTATGAGATGCGTAAACACATCGGAATGGTTTTTCAGAAGCCTAATCCTTTCAGCAAGTCAATTTATGAAAATGTCACCTTTGCTTTGAAACAACATGGGGAAAAAAATAAAAGAGTTCTGGATGATATTGTAGAGAGCAGTTTAAAACAAGCAGCTTTGTGGGATGAAGTGAAAGATTCTCTTGATAAAAGTGCCTTGGCGTTGTCAGGTGGGCAGCAGCAGCGCTTGTGTATTGCAAGAGCTATTGCAATGAAACCGGACATTTTGCTTTTAGATGAACCGGCAAGTGCTTTGGATCCAATTTCTACAGGAAAGGTCGAAGAAACTCTCTTGAATTTGAAGGAACATTATACGATTATCATTGTTACCCACAATATGCAGCAGGCTGCCAGAATTAGTGATTATACAGCCTTCTTTTATGTTGGACATGTGATTGAATATGACCAGACGAGTAAAATATTTACACGTCCGAAAATTAAAGCAACGGAAGATTATGTTTCTGGACATTTTGGCTAAGGAGGGATTAGAGTCGTGATAGAATCAAGAGATTTACATCTGTTCTATGGAAAAAAAGAAGCGTTAAAAGGTATCAATCTAACGATTAATAAAGGTGAAATTACAGCTTTGATCGGTCCTTCTGGGTGTGGAAAGTCAACATTTTTAAGAACATTGAATCGAATGAACGATTTGATTCCTAATGTGACTATTACCGGTAACGTTCTTTACAACAATGAAAATATTTACAATCCTCAAACAGATATTGTAGAATTGAGAAAGAAGATAGGAATGGTGTTTCAACAACCGAATCCTTTTCCATTCTCCGTTTACGAAAATGTTGTGTATGGTTTAAAATTAGAAGGAAAAAGACCAAAAGAAGAGCTTGATGAAATCGTTGAGACTAGTTTGAAAGATGCAGCTGTTTGGGATGACGTTAAGGATAAATTAGACAAAAGTGCGTTAGCATTGTCTGGCGGTCAACAGCAGCGTGTGTGTATCGCGCGGGTTCTTGCGGTCAAACCAGAAGTTATTTTGCTGGATGAACCTACAAGTGCGTTGGATCCGGTTTCCAGCGGTAAAATAGAAAATATGTTATTTGAATTGAAGCATCAGTACACAATGATCATTGTTACTCACAACATGCAACAAGCGTCAAGAATTTCTGATAGAACAGCGTTCTTTTTGGATGGCAAGCTGATAGAGTTTGACAAAACCAAAAAAATATTTTTAAATCCTTCAGAAAAGAAAACGGAAGAATACATCTCAGGGAAGTTCGGTTAATAGGATTATTTGCTTTCAAAGTGAGAGAAATCTATCAAAACCATGTGGGGTAATCACTGCACATTAAAAAAACTAGTGAAATATCATTAAATTTAAGGAGAGGATGTCACGATGCTAAGAACACAATTTGAAGAAGATTTAGCGAATCTCCATCGCCAATTTTATGAAATGGGGAGAATGGTAAGTTCAGCAGTTGATAAATCAGTCAAATCTTTTATTAGACACGATAAAGAGATTGCTCAAGGAGTCATTGATGACGATGTGGAAATTAACGAAGCAGAGCTGCAGCTAGAGAAAAAAAGTTTGGAAATGATAGCTTTACAACAACCGGTAACGAAAGACTTACGCATCATCATAACAGTAATGAAAGCTGTGTCTGATTTGGAAAGAATCGGTGACCATGCAGTTGCAATTGCAAAGTCAACGATTCGTGTCAAAGGCGAAACGAGAATACTGGAAGTAGAAGAAAAAATTTCTGAAATGTCAGATGCAGTAAAAGAACTCCTAGATGAAGTGATGGCAGCCTACATTGAAAATGACGAAGGCAAAGCACGGGAAATCGCTAAAAAAGATAGTGCAGTGAATCAGCATTTTTCAGAAATATATAAAATGAGTATCGAGGAAATGAAAAGAAATCCTGATACCATTGTTGGGGGCACCGATTATCTTCAAGTGGCAGGGTTTCTTGAAAGAATCGGGGACTATGTTACAAATATCTGTGAGTGGATTGTCTATCTGCAAACAGGGAAAATATTGGAGCTAAATACGAACAGGACTGAATAACATTGTTTGGAAAACACTTAGAGAGCGATTTAATGCGACTCTAGGTGTTTTTTTGTTTTCATCTGAATGTAATAAAAATGTAAAATACCTAATACATAAAGTGTGGTATAGTTGAGTAAGTTAAATGAAAAGTAAAAAAAGAGGGATTTAATTCATGAAAAAATATATTGCTTTATTGTCAGTTATTTCTATAACTGCTGTGGCGCCTTTGACGGTCCAAGCAGATTCAATTGACTCAAAAATTAATGAAGTAGATACAACAATTAATGATTTAAAGCAACAAAAACAATCTGCTGAAAATAAGTTAGCTGCCTTAGATGGCCAGATTGCAACTTTGGAAGTTGAAGTAGAAAAAACTTTACAAGAAAAAGTAGCTTTGGAACAAGAAGTAACTGAACTATTGAACGATATAGACAATTTGACAAAAGCTATCGAAATGAGAACTGATAAACTTTCGGAACAGGCTCGTGTGACGCAAGTAAATCAAGCGTCAAATTCTTTGCTTCAGGTTGTACTTGATTCAGAAAATATTTCTGATGCGGTGACTAAATCATTTGCTTACGGAAAGATAATGAAAGCCAATGATGAAATTGCTACATCTCAAAAAGAAGATAAAGAAGAATTGAGTCAGAAAAAAGCTGCTTTAGAGGAAAAGCTAGTTTTAGTAGAGGAAAAAACCGCTAGTTTAAAAGTCCAGCAAGATGATTTGAATGCCAAGAGATATGATCAGGCAATTCTTAAAAAAGAAGTAGAAGCGAACTTGACTAAAGAAACCTCGAAAAAGGATTCTTTATTAAAAGAAAAAGCTGAAATAGAAGAAAGACAACGTAAAGCAGAAGAAGCAGCGAAAGAAAAAGCTCGGATTGAAGCAGAATACGCTAAAAACATAGCAAATGAACAAGAACAGCTTGTAGCCCAAGCACAAACGCCTATTTCAAATGGCGGTTCAACTGTAATTGATGCAGGCAATACAACACCGCAAGCAACATCAGGTGCATTTTGTTCACCTTTGAGCAGCTTGCAAGTGACTAGTCCTTATGGCTATCGTCAAGACCCAACTGGTTTTTCTGGAAATCGTCATGACGGAATAGACTTTGCTGGTGTTACCGGCCAAAGTGTTTTCGCAAGCTTAGAAGGTACAGTGGTTGCCAGCGGATTTGACGGCAGTGCAGGAAATTATATCATCATTCAACATGGGAATGGCAAATACACATATTATTTACATTTAAGCAGAATTGGTGTAAGCGTAGGTTCCGGTGTCTCAACTGGGCAAGTAATCGGCGCAGTTGGTAATACAGGAAATTCTACCGGCTCCCACCTCCACTTTGGTATCGCGACTACTCCAAACTGGTCCGGGTTTATGAACCCTGCTCCTTTCCTAGGAATAGGTTAATTTAAACGATAATTAAACACACTTGAATCAACTTTTTGTGATTCAAGTGTGTTTTTGTTATAGAAAAAAATCAAAACTAAAAAAAGATATACAGTGTCACTATTAGTTTTCAAAAATTTAATCTAGCGTTAGAAATGTTTTGTCAATGTCTTTCCCTTATCTTAATTTGAAATAATTAATTAAAGAAATCATCAACAGCAGTAGTGATTTGATTCTCATTGGCAAGATATGATGTATAGGCTGAACATTTTGAATGAATCTATGGCACAGCATACTTATTGGCTCTTGTTTAAATTTACTATAAGTTGTCATTAATGCTCTTACAAAAGCATAATACAGTTTAACTCAATCAAAACTGCTTTGGTTGATGTATTAGCAAAGTCTACTCATAAAACATTTTTGTAAAAAAATCCTCCTAAAAGTAATAACTAAAAAAATTCTAATTTAAGAAGAAACGATCATCTTAAGGATTGTCCAAAAGAAGCATAAAACTTTGAAGAAAAAAGTTCTGCATACAATCTTTCGTGTTAAAATAAAAATAAAGATTTATTCACATTTTCGGGAAATATGATATCCTAATATTATCAATGGAATTTCTGATAATGTTCGCTTTATTTTCAAAAACATTAAAAAAATAATTTTGACAATCTATCGTGTTCTGTGATAGGAAAACAAGGAAAAACGTTCGCAAACACTATATATTAGTGGTTTTGATTGATTTGACTTTGGGAATCTAGGGTGTTAACTTTGACATAGGTAAAAAATAATAGGAGTTTTAAAAGGCTAGTCAAAAGGGTTAAATCGAAACTTTCGGGTATAAAATGTTGTTAAAAACAATGGGTTTTTATATAAATTGAAAGGGAGTTTTGAGATGGCAAAATTAGTTGAATGTATTCCGAATTTTAGTGAAGGAAGAGATGAGAGTGTCATCAACGGGTTAGTAGAGACAGCTAAGAGTGTTAGTGGAGTTACACTTTTAGATTATTCTTCCGATGCAAGTCATAACAGAAGTGTGTTTACACTGGTGGGAGATGTTGAGGGAATTCAAGAAGCAGCATTTAATTTAGTGAAATTTGCCAGTGAACATATTGATATGACAAAACATAAAGGTGAACATCCTCGGATGGGGGCAACAGATGTGGTGCCTTTTGTTCCGATAAAAGATATGACCATAGAAGAATGTGTGGAGATTTCAAAAAAAGTGGCAAAGCGTATCAACGATGAACTCCACATTCCGATATTTTTATATGAAGCATCTGCCGTTTCATCAGATCGTGTCAATTTAGCACGGGTCAGGAAGGGTCAGTTCGAAGGAATGCCAGAAAAATTGCTGCAGGAAGAATGGGCACCAGATTTTGGTGAAAGAAAAATACATCCCACCGCTGGTATCACAGCCGTAGGTGCCAGAATGCCTCTTGTCGCATTTAACGTTAATCTTGACACCTCTGATATCACGATTGCCAACAAAATTGCTAAAATTGTTCGTGCTTCCGGCGGCGGTTTTAAGTATTGTAAGGGAATCGGTGTGATGCTTGAAGACCGAAATATCGCTCAGGTTTCTATGAACATGGTCAACTTTGAAGGGACACCATTGTACCGTGTATTTGAAACCATTCGTTTCGAAGCTCAAAGGTATGGTGTCAATATTATCGGCAGTGAAGTGATAGGTTTGACACCAGCTAAGGCGCTGATTGATACAGCAGAGTACTATTTGAAAATCGAAGAGTTTGATTATGCTAAACAAGTGTTGGAAAATCATTTATTAAATTAAATTTGAGGTGATAAATTAATGAAATTAGTTGATTTACAAGTAAAGGAATTTATGTCAGTTTTGGGTTCCAACGAACCGGCACCAGGGGGCGGGTCAGCGTCTGCATTGGCAGCCGCCATGGGTGTGTCCTTGGTCAAAATGGTCGGCGAGTTGACTATAGGGAAAAAAAGATATGTAGAAAATGAAGCGCTGATTCAAAAAATATTAGAAGAATCCGCCCGGCTCCAAGAAGAATTGCTCGCAGCGATTGACAAGGACACAGAAGCATTTAATGAAGTCTCTGCCGTATTTTCAATGCCTAAGGAAACTGAAGAGGACAAAACGGTGAGACGTGAAGCAATGCAAAAAGCCTTGCAAGGGGCAGCAATATCCCCCTATGAAATGATGGTGATAAGTGTTGCTGCTCTGAGAGTGACCAAACAGGCAGTTGGGAAATCCAATGTGAATGCAGCCAGTGATTTAGGTGTAGCTGCTTTGAATTTGAAATCAGGTTTGCAGGGTGCGTGGCTGAATGTTTTGATTAATCTATCAAGTATCCAAGATCAGTCATTTGTTGAAAAATATCGAGGGGCAGGGGAAGCACTGCTTGTAGAAAGTACAGCATTAGCAGACAGTATTTATGATGAAGTGTTAACACTTATATAAAAGGAAAGGGAGTTATTGGTTAATATGGCATACTTATCAGATATCGAAATTGCAAGTAAGGTTGAGATGAAACCAATCAAAGACATAGCTGTTTCTTTGGGATTAAGTGAGGAAGACTATAGTTTATACGGCAAGTACAAAGCAAAATTGGATTCGCGAGAATTAGACAAAATGAAAGACCAAGAAAACGGCAAGTTGATTTTGGTGACCGCAATCACCCCGACCCCGGCAGGAGAAGGAAAGACAACAACGTCTGTTGGTCTAGCTGATGGCTTGTCAAAAATAGGCAAAAAAGCGATGCTTGCTTTGCGGGAGCCCTCTCTTGGACCGGTTTTTGGTGTAAAGGGCGGTGCGGCCGGCGGAGGATATGCCCAAGTGGTACCAATGGAAGATATCAACCTTCACTTTACAGGAGATTTTCATGCGATTGGGGCAGCCAATAACTTACTTGCTGCCATGCTCGACAATCATATTCATCACGGAAATACTTTGCAAATCGATAGTCGCCGAATCACATGGAAACGTGTGGTTGATATGAATGACCGTCAGTTGCGTCATATTGTTGATGGACTGCAAGGCAGAATAAATGGTGTGCCCCGGGAAGACGGTTATGATATTACAGTAGCCTCTGAAATCATGGCGGTCCTTTGCCTTGCCGACAGCATCGTTGATTTAAAAAACAAGTTGAAAAGAATTATCGTCGGGTATAATTTTTCGGGAGACCCTGTGACCGCAGGGGATTTAAAAGCTGAAGGAGCGATGACTGCGTTACTCAAAGATGCCATTCATCCTAATCTGGTTCAGACTCTCGAGCACACACCAGCTTTGATTCACGGTGGGCCTTTTGCTAATATTGCTCACGGCTGTAACAGTGTTTTAGCCACAAAAATGGCAATGAAGTATGCTGATTATACTATTACAGAAGCAGGGTTCGGAGCTGATTTGGGCGCTGAAAAGTTTTTTGATATTAAGTGTCGTCTAGCTGATATCCAACCGGATGCGGTGGTTTTAGTCGCTACGATCAGAGCATTGAAAATGCACGGCGGTGTTTCTAAAAAAGAATTAGGGCCGGAAAATGTCTCAGCAGTTCTTGCCGGCTTGCCTAACTTGGAAAAACATTTGTCTAACATTAAAGAAGTTTACGGCATGCCAGTGGTGGTAGCCATCAATAAATTCCCTACAGACACAGAAGCGGAGTTAGATGCGGTGAAAAAAGCATGTGAGGAAAAAGGGGTAGAGGTTGTCCTCTCAGATGTTTGGGGCAGCGGCGGCGAAGGGGGAATCGATCTTGCACATAAAGTCGTTGAATTAGCTGAAAGAGACAATAAGTTTAATTTTGTTTATGACTTAGAGGACAGTATTGAAGAAAAATTAATTAAAATCGTTCAAAAAATTTATGGCGGTAAAGGTATTGAATTAACACCGGCAGCCCGTCGTGAAATGAATGATTTAGAGAGACTTGGTTTTGGAGAATATCCGATTTGTATGGCAAAAACCCAGTATTCTTTTTCTGATGATGCCACACTGATTGGGGCACCTAAGGACTTTACAGTTACAATCAGAAACTTAAAAGTATCTGCCGGAGCAGGCTTTATTGTTGCTTTGACAGGTGCAGTGATGACAATGCCGGGCTTGCCAAAGGTACCAGCTGCTGAAAAAATCGATGTCAATGAAGATGGAATTATCTCAGGATTGTTCTAAAAAGTCATGGGATGCTGACAAAGTTTTAGCTGCACTAGATGATTGTTGATGTAGATAGGGAAGAAACGACAGAAATGTTGCTCTTCCCTTATTTTAATTTAAAAGCTCTCATTAAAGTATCAGAGGACTAATATTTTGATTTTTTAGGCATCGGTGCTTCTGAAATCGGCAATGTCTCGGAACGTCGAATAGAAAGACTGGTCAATACTAATTTGAGCGGTCTGCCATCTTTTTTGGTCAAATATCTGGAAGTCAACTCTGGACTGATGGTTATTCAATACGCAGCAGTAGCTTTAGCATCTGAAAATAAAATATTGTCCCATCCGGCGAGTGTGGATTCTATCACTTCGTGTGAAAATCAAGAGGATTTTGTCAGTATGGGAACTACCGCAGCTCGAACTGCCAGAGACATCGTCAGCAATTCACGCAGAATCATTGCAACGGAACTCTTGGCTGCCTGTCAAGCACTGGATTTTGTCCTTGATAAAGGGTCTTTAGGGGAAGGGACAAAGACTGCTCACGAAGAATTTCGTAAAAGTGTGAAGTTTATTGAAAATGATAAAGATATAGAAATGTATGACGAATTAGAAAAAGCAACAGACCTATTAGTTAAAGGAGACTTTTTAAAAGCTGTTGAGAAAAAAGTACGTTTAGATATTCAATTTAACTAACTTCTCAAAAATTCCTGAAGATGTTTTAGGGATTTTTTGTGTTTTTATAAACTGAGTCAAAAAGATAGGAGCCTTGATTAGGGATGATGATAAGCAGTAAAAAAACTTTTCAAAATCTTATCAGGTTTATAAGGTGATTTGACTAATGGGCTTGGGAGTGATAGTTTAGGAATAGTTCATCTTGTGAAATTTTACACTTTTTATGAAAGCTTGATTTGTAGAAGAGACTGGTCTCAATGGGTTTTGACGATGACAGTCGATATTTTTTTATAATTATCTAAAAAAGCAGCTGAATTGCAGATCATCAAGATAAAAATCTGACCGTCGTTAAAAATATAGTCTATTGGAATATTCTGCTGGAAGAAATTGAAAAGTGATTGAAACGGCATTTTTGAGAGTGTATGATAAGAAGTGGAACTAATAAATTGAGAGAGAGACGATCATGGGACTATTATTAAAATATAGAAATCAATTACAGGATTATGCAACAAAATTGTTTGTTTTAGTTATTTACGCTTTTTTATATTCTTTGGCTTTAAATGTCTTTTGGCGGAATGGGAATATTTATGCAGGGGGAATAACGGGAGCTTCACAAATCATCACGACGATTTTAGAAAGAATCACCTCCTCCCCAGTTCCAATTTCGCTCGTCTATTATGCCCTCAATGTGCCTTTGTTTATTCTGGGATGGTTTTTAGTTGATCGGAAATTTGTTTTGTTTACAGTGATAGGTGTCACCTTTGCTTCTTTTGCGATTCAAATCACGCCAAGTCTTGAACTAACGAAGGACCCGATCATCTGTGCGATTTTCGGAGGGGCTCTCAGCGGGTATTCCTTAGGGTTTGCTTTGAAACATGGCCTGTCTACGGGCGGGATGGATATCATTCTTCTGAGCCTTAGAAAAGTGACCGGCAAGAGCATCGGAAATATTTCTATGATTATCAATGGGATCATTGTGCTGACGGCAGGTTTTATTTTCGGCTGGCCCCACGCTTTTTACAGTGTCCTATCAATTTTTGTCGCCGCTAAAGCAACAGATTTAGTTTATGTTAAACATAAAAAAGTACAAGTAATGATTATTACCCAGCATCCGATGGAAGTCTCCACCCAACTTCAAGAACAATTGATACGGGGGATCACGGTCATCAGCTACGCCATCGGTGCTTATACTAAACAAGAACGAGCAGTATTGATTACGGTCATCACAAACTATGAGATGGAAATCCTTAAAGAAATTATGAAAGAAGCGGACCCTAATGCTTTTGTGAGTGTGTCTCGCGATGTGGAGATTTTAAGTGAATTTAAAGAGTTGGATATTATTTAGATGATATAAGTAGTCTTTCCTAAAAAGGTGGTTCTTTTTAGGATTTTTTTATGGATTTTTCCAGATATATGTTGATTATTTGCCAATGACAGTTTAATTGAGACTAAGGTCTGATTATTTAACGTTATTACCTGTGATAAAATAAGATTCTGAAAGGCTCTTTTTTTAAAAGGGTGTCTCGAACAAAAAGACTTTAAAAATATTCTTCAAATGGCTGCTTGCTCGAGGATAAATTTTAAAATATTGGATGAGTTGTTTAAAAAGGAGAGGGAAAAATGACGAAAAAGAAATGGTTGATTGGTATAGGAGGTTTAATCGCAGTAATAGTAGTGATTTTTGGGGTGCTAAAGGTTGTCAATGGGAATGCCCCTAAAGCAGAGACTTCGAAATCCTTGGAAGACGAGTACGGGATTGAATATTTTGAGGTTCCTGATGTGGAGCAAGTCTACATCAATGGTATTGTGCAACCTAATCAGATGGAGGCTTTCTCAAAAGATACCAGGATAAGCGGCGAACCGACTATCAAAGTAAACCATGGAGATGTGGTCGAAGAAGGAACGGTCTTATACGTCTATGAAGATAAAGAAGTTACAAAAGAACTAGAGGAATTGAACAATCAGTTATCACGGAATTATACTAAACGGGAAAATGTCTTAGTGAAATGGCAACGTGCCATCGATAATTATAATAATGCTTCCGCAGAAGAACAACAGGCGACAGGAGGCACGTTGGACGAACAATATCAATCAGAAATCGATTCAGTGGATGAAGAGATTTTCTTTATAAATAAACAGTTAAATGATCTTTCCACAAAGCAGCACCTCTCGACAACAGCAAAATTTAAAGGACGTGTGTCCATTCCAGAAGTCAAAGAAGAGAACACACCTATTTTGACCCTGACATCGGACGGGTTTTATGTTTCAGGAAAAGTAAATGAAAAAGACTTACCTAAAATTGCTGTTGATAAACCAGCTGAAATTACTGTTATTTCCAACAATATCGCAGTCAAAGGGAAAATTTCTTATATCGATGATAACCCGCTTGAAGGCGATGGTGAGATGCAGTCCCAAGAAGGCAGCGGCGGCTCAATGTCAAACTATGGGGTGAAACTGACTCTTGAATCAACTGAAGGAATTAAAAACGGCTATCACGTACAGGCAACGATTAATTTAGAAGATAAACAAGTCGAAATTCCTACTAAAGCAATCAAAGAAGACGGAGATAAAAAATATGTTTTGGTCAATGACTTTGGTTCTGTTATCCGTCGTGAACTTCAACTTGGTGAAGCTGTCGGAGAAAATACGATTGTGGTTTCAGGAATTGAATCAGCGGATCGTATTATTGTGACTTCGAAGAAAGCTGTCAAAGAAGGGGATATTTTGGATGAAAAAGCTTCAGAAGAAAAATCTTCTCCTTCTGGAAATGAGGAGTAAGGAGGAGAAGAAGTGGAAGAAATCGGTGAAAAAAAGGAACCTTTAGTTGTCTTGAAAAATATCAACAAATATTTTCCTGCCGGGAAAGAAAAGCTTCATGTGCTAAAGAACCTTAATCTAACGATTTATCAAGGAGAATTCATCATGGTTATGGGAAAATCTGGCAGCGGGAAAACTACGTTGATGAATATTATTGGTTTTTTAGATCGAATTTCAGAAGGCAGCTATTTTTTTAACCAACAAGATGTTTCTAAACTAACAGAAAATAAAAAATCAGAATTTCGCAACGAATATTTCGGTTTTATTTTTCAACAATTCTTTTTGATCAATTCACTAAATGTCATTCAAAATGTCAAACTGCCTTGTGTTTATGAAAAAAAGAAAAGCGGCCGGGAACAAAACGAATTGGGTAAAAAGTATTTGGCGGCTGTAGGCTTGGGAGATAAAGCGAAATCAAAGGTAACGGAGCTCTCGGGCGGACAGCAGCAGCGTGTAGCGATTGCCCGGTCCTTAATCAATGATCCATTGTTGATCATGGCCGATGAACCCACAGGAGCTTTGGATAGTGAAACGGGCACTGAAGTGATGGAAATGTTAAAGAAATTGAATCAACATGGAAAAACGATTGTCATGGTCACCCACGATAAAGACTTGACCCGTTATGCGACAAGAGTGGTTTACATGAAAGACGGCAGATTTCTTGAGGAGGCGATCCAATGATAGGGAATTTATTCATCAGCACTTTTTTAAGCCTGAAAGCCCATAAATTGAGAGTCTTCTTGACGATGGTTGGTATCATCATTGGGATTGCTTCAGTCGTCACGATTTCGACCCTAGGGGAAGGAATGAAAAAGCAAATTCTAAGTTCTACCAGTGCCATGAACACTGACGTAGTAAAATTGCATTACACGATGCAACAGGACAGCGAAGAAGGTGTTTATTATTATGAGGAACCGGATTTTTCTTTTTCAAGAATTGATATGAAAAAAGTTCAAGGGATTGACGGTGTCAAAGCCATCTACCCAGAATACGGGAATTTTTACGGCGGGGACAACTTGCAAGTTCAAATGAATTACTTCAATATTGTTTCCTATCTTCAAGTAGCACCCAATAATAATGCAGAAAAAACTTTTTTATGCGGCAGAGATTTCAATGAGAGTGATGTGGGGAAAAATGCGATCATCTTAAATCACAGTTTATTTGATTATGATAATCAATTTGAAAACCCTGAAGAATTGCTTGATAAAGCAGTGTCGATCAACGGTTACATGTATAAAGTTATCGGGATTTTGGAAAAATTCAGCTATGAAAGCTTGAGTCAGTCTGAAGCAATGGCCCTTGACTGGACTACTGTGGACAGCAGTTTGGTGTCTCGTGCGTCTTACAATGAATTGTCAAAAAGTCAGGCAATCAAAGGCATCAATTTCAAATTAGAAGAAGGTGTGGACAAACATGAAGTGTTAGCTGAGGCTATCGGAATCATGGAAGAAAGTCATCAAGATGTCAAAGGATTCTTTGCTGAAAATGACATGAATCAGAAAGAAATGAAACAAATGGAAGATGCTATCGGCAGCTTGACGATGTTTTTAATGGCAATTACAGCTATTTCACTTTTAGTGGGCGGTATCGGCGTCATGAACATCATGTATGTTTCAGTGACAGAGCGTAAAAGAGAAATCGGGATACGGCGGGCCATAGGTGCTAAACCAAGAGTGATTCTGTTTCAATTTCTGTCTGAGGCAGCCTTTATTACCCTTTTAGGCGGACTGATTGGTGTAGGTATTGGTTATAGCTTATCCATGTTGGCAGGTGGTTTTATAGAGATAATCCCTGTGATGACTCCCCAGATATTTTTGATTTCTTCTGGTGTGTCTGTGATGACAGGGGTGATATTCGGAATTATTCCAGCCTTTAGTGCTTCTCGGATGGATCCGATCAAGGCCATCTACAACTAAAGGCATCCTGCTGAGTATATCTGTATTAAATAACACGGGAAAAATATTTTATTTGTTAAAGGTCTTAAGAATAAATCCATCCTAGGACCTATGACATTTCGATGGAAACCATGCATAATAGGTAGTGTCAGATAGATATATTTAGCTAAGGAGGCTATCAACAATGAATGAACGCGAAAGAGTATTCGAATTAGTCAAAAAAGGGATTATTACTTCTGAGGAAGCTTTAGTATTGTTAGAAAATATGGCAACTGAAAAAGATGAAAAGTCGCTGGATCAAGAAGCCAGCAAAGTAAAGAAAAACGTGCACACGTTTGAATATGATCAGAAGGAAAAAACAGATCAAGAAAAAAGTGATGTAGAGTTTTTCGAAGATAGTGATAAAGTCGATCAGGAACGTTTAGAAAAGATTTTAGATGAATTAGCCACAGAAGCCAATAAGGCCTCTGCTGAATTGGATGCAGTGAATGTGGCATTGGAAGAGCTGGCTGATAAGCTCAAAGATAAAGAAGAGCAAATCATGGTGATTAACACCATTGAGGAGCTTGAAACACTGGAAGACGAAAAAATCAAAGAACGCGAAATTTTGGAAACAGAGTTGAACGAATTAAAACAGGAAGTCGTTGAACTGGAAGTGGACAAAGAAAGTTTAGAAGAAAAACTTAAAGCGATTCGTAAAGAGCAGTTTGAAGAATCAACAGAGCAGTGGGGTCAAAAATTTGATATCCCTGAAGATTGGGAGAAAAACTTTGATGAGTTCGGCAAAAAAATGGGTGAAGCTGGCGATAAATTTGGTAAAAAGATGAGTGAAGCCGGCTCACAATTAGGAAGATTCTTCCGAGATACGGTTAAAACAGTAAGTGAAACTGTCAATGACAACGTAGAATGGAAAGATATCAATATTAAAGTGCCGGGAATGACTTCCAGCAGCTTCCAGCACGAATTTTATTATCCAGAAACTACGGCATCCATTTTAGATGTTAAATTGGCAAATGGAAAAGTTGTATTTAAAACTTGGGAGTCTGAGGACTTGAAAGTTGAGTCGAATATCAAGCTTTACGGAAAGATGGATGCTGACACACCATTGGAAGCATTTTTGGAAAGAAGCCAAATTGATGTGACTGATGAAAAAATCTCCTTCCAAATTCCTAACAAACGTATCAAAGCAGATCTGGTTTTCTACTTGCCGCAACGGGATTATGACCATGTGTCTGTAAAGTTATTAAACGGAGATGTCTCCTTTACTGAGGTACAGGCAAATGATGCTTTTGTAAAAAGTACTAACGGAGACATGAATTTTAATAAATTCCGTGCTACAATGTTAGAGGTAAAAGGTGTCAACGGAAATGTCAAGGTGACTGAATCTGATATTTTAGATTTCATGGCTGATTCAGTGAATGGCGATTTCACATTGCTTTCCACTATCGAAAACATTGTCGTCTCAAATGTGAACGGAGATATCCGTATGACCGTCAAATCAGAAGAAACGAAAAAAATCGAAGTCAGTCTAGTTAATGGTGCCATCAAGCTTGCATTACCAACGACCATTGGTATTGAAGGCTTGGCAAAGACTAACACAGGCTCTATCAGAAATCGTTTGACTGATTTTGAAGTTGTCCGCGAGAGAAAAGAA
Source organism: Vagococcus elongatus (assembly GCF_003987645.1). GTDB lineage: Bacteria > Bacillota > Bacilli > Lactobacillales > Vagococcaceae > Vagococcus_A > Vagococcus_A elongatus. The sequence goes on from NZ_NGKA01000005.1 coordinate 35,713, forward strand.
AAAACCAATCAAATGCTTCAGTTCCGCCGACTTAATCCGGAAAAAACAACCCATGTCCGTTTAAGTACGACAACGGGAACTGTCTATATGAAGGATACAGATCAGTAGTTAAAGGAGGGGAGTTCCCCTTCTTTAGCTGATGCTAAAAGGAGGAAGTTTGATGAAGAAACGATTAACAAAATCAAGAGATAATATTGTCGTATCAGGTGTCTTGGGAGGCATCGGAGAGTATATCGGTATCGATCCAACAATCATCCGTGTCATTTACTTAGCCTTGTCATTTTTCACGGCAGGATTTCCGGGCTTTTTCTTATATATCATTTTGTCGATAGTCATTCCGTCAGCTGCAGGACCTTATCGTCCAAATAACCAGACGAGATTCTACGGCAATCAAGCCTACTATGGTGAACGTAAAGAAAAACGACCTAGAAAAGAAGCAGAAAAAGTTGACGAAGAAGATGAGTGGAGTGATTTTTAGATGGGATATTTTCAGCGCCTATTGATAAATACGATCACATTTATGGCTTTAGCTTACTTGTTTCCCAATATGCTTTATATCAGCGGTTTTTTGACTGCTTTTATAGCCAGTTTTGTCTTATCCTTTTTAAATGGATTTGTCAAACCGATATTACATATTCTAAGCTTGCCTATTACGATTTTGACTTTGGGACTGTTCAGTCTAGTGATTAATGGTTTAATGCTTCAGTTGACATCATTCATCATGGGACCGGGAAGATTTTATGTAGACGGCTTTTGGTCGGCGTTCATGATTGCCCTGATATTATCCCTCGTCAATGCGTTAGTCAGCAGCAGAGAAGCAAAAAGACATTATTGAGCCGTTTAAAGTGAGATAGTACAAATGTTAGCAAGGTGACAAGCCTCAACAGAAAATGTTGGGGCTTTTTTTGTATCTAATTAAATATATTTTAATCTTATTACTTAGAATAACGGAATATTCTTTTTAAATGCCTACTGTTTTTAGATTGTTTAGATTTTATAGTTAGAAAATGTTATTCTATCAATAGGAGGGGACTGTTATGGATATTTTAAAACGAATCCAAAATGACTATTTATTTTTATCACCACAAGAAAAAAAAGTTGCTGATTATATCATGAGATTCAGCTCGGAAATAAAAAATATGAATATTAAAGATTTTTCTTTAAAGACAGGTACATCAACAGCTACAGTCACAAGGTTTGCAAAAAAAATTGACTGTAAAAATTTTTCAGATATGAAGTTTCAAATTAATTCATTGTCAGTACCGAAAGTTCAATTTCAAACTAAGGGAATTTCAGAAGATGTTTTTAATTACTATCAAATGGTGATAAAAAACACTCAAAGTCTGATTGAAATGAATAAGTTGGAAACTTTTATTAGGTTTTTGCTTGAAGCCAATCAGATAATTATTATAGGATTAAATAGTTCAGGTACTACAGCATCAACATTTAGCAACAGGCTGATGAGAATGGGGTTGCCCGTTGTCAGTTATGTTGATTCTATTGATATGGTTATGAGGGGAAGCATTGCAAGTAAATCGGATTTATTTGTAGCTATTTCAAATTCAGGTACGACAGAATGCGTATTGGATTCTTTCAAACAAGCAAAAAAAAATGGATCCATACTGACCTCAATTACTAATTTTTCAGAAAATCCTTTGGCAGCATTAAGTAATTTAGATTTATATGTATATAGTACAAAATTTATTGACAATCAAAAATTTATTAACTCACAATTTTCGATGGTGTATTTGATTGATGTGATTACGACGCTTTTATTGGGAAATAAAGAACTCCATGAAAAATTCACTCAAACTAGAGAAACAATTTTGGATAATTATTAACGTAATAAAAAAAGATGTAAATAATTATCGATAGTTTTAGATTAAGTTTATTTATATCCCCTAAAGGATTGTTACAATTACTGTATAATTTATTGCTGTCTATTTCGTATTTTCATTTTTTTAAATGCTCTTTTATGGTAATTATTTTCACTTATTATCATTGCGTTAATTAATATCAAATGATAAACTGAAAGCAGTTACATAGTTGAAAGAGAGGGATTTGTATGAATTTGAAACAACCTTTTGTATTAGAAAATACAAGCATGATGAGAAATAATGATGAACTTGAAATAAAAATCATTAATGATCTAAAGCAAGATGTGGCGCTGTATGTTGGATTTTCTCCTAAGAAAGAAACAATTAATACTTTGGTGGGAAAAAACATAAAAGGAATTTTCCGCTTTTATTCGCCTATTGAGAAGGGACGCCCTTACTTTAAATATTTAAATGAATCTGACTCATCAATTTTATTTTCTGAACGTGTTCTTCCATTGGAAGGGGCAATCAATATAAGGGATATGGGAGGATATGAAACAAATGATAATCGTAGAACTAAATGGGGTGTGTTGTATAGAGGCGATCAATTATCTAAATTGACGGATAAAGATGTTGAACTATTAAAAAAAATAGGTTTAAAAACAATTATTGATTTCCGCTCTAGCCATGAAAGAGGATTAAATCCTAATCGAGAAATTTCTAGCGTGGAACAAACCATCCTCAGTGATCCTCATTCAAGTTTTTCTGAAGCAGCAGCTGAAGCGGTTGACCTTCATTCAGAAAATCAAAAATTAGTTAGGTCATTGGAGCAAGGATTAATTGAAGAGAGGTATCTTGAAAATCCTGACCTTAAAGTGATTGAAAGTTATCAGAATATGGTGAATAGTCCAGAGTCGATTCAGGCACTGAAAAAAATGATTCATGTTTACGTTTGTTCTGAAAACGCTCCAATTATACAGCATTGTCGAGGTGGAAAAGACAGAACTGGTTTTGGCTCCATGCTATTGTTGCTGTTGCTCGGTGTAAAGGAAGAATTAGTAGTAAAAGACTATATGTTGACTGGTGACATTAGAAAGCGAAGAAATGCACTGAAATTACAAATGTATCAAGAATTGACCGATAATCAGCGATATTTAGATTATTTAATGGCGGTTTTGGATACTAAAGAAGTGTTTATCACTTCTACGATAGATTATATAAAGGAACAATATGGATCGATAGAAAATTATTCAGTGAGCCAGTTGGGGTTATCGTTAAGTCAGATTGAAGAAATGAAGAATAATTATTTAGAGGAGATGTAGCAGATGAAAGAAGTTGCAGTTTTAGTCGCAAGCCATGGAAGATTTGCTGAGGCTGCATTAGAAAGTGCAGAAATGATCGTTGGAAAACAAGAAAACTGTGGATGTTTGTCTGTTGAAATGGATGTTAACTTGAAGGAAGCCATAGAGGAGATGCAATCTATTTTAGACGGCCTTGAAACTTCGGCAGGAACGGTAGTTCTTGTGGATTTGTTTGGAGGAACACCTTCAAACGTGAGTGGAAATATCGTACTAAAAAATGACAAGATATTAGCAATTAGCGGTTTAAACTTACCAATGTTAATTCAACTGTTGTTAAATCGTCATATGTCACTTGATGAACTTGCTGAAGATCTTGAGAAAACATATTTATCTGGTTTTACTAATATAACAGAAGTATTGAGCAAGGAGGATAACAATGAAGATGAATGTGAAGTTTTGTAGGATTGATGATCGTTTGATTCATGGACAAGTAGTAACAACATGGGTGAACGTACATGGGATTGAACAAATTATTATTTTGAATAAAGAAGTGGCTGAAGACCAAGTTCAGTCATCTGTCTTAAAAATGACGGCTCCTGCGAATGTAAAGCTAGCAATTTTTTCACCAGAGAAATTTTTGGAAATCATTCAGAAAAATCCGATAAATCGTGCAACAATGTTGTTGTTTTCTTCAGTTTATGATGTTGAGAAGATTGTCAACGGTGGTTTTAAAATGGAAAAACTTAATGTAGGTGGTATGCGATTAAATCCGGAAAGAGAGCAGCTAACAAAGGCTGTTTCCGTAACTGAAGATGAAAGAAAAGTGTTTAAAAAATTATTGGCGAACGGAATTGATATAAACATTCAAATGGTTCCCAATGATTCGCCAATAAAATTGAAGGAGTTGGTGTAGATGACTACTTTGTTACTAACATTATGGGCTTTTATTTGTGGAGTTGACGATGCGACAACACAAATGCTTCGTCGTCCGTTAATGATTTGTTTTGTTACTGGAATCATTATGGGAGACATCAAACAAGGTCTGCTGATTGGAGCAACTTTAGAAATAATGTGGATGGGTATTGGTAATGTAGGGGCTTATATGGCTCCAGATATTGTGAGTGGCTCAATTATTAGTTGTGCATTAGCTATTTCTAGTGGTGGGGGAATTGCGGTTGCGACTACTTTAGCTGTACCAACATCTATTTTAGCCCAACAATTATTAATTCTTTGGGAAACTATCAATGTTTCTTTGAATCCTTGGGCACAACGGTTGGCAGAGAATGCAGATGTAGAAGGAACTAACTGGCTGATCTATCCCCCAATGTTATTAATTGGTTTTATTAGAGCTGCACCAACATTTATTGCTATTAAATTTGGTAGCGGTGCCATACAGAACATTGTTGATTCATTACCAACCACTTTGCTAGACGGACTTTCTGCCTCTGGAAAAATTATTCCAGCAGTTGGTATGGCTCTATTGATGAGCGTGATGATTAAAGAAGGTAAAATGTGGATTTATTTGATTTTAGGCTTTGTCTTATCATCATACTTGAGTTTGGCAGTATTGCCAATAGCACTAATAGCACTGGCATTTGCTTTATTACATGATCAAAGCAATCATAATGGAGCGTTAAAGAAACAGGCCGCTCAAACAGTTGTTTCTGATTTTTCTAATGAAGAGGAGTATGATTTGTAATGGAAAAACAATTAACAAAAAAGGATTTGAACAAATTATTTTGGCGACTTCAAAGTGTTCGTGTAACATTAAACTATGAAACGATGCAAGCACCAGGTTTTATGAGAGCAATTGCACCGGTTCTACAAAAGTTTTATCCGGATAAAGAGGATTTAGCGGAGGCGATGAAACGTCACAATACCTTTTATAACTCTCACGTCGTAGGTAACGCAATAATTCTAGGAATCTCTGCAGCAATGGAAGAAATAACAACAACTCCAGAAGACAAAGAAGGGGTCATAGCTTTGAAAACTGGTTTGATGGGTCCGTTGGCTGGAATTGGTGACAGCTTATTAAAATTTACTTGGGTACCGATTATAGGAAGTATAGGTGCATCTTTGGCACTCAATGGCAGTATTTTGGGTCCAATTCTAATGTTTGTTTTGTTTAATATAGTTAACATGGGTGGTAAATATTTTGGTCTAGTCTATGGATATGAGAAAGGGATTGACTTCTTTACAAAAACAGAAGATAATACGATAATACAAAGAATTTCCAGCATGGCAAATGTTGTTGGATTGATGGTAGTGGGCTCAATGATTGCAAGCTCAGTAAAAATTAATACGATTCTTGAGATATCAGCAGGAGAAAATGTTATTCAACTTCAAGAAATGCTTGATACAATCATGCCTAATTTTTTGGGACTTCTGGTTACAATTATAGTGTATAATGTATTGAAAAAAACTAGTGGGAAACATTCTGCGTTGATTATTATTTCGATCATGGCTATCAGTGTTTTATTGAAATATTTAGGTGTCATTTAATCTTGTCTTATCTTGTGTTCATTCTTCTTGGTTAACGCATAAATATGGATATTTTTTTGAAAGATAAAACTCTACTAAGAGGCATTGTTGCTTCGCGTAGAGTTTTTTTGTATTCAATGATAAAAAGAATTTCGTATTTATAAGACGAATTGTAGGCATCTTTTTCTAAAATATAAATGTCTAGATAAAGAAATGAAAAAAACAGAAGATTATAAAAACGTTCAAATATTAGACAAAATCTAAAAAAAGTCATTCGTGCAGAATCCCGAAAACGAATTTTTTGTTTATGTATGGGACAAAGAGTATGAATATAAATATTAAGATGGTTAGTTTTAATATTTGCAATACAGCTATTCACAATGCTGGAAATGTATCAACAACAACAGTTTTCTCGCACATAATGAAACTTAGTTTTATTAATGATAAAAAAGTATTGAAATTTAATTCCACAAAGTGTATAATTGGAAACGAAATCATTTATCAATCATAAAGGAGAAAAGAAATGACAAAACTTACAAAGGTTATTGAAACAAAATTGGCTCCACCTCTTATCAGATTTTCCCAAATGAAGTATATCCAGGTAATTCAACGGACAGGTCTTGGAATCATGAGTTTGCTGATTATCGGTTCTGTGTTTTTATTACTTGCTTCCTTTCCGAGTGAAACATATTTGAATTTTTTAGGGGATTTTCGTTGGACTTTAGCTGAAGCTTCTGGAGTCGGCACAGCGTTTATCGCTTTGTATACGACAATCACGACATCTTATGCATTAGTAGAGTGGTATGCTAAAAACAGAGATGAAAAAATGGATGTAGTACAGCCAATGATTTTGGCAGTTGCTTCATTCCTTTTGGTTAACCCTGCAGAGACTGTTTCCACAGTAATCGAGGGAGCAAAAGAGCCTGGCTCATTTACTGGTGTTCCTAGTGCTGCTTTAGGAGCTTTGGGTGTTTTTACTGCCATCATTGTTGGAATTGTGACTGTTGAAATGTATCGATTTTTCGTTAGAAAGAAAATTGTTATGAAGCTTCCGGACGGCGTTCCTGAAATGGTATCAAATGCTTTCACATCATTGTTCCCATCATTTTTTGTTATCGTGTTCTGGTGGTTGCTAAGATCAGTTCTTCATATCAATATCAGTGAAATCATCAGCAGTATTTTTGAACCATTGGTTACAGTAGGAGATTCTTCTTTTGCCATGATTATCGTCACACTTCTAAACCGGATATTGTGGTCTGTGGGAATCCATGGTAGTAATATCGTCTCTGGAGTAGCAGGTACTTTTTGGACACAGATGATGACGGCAAACCAGACAGCTATGCAAGCTGGTGAAGTATTGCCTTACACGTTCACTAGTGTCTTTATGGATAACTATATCTGGTCAGGTTTGTTCCCATTGGCATTCATGTTGACACGTTCTAAACTGCCTAGATTTAAAGCACTGGGTGCATTGGCACTTCCAGCAACCTTGTTTAATATTGGAGAACCGTTGATTTTTGGTTTGCCAATCATGATGAACCCGCTGATGATGATTCCATTTATTTTATCATCGTTGGTTCTTGCAATAAGTTCAGCTGTGTTCCAAGCGATTGGTTTGATTCCAGTCCCGGTTTTAAATGTGCCTTGGATAACTCCGGCACCAATCAAGGCGTTTCTGTCAACTAACGGCAGTTGGGCAGCGATGTTGTTTGTCATAGCAGGTTGGATTATCAGCTTCTTGATTTACTCGCCATTTGTTAAAGCACTTGAGAAACAGGAACTTGTTTTAGAAAGCGAAATGGAATAGGAGGAGTTATCATCACATGACTTACTTATTTGGAATCTCAGTATATTTACAAGATATGACTGAAGATTATCTTAAAATCGCATCAGAAAATGGTGCAAAATATGTTTTTACATCTTTGCATATCCCTGAGGAAGATCTTTCTCAGGCGACATCTAAGATCAAAGAACTGCTTGGTTACTGTGAAAAATTCGGGATGCATCTGGTACCAGATGTTTCCCCGATTACCTTTGAAAAATTAGAAATCGATTCAGGGGATTTCTCAGCGTTAAAACAGTTAGGAGTCAAAGCACTAAGACTTGATTACGGGTTTGATGATTTGAATACGGTTAAAGAACTGCAGCAAGATTTTGAAATCATGCTGAATGCAAGTGTGGTTTCTGAAGATTATATCAACAAATGTCAAGCGCATGGCGTTGCTATTGAAGAAATCATCGGGGTACATAATTTTTATCCCAAAACAGACACCGGTTTGTCGTTGGACTCTGTGATTCAGACCAACCGCGTTTTTGCTAAATATAATATTCCAGTTATTACCTTTGTTCCCGGGGATAAATTAAAAAGATTCCCATTGTATGAAGGACTGCCTACCGTAGAAAAACATCGCAGCATTCACCCTTATGTTGCAGCTGTTGAGTTGATTCAAACGGCAGATACTACCGGCATAATGATTGGGGACAGTATGGTTTACGATGAAACAATGGAGTGGATTCATGATTATTTGCATAACAATGTATTAACACTTCCTGTTGTTCTTCACCCAGATTATACTTATTTATTTAAAGAAGAGCTGCGAGGTCGTAAAGATGTTTCAGAACAAGTGGTCAGATTGATGACGCCAAGGAAACAGGGAATTTCTCCTGAAAATAATGGTTCTCGGCATAAAGGAGACATCATCATGCAGAATGACTTGGCCGGCAGATATGCGGGGGAACTTCAATTCTGTAAGCAAGATTTGTCGTTTTCACCGCAAGGAAATAAAATCGGGTTCCTTCACCCAGAATTGCTTGGACTGCTTCCGTATGTGACAGGAAATGTCAATATCAAACTAGTCCCTCTGAAAGGAGCATAAGCTTGTGGATATAAAAAAACTTGTTGGACAGTTGTTTGTTGTTGGTTTTGATGGTACTACCATGACAGAGTCGCTTAAACAGTTGATTCACGAGTATCATATCGGGGCGGTTATTTTATTTAATCGAAATATTGGAACTTTGGAACAGTTGAAACAATTGACGGAAGATTTACAAAAAGAAGCAAAAAATGCTGGATACAGCGAACCGATGTTAATTTGCCTAGATCAAGAGAATGGTGTGGTTAGACGAATCGATGACTTGTTGACTCGTTTTCCTGGTGGCATGACTTTAGCTGCCACTGGTGAAACAGATATATCAACTAACGTGTATAAAGCTTCAGCTAAAGAATTGGCTTCTTGCGGTATTAATTGGAATTTGGCACCAGTTGCTGATGTGAATAACAATCCGGAAAACCCTATTATCGGCGTTCGTTCCTTTGGCGACAATCCGCAAAAAGTTGCTGATTTGGTAGTGGCAAGTATGAAAGGTATGCAAGCTGGAGGAGTCATATCTTGTCTCAAACATTTTCCCGGCCACGGTGATACACAAGTAGATTCTCATTTGTCATTACCTATCATCGATAAAAGTCAGGAAGAATTAGAAAAAACTGAACTTGTACCATTTAAAGCTGGTATCAAGAATCATTGCGATACCATCATGATTTCTCATATTCAGTTTAATTCAGTAGATGGAAGACCTGCAAGTCTTTCTCATAAAATGGTAACCGGACTTCTACGAGAGCAGCTCGGATTTGACGGGGTTGTCACAACTGATTGTTTAGAAATGGATGCGATAGCAAAAACAGTTGGTGTTCAAGAAGGATGTTATCAAGCCTTGCTGGCAGGTTGTGATTTTCTAATGGTTTCCCATACGCTGGCAGAACAAATAGCGGCGATGGAGTATATTTCCGAGAAAATAGCTGACAAGGAATTAGATGTTTCGCGAGTCCATGCTTCGATTGATCGGATTCGTCAGTTGAAAGAGCGGTATGTGAGTTGGGAAGATGAACCGATAACCCTAACAGTATCTGAAAAAGAAAATCACCAGCACCTTGCAGATGAAACCTATCAAAAAGGTCTTACGTATGTCGATAAGCGTTCTGGCAATCATTCTTCAGCAATGTCTGACAAGGTTTTGGTCTTGTTTCCAAATGAAAAGGGGATGCTCCGGGTGGAAGATATCCGTCACTCCTATGATTTCTCTACTCTATTTGAAAAACTTGGGTCTGATGTTCAAGTTGTTTTATATGATAAACAAGGGCTGACTGATTCTGGCGCTGATTTGTCTGGTTTGCTTTCAAATGTGGAGATGGTAGTGCTTTGCACCGTCAATGTTATGAAAGATGATTGGATTGTGTCAGCAGCTGAAACTTTACCAGTGAGAACAAAGCATATTGTCATGCGCAATCCTTATGATGCAGATTTGATTCACAATGAACATATTGAGGAAATCGTCTTTACCTACGAGCCTTCTAGTTTTGTATTAGAAAAATCAGTCAGTGTCTTGGCCCATGAACTCTCAGTGTCTGGACAGATGCCAGTTAAATTGAAATAAGGCGTTCTGTCGATAAAATTGTTCAGTTGTCGTGGAGTAACGTGTGAGTCAAATTTTTTAATTATTAACAGTTAAGGAACGTCTTCTAGAGATAACATCTAGATGGCGTTCTTTTTTGTATGAATGAGTTTTATGTATAAATAAACAGAAATATGTATTTTTTATTAAAAAATGTATAAATATTTGTTGACCTTCTATCTTGTTGCATATATAATGAATAAAAATAAGTAGAGGTGATTATGTGGATGTCTCAATTATTGGTTCTACAGGGTATGGTGGAATGGAACTAACGAAGTTATTGCATAAACATCCAAATGCTCGTATATCATCACTGCATAGTGATTCAGCGGCAGGTCAGATGCTCTCAGAAATTTATCCCCATACGGACGGGGTGACAGATATGCTCTTACGACCTGTGGAAAGCGATTGGATAGTTGCCAACAGTGATATCGTATTGCTTGCGACGCCTTCTGGTGTTTCAAGTCGTCTAGCGCTTGATTTTGTTGACAAGAAGCATCCAGTGATAGATTTATCGGGAGACTTTCGATTCATGGATGAAAAACTTTATGAAAAATGGTATCAGAAAAAATCAGCACCTTATCGTTACTTAAAGGAGTTTACTTATCAGATACCTGAATTTTTTAAGAAAACAGCAAATAGTCGCTTTATTTCTAATCCCGGGTGCTATGCGACTGCGGTATTGTTGGGATTGGCTCCATTGGTTCAAAATAATTTGATTGAAGAAACAATCATTATCGATGCTAAATCTGGACTGTCAGGGGCAGGCAAATCCCTCTCCCAAAGCAGCCATTTTGTCAATGCACATGACAATATGACACTGTACAAAGCCAATCAGCATCAGCATATTCCAGAAATTACACAGCAGTTGACAGCATGGTCGGCAACGTATGATAAAATACAGTTTTCGACTAGCTTAATACCAGTTTCCAGAGGGATTTTCTGTACGATGTATGTCCAGCTGAGAGAAAAAAAATCAGTAGACAATCTTCACGATATTTATCAACAAACCTATCTAAACAAAAAATTTGTCAGAATTCAGCCGAAAGAAAGACTGCCGGATCTGAAACAAGTAGTGGGGTCTAATTATTGCGACATCGGCATGGTCTACAATGAGAAAACTAATGTGTTGATGATCGTTTCGGTTATCGATAATTTAATTAAAGGCGCAGCAGGACAGGCGATTCAAAACTTAAATTTATTTGCCGGATTTCCTGAAGACGATGGACTGGATTTGGTCCCATCATATTTTTAACAAAGGAGAATGAGGAATGAATATCATAGAAAAGGGAACAATCGCTAGTCCTAAGGGATTTTATGCTGACGGCGTTCATTGTGGTATTAAGCGAAAAAAACATGATTTGGGACTAATTTATTCCGATGTTCCTGCGACAGTAGCTGCAGTATATACAACAAATAAAGTTAAAGCGGCACCTATACTTGTGAATCAACAAACAATCAGCCGTTCAGGAAAAATTCAAGCGGTACTGGTCAATTCAGGTGTAGCTAATGCTTGTACGGGTAGTCAAGGATTAGCTAATGCACAAAAAACACTGAATATGATTGCGGAGAAGTTGGTTATTTCTAATGACTTGGTTGGGATTGCCTCGACTGGTGTTATCGGTAAGCAATTGCCAATGCACAGTATGGCTGCTGGTATTGACTTGCTCAATGCTTTTTCCGGAAAACCCAAAAATTTTCATCAAGCAATCTTGACGACTGATCTCACAACAAAAGAATTAACTGTCAGTAATGTGATACAGAACAAAAAAGTTACCGTTGCAGGGGTGGCCAAAGGTTCCGGCATGATTAATCCCAACATGGCAACCATGCTGGCCTTCATCACGACAGACGTCTGTATTGAAGATACTCTGTTGCAGTCCACACTAAAAGAATGTGTGGACCAGTCTTTTAATCAAATCACAGTAGACGGTGATACATCGACAAATGATATGGTAATGGTGCTTGCAAATGGTCAAGCCGGTAATCTGCCATTGACGGTGTCTGATCCCGATTATTCATTATTTAAAGAGATGCTCTTGACTGTCACGGAAGATTTAGCGAAAAAAGTGGCACGTGACGGAGAGGGAGCTACTAAACTGATTGAAGTACAGGTGAGCGGCTGTGGGTCAGTTAAAAGTGCCAATCATATCGCCAAAACAGTTGTTGGTTCTAATCTGGTGAAAACAGCCATCTTCGGTGAAGATGCCAACTGGGGCAGAATCATTTGTGCCATTGGTTACGCAGATGAAGAGGTGGAACCTGAAAAAATCAAAATAGCGATTGGCGATGTTGACGTGCTTCAGGCAGGAGAGCCTTGCGACTTTTCTAATGAAGAAATGGCACAGGTGCTGAAAAAGGATACAGTGGTCATTACCATTGATATGGGGACTGGTACAAAATCGGGCCGAGCATGGGGTTGCGATTTAACGTACGAATATGTTGATATTAATGCCGCATATCATACTTAATCGGAGGAGATAACATGACAGATTCTATTGTGGTCAAACTAGGCGGCGTTGCCGGAAAAAACTTGACGAAACAATTTTTTGAAAAAATCCATTTCTGGAAAAATCAAGGTAAGCAAGTCGTTGTGGTTCATGGGGGCGGCAATGACGTGTCCAGGATGATGCAGAAATTAAATATTCAAGTAAAAATCGTAAATGGTTTGAGGGTCACCTCTAAAGAGGCGTTGGATGTCACAAAAATGGTGCTGATCGGACAAGTTCAGCCAAATATTACTAACCAGTTTCTTGAACAGGGACTGCCAGTCGTGGGACTGAATGCTGCCGATCAGCATTGTTTGATTGGTGATTACGTTGATCAAGCCGTCTATGGCAATGTGGGCAGCGTGACACAAGTAAATGTACCATTTTTTGAAACTTTATTGAAAGACGATATTATCCCGATTATCGCACCGCTTGCACTGACAGAATTTAATCAATGGCTGAATGTGAACGCTGATGATACGGCGTGCAAAATAGCTGAAAGTTTGAAAGCTGAGTCTTTGTATTTGCTGACGGATGTGCCGGGAATCAAAGTAGCTGATGATTGGATAGATAATTTATCGCTGGAAGAGGCTGCCGATTTGAAACATGGCGTTCTGACTGGCGGAATGATTCCTAAAGTCGAACATGCAGTAAGTGCCGTACAAAAAGGGGTGCGCAACGTGCATATCACTGATTGCATTCATGAGACAGGTACGACCATATCATGGGTGGAGGTAAGAGTATGAAGAACAACTATTTGCTGCCAAACTATAATAAAATGCCAATAGAATTTGTCAACGGTGAAGATGTTTACCTTTATGATACTGATGGGGAGAAATATTTAGACTTTACCAGCGGCATCGGTGTGGCAAACCTTGGCTATTCCCAACCAGATTTAGTTTCAGCTTTAAAGAATCAAGCAGAGCTGTTGTGGCATACCCCAAATTTGTATCAAAATTCACTGCAGGAGAAAGTAGCTGAAAAATTAATCGGGAATCGGGACATGTTGGCATTTTTTTGCAACAGTGGAACAGAAGCCAATGAAGCGGCTATCAAACTGATTCGTAAACACACAGGGAAAAATCAAATCATTGCCTTTGAAGATTCTTTTCATGGCCGTACGTTTGGCAGTATGTCAGCAACTGGACAATCAGCGATTCATGACGGGTTTGGCAGCATCGTGGAAGGCTTTGTCCACGTCCCGTTCAATGATAGCCAAGCTTTGAAGACAGCCATTAGCGAAGATACCGCAGCTGTTTTTCTTGAATTGATCCAAGGGGAAGGCGGTGTTATCCCAGCGGATGAGGCGTGGCTTGCCGAAGTGGTACAACTCTGCCACTCTCATGGACTGCTTCTTGTCGTTGATGAGGTTCAAACAGGGATGGGACGGACTGGAAATTTATATGCCAGTGACACTTATAATATTCAGCCAGATATTGTGACGTTGGCGAAAGGTCTGGGGAATGGTATCCCAGTGGGTGCCATGCTGGCAAAAAGTTCGCTGGCAGCTTCATTTGGTCCAGGCACCCATGGTTCGACTTTTGGAGGAAATAGATTAGCGTTGAGTGCAGCCGATAAGGTAGTTGCATTAATTGATACACCGGAGTTATTAGGGAATGTTGAGGAGCTTGGAAAATTTTCGTTGAACTATTTGCGTGAAGGGCTAAAAAATTGTCCGAATGTGGTATCAATCAGAGGGAAAGGTTTGATGATAGGGATAGAATTGACTGAAGGCATTGAGCCGGTCTTGGCATCTTTGATAGCGGAAAAGCTTTTAGTTCTCAGGGCGGGACAGTCGGTCATCCGTTTACTGCCGCCGTTAGTCATCAGTAAAGAAGACTTGAAAATAGGTTTGGAAAAAATAATAGACACGCTGACGAAAGTGAGAGAAGCAGATGAAAAATGAATTATATGGAAAAGATATACTGGATTTGACCGAATTGACCACAGAGCAAATAATGGAGATCATCGAGTTGGCAGTCGAGATGAAAAAAAAGCCATCGGACTATGCTGATTCTTTAAAAGGTAAAATATTAGGAATGGTTTTTGCAAAAGCATCTACTCGGACGCGTCTGTCTTTTGAAGCTGGTATGTTGCAATTGGGAGGGCATGCCATCGTGCTAAATAGTCAGGATTCCCAAATAGGCCGGGGAGAACCCATCAAAGATACAGCAAATGTAATGTCAGGCTATCTTGACAGCATCATGATTCGTACATACGAAGATGCAGAGGTGGCCGCATTAGCAGAAAACAGCACGATACCGGTCATCAACGGATTGACAGACCTTCATCATCCGTGTCAGTGTCTAGCTGATTTACAAACAATTTATGAGTGGAAAAAAACCTTCAACGACGTCAATCTAGTGTATATCGGGGATGGAAATAATGTAGCACATTCTTTACTGATTGGCGGAGCGAAAGTCGGTTTGAATGTAGCGGTCGCTTCTCCTAAAGGTTTTGAGCCCGCTGCTCACATTGTGTCCCAAGCTAAAGAACTGGCAAAAGAGACGGGGGCGGTCATCACTATCACTGATAATCCTGACTCAGTAACAGGCTCAGCGGATTTTATTTATACAGATACGTGGGCAAGTATGGGGCAGGAAGAAGATAAAGCAATAAGAGAATCAGTTTTCTTGCCGGACTATCAAGTCAATGATTCGATGATGCAAGCGGGCGCTTCAGACTGCAAGTTTATGCATTGTCTACCGGCTTACCGGGGAAGTGAAGTTACCGCCAGCGTCATAGATGGTCCTCAGTCGATCATTTATCAGGAAGCAGAGAATCGTCTTCATGCACAGAAAGCGTTGATGTTCAAATTAATGAAGGCAGATGCTTAATAACATGAAACAAACAGGAATGTCATGGACCCCAACAGTCAGACTAAAAATCTAACTTTTGGGGCCCATGACATTTTATGATTAACTGCTTTTAAGTTTTTCGACTAAATGTTTATCCGGTGTGACATAAATTGTTTGCTGATTTTCATAAATCACATATCCTGGTTTGGCACCGCTTGGCTTACGGACATGTTTGACTGGTACGTAATCAATAGGGACCTGACTGGATAAACGGTATTTAGAAAAATATCCGGCTAGATTAGCGGCCTCAGCAATAGTTTGTTCCGAGGGAGCATCATTTTTGATGATGACATGGGAGCCGGGGATATTTTTAGCATGCAGCCAGATATCCGTTTTTTTTGCTGTGCGCAGTGTCAACTGATCGTTTTGCAGATTATTTTTCCCCACTAAAATCTGGTCTCCGTCACTGCTATAAAAAACTTGCGGCTTGCTGGCCTTTGCTTTTTTCTTTCCTTTAAGTCTTTCACGAACATAACCGCTGGCGATTAATTCTTCACGAATCACGGGGATATCACTTGGTGCGGCAATCTCCAGTTGTGACAACACAGAAGCAAGATAATTTTCTTCCTGCCGGGCCTTTTCCAGTTGTTCTCTTATCATCTTTGCACCGGTTTTCAACTTATTATAACGTTTGAAATAGCGCTGGGCATTTTTTGAGGGACTCAATTCCGGCTGGAGGGCTATTTTTAACGGCTGGTTATTATCATAATAGTTTTCTACGGTGACTTCATGATCCCCCGGATTGATAAGATATAGATAGGTTGTCAACAATTCCCCTCTCAATTGATAGGTGTCGGCAGATTCAGTATCTGCTAATGATTTTTCCAGCTTCTTGATTTTCTTTTGATTTTTCTTAAATTCTGTCTCGATTTTTTTTATTAAAGACCCAGCTTGTTGTCTGACACGATCTTTTTCTGCTTTACCTTCATAAAAAACATCTAGCAACTGACTGAGACTGGAAAAAGTTGCGGCAGGATGTCCCAGATTGGTAAAAGGAACAGAACTGAAATATTCTTTGGCATCTTTTTCATAGATTGAGGGTACTAACTCTTGTTGTGGCGTGAAAAAATTCCGCCAAATTTTTAATTTTTCTTGACTGCGTTGTGTTAATCTAAAGCAAAGTTCATTGGCAGTATCAAATCCCAGACCTTGAAAATGCTGCTGCAGATAATGAGGCGTCAATTCTTCTGCGGTTGACAATAAATGGAACAGTTTTTTTTCATCTACGAAAAACGGATCGCTTTGATTCTCATTTTTTGGTGGTTCAATGTAATTGGTCCCTGGCAGCAGCAAACGATAAGAGTTTTGCGAAGGGCCGACGTGTTTGAGACAATCTAAAATTTTACCCGTTTCTTTATTGACTAAAATAATTGCACTGTGTCTGCCCATGAGTTCAACGACCAGTACGATATCTTCCAGATCGCCAAGTTCATTTCTTCTTGAAAATGAATAATGAATGATACGGTCATTTTCAATCTGCTCTATTTTCTCTAAAATTGCACTATCAAGGTATTTTCTTAACATCATGCAGAAGTTTGGAGGATTGTCTGGATTGCTGTAATCCACTTCTGTAATCTGCATCCGTGCGTAGCTGGGATGGGCAGATAAAAGCAGTTTGAAATTTTTCCGTTGATTTCTAATCACAAGGATGACTTCGTTTTCAAAAGGCTGGTGAATTTTGGCTATTCGACCGCCGCTAAGGATTTGATTGAGTTCTTGAACCATGCCATGTGTAAAATAACCGTCAAAGGACATGGGAAATCCCCCTTTCTAATTCGACTGGTTTAAATATATCGTTAAATCAAAAGGATGTCCAATTTAATTTGATAAGTGCTTTCTTTTTTTTAAAAGAATGAGTATACTAAGGCTATGTGAGAGGTGAGATGATTGGATAAAATAAAACATTTAAAAGAACAATTGTCAGAAAAACTGGCAAATTTAAATAACAATTTAGATGATCAGAAGAAGAGATATATCCTGATTGCCTTGACAGTGGTCATGTTTCTTCTGTTAGGTTTTGGTGTCGTTCCAAATGTTCGGGCAAACATCAGAAACAAGCAGATACATTCAGTTTTATCTTCACGTCTGGTGGATGGAGAAAATTTTATTGCAGTAGATTATCAAGGCGCCAAGCCCTTGATTCTTGATAAAAATGAAGTCACCCTTTTGTTTGTCGATCCCAATGGGAAAAACTACTCTAATTTAGTAAAAGTCATTCAAGATGAAAAAAAGAAGGAAGGGATGACTAAAAAGGTTTATGTTTACCCTTTGATCTACGATATAAAGGAAACGAAACGATTTTTTAATTTGACATCAGACGTTACGCTAATACATTTTTCAAATCAGACAGAAGTTCGGCGGGTGAGTTTCACTGAGCCTCAAGAAATCGATCTTTATTTTATGGATCATTTGGAGAGTGTCCGTCAGCCGATACATCGGGAAAAATCTGAGGAAAAAACAGAGGAAACTAAAACTAGTAATCAAGAAGCAGAAACAACAGAAGGAACTTCTGAGGAAGCTGACAATGGCGATGTGATCGATGATTTAAAAAATCCTGAAGCAGCAGGAGAAGAATCTCTTTAAGGTTCTGAATTTATTATCCAATAGAGACGGATGTTTAATTATTCAAAATTGTAGACTTGTCAATGATGTGAGACCATAATTTTAATTTTATGTGCTAAATTATGATAGATTAATCCTTAGATTCTTAATAAGTCATTTATGATATGATTGTTTAGTAGTGTAAAAGCTTTTTTACATTAACAAAACAACCATGTAAAAGAATTTTAGATTGATGAAACATTTACTCTCTTATATAGTTGGTTTAGGAGGAAGATATGGAGTTTGGAACTAAGTTAAAAGATAGTAGGATAAAGGCTAATTTAACTCAAGAGGAAGTTGCTGAACATATTCAAGTGTCTAGGCAGACAATTTCTAATTGGGAAAATAACAGAAGCTTGCCTGACCTGAGAAGTATTGTTCTAATTAGTTCTCTATATCACGTCTCCTTAGACTATTTATTAATAGGGGAGGAAAAAGTAATGAACAAATTGTACAATGATACGGATGTAAAAAAAGCAACCGATAGAGTGCTTGTAGTAACAATATTGTCCTTAATCTCTTCGATAGGCTACATGATTTTTCTATCTGATAAAGATTTTGGAATAGTTTCTATTATATCACTTACTATTGTAGTTTTGATAAGCATATTGCTAATAGTCTGCATTTATAATATGGTGAGAGTTAACAGATTTCATAATAAAGTAATGGAAGATAAAAAAAATCAACAACAAAACTCGTTTGATAACAATAAATTAGCATTATTCATATCGTTTGGGACAATGATAGGAACGGCTTTAGGATTGCTTGTTGGATTGTTTTTTAAATTTGAAATTTTATACGCAATACCTGTTGGAAGCTCCATTGGACTTCTGTTTGGGGTCGTAATAGGAACTATTGTGTCGGAAATAAAAGAATAACTTATATAACTTCTTTTAGTGATTTTCTTTTTTCTGAAGGAGTGAAATACCCTAAAGTCGTCATTGCAGTGTTATTTGCTCGTTTAAGATATTGTTTCCCTTGATAACGTAAATCTTCAGAGAATAGAACTTAAGATATCTATAAAAGCGTTCATTATCGTTACGATGACTTCTTTCAACCTTGCCATTGTGTCGTGGAGTTCGTGGTCTGATTAGTTGATGTCTTATTCCAAGCGAATTACACAGTTGATCTACAGGATGAACCTTATCAGTCTTCATAATGTAGGTGAATTCGTTACCATTATCTGTTTGAATTATTTGAGGTTGATACTTGAAATACTTAATTGCTCGTTTAATGAAATCAACAGAGTTGTAAGCAGTTTGTTCGTCATAGTAGAATAAGAAGCGTTCTCTTGAAGCTTCATCAATCGCTGTATATTGAAAGAATTGCTTATCGTGAGGTAAAGTAGTTGCTTTGCATTCGGTTGGAACGTACTTTACATTAATTTGCCACTTACCCCCTAACTCAGTAGGAGTGTCATAAGGTTGTGGTTTATAGGGTTTCTTCTTTGGCTTTTCTTTCTTGAAGTAACCTTGTTTTCTAAGAAAACGGAATAAAGAAGCGGGGTTTCTTGAGTAACCACGTTTAATACGTAATTTGGTGTAAAGTTCAATCATAGATATGTTTGGGTTGCGTCTTAAGTAATTATTAATCCATTTGATTTCTGTGTCTGTATGAGAGTTTGGGTGCTTAGAGTGTGGTCTATGAGATTTATCTACTAATGATTCTATAGTGCCATCATAACAATTCATCCAGCGCATCAATGATGCCTTAGATATTTTATAGCGTCTACAAACAAAGGAAACACTATACCTTTTCGTATCATATAGTTTACAAGCATGAAAACGAGTAATCACTTCGTGAGGTAAGTATCGTTGTGTATGATGAAGTTTTGACATAACTATCACCTCCTTAACTTCATTATGGTCTCACATCAATTGTAACGCTACAGAGACGGATGTTTAATTATTCAAAATCCGATTGACAAATGAATGAATGATGTGTAAACTTATAGGCAACTTAGAGAGAAAAGAGGGATTAACATGCAACATCTTAACAAAAATGTCGTAAAAGTGAATAAGGCTTGGCAAAACTGGCGTAGATGGTTGTATGTATGATTTCTTTGATTGAAGATATCGTAGATACAACTTTAGAGTACATCTAAATTTTGTATCTATGTCGGTAATGATTTATTTGATTATAAATAATTGAACCCACATAGAGCGGATAGTCTATGTGGGTTTTTGTATGACACAATAACCACACTAACATTAGTTTTGGTTATTGTTTTTTTTTATTATTTTATTGGAGGTTAAATGAGATGAACAAGAGATTATTAGTAGCGATTGCTGCACTTTTGGGAATTTTAACGTATGGGTTTATTGCTGGGAAAAATGAACCAGCTGAAAATGAAAAAAAGGCGGTCACTGAGATTCCCACTGTTGGTGTTTTGCAATTTGTCAGCCACCCTGCGCTAGATCAAATTTATCAAGGGATGGTGGATCGTTTAGAAGAAAGGGGCTTTCAAGACGGTAAGACCGTGACAATCGAATTTCAAAATGGTCAGGCGGATCATAATAAACTGACGATGATGAGCCAACAGTTGTTAGATAAAAAATCTGATGTTTTGGTCGGTATTGCCACACCAGCTGCCCAATCTTTGGCTAATGTCACCAAAGATATCCCCATCATATTGGGAGCCATCACTAATCCTGAAAGTGCCGGCTTGGTGGCTTCTAATGAAAAACCCGGCGGAAACATCACCGGTGTCAGCGATCAGTCGCCAGTGAACAGTCAAATTGAATTACTGAAAGAAATATTGCCGGAAGCCCAAAAAATCGGTATCTTATTTTCATTAGCAGAAGATAATTCAGAGTTTCAAGTACAAATGGTGGAAAAAGAGGCTAAAAAAAGAGGGCTGGAAACCAAGCGTTATGCGATTCCTTCCACCAATGAAATTACTCAGATGGTGTCAGTCATGGCAGGTGAGGTGGATGTCATCTATATCCCGACGGACAATACAATCGCCAATGTGATGCCTACAGTCACACAAATTGCCAATCAGGAAAACATTCCTATCATTCCTTCAGTGGATACAATGGTGGCAGAAGGGGGACTGGCCACTATCGGCATCAATCAGTACGAGTTAGGCCTTCAAACAGGAGAGATGGTTGCCGATATACTGGAAGAAAAGAGCGAACCTGCGACCACCCCAGTTTATACGTTTAAAACAGGTGATTTGATTGTCAATGAAAAGCAGATGGCCCGTTTCAACGTGACACTGTCGAAAAAACGTCAAGAAGAGGCAACATTTGTTACAGGAGAAAAGGAGGAGAAAGTGGATGAAACGACTAACGAATAATTCTGTTGTGCTTGCAGTCTTCAGTTTCGTCTGTGCCTTTCTGATTTACGGATTGATTGATGGAGGCCTCCTGCCAAGTTCAACGAAGGTCAAGGGAGAAACAGACCTTCCCACAGTTGGGATTTTACAATATATTACCCATCCCGGACTTGACGATATTCATCGGGGAACAGTAGATTATTTAGCAAAAAGAGGTTACAAGGATGGAGAAACAGTCACCATCCATTATTTAAACGGGCAAGGGGATCAAAATAAACTGGGGGTCATGAGCCAGCAGTTGTTGGATAAGGGATCAGATATATTTGTTGGCATTGGCACCTCTGCTGTCCAAGCATTGGCTAATCAAACAGAAGAGCTTCCGATTATCCTTGGCGGTATCACTAATCCGCAACAGGCAGGGCTAGTGGCGTCTAATGCCAAACCCGGAGGAAATATCACTGGTGTCAGCTTGGAATCGCCAGTAGACGAGCAGCTGGCATTTTTAACAGAATTGCTTCCTGACGCGGAAACCATGGGAATTTTATATTCGTTATCTGAAGATAATTCTAAAAGTCAGGTGGAAATCGTAAAAGATAAAGCTCAAAAAATGGGCCTTGAAGCAAAGTTATATGGAGTGCCTTCCACCAATGAAATTACTCAGATGGTAACGGTCATGGCAAGTGAAGTGGATGTGATTTATATCCCGACAGACAATACAATTGCCAATGCCATTTCAACCGTTGTCCAAATCGCCAATCAACATAAAGTTCCGATTTTTCCTGCGGTGGATACGATGGTGGTCGAAGGCGGTCTGGCGACGATTGGCATCAACCAGTATGCTTTAGGTGAAAAGACTGGTGAGATGGCAGCAGATGTGCTGGATGGAAAAAGCGATCCGGCGACGACACCGGTCTATGCCTACAAGACAGGAGAGTTAGTTGTCAATGAGAAACAGTTGGCATTTTTCAATCTTCAATTACCTGAAAAGTATCAGGATGAAGCGATTTTTATCAAGGGGGAAGATGACTAATGATATTAAGTATTGGACAGGGGTTATTAATGTCGATTTTAGGTTTGGGGATTTTTATGACTTACCGGATATTAAATTTCCCAGATATGACAGCTGAGGGTTCTTTTCCCCTAGGCGGGGCAGTGAGTGTCACTGCCATCACGATGGGGATTCATCCAGTGCCAGCGACTGTTTTAGGTATTCTTGCCGGCATGCTGGCAGGATTAGCGACAGGTCTGCTTTATACTAAAGGGAAAGTTCCGGTCATTTTATCCGGGATATTGGTGATGTCTGCGTTGCAGTCGGTCATGCTTTTTGTGATGAAGCGTTCAAATTTATCTTTACTAAATCATCGCCGTCTGAGTGATTTTTTGTCCGGTTCTGGCTTGCCGAAAAATTATGATACGATTTTGATTGGTTTGATTGCCGTGGCGCTCATTGTTTTATTCTTATTTTTCTTTTTTCATACACAATTGGGGCAAGGATACATCGCTACAGGAGATAATGAATCTATGGCGAAATCTTTAGGGATTA
The DNA here is from genome assembly GCF_003987645.1 of Vagococcus elongatus. Lineage (GTDB taxonomy): Bacteria > Bacillota > Bacilli > Lactobacillales > Vagococcaceae > Vagococcus_A > Vagococcus_A elongatus. Next base: position 58,532 of record NZ_NGKA01000005.1, read on the forward strand.
AAACTGATAATATGAAATTACTGGGATTGTCTATTTCCAACGGCATCATTGCTCTTTCAGGTTCCTTGATGGCACAGTATGAGGGCAGTGCCGACATGAGTAAAGGGATTGGTGTAATTGTTATTGGGCTTGCGTCAATCATCATTGGTGAGGTTGTTTTTGGCGAATTGCGTTTAGGTGAACGATTAGTCGCCATCGTTGTGGGAAGTATTTTTTATCAATTGCTTATTTTAGGCGTAATCAAGCTAGGAGTAGATACCAACTATTTAAAAATCTTTTCTTCAGCTATCTTAGCGCTGTTTTTAATTCTGCCGCAGATTTCCACACGAAAATTTGTGAAGAAAGGCAGGGGATAGCAGATGACAGAGACTGTTTTAGAATTAGTCAATGCGACGAAAACAATCAAAGGGGAATTTGAAGCGACCCGAAATATTCTCGATCATGTGAATTTAAAAGTGAAAAAGGGTGACTTTGTGGTCGTCTTAGGTGGTAATGGTGCTGGAAAATCAACACTTTTCAATAGTATTTCCGGTAGTTTGATGCTGACTGAGGGTCATGTGAAATTAAACAATCAAGAAGTTAGTCAGCAGAAAGAAGAAGAGCGTGCAAAATATATCGGACGAGTGTTTCAAGACCCTAAAATGGGCACCGCTCCTCGAATGACTGTATCCGAAAATTTATTACTGGCCACACTTCGCGGAAAAAAAAGGTTGTTTAAAAATCGTCAGCTGGCACAACATAAGGAAAAATTTTATCAGCTCACTAGCCAAATCGGCAATGGACTGGAGAAGCACTTGGATGTGCCCACAGGTCAGCTTTCTGGGGGACAGCGTCAGGCATTGAGCTTGATTATGGCCACCATCACCATACCAGATTTGCTGCTGCTGGATGAACACACTGCAGCGTTAGACCCCAAAACCGCTCGGTCGTTGATGGCATTGACAGATGAACGAATCAGAGAAAAAAATCTGACGTGTTTGATGATTACTCATCGGCTGGAGGATGCCATAACATATGGAAATCGGCTGATTCTTTTAAAGGATGGTAAGATTCACCGGGAATTTTCTCAAAAAGAAAAAGAACAATTAACGGTAGGGTTTTTGGCAGAAATGTTTGAAGAGTAGGAATACGAATTAATTGAAAAATTATTGCCGAAAGCTACATATTATTTGTTTCTTTTAATCCATTGTTTTTGTCCAGTTGTTGGTTACTTTACTAGACATTGCAAGTTTTTTTTCTGGGGACAAGGTCTTCTTACATCTTGGAAAAGATTGTTTAGTTTTAAAATTTAGCTGTGATAAATAATACCGGTTCAATTGACTTAAATTTATTTTACTTATGGTCATAAAACGTGTATAGTACTAGGGTAATGATATTTTATGAGACCATTGAGTCTAAAAGGAGCGATCTTTAGTGGAACGAACAGTTGGAACAGTGTCAAGAGGTATTCGTTGCCCTATCATCAAAACTGGAGATAACATTGAACGAATTGTAGTAGACAGTATTTTACGAGCAGCGGCAGCCGAAAATTTCGATATCCTTGATCAGGATATTGTTGCGATTACCGAATCAATCGTTGCCCGTGCCCAAAATAATTATGCTAGCATAGACCAAATTGCAACGGATATTAAAAGTAAGTTTGCTGATGATACTATCGGAGTCATTTTTCCGATCTTGAGCCGCAATCGATTTGCTAATTGTTTAAGAGGGATTGCACGAGGGGCAAAAAAAATCGTGCTGATGTTAAGTTACCCTTCTGATGAAGTTGGCAACCATTTAATTACTCTCGACATGCTGGACGAAAAAGGAGTCAATCCTTGGACCGACGTGCTGACTGAAAAAGAATTCCGCGATTTGTTCGGATTTAATCAGCATCGTTTTACCGGTGTTGACTATATAGAGTATTATAAAGAATTGATTTCGGCTGAGGGCGCACAATGTGAAGTGGTGTTTTCTCAAAAACCGAAAACGATTTTAAATTATACAAAAAATATCCTCGCTTGTGATATTCACACACGTTACCGTACGAAAAGAATATTAGAACAAAACGGGGCAGAAAAAGTTTATACTTTAGACAATATTTTATCTGAGTCAGTGGATGGCAGCGGCTATAATGAACAGTACGGTTTGTTAGGTTCTAATAAGTCTACTGAAGACGGGGTAAAATTATTTCCTCGGGAAAGCCAGCCGGTAGTTGACACTATTCAGTCAATTTTCAAAAAAGAAACTGGGAAAGACGTAGAAGTCATGGTTTACGGTGATGGTGCGTTTAAAGACCCTGTAGGAAAAATTTGGGAGTTAGCCGACCCTGTAGTTTCTCCAGCCTATACATCAGGCTTGGAAGGAAAACCTAATGAAGTGAAATTAAAATATTTGGCAGACAATAATTTTTCTGACCTAGATGGTGCCGAATTAGAAGAAGCTATCAAACAGCATATCCATAATAAAGGTGATGACTTGACCGGCGCTATGGAGGCACAAGGAACAACTCCTCGGAGATTGACCGACCTGATTGGTTCTCTGGCAGACTTGACATCTGGCAGTGGTGATAAAGGTACACCAATAGTCTATATTCAAGGTTATTTTGATAATTTCACAAAATAAAAAATCTATATTTTATTTACAGTCCTGATAGCTTTTCAGGACTGTTTTTAATTTGATCAGAGGACTCTTTAAGGGATTAACCTTGTTTAATAGGTGAAAATTGTTCTATAATAGAGGTTCTAGTCATTTTATAATTCGATAATATATTTTTAATACAAAATTCTTTTTTTTAAGAGAAGAAGAAAAATACTGGACGTATTTTAAAATTAAGATAAACTCATGAATTATTGGTTTTGTCATCTAAAGCTTTGGTATTGTTAGATTTTTTAAAGAAATAAATCTAATAAAATTATGAGAATCTTGTCTTTTTATTGAATCCGTTATAAAATTTTATTTATACTAGAGATATAGTGTTAAAATTTGGCAGGTTATAATAAAAAAATAAACACTTGCTGATCACTGAATGACAGGAAGGGGGTTCTGGATTTTTGGAAAAAGAAATGCAGCAACTTGAGACAATAGCAAGAAAGACGGATGAAAATCAATCTGTTCTTCTTGAAAAAGAATCAAAGTTGATTCGCGACGCTAAACAACGGGCGCATAAATTAGTGCAAGACATGAATCATGATTTTGATCAAGAAGAATCCACCTGGCGAAAACAAGTTGAAGAAGAAGTCGAAGCTTATAAGATTTCAATGGCTCAACAAGTTGAAAATGAAATAGAGTTTTATCGTAAGCAGTATGAAGAAAATAAAAGTTACGCCAGAGAAGAATTAATAAAGGAGATATTCGGTTATGGCCATAGTAAAGATGAGTGAATTTCAACTCATTCTTCTAAATGAGCATGTTGAACCGCTTCTTGAAAGGCTGCAGCACTATAAAAACATTTCTTTTAAAGATATCTCTTCTGAGGGAACGTCTTTTTTTAAGAATGAAAGAAGTGCTTACGACTTTGAGAGAAATCGATTCATGCGTGAACATTTAAAAGACATATTGAATGCAATCAAAAAGATTGAAAAGAGTCAAAAAGTAAAGAAAAAAAGAAAAAAGCAACCCGTATTATCCATCACTTTCGATGAGCTTATTCAGAGATGTCAGCATATCGACATTGAAATGCTGCTGGATACTTATGACAAGTATTACGATGCATCGAAAAAAACAATTGCTGATTTTGAGTATTACCGTCCGTGGAACGAAAATGTCCGGATGAGCAGTGAAGAAATCATTCAATTAAGTAAAGAAAAACCAATTATTGGTACAGTAGATAAAAAAGACTATGAGGGTTTTGCCAAAGATCTGGAAAAAATCGGCAATACTTTTTACATGACGAAAACTTTAGCGAATCACCTGAATGTGGTGGTGATTCTCCCCGGGATAGATAAAAGAGCACAAATTGATATCATCCTTGATAAATATCACTTCGAAAAACGCAGCAGCAAGTCACTTCAAATAACTGATGACATGAAAGAACTGCAATATCAGTTAACTCAACTCATTGAAAAAAGAAAAACTATTGAGGATCGCTTAGGAAGTATTGGTAATTACCGCGAGGAATTACAACTTTATTATGAATACTTGAATAATGAAATGCTTCGTTATGAAACCGTTGAAAAATTCTTGGTTTCTGAAACTACGACCCGGATTGATGGATGGATTTTCACTTCTGATACTGAAACATTTGTTCAGCTTCTCAAACAAGTTACCGACGACCATTATGTAGTAGACATTATAGAAACACCAATCGACTCGGAAGATGTTCCGATAAAATTAAAAAACAACAAACTTTTTGGGGCCTTTGAAGGAATTACTAATATGTATTCTCTTCCTAGATATAACGAACTGGACCCCACACCGTTATTTACGCCATTTTACGCCATCTTTTTTGGAATGATGCTAGGAGATATCGGTTATGGTTTGCTGATGGGATTGGCTACTCTTCTCGCCCTTAAATTCGGGTCATTTAAAGAAAGTACCGCAAATTTCATTCGATTTTTGATGTGCCTGAGTGTTCCAACCATTTTAATCGGCTGGGCTTACGGTTCTTTCTTCGGCGGACTTATTCGAGTTAAAGGACTTTTAGATATCAACAAAGACTTTATGACTGTCTTGATTTTTTCGATTTGTTTTGGGATCGGTCATTTGTTCATCGGTCTGGCAATCAAAGGCTATCTTTTTATCAAATGGAAACAGCCCTGGTATGTTTTGTTTGATGTTATCTTTTGGTATTTAGCTTTGGGCGGCGCCATCATATTAGTCTCCCAAATGTTTACTCCTTTACTTGAACCATATACTCAAGTGGGAACGATTATTCTCATCGCCGGGATGGTAGGCATCGTATTGACAAACGGACGAGATGCCAAAACACCTTTTGGTAAGCTTGCCAGCGGCTTGTACAGCTTGTATGGCATGACAGGTTATATCGGAGATGTTTTATCGTACTCCCGTCTGATGGCTCTAGGCTTGGCCGGTGCTTCCATCGGGTTTGCTTTCAACTTGATTGTTGAAATGCTGAGCGGCTTTGGTGTTATCGGCGTGATTGCCGGTGCAATCGTCTTTGTCGGAGGACATACCTTTAATTTGGGGATCAGCGGGTTAAGTTCCTATGTGCACTCGGCGCGTTTGACTTATGTTGAATTTTTCGGGAAATTTTATGTTGGTGGAGGAAAGAGATTCCATGAATTTAGAAGTCCCAACACATATATTAATATCATTCAGGAGGAAGATAAATGAAATTCACAGAATTTTTTATAGAAAATGGCGGTATCATCATGGCCGTTTTAGGTATGGCTTTAGTCATCATCATACCGGGAAGCGGAAGTGCTAAAGGTGTGGGGATGGTCGGTGATGCGGCTTCTGGCTTGATGGCAGAAGAACCTGAAAAATTTGGTAAAACACTGATTATTCAGTTGCTGCCGGCTTCCCAGGGACTTTACGGTTTCGTTATTGCTATTATGTGTCTGGCACGTCTTTCAGCATCCATGCCATTACAAGAAGGCCTGTTTGTATTAGCGGCCTGTCTGCCAATGGCTATCGTCGGCTATCCAAGTGCTTTGGCCCAAGGTCGTATTTCAGTCAACGGTATTGCCTTACTGGCCCGTGACGAAGAGCAGATGACCAAGACGATTATTTATACAATCATGGTGGAGACTTACGCATTACTGGCGTTCGTTAGCTCCTTGATTATTTTGAATACGGTGAGTTTCTGATGAGATATGGAAATCTATCAAACATCATCGAAAATCTCGAAGAAAGAGAGCTAAAAAAAGAAACTGCCTTCTTTGTTTCTGCTCAACAAAAGGCAGATGAAGCTTATCAAAAAATCTTTGATGAAGGGGTTGCCCGGTTAGAGCAACGAAAGTCTCGCTACCGCAGGAAATTGAATGCGGAAAAAAGACAGGAGATGATTCGCATCTCAATGTCGGAACAACTAAGAGTCAATGAATTTAGACAAAAATTAATCGATCAAGAGTTGGAAAAATGTGTTCAATACTTTCATGATTTGCCTGATGAGATATTTTTCGATTGGATGTCCCGTTTTTTAGGTCAGCATGATGAGCATCCGGTTATCTTTATTGGACCTTCCCGTTTTGAAAGTGCCCGTTCACGTTTTGGCCACGAGTATGACATCAGGCTGAAAGAGGAGTTGAAAATCGGTTTCCTCTTATGCTACAAAACTTTTGATATCAACTATGATATGAACCAAGTCATGCGCTACAGGAAACAGGAAATGACTAACCAGATGATGGACTACTTATTCGAGGATGAGCATGATGAGAAAAAGTAAACAATTAGATGACTTTCTAATGTCTAACATCCAAGTGGTGTATATGCAGAAAAAACTGCTGAAAAAATCTGATTTTCATGAGTTGATTCAATTAAATCAATGGGAGGATATCCGCAGATTTCTCGCTCGCTTTGATTATTCCCTTCGAGGGGAGGTCACCGTTGAAACAATCGATGACCTGTATCAGGATAATCTGGCAAAGCTGGAGGAAACATTGTTTCAGCTGAATTTTCCCGATGAATATTTGAAAGTTCTTTTTGTTAAGCGGGATATTTTCCAGAAAAATCAGGGCACAGGTTATCAAAACTTAGATGAAAAAGTGTTAGCTGAGTATAGCAAATACGCCCAAAACGGCCTGCATCCGATCATCTCCAGCTACGCCAAAAGCAGGATTGATGAGTTTTTTCTAAATGATTATTTTCGTCATTCAAATCATCAAATCACTTTTAAAGAGTATGCTTATGGGAATTTTTCGCGGGCAGATTTAGATCATTTAGAAAGTTTACGATTAAAAGAAGGGATTCGCTGGCTGCAGCACTCATTTTATCAAGATGTTTTTCGGGATAGATTTCACCCGATCGAACTAGAAAAAAGATTTGATAACTGGTTAATCGAAAATTACCAAACCTATCGTTATCAAACGATTGGTCTGGAAGGTATTTTTACTTACAGTCTGGAAAAAGTGTATGAGTTGTTTAATCTACGACTGATTTTAAAGAGCAAATTGTATCATTTGCCGAATAAAGAAGTATTGGAAAGGGTGAGGACGATAAATGGCTAAAGTTGTCTATTTAAGTTATGAGAAGACAGAAGGAATGATGAAAACTTTAGGTCTTGAGGTCGTTACTCTTGAGAAAAATGGAGACTTCAAACATCTGGTCCGTCAGCTTCAGCATGGGGGAATCAATATTATTTTTGTTACCGAAGCAATTTATCAGGACTATCAGGATGTTATTCAACAGTATAATAAGGAATTCGAAGTGGCTATAAGTGTTCTCTCTAATCAGCTGCACCATCATCAACTGGCGCAAAAGAGACTCAAAGAACTGACGGAAGAAGCTTTAGGCGTCACAATTAGTTAGGAGGAAGACGTTTGCAAGATGGACAAATAATCAAAGTATCCGGCCCCTTAGTAGTGGCAAACGGGATTAAAAATGCCCGTCTTTTTGATACAGTGCTAGTTTCTGATTTGGAATTACTTGGAGAAATCATTGAAGTCAATGACGATAAAGTTTCTATCCAGGTCTATGAGGAAACGTCTGGCATAAAGTTGGGAGAAAAAGTCGTTTCCCAACATCGTCCCCTCAGTGTGGAACTGGGACCGGGACTTTTATCAAGTATGCTGGATGGTATCGGCCGTGATTTAAAAGAATTTGCAGCCCAAGAAGGGTATTACTTGACTAGAGGCTCAAAAATTACGACTTTAAATGATAAACGCAAGTGGTATTTTCATCCCATCGCAACAATAGGTCAGAGGGTCATTCCGGGAGATTATCTCGGTTATGTGATGGAAAATAAATTTAAGCACTACATCCTTGTACCCGAGGGAGTGGCAGGTGTTGTCAACTGGATTGCTGACGGAGAATATACAATCATTGAGAGGATTGCCACCGTCTTAAAAGATGATGAACAGGAGCAAGGGGTTGTTATGCGTCAATATTGGCCGATTCGGAAACAGCGGCCTTATAAAGGAAAAGGTCTACCTGAAGTTCCATTGGTCACTGGACAGCGTGTGATTGATACCTTTTTCCCCGTGGCAAAAGGGGGAACGGCTTGTATCCCCGGTCCTTTCGGTTCAGGAAAAACAGTGGTTCAGCATCAGTTGGCTAAGTGGTCTAACTCAGATGTGGTCGTTTATATTGGTTGCGGTGAGCGGGGAAATGAAATGACAGATGTGTTATATGAATTTCCTGAGTTGATCGACCCGAAAACGAAAGAACCGCTGATGAACAAGACGGTTTTGATTGCTAACACGTCAAATATGCCTGTGGCGGCTCGTGAAGCTTCTATTTATACTGGTATCACGATTGCAGAGTATTTTAGAGACATGGGCTATGATGTGTCGCTTATGGCAGATTCTACTTCAAGATGGGCGGAAGCTCTGCGTGAGATGAGCGGACGTTTACAAGAGATGCCCGGTGATGAAGGGTATCCCGCTTATCTAGCATCTCGTCTGGCGCAAGTCTATGAGCGGGCGGGTATCGTCAAATGTTTAGGCGAAAAGACAAGAGAAGGCTCTGTGACAATGATTGGTGCTGTTTCTCCTGCAGGGGGAGATTTATCCGAGCCAGTCACCCAAGCCACATTAAGAGTAGCTAAAGTGTTCTGGGCCCTTGATTCAAGTTTGGCTTATGCCAGACATTTTCCTGCCATTGATTGGCTGGAAAGTTATTCTTTGTATCAAGAGAGAGTGGACCATTATATGCGCAGGCAAGTGAATCGGAATTTTCCTAAATATCGAAAACGTGCCATGGCTTTGTTAAAAGAAGAACAACAGTTACAGGAAGTCGTTCAATTAATTGGAAAAGACGGGCTATCGGATTTTGAAGTTTTAAAACTGGAGATCGCCCGGATGCTTAGAGAAGATTTTCTTCAGCAAAATGCGTTTGTGGAAGAAGATATGTTTACTTCCCACACGAAACAGATGCTGATGCTGACGTGTATCATGGAGTTTTTTGCCGAGGCGCGGGATGCTCTGATGCATGAACATGTCTATATCGCAGATATTTTAAACGGAGAGAGTATTCAAAAAATCGGACAGATGAAGTATATCGATGAAACTCATTTGGATAAGATTCGTCAAATCATCAAAGAAAATGAAGAAGAATTGTCGCAAATTGCCGAAAGTTTAAAGGAGGACCAGATTATTGAAGGAATTTAAAAATATTCAAAAAATTGCCGGTCCACTGCTGATTGTCGAAGGTGTTTCTGATATCGCCTACGACGAAGAAGTTGAAATTTATCAGAGTGAAAATGATGTTCGGGTGGGAAAAGTGCTGGAGATCGAAGGGGATTATGCGGTCATCCAGCTGTATGATTCTAATATCGGTCTAAATCCTGATGAAGCTAAGCTACGTTTTAGAGGACGTCCAGTCAGTCTAAACGTCTCTCGAGAAATGGTGGGCAGAATTTTTGATGGGCAAGGCCGTTTGATAGACAATGGTCCTGATTTGCTGACATACGAACGCCGGGATATCAATGGAAGTGTGATGAATCCGGTGTTGCGTCAATACCCTAACCAGTTTATCCAAACAGGGATAAGTGCCATTGACGGTGTGAATACGCTCGTGGTTGGTCAAAAGCTGCCGATTTTTTCTGGTTCAGGTCTGCCCCATAATGAATTGGCGGCACAAATTGCCAGACAAGCGCAAGTGCTGGAAGACGATATAAATTTTGCCGTCGTTTTTTGTGCCATGGGAATTTCATTTGAAGAATCTCGCTTCTTTATTGATGAATTTACCCGGACTGGTGCTATCGAACGTTCAGTTCTATTTATGAATCTGGCCGACGACCCCGCCATCGAGCGATTGTCCGCCCCGAGGATGGCTCTAGCAGCCGCAGAATATCTGGCCTTTGATTTAGATATGCATGTGCTGGTTATCATGACGGACATGAGTAATTACTGTGAGGCTTTGCGTGAAGTATCGGCGTCAAGAAAAGAGGTTCCCTCAAGACGAGGCTACCCTGGCTATATGTATACTGATTTAGCGAGTATCTACGAACGTGCCGGACGCTTGCAGAATAAAGTCGGTTCTATTACAATGATGCCGATTTTATCCATGCCCGAAGATGACAAGACCCATCCGATTCCTGACTTGACTGGTTATATCACGGAGGGGCAAATCATTCTTTCCAGAGATTTATCCAAACTTGAGTACCGTCCGCCGATTGATGTTTTGCCAAGTCTTTCGCGGCTGAAGGATAAAGGTATCGGTAAGGATAAAACTAGAGAAGACCATGCAGACGTGATGAATCAACTGTTTGCTTCTTATGCAAAAGGGAAAGAAACAATCGAATTAGCCAGTATCTTGGGCGACAGCGCCTTAACTGAACTTGACCATCAGTATGCAGCCTTTTCGCGGGCTTTTGAAAGGGAATATATTGATCAAGGATTTTATGAAAATCGTACTATCGAAGAAACATTGAATTTAGGCTGGAAATTATTGCGGATGCTTCCAAAAAATCAATTGAAACGGATTCGCAGTACTTACTTGGAGCAATATTATTAAGGGGTGATAGAATGGCCCGATTAAATGTCAATCCGACGAGGGTGGAGTTGAGAAATTTAACTGACCGGCTTCAAATCGCCACTCGCGGACATACGTTATTGAAAGAAAAACAGGATTCTTTAGTCAGAAATTTCAGAGAGATGACGGAAGAAGCGGTGATTCAGCGCCGAATCGTAGAAGAAAGATTGGGAACGTTGTTTAAAAACTATCAGCACGCAAGTATCGAATCTGATGATCGTTTTTTGCAGCACAGTTTAAATGCTTCCCAATTCCAAATGGATGTAAGCACTTCTTTGCATCATGTGCTGGGAGTACGTGTTCCCAGCTACCGGCTAGCCGAACTGCCTGACAAAAACTCAGTCCCCGTTGGTGGGGAGACAAGCAGTTACTATACCCCAATTGTTATCAAAGAGCTAGAGGTGGATCAGGAAGAACTAAGTGAAAATTTGGTGAAGCTGGCAGAACTTGAAAAAAAATGTTTTCTGATAGGGGAAGAAATCATTGCGACCAGACGTCGAGTGAATTCTTTAGAGTATAAAACAATACCAGATTTGACGGAGACCATCGCTTATATCAAGATGAAAATCGAAGATGCCGAGCGTAGTCAAATAGCTAAATTAATCAAGTTATAAAAAAACTGGAAAGAGGGAAGTTCCTCTTTTCGGTTTTTTTCATTTTCATTGGCAACTAAGTTCATGATAAAATGCCTTAACATTATTTTTGGGAAAGCACAGTTAAATTAATCATAAGCGCTAACGTAATGGATTAACAAACAATAAGAACACAACTCAAGCACGGAATTAGTTTCAAGATTTTTTGATGGATTTGTTTTTTAAATACTGAGTTTTTAGATAGGGAAGAAGCTGGTCGAAAGTAAAGTTGCACCCTAAATATTTATCCTGTAAAGTTAAGCTAAAGTTGTTTATTCCTGATTTAAAAAGCAGCAAACAACGAGGGTGTTCGTTTTAATAAAAGAAAAATAAGTAGAGACTTAGAAAGGAAAAGAGGATGGGACAAGCCAAGATATTTTTACTGGAAGATGATGAAACTCTAGGATTTGGTATCAAAACGTTTTTAGAAAATGAGGGTTATTCAGTAACTTTAGCTCGCAATCTTGCTGAGGCTAAACATTTTTTTGATTTCAAGACAGATGTTACTTTGCCTTTTATAATTTATTTTTAAAAAGAAAATCAGACCTTTTTCTGTATCAAGCGGTTGGTATGGATAGTACATTATCAGGTAATATATTTAAAATCGAGAAAAGGAAGATTATCACTCGCTTTGTGATACCATTACCCGTGTTGATGTTGGTTGTTATTTTCTTGTTTTCAAAGTTTCTAAAAATATATAGCACTTTAGACATATTACTACATTTCAGCTTCATCTTTGTGTTTATCATCGTTTTATATATCAGTATCATTTGCCTAGCCATTTCCTATGTCTATCAAAAAGCTAAAAAAGATACTTTCATTGAGAATTAGAAAAACAGTCTTAAAATTGAAACGACCCCCAAAAGTTAGACCAAAAATCTAACATTTGGAGGTCGCTATTTTTACGACATGCTCCTTGTGGCCACGATATCGACCCCAGTGTCTAAAATATTTGGAATAATTACGTCACCAACTGAAACAGGAGCAGTAACTTCTGTTTGATTGATTAAAGTCATGATGTCTGTTATTTTTCCTTTAGGAATCGTGTCACTGGTTTTCACTGGCAGACGGGGATGACTGCCGGCTTTGATTTTGATAGTGGAAGTGACCGTCCTTACCGGATTTTGCAGTTCTTGTTTTCCGTAGATTGCTCCCTTGTTACATTGATTGCCAGTTACTTTGTAGTCATTCTCTTCATCAACTGTAAGATGACAGCCCACTGGACAAACGATACAAATGATTTCAGCCATTTTTTACGCCTCCCTTACGACAATGTCTAGTTCTTTAATGTCGACTTTGTCTAACAATTTTTTTCTAAGGGGAATAGTTTCCATTTCCCCCGGAGCCAGATTTTTCCGTTTGAATTTTGCCAGTTCTTCTCCTTGATGTTGGATAGATACGATACAAGTATCGTACACTTGATTGACACGGTAGTATAAATCCACTTTTTTATCAACATTTTCCTTGCGGATTTTTTGAGGCAAAATGTATGAAATCCCTTGACCGTTATTAATTGTTAAAAAGTCTTTTTCGGCGATGTTATTTTGTTGTTGCACATATTCTGCCGCTGCTTTTCCAGCTAGAGAACTTTCTGCACTGACATAATCCACCAGATCATGAACATGGAGTACGTTTCCGCAAGCAAATATCCCGGAGATAGAGGTTTCCATATTTTCATACACCATGGCGCCTCGGGTTTGCTGGTCCATTTGGATGCCCACATTGCGGGACAATTCATTTTCCGGTATTAAGCCGACAGACAGAAGAAGGGTGTCACAATCAATGACTTGCTCAGTTCCTGGTATTGGTTTTCTTTTATCGTCCACCTTTGCCATAGTGATGGATTCCAGTCTATCTTTTCCGGTTACATCAGTGATCGTGTGGGAGAGATAAAGGGGAATATTAAAATCATCCAAGCACTGAACAATATTTCTAGTGAGTCCTCCTGAATAGGGCATCAGTTCGATACACGCCAGCACCTCAGCACCTTCCAGAACCATACGTCTGGCCATGATCAGACCGATATCTCCTGAACCTAAAATCACGACTTTTTTTCCGACCATATAGCCTTCAATGTTGACGTAACGTTGGGCAGCCCCGGCAGTTAAGATGCCAGCAGGGCGAGAGCCGGGCATTTGAATAGCTCCTCGAGTTCTTTCACGGCAGCCCATGGCCAAGACAATTGCCTTGCTTTGCAACAGCTGATAGCCATTTTCTTTGCTCATGGTATGTACTTGTTTATCCTCAGTTATTTCTAAAACAATAGTATCCAGCATCACTTCGATGGAAGTATTTTTTAATTGGTCGATAAAACGCTCTGCATACTCTGGACCAGTTAATTCTTCTTTAAAATAATGCAAGCCAAATCCATTATGGATACATTGATTTAAAATTCCTCCCAGTTCGAGATCACGTTCTACAATCAAGATTTTTTCACAGCCATTTTCATAGGCGCTTAAGGCAGCAGCAAGACCAGCTGGGCCACCGCCAACGACGATTAAATCATACATTTAGTTAACCTCCTTTGTAATGCCGGTCAAGATACGGCTTCCCAGCTTATCCAAATCTACTTCAGTCGGAGCAATGTTTAATTCATCTGCGATAATTTCCACGACACGGGGGCCGCAGAAGCCTCCTTGACATCTTCCCATTCCGGCAATAGTCCGTCTTTTGACCCCATCTACTGAACTGGCAGGCAAAGTCTGACGAAGACTCTGGCGAATGTCGCCTTCCGTGATGTTTTCACAACGACAGATAATACGGCCATAATCAGGATTTTCTTTGATGATTTTTTGTTTTTCTTCAATAGAAGCATCATTAAAATGGACTCTTGTTCTTTCATCAATAAATGTTTCTTTTTCTGTGAGAACTAGACCATCTTCAGCCATCAAATCCACCAAGTAACGGGCAATTGCAGGAGCTGCTGTGAGTCCCGGCGAATTGATTCCTGCAATATCATAAAAATCGTCAATGACTTTTTCAATTACAAATTCTTCCCGATCGGTGTTTGCTCTGATACCAGAAAAATTTCTGATAGAATTTGACAAATTAATCGTTGGCACACTAAGTCTGGCTCCTTTGGCCACTTGTTCCAGCCCCATGGAAGTGTTGGCGATGTCTGCGCCAGTATTTATCAGCTCGGGAGCAATATTTTCTGCATTAGGTCCTACAATGATGTTGCCATGAGTCGTGGGACTGATTAAAATCCCTTTGCCTGCCTTTGTCGGGCATTGGAAAATCACATGGTTGACAGTTTCTCCCTCTTCTAAATCCAGTAAATAATATTCACCCCGGCAAGGAATCGTTTTAAAGGTTGGGGGCGCTACCAAACGATGGATTTCCTCTGCGTGGATACCGGCAGCATTGATTACTTGTTTTGTCTTAAAGGACCCTTTTTCTGTGATGACTGAAAAAAAGTCGTTTTCTTCTTGGATATCTAATACTCGTTGATTGAATTTAAATTCAACACCGTTTATTTTGGCTGTTTCACCAAGTGCCAATGCAAACTCCCAAGGATTGACAACGGCTGCAGTAGGAGCGTAGAGGGCACCAAAAATCTCTGAGTTCAAGTGAGGCTCCATCTCCAGTGTTTCTTCCGCCGTCAGCAGTTGCAGGTCTGCTACCCCATTTTGTTTGCCTCGCTCATAAAGCGCCTCCAAAGTGGACAAATCTTCTTTAGAAAAAGCGATTACTAGTGAACCGATTTGCTTTCGCGGCACATCGAGTTTTTCGCAAAGCTCTTTCGCTAAGATTGATCCCTCCACATTCAGTTTGGCATTCAAAGAGCCCGTCTTAGGATCATAGCCTGCATGGAGAATAGCGCTGTTAGCTTTTGTGGTCCCCACACTCACATCATTTTCAGCTTCTAAAACACAGATATTCAGCTGATATTTTGCCAATTCGTAGGCAACAGATGTTCCAATGATGCCTGCACCAATAATAATGATATCGTACATTTTCTTTCCTCCTGTCATCAATACAAAAAGAGTGCACAAAACTGACCCCATATTGTCTATGGCAATCAATTGTATGCACTCATCTCTCTAGCAATTATTAACTTATCTCAAGTATACTATTTTTCACATGTTTTGACAATCCAATTTTAAATTAAAGCTCCCATACGGAGTGATTGGTGGAGGAGATGGCGGCAGCCCCATTGGCTAAGGCATTCATCACATCTTCCTTATCCAAAATCAGTCCGCTGACCAGTAGAGGACGCTTGATTTTCTGCCTGACAATGTGAATTATTTTTTTATTGACGTTGGGTAAAATTTCAATTAAATCAGAATGTTTCATTTGAACTTGGGAGTGGATATTTTCCAAAGACATGGAGTCCAGCAGGAAAAGTCGCTGAATCGTGAAAAAACCCAAAGCTTTTGCAGCAGAAATATGATTAGCTTTTGTGGAGATAATCCCATCAAAATCAGTGTTTTCTCGTATATATTTTAAACTGATATCCTCATCGGACAAACCTTTGACAAAGTTAAAGTGTAAAAATCCGATTTTACCGGATGCTTTGATTTTACCTGAGATTTCCTTGATATTGAAGATATCCGAATGAAGGACAAAAATGACCTCCACATCCGTTTGCAATGCGGCTTCCAGATCATCCATATCTTTGATTGCGGCAATGATTGGATTAAGAGCTAAGGCATTAAATAATTGTTTTGTCTGCATGTGGCTTCCTCTTCTTTTCAACGTGTTATGTGAATTTACATCCAAGTCTATTATAAAGGCTAAGTTTAGAAATAGACACAATAAAATAGATGAAAAAATAAAAAAGTAGAAATAACGGAGAATTCTACTTTTTCATTTTTTTATAAACTGTGATGACTACTTTCTCTCATCAATTCTTGCTGCAGTGTTAAAATAGTTTTACCGCTTGCCGGATGGATAGCATAGGGTGCTATTTCAGCTAGAGGGGTCAAGACGAACTCTCGATTGGTCATATCGATATGAGGAATCGTCAGATTTTCTTCAAAGATAAGTTCCTCATCATAAAGCAGGATATCTAAATCTAATGTCCGTGGTCCCCAGTGAATGGAGCGTTCTCTGCCGGCTTGGTGTTCTATCTGATGCAGGACCTCAAGCAATTCATTTGGAGTCAGCAACGTTTTTAGGTGAAGGGCCCCATTGATAAAATCAGGTTGTTCTACTCCGCCATAAGGTTTGGTTTTAATCAACTTGGAGACGTTTACCACCTGACTGGTTTCTAACTCATCTAATTGAGTTATCGCCTCATGAATCAGTTGTTCACTTTCGCCAATGTTTGACCCAAGGCCAATATAGACATCATGCCATGAACGAAAGATTTCAATAGAAACAAAGTCCAGAGGTAATCCGATAGGTGCCCATGGTTTTTTTATTTCCAGTTCGATACCAGTCATTAGGGGATAAGTGAGCAATAAGTGCTCTGCCAAGCTTTCTGCTACTTTTTCGATTAATTTGAACGTCTTTTGACGGACAAACGAATCGATTTCATGGCACACTTCTCCGTAATGAATGGACTGATTCATGGTGTCATTTTTGCCAGCTTGACGTGTCTTTGTGTACATATCTGCGGAAATAAAAAATTTCTGTCCCAAAACATTTTCTTCGGGTATCAGTCCATGATTGCCAAAGGTTTCTAAATTTTTAATACGAATAATGTCTGCCACCTTAATTTCCTCACTTGTCTTTAGATTTTTTGTGCCATGATGGCTTCGGTCATCTGAATAACTCTTTTGTTTTCTTTGACGTCGTGTACTCGGATGAAAGCACATTGATTGAGTACCCCAATAACAGTGGTGGCCAAGGTTCCTTCTAAACGATCATCCACAGAAACATGAAGGGTTTTGTCGATAAACCCTTTGCGAGAAGTTGCCAGCAAGATTGGATAGCCAAGCTGATGGATTTTCCCCACATTGGCAACGGCCGAAAGATTATTCTGATACGATTTGCCAAAGCCCACACCGGGATCAAGGATGATCTTATCATCAGGGATACCAGCTTTTTTAGCACGGGCGACGATTTGTTCTAAATCGCTGATAAAATCAGTTTCGAAATGCTGATAGTCCGCTTTTTTCCGATTATGCATCAAACAGCAGGGGACTTGGGCGGTTTGAATGACCTCAGCCATACGGGAATCATATTGCAGTCCCCAAATGTCATTCACTAAATCAGCTCCCGCTTTGATGGCGGCCTCTGCGACTGATGCTTTGTAGGTATCGATGGACACAGGTATTTCGAAATGAGATTTGACTGCTTCAATGATTGGAAGCACTCGCTCGATTTCTTCCTGTTCTGTAATTTGGACGTGTCCCGGCCTCGTGGATTCTCCGCCGATATCGATCAAATCAGCCCCCTCAGTTATCATGGTTTCTGCATGTTTCAAAGCAGCATCTCTATCATGCCATTTTCCTCCATCTGAAAAAGAATCGGGTGTGACATTCAAAATGCCCATGATATAGGTGTGATGGGCCACGTCAAAGTTTTTATTGCCAATAATCACTTGATAACCTTCTTTCAATTAATAATTGATGTCTCTGTTTTTCCTTGTTTCTTCCCAGTAACAAGCATCTCTGGCAGGGCAGAACAAGCACAGTCGAGATGATTTGTCTGCGTGGAAAAGCAGATAGGCCAATTCTTGGCTTTCATTCATTTTGCTGATTTCCACAGGTACTCGCCGATGGCTGCTGATGGCAGATAAAATTATTTCTCGTTCAGCCTGATTGAACTTAGTTTCTATCAATAATGGTTCAGCTAATTGAACACTTGCCTGATCGTGGGGAATATCTTTTTTATATTCCAGATACCGGCCGATGTCATGGAGCAGAGCAGCGGCATAAATTATTTCTCTATCTACTTTTAAATGATTTTCCAGTTTTAGGATGTAAGCAATTCTTGCTACATCAAAAAAATGAGCGATGTCATGTTTACAGAAAATACGTTCAGCTTCAAACCTTTCGATTTCTTTTAAATAAAATTGAAAGTCCCGATGACGAATGAGTTGATTGATTCGTTTCATTATTTAATGCCCACCATGCTTAAAATGGTGTTTTTTAATTCACTATCTGTTTGGAGAACACCTCTGGAAACCATCGTCAGAGTTTTAGCACCCGGTTTTTTGACGCCTCTCATGGACATGCAAAGATGTTCAGCTTCGATGATGACCATGACGCCGGCAGGTTCCAGATGTTCTGTGATGGCATCCGCTATTTGATTCGTCAGTTGTTCTTGAATTTGCGGACGTCTTGCAAAAATATCAACCGTCCGGGCCAATTTACTCAGACCAACAACTTTGTCTGTGGGGACATAAGCCACATGGGCGACACCAAAAAAAGGTATTAGATGATGTTCACAGGTGGAATAAAAAGGAATATCCTTTTCCAAAACAAATTCATTGCTTTCAACGGGGAAAGTCTTGGTTAAATGTACGGCAGCATCTTCGTAGAGACCGCCAAAAATTTCTTTATAGGATTTTGCTACTCGTTCAGGGGTTTCCAAAAGGCCCGGTCTTTGGATATCCTCGCCCATGCCTTCGAGGAGCATCTTTACTGCAGTTTTGATTTTTTTTTCATCCATCAAGTTAAAAAACTCCTTCCAATACAAAAATATTTTCTAACAACTCTCTCTAAATACTTTCTATAGTATATCATTTCATGGTTAATAACAAAGGATAATGGGATTTTTATGATTTCATCTCGACAGCATTTTTTAGAAATAGACCTAAAGTTGACAAGTTGTATATAACGGGTATTATATGAAGTGAGAGATATATTAGAAAATACTCATGGAAACTAGTAATCTGAGTCGTTTTTTCAGAGAGCCGATATCTGGTGAAAATCGGCAGAATGACTGGATGAATTCCATTCCTGGTAGAGGAAATAAAGTTGATTTATTTCGGATAGTTACCGTTATCAACTGACAAAGTGCAACGGCCGGTCAGATGTCGTTGATTTTGGGTGGTACCGCGGATAAAAGTGATGCTTTTTCGTCCCAATAGATAAATTCTATTTGGGCGGGAAAGCTTTTTTAGACTATAAAACTGAAAGGAATGATACTGGATGCTTGATGTCAAAGAATTGAGAACAAATTTTAAAACGCTTTCTTCTGCGCTGAATTCTCGTGGGGTTTTGGAAAGTGAGCTGGCTCACCTTTTTACATTGGATCAAAAACGAAGAGAGTTGCTACCTAAAATTGAGCAAAGAAATAATTTGCGAAATCAACTTTCTGATGAGGCAGCACTTTTGAAAAATGAGGGTAAAGATTTGTCAGAAATCATCGATAAGACAAAGGAACTCAACCAGCAAACAAAAGAATTTACGAAAGAGTTGGAAGGCGTAGAAAATTCTTTTAAAGAATTGATGGAAGGCTTGCCGAATATTCCTCACGAAACAGTTCCAGTGGGAGAAGATGAGGAAGACAATGTGGAAATCAGACGATGGGGGAGGCCAGCGCTATTTGACTTTGAACCGAAACCCCATTGGGAAATTGGGGAAAATTTGGATATTTTTGATTTTCAGCGGGGAGCAAAAGTGGCAGGCAGCCGCTTTCTTTACTACAAATGCTTAGGCGCCCGTTTGGAACGGGCATTGTACAATTTCATGCTGGACACACATATCAATGAGCACGGCTATCAGGAAATCATCCCACCTTATATGGTAAATAGTCAAGCCATGTTTGGAACGGGACAATTCCCGAAATTTAAAGAAGATGTTTTTCAAATTCAAGGCGCTGATTATACTTTGATTCCCACTTCGGAAGTACCGCTGACTAACTATTACGCAAACGAAATCTTGAAAGAAGAAGAATTGCCGGTTTATCTGACAGCTTTGAGTCCTTGTTTCAGGTCTGAGGCGGGCAGTGCGGGGCGGGACACCCGTGGGATTATCCGGCTCCATCAATTTCATAAGGTGGAGATGGTCAAATTTACGGCCAAGGAAACATCTTATGATGAATTAGAAAAATTGACTGATAATGGCGAAGATATTTTAAAAAAATTAGGCTTACCTTTTCGAAGGATAGTATTGTGTACAGGGGATATGGGGTTTTCAGCAGCGAAGACATATGATATCGAAGTTTGGATGCCCGCACAAAATACTTATCGTGAAATCAGTTCTTGCTCAAACTGTACGGATTTTCAGGCTCGTCGTGCTAAAATCCGCTATCGTGACACAGAAGGGCAGGTAACGTATGCCCATACTTTAAATGGTTCAGGCTTGGCGGTGGGGCGAACCGTGGCTGCCATTTTAGAGAATTATCAAAATGAAGACGGCACGGTCACGATTCCTGAAATATTACGTCCTTATATGGGCGGTGCATCAATTATAGCCTAGGCTTAGGGTAGCATTTAGCCTAGCAAGCACTGAAAATGTTTTTGATTTTCAGTGCTTGCTAATGAAAAGTTTCGATTGAGATATCGGGTGTTGCTGAAAATTATGGCTTATGCCAGACTTGCTTTGAAGGTCAAATAGGCCTCTTTGACCTGTTCATTTTTTTCTGCCAAGAGGCTAAAATCCTTTGGAATGTCAGAAAGATTTATGAGGTCATCGTCAAACGCATCATAGAACACATCGAGTAATTCATTAAAGAGTATCACAGACTGTGGGGATAATTCTTTAAAACTGAATACGACCATCCCGGGTTTTTGTTCATAATCTGTGATGAAAGTAACTTTTCCATAGACAGACTGTCTAGAAGAGAAACGTCAACCAGTGTAGGGAATAAACTGAACAATGTCTCCTAAATGAATGTTTCTGTCTTTTTGGTCAATATAAAAATGCACCTCTTGTTCTGTCATGATTTCCATCCATTGGAGGGAAATATCAATAAAGTGGAATTTCATCGATTTGCACCAGCTTTCTTTTAATCATTTCCTTTTATCAAATTATAAAAGGACAGCGATAATAAAGCAAAAATCAAGTTTGTCTTGTATGATAATTCTTAAATAGCACTGATTTTAGACGGCAGTCCGATAAAAAAGAAAAACTGCTTCATTCCAAATTTTTATGGAATAAAGCAGTTTTTGTTAAGTCATTCAACTCGTGTTTCCGTTGACTGACGCTAATGCTTAATATGTTCTAGTTGCTCTTCATCAATTCTTCAACGTAAGAAACAGTTTCAGGCTGTGTTTCTTCAATACGTTTGATGTCATCAGAGAATTGAGGTAGATGCTTTTTATGTGCAATCAAGAGCTCATCCAATAATGTTTTTGCCATTGTACCACCTGGAATCAAAGGATTGATAGTAAACGCATGGAGTGCAGCACCATAGTCACCAGTGATTGCGGCTCTGATAACCGTTTCTTCCATCCCTTTCATTAATTGAAGAATTCCACGAGCAGCTGGCGGGAATTTGCCCCAATTGTAGTTTTCAGGTCCGTGAGCTGTGACAGAAGCAGATACTTCAACCGCACAGTCGTATGGAAGATCATTGATTGTGCCATTGTTTTCAACTGAAACAACCATATTCGTACGTTTATCGTTTTGAATACTTGCGATCACTTCGCAGGCAGCATCACTATAATGTGTTCCGCCTCGTTGTTCTAATTCTTTTGGTTTATAGTCTAGGTTAGGGTCTTTATAAAGTTCGAACAAACTTTTTTCTGTTTGTTTAACGACTTGTGCACGGGTTTTTCCTTCTTTAAACTCTTCGATAGAGTGTTTCAGCATCTCATCTTCGATATAGTAATAACGATGGTAACCGCATGGCAGCATGCCTAAATCTTTTATTTGTTCGTAAGGGAATGGTACGCTATGGATATTTTTCAGATGGCTTTCAGCTTCGCTTTTCGGTCCATAGATCAAGTCGATCAGCTCATCTGTCCGTTCATTGCCTTCTTTATCCCAAACACGGTGCCAGTGGAAGTGGTTGATACCTGCATACTTGACGAATATGTCGTCCTCAGTTAATCCAAGTTTTTCAGCCGCCTGTTTTGTATGTCCAATAGGAACATTACATAATCCTACAGTTTTTTTCCATCCGCCATGTTTGATAGCAGCTTCTGTGACCATTCCAGCTGGATTGGTAAAGTTAATCAACCAAGCATCAGGGCAGAGCTCTTTCATTTCTTCGATGATGTCCAAAATCACAGGAATAGTTCTAAGTGCTTTAAAAATTCCGCCAGCTCCATTAGTCTCTTGACCTAAAACGCCATGAGACAGAGGGATACGCTCATCTTTCACACGGGCATCAAGTAAGCCGACACGGAATTGTGTCGTTACAAAGTCTGCATCTTTCAAAGCAGCGCGACGGTCAAGGGTCAAATGGACTTCCCAGTCTAATCCGGCAGCTTTGACCATTCGCTTGGCCATTTCACCAACGATAGATAATTTTTCTTCTCCTTCAGGAATATCGAGCAGCCAAATTTCTTTGATTGGCAGTTCATCTTTCCTTTTGATATAACCTTCAATCAATTCTGGTGTGTAACTGGAACCGCCACCGATTGTTGCAATTTTAAGTGCGTTTTTTGACATTTAAGAATTCCTCCTAAAATAATGATGTAAAAATACTCATACCACTATGTTAACGGTTTCTGACGGGAGAAACAATAGATTTGCCAATTATGGTTGAAGTATTCAAAAGCAATGACGGGAACGGCAGCAAAATGAAATATTTCTTCATAAATGTTTTTGGAAACAAAGAATTATTGCTATAATAAAGGAAGTAGTTGGGAATCGATTGAAGCAAAAAATGATGGTAGATTGTTAAACGAGTGTGTGAAAAAACAACAAGATTTTTTTATAGAGGGAGCGTTAGGGCTTTTTAGAATCAAATCATAATTTTGGGAAAAGATAAACGGATGGTGTAAATATGCTGATAGAAAAATTAAAAGATGAGAAAAATTTGACTCCTTCTGAACGGGTGATAGCAGAATTTGTGTTAGACCGTGACAACGATGTGATCAATCTCTCCAGTGAAGAGTTGGGAAAATTAACCTACACCTCACAAGCAACGGTGACAAGGTTTTATCAAAAAATCGGCAGCAAATCTTATCGGGAATTTGTGGTAGACTTGAATAACGAACTTCAGGAACTCCGCCGTGCTGAGAATTTGATTGTGGATAATAATCCGATTCACGATGAATTGGAGCTAGAAGACATTATAGAAACCCTGCCTAATCTTTATCAGAAAACAGCTATCAATACGAAGTTGTTATTGGACAGGAAAGTTTTACAGCATGTGTGTGAAAAAATTGTTCAGGCGAAGATGGTGGATGTCTATGGTATCGGGATTACGTCATCATTGGCGGACCAAATGGCTTTCAAGTTAAATTCTACAGGTGTTTTTTGCCAGTCCCACAGCGGATATAATGGCAGTTATGTTTACAAATCCGCTCATAAAAATGAGACAGTGGCTGTCCTTATCACACTGACGGGCATGAATGAAACGATTTTAAAAATCGCCAAAAGATTAAAGAAGAACCATGTTTATACGGTGGTCATAGGCGGTGGAAGGGCGGCAGACCTTCTCGATTACTGTGATGAATTAATTAAGTTGGACACTAACCGATATTTTCATATCGACACTCTTTCATCGCTTTTTTCTGCCCAATATATTATCGATATTATTTTTTCTGCCCTTTTAGTAGAACTGAATCATCAAAAAATCGGGCTAGAAAATAAATAAATTAAAATGAAACTCTTTCATCTGTGACGTTTTCGATACTAAAAAGGAGTGGCAAAATGACATTATATGAAACGATTTTTACACGAAGACAAGTCAGGCGCTTTAGAGATGATTTGTTGGACCAGCAGCAACTTTTGGATATTGAAACATGGATTTTGAATGCAAAACAGTTTTCCGGTCAACAGGCGAAGGTGGCGTTGGTAACCGACAATGAAGTGAGCCATGGACAAGGTGCTCCGTATTATTTGTTAGTCTATTGTGACAACCATAGTTCAGCCTATGGGAACGCAGGGTTTGTTTTGCAACAAGGAGATTTGTATCTTCAAAGTCTGGGCCTTGGCAGCGGCTGGTTTGCTGGCGTCAAGCCTAAACGTCACGATGATCGTTTTTGTATTGGTCTGGCTTTCGGAAAAACCGATGTTCCCGCAAGAAAAAGTGAGGATGAGTTTAAACGAAAATCCATTGAGACAATCAGTCCTATGGCTAACGCAGTGGCAGCGGCCGTTCGTTTAGCCCCTTCGTCATTAAATTCGCAACCTTGGCGACTGGCATTTGGAGAGGAAAAAGTAACCATTACCGATGTGGGGAGCGGCATCAAGCGGATGTTTTTGAAAAACAAATTAAATAAAATAGACTTGGGGATTGCAGCCAGTCACGCCGTTATAGCCCTAACGCATGAGGGGAACACAGTGATTGAAGTCATTCCCAGAGAAACAAATCAGCAGTTTGAAATTGATATTTTTTACCGGTAATCGTACAGTTAACAGAATTTTTAAAATTGGAAGGGGGATTCTTACATGGTGTATGCTGATTATCATGTTCATAGCGACTATAGTGATGACTCTTGGTACTTGATGGAAGATGTCGTCAGAGATGCTCTTGAGATGGGACTAGAGGAGCTTTGTTTTACCGATCATGTGGATTATGGCGTTAAGCCGGATTGGAAACCAGAGGATGTTTTTCTGGTTGGAAAAAATCAAGAAGTTAAAAATGTCCACTATGAGCGATATTTTTCTGAGTTGCGTGCATTGACTCAAAAATATAGCAATCAAATCTCCATCAAAACAGGACTAGAATTCGGCATGCAGATACACACGATCCCTCAATTTGAAAAACTTTATGAATCCTATGTTTTTGATTTTATTTTACTGTCTGTCCATCAAATAGATGACAAAGAATTTTGGACAGGAGAATTCCAACAAGGGCATTCCCATCAGGAGAGTTGTGACAGATATTACGATGAAATGTATCAACTGGTGACTACTTATAAAGATTACAGCGTGCTGGCACACATGGATTTGGTCAGACGATATTTGGATAAAGAAGTAGATACAGTTAATTACAGCAGAGAAAAAATAGAAGAGATTTTAAAAATCGTTATTCAAGATAACAAGGGGATAGAGTTAAACACCTCTTCTTTTCGCTACGGGATTCCCGGATTGACACCTTCGCTAGAAATTTTGAAACTTTATCGTGAACTGGGAGGCACTATTTTAACCATCGGGAGTGACAGTCACGAACCTGAACATTTAGGGTATCATATCAAAGAAGCAAGAAAGATGTTAAAAGATATCGGCTACACTTATTTTTGTACGTACGATCTGATGGAGCCAAACTTTTATAAATTATGATAGGTGTCTGGAAGGCTCAATTGTTGTCTTGATGAGACAGATTAAAAAACGTTAAGCAGCGACTTTTGTCAATCTGCTTAACGTTTTTGTTTTAAGATTTGCTGTCAAGGGACAGACGAGTTTTAAAAAAACTAAAATGCCAGTTTTTCCATTCGGTCAAAGGCTTCTTTCAAGACAGCTGTTTCTTGTGTTGCTGCAAGTCTGACGTAATCATCTCCGCTATCTCCGAAGGCTTTTCCCGGGATGACTAATACTTTCGTTTTCTCCAGCAAATACTTTGAAAATGCCACTGAAGTCATGCCTGTGCGGGAAATATTGATAAAGGCGTAAATACTGCCTTTTAATTCATGCAGCGAGAGATAGTCAATAGCGGCAACCCGGTCAGCGATATATTCCATGCGTTCCTTGAACACATCAACAACTTTTGGAATCAACTCTTCACTATGTTCCAACGCATAAATTCCAGCCCGTTGAGAAGGGGTAGGTGCGGAATATGTGACATTCTCGTTCAGCAAGCTGACGGCTTCGTTGATATAGTTTGGAGCAATCATGTAGCCGATACGCCAGCCTGTCATGGCAAATGCTTTCGAAAAACTTCCGAAAGTAATTGAGTGCTCTGGAGCCAACGAGGCAAGAGGCGTGAAAGTATCATAAAAAGTAAAAGCTTCGTACACTTCATCTGATAAAATATAGAAATGATATTTTTTGGCTAATGCCACAATTTTTTCAGATGTTTCTTTAGAAAAGACCGCCCCTGTCGGATTATTCGGCGTATTCAAAATGAGTGCTTTTGTTTTCGGCGTAATCGCTTTTTCCAGAATATCCGTATCGATTTGAAAGCCGTCTTTTTCATAGGTCGGAATAATCACAGGAGTTCCCCCGGCAGCGATGACTTGTTCTTTATAAGGAGAGAAGTAAGGCTCATGAATAATCACTTCGTCTCCTGTATTTAAGAGAACTTGCAGTGCAAGGTACATACCATGTAATGCACCGACAGTCCCTCTAACTTGATCGGGATTAAACGTTAGACCGTAAGTTTTTTTGTAAAATTGAATGACTGCCTCAATGAACTCAGCACTGCCATCGGGAGCAGTATACTTAGTATGTCCTCTTTTCACATCCTCAAAAGCCGATTGAATGATACTTTCATCAGTAATCAAATCTGGATCTCCAATAGAAAGATCAATCAAATCTGTGCTTTTTTTTGCTAAGTTGGCAATTTCCATTAAAATACTTTCCTCAGGCTGCTGATAATAATGATTTAAAAACTGTTGGTTCATAAGTCTGTTCCCTTCATTTTTTATAAAACTTTACCTAGAAAATCTTGCGTCCGTGGATTTTTTGGTGCGGTGAAAATATCCTCCGGTGCCCCTTCTTCTTGGATGATACCATCTGCCATAAAGAGCACGCGGTCCGCCACCTCTCTGGCAAAGCCCATCTCATGGGTCACCACGACCATGGTCATGCCTGATTGAGCCAAAGATTTCATAACGTTTAGTACCTCGCCGACCATTTCCGGGTCAAGGGCAGAGGTGGGTTCATCAAACAACATGACGGTAGGCTCCATCGCTAAAGCTCTTGCAATGGCGACCCGCTGTTTTTGTCCCCCGGAGAGTTGTGAAGGGTAGCTGTCGGCTTTATCACTCAATCCGACTTGATCCAATAACTCTAAAGCGTGGGCTTTTGCTTTTTCAGGCGACTCTTTTTTCACTTGAGTGGGACTAATTGTAATATTTTCCAAGACATTCTTGTGAGGGAAAAGATTAAAGTTTTGAAAAACCATTCCCATTTTTTGACGCAATTCATTAATATTTGTATCGGCATCTAATAAATTTTTTCCTTCAAACAATATTTTACCTTGTTGAGGTTTTTCCAGCAAGTTCAGACAGCGAAGGAATGTACTTTTCCCGCTTCCAGAGGGTCCGATAACCACGACCACTTCCCCTTGATTGACGGTGGCATCGATACCTTTTAGTACATCAACTTTATCAAACGACTTATGTAAATTTTCAACTTTAATCATTAGCTCCTAATCTCCTTTCAGCAACTCCCAAAACTCTAGACAAACCAAATGTTAATATGAAGTAAATAATTGAAGCTATCACAATTGGAATAAATGGTTTAAAGCTTGCGCCTTGAACGACACCAGCTTGGAACATCAATTCGGATACCCCTACGACTGAGACGACAGAGGATTCTTTAATGACTGTGACAAACTCATTACCCAGTGCAGGCAAAATATTTTTGATGGCTTGGGGCATGATGATCAACTTCATAGCTTGAAATTTATTCATTCCCAGTGAACGTGCAGACTCCATTTGGCCCACATCTACAGCATTGATTCCTGCACGGACGATTTCAGCCACATAAGCAGCACTATTCAAGGATAAAGCAATCAAGCTTGATGCTAAGGCTGACAAATCCAGTCCAATCACGTTGGTTCCGAAGAACACCAAGAAAATTTGAACCAGCAGCGGTGTCCCACGAACATATTCAATATAAACTGTAGCGATGATTTTCAGCAGTTTGTTGGCAGATATTTTCATTATAGCTAGAATCGCTCCTAAAATAGCGCCAAAAAATACACCGACGATTGCTAAAAGAATCGTGAAGCCTGTTCCTTTTAAAAAGTAAGACGCATATTTTTCAAAGAAGGATTCTTCATTGAACATAAGAGCAGACGCTTCTTTTTTGTATCGTTCGACTAAATTTTCTTCTTTGATGGTAGCGATGGTTTCATTGATTCTTTCCAGCAGCACAGGAGCTTCTTTTGATAAAGCTACCGCTGTTTGTTTGTCTGCATCAGCAAACTGAACATTATCAGCGAAAGACAAATCTTCGGTTTGGGACAGATAAGCCTCGGCAACAGGACCTTCTACCACTGCCGCATCGATTTTTTTGTTTTGAAGCTGTAAAATAATATCAGTAAATTTTTGTAGAGAAACAACCTGAGACCCAATCAGTTCATTTTTAGCAAGGTCTTCTTGAGTGGTTTGTTTTTGCGCACCAACTTTGATACCGTCAAAATCATTGACGCTGTTAAAGCGTTCTTCTTCACCCTTACGAACCACAACTCGCTGTTTGACTTCCATGTAGGGGTCGGAGAAATTAACTTCTTGTAATCGCTCTGGTGTAGGGGACATTCCGGAAATAATCAAATCGATTTTACCGGTTTTTAATGCACCTAACAGGGCATCAAAGCCGAACTCTTCGATTTTTAATTTTACACCCATGTCCGCAGCTATTTTTTCGGCAATTAAAATATCGATTCCCACAATGGTGTCTTTGCCATCGATAGTCGTATGGAATTCATAAGGCGGATAATCAGCTGATAAACCGACACGCAGGACACCATCTTCCTGAATACGGTCGTAAATTTTATCTTCTGTGTTTGCATCAGCTTTAATAGGAATAAAAAAAGACATACCAATAATAGCTAACATTAAAATGGAAAAATACTTTTTAAAGTGTTTCATTGATTCTCCTCCTAGATGTGAATATGTATGGATTATAAAGTAAAATGGAAAAATATGCAATAAGAAAATTGGAATATTCATTAAAAGTCAAAAATAAGATGTTTTTAGCGATGTAAACAGATTTTTTATGCATTATTTTTAAATTGTTAGTGATATTTATTCATGCTCTTGTAATTATTGGTGATATTTATGTATAATATGGGAAAGAAAAGGGAGTTGATTGCAATGAAAATGAATTTAGTCGTCCGAGGAGCGCCTCAGGAATATATATGCAAGACAGGCAGCTGGCAGGAATTGCCCGATCATTTAGCTAAAAGGGGCGTCGAAAATATTTTAGTTCTTCATGGGGAGAAGTCTTGGAAAGCAGCGGAACCTTATTTTCCTGATTTATCCGATTTTCAAGTGCTGTTCCGTCATTATGGCAATCATTGTACGGATACGTTGCGGGATCAGCACATCGCTGTTGCGAAAGAAAATCAGATAGATACAGTGGTTGCAGTGGGTGGAGGAAAAATTTCTGATTTAGGTAAAATGATTGCCCATGAAATGAAAATCAGAATAGTTATTTTACCAACTTTAGCTGCCACGTGTGCTGCTTATTCTTCTTTGAGTTCTGTCTATAATGATAACGGGGAACATTCGGAAATGCGGATTTTTCCTTATAGTACAGATTTAGTCTTGGTAGAACCGGAGATGTTGCTGGATTCGCCTGAAGAATATTTGATTGCCGGCATCGGAGACACCATCGCCAAATGGTACGAATCTAATGCGATTATCTCCCAGCTGGAGGAAAAATCTGTTGCGGTGGAAATCGCTCAAAGTATGGCAAAAAAATGCCGTGATAATTTACTTGAATATAGTAGTGAAGCTATTAAAGCACATGGAGAAAAAAATTTAACTGAAGCTTTTAAAAAAGTGATCGAAACCAATATCATGTTGGCGGGTCTTGTTGGGGGCTTTGGGGACGATTATGGGCGGACGGCGGGTGCACATACGATTCACGATGCTCTGACAGTTGTTCCGGAAAGCCGTGCTGTTCTTCATGGAAATAAGGTGGCCTACGGTATTTTAGTTCAGCTGGTGATTGAAGACAAATGGGAAGAGATTAAAAATTTACAGCCATTTTATGAAGAATTAGGTCTGCCATTGTCATTAAAAGACATGAAGATTCCCTTGGATGGCTTGGATAAGGTGGTTGAAAAGGCTGCCTCTCCTAAAGAGTTTATTCATTTATTGGCGAAGCCGGTCAACCAACAAGTGATTAAAGAGGCTATGCTGGCATTGGAAGATTATATGACGAATTAATTCTTAATTTAATAATATTCTTGTAGAGGAAGATTCAGAAGAAAAATAAAGTTTCCGTGAGGTCATCAGGCAGTGTAGATTTCGCGGGATTTTATTTTTGCTGATTTTTCAAGTGATTTCCGCATCCTTCTCATGTCTTTCTCGATGATTGCCATGAGAATTTCTTTTAGCTATACTGGAGTTGATTATAATCTATTTCAAGTATAGTCAATAGAATAAAATATAGGAGATATATTTGCAGGTTGTTCCTTGTGATTGTGTTTCTTCTTTATTGAAAAAATGCCTGAATTTTTAGCTCATTTAAAAATCCTCAAAAGGAGAGGGAAAATGATTTATTTAGATAACTCAGCAACAACGTTGAAAAAACCAGATAGTGTGATTCAAGCAGTCATGGATGCCTTAAATCATATTGGAAACCCTGATAGAGGTGTTCATGAGGCATCTTTGGAAAGTTCTCAGTTGTTATTTAAGACTCGCCAACTGTTGTGTGAGTTTTTCAATGGGGAACAGTCAAGTCAGATTGTGTTTACTTCGGGAGCCACAGAAAGTCTCAACCTAGTCATCAATGGTCTTCATGAAAAAGGAGATCACGTCATAACGACGATGATGGAACATAATTCTGTATTGCGCCCATTGTACCGCTTAGAGGCACAGCAAATAATCGAGTTGACGATTTTACCGGTGGATGAAAAAGGGTGTATAAGTTATAAAGGTTTGGAAGAGGCCATTCAGCTGAACACTAAGTCACTGATTATTTCTCATGGCTCAAATGTTACAGGAAATAGTGTCAATCTGGAAAAAATTGGCAAGATTGCCGCTAAAAACGATGTGATATTTATTGTTGACAGTGCACAATCTGCAGGAACTTTGCCAATCGATATTCAGAAACAACAAATAGATATTTTATGTTTTACCGGCCATAAAGGGTTATTTGGTCCTCAAGGCACAGGAGGGCTCTATGTCAATCCAATGATAAGTCTAAAACCTTTAAAGGTTGGAGGTAGTGGGATTGCTACCTTTAGTAAAACTCATCCGACCACTATGCCAACTGCATTGGAAGCAGGGACATTAAACGGACATGGTATTGCTGGTTTAAAAGCCGGTATAGAGTTTATTTTAAATAAAACCTTACAAAGTATCCATCAACATGAGATGTCCTTAGTTCAGCTTTTTTACGAAGAGGTTTGTCAAATAGATGGGGTGACAGTGTATGGAGATTTTACAACTAAGGCACGCTGCCCGATTGTCAGCTTGACTATTGGTGAAGAAGATTCGTCAGAAATCAGCGATAGACTCGCCAGCGACTATGGTATTGCCACTAGATCTGGTGGACATTGTGCCCCGTTGATTCACGAAGCGCTGGGGACCAAGGAACAAAGCGTGGTTCGTTTCAGCTTTTCATATTTTAATACGGAGGAAGAAGTCCTTGCGGCTATCCAAGCGTTAAAAGAGATAGCACAATAGCTTTATGAAACTGATCAGCCAATAAAACATAGTCATAGACTGGATAAAGTCCGGATTTGGAAATCTGAAATGCTTGATAGGTTCTCTGAATATTTTCTGTTTTTATATTCGTTCAGGAGCTGAGACCGGATGCTTTGTTTGTCTTTAAGAACACCTGAAACTTTTGTGCTCTAACTTCTTAATTTCATAAAGGCATCAAAAAGTGCGTTCCCCAGCAAAGGAAACGCACTTTTTACTGTTTCCGTATTTTTGAGAGCTAACGATATAGACTCGCGGCATGCACCGTAAATGATTTATCCATTTTTTTACATCAGTTCTAAAGCTCCTGAATTATAGTGCGGAACTCTGACTACTGAGTGTTAAGTTGGCCAGAAGCGTGTACTTCCTAATTGGTCGTGGAATGTGAGCATGGTATAATTGGTTTTAGAGAAATGAAGTGTACAGCGTTTAGGAGGTTGTGAAAATGACGAACGAAAGCATCAGAGAGTTCTTCTTACGTTATGAGCAGTTTTTCATGCAATCGCTTGACGGAGATGTAGATGTTGACGAAATATCATCGTTGTATGCACAAGAATTTATTGCCGCTTCGCCCATGGGGACAATGTCGGGGAAAAACGACCATCAATTTCAGCAAGCCTTGGTGCAAGGCTACGAGCAATACCGCCAAATTGGTACTAAAAAAATGACAGTTCGGAGTGTAAAAACTTCTCCAATAGACGAGCTTCATTGCGTAGCTCATGTAGCTTGGACAGCAACCTATGCCACTGCTGAAAAATCAAACATAGCAATTGATTTCGAAGTACATTATCTCATGCAAGAGCTTGGCGGCAAGTTGCAGATATTTGGCTGGATTGCAGGGGATGAGCAAAAACTATTAAAAGACTATGGTGTTATTAAAGCATCAGACTAGGCGAAGCAAGTCCTTCGGGTCATCTTCGCCCAAGGTTGGGGCTTTTCGTCAAATGGTGATGATGGTACTAAAAGTGAATATAAATTTATACACCCCCTAAAAGTTAGATTGTTTATTCTAGCTTTTAAGGGGTGAGTTTTTTTATTCCTTTGACATCTCTTGGTCCTTCTTGATTGTGGCATCTACGGCATGGAAAAGACTAGGAATAAATCCGTCATTTTCCAATGAAGCTACCCCTTCAATCGTGGTGCCCCCGGGAGATGATACTTGATTGATTAAATCCCACGAACTGAGAGTTTTATCTTTCATCAGTTCTAGAGTACCGCTCACCGCTTCAAGAGTGATCGCTTGAGCTAATTCATAAGGGAGACCATTTTTTACAGCAGCTCGTGTTAAACCGTCGATATACATAGCGGTAAAGGCTGGGGAACAGCCAGCGATAGCAGTAAATGTGACAAAGTCTTTTTCAGCTAGCTCATAAGTCACTCCAAGCTGTTCGAACAATTCCGAAACGAGCTGTTTTTCTTCCACTGAAAAATTATCAGAGAAGGATAGTCCAGAGACACTTCGACGGATAGCAATATTCATGTTTGGCATCACACGGACAATTTTTGCCTCATCGCCAAGAAAAGACTGTATTTTAGTAATATTAAAACCGGCAGCAATAGAAACGACGATTTTTTTAGAATCTTTTATTTCGGAAGCAATCTCATTTAGTACATCCGGTAATTTCTGGGGCTTCACCCCTAAAATAATTATATCCGCTTGCTGAACAAGTTCCGTGTTGTTTGATGAGAAGGCAACACCTAATTGATCAGCTTGTGCCTTAGAGCGTTCCGCCGTTGATTTAGTCAGCGTCACTTGTTCAGGGGAAGTGAATCGGCTGTCGATCAAACCTTTGATAATAGCAGTACTCATGTTGCCTGCCCCGATAAATCCAATTTGCATGGGATGACCTCATTTCTTCTTAATAGATTTACTATAATCCAAACAGGTATAGAATTGCAATCATAATTGTTTTTATCATAATGTGGTAAAATAATAGAGAATAAGCTAGGAGGGTGTGTCAGATGAAAGCTCATATCAATAAGTGGCTGGCAGTGATAAAAAAATATCAGCTGGTAATCAAACTGATTTTTATGGCTTCGATTATTTTATTTGTCATTAACCAATTTGCGCAAATTTTACATGGGATGACATGGTCCGAGCTGAAAGAAATCATGTTCAGTCAAAGTAAAAGCACACTGTTCATCTTTGCTTTGTTAGGTTTTTTTGCCGCTGTCCCCTTGATGCTTTACGATTGGGCAACGGTGAAAATACTGGAAGACAAGGGCAGAGAACCAATGGAAAAGAAAGAATTTTTTTCTGCTGCATGGATTATCAATACGTTGAATAATTTTGCGGGATTTGGCGGAGTGATTGGTGCTACGCTGAGAGGGAAATTTTATGGGTCTGACCTTAAAGGCAAGACGATTGTCGCCGCAGTTTCCAAAGTGGCACTGTTTATGCTGTCAGGTCTGTCTATTCTTTCTCTTGTCACTTTAGGGGACCTTTTGTTCTTTCGACCGGAGCATATCTTTCAAAATTATTGGGTTTGGCTGCTGCTGGGCAGCTTGTACACACCTGTTTTAGTCGGGGTAATCATTATTCGCCGAAAAAATTTGTTCTCAGGTTTTACCGTCACAAGAGTGATCCAGTTGTTGTCAGCTTCGCTGGGGCAATGGTTGTTTGCCATGGTATTTTTCATGTTTATCGGCTTTACTTTAAATGTAAAAATCTCCCCACTGGACTTGTACCCCCTGTTTGTTTCCGCTACTTTGATCGGGATGATTACAATGGTACCGGGAGGAATGGGAACATTTGACGTCTTAATGATCATGGGGCTAGCGAGCTTGGGTGTGACAAAAGAAATGGCGTTGGTCTGGCTGCTATTTTATCGTATCTTTTATTTTGTGATTCCCTTTCTTTCAGGATTAGCTACTTATTTAATCAGGACGGGCGTAAAAATAAATGTTTTTTTCGATGGTTTGCCCAAGCTGATCTCAGAAAAGCTTGCCCATGTTTTTTTAGTCATTTTGGTTTATTTAGCAGGGATTTTAATGGTGATTTTATCTACCATTCCTAATCTATCCCACTTATCTAATTTTTTTGCCAGCATCTCTTCTTATTCTTTTGATTTTTTAGATCAGACGCTTAACATGATGATGGGATTCTTGCTTCTTGGATTGGCAAGGGGAGTAGCTAATCAAGTGAAAAAAGCCTATTGGCCTACGGTTTTCGTCTTGGTATTTTGTATTGTGAACACACTCAGTAATGTTCGTTCTTGGAAATTGACAGCATTTTATCTTTTCATCTTAGGATGCTTATACTTATCACGTAAAGAATTTTATCGTAAGCAATTGGTGTTTTCTTGGGAAGCCATCGGGTTTGATGCACTGCTTTATGGTGTTTTATTCGCATTGTATTCAGTGGTTGGCTATTTGTCCAGTTCAGAACAGCCAGTGGCCTTTGAGAAACTGAATTTTATTTTATTTCCTTCTTCCAATGTTTGGCTTAAAGGACTGCTTGGCTTGCTGATTGCTTTTATAACTATTTTTTTGCTGGACCGTTATTTGGCAGAAAAGGAAAAGCCCGGGGAAGGCTATGACTATGCCCGAATCAATTGGCTTTTAAGTCGGCACGAAGGAACCAGTTATTCCCATCTTAACTATTTAAAAGACCGCCGTTACTTTTTCTATCAGCAAAGCGGTTATGACAAAGTATTTTTTCAGTTTCAAATCAAAGCTAATAAATTATTTGTCTTGGGGGACCCGGTGGGGGAAGCTGAATTTTTTGAAGAGAGCGTCACAGCTTTTCATCAATATGCTGATCAGCACGGCTATGAACTGATTTTTTATAGTGTGAGTGATCGTTTTGCCTTGCTTTTACATGACATCGGCTTTCATTTTATCAAAATAGGCGAGGAAGGAATAGTAGATTTACAAGGAAGAAGTTCTGGGGAGTTAAGTGACAGAACAGAAATCCGTTTGGAAGTGGAACGATTAAGAAGTCGTGGATACACGTTCACCATGTACCATTCCCTTCCTGATGAAGAATTACTACTGCCAGTGAAAGAAGTTGCGGCCGAATGGCAGGAGGTCCATGGGCGGCGTTATTTTTCTACCGGCCATTTTGACGAAGACTATTTAGCTAAGGCGCCGATTGGCATTGTCCGCGATCAAGATCATGTGGTTCAAGGTTTTGTCACATTGAAGCCGATTAAAGAAGGGGAGAGACTCTCCTATGACTTATTGCAATATCGAGCAGAAGCCCCTGTAACGATTGGTGCGTTCATGCTTGTCAGTTTGCTTGACTACTATCGTGAAAAGGGTTTGCCTTACTTTAGCATCGGGCTGACGCCTTTTGCGAAAGTCGGAGAGTATCAAGGGTCTTTTATTTCAGAAAAAATTGTGAACTTGTTGTATCAATATAGCTACCCTCAATATGGCTGGAAAGATTTGAGGGTTTTCAAGGAAGGGTTTGCCACAGAATGGGAAGCACGTTATCTGAGTTACCGAAGTCGCAGCGGCTTTTGGCTGATTGCCATTCAATTACATCTGCTTTTGACCGGCAGTAAAGTCTTTTCCTCACGGCCATTTGAATTGCTGCAATTAGTTTATGGAGAAGAAAAAGAAAGCTGATTTAAACATCCGCTTTTGTTTAAAATTTGTAAAAGTGAAGAGAACAAAAACTCAAGAACCGCTAAGTTTTTTCGCGGTTCTTGAGTTTTCTTTCATAAATAATAAAAATAAGGATGGACCCGATACACAACAGCAGACCAATCAGAAATCCTTGAGGCAAGAATGTCAATTCGATTGTATTCACACCTTTTTCTAGAGGTAAAGTGATAAAGGCATTTTTAAACTCTTTTATCTCAACTTTTTTACCATTGACTTTTGCCGACCACCCCTTGTCATAAGGAATAGTGGTAAATAACACACTATTTTCTTCAACGGAAACAGCAGCGTTTGCTTTTCTTCCTGTCACTTGGAAAGGAACATTATTTTTCTGAATGCCGGTCATAGCTTCTTCATAGGCAGGGATGTCCAATAAAATGATTGGCGGCTTTATAAATGATAAACTTTTCGACCCAGTAAAAGTGACCGTAAATTCGACGGTGCTGTCATTGGGAAAGTACCCAAGATCATAATATTGTCCGCTGATGTTTATTTGAGATGTTTGATTGATGCCGTTGACCGTCAGCTCAGCATGGGCACCATCTAATTCAGAAAAGTTTTTCGGAAACAGACTGAGGTAAGCTTGTTTTTGTGCAGGCATATTGACAGTCCATGTGATCGACTGACCTTGATCTTTTTCTTTTTCTCTAATGTTTAAAGTGTTATCAGTCATCGTAAGCTGGGTGTTATCAGTTCCTATAACCTCAGGAGAAATGTGAGAAAAGTAGGATGCATTAGTTCCTGCTAGTTGATTTAATAAACTTTCTTGAGAAGACAGATTGTCATTTTCCGGGAAAGAAACAGAATAGATAGAGTTATCTGTCAAAATCCCCAAACTTGCAGCGAATTGGTTGCGATACATCGTATAAGTCTCGTTATGATAGTCAATCCCAAAACCATACTTAAACAAATTATTTTTGGTTTGGTTATAGCGGATACCTAATAAGCTGTCCATGATGAGCGTGTTGTTCGAATAACGAATATTCAGATTAGTGCCTCGTGAGCGGAAACCTAAAGTATTTAAAAAATTCGACGTGTTGCGATTACGGATGGAAGAGAACATACTAACTCCGCTAAATCCATAATTGAATGCATCGTTGGAAGAAACAGGAGTAAGATTTTCCATCCGATAAAATTCGTCGTCATCTTTATTTTTGACGGTATCCACAGCATTTTTATAGTCTTTATAAGGTTCCGTGTAAAGACTTCTGGACGGATAGTTCCAGTCGTCTAAAATTCCCTGAACTAGCTGGATGGAGTTGATGGTCACTTCAGCGAATACAAAAGCAGAAACAATCAGTGTGAAAAACCGTTTGCTGTTTTTGGAAAAGCGATGTTTTCCTGTCATATAGTCATACAAGACACTTAAAATCAGATACCCCATCAACAAGCCTACGGTGATAGCTAAGTGGCTCACAGTCACATAAGAATAGTCAGCAGGAGCTTTGAAACTAAAGGCAGCAATGAATAAAAGCGACCATCCGATGATAATGCTGGCTAAAAGCAAAAAGTCTTCCCGCCTGAATACTTCTAAGGCATACCCTGCCAAAACGATGACCAAAACAGACAAAAGGAAGCTGTAGCGAAACAGAAACATATTTGGCGCATGAAACCCATGCCAGAAAAGATTTAATGGTTCAAGATAAAAGCTGGCAATCAACAGGGCAAGAATGCCGCCGAAAAGCAATTTGTTTTTCCCCGGGATTTTCCTTGAAATAAAATAAAACGTACAAAAAATCAGGGGCAGCAGTCCGATATATATAAACGGGATGGAGCCGTATTTTGTAGTGTCATAGACGCCGACCATATTTTTGACAATCAGGTCAAACCAAGAAGAATCAGGTGTTTTCCACTTAGTGATTTCTGTCAATGTTTCACCGTTGGCGCGCAAGTCAAGAAGTGTGGGTAAAATAATTATCATCGAGGCGAAACCTGCTAAAAAGGATGTTAAAAAATAATGGGGGAGACTGTTTTTATATTTTTTCCAATCCGTCAATAATCTGGCGAAATAATAAAGCAGTGAGAAGACCCCTACCATAAATCCGAAATAAAAGTTGCTGACAAATAAAATAAAATAGGAAATAAACAACAGTCTTGGGTTTCTGCTGTCCATTAAGCGATGAATCCCCAGTAAAATCAGCGGCAGCCAAACAAAGGTGTCTTGCCACATGACCAATTCTGAATGGACGACAGAGAAAGCCATCAACGCGTAGATAGTTGACATTCCAACATGGAAAATCGGTGCTACTTTATAAGTGTTCCGCGAAAAAATCCAAAAGGATAACCCGGAAAAGCCAAATTTCAATAAGGTGAGAAAATATAAGGTGTCAGGCATAAACTGGTTTGGTACTAGGGCAACTAACGGCGTAAAGACACCGCCTAGGTAATACGAAATCAAGGCAAGATAGTTTAAGCCTAGAGAGGCATTCCAAGTGTAAAAGATACTTTGCTTGCCAGTCAACACATTATGAAAGCTGGCGTGGAAATTTGAAAATTGAGAAAAAGAATCACTGGCCATGATACTGATGTCACTGCCGGGATAGACGCCGACTGTCAGTAAGCTGATGACCATAACAACGACTGGCAGCAGAAAGGCTGCAAGCCAGTATTTTTTTTCCTTAGAAATAATCGATTTTAACGTTGTGTTCATTTAAATTCCCCTGCGAATAATTGTTTCTACCATTTTATCACAGAAGGAAAAATAATGGGAATGTGAGGATAAAAATCGAATTGACTTTAAAAATAAAAGTTTTATAATTACTATCAGTGTTTCATTTGATTAGTAAAAATTTTATAGAAGTGCTTAAAAATTTGGAGGAAAAAAATGAGTAAAACTGTTGTGGACAATCAATTTGACAAATTTAAATTGAGTGGCGCTTTAATCGCAATGGGTGTGGTGTACGGGGATATCGGAACAAGTCCGCTGTACGTGATGAAGGCTATCATTGAAGGGAATGGCGGATTAAGTGAAGTATCACCTGACTTTATCATTGGCGCTGTGTCTCTAGTCATTTGGACGGTGACCCTTTTGACAACGGTCAAATATGTGATGATTGCCCTGCGTGCCGATAACCATGGAGAAGGCGGGATTTTTTCTCTTTATACACTGGTTAGAAAAATGAGTCCGTATCTGATTATTCCGGCAATGATCGGAGGAGCCACCTTATTAGCGGATGGTGTATTGACCCCGGCTGTTACGATTACGACAGCTGTCGAAGGATTGCGGGGAATTCCAGTTTTTTACAATATTTTTGGAAACAACCAAAACGTCATTGTGGCCATCACCATCACTATTGTTTTAATTTTGTTTATGATTCAGCGATTTGGTACTGAGAAAGTAGGTAAAGCCTTTGGACCGATTATGCTCGGATGGTTTACGTTCATCGGTTTAGTTGGTGCGTATAATTTTTTAGGGGATTTGTCTGTCATTCGGGCGATAAATCCATACTATGCGATCAAATTATTGACCAGCCCGCAAAATAAAGCAGGGATTTTTATTTTAGGCAGTGTCTTCTTGGCAACCACTGGGGCTGAAGCATTGTATTCCGATATGGGTCACGTGGGACGTAAAAACATTTTAGGCAGTTGGCCCTATATCAAAGTATGTCTGATTTTAAATTATTTGGGGCAAGCGGCATGGATTATTTCCGTCAGCAATGACCCTAAGTATTTGGCTGTTGAAGTCTTGAATCCATTTTTCAGAATGATTCCTGACAGCCTGTCTATCTTTTCGGTAGTTTTTGCAACAATAGCGGCAGTGATTGCTTCTCAGGCGTTAATTTCAGGTTCTTATACTTTGGTATCGGAAGCAATCAAGTTGCATTTATTCCCAAAACTGAGAATCATCTATCCGACAGATCAAAAAGGCCAACTTTATATCCCGGCGATCAACTGGGCGTTATGTCTGTTGTGTGTCAGCATTGTTGTGGCTTTTAGAACATCGGCTCACTTGGAAGCTGCCTATGGTTTGGCGATTACAATCACCATGTTGATGACGACGATTTTGCTTTTGTTCTATCTATTGAAAAACAATGTGCCGAAAATTATTTCCTTTGGTATTTTTATCTTTTTTGGCGCCATAGAAACGATTTTCTTCTTGTCAAGTGCGACGAAATTTCTCCATGGAGGATACACAGCAGTAGGGATTGCCCTGGCAATTCTGCTTATCATGATTATTTGGGAAAGAAGCTATTTGATTAGAGAAAGAGTATCCGTCCGTGTCGACTTAAAAGATTATGTGGATCAGCTGGTTTCATTGAGTAATGACGAGTCTTTACCTTTATTCCAAACCAATGTGGTCTATTTAACGACGAACCTCAGGGGACATAGAATTGGCAGAGATATCTTGTATTCTATTTTGGACAAAAAACCAAAACGAGCGAAGGTCTACTGGTTTGTCAATGTGTTTGTTACTGATGAACCTTATACAAAGGAATATTTGGTGGACATGATGGGAACCGACTGCATCGTCAATGTGCAGTTGAAATTAGGCTTCCGTGTGCGTCAGGATGTGAATCTTTATATCCGGCA
Organism: Vagococcus elongatus; assembly: GCF_003987645.1. Classification (GTDB taxonomy): domain Bacteria; phylum Bacillota; class Bacilli; order Lactobacillales; family Vagococcaceae; genus Vagococcus_A; species Vagococcus_A elongatus. The sequence goes on from NZ_NGKA01000005.1 coordinate 99,380, forward strand.
AATTGTCAACGACTTGATGGAACAGGGCATGATTGAAAAACAACCTCAGAAGTATACGATTTTGCCAGGCCGAGAAGTGGGTGATTTCAGTTTTGTACTGTTGAAAGAAGAGTTGGCACGAGTCAATACTGGGTTATCTAATTTTGATAAAGTCATTTATCAGTTAAAAATTGCGATTAAAACGATCACTACTTCAACGGCTAATTGGTTTGGTTTGGAATATAGCGATGTAGTGACAGAACGGGTGCCTTTGATTCTTGACACTAAATTCAAACATAAACGCAAGCTCACACAGATTATTACGGGAGATTTTTATTCTGAAGAAGATGAAGACAGTAATGATTCTATTAGAGATACGACAGCTAAAGGTTAGAGACTTATAAAAAAATAAACAAGCTTTCTGAGAGATGTTTGTCTCAGAGAGCTTGTTTTTCTTCTAGATAACTATCGATTAACTCGTCCCGATTGATTTGGTAAAGAGGTTTGTTATCTAAGGGGTGGACGCGATTGGATAATAAAATGAAGGCTTCCATCTGGTCGCTGTCAATCAGCATGAACGTACCAGTATAGCCTGTGTGGAAAAGAATCGGCTTTTTTGTCTCCGGCTCGAATCTCAAATCCCATCCCAGAGTACGGGGGGCCGACTCAATGTTTGACCAGCTTTGGTACAAAGAAGTGACCGTCTCTTCTTTTAAAAAGTATTCACCATCACGCATTTTGCCTCTATAAAGCATCATAAAAGTAAAACTCATCAAGTCGTTCAGCGTGGCAAAAAGTCCTGCGCTGCCACAACGTTCCTTTAAGATGAACGCTTTAGGGTCATGGACCTCTCCCTTGATTATCCCTCTGCGACTGTCCAGTTCAGTGGGAGCAATTTTATTTCCTGTAGGTGAGAAAGTCGCTTGGGTCATTTTCAATGGTTGAAGAACTTCTTCTTCAATGACTCGCTGCACTGGTTTATGATAGAGTTGTTCAATCATTAAACCAAGGAGAACTGTGCCGGTATCTGTATAGTTGATTTCTTTCCCTCTTAGATTAGGGTTTGATTTCAAGCTTAAGAAAGCTTGAATCAGTTCCTCTTGAGAAAGTTGCTGTCGGTTAGGAATAAAGCCGTTGATTCCGGAAGTATGGGTCAGCAGATGTCTGATTGTGACATATTTATCTTGAAACTCAGGTAAATAGAGCTGCAAGCCATCGTCTATATTGATTCGCTTTTCTTCCAGTAATTTTAAAATGACTGAATTAGTTCCCACCACTTTTGTTAAAGAGGCCACATCAAAAAGGGTGTCGATGGTCATCTGTTCCTTTGAAGGAATGATTTGTCTCAGACCTAATGCTCTTTGGTAGATTTGATTTCCTTTGATAAAACAATACGCCGCCCCTGGCATGATGCCTTTGTTCACTAATTCTTCGATTTTATTTTTTGTTTTAGGATACATAGTCAGCCCTCTTCTCTCATTAGCACAAGCATATCATATTTTGAATTGAGGATAAAATAATCTCACTCAATAATCTCAACGGTTAAGCTATAATTAGCGTCTGGAAAATGCTATCATAGTTTCAGTTAAGTAGCAGTCAAATCAGCGTCATTGTTTATTAAAAGATGAATTTACAATCAGGGAATGGGATGTTATGGAGAAATCAAATGTGAAAAAATATGATTGGTATTCGCAGCAGTGGGGGCAGCCAACCAGAGATGCGCAAATGCTTTTTCTATTATTAACAGTGGGCGTCTTTCAAGCAGGCTTGAGCTGGAAAGCGGCGGCAAGTAAACGGGAAGTCTTTTTAAAACATTTTTGCAACATGGATTATCAAAAAGTTGCCGGATTTTTTGAGGAAGATGTTGATAGGATTGCTGAAGATCCGGAAATGATTCGAAATAAAAGAAAAATCCGTGCCGTGATCCAAAATGCAAGGGCTATTGTGATGTTGGAAAAAGAAGGGGTAAGTTTTGCTGATTACTTATGGGATTTCGTTGGCGATGTGGCCTTAGTAAAGCACTATGAAACTTTGGATGACATATCGAATACACTGCCAGAGGGAAGGCGGATTGCCAAAGACATGAAGAACAGAGGGTTCACCTTTGTCGGCCCAGTGGTCACTACGATATTTTTAAAGGCCGCCGGCATCGTTCAAGATGCCATCTGGTCTGAGTGACGAACAGCCTTAGATCTTAATAATCGTCAAAATGACGAGGATATTTTACTTTTAGACAGTACAAAAAATAACTAGAGAGCACAAAAAATAAATAAAGGAATAAAAAAATATGGGGAAAATTTTATTAGTGGAAGATGATGTGTCTTTAAGGAAAGGGATTATCTACGGTCTCGCCTTAAAAGACTTTGAAATCATTGAATGCGGGACGCTGAAAGAAGCAAAAGAGCAATTAAACTCTGACCTTTTCCAGTTGCTTTTACTGGATGTGAATTTACCAGACGGCAGCGGTTTTGACTTGTGCGAGGATGTCAGACGGACTTCCTCAGTACCGATTATTCTTCTGACGGCAAGAGATTTGGAAATGGATATAGTGACAGGATTGGGTCTGGGAGCCGATGACTATATCACAAAACCTTTCAGCTTGACGATTTTGAGGGCAAGAGTTGAAGCGATTTTAAGAAGAAGTGACCTTCAACAGCGAAAATTTTATCAATTTTCGGAGCTGATGTTTGATTTTGAAAATCTAACTTTCAGCAAGAACGGGCAACCACTGGCGTTGACCAAAAATGACATCAAACTGTTGAAAGTATTTTGTGCCAATCCTAATCGAACACTGGAACGACATTATTTGGAAGAATTGTTGTGGTCAATCGACTCAGATTTTATCGACGAAAATGCCTTATCTGTCACAGTGAAACGTTTGCGTGATAAATTAGGCGGTAATTCAGATATTTCAATCAAAACTGTTTATGGAATCGGTTATCGTTGGGAGGTAAAAATATAATGGGCACAATGCTGATGATTTTAATCATAATAGTTTCTCTGGCGATATGTATCAGGAGCCGCTATTTATCAATTCAAGCGCAACGTACCTTGGATACTTTTAACCACCAGCTGGATGAAGCACTAAAGGGAAATTTAGTGGAAGTATCTTACGATGAACACTATATTTCACAAATTGGAGAAAAAATCAACCGTTTTCTTTCCATGACTTCTTTTCAACAAGAAAAAAACCAAGAGGAAAAGGATGGGGTCAAGGAGTTAGTCTCCAATATCTCTCACCAAACCAAAACCCCGCTGGCTAATTTGACTATTTACAGCCAATTGTTATTAGAGCAGCCTTTGCCAAAAGAGGCTGAAATGTTTGCAAATGAAATTCAGACACATACCAATAAAATGTCTTTTCTAGTAGAACGTTTGATGAAAACCTCTTATATGGAAAATAATTTAATTAACATTCACAAGGAAAAAATTTCTGTCAAACAACTGTTAGAAGAGTCTCTGTCATCCGTTGCTCTTCAAGGGCAATCAAAAAATCTTTCCTTTGTTGGTCAGACGGCTATTACCAATGAAATTTTTTGTGATAGAAGGTGGACTTTAGAAGCGTTGAATAATGTCTTAGATAATGCAGTCAAATATTCTCCTTCTCATGGGACGGTTTCTTTTTCCTGTGAACAGCAAGAATTTTTCACCAAGATCACTATCAGAGATGAAGGCGAAGGAATACCAGAAGGAGAGCAAGCGCAAATTTTCAAGCGGTTCTTCCGCGGCAAGGGCAGTCTGGGAAAAGAAGGACTGGGTATCGGGTTATTTTTGGTGAGAAAAATCATGGAAGAACAAAATGGTTTTGTAAAAGTCAGCACTCCAAGTACAGGCGGTGCTGAATTCTCTTTATTTTTCCCTAGAGAAAGTTAATTCTGTCAAAAATGACAGATTTGAGACAGAGAGCTGATAGATTTGCCTGCTATGATCAACTGTATAAAGGAGGGAAAACTATGAAAAGTTTGAGAGCAGAAAATTTGAAAAAATATTATGGGGCAGGCAATAACCTAGTGAAAGCTCTGGACGGTATTTCTTTTTCAGTTGATGCAGGTGAATTTGTAGCTGTCGTGGGGACATCAGGAAGCGGAAAATCTACATTACTCCATATGCTGGGAGGTTTGGATACATTAACAGAAGGGAAAGTCTGGATTGAACATCAGGATATATCGCAGCTTTCAAAAGATGAATTGACAATTTTCCGGCGCAGGAAAATAGGCTTTGTATTTCAAAGCTTCAATCTTTTACCTTTACAAAATGTCTATGAAAATATCGTTTTACCGATTCAACTAGATGGACAAAAAGTTGATGAAGAATATATCCAACTGATTTTAGAGACACTTGGCTTGGCGGATAAAAAATTTGAGATGCCTAATAATTTATCTGGCGGGCAACAACAGCGGGTGGCAATTGCCAGAGCATTGGCAGCAAAACCAGCCATTATTTTAGCAGACGAACCCACTGGGAATCTGGACAGCAAAACTGCGCTAGACGTTTTAGGTTTGTTAAAATTTACGAGTAAAAAATGGCATCAGACGATTGTGATGATTACACACAATGATGATTTTGCCCAGCTGGCAGACCGTATCATTCGTCTCGAAGATGGCAAACTGTTGGGGGATGACTGAGATGCTGAAAGTAAATAATCGTAAAGTTATCAAACGTCTAGCTAGAACTCAAATGAAACAGCAGCCATTAAAAAATCGGTTGCTCGTGTTGGCGGTGGCTCTTGCCACAATGATGTTAGTCGCTGTATTTAGTATCGGCATCAATTACTACACCGTTTTAAATCAACGGAATTTATCAATGTACGGCAGCGATTATAACGGTATGCTGACGGGACCTACCGAAGAACAAATCAATGTTGTTAAAGAGATGAAAAAAGTAAAAACAGTGGGGATGGCTGTGGGGAGTGTCACCGTGGCAGAATATGAAGGAATCGCCGTTGGCACGAGCCTTGTTTGGGCAGATGAGAACCATTGGCAGGAACAACTCCAGCCAGTGTTTATCCATTTGGTGGGTTCTTATCCGCAAAAAAAAGAGGAAGTCATGCTCTCAGAAAAAGCATTGAAAAAAATGGGAGTCACTCAGCCAGAAGTCGGGATGGTCCTGCCAATGTCTTTGGCCTATTATGATGGACTCAGGGATGAAGAAATGATACTCTCCGGTTATTTTAATGATTATTCTGGAAAAAATCGGGGATTTATTTCAAAAACATTTTATCAACAGTCGGGTATCAAGTCTGACGATTTGGACAGGAGTCGTCTGTATATCAATTTCTCCACCCCTTTTATCAGTGAACAAGAGGAAGCAGAAATGGAAGAATCCCTAAAGCTGAATAAATATCAACATTTTTTTGCTGACACTGAAATGGGCGACATGTTGTTTAAAGTAGCGGTGTCCGTCATTGCCATCGCTGGTGTCATCATGATCAGCGGTTACTTGCTGATTTATAATATCGTGTATATATCTTTAAGAAAAGAAGTACTGTATTTCGGTTTGCTAAAAACTATTGGGACTACTAGCAGACAAATTCGAGAAATCGTCTTTAGACAAATCATTCTGTTGTCAATGATAGGGATTCCAGCTGGCTTAATACTGGGAGCAGGGATTTCCAACTATTTGATACCAAAACTGGTTGTTACCATGATTCCGGGAGTGGTGAGTTTTCGCGGGGAGTTTCAGCCTGTCATTTATGTTCTGGCCGGATTTTTCAGCTTGCTGACGATTTTTATCAGTGTGGCCAAGCCGGCAAAATCAATCGCGCAGATGTCACCGGTCGAGGCGGTAAAGCAAGAGGACATGGGTGTAAAACAATCTAATAAAAGCAAGACTGGCAGCAGTATCCGGGGAATGGCATGGCGTAATGTTTTTCGTAACAAAAAACAGGCAATACTGGTTTTTCTCTCATTATTTATCGGAATGACCTCTTTCACGGTAGTTTCATCGATCATAAAAAATAATAACGCTAAAAAGATCTTGGAAGCGCTGGAGGTTTCTGATATGGAGCTGCTCAATCGCAGCTCGGGCGATGATAATCAGGTTCAAGTATTTTCGAAAGACTTTATTTCTCAAATTGAATCAATAAAGGGAGTAAAAGCTGTTCACCCGGTGAGCGCACTTAATATTGATATAACAAAACCCCATGAGCAATTTTCAGCGTATTTAAAACCAGAATTTGAGATGGCTTACGGGGTGGATTATGAAAAAGAAGGACGGCAGATGATGATTGATAGACCTGAGAACTTTTTCGGGACCCTTGTCGGTCTTGACAGCCAGCAGTTTCAGCAAATGAAGAAAAAATTTCAATTGACCATTTCTGAAAAAGAGTTTCATGAAGGCAGAGTGGGAGTAATCGCCCGTACACTAGAACATAATTATCAGGGGCTAAAAGCGTTAGAAAACCAGAGGATAGACTATCGTTTTGAAAATAGACTTCTGGAAATCAACATTGACTATGTCACAAAGCCCTTTGAACTTTTTGATTCCATCCAATACAACGGCTTTTTCCCTGAGATTTATGTTTCTAATCAATATTTAGACCGTTTGACAGGTTCAGAAACTTTTGTGGATCATCTAGTCATAGATTATCAGCAAGCCTATGATCAGGAAACGGACTTAGAAATCTTATCCATGATCAAAGAGAATAAGCATATTGACCATGAATCAAAAATCGAACGCTATGAAAATATGAAGGAATCAGAAAATCAGCTCTTGATCATGGGTACGGTCATTGCTTTCGTTTTAGCTCTTCTGGGTTTGCTGAACTATATCAACGTATTGTCTACAAGTATATTTAGCCGGTCAAAAGATTTAGCGGTTTTGAGCAGCATCGGCATGACCACTCAGCAAATCAAAAAAATGCTTCTGCACGAGGGGATGATTTATGCTGGTATTTCGCTGCTCTTCTCGGTCATTGTGGGAAATAGTTTGAGTTACCTGATTTTTTCCCTGACCAATGTGTACGAGATAACCTATGAAGCACCATTGACCATGTTGCTGCTACTTTATTTTTTTGCGGCATGGATTTGTCTCTTTTTGCCCAACCTAGTCTACCGTTTCATTCATCGGGACAGTGTGGTAGACCAGCTGAGAAACAACTAAAAAAGCTTGTCGTATCTTGGGCGAAGAAGACAACGTTAATATCCACCACTATAGCTGTGAATAGATGGTGAGCGAAGACGTTTTTTTAAGAAATAAAAACTATCGATAACTTCAACTGCGAGAGCCGTTGAAGTTTTTTGTCGGGAAAAAAGTGGAAACAATTTTGTCTCTGGCATTGCCGCTCAAAGCTCACTCTATTGGTAACTGTCTAGATTTCAATTGACACGTGAAGGACATCATCGGAGGATATATTTTTAATGAGTGTAAATTACTGATTTGTCACTAGAATTTAATAGTCAATCTTAGAGTTTTTTTCTTGAAGGGGTTGACTAAAAAATATAAATTTGTTTAAGTAGATGAGTGGGGTAAAGGGGGAGCTTAGATGACAAAAGAAGGAAAAAAAATTATTTTTAACGTAATCAAGATTATGATCGGTTGTTTTGTTTTTGCGGTAGCGGTCAACATGTTCGCATTGCCGAACAAACTCGGTGAAGGCGGTGTGACAGGAATTACGATGATATTATACTACACACATAATATTTCACCCGCTGTGACTAATATCTTGTTCAATGCCGTCATATTAGTCATTGGTTGGAAGCTGCTAGATAAACAAACCATTTTGTATACAATACTTGCAGTGGGAATTTTATCCGTGTTTCTGAAATTTACTGAAGGACTTCAATTTGTAGCTGATGAAGGCATCGTTGCGGCAATAGCAGCCGGCGGTCTTATGGGATTAGGCATGGGATTTATTATGAAAGGAGAAGGAACCACTGCCGGTAGTATGATTTTAGCTAAAATCATGAATAAGTTTTTAGGTTGGAAAGTTAGTTATGCCTTGCTGTTTTTTGATATTATTGTTGTGATTACTTCTCTTTCTGTGATCGGGATCGAAAAGTTCTTGCTGACAATCGTTTCACTCATGATTTCCACTAAGGTGCTGGATTTTATTTTAGAAGGTTCTAATCCAAAGAAGACTGTCATGATTGTTTCAGATCATTACGAAGAGATAGCTTTAGCTATCGATCAAAAAATCAGTCGTGGAATTACGCTGCTAAATGGGGTCGGGTATTATAAAAGAGAGCCTAAAAAAATCTTGTACGTGGTGATTAGTCGTGATCAGCTGATGGCTATCCAAAATTTGATTAACGATATAGATCCTTTGGCATTTGTGACGATCAGCGATGCACAAAGTGTCATAGGGGAAGGATTTACCCGAGAGATGTTTATTGATACAGAAGAAACCGGAGATAGTTACTAAAAAATTAAAAAACCACTTACTTTGACAAAATCAAAGTAAGTGGTTTAGTTTTGATAAAAATTATGAGTTATTTCAACTCCAGCACAGATGAAAAATCTTCTTGGTATTTTTTTTCCAACATTATTTTCAGCAGTCTTTTCGCTAAATGTACATTTCGAGGCAATATAGGACCATGAAAATAAGAACCAAACGTATTTTTAAAATGAACTCCTTCAGTCTGATCTTCTCCGTTGTTTCCAAACCCTTCCTGTACAATCCCTAGAGGCTGGATGCCTTTTCCTAGATAAGTCAAACCATTATGATTTTCAAATCCCACATATGTTTCATCAAATTCCTTGTTGTAAATTTTTATATCACCTATAAAGCGATGATTTTTCTGACTGTCGGTGTGATAATCGATGGCAGAAATACCAGAGATTTTTTCACCATTTGCCCCTATGTAGTAATCTCCTAAAAGTTGAAAACCCCCACAGATGCCAAGGAAAACACCGTTGTTATGTATATAGTTTGTGAGGGACTCTTTTTTTGATTGTATATCTTTGGAGACGATAGATTGTTCGAAATCTTGGCCTCCTCCGAAAAGAACAAAATCATAGGCCGTTTGTTCAAACGCTTCATCTAAACTAATGACTTCATAAGTGAACGAGACACCGATTTTTTTGGCAAAATATTCTAAAATAAGTAAATTGCCGATGTCGCCATAAGTATTTAAAAGATTGCCATATAAGTGGCAGGCATGAATCGAATAATCGGTCATTTTACATTCCTCCGTCAATATAGCCTTGGGCAGCTAATTCTTTTCTTAATTGCAGAACTGCCGTATAAGTGGCTAGAATAAATACCCGGCCTGATGGGAGTTCTTTGATTGCCTCGACAACTTTGGGGATTTCTTTGATTTCTTTAAAATGATTCCCTTCCAGTCCCGCCACCTTTAGACGCAAGGCAATTTCTTCAGAACGTTCTCCCCCGGCGATGACATGAGGGATAGCCATATGGGCAAATTTTTCATAGTCGCCGTCCCAAATCCAGCTGACATCGATACCGTCAGCATAATTAGCATTAAGCAAATGAACTAACTGGAAGGGTTGGGGCGCAAGTGCGACCATATCAATAACTTGATTGAGTCCCACTGGATTTTTTACGAGAACCAACGTACATTCTTTGTCTCCAACGTGAATGACTTCTTGTCGTCCAAATACTTTTTGGTCGCTGGAGAGTCCTTGACGGATTTTTTCAGGGGAGACTTGGTAATAGCTTCCAACCGCTGTTGCGGCTAGAGCATTGTACACGTTATACAGACCGCCTACTTCAATGCGGTAAGATTCTCCGTCGATTTCAAATTCAGAATATGTATGGTCCATCCCTTTGAGTTTAGTCAGCTGATACGTTAGTTCCGGTCGTTTAAACCCGCAATGAGGGCAGTAGTATTTTCCCTGATTGCTATAAGTAATCATTTTGTATTGAAGAATGTGATGACATTTTGGACACAGCAATCCATCTGTGTTTGAATGAGGCGTGACTTCTTCATCAGGTTCGTGATCGAAGCCGTAATACACCCGCGGATTGCTGGTTTCTTTCGAATTGAAAATCGGCAGGTCCCCATTGGCTAAAATTACAGCCTCTGGTGCCTTGGCTGCCCCATCTAAAATCATTTGGTAGGTCGTGTATATTTCTCCGTAACGATCCATTTGATCGCGGAAAATATTGGTAAATAAAAACAAAGAAGGTTTGAAATAGCTGGTGACTTTGGCCAAGCTTGCTTCATCAATTTCCAGCACCGCAAACTTTTTTCCTTTTTGGTGTGTTTTGGCAGATAGAAATGTGGAAACGATGCCTTGAAGCATGTTGGCACCGGTCGTATTGGTCAGGACATTGTCATAGGCCTGTTTTAATATATTGACTGTTAAAGCGGTCGTCAAAGTTTTTCCATTGGTTCCTGTGACGACGACGACTTCATAATCTTTTGCAATCATGTCTAGAATGTCCGGGTCAATTTTTAAAGCTAATTTTCCCGGCAGACTGCTGCCGCCTTTGGTAAAAGTTTTTAGAAACCACTGGCTTGATTTACCAACAGCGAGTGCTAACTGACTACGTAAACTCATCATGAATCCCCCTAATATTTGTGAGAGTGTGCATCATTCAAAACAACATCTATCATACCATATTCTTAAAACTGACAGGTAATTCTTTAAACAAATTTATCAGATAGATATCCCTGAGTCCTAGACTGGGATTTAATTATTGTAAGAGAGTTTTTTCTCAATTTAATAAAAACATACTAAAGAGAGTCAGCCGATGATGATTTGTTCGGTAGGATAGGCAAACGCTTTGTCTTGCTTTTCCTTGGGAACAAAAGTCATCAAGGTGTATAACATTCCCACTCGTCCAATAAACATCAAAAGAGCAATAATGATTTTTCCGATAGGAGTTAAATCAGAAGTAATCCCCAAAGACAGTCCTGTGGTCCCGAATGCAGAAGTTACCTCAATGATGATGGCTAGCAGTGAATGCTTTTCCGTGGCAGATAAAATAATAATAGAAAAGAAGCACATGAAAAGAGATAAGTTGAAAACCACAACGGCTTTTTTGATGTCTTCTTTGGAAATTTGTCTTCCGAAAATATTGACGTTTTCCTCGCTTTTGATGAATGAAGCCAAATATAGAAAGAGAATGGCAACAGTGGTCGTTCGAACCCCGCCTCCAACTGAACTAGGACTGCAGCCAATAAACATCAAAGAAGAAAACAACAGCAAAGTGGCCGGTTGAAACCGGTCTAAACTGTGCAATTGCAGTCCTGCATTACGGGTGCTGATAGAATAAAACATGGAGCTGATCCATTTTTGATTTTCTGCCATGGAAGAAAAGAGATGATTTTTTTCAAGCAAGTAAACCATAATCGTCCCAAAAATAAATAAAATAATAAAAGAAAAAATAGCAAGTTTGCTAAAAAGTGAAAATCTAAAAGGAAAACTATTTTTCTTTCGCTTGTGGGAGAGCCATTCACGAATTTCCATGATGACCGGAAATCCAATCCCACCAATCATAATCAAAAACATGGTGCTGATCAAAAAGAAAAAGTCATTCTTGTATGGCATGATGGAGGCACCTGTTACATCAAAACCTGAGTTAGTAACGGCAGAAATTGCTTGATAAAAGCCAAAGAAAATCGATTCAGAAATTGTTGCATGGGCATCAGTGAGATAAAAATGAAAAGAATAAATAACACCGAAAAACAGTTGGATCGCAATCAGAAAATTCAATGTTACGCGAATCAGTCTGACGACTCCGCTTAATTTCGGCTGATTCATGTCCGTCATGATCAACTGACGCTGACTTAGCGTGATCTTTTTTCGTGAAATAATCAAAAAATATGTCACAATCATCATTATCCCTAAACCGCCCACTTGAAAAAGGACTTCAAGTAATATAATCCCCCGATGATTAAAGACCTGATTAATATTGAACGTGCTCAGACCAGTCACACTGATCGTGCTGATGGCCATAAAGAGATCATCGATGAAGGCAGTTTTCACCCCGGGGTGTCTAAACCATGGAATTTTTAGTAGTATAAAAGAAATCAAGGTTAAAAGTATGTAGTAGGCAACAATCCGTTGAATACTAGAAACATGTGATGATAAATAGCGTGAAATCTTATTTTTTAATTGAAAAAATATCGTTGTTTTCATTGGCCATTCCTCATTTGTTTTAGTTATTTTCTATTATACTAAAAAAAGTTGTGGGTGTAAGTAAATTATAACAAGCATTGTCTATCTTATCAAAAAGGGTTAGAATAACTTCAAAGAGGGAGGAGCAATAATGATTATTCAAATATTTTTAAATAGTATTCTTTTTTTAATCGTGGTCGGAGTGTATTTAATCAAAAAGAAATTTTCGATCAATCGAGTGCAGCGGTTGCGACTCGCACTGTCCATCATTTTTTTAATTGTGGGTCAGTTTATTTTTATTTGGTTTATCTTGCCCAGCAAATCTTTGTTGAACTATTTGCTGATAAACTTAATCATGCTGGCACTGGCCAAAGGTGTGGTCTGGTTGTTGAAAGAAGCTGATGAACTGGTAGTCGAGCTTCTAAAACCCCGATTCTGGCAGTCTGTTGTGATTGTAGCGGCTTTTATTTTGCTGCTGGTTGCTTCGGCAGGCTATGATATTTACAGTAAGAAACAAGTGTATCGTACGTTGAATATCATGGAAGGAACGGATACCCCTGAATTGGATAAAGAGGACACTCCTGTGACGATTCCTCCGAAAACAGTTCGTAATAAAATGAAAAAATCCATGAATCAGTTTGATAATCAGCAATTTTATGACTTAGGAGAATTACAAGTTCAAAAAATCAAAGATGAAGTCGTTTATATCGCCCCGTTGGAATTTAAGGGGTTTTGGCGCTGGTTTAAAGGGAAAGCCTCTGAAGGGTACTTGATGATGTCAGCAACGGATATTTATGCCCAGCCGATAGCCGTTAAGAATCCCATGACATATATCCCTAGTGCTTACTTTTTTAAAGATGTGGAGCGAAAAATTTACTTTGCCACATCTACTTACAAAACAATGGGGGTCCCACAGCTAGAAGTTGATGACGATGGAAAAGCTTATTATGTGCAGACGTTGTACAAGGCAAGAGGGATTTCTGAAAACCCAAACTATCGAAAGATGAAAATTGCTGTCTTGGATACTGTCACGGGAAAAGTTAAGGTGTATGATTTAAAAGATGTTCCTGAGTTTATTGATGCGCCGATTTCACCAGAAATGGCTAGCGAGATGAACAGTGTCTACGGTAAGTATGAAAACGGCTGGCTCAACAGCAAGATGGCTAAAAAAGGCGTCAAGCTGGCCACTGAAAATGGAACAGAAGATGATGTGACACCAATTTTCAATGAAAAAGGAGAAATGCTTTATTTTACCGATTTTACCTCTCCTTCCAGTTCAGATGATTCAGCCATTGGCTACTCATTCATCAACGCACGGACAGGGGAGCTGACCTATTACAGTAAGAAAAATATGATGGACAGTGAAGGCTTGTTAAATTTGGTAAATTTAGTTTATCCGGAGAAAAAGCTCAAAGGCAGTATGCCTTTACTTTATAATATTGACGGGATTCCGACCTGGGTAGTGTCCATGTTGGATGAGAATGGGATTTTCAAAAAAATTGCTTATGTGAATGCCACTGACAGCGACATTTTAGCGATGGAAGACAATGTGACCAGAGCTTTGCAAACCTATCGGCTGAAGTTAGGGGAGAAAAATGCTAATGTGGGTGCAACAGATGAGATTGTTGAACAAGAGTTAGAAGGTAAGGTTTTAAGGGTCAGCAGTCCAATCGAAACAGAAGACGGCATCATCGTGAAATTTCTGATGGGAGACGGTATCATTTATACGGTGTCGGAAAGTACCTATCCTGAAGGAATCTTTTTAGAGAAAAATGACCATGTGAAATTTAAGGCTCGAATGGTTGACGAGCTAGTACAAGGCTACGTGACCGATTTTGAAATCACCACACTAGAGCAGCAGTAAAAGAAAAGTTCGATGATAATGATTGAGATGATAGAAAAAGTTTCAGCGAACGTAAAAATATGTTAAAATTGTGTTCATACTGATGAATATGGAGAAGAATAATCAATGACAAAAAAAATAAAATGTCCCAATTGCGGCTTTGAATATGATGAAGGAACTGAATTTTGTCCTAATTGTGATGTGATTAATCCTAACTCAAAATATATTCATAAAAAGCCGACAGCGGAAGAAATTTTAGCAGCAAAACAAATGGAACAGGCTACTGACGAAGAAATTCGTCAACGGTTAAGGGAAAAATACGAGCAGGAAACTAAAACACTTGAAAAAGAGGAACTCAAAGAAGCTTTAGACGAAGCGGAAGCTAAACATAAAGCAGATAAAGTTCCAGAGTCAGAAGTTGAGTCTGTCAAAGAAGCAGCGGTTTCTTCGGCGACACAAGAAAAACAAACAGAGAGTGCCAAAATTTCAGAGGATAAAAGCTGGAAACGTCCAGAAAAGCGTCAGGAAGATGAAGCAAGTTCCTCAGAAACTTCTGATGACAAGAAAACAGGAAATAAGAAACGTAACAATCTCATTTTTGGTGTAGTGATTGTCTTGTTGCTGGGTGCAGGAATCTGGGGTTACAACAAATACGAAAGTAATGCCAGAGAAAAACGAGCAGCACAAACCGAAAAAGCTTATAAACAAGCCAAAATAGATTTTGAGAAACTTTATTTTGATGAGAATAAAATTTTCCTACATTCAGATGTCTCAAAAGATAAAATCGATAAAGCCAGCGATAAAATCGAAACCATTGATAACAAAGAATTTCAAGAAGACTTGAAAGAAATTGAGTCAGATGTCAGAGAGCGTTTTGAAAAACAAGATGGTTTAAATATTTTATTCGACCAACCTGTCCTTGTTGGAGATACTTTGGATGATAAAGCATTGGTCAAAGAGAACATTTCCAGTGTGTCACTGGAAATTTCTGACAAAGAACAAGATGCTTTTGATAAAAAAATAAACGAAGGCATTCAATTGGCAAAAGATCAGGTAGAGGACAACAATAAAGCCAAGGAGTTAATGACAGTTGTTTTCAAAGACAATAAAATCGTTGAAAACGTCAAGCGGGAAGATTACAACAAAGCTAAAGAAGCTGTTGGGAAAATCAAGCGAAAAGAATTAAAAGAAACATTTGAAAAGCAATTAAAATCTGTGGATGATTTTCTCGTTGCTAAGGAAAAAGAAACAAAAGAAAAAGAAGCTGCACAAGCGGCAGCAAACGCACAGGCTGCTGGAGCTGCTCCGTCCCAGAACGCTCAGGCGAATCAAGCAGCTCAAGGTAGCGGCACCAATATTTTTGGGGCAGACCGAATTCAAAAATGGCATGAGAAAAATCCGACAGTTCAAAGCGGGATGTTAAGCAATCTTGATCCGGGAGCAGTATCCAGCGACCCTTGGGTATGGGCGCCGGGTGTTCAAGAGACCGTCCTGAATGAATGTTTCCGTCGGGGGTATATCGTAGAAGGCGGCTTTTATCTAGTTCAAAGTAAAATTGTCGATGGAGAAGGTTATTATGATTTGTATGCCACTGACACCAGCGCACCTTTATTTAACAATTGGAAACCAGCCACACCTTATTATCTAGTGACAATCAACTGTAAAACTGGTTGGTTCAAAGGAAATGGATCAGACGGAACGTTGTAACATTTCTAAAATGGTCACATATTTTATTCCATAAAAGCAAGGCCACGAATGAAGCGTATAAAGCGTCTATTCGTGGTCTTTTTGTATGCTCTGGAGCTCACTTGCTATCCAGTCGGTTTGGGACAGCTTTTAGGGAGGTATTTTTTGGTAAGAAAAGCAATATAATTTCATCCGAGATAAAAACAACACGAAAGTACCTACGCGTATTCCCACCTGAGCAGAGGAAGTAAATTATTTATGGAAATTTCAGAAGAAAACACTGGTAAAAAAATCCGGGAGCTTGTAAAAGAATACTGAAGGAGTTGAGTTTAATTTTTAAACAATAACTGCAAGGGTCTTTGACAAACTTTGCACAACTATGGGAGAATAAAAGTTAAAGTTTTTAGTCCTGATTATCACCGGAGAAATCCATTGACTTTCTTAACATGATAAGAGACTTTGTAGATACTTCCAATTTTAGTATATCAAATGAAGACTAAGCCATTTTTTAATCAAAAATAATAAAAAATAGATACTAAGGAGTAAATAAATGAAAAAAGATTTTGAGTATGAACAAATGTTAGCTGGAGCTCTCTACTTCGCTCCAAACATATTTCCCGAAAACGGTTCTTTGGAAGGAAAGAAACTAGCACAAAAAATTAATAATGAACCAATTGAAAATACAGATAAAATCATAGCGATGGTAAGAAAATTATTTGGCAAGACCGGTCGTTCTTTTTACGTCAATCCGCCAGTCTACGTTGATTATGGCCGTCATGTGGAAATTGGCGAAAATTTCTATGCAAATATGGATTGTATGTTTGTAGATGTCAACAAAATAGTCATCGGAGACAATGTGATGGTCGGGCCAAGGGTCGGATTCTATACTGCCGGTCATCCCACAGATCCTGAAATCAGAATAAAAGAATTAGAGTTTGGTTCGCCAATCACTATTGAAGACAATGTTTGGATTGGTGGAAATGCCACCATTTTGCCGGGCGTGACTGTTGGGAAAAACTCAATTGTGGGAGCCGGAGCAGTGGTCACCAAAGATGTGCCAGAAAATACAATAGTTGGAGGGAATCCTGCACGAGTTATCAGAGAAATAAATGATGTGGATAAGAAAAAATGGGAAGCTGAAATGAAAACTTATTATGAAAATTTGGCTAAAAATAAATAATCGTTCATTTGAGTGTGTCTCTCAAATAAACGTTCTTTAGTGCTGAGGTAGAGTTTAGTCAAAGACTAGACTCTGACCTAACGTTGTGGTTTACAATAAAACTATACAAAATAGAAAAGCGAGGGATTCCATGTTTAAAGTAGGAACATTTTCTAGAATAACCAACACTACCGTTAGAACTTTGCATCACTATGAAAAAATCGGTCTTCTTTTGCCTACACATATTGATGAACAATCCAACTACCGTTATTACGATGCCAAGCTAATCAATAAGTTGAATCAAATCAAAGTACTGCAGCAAATTGGTTTTTCTTTGGAAGAAATTAAGCAGATTCTTAAAGAAGATGTCTATGACAACGTGAGCACTCATTTTGAGCAAAAATACCAAGCCCTCCATCAAGAGCTGGAGGCATTAAAAAACAAACAGAAATTTCTCGAACTGCTGATGGAAAAGGATAGCGAACAGTTGATGAGCAGGTATAATATCAGTGTTAGGGAGCTGCCTGAAAGAAACGTCATGAGCATACGGAGACCGTTGCCAGAATTTGATGCGGAAGGGTTATTATGGCAGGAATTGTACGAAGAATTTTTGGCACAAGAGGTTACATTTTCTACACCGCCATTTGGGATTTCCTATTACCATGATTCTGAATACAAAGAAGAAAACGTGGATGTAGAAATTCAAAGCAGTGTGATTGGAGAGTATGCAGACACAGATAAGGTGAAATTTTTCACCCAAGAAGCTGAAGAGATAGCCTCGGTGGTCTTTCAAGGGGACTTTTCTCAAATGCCATTGATCACAACTGCCTTGGGAAACTGGATTAGCATGAATAATTATGAAATTGCCGGTCCCATGGTAAATATCCCAATTGTTTCGCCAGCCCAATCACCTGACTCTGAAGACTGGATTCATGAAGCAGGCTTCATTGTAAAAAAAATAATTAACCAAAGCAGTGAGTAAACTAAAGAAAAATTACTGCTTCTTTTACTGGAAATTTTCATACAATTTCCATTAACTAATTTTTCTCTTGCTCTCTGGTAAAAATTGTAATATTTATTGTCTTTCCTACTAAGACTTTTCCTTTTGCATAAATTAATAAGTGTTATTTTAAAAGTCTTAACCTTTGACAAAAAAATCAAGTATTCACTATAATGAGAATGAAATATGACGAAAAGGCCTTTAATAACTTAATTAAACTAAGGGGAATTTGTATGAAAAAGAAGCTGATGTTTATAATTGGTTTATCAGTAGTCGGGTTGAGCTTTTTATTTATCAGAGATTATGTCAAAAGTAAGGAAACAAGATTGAAAGATAGTCAGATTCTTGTAGAGGTACAGAGTGTATCGGAGGATCGTTTCATCGGCGACGTCCTTGATGGAAACGATTTGGTGACAGATCAGCAAATAATCGCTTTTACTTTTCAGGAAACAGACAAATTAGAAACTTTGCAAGAAAATGATCAGGTAATTCTAGAGGTGCCTGTAGTGCCGATTATGACCCACAGTCTACCTCCGCAAATGCCCCAAACAAAAATAATTAAAATTTTGGATTAAATTAATATGGCTTTAAGTTTCATACTACAGTAACGGTGTTTCCTTACTGTAGTTTTTTTCAAAATTTTTTTTGCGAATGTGATTTTCAAGTCATTTTAAGAGCATTAAGAAGGGGATAGTTTTATAATAAGAACAATGAAAGGAGCTTATCTCATGTCAATTTATGATTTCGAAGTACGTTTGGATGATGGCCGTGTCTATGCTTTAAGCGAGTATCAAGACAAAGTGATGCTCATTGTCAATACAGCGACAAAATGCGGTCTTGCCCCTCAGTTTAAAGAGCTGGAATCTTTATATGAAAAGTATCAGGAGGATGGCTTGGTGATTTTGGGTTTCCCATCGGATCAATTCAAACAAGAGTTGAAAACTGGCAGTGAAGCAGCAGAGGCTTGCCGCTTAAAATATGGTGTCAGCTTTCCCATGCATGAATTAATCAAAGTCAATGGAGCGGAGACACTACCTTTATTTAAGTATTTGAAAGAGCAAGCGCCAAGCAAGCTGGGAAAGACGATCAAATGGAACTTCACCAAGTTTTTAGTTGCCAGACAGGAACAAGAAATAAAAAGATATTCTCCTCAAACCACTCCCTCTGAAATTGAAAAGGATATCGTTGAATGGTTAGATAAGAAGTGACTTTTACTATTTAAAGAGAAAACAAGATAATGATATTAGAAGTGTGTTTTAGTTCGCTTTTTTTTATTATTTTTACACATTTTCTTCTACATAACTAGATACTTGCTCGGGAAAAAAATAACATTGTGAAAAACATTGCACAATATTTCGTTGATCAGATGATGATTATATCAATTAACAGAGAAAGGATTGTGAAAAAAATGTTTTAAAATACGCGAAATTCGTTGTCATTGAGCAAGCAGAATAATGTTTCCCAAAACTATCCTTTGGTATATTATAGAAGGTCTCAACGGGAGTTTGATTTTGAAGACTAAATTTTTGAAAAGGTGGTTATTAGAGATGAAAGTAATCGTAGTGGGATGTACCCACGCCGGAACGGCAGCGATCAAAAATATTTTGCAAAATAATCAGGACGTGAGCGTGACTGTTTTTGAAAAAAATGATAATGTTTCTTTCCTTTCATGCGGTATTGCTCTTTATGTAGGGGGAGTTGTGAAGAACGCGCAAGAGTTGTTCTATTCAAATCCGGAAGAGCTGGCAAGTCTTGGTGCAGATTTATATATGGAGCATGAAGTGACTGCTATTGACACTGATAATAAACTAGTAACAGCGAAAAACTTGCAAACAGGAGAAATATTGACAGAGTCTTATGATAAGTTGGTAATGACCACGGGTTCATGGCCAATTATTCCTCCGATTCCGGGACGGGAACTAGATAATGTACTGTTGTGTAAAAACTATAATCAGGCAAAAGAAATCATTGCCAAAGCACAACACGCTAAAAAAATCACTGTCGTAGGCGGAGGATACATCGGTATCGAATTAGTGGAAGCATTTGTTGAATCAGGCAAAGAAGTCACACTCATCGATGGACTAGATAGAATTTTGAATAAATATCTTGATGCAGGACACACCGATATTTTGGAAGAGGAATTACGTCAAAAAGGAGTTACTCTTGCCCTAAACGAAACGGTGTCAGAATTTGTAGGTGACGAGAATGGTCAATTGACTGGTGTCAAGACACCTGACGGCCTATATGAGGCGGACTTGGCTATCCTGTGTGTTGGGTTTAAACCACAGACTGAACTTCTAAAAGGAAAAGTCGATATGTTGCCAACTGGAGCGATTATTGTCGACGAATATATGCGTACCAGCAATCCGGATATTTTTGCCGCTGGAGACAGTACGATTGTTCATTATAATCCGACAGAAACATCTAACTATATCCCTCTTGCTACGAATGCTGTGCGTCAAGGGATGCTCGTGGGAACCAATATCAAGGAGCCTGTGTTAGCTTACAGAGGATCACAAGGCACTTCAGGATTGTATTTGTTTGGATGGACGATTGGGTCCACTGGTATGACATTGGGTAACGCATTGGCTCAGGGAATCAATGCAGAGGCAGTCTGGTTTGAAGATAATTATCGCCCAGAATTTATGCCTACCACAGAAAATATATACATGCAGCTAGTGTTCGATAAAGACAGCAAGGTTATTTTGGGTGGACAGTTGATGTCCAAATATGATATCACTCAGTCAGCTAACACATTGTCTGTTGTTATCCAGAATAAAATGACATTGGAAGACCTTGCTTTACAAGACTTTTTCTTCCAGCCTCATTTTAACCGTCCTTGGAACTACTTGAATTTGTTGGCACAAGAAGCATTGAAAAAATAATTTTGTAACTCATAGATAGGTTACAGAGTTTGAAAGTTATGCTAATTAGTGTTGGCGGAAAATCGATTGGTTTTTCGCCAACACTTTTTTATGCTCTGAAAATAATTTCCATAGCAGATGGGCAGATGGTTTTCAGAACATACAAAAAATCTACCTAGGCAGCTTGCTCAGGTAGATATCTGATTATACTAGTTAATTTGATATTCACCAACATTGCTTTGTGAAGTACCAAAATTGGTTTTCTCACTAATATTTTCTAGGTGAACTTTACATCAATACTGAATATTGTAGAATCAACAAAAACAAACATGACCTTGATAGGGCTCATGTTTGTTTTTTTCCTTTGTCAAATTAAGTTAGATAAATAGTCTTTATCTACATAGCTCATAAATACTTCCAACGATATTTGATAATTTAACGATTCCCTTGGGATATGTTTCCTCTATATGAAGCACCAGATTGGGTAAACGCTTTTGGGACGTCATTACAACCCATAGTTTTAAACAAGCCGTCTCTACGTAACAGTCCCTTAGAACTTTCATTTAACTTACGCTGTGAACGTGTCTCAGAATCGGCAAAGTAAATGTCAATCTCATTGATATCACTGTTTTTTCTTATTTGATGCATTGATAGACTTTATTGAAGGGATTTGCCTTTAACGATTCAATTGACGTGCAACGTTAGTAAAGGATTCACTTATTTTGAAACAAGTGAATCCTTTACAAGTTCATCTGGTTTAAGATAAGTGTTGAACAAATGACATTTTTTTAGTTGTCTAGCTTAATTTTACGATTGGCGTTTTGAATATTCTGACGGCGGGATATTAAAATATTTTTTAAAAAGTTTGCTGAAGTGATAGGCATCTTGATAGCCGACCAGATTGGCAACTTCCTTAATTGACATTTCTTCATTTTCCAACAATTCTTTTGCTTTGTTCATGCGGACTTTAATCAGGTAGTTAATCGGCGTGTCTCCTGTTTCTTCCTTAAACAACTTGGATATATAGGCAGGACTGATGTACATTTTACTAGATATACTTTCAAGCCTGATGTTTTCAGCATGATATGTTTCCAGATAGTAGATAATATCATTGATTAATTTTTTCTTATCGGCTTTTTTAGAATTTTTTGGCAGCAAGTGTATCCCATGATTAGCTGTCGCACGAAAAATATGTACCCATAACTGACTAACCAGATGTTTCATCGCCAAATCTTGATAAGGGTTTTGATTATTTTTTTCTTTGATGATTTGCTGAATCGTTTTCATAAATTCCTTGCGATAACTACCTAAATCAAGGATAGGAAAACGTGCAGGAAAGCAATTTGGTTCATAGCCTGACAATTGAAAATTTTCTATGCCGATATGCAGCTGATGACTGCTTGATGCATCAGGCTGTTCTTCCCAGTGCATGGTGTATGGATTAAGACAAATCACATCGCCTTGTTTAAGGATATGTGTTTTATTGTCGATATGGTAGACAGTTGTTCCTTCAACAATCACGCTCAACTCAATAGAGTCGTGAAAATGTTGCTGGGCTGCTTGACCGGGTTCCCAAAAGGCATCAAAAACATATAGCACTTCCGGATTAAATGTTTTAGATGGGATATTTAACATGTTAATTCTCACTCCTAACATCTCTACAATATACTACATGATTTTGTGAAGATAATCCATTCTTTTATTCGAAAAAACAAGCTACTCTATACTGTAGTTGAAACATACTAAGGAGGGAAGAAAACATGATTCACTTTAAATGGATATGGCGGTACGTAAAAGTTTATAAAATGCAACAAGTTGTAGCAATGATATTATTGATTATTAGCGCTTTATTGCTTATCGTCAATCCATTGATTGCAGGGAAAATTGTGGATGCGGTCATTTTTCAAGGGCAAGAAGAAAAATTGATTCCATACCTGCTGCTGATGATAGGTGTGACACTGCTGAGAACAATCGTCCGTTATATTTATCAAAACATGTTTGAAGAGGTGGGACAAAACGTGCTTTTTGATTTGCGGAAAGATATGTATCATAAGCTGCATGAACTGGACTTTGATTATTTCAATCATACAAGGGTTGGAGATATCATGGCAAGAATGACTGGGGACACAGATGCTATCCGTCACTTCGTCTCGTGGGCAGGCTACAGTATTGTGGAGTCAGTCTTATGGTTTTGTGTGGCAATGGCAGTGATGTTCACAATCAACGTGCCTTTGACTTTTATTATGATTTTAATTACACCTGCAATCTTTATCTTGACTCGCCGTATTTCTGACGAAAGTTACCCAAAATTTTTTGATATTCGAGAGTCTTTTTCCAGATTGAATTCGATGGTGGAAGAAAATATCAGTGGCAATCGTGTCGTCAAAGCTTTTTCAAGAGAACAGTATGAAATTGAAAAGTTTAATCAAGTCAACCAAGACTACTTGGAAAAAAATATGGCATCCGCTAAAGTTTCCGGCAAATATTTGCCTGCACTTGAATTTCTTGCAGGATTGTTAAGTGTCATGACACTGCTTTTTGGCGGTTTGTTTGTGATTCGAGAACAGATGAGTATTGGCGATTTGGTCGCTTTCAACAGTTACCTTTGGATGTTGAACAATCCATTGCGGATGAGCGGCTGGCTGATTAACGACACCCAGCGTTTTCTTGCCAGCTGTCTCAAAATTCGCGAACTGTTGAGTCAGCGAAGCAGCTTGGTTGCTGTCCCTGAGACTGAAATTGAACGGTTGACAGGAGATATTGCTTTTGAAAATGTCTCATTTCATTTCAGTGATGATCCTGACACGAATATTTTGGAGGATATTTCTTTTTCGGTAAAGGCAGGACAAACCATCGGTATTTTAGGACAAACGGGAGCCGGAAAAACCACATTAGTCAACTTGATTGCTCGTTTTTATGATCCCACATCAGGTGTTGTCAAGCTTGGAGGCAAAGACCTTCGTGACTGGCCAATCAAGATGGTACGGGAACAAGTCTCTATGGTCATGCAGGATGTATTTTTATTTTCCAATACGATTGAAGAAAACATTGCATTCAGTGATCCGGAAATGCCGATAGGAAAAATCCGCGACATGGCGGAAATTGCTGACGCCAGCCATTTTATCGAACGGATGCCGGAAGGATACGGAACATTTGTCGGTGAAAGAGGTGTTGGTCTGTCAGGCGGACAAAAACAGCGTATTTCTCTTGCCAGAGCTTTGGCAAAAGAACCGGCTGTGCTGATACTGGACGACACCACATCGGCGGTGGATATGGAGACGGAAAACAAGATTCAAAAAAAATTGGATAAAGTTACCAATAATACAACAACATTTATTATTGCCCATCGTATCAGTTCGGTGAGAGAGGCTGATTTGATTTTGGTCATGGAGAAAGGCCGTGTGGTCGAGCAGGGCACACATGCCAGTCTAATTGAACAAAATGGGGAGTACGCTGGAATTTACAGGAAGCAGCTTGGTTTGGATGAAGGGAGTGAGGCAAATGGCTAAAAATACTTTTTCTCAAGATGAAGTGTTGCAAGAAGAATTTAACTGGTCTCACTACCGGCGCTTGTTTCAGTACGTCCTACCATACAAAAAGCCGTTTATGCTGATTGTGTTCACGATAATTCTAGCTAATATGGCGGCCATGGCAGGTCCCTATTTTACCAAGCTGGCAATCGATGAAATCATTCCACAAAAAAATATTCCGCTGTTGCTGATTATCAGTGGTGTATTCTTAGTTTTTTTGTTGTTTATTTCATGGTGTCTGAAGTATCGTATCTGGCATATCACCAAATTGGGGCAGCAGATTTTGCTGGATATTCGTTTCGATATTTTCACTCATTTGCAAAAACTGCCTTTTTCTTATTTTGATTCACGTCCTCACGGAAAGATTTTGATTCGTGTAGTTAATTATATCAATACATTAAGCGACCTGTTGAGTAATGGTCTGATTAATTTGATTTCAGATTTATTTAATGTTCTTATCACGCTCATCGTTATG
This sequence comes from Vagococcus elongatus, assembly GCF_003987645.1. GTDB lineage: Bacteria > Bacillota > Bacilli > Lactobacillales > Vagococcaceae > Vagococcus_A > Vagococcus_A elongatus. The sequence goes on from NZ_NGKA01000005.1 coordinate 123,943, forward strand.
TTTCTGATTGATGCGAGATTAACGCTTTACAGTTTGGGGTTACTGCCGTTATTGTTTGTAATTACAATGATTATCAAAAATAAACAACGTAAAGCATACCAGCATTTAAGCAACAAGCAGTCTAACTTGAACGCTTATATTCATGAAAGTATTTCAGGAGTGCGTATCACTCAGTCGTTCACTCGTGAGGAGCGAAATGAACTTATCTTTGATGAGTTGTCAAATGATTACCGTTCTGCTTGGATGAAAGCAGTCAGGATCATGCGCCTGCTTTGGCCGTCGGTAGAAAATATTTCTATTCTGACGACTTGTCTGATTTATTTTATCGGTATTCGTCAAATAGGTGTGGAAGTCAGTACCGGTACACTGATTGCATTTATGGGTTACATCAATAATTTTTGGAATCCCGTGATTAATATAGGTAATTTTTATAATTCTTTGATCACAGCGACAGCCTATTTGGAACGGATTTTTGAAACACTTGATGAAGAACCTGAAATACAAGATAAAGAGAATGCTCAAATTTTGGATACCGTACAAGGAAACGTTGCATTTGAGCATGTGACATTCAGATACGAGCCGAAGGGCAGAAAAATTTTAGATGATGTGACCTTCTCAGTAAATTCCGGACAGTCAATTGCCTTAGTCGGTCCGACGGGGGCAGGGAAGACCACCGTGATTAATCTCATTAGCCGCTTTTATGACATTGATGAAGGCAGTGTCAAAGTAGACGGCAAGGATGTCAGAGATGTCACCCTTCAGTCACTGCGTTCCCAGATGGGCGTTATGCTTCAGGACACATTTATCTTTTCTGGAACGATTCTTGAAAACATCCGCTATGGGAAATTGGATGCTACAGAAGAAGAAATCATCCGAGCCAGCAAAGCTGTTAGGGCACACGACTTCATCAAAGAACTGAAAGACGGGTATCATACTGTCGTTGAAGAACGAGGGAGCACTTTATCTGCAGGACAGCGCCAGCTGATTTCTTTCGCCAGAGCATTGTTGGCGGATCCGCGTATCTTGATACTTGATGAGGCTACATCAAGTATTGATACACATACGGAGGAACTCCTGCAAAAAGGACTAAATGAATTGCTTAAAAATAGAACATCGTTTATTATTGCCCATAGATTGTCGACGATTAAGAATAGCTCAGAGATATTTTTTATCGATCAAGGACAGATTATTGAACGGGGCACTCACGATGAACTGATGGCAAAAAAAGGCAGATATTATTTCTTGTATCAGTCCCAATATGATTTGTTGAAAGCCGAGTGATTTGCAGACAGTGGGGATTTAAAAATGCAGGCAGATAGAAGTGTATGTGCATGGTATAAATGTTTTAAAATAAACTATCTGCTTTGATAAATATACTTAGAATTAAAGAAGATGCTAATCAAGAAATAAAATTTCTGATTAGCATCTTTTATCGTTTCTGAATCCAAGGATTTTTATTCTTTTGTTTATCCTTTTGAGGCATCGTTACCGCAACTCGTTTAATGGCATTTTTTATATTTGTTCCAGAAGGTGAGTTCCTACTTAAATTATTCGACAGCAGTCTATTTAAAAAATGAATGACAGCAAAAAAGATTGGTTATCCTTTGGTTTATGGTGATATAAAAAGCAATTTTAGCATTATCCAGTGTTTTATCATAGTGAGTGGTTCGAGAAGTAGTAGAAATTAATATCAACTGAGTACTTCATATTGATATCTAGCTGAAAGAATGATATCTTGAATTAGGAGTCATGGATTAAATCATAGCTGATTATTCCAGTACAGGCCGGTTTTTATGACATCTAAACTTATAGATCGTCTGTGAATTAAGTAATCGCGGAGGTATTCATATGAAAGGTAAAAAACTTTTATACATCGAGGTGGCTAAGGACTTAAAATCCGATATTTTAGCGGGACATTATCCAGTAGGGACTCTTATTCCTACCGAAATCGAATTAGAAAAAAAATATGAGGTAAGTAAAATCACCATCAGAAAAGCGGTTGAAATACTTTCCCAAGAAGGTTATTTAGAAAAAAAGAGCGGCAAAGGAACCACGGTCATCAGCAACCGACCTTTTAATAAATTATCAAAGGCCACATCATTTTCTGCTGTATTAGAAAATGAAGGTCATAGGTTGACTAAAAAAATTATTTCAGTAGAAGAAGTCGATGATTTTACAGAGCTTCCCGAAGATGTTCGAAAAAAATTAGGAGAACGGATTATCTGCCTCACTCGAATTTATTATTTAGATGATAGTCCCTACATTTTCTATAAACATTACTTGCCATATAAGGAAAATATCGAGTCGCTGAGGAAAAGTCAAACGTCTTTGTATAGCTGGTTGGGTGAACAAGGTCAATCTATTTCTTATATCAGAGATAGTTTTTCAATCGAAATGGCTGATGAGGAGATTAAAGAAATTTTAAATCTCGATAAACCAACATACTTAAAACGTCATCGCTATTCCTTCAATCAAGGTCGAAATTTGGTAGAATATTCTGTTGGTAACTATGATGTGGATCTTCATTCTTATGTGATTGAGTATGAAGTTTAACCGATTTTTAAAACGATTTTAAAAAAATCGTTTACAAACAAAGATTATAATGTTATATTCTATGTATAGAATATAGGAGGTTTTATAAATGGATAAATTTATTGATCTTTTGGAGATGAAAATCGCTCCCGTTGCCGGGAAAATAAGTTCACAACGACACATGACAGCTATTAGAAAAGGAATTATTGCCACTCTGCCATTATCTATCGTAGGTTCTTTTTTCACTATTTTTAGTAATTTTCCTATTCCATCTGTTGCCGAGTATTTGTCTCAGTTTCAATCAATGATAGATATTCCTTCCCGTTTTACTGTGGGTATCTTAGCGTTGTACGCTACTTTTGGTATTTCTTATTCGCTGGCAAAAAGTTATGACTTGGACGGTTTGACTTGCGGGATGCTTGGGACACTTTCTTTTTTGATCACAGTGGTGTCTCCTTTTAGAGTATTACAAGATATTCAAGGTGTTGATTTACAAGGGGTTGGGTATGACAATGTGGTGGCTGCTGGAAGATATATGTCCGTAGGCTCTCTTAGTTCTTCATCTTTATTCAGTTCCATTGTTACTGCAATAGTCGCTGTTGAAATTTTCCGTTTCATGAAAGAGAAAAAAATAACAATTAAAATGCCCGCTGGTGTTCCACCTGAGGTATCTAACTCTTTTGTAGCTTTGTTCCCGACGGCTGTCGTTATTTTGTTATTCTGGACTATCAAATATATTTTTAAATTTGAAATCAATACTTTTTTGAGTAATTTGTTGTTGCCGTTTAAAAATATTTTAGCCGGAAATAGTTTGTTTGGCGGTTTGCTGACAGTTCTTTTGATTACGTTCTTCTGGGTACTGGGAATTCATGGCCCAGCCATCATGGGACCAGTCATCCGGCCGTTTTGGGATATGTCAATTGCTGAAAATGTTGAAGCTTTTGCTGATGGGGTATCGGCTTTTGATTTGCCAAATATTTTTACAGAACAATTCTTGCAATGGTTTGTTTGGATCGGTGGTGCTGGGGGTACGTTGGCTTTAGTCATTCTGTTCTTATTTTCAAAATCAGAGTACCTCAGAAGTTTAGGTAAATTGTCCTTCCTTCCAGGTCTTTTCAATATTAACGAACCGATGATTTTCGGGGCACCGATTGTGATGAACCCAATTTTAGGGATTCCATTTATTCTTGCTCCGATGGTGACAACGACAGTCTCTTATTTCTTTACTCTTGCAGGCTGGGTGCCAAAAATGGCGACACGTTTGCCGTTTACGATTCCTGCACCGATTGCGGCCTGGATGAGTACGGACTGGCATATCATGTCAGGTGTCTTGGTAATTATCAACTTTGTTATCACAGCTGCCATTTACTATCCGTTCTTTAAAGTATTTGAAGCAAATCAATTAAAACGTGAGGAAGAAGAAGCCTCTCAAGCATAATTTATATTTGAAAGGGGGGTAAGGGAAAAAATCCCTTACCCTTTAGGTGATTATCTATGACAATTTTACAATTTACCATATTTTTAATTATTTTTTTCGGCTCTCAACTTATGATGGAAAAGGGTCAGTTTGCTGAATGGCTGGCACTACAGAAAACTAGTTTGGTTTTGCTCGGTTCAATTGGCGGGATGGTCACTTCTGTTTGTATCGGTTACCTTTTCAATATTAATTTTGTACCAATCGCAGCGACCATTTTTTTCGGTTCAGTCATCGTTGGAAAATTCAGGAAAATATTAATAAAATAAGAAAGAGTGAAAAGTAATATGATGAGAAGACTTGGTGTTTCTTTGTATCCGGACCATAGTGATTTTGAGGAAGATAAAAAATATTTAGAGTTAGCAGCCGAGAATGGTTTTTCTAGAATATTTATGAGTATGTTGGAGGTAACAGAGGGTAAGGAAGTTGTCTTTAAGAAATTCAAACAAGTAATCGACTTTGCTAAAAAGCTGGAGTTTGAAGTGATTTTAGATATTGCACCTGCTATATTTGAAGCATTAGAGATATCTTATGACGATTTATCATTTTTTTCGGAAGTCGGGGCAGATGGTATTCGTTTGGATTTAGGATTTGATGGGAATAAAGAGGCGTTGCTGTCCTTTAACCCTTACGATTTGATTATCGAATTAAACATGAGTAATGATGTCGCCTACTTGGATAATATTTTAACTTATGAAGCCAACAAACCATTTATCTATGGCTGTCATAATTTTTATCCGCAAGACGGGTCAGCCTTGCCGTTGGATTTTTTTATCAAGTGCAGTGAAAGATTTAAAAAGCATGGTCTGCGGACTGCGGCGTTCATCACGTCTCAGACAGCAGAACTTGGGCCTTGGGACATCAATGACGGTTTGCCCACAGTAGAAATGCACCGCCGTCTGCCTATCGATGTTCAGGCAAAACACTTATTTGCCACAGGATTGATTGATGATGTGATCATCGGCAATGCTTATGCTACGGAAGAAGAATTAGTTTCACTGAGTCAGGTGAATCGTTATCAAGTATCATTGACTGTCGACTTAGTAGCTGATATCAACGAAGTAGAAAAAAATATTTTATTTGACAATCAGCATGTCCGTCGTGGAGATATTACAGCTCAAATGGTACGTTCCACAGAAGTCAGGAAAAAGTACAAACAGGAAGAAAATCCGCTGCATGACAATGAGTTGGTATTTCAACGGGGTGACATCGTGATTGGCAATGATACGTTTGGCAAATATAAAAATGAATTACAAATCGTACTGGAACCTCATTCAGATAACCGAAAAAATAAGGTCGGACAAATTAGAAAAGAAGAATTAATTTTACTTGATTATATCAAACCTTGGAGTAAATTCGTTTTTAGTCAAAAGTAGGAGATGGTGAAATGTGTTGGATTTAATTATCAAGAATGGAACAGATGTTTACGGCAAGTCGCTGGAAATAGGTATTTCAGAGGGTGAGATTGTTGAGGTTGCGGATAAAATCCTTCAAGAAGCAACAGACACGTTAGTCGTGGAGGATGGCGGGATTATCAGCCCGGGCTGGATCGACAGTCATGTCCATTGTTATGAAAAGATGACGTTGTATTATGATTTTCCAGATGAAATCGGGATAAAAAAAGGTGTCACGACGGTGATCGATGCAGGTACTTCTGGCGAAAAAAATATCAATGATTTTTATGACTTGGCAAAACAAGCTAAAACAAATGTCTTTGCGTTGATGAATATTTCCAGTCCCGGAATCGTGACACAAGATGAATTGGCTGATTTAAGCAACATCAATGAAGAAAAAAACTTGAAAAGAATCAATGAACTCTCTGATTTTATTATTGGCATCAAGGCAAGAATGAGCCGAACGGTTGTCGGAGACAATGATGTGAAACCTCTAAAAATGGCTAAGGCTCTCCAACAGAAAGTCAATCATCTGCCTCTGATGGTTCATATTGGTTCTGCTCCCCCTGAATTATCTGATATACTTGCTTTGCTTGAGAAAGGCGATATCGTGACTCATTGTTACAATGGAAAACTAAATGGTATTTTGGATAGAGATGGGAATATCAAAGAGTTCGTATGGGATGCTTTTTATCGTGGCATCAACTTTGATATCGGCCATGGCACAGATAGTTTTAATTTTGAAGTGGGGCATACAGCAATTGAGGATGGACTGTTGTGCAAGACCGTCAGCACAGATATTTATCATCGCAATCGGGAAGATGGCCCAGTGTATGATTTGGCAACTACCTTAGAGAAGATGTTATCGATTGGTATACCATTAGAGAAAATAATTCAAATGATTACCGAAAACCCGGCAGAGATTTTCCATCTGGAACATAAAGGGAAATTAGCAGAGGGCATGGATGCAGATATTACCATTTTTCATGTTGAGAATGGAAAAAAATGTCTCATTGATTCAAACGGCAACAAAGTAGAAATTGATCAACAAATCAAGCCTGATTATGCCATTGTAGCTGGAAAGATATATCCAGTTGTTGCATAACAAGGGGCATAAAAAAATGATGAAAGTTATAAAACAAGAGCTGACGACTCGGCGGGATAGGAGAGCAGAAAATGGATGTCTATGAAAAATATGATTTAAAACGGGTCATTAATGCTAGCGGAAAAATGACGATACTAGGAGTTTCTAAAGTCAGTGATAAGGTGACGGAAAGTCAAGCCTTTGGCGGACAGCATTTTTTTGAGATGGCAGATTTGACAGAAAAGACAGGCAAGTATATCGCCGGTTTATTAGGGGCTGAAAATGCGGTAGTTGTTTCCTCAGCCAGTGCGGGAATCGCTCAAACTGTATCGGCATTGATTGGATGGGGAGATGCTTATCACACAATGCACCCCTACACCTCCCGCATCACTCGCCGTGAGATCGTGATGCCAAAAGGGCACAATGTCAACTATGGTACAAGTGTTGAATTGATGGTGGCTCAAGGTGGCGGAAAACTGATTGAAGCAGGTTATGCCAATGAATGCGGACCTGACCAAGTAGGGATAGAGATTACAGAAGACACCGCAGCTCTGCTTTATATCAAAAGCCATCACACAGTCCAAAAGAGTATGCTGTCAATTGAACAGATGGTACAAGTGGCACAAGATCACAACTTGCCGCTGATTCTTGACGCAGCCGCAGAAGAAGATTTGAAAAAATATTACGCTCAAGGAGTAGATGTGGTTATTTACAGTGGGGCGAAAGCCATTGAGGGACCGAGTTCTGGTTTGGTGGTTGGAAGAGAACCTTATATCTCTTGGGTGCAAAAACAAAGTCAAGGCTTGGGACGGTCGATGAAAATCGGCAAGGATAATATCTTAGGATTTGTTCAAGCAGTGGAAGATTTCCTTAATGAGGGAAGCGAAGACGGCGAAAGTATGAAAGAACGTTTGCAGCCCTTTGTCGCTGCCTTGAATCAGCTGGACGGCTTGAAAGTTTCCATCGTGCAAGATGGGGCCGGGCGCGATATTTACCGGGCCAAAGCGGAAGTAGTTTCCCCTGATTGGCATGCATTGGAGCTGATAGAGCAATTAAAAGAAGGAGAAACTGCCGTTTATACACGAGAGTATCAGGCAAATAACGGCATCATTGAATTTGATATCCGCTCAGTGGATGAAGATGAATTAGCACTGATCGTTGAAAAAATAGAAGCTATATTAACGGGGGAGAAGCAATGAAAAAAACACCAAACTTTTATCAAAATCAAATTTGTTTGAATGTCTTGGCACATTCAGTAGAAAATGCGAGAGAGTGTTATGAAGCGGCGGAAGGACATGTCGTCTTAGGGGTATTGTCAAAAAATTATGACACAGATGATGCGGCTATCACTGACATGAGACGTTATCAGGAGGCGACCGACAATGCTTTATCTGTTGGATTGGGTGCAGGAGATCCGAATCAAAGTGATATGGTCACTCGCTTGTCAGAAGTCCTCCAGCCTCAACATATGAATCAAGTGTTCACAGGTGTGGGCGCTTCAAGGGCAGTTTTGAAGCAAGGTGAAACCTTTATCAATGGTTTAGTGTCGCCAACGGGTAAAGTTGGTTATGTATCAATCACTACTGGACCGTTGTCTTCGCAAATCGCTCCTGCTGAAGTTACGATTGAGGCAGCTATTGCTTTATTAAAAGATATGGGAGGCTCTTCAGTTAAATATTTTCCAATGAAAGGGCTCGCTCATGTTGAAGAATACAAAGCAGTCGCGGCAGCTTGTGCGGCGCACGACTTTGCGTTAGAGCCGACAGGGGGCATTGATTTAGAAAATTACGAGGAAATTTTGCAAATCGCAGTAGACGCAGGGGTCAAGAAAATTATTCCTCATGTGTACAGTTCTATTATTGATAAGGACTCAGGCAATACTCGTCCGGAAGATGTGAAGCAGTTGTTTGACATCACTAAGAAAGTACTGGCGGGTAAATAAAGGAGGCTATAATGAAAATATTAGCTTTTGGCGAAATCATGATGCGGATGAATCCCAGTGAGTATAAAAAGATAAGTCAGACGGACCAAATGAATTTTTCTTTTACAGGCTCTGGCTTAAATGTTTTGTCGGGGTTAGCTCAAAGTGGTCATGAGACAACCACTTTAACAGTTTTGCCTGATAATAATTTAGGGAGAGCGGCTGCAGGAAGTATCAGAAAACTTGGTGTGTCGGATCATAACATCATTTTTGACGGAAATCATATGGGGATTTATATTTTAGAAATGGGGTTTGGTTCTCGTCCTTCTGAAGTAACGTATTTAAATCGTTCTATGAGTTCTTTCAATAATTTTGTTTTGGAAGAACAAGTATTAAAACAAGCTTTGACCGGAGTTGATATCGTCCATGTTTGCGGTATTGCATTATCTACTTCAACAGTTTCGAGGGTCAATGCTTTAAATCTGGCAAAACTTGCTGCGGAAAAAGGAATCAAAGTCTGCTTTGATTTTAATTTTAGAAGCTCTCTTAATGAAAAAACTGATCTATCTGATTTGGTTAAAGCCTATCAGCAAATTTTACAATCTGCCAGCATTGCTTTCGGTTCGCTAAGAGATCTTACAGATTTGCTGAAAATTACTGGTGAGGGTGAAGAACAAATCGTTGCTGCGTTCATGAAAACATATGCAATAGATATATTTGCCGGAACTTATCGCAAGGAAAGAAAGAATGAAAAGATTTTGCAGGGTTTTATGTATAGCGATGGTGAAAAAGTGGTTTCAGAAGAAGTTGTTTACGAGGTTCTTGATCGTATCGGCGGTGGAGATGCTTATGTTTCAGGTATCTTGATGGGTCTCGGCGAAGAATGGTCGGAATCACTTACAGTAAATTTTGCAACCAATTATGCTGCGCTGGCTCATACGACTATGGGGGACAGTCCTGTGCTTTCAAAAGAATTGGTCTTGAATCATATGGAACATAAAGTGGATGTCATAAGATAACGTCACCTAATGATATTATTGATTTCTCAACATAAAAAAAGAACAAAATCTATTTCTGATTTTGTTCTTTTTTTATGTATAAGACTTTTTGACCAGATTGACCTTTTTTAATGGAGCAAATGGCCCTCTTTTAACTGTTCATTCAAATGTTTCATAACGTTTTTGACCAACGGCAATAAGAAGTATCCTGCAACGGTGAAGATAAGCCCAAACATAAATAATATTCCGATGTCACGACCGGCATTAGGCCAATAAATTCCTCCTGTTGATTCCCTAAGTAAATTGACTGCATAGGTGAAAGGGAGCAGGGGATGAATCATTCTGAAAAAGGGTCCAGACATTTCGATAGGAAAATTGCCGCCACCACCGGAAATCGAGAGTACCAAGATGATGACAGCGAGTCCTTTGCCTAGATTGCCAAACAACCCGACTAACACATAAACTAAAGTCATGAAAACTAATCCGACTAAAACTGCAAACAACACACTCCAAACAGGATTGACTACGTATGTTTTTAAGAGCCACATATTTCCAATACTTACGATGAGTGCTTGAAATAAGGCGACTGTCAGAAAAGTCAGCATTCGAGCAAAGAATTGCGCTCTCAAACTAAACTTATTCTTTTGATTTGTTTCCAAGTGAACATCTGTTGTCGCAATACTGGAAAATAATACGGCTCCCACCCACAGACAAAGTGCTGTATAAAATGGTGCACTAGCTGAACCGTAGTTAGGTACCGGATAAACAGAATGTTGTTTCAAAACAATTGGCTCCGCCAAAAAGTCGCTTTCTTCAACCGCATCCTTTTTTAGCAAAGCAATCAAATTGCTCAAGTCTAAATCCTGTTCACCTTTCCTGACAAGTTCCGCAGATTTGTGCAGCCCATTTTTAACATCGGGCCAGTCATTTTCAATAAATTCTGTTGTTAATTTCAAAGCTTCTTCGATTTCAGGTATTTTGCGATTGATTGTGTCAACGGTACCAATCAGTTCATTTTTGACTCTAGGCCAATCACTTGCAAAAAAGTTTGCCCCCAAAGCAAGTTTTTCCTTTAATTCAGGATAATCCTTTTGGTAAAGATTGACACCAGTATTGATTCCCTTGGTAATCAGCTGCATATTGTTATTAAGTAATAAGTTAGCATCGTGAATTTCCTGTTTAATCAAAGGGAGCTCCTGCTGGTATTCTTCAAAAAATCCCAAAGCATCTTGGATGACTTCGGTAGTATTATCAAGCAGACGGTTCAGCGAATCCAACAGATGCTTATCAATGATTCCCTCTGTAATCTGGCTAGCACTGTCCAGTAATACTGAGACGTTTTTCAGTAATTCAGCTACGTGTTGCTCTAGTTGGGGCACATCAATGACGGCTAGTGTCTGATTCAGCTGGCTGGCAAAGTTTTGAATTTCTAATAGTTTTTGTTTGATAGCTTCACTATCCAAGGAATCGATGTGATTGTACAGATAGCCGACTCTTTCTTGAAAAGCTGCGCCAATTTCTTTTGCTCTCATCAAGTGATTAATATAGGATTGTAAATTTTGACTTCCAGATAGTTCCTGTAAATCAGATAAGAGGGCGATTAAAGAACTTATTACATTGTCTTGCCGTACTAATTTTTCATTCAATGCGTTTAGCAACAGCTTGATTTCTTCCTTTTGCTCTGGTGTCCATTCATTTTCATCAATAAAACTTAATAAGCTATCTGTAACCCTGAAAACATCTTGACTGGCAATGACAACAACTTGTAAACTTGTGCTGACACCGTTAGAAATCTGAGGCAGTGTTTCTTGAATTTTAGCCACATCTGCTTGAAGTATCGGCAAAGTTTGATTGGCTTGGACGACAAAACGGTTGATTTCCGGCAACATGTCCTGTGTGTCTTTAATAATAATCAAACCATTTTCAGCTTGGGCAACGGTTTTATTGAGAGTCGCTATAATGTCATCAAAATCATCATCAATCATTTTTAGCTGACGGCCAGCATTTTCGATTTCTGGTATTTTTTCTTGCAGTGTTACGAGCATTTTACCTGCTTGATCTATCTGTCCTTGATTTTCATTTAGCTTGATGACTTTCTGTCCGAGTGCATCAACTTGCGGTAAATAAGCTTTCAGCTCGTCTGCTTGAGCTAGTTTTTCTTTATATTCATGCATCTTTTGATTTAACGCAATAACTTCTTGAGTATAGTTGTCAATTTCGTCTAAATGCTCATCCACATATAACAATTTATCTGCTACTTTATTTATAGAAACCAAATGCGAATCAATATCATATCCCACTTGATTCATTGCTTTAAAAACGGTTTGGCTGACGGTATCAATAAACTCTGTAGTGATTGTGCTCTGAATAGTTGCAGCGCCCTTATCAGTAATTTTAGGTGCAATTGCGTTGATCTTCTCATTGACTGAGTACTCTATTTCAGGTTTTCGGATATTTCCTGTCACAAAGCTGACAAGATTAGTAGAAAAATCTGGTGGCATAACGATCCCAGCATAATATTTCCCGCTTTTAACTCCTTTGTCTAATTCTTTCTTAGATGAGACAAACTGCCAGTCCAGTGTGTCATTTTCCTGTAAATTTTCAATAATCTTCTGTCCGATATTGACCTTTTTATCAAGGACAGCGGCAGTTTCGTCTTCAGAATAAATAGCTACTTTAATGTCTTTAGTGTTGGCATAGGGGTCCCAGAGTGCGGCAATGTTAAACCATGCATACAATGAGGGGAGAATCATCAAAGCAAGTACCAACAAAAGAGTTAATCTATTTCGAAAGACTCTTTTCCAGTCTTGCCGGTATAGTTCAATAATCTGTTTCAATTTCATCATTCCTTAGTCATACAGTTTACTTAATTTAATCATTCAAGATTCCAGTCATGCTGGGGCAGCTTTTTTTCTTCAGAAAAAACATCATTCATGACCTCTTCGATTGTAATTTTTTTTAAATAACTGATCCAGCGTTCGTCTGCTCTAGAAAAATAGCCGGCGATGACTTGATGACCTTCACGAGCACGTGTATTGAACCCGGAAAAAGCTTGCGAAAGTACTTCTTGTCCCAAAAAAGAGCGGAATTCACCTTCAATGGCAGCGACTACTTCATATAACGAAATATCAGTCAACGATCGTTTGATATAAAAACCGCCGTTCAATCCTGTGACACCTTCGATTACGTCTGCAACGACTAGCTTGCGTAACAATTTCTGAACATAACTTTTCGACACATCGAGTTTTTTATAAATAGCATCTGAGGACAGATAGACTTCTGGATTTTGTGTAGCCAGCATCGCCATCACTGCGACAGCTTGCTCGGTGGCACGTGTCAGTTTCATGTTGATATCAACTCCTTTGTTAAATGCATTATCGACTTTAAATATCTATAATAAGGATTTTTATTATAGACTTTTTTTGTCGATAATGCAACCCGTCAAATTATATTTTATTTTAATCCTTGCAGTGATAAGCTGTTTTCAATAAAAAAAGAACAAAATCAGAAACCGATTTTGTTCTTTTTATTGATGAGATATATGGATTAACTCAAGTTTTATTTTTGATTTTCTTCGTCAAATTTTTCAAAAGCATCGTGCAATACTTCTCTCAATGTATTGGCTGAGAGTTCCATCTTTTCTTTTTCGGCGTCGCTCAAAGGTATTTCAATAATATCTTTGACCCCTTGACGATTAATTACCGCAGGGGCACCGATGTAGATGTCTTCTTGGTCGTATTCGCCATCTAGATAAACCGAGAGGGGGAAGATAGAATTCTCGTCATCAAGTATCGCTCTTGTAATTCTTGCCAGCGCCACTGCAATGCCATAAAATGTCGCGCCTTTTTTATTGATAATGGTGTAGGCAGCATCACGGACATTGAAGAAAATATTGACTAATTCTTCCTCGTCAACTTCAGGATGGCTTTTGACCCATTCATAAATTTGCAGGCCGGCGATATTAGCATGCGACCAAACTGGGAATTCTGTATCCCCATGCTCTCCAAGAATATAGCCGTGAACATTTCGGGCATCTACGCCGACTAGTTCTGCAATCGTCTGTCTAAATCGGGCAGAGTCAAGAGAAGTACCAGACCCGATTACGCGGCTCTTAGGAAATCCGGAAAATTTCCAAGCAGCATAGGTCAGGATATCCACTGGATTTGAAGCAATAAGAAAGATGCCGTCGAATCCGCTTTGTGTCACATTATCAATAATACCTTTAAAAATACGCAAATTTTTATGAACTAAATCTAGCCGTGTTTCCCCGGGCTTTTGGGCAGCCCCCGCAGTAATGACGACTAAATCAGCATCTTGGCAGTCATCGTAAGTTGCCGCATAAATCCGCTTTGGAGAGGTAAATGCCAATGCATGGGATAAATCTATGGCATCCCCTTCTGCCTTATCTACATTGACATCTATAATGCCAAGTTCTTGTCCGATATTTTGAGTAACTAGAGCAAAAGCATAACTTGAACCGACTGCTCCATTACCGATTAAAATAATTTTTTGGTGATCTTTAACTTGAACCACAGTGAATTCCACCTTTCATCTATAAAACTTTTCACATTTCAATTATATCATTAGCATAAATTTTAATCTATTTCTCGGTTTATAATAATTACAGAGACATTTTTAGACAAGATAATCAGAAAAGTATTTTTATTGAAAACAATCAAAAGGGGATAAAGTTTTTATATTTTCAACAGGAAATGCATAATCAGATCTAGGCCAATGGTCAATAAAAAGATAAATCCCATGGCAGTCAGATGTTTGGTTTTTGAAAACACAAGATAACCGATATACTCTCTGATAAATGCGGCGGGAAGATAAAATAAACGAGTTTTTGCACCCACACCTTGGGCATTTAAACCTTGTTTTTTTGCCAGTTTTCCAGCTCGAAGTAAGTGGTAATTGCTTGTGGCGATGACAATATTTTGTTTACTGAAATCGGTAGCAGCGTCTTTTTCTGTAGCGACAAGTTCTGAAAAACGGAGATTTTCTTCCGTATTTGTGGAACGTTTTTCTAATAAGACTTGTGTGATTTTCGGGTAAGTGTCTTTAAGATAATTGTTCATTGCTTCAGCTTCTGAAATCAGTTCATCTGCTCCCTGTCCTCCCGATAGGATAATCGTCGGGGAATGATTTTTCTTCTCTTGTTGCGCCAAATATAACTTAGCTCCTGCGTCAATCCTTGCAGCCAGCAAAGGAGTAACTTTGTCTTTGTTTAATCCTGCTCCAAGTACGATAATATAATCGACTTTCCCGCGTATGGGTATCACGTTGTAAATAATGCTTGTGACGGAATAAAAGAAGAAAACAGCAGATAAGTAAATGGCCAAATTGATAACAAAGGAAAATACTTTGATGAGCCATGTATCAGAAAAAAAGATTACCATGATAATATTGCCGACAGCTAAAACTAACAGAATCGTTGCAACAATCAGCGGCAGAAAATTTGAAAATGAGGGTCGCTCGAATTTTAACAGTATCCGTTCATTCCAAAACAGTGCGATGATCATGGCATAAATTCCTAAAGTTCCCAAGAGTAAGAGGCCTAACGCCGTGATTGCGACAATGACAAACGTCAGATTTTTGGAAATCTTTTCTAGCCAAACCATCAATAGAAAAAACAAAGAGGCAGAGGAATATAGGAAAAAGGCACCTGTCCATAAACTCGTCGTTTTTTTGATTGCCCAATAAAGAAAAAGGATAAAAGGAATTAAAAAAAATACCGTTAAAAAAAATAAATAATTTCCACTAGACATGATTATTCTCCTTGGTAGCGTTTTTTGACAAATAGTAAAACACATCGTATACTTATTTTATCATACGAAAGCACGAGGTAAAGCAAATGTACAACTAATCCTGACATAAATGTTTGACAACGGGATTAGTATGCATTTTTTTTACGTAATAAATAGCAATGCAGAGATGTTTTTATGTCTTGTTTATTTATGTACTAATCCTTCCAAATGCGGGAGGCTTTTTTGTTTCCCGCCGATGAAAGGTGGTTTTTAAATGACTGAATTAATTAAGATTAATCATTTAGTTGCTGAAACTGACTCGGATATTTTGTTTCAAGGGGATAACTTAGCGGTTCGTGCGAAGGATGTGATTGGTATTGTTGGAAGAAACGGTGCCGGTAAAACAACATTGCTGAATATTTTGAAAAGCACGCAGTCTAACCAAAGCAATCAGCGTATCGTTTGGCGGTTAGCTGAAGATGATATTTCTTTGATTGAACAAGAAGTAGAATCTTTTCAATTTGAGGAAACTAATTTTTCCAATCAATTAAGAAAATGGCAGAAGAAACAAGCGTTTGAGACTTTAAGCGGCGGAGAGAAATTAAAACAGCGGTTATTTCAGGGAATTGCTAAGAATAAGCCTCTTTTAATGTTGGATGAACCAACAAATCATCTGGATGAAGAAGGGGTAGATGAATTGGTCGATATATTAAAAAAATACCATGGGGCTGTGGTCATTGTTTCTCACAACCGCTATTTCTTGGACCAAGTCGCAACCAAAATCTGGGCGATTGAAGAGCAAAAAATTACTTCTTACGAAGGAAGTTATAGTCACTATAGAGAAGTTAGGGACCATCAGCGGAGAACCCAACAAAAAAATTACGAGAAACAGCAAAAAGAAATAAAACGTGTGAAGCAAGAGATGAAACGTTTTGAAGATACATCCGCCTCAGCACATGCCCAATCGACAAAACAAGAGGGAGCCAAAGAATATTACCGTTTGGCAGCCAAAAGAATGGATAAGCAGCGGAAATCTGCTGAAAAAAGATTGTTGAAAAATTTAGATGCCTACGGCGTAGAAAAAGTTGAAAAAGATGTCCAAATTGCAATAGATTTACAAACAGATGTTCCGCGGAAAGGTGCGGTGTTTATTGCCTCTGATTTGACAAAAAAGTTTGGTTCAAAGACTCTTTTTACTGGAGGAGAATTTACTATCCAGTCAAAGGAGAAAGTGGCCATTTCTGGCAAAAACGGCAGCGGAAAAACTACTTTGCTTAACATCCTTTTAGGTGAAGAAAAGTTTGAAGGAAATTTATGGCGTTCAAGCAGCAATAAAATCGGCTATTTGAGTCAACAAGTATTTGATTTACCTTTGAAGCAGACGGTGGCAGAGTTTTTAGCCATCAATGATGAGCAAAAATCAATAGTCATGACCATGTTTATTCAGTTAGGGTTTCAAGCTTCCCAGTGGTATCAGCAAATCGAAGGATTGAGTATGGGAGAAAGGACTAAACTCAAGCTTTTAGGACACATTCTTTCAGAAAAAAATCTTTTGATTTTGGATGAACCGACAAACCATTTAGATATACCAACAAGGGAAGAGCTGGAGGAGGTTTTGAGTCAGTATCAGGGAACAGTGATCTTTGTATCTCATGATAAATATTTCAGAGAAAAAATCATGTCAAGAGAAATTGTGATCGAAAATGAAAAAATTATTACAAAAAGTGAGAAAGCGGCCCCTAAAAAAGAGTCAGACCTAACGAAGTTGAATTTTATGAAAGATCGGTTAATGTCTGAACTTTCAACACAAATTCCCGGCTCTAAGGAATATCTGAAAACAGAACAGGAATTTAATAAAGTAGTCACAGAGTTAAAAAACATAGATTAAAAAAAATCACGACAATCTGCTAAAAGGACACACAATTTAGCAGATTGTCTATTTATTATCTTTGAGAAATGCTAGATAATGCCTACTGAATAATTATATGATTTTTAAAAAGTATGGCTTTAATGTTTTTCAAGCTGAATCTTAGCGAATTGAAATTGTAAGCTAAAAAAAGGCGCAAAAAATCTGCCGTCAATTTTGACAAA
>NZ_NGKA01000051.1 GCF_003987645.1 Vagococcus elongatus
TAATGCCTACTGAATAATTATATGATTTTTAAAAAGTATGGCTTTAATGTTTTTCAAGCTGAATCTTAGCGAATTGAAATTGTAAGCTAAAAAAAGGCGCAAAAAATCTGCCGTCAATTTTGACAAATTCATTGCAATAGCACTGAGAACGATACTTGAAAGCGTGGTATCTTTACGTTTGGTTGTAATCAAACCCGCACCAAAACAGCGTTTCATCATGCTAAAACCACGTTCAACCTCGACGCGATCGGCGTTGTCTTGATAGTCGATGCTTTTATCACGGACTTCGTTTTTCTTGGGTCGACCAAGGGCCGGACCTGAAAGTCTGATGCCTCGTATTTTACAATACTTAAGGTTTTTAAGATTACGGTAAATTTTGTCAGCAAGCACGCGTTTAGGATAACAACCGTGACGGTCATGATAGCGGCGTATGGCACCGACCAAGACTTCCGATTCGTTGTAAGCATCGAAGCTTGTCCGCTCAATACGTGCAATTCCTTGATCCATGCTCATGTCAAATTTAGCACCAAATTCCACAGCTGTCCTGCTTTTCCCGCGAACGATAGGACGAACCCACGGCTGGTGGAAGCTAACGATTCGGTCGGCTACAGAATGCGTACGATTGTCATACATGTATTTTTGTTGGTTGTAGATTTTCTGGATAGTGTCCCACCAAATCCAGTGTTTTTCAGATAGCGTATAACCCGTTTCCAAGAGTTCTTGAATAACTTTAATATCACGTTTAACAAAATTCAATAGCTTACGAAGCTGAGCACGCAGCCATTTTTTAGCTTTTTTCTTACGACGGACCACGTTCAAATAAACCTTGCGAGCTATTCTTCGATAGACACGCGGTTTCTTCAATTTGTTTTCTTTACAGACGACATCAACGATGGTTTCTGCGTGTGTTCGAGCATCATTCAAAAGTTCTGTATCCGTTGGATACTTGATGTTTTGCGGTGCACAAGTGGCATCCAAAACAAGAGTGCCAGAATTGGAATCATCGTCATCATCATGCAAGTCGTCTTGTTTTTCTGCTGGTGTATTGGCAACAATGATTTTTTCGTTGATTTCTATCAAGGTGGTTTCGTCCAAACGCTTGCGAAAATAAACCATTGTTGAGGAATCAAATGGTTTTTCATCTTGATAACCAGGCAAGCCAATAAAAAATTGCAAGTAGGGATTCTCTTGGATTTGCAGAACTGTTTCTTCGTCACTGTAGCCATATTCTTTCTGAATGAGCAGAGCGCCAAGTGCCATGCGTAAAGGTTTTGCCACATTACCTTTTTGATTTCGGAAGTTTTTTGCATAATCCTTTTCAAGTTCACGCCATGGGATGCGTTCAGCTTTCTTTATCCAACGATTTTCAGGATTCATAGTAAGCCCCATGGGCTGATTAAAATCTTCGAATGCCAATTGCGTATGAATTTGTGGTTTATACATTGATCAGATGCCTCCATAATGAATAAAAGTGCAAGGGATTCGGCCACCTGCCGAGAAAAGTCCTGCACTTATTATACCAAAAAAATATAACAGATACTGTTAAATCAACGAAGATATAGTAATCAGCAGGCATTA
>NZ_NGKA01000052.1 GCF_003987645.1 Vagococcus elongatus
AGTAGTTGTCCCCTACTTTTCCAGTTCTGATTTCCGGCTCGTCTATTTTATTACCAGAATCATCCATATACCTAACGATCACTTTGCCCCATTTTACTTCAGGTTCAGTCTCGATCTTTTTGTAGACATATGTGACAACTATTTCACCATCAATAAATTGGCCTCGTGCATTCGCTGGTATCTCTACTAGCTCATAGTCTTTATACTCGCGTTTAGTTGATAAGTAGTTGTCCCCTACTTTTCCAGTTCTGATTTCAGGCTCGTCTATTTTATTACCAGAATCATCCATATACCTAACGATTACTTTGCCCCATTTTACTTCAGGTTCAGTCTCAATCTTTTTGTAGACGTATGTGACAACTATTTCACCATCAATAAATTGGCCTCGGGCATTCGCTGGTATCTCTACTAGCTCATAGCCTTCATACTCGCGTTTAGTTGATAAGTAGTTGGCCCCTACTTTTCCAGTTCTGATTTCTGGCTCGTCTATTTTATTACCAGAATCATCCATATACCTAACAATCACTTTGCCCCATTTTACTTCAGGTTCAGTCTCGATTTTGCCAGTCCCATCCGGCGATACACGCTGAAGATTTTCATCAGGGACTATGGGGTTAACGGGCTCACTCGTTGAGCTTTGATCAGCGATCATTTCTTTTCCTGACTCAGCTGCGAATACTTCCCCAGCTGAGAAAATACTGGTTAAAGAACTTGGCACAATAAGCATAGTAACTGCAATTAGTGAGAAAAATTTTCTTTTCATTTTTAAACCTCTCCTCTTTCTAATATAATGTTTTTAATTTAAGAATTTATTTTTCAAAATAATTAAATTCCAAAACACAACATATAATGTAGCTATTGGTACGTTTGTTAATGTTGCTATAAAAAATTTGAACTGAAGAGTAGCTAATGACTGAACGATTACCCCCTTAATCAATTGATAACAAAGGATTGCTCATTTAAAGAAAAACATTGTATTTATTCTTTATTTACTCAACATACGTTAAATGAAATGAATCATAATCAGATATTAAGTCCTTTGTTATAAATCTGTTCCTAATAATAAGAAAACATAAATTATTGAAGCTATATTATCCTGAATTTTTCATACTTCAACCTTTAAAAGTTTTTCTTCCACTTCTTGTGGTGAAAAGTGGAAGAAAAAATTATTTTTCAACTTAGTAGGATAAAATCTGATAAAAATTTAAGGAAGCTGGATTCT
>NZ_NGKA01000053.1 GCF_003987645.1 Vagococcus elongatus
GGCTCTTTGTCAAATAGGACTGATGAATAAAAATTAGTTTGGAACTGAGTAGGAGTGTTTACTCTACTTAGTTCCTTTTTCTGTTATTTTATTTGTATTAAACCATTCATCATAAAAATTCTAATTCTCATGTTACGAAATGATTTAAAGCCGTAGGACACTCGCTTCAATGTTTTAATATGGGTATTCTTGGCTTCCAATTTACCATTGGAATAAGGGTAAATAAGGGCATTGGTAATGCCTGTTTCATAGTTTAAGAGGTTTTGTACTTTCTGTTTAAACTCTTCATCAAGATGTTCCGGCAAGTTTTTTAAGTGTTCGAAAAACAGAGCAACATCCTTACTTCTAAAAGCATTCAACAGGTTATGAAAACAGTGGTAGGTATCGTAAAGTTTTTGCGAATAGGAAAGCAGTCGGTCAATCACCATTCCCTCCGTGAGGAGAGGATAGTTAGGAGCTCTAAAACTTCGCCAACTACGGTAACTTGTCCAGTCAACGTTTTGATAATCCTTTAACAGTAACTTCCAGTTAGCTTTGATTTTTCGGGCTTCAATGAGATGCCTGTTCTTCTTTAACCGCTTGACTTCTTTTACTCTGAAGTCATTGAACGCAGTATTGATATGTTTGACCACATGAAAACGATCAATGATGATTTTCGCTTGTTTGAAGCAGGTTTTTGTCAGTTTAAAATAGGCGGCATTCATATCTGTGACGAGAAAATGGACTTGATTTAATGCTTCTTGAGGGTAGCGGTTAAAATGCCTTTCCAACTTATCGTGTTGCCGACTCGGTAAAACATCAACAAGTTTTCCGGATTCACCATCGGCACAAATAAAGCTCATCTTATCTTCTTTCGTCACATGAGAGCGAAACTCATCCACCATCAAGACCGTAGGTAAACTAGCTTTCACGCGATTGTTAGGCACGTAAGGTTCTAGACTTCGCAGAAGCCTGATCACTGTCGTGATAGACACATGACAGAGTTTAGCAATCAGGGTATACGAGATTTTCTCCTTTAAAAGATCTAAAATTTTAAACTTTATGTGCTCTGAAATAAAACAGTTTTCTTTAATAAAGTAGGGACTAGCAGTCGTATAAGAGTGACAGTTTCTACAAAAATATTTCTGTTTCTTCAGTTTCATCACTGTGGGCATGTGATGGTAGTT
>NZ_NGKA01000054.1 GCF_003987645.1 Vagococcus elongatus
TTTCATTTGTCAAATTAAGTTAGAATAAATTGCGTCTTGTACATAACTCAAAAAGACTTCAATAGGTGTACGATATTTCAATGATTTTCTGGGAATATGATTTCTGTGACTACTCACAGAGGAAATAAATTCTTGGCTGATGTCTCTAAAATCTGTTGATTTAGGTAGTCCATCACGTCTTAACAGCCCATTGGAGTGCTCATTTAAGGCTCGTTGCGAGGGTGTCCCAGGATCTGCAAAAAAGATGTCAATATCATGTTGGTTGCTGACAGCTTTCCAATTGGAAAATTCTTTGCCACAATCAAATGTGATGGATTTGAAGAAATGCTTTGGAAAGCGTCCAAACCAATGGTTTAGCGCTTCTTCAATATCTTTGGCTTTTCTTCCTTTTGGTTTCAAAGTAATGATCACTTTAGAAACACGTTCCACCAATGTTATGACCGCACTTTTGTGATGAACACCCACAATAGTGTCGCCCTCAAGATGTCCAAATTCTTCTTTAAAATCAGGGTAGTGAGCAATCCTATCGTCAAGTGTGCGTTTAAACGTTTGTTTTCCTCTTGTCTCTTGATGGCCATTAGGTTTTCTTTTCCCTTTCAAAGGAAGTGTTTGAACATCAAATTCTCCGTGGGAGAATTTCCGATAAAGAGTTCTCATACTGCATGGAATTGTATGTTCTTGCCTGCCTATAATGACATCAGGTGTCCAATCCTGAGCCACTTTCTCTTTGATATACTGACGGTCAGAATCAGATAATTCGATTCTTTTTCTGCCGCATTTTTTCTTATTTTCTTTGTATTGATTCCAATAATCTATTGCGGAAAAACCTTGTTTAAAAAAATTGACCACTGTATAAATTGTTTGAATGGCTCGGCACATTCTCTTAGCGATAGTGACAGGTTTAATCTTTTGATGAAAATAAGATTCTATCATTGTGATTTCGTCTATGGTAAGATGTTTGTAGGTCATTTGTGGCTCACTCCTTGTTTTCTTTGGTCGGAAATACAATTTGAGTGTACCACAAATGACTGTTTTTATTTTTCTAACTTAATTTTACAATTCAGG
>NZ_NGKA01000055.1 GCF_003987645.1 Vagococcus elongatus
GAAATCTTTTTATGATTTTGTTCCTTTTTTTAGCGATAAAAATAGCACTTCCTTGTATAATTAAAGTACCAACCATAACCAAAAGGGAGTGCTATCTATGTACAAAGATTATAACATGAATCAGGTCACCTTATCATTAGATTTAGAGATTTATTTGGAAAAAGACGACCTTGCTTTTGCGATTAATGATCTTGTGGAAAGCATACCAGAAAAAGCCTTCGCTGCTTTTGAGCACCAGATGGGAGCAACCTCTTATCATCCTAAAATGATGTTGAAGTTGATACTGTGCGGTTACACACAGTCTGTTTTTTCTGGCAGAAGAATTGAAGCTCTAGCTAAAGACAGCATTCGTGCGCGATGGCTGACACAATCACAGCAACCCAATTTCAGAACGATTAATCGTTTTCGTGTGCATCCACATATGCAAGTTTTATTAGAAGAATGCTTTATTCAATTCCGAAACCTCTTGGTTTCTCAGAAACTTATCGAAACAGATGTCATCTTTATTGACGGTACCAAGATAGAAGCCAACGCCAATAAATACACATTTGTCTGGAAAAAGAGCTTACAAAACTATGAGGCCAAACTGACTGAAAAATCAAAAGAGATCTACCATCAACTCGTGAAGGAGAAAATCATTCCTTCTATTTGCGATGAAGATAAAGACCTTTCAGAAGAGGACTTTTCCAAAATCATCACTACATTAGAAACAAGTGTAGAAAATTTTACGCAAGAAATTGATGCCTCTCATTGTACTGAAGAGCGGAAACTCCTACGCTCTCAACGAAAGGCACCTAAAAAAGCACTGAAACAATTCCTTGATTTTAAAGAACGTCAGTCTCGGTATGTCCGTCAAAAAGCTATTTTAGGTGAGAGAAATAGTTACTCCAAAACAGATCCTGATGCCACGTTTATGAGGATGAAAGAGGATCACATGCGGAACGGGCAACTTAAAGCAGGCTATAATATTCAAATCGCGACCAATCAACAATATGTCTTAGCCTATGA
>NZ_NGKA01000006.1 GCF_003987645.1 Vagococcus elongatus
GTTTAAACTCGCCCGCAGCTGGTGCCCCTTTGACTTCAACAAATTTATATCCGGAGATTTCTTCTGGTTCAGTTTGATACGGTTCGTTCACACCACCGGTCAAAGTGACTGGTTTTGCAAGCTCTTTATCGTCCGTGTCCACATAGCGGACAGTGACGGTACCTTGTTGTTGATAGACATAGGTGACGGTTTGACTTTCTGGTTTAAACTCGCCCGCAGCTGGTGCCCCTTTGACTTCAACAAATTTATATCCGGAGATTTCTTCTGGTTCAGTTTGATACGGTTCGTTCACACCACCGGTCAAAGTGACTGGTTTTGCAAGCTCTTTATCGTTCGTGTCCACATAACGGACAGTGACGGTACCTTGTTGTTGATAGACATAGGTGACGGTTTGACTTTCTGGTTTAAACTCGCCCGCAGCTGGTGCCCCTTTGACTTCAACAAATTTATACCCAGAGAATTCTTTTTGTGCTGTGTCATAAGGTTCGTTCACACCACCGGTCAAAGTGATTGGTTTAGTAAGCTCTTTGTCTTCCGTGTCCACATAACGGACAGTGACAGTACCTTGTTGTTGATAGACATAGGTGACCGTTTGATTTTCTGGTTTAAACTCGCCAGAGGCGGGAGCTCCTTTGACTTCAACAAATTTATACCCAGGGAATTCTTTTTGTTCCGTTTGGTAGAGTTCACCCACTTCTCCTTTAAGTAGAGAGGAGTCATATATTGGTTTGCCTGCTGTATCGAGATAGTTTACTTTCACCTCTCCCATTTGTTTAATAGGAGTAGGGGGAACAGTTTGATCTTCAGTGTCTTGATTTAAGATATGACCAATTTTTTCATAGCCTTCAATTTTTGGGATGTTGTAGATAAATTTTTCGTCTTTGTTCAGTGTAATAGCCTCAGTATCCAGCAAGTAATCGGTATCTGCAGAAAACCTGACATTTAAATTTGGAAAAATAAGGCCTGTCCCCAGCAGCAATAAAAATATAAAGAATTTAGATTTTCCTAGTTGTTTTCTTTTGATTAAAATCAGCAGACTGAAAGATATGAATACTATGCCAATCAAAATACTAAAGGTTTTCTTCGCTCCAGTTTTTGGGAGCAGCTTCTGTAAAGTTGTATTGTCTGTCTTTTTTTTAGGACTTTCCATTTTGCTATAAACGACTGTTAAGTGCATGTCTTTGTCTGTGGTATTTTTGATTTCTAGTGTTTCAGACTTGTCTAAAGTAACACTTTCTTTTTCTTTTTGCGTTAGTTTGTCGTATTCGATGTGTGTAATAGTCAATTTAGTCTCTCTCTGACTATCAGTATCAGTTGCTAAACTTATGTTGGGTGTAAGCATATAAAATAACAATACTAACAAAAGTAAAACGCTGAATTTTCTTTTTCTTTTCATAAGCATCCTCCTCAATAATAAAAAAAATTCTATTTTTATATCTTTTTTTGATATTTATACCAATGATATACATATTATATCATGGAATCTTTTTTTTATCACAGGTTTTTTATTAAAATGTTCAATAAATCTTTTTAAAACTTATGATTTTTTATTGTTTTTAGAATAATGTATACAAACATCTGATTTTATATACATATAATAAATAACAAAAAATATCAAAGTGATTGGACTGAAGGATTAAAAAAATTTGCTTTTAGTAGTTCATTGATTTCGACTGTTATCATTTCTGTTCAAAAAAGACAGGACAGATTTTTTTAAATAAAAATTGTTGACACAAAAACAAGATATATTATAAGTGATTGTAACCAGATGGTTATTATGACCTATTAAGTGAGAGGGGGATTTTTATGATTGGATGTGTCATCACAGGGCATGGAGATTTTTCTTTAGGTATGTTGGATGGCCTTGAGATGATTGCTGGAAGTCAAGCAGAAATTAAAGCGATACCTTTTCTTGAGCAGAGTTCGTTGGAAGAGTATGAAAACCAGTTGATTGCTTCTATTGAAAGCATGCAGAAGGAATGTTCTGAGATCATTATCATGACAGACTTATTGGGAGGGACACCTTTTAATATCTCAATGCTTGTAAAGGAGAAGTTTGAAAAAGTGGAGGTGCTTTCTGGTACCAATCTACCTGTGCTGCTAGAGTTTGCGGGGAGTCGTTTGGGAAACAGTAACATAGAAGAAATTATTGAAAAGTTGATAGAGACTGGTCGAGCAGGAGTTTCAAAAGGAGAAATTCGTAGGAAAGACGAATTTGCTGAGGAAGATGGTATCTAAGTATGTGGGAAAATGTATTATATTCATCTATTGTTTTAATTGTGATCATCATTGCAACAATTGGAATTGTTTATTTATTTAATTTTAGAAATATGAAAAAGCAAAAAAAATATTATAAGTCACTTCATGAAAATTTACGAGTTGGTAAAAAGGTGCTTTTTTTGAATGCGATCTATGGAGAAATAGCAGCAATTAATAAAGAGACAGTAGATATTAAAGTAAAGTCTGGTCAAATCATGGAAGTTTCCAGATATGCAATATCAAAAATATTAAATTAATGGAGGAGAAATCATGGCCAATATTTTGTTGACCCGAATTGATAATCGACTGATACATGGGCAGGTCGCCACTCAGTGGACAAGTTCTATCGGTGCAAATCTTATCCTTGTAGCAAATGATAAGGTTTCCAAAGATAAGATACGACAAGGACTGATGGATATGGCAGCACCGACGGGGGTCGCTACTAGATATTTTTCAATTCAAAAAACAATCGATATTATTCATAAGGCGGCTGATCGTCAAAAGATATTTATTATTGTTGACAGTCCGCAAGATGCTTTGAGACTAGTGGAAGGAGGTGTGGAAATAAGAAAAGTTAACATCGGCAATATGCACATGTCCGAGGGGAAGAGACAGGTAGCAACAACGGTAGCGGTCGATGATGCAGATGTGGCAGCATTCAAAAAACTGGAAGCTTCAGGGGTGACTTTGGAGATTCAGCGTGTGCCGTCAATCGCACCGGAAAATGTGTCTAAATTGTATAGTAAATAGGAGGAGAAACAATGGATTATTCAATTTTACAAGTACTGCTGATTTTTATTGTTACTTTTATTGTTGCAATTGACCAGTTTAGTTTCTTGGAATCACTTTATCAACCAATTGTTACGGGATTAGTTATTGGATTAATTTTAGGAGATGTTCAGACGGGATTGGTCGTCGGCGGGACGTACCAGCTGATGACTATAGGAAATATGCCAGTGGGAGGAGCGCAACCGCCAAATGCTGTAATCGGAGGAATCATGGCAACGGTTTTAGCAATCACACTTGATCTTGAACCGACAGCAGCAGTTGCAACGGCGATTCCATTTTCCATTCTTGGACAGTATGCCGTCACTCTGATTTTCTCACTGATGTCACCTATGATGACGGTAGCAGATAATTATGCTCATGAAGCAAACACAAAAGGTATTGAACGTATCAACTATTTAGCAATGGGATTATTGGGATTGATTTTTGGAATTATTGTTACATTGTTCTTTATCGGAGGTGCTGCTTTCGGTGCTCAAGTCGTCGCTGTGATACCAGAGTGGCTGATGAGTGGTTTAGGTGCTGCCGGAGGTATGATGCGTTATGTAGGGTTTGCTATTTTGATGAAAGTGATGCTTTCAAAAGATTTATGGGGCTTTTTATTGGCTGGTTTTGGCTTGGCAACGATTATCATGGCTTCTCCTGCTTTAAGCGGACCAGCGTTGATTATTTTAGCCTTTATCGGTTTTGCAATCGCTTATTGGGATTTCCAAATCCAAACTAAATTTAAAACGTCTGCTGTAAGCAGTGGTGAAGGAGGAGAAGAAGATGGCATATAATATCCCTGAAACTTATAAAGATTTAACACCAGCTGAACAGCTTGACGATAAGACACTAAATAAGATGGTTTGGCGCTCACTCTTTTTACAAGCATCATTCAACTATGAAAGAATGCAGTCTGGCGGATGGTTGTATGGCATATTGCCTGGATTGAAGAAAATCCATAAAGATAAAGATGACTTAGCGGCATCTATGAGCCATAACTTAGAGTTTTTTAACACACACCCGTTTCTAGTGACTTTTGTGATGGGGATTGTTCTTTCGATGGAACAGAATAAAGCGGATATACCAACGATTCGTGCGGTAAGGGTCGCAGCAATGGGACCTTTGGGCGGTATCGGGGATGCTCTTTTCTGGTTTACTCTCGTGCCGATAACTGCGGGAATTACATCTAATATGGCGATCAACGGCAATATTGCTGCACCATTTATTTTCCTTTTGATTTTTAACATCGCTCAGTTTGCAGTTCGTATTTTCTTAATGAAATGGTCCTATAAACTGGGAACAAATGCTATTGGTATTTTGACAGAAAATGCTAAGGAATTCACTCGGGCAGCTAGTATCTTAGGTATTTTTGTGGTAGGTGCCCTTATCTCTGTGTATGGTGCGACAAAACTGGATGTGCAAATTCCTAATGGCACAACAAATGAAGTCAGACAAGTGACAACAATCGTTGCTTCTGAACAAGATGTATCAAAATACGATGAGTTCCTTTATAAAACAAACGATGATGGGGCGCTTACAGATGAATTCCAAGATGGTGCCGGCGTAACAGTGTTGGATAGTGGTGACTATGAAGTAATCTTCAATCAATATCAGGAAAAAGAAGTATTCGTTGATATTCAGGAAATTCTTGACGGTATTTTACCGCAGGCTATTCCGCTAATGATTACCGTTATGCTTTACTTCTTGTTGACAAAACGTGGATGGACACCTTTGAAATGTATCGGTCTGATTTTAGTTATTGGATTAATCGGTTCTGGTTTCGGGGTCTGGCCGTCAATTTGGCCATAATCATTTGGCAATGAATTTAGTTAAAAATATTATTATCCAGAAGACTTGTTCTTCTGGATTTTTAGTATGAAAAAGTTTCAATGCATTTGAATAAAAGACAAAAATAATCATTTGAATTCTTTAAAAAGATTTGACTTTCAAGAAGAAATGGGCAATAATATAAGTGGTTGTAACCAGTTGGTATTATCTGAGAGGAGGGTAAATATGAAAAATACAAAACAATCTTTATATGGAAAGCTAGTGGACACCATACGGGAAACGATTGAGAATGAACTCAAACCCCATGATTTACTCCCATCTGAAAGGGAGTTAGCTGAAATTTATGGTGTCAGCCGCACAACGGTCCGGCTGGCTATGCAAGAGTTGGAACATTTGGGATATATTTACAGAAAACATGGGAAAGGCACGTTTGTTTCCAGTGTATCCGACAGTATTTTAAACTTGACGGGGACATACAGTTTTACAGAACAGATGAAATCATTGGGGAAAAATCCTCAAACAAAAATTTTAGAATTTGAAATAAGGGAAGCCAATAAATATTTTAGTACTAATTTAGATATTTACAAAGGGGAAAAAATCATAAAAATAAAGCGTTTGAGGTTAGCTGATGGTCAACCCATGATGTTAGAACGTTCATATTTACCATATAAGAAATTTGCCGATCTAACACCGGATAGACTGGAACAAAAACCCATGTACGATATTTTTAGCGAAGATTATAAAGAAAAAATCAAATATGCTGAAGAAGAGTTTTATGCTAGCCTAGTGAATGCGAAAGATGCAAAGCAATTGGATATTCCAGAAGGTGCTGCGAGTCTGAATTTGATTAGAAAAACTTATAATATTTCTAATGAAGTGATTGAGTATACTCTCAGTGTGGCTCGGGCAGATCAATTTAGATATAAAATACTACATAATAGACTTTAGAAAGAAGGAGACAATCTCATGTTGAAATGGACGGAAGAACAATTAAATGAAGTGGGCGGGAAAATTACAGCGAAAGAAATCAAACAACAACCCGAATTATGGGAAGAGACCTATGAAATTTATGAAAATCACCGGGAGAAACTAAACCTATTTTTAAAAGAATTTGAAGATAAAGTGTCAAAGAAAATCAGAATAATTTTTACTGGAGCGGGAACATCTGCTTATGTAGGAGATGTGGTAAAGCCACACTTGATTCGATTTGGTGATACTAAAAGATATCAGTTCGAAGCTATCCCAACCACGGATATCGTTTCAGCTCCCCATAGTTTTTTGAAAGAAGATGAGCCGACAGTGCTAGTGTCATTTGCCAGAAGCGGCAATAGTCCGGAAAGTGTGGCTGCCATCAGATTGGCAGATAAAATTGTCAAAGATTTGAGGCACTTGATCATCACCTGTGCACCTGAGGGACAACTGGCTAATGATAGCCGTCTATCTTCAAAATCCTTCTTGTTATTGATGCCGGCATTATCAAATGATAAGGGATTTGCCATGACTGGAAGCTTTTCATGTATGACATTGACAGCTTTGTTGACGTTTGATAAGGAGCATACAGAGAAAAAAGTGTTTATTGATACGATGGTCGCTATGGGACATCAGGCCGTCGAATTAGAAGAAAAAATACAGCATTTAGTGGATCACGAATTTGACAGGGTCGTCTATTTAGGCTCGGGGAGTTTGTCTGCATTAACGAGAGAGGCACAATTAAAATTGTTGGAATTGACAGCTGGAAAAGTTACCACTGCATTTGATTCCTCTATGGGCTTCCGTCATGGACCTAAATCATTTGTCAATGAAAAAACGATCGTGTTTACTTTTATCAGTAATGACCCATATACACAGCAATATGATAGAGATATTTTAGATGAAATAAAAGGTAATGGTATTGCTGTAAACACGGTTGCCATCGCTCAAAATAAAGCTTCTTTTGATGGTGAGAGTCTGGAGTTAATCTCCGATAAACTATTGCCGGATGGGTATGCTGCGCTGCCGTTTGTGATGATTGCCCAGATTTTTGCGCTTTTGACTGCTATAAAAGTGGGAAATAAACCAGATACACCATCGCCGACAGGAACAGTAAACAGAGTAGTTAAAGGCGTTACTATCCACGAATTATAAAATTGTTGATCTAGCATTATACGAACTATAAAATTGTTGACTTAGCATTAAAGGAGGATATTCATGAAAGTATTGACTGAACAAAAGAAAAAATTTATGAACCAATTATCTACAGAACAAGGTGTTATTGCAGCCTTGGCAATCGACCAGCGCGGGGCTTTAAGAAAGATGCTGCAAAAGGAAGAATATAGCGGAGACATAGATGAAGCAGTTGTAAAATTTAAGGAACTAGTTTCAGAAGAATTGACCCCCTATGCGTCCTCCATCTTGCTTGATCCAGAATACGGCTTGCCGGCAGCAAAGGTCAAAGATGAAAAAGCAGGACTTTTGCTGGCTTATGAACAGACGGGCTACGACGCTACTGAACCCGGGCGTTTCCCTGATTTAATCACTGACATGTCGGTGCGTCGAATCAAGGAAAAAGGGGCGGATGCAGTTAAGTTTTTACTGTATTATGACGTGGATGAATCAGAAGCTGTTAATGATCGAAAACATGCATTTGTAGAGCGAATCGGCTCTGAATGTGTGGCAGAAGACATCCCGTTTTATTTAGAACTGCTTTCCTATGACGCACAAATTGCGGATAATTCAAGTGTGGCGTTTGCTAAAGTAAAACCTCACAAAGTGAATGAAATGATGGTGGAATTTTCTAAAGAAAGATATCACGTCGATGTTTTGAAAGTGGAAGTGCCAGTCAATATGAATTATGTAGAAGGCTTTGCAGAAAACAATGATACGATTGTTCATTCTCGAGAAGAAGCTTTAAGCTTTTTTAAAGAACAAAGCGAAAAAACTGATCTGCCGTTCATCTTTTTAAGTGCAGGTGTGAGTGCAGAGTTGTTTCAAGAGACATTAGTTTTTGCAGCTGAGGCCGGCTCCTCATTTAATGGTGTTTTATGTGGAAGAGCAACATGGAAAGATGGTGTTGCAACATTTGCCAAAGAAGGAGAAGAAGCCGCCAGAAAATGGTTGCAGACTCAAGGGAAAAGAAACATTGAAGAATTAAACGAAGTATTGTACCGTACCGCCCAATCTTGGCATGGGAAATTAGGTTAGGAGCTGTAGGAATGATTTTAACAGTAACAATGAACCCGTCTGTGGATATTTCATATAAACTAGAGCAACTTAAAATCGATACGGTGAACAGATGTGAGAATTATAGTAAAACGGCTGGAGGAAAAGGCCTGAATGTCACACGGGTGATTCATCAAATGGGACATCAAGTGACGGCTACCGGATTACTAGGCGGAGCCTTAGGCAGATACATCGAAGATAAGTTGAGCAGTGAAGGTATCGCTGGAAATTTTTATCCTATCAGCGGGGAAACGCGTAACTGTATCGCTATTTTGCATGACAATGGGAAACAGACTGAAGTTTTAGAAAAAGGTCCTGTGATTTCAGCAGAAGAAGGGGCAGGATTTTTAAAACAATTTAGCCAACTGCTAGACGATGCTAATGTGGTCACCATTTCCGGCAGTTTGCCCGAAGGAATTTCTCCTGAAGTTTATATCGATATTATTAGAAAAACTCATGAAGCAGGGAAAAAAGTTATTTTGGATACTTCTGGCAGTACCTTGGCAACAGTTTTAACTTCCGGCAATAAACCGTATGCCATCAAACCTAACTTGGAAGAAATTCAAGGTATCGTCCATGAGACAATTGATGAAGATAACGTGGAAGACATCAAAGGGATATTATCCAATGAATTATTTGCAGACATTCCATTAATCGTAATTTCTTTAGGTGCTAAAGGGGCATTTGTTAAATTTGAGGATGCCTATTATGATGTGGTTATTCCTAAAATCAAAGTTGTCAACCCAGTTGGCAGCGGTGATGCCTCAGTGGGTGGGCTGGCAATAGGACTTTCAAAAGAGCTTGCCATTGAAGACATTCTGAAAACGTCAATGACTCTGGGAATGCTAAATACTATGGAAGAAAAGACAGGACATGTGAATCCGGTAAAATTTCAAGATATTTTCGATTTAATCAAGGTCACGAAAGTTTAAAGATTTGCTGATTGCATTGTAGTTTGTGATGATTTAATGAGTTTTTTATCAATACTATACCAGCAAAGAGATTTAGCATTATCTAATTCTGAAAAGTCGGAGCGAATTTTCGCTCCGACTTTTTTCAAACTAATAAGAAAGTATAAAATCAGAGATAGAGAAAATGTTGAAATGACAATGTTTTCTCTATTTTTATTTCTCTTAAAAATTGGTAGAATATAGGTATGAAGCAAAATATTTTACATGCTATTTTTTTCGATAAGTTCAATAACTGGAATGAATTTGTGGAAGAAAATAAAAAGCGTATAAGAAAAGTTGCTGTAAAGGAAGTAGAAAAATTTCGTGATTGTGGAGATATCACTAAAGGTTTTAAATTGTTTGTTTGTGAGGGATGCCATGATACTAAGTTAGTCCCTTTTAGGTGTAAAGGAAGATTTTGCCCGACCTGTTCGGTCGGAGAAAGTCAAAAGTGGAGTGAATTACTAGATCAAGATCTTTATCATGTCATCCATCGCCATGTCATCTTCACCATTGATGAAGGCCTGCGAACCATCTTCTTAAAATATCATCGAGAAAAATTGTTGAAAGGTCTAATGGACGAAGCGGCAGGCATCATGTTGTCCTACTTTAAAAAGAAGCGGATTCAGCCGGGGATTATCGCTGCTCTTCATACCTTTGGTTCACAGCTTGAATTCAACCCTCATGTCCATATGGTGGTTACAATGGGAGGTGTGACGAAAGATGGACGTTGGGAAACCTATGATTATCTTCCCTATGCCATGTTACGAAAGTACTGGCAAAATGCGGTCTTAAAGTTGATCCGCCGCGTGTTGAATCGGAGAGAGAAAAGAGACGTTCAACATTTACTTCAAAATGCGTATAAAAAGAATGCAGATGGTTTTTATGTTCATGCTCCCAAAAGGAGCAGAACTAAGTTAAAAGGGCTACTTCTCTATATTAGTCGTTATATGAATCGTGGGCCTATTGCGGTGAACAGGATCCGAATGTATGACGGGGAAACTGTCATGTTTACTTATCATGATAAGCGGACAAATACTAAAGAAACCAAAATAATGGGGACCAAAGAGTTTATAGGGGCTCTTATTCGGCATATTCCTGATGAGCAATTTAAAATGATTCGCAGGTACGGCGTTTATAGCCGTCGAATAAAGACTCTTAAGAAAAAAATGCTGGAGATCTATCAGGAAAAGGTGGAAAAACTTTTAGTGAATGCCCAAAAGCTAATAAGAACGAAAACATGGGATAAAAGAATAGACGAAATTTTTGGAGAAAATCCTTTGAAATGTTCCTGTTGTGGCAACTATTACGAGTACATGGGGATGAGTGTGTCCCAAAAGGGACACCTGACAATCAAATATGCGAAGAATAAGGATGCCAGACGTTATATGGAGGAGGAAATTGCGAAAATTGAAAAAGAAACGTTCAGGAATAAGCAAAAACAAGCAAAAGAAGAAATATTTGAAACAGTTCGCTTCGACTGGGAAAAGCAGTGTCAACTATATCTGTCTAAAGTGTGGGATTGAGGAGGAAATTCCCAAAGATGTGGTAGAACTTATACCACTATTCGACGAAGGAGCAGATCCACTTACAGCGCCACAGTTTACTTGCGAGAAATGTGGTGGAGAAATGTATCCAGAATACTATAAAAATCCAATGGGAATTGAATTTAGAATGTCAGATGTTAGATAATAGTGAACGCTATATGAAAGAGGCCTCAGGCATTTGCCTGAGGTTTTCTTATTTGTTGGAAGAATTTTTGACTAGATAAGGGAAGTCGGGTTTCTTTGAGAATGAAGTAGTGATGATAGAGAGTTGATATTTTAACTATTGAGTCATTTGATAATTTATTTCTCCCCAGTGTATAAACAAATTTGTTATAATTACTAGAGTAAGAGTGTTCATTTCTGGATTCAATGAATTCAGAATTAAAAAATGTAAAATATATATTATTCAGAAGGAGTATAAATCAATGTTCTCTGAAAAAAGTTTCGATGTATTTGAGATTCCAGGACTTGAAGAGCGGATGGCGGCGATTAGAGCAGAAATACAGCCTAAATTTCAAGAATTGGATGATTATTTTATTGAGGAGTTAGAACCCCTATTGGGTGAAAAATTAATGCTGCATATTGCACAACACCGTCGCCGAACAACTCATGCACCTGAGAGCACGTGGAGTGCCATGGGAGGAAATAAACGGGGCTATAAAAAGTTTCCTCATTTTCAGCTGACGATCAACAATCAATATATTGGTATGTGGTTGAGTTTTATTGATAATCCCGAGTTTGAAAAAGAAATGGCTCAGTTTTTTTTAGAGAATCAAGACTCTTTCAAAAATCTATCTGAAGATTTTGTTGTTTCTTTGGATCATACGAAAGAAACGATAGAAAGATTAGAAAAAGTGGATTTGGAAAAAGCTCTGATTCGCTGGCGTGACGTGAAAAAAGGGGAGTTTATGATTGGTCGTATCATCAAAAAGGAAGATAAAATCTTAAAAGATCATGAAGCTTCCAGAAAATATATGCTTGAAACTTACCAGCAACTTGTGCCATTTTATCAAGCAGCTTTTTTGGTAAGAGAATAAATTTGTTATTTTATAACCTTGATAAATCAAATTATTTCTTCTAAATATACATTTTTATATTGGTTGCCGATATAAAACTTTAGAAACTTTAGATTTTTTAAAGCTTTCGGTCGGAATTCCCTAACATCCTTTGAATGATGAGGGTTTGCTAGATAAATGTGGAAAAGTAATAATAAAAAACTTATCTGAAAATTTTCAGATAAGTTTTTTAATATAAATATCAAAAGAATATTGTATGGATTAAAAAGTACAATTTAAGCTGATAAAACGTTATTTTAAAAACAAAAAATGAATCCAACTTCATTTCCAATTTAATTATGGGACGGCTTTGGTGGGATCAGACTCCAAAGAATCCCAATAACCACCCCTATCAATGAAGGCACTATCCAGCCCATACTGATTTCAGAGAAGGGCAGAAGATTATCAACTGTTTGTGTCAGACTAAGCAGCAGTTTGGCTAGGATGTGTTCGCTATTATTGATCCATGAGAATGCTCTTAAACCATCAAAGACGGCAGCGATACCAGTAAATAACATCGTCACTTGCATGATAATCTGCTTATTTTTGAATAAAGGTGAAATAAAGGCCAAAACAATCAAGACGATTGCTAACGGATAAAGGAACATCAATACCGGAATTGAAAATTCAATGATTGATGATAGGCCAATATTTGCAATTAGAGCGCCAGTCAAGCTGAACAAATGAACAAAGTTTAAATAGCTGATTTTAGGAAATAATTGATGAAAAGTTTCACTGCAAGCGGTAATCAGACCTATGGCTGTTTTTAAACAGGCGAGTGTGACGATGATTGCCAGCAGGATAGTGCCAAATGAACCAAAATAAAAATTGGCAATCTGTGTCAATGCTTGTCCGCCATTTTCTGCAATATCAAGCTTTCCTAAGCTCATGGCACCAATCAAAGCCAAGCTCCCATAGATGATACTCATCAAAATAATCGTGACAATACCTGATTTTAATGTATCGATGGCAATTTTTTGGGGAGAGTTCACACCGAGACTTTTAATCGCTTGGACTACAATAATTCCAAAAGCTAATGAAGCCAAGATATCCATCGTATTATAGCCTTCTAAAAATCCAGTCATAAAGGCTTGAGTGGCGTAATTTTCTTGAGGAATTCCATGATTAATTGTTCCCATAGGCGAAATAAAGGCACTGATGATCAAAATCGACAAAAAAATTAAAAACAAAGGGTTTAAAATTTTTCCAATCCACAGCATGATTTTAGAAGGTCTCAGAGCAAATAACCAAGCTAGGATGAAAAAAGCTGCTGTAAAAATTAATAGTCCTAAAGACCACCATTTTTCAGAGATAAATGGAGTCAACCCGATTTCAAAAGAGACGGTTGCCGTTCTGGGTAAGGCGAAAAAAGGACCAATTGTCAAATAGAGAGCAATAGTGAAAAAGGCGGCAAACTTTGGGGATACTTTGGAAGCCAAGTCATAAAGTCCCGTACTTTTTGAAAAACCGATAGCCATCACGCCTAAAAATGGTAATCCCACACCGGTGATGATAAATCCAATCATTGCAGGGATAGTGTTTTTTCCAGCTAGTTGACCCATGGATACTGGAAAAATCAGATTTCCCGCACCGAAAAAAAGGCCGAAAAGCATAGAACCCACGGCGAGGTAAGATGCCAGGGAAAGTTTTTGTTTCATTAGTTTTCCTCCGTGTGTAAAAATTTTTTAGAAAGTTGTTAATCTTGTTAGTGAATAAGACGAGTTTTTCTGCTCACCAAGCCTACTAAACTTTAAACCGAACACAAAAATAATATATAGCAGCAAATCATAATGCTCAAAAAATCAATAAGAATTCTAATTCTAAGAAGTTCTTTAGAATGCCAGAATAAAAAATGTATGATTAACTTTTATAAAATCCATCCACTCTAAGAATACGTTGAAAAAAACAATTTTTCAACATTTTCAAGAAAATAAAATGAAACAAATGACTTGCAATATGACATGATGTCATATAAAATGACAATGTGTCATAAATAGGAGGTGTGAATAATGCCAACGGAAACTTTTTTTCGTTTGCCTGAAGAAAAAAAAGCGAGAATACTGGCTGCTGCTAAGGAAGAATTTTCGGTTCATTCGATTCGAGAAGCTTCTATCTCTAATATTATTAAACTTGCGGACATACCTAGAGGAAGTTTTTATCAATACTTTGATGGCATGGAAGACTTGTATCTCTATTTTTTTGATTTTTTGAGAAGAAATAGCATGGAGACTTTTTCCCATCTTTTGGATGAGACTAAAGGGGATTTATTTGAATCTTATTCGCAATATTTTGAAATTCTTATCCATGAAGTGATGGAGGGAGAGTATGTAGGTTATTTTCGCCAGTTGTTTCTGAATATGGATAATCATGTTGTGCGTCATGTGTCAAAAGGATTTAATGTCAGAACGCACCGGTATCCAAAAGGGATGGAACAATTTTCTGTTAAACAAAAAGGTCCGGGCAGAATTACCCTTAAAGATTTAGACACAACCAATTTGCGTATCAAGTCAGACGAAGAATTAAAAGAATTAGTGCATTTGATTTTGCACATTTTATTTTCTACAATCGTACAGGCTTATCGTAAAGAAAAATTACCTCCTAAACAACGAGTCGATGAGGCGATTATGGAATTTGATCGCAAACTAGACTGGTTAAAAAATGGAGTAGAAATCAACGGGGAGGTTGACTAGATGTTAAAAATTTTAAAGAAGATGTCGCCTTGGTCAGCGGTAGGTGCTATTTTATTTATGATCGTTCAAGTGATTAGCGATCTGTACCTGCCTACACTTACATCAGATATTATCAATAATGGTGTAGCAACAGGAGACATCGACTACATTTGGAAAATTGGTTTTATTATGATTGGTGTGTCGGTTATCAGTATCATCGCTGCTGTGGGAAATACTTTTTTTGCTGTTCGTGAGGCGCAAACAGTGGGGAAAGAATTACGTTCCTCTATTTATCAAAAAGTCGAATACTCAACAAATGAACAGTTTGACAAATTTGGTACAGCTTCCTTGATAACGCGGACAACCAATGACGTGAACCAAATTCAAATGGTTTCTCAAATGGTTTTGAGAATCATGATTAATGCACCGATTACGCTACTTGGTGCAAGTTTTTTAGCTTATCAGAAAGATGCTGAGCTAACAAAAATATTTTTATTTGTGTTGCCGATATTAATTGTATTTATTGCTATCATTTTATTCTTTGCGGTTCCTTTGTTTAGTTCACTGCAAAAAAAGACGGATAAATTGAACTTGGTTTTCCGTGAAGGACTGACAGGTATCCGAGTGATACGGGCATTTAACCGGTCTAATTATGAAGCAAAACGTTTTGATAAGGCAAATAAAGATTATGTCAACACCGCTATTAAAGTATTTTCGATTATTTCGTTGATGATTCCGGTAGTGACCTTGATTATGAGTGGTACAAATATCGGTATCGTCTGGGTGGGCGGTCATTATATTGCAGAAGGTAATTTAGAAATAGGGAATCTTTTGGCGTTTATGACGTATGCAACACAAATTTTGATGAGTTTTATGATGATGACCATGATTTTTGTTTTTATTCCAAGAGGTCAGGCATCTGCTAAACGTATCAACGAAGTCTTAGAATCTGTTCCTGAAATAGTCGATCCGACTTCTTCGGAAAGTTTTTCTGATACTGAAGCGTCTTCTCTGACGTTTGATCATATCAATTATCGTTATGCAGGGGCCGAAAAGCTTGCGTTGCATGATGTTCACTTCAATGTAACTCAAGGGCAGACAGTGGCTATCATCGGGGGGACCGGCTCAGGGAAAACCACACTGGTGAATCTGATTCCAAGGTTTTATAATGTGGAATCGGGCAAGATACTCGTAGACGGGCATGATATTACCAAGGTCCGGCAAAAAGATTTACGAGATCGTATCGGCTTTGTGCCTCAGCAAGCGAAATTGTTTGTAGGAACGATCCGGGAAAATATGCAATACGGAAAAGAAGATGCCACAGACGAGGAAATTTGGCATGCTCTAGAAATAGCACAGGCTAAAACCTTTGTGGAAGGATTAGAAGAAGGTTTGGACAGCAAAGTTGAGCAAAATGGTTCTAACTTTTCTGGGGGGCAACGTCAAAGATTGTGTATCGCCAGAGCGTTAGTAAAAAAATCAAGTGTCTATGTTTTTGATGATTCATTCTCTGCATTGGATTTTAAGACCGATAAGCTGCTGCGGCAGGCGTTATTACAGGAAATCACAGAATCAGTTGTGGTAATCGTGGCACAGCGAATCAGTACGGTGGTTGATGCGGATTTGATTTTAGTGATCGATGACGGCCGTATCGTTGGTCAAGGGACTCACGAAGAGCTTAAAGAAACTAATCAAACCTATCGTGAAATCATAGAATCCCAGTTGAGAGAGGAGGAAATCTAATGGCACACGGACCAGGACCTAAGGGAAGAATATCAGGCAGACCGGAGAAAGCTAAAAATTTCTGGGGAACGACTAAACGTTTACTGAAATATATGTCTTCAAAAATATATGCCGTGTTAGCAGTGTTTATTTTTGCTATTGTAGGTACCATCTTTCAAATACGGGCACCAAAAAGGCTCGGTGAAGCAACGACAGAAATTTTTGAGGGAGTTAAAAAAGGCTTTGCAATGATGCAAAAAGGCGAGCCAATCAAAGAGCTGCCGGTGGATTTTGATGCAGTGAAGACGATTTTAGTTTCAGTTGGTATCATGTTTTTGGTTTCTGCATTGATGGGCTTGCTTCAACAATTAATCATGACGAGAGTCTCTCAAAAAACTGTTTATCAGTTGAGAAATGATTTGAAAGAAAAAATGAATAAAGTCCCCATCAAATATTATGATACACATTCTAACGGGGATATCATGTCTCGAGCAATCAACGATATGGACAACATCTCCGGGACGTTGCAGCAGAGTTTGACTCAACTGCTGACCAGTGTAGTGACGTTTGTTGGTGTTCTGTGGATGATGCTGTCTATTAGCTGGCAGCTGACATTAGTTGCACTTTTGACTGTTCCTTTGAGTTTGATTGTGGTAATGATTGTTGCGCCTAAATCACAAAAGTTTTTTAGTACCCAGCAGAAAAGTTTAGGACTGCTGAATGACCAGATTGAGGAAACTTATGCAGGTCATACAGTCATTAAAGCTTTTAATTATGAGGAAGAGTCGATCACAGAATTCGAAAAAGAAAATGAAATTCTTTTTGAAGTTGGCTGGAAGGCCCAGTTTATTTCAGCGATGATTATGCCATTGATGAACTTTATTAAAAACTTGGGGTATGTCTTTGTTGCGGTACTGGGAGGTATCAAAGTTGCAAATGGCAATATGACTTTGGGTAACGTGCAGGCATTCTTACAATATACAACGCAATTTTCTCAGCCAATTACTCAAATGGCTAACTTGATGAATACCATTCAAGCGACGATTGCTTCAGCAGAACGTATTTTTGAAGTGTTGGACGAGGAAGAAATGACAGATGAAAAATCCAACATTGCACCGATCAGCACTCCGAATAAAATTATTTTTGATCATGTTCAATTCGGGTACGACTCAGAAGACTTGCTGATGACTGATTTTAATTTAGAGGTTCCGGAAGGGAATATTATTGCCATAGTTGGACCGACAGGGGCCGGAAAAACGACCTTGATCAATCTGCTGGAAAGATTTTATGATGTGAGTGGCGGCTGTATTAAATTGGATGGAAAAGACATCCGGGATATTTCACGTGAGGAACTGCGCAGTCGTTTTTCAATGGTGCTGCAGGATACGTGGTTGTTCACCGGCACTATTTTTGACAATATTGCCTATGGACGCAAAGATGCCACTGAAGAAGAAATCATTCGAGCAGCTAAAGCAGCTCACGCTGACGAATTTATTCGACGCTTACCAGACGGTTATCAAACAATTTTAAATGAGGAAGCAAGCAATATCTCGCAAGGACAAAGACAGCTCCTTACCATTGCTCGTGCTTTTCTAGCAAATCCAGAAATTCTCATTTTGGATGAAGCTACCTCAAGTGTAGATACTAGGACTGAAAGTTTGATTCAAACTGCCATGGGTCGTTTATTGAAGGGACGGACGAGTTTTGTTGTCGCCCATCGATTGTCTACCATCAGAGATGCCAACAAAATTATTGTGATGAATCACGGTGAAATTGTTGAGACAGGAAATCATGATGAATTGATGGAAAAAAATGGATTCTATGCTGAATTATATAACAGCCAATTTTCTGAAGATGTAGCTGTTTAAAAAAATGAGGTCAAATATATGCTAGGTACAACGAAGCGTATATTTGGCTTTTTTATCTGGAATTATACGAATTAAAAAACGCTTTAAAAGGACCGGGTGGTTATTTCTACACTTTTTTTTCATTCAATGTTAGAATGATGGTTGTATTAATAAGAAAGTGTGGGAAGTTTATAATGGGAAAATTTCGCATAGATCAAGAGACGTCTGTTGAATTGGTGGCATTAAAAGTTAAAGATATCGAGAAGCAATTGAACTTTTATAAAGACCTCTTAAAATTTGACATATTGAGCGAAGAAAATGGTATGGTATTTTTAGGTATCAAGGAGACAAAAGAGAGTTTATTGATCCTTCTGGAACAGCCGGATGGGTTATCGAGTCCTTACATTCATAATGGGTTGAATCACTTAGGTTTGGTGGTCCCAACTAGACAGAAATTGAGTAAAATTTATCAGCATTTGGAAAAAAATGACTATCCGATTTTGGAGTTAGTTGACCATGGATATGCTGAGTCGATTGTTATCCGGGACCCTGAATTTAATGTTTTGGAAATTTATTGGG
Organism: Vagococcus elongatus; assembly: GCF_003987645.1. Classification (GTDB taxonomy): domain Bacteria; phylum Bacillota; class Bacilli; order Lactobacillales; family Vagococcaceae; genus Vagococcus_A; species Vagococcus_A elongatus. The sequence goes on from NZ_NGKA01000006.1 coordinate 18,386, forward strand.
ACAAGGATGATTCGGAAAATGCATTTGCTTGTGAGTACGCGCCTTTAGATTTAGACTCTCTCTTAGCAGAAACTGATGAGCCTTACGAAACGCTGACAACAGAAGCCAGAGTAGGCCATGTGCAATTGAATGTCGTTGATTTAGAAAAAAGCAGAGATTTTTATGAAAATGTTTTAGGATTTCAAATCAGAGATGCACGGTTTAGAAGTGTAAACTATTTAACAACAAGTTCCTACCATCACCATCTGTGTCTAAGTAATTGGGAACAGGTAGATGTGCTGGATGACAAACATTTAGGCTTGGATTACATCTCTTTTCACCTTGAAAGCATGGAGGCTTTGAAGGCGTTGAAGGAAAATGTCGAAGCGATGGGCTGTCAGTTTTTCTTTAATAAAGGGAAAAAGATTTTACAGGTCGATGATCCAAATGGTATCCACATCTGGTTTAGAGTCAAACCGAAAAAATAATTTGATGGTGTGTAGAAAGCTCGAAACTGTGTCAGGTTAAGCTGTAGAAGATGACCTCATCTTCTACAGCTTTTTTGTATGAGTTTACTAAGTGATTGGTTGTTTTCCAGTAACGTAGTCTGAATTGAAGGTCCGCTAATGATTGTATGTAGTGAAACTCACTGAATAAAGCGGAATAAAATGAACCTTTTAAGCAAAAATCTCCTGAGAAAAGGATATTTGTTTCAATTAGACGGTGGCTACTTTTTAAAAGCCTCTATTTATGTTAAAATAGAAAAGATTATGGATGAAATAAAAAAATTGCTAACTGTTAAATAGATAAGATTTGAAGAAATGAGTGGAAAAATGAAAAAATTTGTGATCAATGGCGGGAAGCCTTTAAAAGGTGAAGTGACGATCAATGGAGCGAAAAATAGTGCTGTTGCATTGATTCCGGCAGCGATATTAGCGAACTCACCTGTAGTGTTAGAAGGTGTGCCAGATATAGATGATGTCTATTCTCTGAAAGAAATTTTAGAAATCATGGGTGTGAAAGTGAGTTTCGAAAATGACCAGATGACGATCGATCCTCGAGAGATGGTCTCGGTTCCTATGCCAAGTGGAAAAATTAACAGTTTAAGAGCTTCCTACTATTTTATGGGGGCATTATTAGCCAAATTTGGTGAAGGGGTGGTAGGACTGCCAGGAGGCTGTTTCCTTGGACCGCGACCTATTGATCAGCATGTGAAAGGTTTTGAGGCGTTAGGTGTTAAAGTAGACTCAGAGCATGGAGCCATGTATTTACGTGCACCAGAAACTGGCTTGACCGGCACACGAATTTTTATGGATGTGGTTTCCATTGGTGCCACGATTAATGTTATGTTGGCGGCAGTCAAGGCTAAAGGGCGGACGGTAATTGAAAATGCTGCCAGAGAGCCGGAAATTATCGATGTGGCGACGTTATTGAATAATATGGGCGCTAAAATCCGCGGTGCTGGAACAACTGAAATCAGAATTGACGGTGTAGAAAGCTTATCAGGGTGTCGACACTCGATTATCCCTGACCGTATTGAAGCGGGGACATACATTGCCTTGGCCGCTGTGGCAGGCGAGGGAGTCTTAATCCGCAATGTGATTCACGAACATATCGAAAGTTTCATCTCCAAACTTCAAGAAATCGGCGTGAATTTAGATATTAGCGAAGATGCCGTGTACGTCCATCCAGCTAAAGAATTAAAAGCCGTTAATGTGAAGACCTTTCCTTATCCTGGGTTTGCAACAGATTTGCAACAGCCTCTGACTCCTTTATTGTTAAAAGCAACCGGCCAAAGTATCATTGAAGATACCATCTATCAGCAGCGAATCAATCATATCCCTGAATTAGCCCGTATGGGAGCAGATTGTCATGTGGAAGGCAATATGATTATTTTGAACGGACCGGCAAAATTATATGGAGCAGAAGTGGCTGCCAGTGATTTGCGGGCTGGGGCTTGCCTTGTGATGGCCGGCTTGATTGCTGAAGGAGAAACGACTATTACTAATGTAGAGTATATTTTACGAGGATATGATTCTATTATTGAAAAGCTGATTAATTTGGGTGCAGATATTCGTATGATTGAAGAAGATTGATTTGTTTTTTAAAAATCTTAGTTGTTTAAGGTGAAAAAAACGTTTTTGAAAGTTATTTAAAAAGGAATACAGAAGGTGTTGTCGCGGCAGCAGCCCGATAAGTGAAAGGAGTCTTTATGAAAGACTATTTAACCATGGGAGAGTTGGATAACAGCACTCTCAAAGAGATTTATGCTTATGCAAGACAATTTAAGATCCCCTATTACAGTCAGATGAATAAAAAAGAACTGTCTCTTGCGGTCATCCGTGCGCAGGCGGAAAAACAAGGTTTCTTCATGATGGAGGGAATCTTGGATATCGTCTCCCAAGACGGTTATGGTTTCTTGCGGCCGATTAATTATTCGCCTAGTCAGGAAGATATTTATATTTCTTCTTCGCAGATTAGACGTTTTGGCTTGAGGAACGGTGATAAAGTTTCAGGAAAAGCCCGGCCCCCTAAAGAATCCGAACGTTATTATGGGTTAATGCATGTGGAAACTGTTAACGGGAAAAATCCGGAAGAAGCAAAAGAACGACCACATTTTCCTGCTCTAACGGCGACTTACCCTGATGAACAGCTGATTTTGGAAACAACGCCAGGCAGATTGGGCACTCGAATGATCGATATTTTTTCTCCTGTAGGTTTTGGTCAACGGGGACTGATTGTTGCTCCGCCGAAAGCCGGAAAAACAAGCTTGATAAAAGAAATCGCCAATGGCATTACAACTAATTATCCCGATGTAGAGTTGATTGTTCTGTTGATTGATGAGCGTCCTGAAGAAGTCACAGACATTGAGCGTAGTGTAAAAGCCGATGTGGTGTCCTCAACCTTTGATTTACAACCGCAAAATCATACCCGGATATCGGAGTTGGTTTTAGAACGTGCCATGCGACTAGCGGAGGACAAACGAGATGTTGTTATTTTAATGGATAACATCACACGTCTTGCCCGAGCCTATAACTTGGTCATTCCACCTAGCGGAAGAACATTAAGCGGAGGGATCGATCCGGCTGCCTTCTATCGTCCTAAAAAGTTTTTTGGGGCTGCTCGAAATATTGAGGAGGGCGGAAGTCTGACGATTCTTTCCACTGCTCTGATTGATACAGGCAGCAGGATGGATGACGTGATCTATGAAGAGTTTAAAGGAACAGGGAATATGGAACTGCATCTTTCTAGGGAATTAGCTGAAAGACGTATTTTCCCAGCCATCGATGTGAAGAAGTCCGGTACCAGAAAAGAAGAACTTCTCATCGACCAGAAAAATCTTGATGATATTTGGAAATTGCGTCGCAATATGAAAGGCGACTCGTTAGAGTATACGGAACAATTGTTGAATTTTCTTAGAAGAACAAAAAACAATCAAGAGTTGTTTAAAGCCTTTAAAGATGTCTCTTTTGGTAAAAATACCCGCCATTAATTTACGATAAAATCATTGCTTAATTAAAAAAGATATGATAATATCATAATGTTGTGAAAGCAAAGAAATAGAAACTCTGGTTCAGCAAATGGTCCAGGGCAAAGGAGAGATAAACAATGAAAGAAGGCATTCATCCAAAATACCAACCAGTTGTATTTATGGATTCAACCACTGGCTACAAATTTCTGTCAGGATCAACGAAACATACGACTGAAACAATCGAATGGGAAGATGGCAACACTTATCCATTAGTTCGGGTGGAAATCAGTTCTGATTCACATCCTTTTTACACAGGTCGTCAAAAATTCACTCAAGCAGATGGACGTGTGGATCGTTTCAACAAAAAATATGGTCTTACAGACGAAAACGCACAAGAGTAATTGTGATGTGTTAGAATGTTGTGACATTATGAGGGGTTTTCCTAATAGGGAAATCCTTTTTTTATGCGGTTTTTCCGCAAAAGACAGATAAATAGAAAGAGACAGATTTATCCCGAAAGATTAACGCAAGGTGTCTATAAAAAAGTAAGTAAAAATGATAAAATAAAGTTAGAGAAAAAGAGAAGGAGGATGTTATGGTGCTGAGAACTATTTCTTCTAAAGATAATCAAGCGGTGGAGCGGTTAGTCAAGTCTTCTCTAAAGGAAGTTGGGTTGGCAATGAAGGGAACAGCTTACATGGATCCCCAGTTAAGTCAATTATCACAATTTTACTTGGACACGCCAAAAAGCCGGTTTTGGGTTATTGAAGATGAGGACGAAGTTGTTGCCTGCGGCGGCTATGGTCCGATAGAAGGCGTTTCAGACATGGGAGAATTGCAAAAATTGTATGTTAGAAAAGATAAACGGGGACAGGGGTTGTCAAAGCAATTGATGGATCATATCTTATCTCATGCAAGTCAGGATTATGATTACCTGTATATCGAAACCCATCATATCTTAAAAGAAGCTAACAGTCTCTATCAGCAGTATGATTTTAATCAGATATCGAGACCGTTGGGACATCCTGAGCATAGCGCCATGGATTGCTGGTACATAAAAAAATTAAAATGAATGAACTTGTAGTACCATTATGAATAATTCACCCCCATTGAATCAAGCTATCATCCTGATTCAATGGGGGTGTTAGTTTTGAAAGTTTATTGTTCTAGAGTGACTATTTGTTGTTTGATTTTTTTGATTTGGTGATTAAGTTTTTCTGCTTCCGTAGTGTCTTTGATTAGTTTTCTTCGACTGGCACGATCTACTAATCGTCTGATTAAAGCCTGTGGTTTGTTGGAATGAACCACTCCTTTTTGATGTGTCACTAACTGCATGCCGAAAGAATTTGATATCAGCGTGTAACCGCTGATGCCTGTCGTTTTCTGATAAGCTTTTGAAAAACCGCCATCAATTACTATTAATTTTCCGTTTCCTTTGATGGGATTTTCTCCTTTAACTTCTTTTATCGGTGTGTGACCGTTAATAATATGAGCATCATCTTTAGGCAAATTGAATTCCTTTAAAATATTTTCGCATACCGATTGATTATTTCTCAATTGATAATAAGCATTCTTTTCCTCATAATGTGTGCCCTTGTCAGCGATAAAATATCTTTCAAAAGTGGTCATTTCCTTTTTTCCAAATAGCGAGGAGAATTCCCCTACCCATAAATACCAAAGCATGTCAGTAGAAAAATCCGTTTCTTTTTTAGGATGGGCACAGCATAGCCGGACCTGTTTTTCATAAAAGTCGATGAGACTTTTTCCTGATAGTTTTTCCCCTTGTAGCGTGATTGACTGAAAGGAGCCGTCAGGGTTTAGTGGCAGGCACCCGTGAAGCAACAAATTATCATTGTAGCAAAGATACATACTGCCTTTGTCCAAAAGGAATTGAACGTGTTCCTGCAGTTTTTCAGATTGGTCAAAGGATAGTCGCAGCATGGCAACCAGCTCTAATTCTTCAGTTGTCAGCACGTCGGGATGCTTCGAGCAAATAGTTTGAAAGCAAGTGTTTTCCAGAGAATAGACTTTTCCATTTTTTTCCATTAATAATTGATCAAAGTCGATGTTATTGAAAAGCAGCCTGTGATTCATTTTGAATTCTGGCCGACGTTTGATCAGTTGATGCTCTAGCTTGAATTGAATCATCGCTGCGGCTTGCTGGACCCGGTTCATCAAGCTTTTTTGGTGTGGGGATACTGTGGCATCGTCCTCTGTTTTTGGCACAAATGCAGGGTTGTCTTTATAGTAAACAAACGCAAAATGATAGAGCGGGTTCAAATTGATGTCGTAAGCTTTTTCTAAAATATTCAGATGACCGTACCGAGCGCAGATACGGATGATATTCATCAGGCAGATGTTGGATCCTCTTGCGGCCCCCATCCAAGTGATGTCGTGATTTCCCCACTGTATATCCACAGAATGATAGTTTTGGAGGAAATCGATGATTTTATCTGGGGCAGGTCCTCTGTCGTAAATGTCTCCAATAATATGCAAGTGGTCGATGGTGAGTTTTTGAATCATTTGACTCAATGTAATAATTAGTTCATCCGCCAGTTTTTCACGCGTAATTCTTTTGCTGATTTTTTTTGGATCGCCAGATGTTGAAAATAAAAGTTCATCAATAATATCAGTGTGTTCAGAAGCCAAAGAAATGATTTTTTCTTTGGAATACTTGCCGCTTAAAAATTTGGTTAATGAGACTAAGCGGTCAATGGTCAGGTCAATCCAATCTTCAGTTGCTTTTTCTTCCTTGCTGACTGATTCTAAAAAGGTCTCAGGATTGATAATGAGAGATTCAAGGTCGGTCTGTGCTTTTTCATCAAGCTGATTAAAAAAACAATAATGGATTTTTTCTTTAATAGTACCTGCACCGCTGCGAATGACCGTAGAAAAATGGTGATACTCGCCATGTAAATCACTCATAAAATATTCTGTTCCTTTTGGAAGCTCAAGGGAAGCCTTTAAATGAGCTAACTCTTCAGTTAAATAGCGGACAGAAATTTTATTATCACTGTTCATTTTCTCGACTCTCTTTCGGCTATACCTAATTCGATAGTAGGTATAGTAAAGTATATTTTAATTCATTTTATTCGACTATACCATTTTTATGATTTAAATCAAGTTTAATATTTAATTGCTTCTAGATCAAGTCTTTCGTATAATAATAAAGCGACAAATTATGAAAGGGTGAACACTTTGCTTAATCCAATGATGCAACGGCCAGTCGTCAAACAAGAAATTGTAGATTTTATGCGTCAAAAACAAAAACAGTTGACAGGTCCTTTGGGAAGGATACAAAAAGAAGCCAATCAACGCAATGTACCGATCATTCCACATGAAACAGTTGTTTTTTTACAATTTTTGTTTCAACAAATCAAACCAAAAGAAATCTTAGAAATTGGCACAGCTATAGGGTTTTCTGCCGGATTGCTGGCTCAGTCTGCGCCGGAAGATGCACGTATTACCACGATTGATCGCTTTGATGTGATGATCAAGGAGGCAAAAATAAATTTTAAAACGTTAGATATTGAAGATAAAGTGACTCTTTTAGAAGGGGATGCGGCAGATATCTTGCCGACGTTAAAAGGGCCTTATGATTTTATTTTTATGGATAGTGCCAAGTCAAAATATATAGATTTTTTACCGGAATGTCTGAGAATGTTGAAAAAGGGGGGAGTCATCATGATTGATGATGTCTTTCAAGCGGGCACTATTTTGCAGCCTATTGAGGAAATTCCTCGTAGTCAACGCAGTATCTACCGGAAATTAAATTTGTTATTTGATAAAGTTTTACTTCATGAAGATTTAACTACCAGTCTGCTTCCCCTTGGTGATGGTGTACTTTTAGTGACAAAAGAACAAGATGAGGTTGAACTGTAAACTCTCTTTTATTTTAATAAAAAACGTTGATATTTTTTTAGGATGTACAAATCATCTAAAGATTCAAAGTTAAAAGAGACACAAGTCAAAGGGGTATTGCTAAAAAAAGATTATATAATTTTTTTTAGCTAAAAATAAGGTGTGCTATAAAAAGCGGTTTGCGAGCGTTTTCTTTGCTTTTTTCAATAAAATTAACTAAAATAAAGACACCAAGGATGTTATATTAACCTTGGTGCCTTTCTGTGTTTATCAGACGTCATAGGAGGGATTCGAACCCCCGACCGTTCGCTTAGAAGGCGAATGCTCTATCCAGCTGAGCTACTATGACAAAATTGAACAACATAGATTATTATAGTGAATCTAGTTAACTATGTCAACTGTTTTCGGGTTCTTTTCCAAAAGTTTAGCTGCTTAAGAATAATTAAGTGGTCCTGTTTTCTTTCTTCGTGTAAAATAAAATTTTTTTCGCGGTCTCAGCAGACAAAATGATGATATAAATGGACAAATTTTGAAAAAATAGATACACTAGAAATTGTTCTTAACAATATTTGGGGATGTTGAGGGGAAAACATCATAAGGGAAAGGGAAGAGGAAGACTACACATGGAAGGAAAAATCGATCCACGAGTTTTAAAAACTCGAAGGAAATTGAAGGGCGCCTTTCTTAAACTGTTATCTGTTCAATCGCTGAGTAATTTTAATATTAAGGACTTGACACAGACGGCAGAGGTGACCAGGGGAACGTTTTATTTGCATTACAAAGACAAGGATACATTTGTCACGGCAATGATGGAGCAATTAGTATCAGAGTTGTTTGCAGCTACGATGATCGAGAAAGAAGGACAGGATACTAAGTATTTCTCGCTGAATCGGATGCTGGAGTTTGTGGAAGAACATCCGGAATTTTTTGATGCTTTGCTGAAAGATGAAGACGCTTTTGATTACAGACAGTTGTTAGAATATTCATTGATGACATGCATTGATGACTATAAAGAAGCTGCCGGAATCGCTGATGGTAAAATTCCAAAAGAGATTTTACTTAACTATCTGATGTACACTTTGTTGGGCTATGTAGATGGTTGGATTTCTCAAGGGAAGATTTATGCGACCCATTATATGGCAAATAATCTAAAAAAGATTTTAATGTCGGAATTTATTGAAGATGTTGGATTGACAGAGTTTTTTGTCGTCGAAGACTAGTTGGTGTTTATTTAGAGAAGTTAGTTGACCTAGCTTCTCTTTTTTGGTACAATTTTAATGTTGTAATTGTGGGCACCACAACTACAACCGCACAGAATAAGTCTAAGTATTATTTCTTTGGAAATAGTCACTTACGATGGCGAGTCTAAGTTTAATAATAAGGAGGTGCTTTACAAGCATGTATGCAATTGTAAAAACGGGCGGAAAACAACTTAAAGTTGAGGTTGGCCAAGCAGTATACGTTGAAAAAGTGGACGTAGCGGTTGGAGAAAAAGTTGTTTTTGATGAGGTCATCTTAGTAAGCGGAGAAGAAACGAAAGTTGGAACTCCCTTTGTAGAAGGTGCAACTGTTGAAGGAACTGTAGAAAAACAAGGCAAACAAAAGAAAGTTGTAACTTTCAAGTATAAACCTAAAAAACACAGCCACCGTAAACAAGGACATCGTCAACCATACACTAAAGTGATGATCGAAGCGATCAACGCATAATTCATTTTCGAAAAGAGGTTGTCTCATGATTAAAGGTTCCTTTAAACGGGATGGAATAAAGAAAAGTGTTCATTCCTTTGAGCTTTCGGGTCATGCCGGAGCGGGAGTTAAGGGAGAAGACATTGTTTGTGCGGCAGTTTCAGTGCTGGCATTTTCTACTGTCAACGGAATCGCTGCGCTATCAAACGTTGAGCCTTTGGTCGACATAGATAATGAAAATGAAGGGTATTTGTATGTGACTTTGAGAGAAGATTTATCAGAAAAAGAACTTGCTATTTCACAAGTTCTCTTGGAAAATCTTTTACTTGGATTACAGGATGTAGAAGAAGAGTATCCTCAATTTGTTAAAATTGAGGTCAGCATGAGATAGGATTCGGAGGTGCGATGACATGTTAAAAATGAATTTACAATTTTTTGCGACTAAAAAGGGTGGCGGTTCAACTGCTAACGGACGTGATTCACAGTCTAAACGTTTAGGCGCTAAAAGAGCGGATGGACAAACTGTAACTGGCGGCTCTATTCTTTATCGTCAGCGTGGGACTAAAATTTATCCTGGAGCAAATGTTGGACGCGGAGGCGACGACACATTGTACGCTAAAATCGACGGCGTGGTTCGTTTCGAGAGAAAAGGACGGGACAAAAAACAAGTATCCGTCTATCCAGTAGCTCAATAATAAAACAAAAGTTTCTGCAGTCACATAGTGTGGCTGCTTTTTTTGTTGGAAACGAAAGGCTCAAGACCTAGATTATTGCCAGCAAAGTCCGAAAAAAATGATTTTATCCTCATTAGGAACGCTGGTGACGAATACTTGTTTTAGCCAATGCTGCTTTTGCTAAAAATATTTTTCTAATTGTTCGACAAAATGCTTTTGTGCGATAAGGTCTTTTAAGTACGGGTGGGCGACAGCGTCCGGCAAAATAAACCAAGCTGGATGATAGCCTCTGCCACTAGTAGGGAAACCTTTATCATTGTCATTGTCCCCATCGTATCTGATAGCATGGGCATCTCTTCCTTTCCACTTCACTTTGGCAAAAGAATAGCCCTTGCCAGTCACGGTGCCGTCTTCAATAATAGTTATCACTTCAAGTTTTTCTTTGGGACTATTGACTTCTTGCGGTTTTACCATTAGTTCAACAACTCCTTTCGTGTATCTAGCCTTATTTTACATTGGCAACATATCCGCAGGTCCATGATATATTCTTGCTTCTCAAAACAATAAAATTATTTGCTGAGGGTTTACTAATCAGAGATTTTTGAACTTTTAAGGTCAAAATATTCATTTTTTAACAGTGAGTAGAGAGCTTGATCTAAAAATCCGCACTCGTCTTTGTGGTTTTGTCTAAGAATCCCTTCTTTTTGCATGCCGAGTTTTTCATACAAACTGATGGCATGTAAATTATCTGTGTAGACATCCAGCCAGACTTTGTTCATCTCCAACTTTTCAAAGGCATATTTGAAAACAGCCTTTAAACTTTCGGTGCCATACCCTTGATTTTTGGGAACGATAGCAATCCTTCTTAATTCAAATTTTTCTGACGCCTTGTCTAAATCAAAGATGAGAAATCCAATCGTTTTCCTGTTCTTTTTTGTTTTGATGAGACAAATACCTGTCGACGGGTCATGAATTTCTGCCAGATGTTCCTCTCTCGTTCCTCTAAAAATAAAATTTCGATTCTCAGGAGCGTGTTCGATGGCAAGGATGGTGTCGATATCTTCTTTGAAAGCTGGAAGGATGAACAACCTGTCTGTTTCAATCATAGTTTAAGTCACTCCTTTTTGCAAAATGTATCATCATCAAATGTATGTTTTTGAATCATGGGACATTTTCATTTTTTAAAATTAAAAGACACCTAGACAATCAATAATCTGTTTCTAGATAAGGTACTTAGCATCCAAAATTGCACAAAGAAAATAGTGATAAGAACTAAACTCCAGTGCAGCTGATTTTCTCGCCAATGCAGCAAATGATGGTAGCAAAAAGTTGTTAAAGTTTTCCGTAGTATCAAAATAGGATGATTTTCAACTTTTCCGATGGATATATTTTAGCAATGGGGTGACCAGGTCTTTGTTAACGCCTTTTAAGAGGACATACTTTTTATGAAAATGTTCTTTGGATAGTTCCGTATAAGAGACGTTGTGTATGACGGGAATCACGCCTAAAACAAAGTCTTCTACTAAAACTACCTCCGTTATCGAAGCCAGTAAAAAGTCATTGACTTGCTCCTTGATTGGATTTGCTTCAAGGACCATTCCACGCTGAAGAAGGGCTGTGATTTTCTTTAATAATGTCAGGTAGTGCTGATAGTCTTTTATCGTTATTACGTAGTCTCCTTCTTCGGCAAACGTCAGACTGCTCTCGTACCAATAGCAATCCAACAAGTAGAAATAGTTATAGTAGAGTCTATTTTTTTCCAAAAGACTGTAAGTTTTTTTTATCTGCTTGACTGTTTTATTCAGTAATGGAGAACTGTTTGTCCTCTCAACAAAATGGTGCAGATGAAAAATATCATCCTCCCGGGTGACGGAGATTTCATCTACCAATGCAATGAAATCGGTGATAAAATCTATACTTTCAGTGATGATTTCAGGATTTACCGTGCCGTTAAGCAGTCTGAATTCTACTGTGTCCGGATTTAAAAAATTGATTGCATTGTATCTGTTTTTTACTTCATAGTTATCAAAAAATAAATCGTTGAAATCTACAAAAGAATTACCAGTCTTCATCAATGAGAGGATGTTATGCTCGTGTCTTCTTTGTGTCTTTTCGTTCATCATAAAAAATTCTGTAGAGACATAACGGTTTTGTAATCGAACTATTTTTCTTCTGGAAAGTTCCAGCCAAAGGGGATAAGAAATCGAAAATAATTTTAAAATAAGATTTCTTTCTCTTAGCGTGTGATTAAATCCTGCGTGTATATGAAAACCGGTGTCGTTGGATGCCACAAGACCTAGATTTTCCAGTTCTTTTGTGATTGCAGGAAAGTTGAACATTTTTCTGATGTATGCGATGCTCATAGGGTTCGAAACAATTTCGATGCCATTTCTGACAGAGTTGTCGACCATGATATGAAAGTGGGGACCCGAAGCATTCAGCAATGATAAAATATTTCTGCAAATGGCCGTGTTGTCGAGGTGCTTGTTTTTCTTCGTTGAGATAATGTTAAATTCAAATTCAAGTCCAAAAAATCTAATATCTTCTTTAGTTTCATTTGGAAGGGACAGACGCTCCCATGTTTTTGGCCTGAAAATATGATCTTTAATCAATACATCATGGTCGCTGATTTCTTTAAGGGCGATTTCTTTTCTGCTAATGGGGTGAAATATTATTGAGTTCAACATTATTCAACCTCCTTCGGTTAATTATACAATTTATATTCGGATTTTCATGTAATTGGTGTGACTCCTTTTTGGCTATTTAAAAAATGAGAAGTATTCTTAAAATAAAACAAATTAAGTGTATTCAAAGGTTTATAACACGAGAAACACACTTGATATTGAACGTTTGTTTCCTGTATAATTTTTGTTCATAAAACTATTATTTGTTAGATGATAGAGATATTAATTTCTTTATATCAATTATAATAACAAAATATATGTTAAACGTAAATCTTCATGATACTGGAAAAAGTTGCCTTTCATACTTATAATATAGTGAAATGGTGAAATTACAACCAATTATATATTATTTTTAAATAACATTTATTTTGTTGAGGCGTGAATGATGGAAGATGGGTAAGAAGAATTATGGGAAAATGGAAGCAAGTTTGTTATAATTACCATAATTAATGCATAGCAAGGGGAAGCAGTTGCCGATAGTTGAAAGAGGGAGAAGATGAAGAGATCTGATAGAGTTTATACGTTTGTGGTGGAACGGACTAGCCATCTGACAGCGACTGATTTTGCAGAATCTAAAGGAGTGACGACAGAAGATGTTGTCAAAGCATTAAATATCCAACGCCCGAATGCCAGCCGTGATTTAAATGAATTGGTCAGGGAAGGGCTTGTCATAAAAAGCAACAGCAGACCAGTAAGGTATATGGTTAATTTTACGGCAGAAAATATTCTGGTTAATGAGAATAAGTATGAACCGGAAATGAAGCAAAGTGTTTTTGAATCATTGATCGGTGCCTCTCAAAGTTTAAAAATTTCTGTGGAACAAGCAAAAGCGGCAGTATTATATCCGCCAAAGGGTCTGAATTGTCTGATCACAGGAGCGACGGGTTCGGGGAAATCATATTTTGCAAAATTGATGTTTGAATTCGCGCAAGAAAATAAACTGATCGACTACGACAAACAGTTGATTATTTTTAATTGTGCAGACTATTCCCATAATACTGAATTATTGATGAGTCATTTGTTTGGTTATGCAAAGGGCGCCTTTACGGGAGCGGAGCAAGAAAAAGAAGGCTTGATTTACGAAGCGGATAACAGTATGTTGTTTCTTGATGAAGTCCACCGTTTGCCGCCAGAAGGGCAAGAAATGATTTTTTACTTCATGGATCATGGGACTTATAATCGTTTAGGTGAAACTACCAAAAATCGTCAAGCAAATGTCAGAATTATTTGTGCAACGACAGAAGAACCGGCATCGGCACTTCTGAACACGTTTATTCGCCGTATACCAATCAACATTCAATTACCGAACTTCAATCAGAGAACACCCCGGGAAAAGATCGATTTGACGCTTCGGATGTTTGCGATTGAGGCCGAACGTATTCAGCGGGATATTATATTGACGGCAGACGTTATCAAAGCAATTATCGGCAGTGTAACTTTCGGAAATGTAGGACAGTTGAAATCTCATGTGCAATTAGTTTGTGCCCGCGGGTTTTTAAATCATCTAGGCAAAGAACATTTGATTATCGATGTTGACGGATTACCGGGCGAGCTGAAAAAAGGTCTGACCGAAGTTGTCGCTAACCGCCATATGTCCATGGAGTTGGCGCAGCTCTTGGAGCCTAAAATGGTTATTTCTCCTAATCAGGTAGATTTGTCGAAAACGCCGGACGCTTATGAACTGCCTTATGATTTGTATGAATGGATCGGTGAAAAAGCGACTATTTTAAAAGGAGAGGGAGTTCCCCAAGAAGAAATCATCGGTTTTGTCATGGAAGATATTCAGGAACATTTGAGCCGGTTTTATAAAAATCATGGACTGACCCTAGGAGCCGAGAATAATTTAGTAGAATTGGTTGATCCTGAACTCATCGAATTAACCAAAAAAATTCGTGAAATCGCCATTGAAGACCTGCAGTATGATTTTCAAGTGAATTTTATCTACGCTTTGAGTCTTCATATCAGTGCGTATCTGAGGCGGGCGGAAAATGGTTCCCAAGACCTTTTGGAAAGTAACGAAAGTATCAAGGAAATCGTGCGAAAGTGTCCCAAAGAGTACAAAGTAGCGCTGATGATCAAAGAGTTGCTTGCTGAAAAATATCAAGTGGAACTGCCGGTGGAAGAAACGGATTATTTGACGTTGCTGATCGTTTCTTTAAAAGAAGATAAGAGTACTCAGCAGATAGGTATCGTGGTAGCAGCCCACGGTGAGAGTACGGCTTCCAGTATGGCCCAAGTGGCTATGCAGCTTTTTGGCAATGAGAATATCGCCGCCGTAGATATGCCGGTGGATATGCCGCCGAAGGAAGCTCTGGAGCTGATGGTTGCCGCTGCTGAAAAGGTCCGCTCTAAAAGTGGGATTTTATTACTGGTAGATATGGGTTCCCTTTTTACTTTTGAAGAAGAGATTATGCATCGAACCGGTCTAAAAGTTAAAACCATCGACATGGTCACTACCGCTCTCGTGTTAGAAGCGGCCAGAAAAACAAAACTGATCGATACAGATTTAAATCGTCTGTTCGATTCCTTGAAAAATTTTTACGGTTACAGCCAAGTCAAGCGTGAAGAAAAAACTGCCATCGCTGCTAAGCACATAGCATCAGGCAAAAACAAAGCCATTGTTGCGATTTGTGCTTCTGGTAAAGGAGCAGCTGAGCGGATGAAATCGATTATTAGCGAACAACTGGGAGATTATTATCAAGAAGATTTAACGATCTTGCCGATTTCAGTCATTAATATGTTAGAAACATTAAATCAAATTCGTTCGGACTATGACTTAATTGCCATCACAGGGTTGGTGGACCCTGATATTGACATTCCATATTTTTCTTTAGAGGCATTATTATCCGGCAAAGCAGTGGAAGAGCTGCAGGATTTGCTGCTGACAGAAACTGTTGAATTAACATCAGTAGAAATTAATGAGTCAGAAGCACGAAAACTTTGTCAAGAAGGACTCGAAAGCTATTTTACATTTATTAATCCGGCAAAAGTCATTGATCCGTTATGGGGATTTACAGATAGAGTCAACGCATATTTCGTTCCGCAAGCCAGCCACAGCTCTTATATTAATGTGGTCATGCACATGGCAGGAGTATTGGAACGTGCAGCCAGGCATGAGAGTTTAAGTGCAGAAACAGAGCAAGTCAATGCTGAAAAAGAAACAAAACTGTATGATATTGTTGTGAGAGAAATCCGTGAACTAGAGGAAATTTTTTCACTCCAATTTTCTGAAGAAGAAATTTTTTATACAATTCAAAATATAAAAAACACACTAGCGAAATCTAGTGTATCGATAAAAACAACACACTAACGAGTGTGTTGTTTTTATTTGTGATTGTGATGATATACGCATTCTATGACAACACACTAAGGTTGGCATGATAGTTGCTTATATTAAGGTGGTGTTGGTTAACTTAAAGTTTAAAGCAAAAGCAGGTGAAAAAAATGCAAATTCAATTAGCTCGGATTGATGATCGATTGATCCATGGGCAAGTAGCAACTGTCTGGGTAAAGATGCTTAATATAGAAAGGATTTTGGTCGTCGGCCGTGAGGTCACTCAAAATCCCATGCGCAAGACTATGTTAATGCAGGCGGCACCGCCCGGAATTAAAGTTCATGTGATCACACCTGAAAAGTTAATTGAAAATTTTAATCACCCGTTATTCATGAATGTTAGAGTCATGTTGCTGTTCACGAATCCGCTGGAAGTTGTTCAAGTAGTCGAAGGCGGGGTCGTGCTAACGTCTGTTAATGTAGGGGGGATGAGCTACACGAACGGAAAAAAGATGGTTTCTAATTTTGTGGCAGTAGATGAAAAGGATGTAGAAGCTTTTTATTATTTATCGGACAGAGGAATTGAGATAGAGACTCGTAAAGTGATTGCTGACAACAAGCAAGATCTAATGGAGTTGATTCGCAAAAAGAAATTATTTTAATTTATTAAACTTCTGTAACGATTTGCCGAAAACTTTAAGTTAAGTAAGACTGAGAAAATTGTAGGAGGGAGAAAGAATGGTAGGGATTATTCTAGCGAGCCACGGAGAATTTGCTGAAGGAATTTTACAATCCGGCACAATGATCTTTGGGGAACAAGAAAAAGTAGCGGCTGTGACGTTAATGCCTAGTGAGGGTCCTGAAGATTTGAGGAAAAAAATCGAAGATGCTATTGCATCATTTGGTGAAGACAACCAAGTGCTGTTTTTAGTTGATATGTGGGGAGGGACTCCATTTAATCAGGCTAACCACTTGCTTAGCGGCAACGAAGACAAATGGGCAGTTGTCAGTGGACTTAATTTGCCTATGTTGATTGAAACGTTTGCTTCGCGCTTGTCTATGGATTCTGCACATGAGATTGCTACTCATATCATTGATGTGGCGAAAGATGGTGTGAAAGTCAAACCTGAATCATTAGAGCCGGCAACGCCAGCAGCTGCTGCTGTGGAAGATTCACAACCTAAGGGGGCATTGCCGCCAGGAACAGTTGTGGGTGACGGCAAACTGAAAATCGTTTTGACTCGTGTCGATTCACGTCTTTTGCACGGACAAGTTTCCACAGCATGGACAAAATCTGTTGGACCTAACCGTATTATCGTTGTTTCTGATGATGTTGCCAAAGATGATATGAGGAAAAAATTGATTGAACAAGCGGCGCCCCCAGGTGTTAAAGCCAATGTTATTCCAATCAAAAAGATGATTGAGATTTACAAAGATCCTCGATTTGGCGGAACTAAGGCTTTGCTGCTGTTTGAAAATCCGCAAGATGTTATGACAGTAGTGGAAGGCGGCGTAGACATCAAAGAAGTAAACGTCGGTTCAATGGCTCACTCAGTAGGTAAAGTCGTGGTGAGTAAAGTGTTGTCTATGGGACATGAAGACGTAGAGTCTTTTGAACAAATGAAGGCTAAAGGTATCACTTTCGATGTACGTAAAGTGCCGAATGATGCCAAAGATAACATGGATGAGATACTTAACAAAGCAAAGAATGAATTAGGTAATGTTAAATAATACTACAAAATCAACAACAATAGGAGGTTTATCATGAATATAGTAACAATAATTCTAGTCGTACTTGTAGCTTTTTTAGCTGGTATGGAAGGTATTCTGGATGAGTTTCAGTTTCATCAGCCATTAGTAGCTTGTACTCTGATTGGTTTAGTTACTGGACATTTGGAAGCAGGAGTCGTTTTGGGCGGTTCTCTTCAGATGATTGCTCTTGGTTGGGCAAATATTGGAGCAGCAGTTGCTCCGGATGCGGCATTGGCATCAGTGGCATCAGCAATTATTTTAGTTTTAGGTCTTGAAGGGAAAACAGGCTTTACAAAAGGCGATATTTCCACAGCGATTGCTATTGCTGTTCCTCTTGCAGTAGCTGGATTGGTGTTGACAATGGTCGTTCGTACGCTTGCTGTACCAGTTGTTCATATTATGGATAGTGCAGCAGAAGAAGGAGATTATAAAAAAGTTGAGCTTTGGCATATTCTCGCAGTTGTTATGCAGGGTCTGAGAATTGCCATCCCGGCAGGTGCTCTATTGTTTATTCCAGCAGATGTAGTTCAAGGAGCGTTGGCAGCTATGCCAGCTTGGCTAACAGACGGTATGGCTATTGGCGGTGGTATGGTAGTTGCGGTAGGTTACGCAATGGTTATCAATATGATGGCGACAAAAGAAGTTTGGCCATTTTTCGCTATCGGATTTGTTGTAGCAGCAATTACAGAAATCACTTTGATTGGTCTAGGGGTACTAGGTGTTGCGCTTGCTCTAATTTACTTGAATTTATCTAAAATGGGCGGCACTTCTGGCGGCGGAGGCGGTCATGGTGATCCGTTAGATAGCATACTCAATGACTATTAATTTTGAAGGAGGAGAATAGAGATGGCAGAAAAAATAGAGTTAACAAAAAAAGATCGGCTGTCTGTGGCATGGCGTTCGACATTTATTCAAGGTTCATGGAACTATGAGCGTATGCAAAACGGCGGCTGGTGCTTTGCAATGATTCCAGCAATTAAAAAATTATATAAATCTAAAGAAGATCGTTCAGCTGCTTTGAAACGTCACTTGGAATTCTTTAATACTCACCCATATATTGCTTCACCAATTCTTGGAGTAACCTTGGCACTTGAAGAAGATCGTGCCAATGGTGCACCAGTTGATGACGTGGCAATTCAAGGGGTAAAGGTTGGTATGATGGGACCGTTAGCTGGTGTTGGAGACCCGGTCTTCTGGTTTACAGTTAGACCAATGCTTGGAGCATTAGGTGCTTCTCTAGCTATGGGCGGCAGCGTTCTTGGACCAATCATCTTCTTTGTGGCATGGAACGTTATTCGTTGGGCATTCATGTGGTACACACAAGAATTTGGTTACAGAGCAGGTTCTAAAATTACTGAAGACCTTTCAGGCGGCTTGTTGCAAGATGTTACTAAAGGAGCTTCAATCTTAGGGATGTTCGTTTTAGCGGCGTTGGTACAACGGTGGGTATCTATCAACTTCCAGCCGATCGTATCCAGAGTTCAGCTAGACCAAGGGGCTTATATCGAATGGGATAAAATACCGATGACGGGCGAAGGACTTCAGAAAGCTTTCGAGCAAGTGAATTCCGGTTTGGCATTATCGCCAATTAAAGTTACGTCATTGCAAAATAACTTGGATGAATTGATTCCTGGTTTAGTCCCATTGTTGTTGACGCTTCTATGCATGTGGCTATTGAAGAAAAAAGTGTCTCCAATTGTTATTATTCTTGGACTATTCGTAGTCGGAATCGTTGGACACGTTATCGGATTGCTATAATTGATTCGCATAGCCTGGACTTAGTGCCAGGCTTTTTTTATTAGCCTATTTGGTAGAAAAAGTTTATACTCTATATGACTAGAGATTTTAGGAATGGGGCAGATACAATGGTAGAATCGCTTAACACAAAAGTTGATTTGGTTATTGATGGGACCGCCTATACAGGGCTGACCGATTATGGGAAAATCATGATTGGGGATAAAGGGTTTGAATTTTATCATGCACGTGATACGCGTAAGTTCATTCAAATACCTTGGGAAGAAGTTGATTATGTCCTTGCGTCAGTGCTCTTTAAAGGCAAATGGATTCCTCGATATGCTATTCAAACAAAGAAAAACGGCACCTATACGTTTGCCTCGAAAAAACCAAAAGATGTACTGAGAGCAGTAAGAAAATATGTTGAACCGAGTCGCATGGTTCAATCGTTAGGTTTTTTTGAAGTAATTCAAAGAGGGTTAAAAGCAAAATTCAAGAAGAAATAAGTGATGGACAAGGGATGGTTTCTTTGTCTTGAGGCAACACAATTTTTTGAAAAAAACATCATACTGAAATACTTTTTATTCTTCGGTTTCCTTGTAGATCATTGGAACTGGAGTTTTTTTGTTTTTATGAAAGATAGGCGTAAATAAGCACATTTTGCTACTAATGCATCTAAGGCAATAGTAATGAAATGTGCTTTGTTAAACTATCATAAGTTGACCTTTAAAATATTATGGAAGTGAAACTCTTAGAAAGGTCTATTTGGATTTTTGATTTTACATAATAAAAGTTTTAAAGGCCAAACAAGACTGCTTAATCATTTTTTTAGTTCACTTCAGCCGATACAATATTAGGGAAGATGATTTCAGTTTTCTCTTGATATTTTTTTAATTTATCGTTCTCCATTGGGCTGTCTGTAACGATACCAGTAATATCAGAAAAATCTGAGACTTTGATTAATCCGATACGATCAAATTTTTTTTCTTCAGCTACAACATAACTTGCTATAGAATTTCTGAGAATTGTCTTTTTTGCTTCAGCTTCTAAAAAAGTTTTTGTGGATATTCCTTGTTCGTGGTGAATACCGTTAGCACCTATAAAAGAAACGTTATAAGAGAAATTAGCAAACCCCCCCACAGCAACAGGTCCCTCAAATGAACGGTGTTTAGTAATAAAGTTTCCGCCTGAACTGATAAGATTGATGTTATCTTTTTTTGCTAGGATATTTAAAATATCCAGAGAATTTGTAACGACTGTATATTGGTTATTTGGCAAATATTCAGCAATCAAGGAAGTTATCGTGCTAGTATTCAGGGCGATAGAAGCGTTGTCCGGTATTAAATTTAATGCTTTTTGAGCAATCAACACTTTTCTATCAAAATCTTGCATTTTTTTCTCATCATAGTCAGTTTGCACTAAATATTCATCTTTTAATACTGCCCCGCCATGTATTCGAGTTAAAACGCCACTCTTTTCTAATTCAGTTAGATCTTTTCTGATAGTGGTTTTTGCAACATCTAACATGGCAGCCAACTCATTGACTGTCACTGTTTTATCCTTTGTCAGTTTGTTAACAATAGCAATATGTCGTTCTACTTCAAGCATAACAACACCTCTTCTAAAATAGTTTCAATCATGATTATACCATGTAAATCCTATAAAATAAAATGAATGCGATTTTATTTTATCCGTTCAATCTAGCTCGTTTTTACTCGATAATTGACTTATTTTGTCGTTTGTGTTAAAGTGTATTTAACGTTGATTGGAGGTTTTTTATTATGTTAGTTACGAGTAAAGAGTTGTTTGAACAGGCCCAGAAAGGAAATTATGCTATTCCTGCTCCGAATTTTGTGAATGATTTGTCATTGAAGACGTACGTAAAATGTGCTGAAGAAAAGAAATTACCACTTTTAGCTTGTTTTGCAGAAGTTCATACAGAGTTTATGGAGATAGAAGAAGCTGCCTTACTTGGAAAGTATCATGCCCAAAAAGCAAATGTGCCTGTCGTGTTACATTTAGACCATGGGATGACTTATGACACGATTATGAAAGCGATTAAAAATGGCTTTACTTCTGTCATGATTGATGCGTCAAGTGAAAGTTTTGATGAAAATGTGAGAAGGACAAAAGAAATCGTAAAAGCAGCTCATGCCGTAGGTGTAGTGGTTGAAGCGGAAATCGGTCATGTTGGAGCTGGTGAAAATTATGAAAACCATACACATACAGATTCAATCTATACCGAAGTTGAAGAAGCGAAAAGGTTTATTGAACTGACCAATGTTGATTCTTTAGCAATTTCCATTGGTACTGCCCATGGCGCATATAAGGGCGAACCAAAAATAAGTTTTGACACCTTGCAAAGTATCAGAACTCAAATAGATACTCCTCTTGTTTTACATGGCGGTTCATCTAGTGGAGATGCAAACCTCAATCGTTGTGCAGTAAATGGGATTTCAAAAATAAATATTTTCACGGATTTAGTTACTGCGGGGATGGATGAAATAAATAAACACGACTCACAAAATATATTTGAGATAAACGATCATTTTGCTAATGGACTTTATAATTGTCTATCACACTACTATGACGTATTTCAAACAAGATAAAAAGGGAGGATAAATTCATGAAGCTATTGGATATATTTAATAAAGATGCTATAAAATTAGATATGACTGTTAAGGACAAAGAAGATTTGTATCAGAAAATGGCTAATGATTTAAAAGGGTTTGGTGCGATAAAAGATGAGAGCAAGTTTATGACAGCTCTGCAAGAAAGAGATGCACAATCACCTACTGCTATTGGGGATGGTGTTGCTATTCCTCACGGTGTATCAGAAACAGTTGAAAAACCGTTTGTTCTATACTATAGATTGGCTTCTCCTATCAGTTACGAAGCTTTAGATGATCAGCCAATCAAACATGTTTTCATGTTGGCCATTCCTAATGACCTAAGAAATAATCAAGTTAAAATTTTGAGTGATATTTCTGTCCTTTTACTGGATGAAGGTTTTCGCAAGGTGATTGATTCGGAGGATGATCCCAATGAAATAGTAGCATTTATTCAAAATCAAAAAAAAGAAAGCTCCCATCAAGTACCAACTCATGCCTCTGCTAAAAAAATTGTGGCGGTAACAGCTTGTACAACAGGAATTGCCCATACTTTCATGGCGGAAAAATCGTTATACACAGCTGCTGAAAAACTAGGAGTTCAGATTAATGTTGAGACCCAAGGCGCTGGAGGGGTGGAGCATCAATTAACTGCTGAGCAAATTGCTGGAGCGGATGCAGTGATACTGGCGATTGAAAAAGGAATTGATGAAAGCCGCTTTGCCGGAAAAGATGTTTTAAAAATCTCTCCTGGGAAAGCCATTAAAGAAGGATTGCATGTTATTGAAGATGCGATCGATAAAAAAGGAACATTTAAAATGGCATCGCATTCAACGGAAAGTGCTGAAATAGGCAGTTCGCAAAGTAGTCAGAACAAAACTAAGTCTTTCTATCAACATATGTTAAGCGGTGTTTCATCAATGATTCCTATTGTAGTTGCTGGTGGGATATTGATTGCTCTTTCTTTCTCATTCGGTATTACAGCTTTTGAAAATGAAGGGACATTACCTTGGGCTTTATTTCAAATTGGGAATGTTTCAGCGTTTACGTTGATGTTTCCAGTTTTAGCTGGATTTATTGCCTATGATATTGCTGATAAGCCAGGTTTTGCTCCAGGGATTATCGCCGGCTTAGTGGCACATAATACTGGTTCAGGATTTTTTGGGGCTTTGGTTGCAGGTTATTTAGCTGGTTATCTCGCTCTATTTATTAATAGAAAACTACCTTTCCCTAAAAGTATTCAAGGATTGAAAACAATTGTTTTTATTCCCGTTGTTACTACGTTGATTGTAGGACTTGTTACTATTTTCGTTATTGGGACACCTATTGCTTATTTACAAGAAATTGTTATGAACTTTTTGTCTAGTTTATCAGATAATAATACAGGCATTGTCGTTCTTTCTCTAGTATTTAGTTTATTGTATTTCGATTTAGGCGGACCTATTTCCAAAATGGTTTACTCTTTTGGATTAGCTGCGCTCTCAGAAAAAATTTATGGACCGATGGGTGCGATCATGGTTATAGGGATGGTTCCCCCAATCGGTATGGCTTTAGCAACACTCATCCGGCCAAAACTTTTTGAGTTGGAAGAGAGAGAAGCAGGAAAAACAGCATTGATTCTTGGTATGAGTTTTATTACTGAAGGTGCTATTCCTTTCTTGATTGCTAAACCAAAAAGCTCAGTGCCTTCTTTCATGATTGGCGGATTTGTAGGTTCCTTGGTATCATTTTCTCTAGGATTAGAAATTACTGCTCCCCACGGCGGTCTTTTTCTAGCGCTAATACCTAATGCAATCAACAATGTCTTATACTTCCTTATTGCGTTGATTGCCGGGAGTCTTGCGTGTGCGTTGTCGATGATTGTTTTGACGAATAAATTTAATAAGACCGCAAAAAATTAAAATAGATATTTTCTGCACTGTCAGCTCTTCAAAATCAAGGATTTTGGAGAGCTGTTTTACTCTAATAAAGTTCAACAGCAACATTAAAATAAACAAACGTATAAAAATTAATTTTTGATGAAAAAACTCGGAAAAGTTTGTTAACGTTTTCACCATGTGCTAAGCTAGATTCAACACATTAATAAGGAGGGGTAGTAATGCCCAAAGAAAGGTTGAGTGCTACAGTACAATCGGTTAAGGGACTGAAGACTGTTAGCAAGGTCAGAGAGTTTGAGTTTGTGATGGATGAACCTAAAAATTTAGGGGGAACAAATGAGGGGATGAATCCTGTGGAAGCTTTGCTTTCCGCTATTGGCGGTTGCAAAGTCATCGTTGCCAGAAGTTTTTGTCGAGTTAAAAAAATTGCCCTTGAAGACATTGTGATAAAAGTGGAAGGAGATATTGACACAGACGGGTTTTCAGGTAAAAATCCTGAAGCTAAAATCGGGTTGTTCAATATCAAAACAACTTATCAAATCAAGGCGGACAATACGGAAGAAGAAATCAATTCTTTCGTGGATTTTATCGAAAAGACGTGTCCTGTTATAGACACAATCGCCAACGCACCAACTTTTGAAAAAGTCGTTGAGAGACAGTAATCTGACTTAAAAGAATATTATAGAAAAAGAAGAAGTCATCACGCGTGTGGTGACTTCTTCTCTTTGTATGAAATTTTTAGCAGGATAAACAGGAACGATCTTTAAAGCAAGTCTGATTTTAATTAAGTATTAGCTTAAAGAAAAGTCAACTGCTTTTTCAGAATGAACAACAGTGGTGTCAAGCACTGGAATCTCACAATCGGATTGATTGATAAGTAAGCCGATTTCTGTACAGCCTAGTATGACAGATTGAATATTTTTTTGTTGAAAACGCGCAATGACTTCAAGTAAATATTTTTTCGATTCAGTAGCAATCTTGCCCATGCATAGCTCCTCAAAAATAATTCGGTTGATTTCTTCTATTTCAGATGTGTTAGGGATAAGTATGTCGATTCCGGAAGAATTCAGCCGATGTTTTATAAAATCTTCTGTCATCGTGTATTTAGTTCCCAAGAGAAGAGCGTTCTTTATGCTCTTTTCATTAAGAGTGTCCGCTGTTGCATCAGAAATATGAATAAAGGGAATGGAAACTAGTGGGGTTAGTTCATCAAAAATTTTGTGCATCGTGTTGGTACAAAGGATAATAAAATCAGCTCCGCCTTTTTCTAAAGACTGTGCCGCTTCTCCTAAAATCCCCACCGCTTTCCCCCATTGATTTGTCGATTGAAGGTGCTCGATTTCCTCAAAATCAACACTGTTCAGCAGGCATTTCGCTGAGTGTAGGCCTCCTAGTCTTTTCCTGACCCCCTCGTTGATCAATTTATAATAAGTGAGAGTACTTTCCCAGCTCATTCCTCCGATTAATCCGATTGTTTTCATTAAAGTAAGCCCTCCCATGCTTTTAATCAGTATAGCAACATAGCAAAGTGTGTACAAGGATTTAGTAAAGTCTATTGTTTCAATCTTTTCGTTACTTTGGTATAATGACCATGGTATTAGTTTTTTAGAAGGAAGGTTTCATCATGAGACATCGTGTAGACAAATTAAGAGACAAGATGAAAGAACAAAGCATATCTTCATTTTTAGTGACCAGCCCGTATAATTTGCGTTATGTTTCTGGTTTTACCGGTACCACTGGATTGGCGCTGATAACCATGAACAAAGCTTATTTTGTGACTGATTTTCGCTATACTGAACAAGCAGCCGAAGAGTGTGAAGGCTACGAAATCATTCAAAATATTGGGCCGATTTATGATGAGGTCAAAACAATCGTTGATCAAGACAGTTTAACTTCTCTTGCTTTTGAAGAGACCTTTGTAACTTATGGGACTTATCAAGTGCTATCAGAATTATTAGCTTGCGATTTGCTGCCGGTTAAAGGCATTATTGAAGAGTTGCGGGAAGTAAAAGAACCGTCTGAAATTCTTGTGATTAAGAAGGCCTGTGAAATTGCTGACCAAGCCTTCGAACACATTTTAGATTTTATCGAGCCGGGGATGACAGAGCTTACTGTGGCTAATGAATTGGACTTCTTTATGCGTTCTCTTGGAGCCTCAGGAGTTTCTTTTGATACGATTGTAGCCAGCGGTGTGCGTTCTGCGATGCCTCATGGGGTAGCAAGTAAGAAAACAATCCAAAAAGGTGATTTGATTACATTGGACTATGGCTGCTACTATGAGGGCTACGTTTCAGATATGACACGTACAATTGCCTTAGGGGAGCCGACAGAAAAATTAAAGGAACTTCATCAGTTGGTGCTAGATGCCCAATTGATGGTCATAGAAGCTGCTAAACCGGGAATGACAGGTGTCCAGTTAGATGGTGTAGCTAGAAATTATTTTGCTTCAAAAGGACATGCAGAAGCTTTCGGTCATTCAACAGGGCACGGAATTGGTTTGGAAATACATGAAGGGCCTAATGTTTCAAGATTAGCTGAAAAAACTTTTGTACCGGGGAATGTGATTACAAATGAACCAGGTCTTTATTATCCAGAAGTTGGCGGCGTAAGAATCGAAGATGATTTATTGGTGACAGAGTCGGGCGTTGAGCTCTTGACGCATTCATCAAAAGAATTAATTATTTTATAAGTAACAGGAAAACTTAGGAGGACGAATATGATTTCAGTGAATGATTTAAGAACAGGTTTGACAATTGAGTTTGATGGGGGCATCTGGCGTGTGATGGATTTTCAACACGTAAAGCCGGGTAAAGGTGCAGCATTTGTTCGAACAAAGTTGAAAAACTTGCGAAATGGCAATGTGCAAGAAAAAACTTTTCGAGCTGGTGAAAAAGTCAGTCGTGCACAAATCGACAATAAAAAAATGCAGTATTTATATGTTAGTGGCGATAGTCATGTTTTTATGGATACGGAAAGCTATGAACAAATAGAGTTGCCCACTGAATTGATTGAAGATGAGTTGAATTATCTGCTGGAAAACAGCATTTGCAACATTATTATGTACGGAACTGAGACGATTGGTGTTTCTCTTCCTAATACTGTCATACTGGAAGTGGCTGAGACTGAACCCGGCATTAAAGGGGACACGGCTTCCGGAGGATCAAAACCAGCCAAAATGGAAACAGGATTGGTTGTGCAAGTACCGTTTTTCGTCAATCAGGGAGACAAACTAGTTATTAATACTGAAGATGGTTCTTATTCATCAAGAGCCTAATCATTTCATTCCAGGAAGGAGATAGTAAGATGGTACAAAATTCAGAACTGATATTGGAAAATATGGAAGAAAATTCAGGCGGTGAAATTGTGATTGCTCCTGAAGTTCTAGAAGTCATTATTGGTATTGCTGCGGCAAAAGTTGAAGGTGTTTACGGAATGCGCGGTAACTTAGCTTCCAATGTGAATGAACTTCTTGGAAAAAAGGCTCATGGCAAGGGCGTGTTCCTCAACATTGTGGATGAAGGAATAAAAGTTGATTTATACTGCTATTTGAACTATGGTGTTTCGGTTCCGAAAGTAGCCTTGGAAATGCAAGAAAAAGTCAGACAGCAGGTGCTGTACATGACAGATTTGGATTTGTTGGAGGTCAATGTTCATGTGCTGGCAGTAATTCCTGAAAAAATGACTGCGCCATCGTTGGAAGAATTACTACAACTGGAAGAGGATGAATAGTGTGGAGTTGACCCGTCGTGAGATTAGAGTGAAGGCTCTGCAGGCTCTTTATCCTTTCGATTTTCATCAAGAATTAACGAAAGAAGCTGCGATCGACTATGCCCTGACATT
The DNA here is from genome assembly GCF_003987645.1 of Vagococcus elongatus. Taxonomy (GTDB): domain Bacteria; phylum Bacillota; class Bacilli; order Lactobacillales; family Vagococcaceae; genus Vagococcus_A; species Vagococcus_A elongatus. Next base: position 45,828 of record NZ_NGKA01000006.1, read on the forward strand.
TGGTGAGGAAGACTTGTTGGATACGGATCGAGAAAATTTTATCCCTTCGTATCTAGAAACCCTTGTGTCGGGAGTCATTGAACATCAAGCGGAGATTGACCAGAAAATCAAAGAAAACTTAAAAAAATGGAGTATTTCCAGAATTGCTAAAACAGATTTAATTATCATGCGTATCGCAATTTATGAAATGCTTTATGAAGAAAAGACACCTAATATTGTTGCGTTAAATGAAGCTCTTGAACTAACAAAAATTTACAGCGATGATCAGTCAAGAAAATTTGTCAATGGCGTTTTGTCGAATATTGTAAATCAGTAAAAGCTCGGAAAATCAAAAAGACTTTCTGGGCTTTTTGATTTCTTTCCTGCGTCTATGAACTATGATAAAATGGAAATATATGCCTACCGAAAGGGGAGTTGAAACATGACAGTTATCATGGATGGTAAAAAAATTTCAGCTGAATTACAAGACGGACTAAAACGAAAAGTATCAGAGGCTGCAGAAGATATTCGCGTGGTAACGCTAGGGTTTCACGAGACTCCTTCCTTTTTGTATAAGCGCAGAAAAAAATTAGCAGATAAACTGGGCATTGTCTATGACTACCACTTGATTTCTCCCGCCGATAGTCATGAAATCATGACAGCGTTTAGTCAAAATCAGAAAATTTCAGGATTGGTTTTAGATGGAGAAATCCCTGATTCTTTAGATGAGTTTTCTTTAAGACTTGCTATGGCTCCCGATAAGGATATGGAAGGTTTTCATCCGATCAATCAGGGGAAATTATTACTGGGTGAAAAAGGACTGGTGCCCCCAACTCCTTTAGCGGCGATTGCATTATTAAAAGCTTATGATATTCCGATAAATGGGAAACATGTAGTTGTTTTTGGCAGAGGAAAAGTTGTGGGAAAACCACTTATTCCCTTGTTGCTAAAAGAAAATGCCACAGTGACAGTCCTTCACTCACGTTCAAAAGAACCGGAAAAAATTGCCTCTCAAGCGGATATTGTGATATCAGCCGTAGGGAAACCTCGCTTCATCAACGGAGACTATATCAAAGAAGGCGCCGTTGTTGTGGATATTGGCATGAGTACGGATGAGTCTGGGAATTTATCCGGAGATGTGGACAGTGACGCAGTAATGGGAAAAGCAGGGTACCTTAGTTTAGTTAAAGGAGGCATCTCTCCTTTAGGCTTGACCATGTTTATGAAACAAATTGTGGATCAATATAAGTAAGAGGTGACACTTTGTCTGAAAATCAATATTTAACTGTAACAGCACTTACCAAATATTTAAAATATAAATTTGATCAGGACCCTTATTTGCAAAGGATATATTTGACAGGAGAATTGTCAAATTTCCGACTTCGGCCAAATGCCCATCAATATTTTTCTTTAAAAGATGAAAAAGCCAAAATTTCAGCAATTATGTTTAAGGGTGCTTTTCAAAAGTTAAAGTTTCAGCCTAAAGAAGGCATGAAAGTCTTAGTGATCGGCAGAGTTTCTTTGTATGAGGCCAGCGGGCAATACCAAATCTATGTGGAACATATGGAACCTGACGGCATTGGCGCCTTATATCAAGCTCTGGCAGAAATGAAAGAAAAGCTGGCAAAAGAAGGGCTATTTTCTGTGCCTAAAAAAAGTTTGCCTAAATTTCCTAAACGGATTGCCGTCATCACAAGTCCAAGCGGGGCAGTCGTTCGTGATATCATGACGACAGTCAAGCGAAGATATCCGATTGTTGAACTGGTGGTTTTCCCCACGCTTGTCCAAGGGGATAGAGCGGCTCAGAGCATTGTAGAAAATATCTACAAAGTTGAGAAGTTAGGTAACTTTGACACGTTAATCATCGCTCGCGGGGGCGGGTCTATCGAAGATTTATGGCCTTTTAATGAAGAAAGGGTAGCTCGTGCGATTGCTGGAGCGGAAGTTCCTGTGATTTCATCTGTTGGCCATGAAACGGATACAACAATAGCTGACTTGGTAGCAGATGTCAGAGCGGCTACGCCCACTGCGGCAGCAGAATTATCAGTGCCTAACCTGTCGGAAGAATTACTGAAAATCAAAGAAAAAGAAAACCGTTTGCTGCAGGCATTTATCGGTCAGATAAGACATAAGCAGCAGCGTTTATTACGTCCGATGGATTCATATGTTTTTAAACAGCCTCATCGTTTGTACGAAAGCGTGACTTTAAAATTAGATCGTATGTTACAGCAATTTCAACAGAACAGTAAAGCAGTGTTGGATGATAAACAGAAGAGGCTTGATGATACTGCCCAACGATTGCTGATGACACAGCCTAGAAATCAAATAGTTCAGTCTCAGCAGCAATTAGATTTTACGAAAAAACAACTGCTGGCAGAAATCAGCCGAAGATACGAGAAAAGCCGGAAAGATTTATTGCAAGCCACCAGTGAACTCGACTTATTAAGTCCGCTGAAAATAATGAGCCGCGGGTACGGTTATGTGACTGAAGAAAAGAAAATCATTCACTCCGTTACGCAACTAACGCCAGACAGTCTTATTAATATCCATTTTTCTGATGGCGTAGCTGAGGCAAAAGTGTTAACTATAGAAGAGAAAAAAGAGGGATAAAAGATGGCAGTAAGCAGAACAGAACAGTCCTTTGAAGCCGCTTTGGAGCAGTTAGAGGGAATCGTCAAAGAATTAGAAAAAGGAGATATCCCTTTGGAAGAAGCGTTGACCAGTTTTAAAAAGGGAATTGAACTCAGCCAATTTTGTCAAAAAAAATTAACTGATGCAGAAGAAGTGTTAACTAAAATCATGAATGAAAATGATGAAGAGATTATTTTCGAAGAAAGGGAGCCAATGGATGAGTAATCAGAGTTTGGCAGATTTTTCTTCTGCTCATTTACCTAAAGTCAATCAGGTGATGAGAGATTTTCTTCAGAAAGTTACTACTGAGCAGAGTTTGTGGGAAGCGATGGACTATTCTGTTTCTGCTGGAGGCAAACGCATCAGACCGTTACTTTTTCTTGCAACGTTGGACTTTTTAGGTGTGGAGCTAAAAAAAGAGCATTACGAAGTGGCGGCTGCCCTTGAGATGGTTCATACCTATTCTTTGATTCATGATGACTTGCCTGCAATGGACAATGATGACCTTCGCCGAGGGAAACCGACAAACCACAAAGTATTTGGCGAAGGGATGGCAATTTTAGCCGGGGATGGTTTATTGACGGAGGCTTTTCATTTAGTTGCGTCAGTTGATTTGACTAGTGACTTACGAGTGATGCTTCTTGAAAAATTGGCTTCAGCTGCTGGTACCAATGGAATGATAGCTGGTCAGACGGCAGACATCGAAGGGGAAAATCGCCAACTTGATTTGAAACAATTACAGAAAACTCACCAGCGGAAGACAGGAGCTTTGATTTTGTTTGCTGTTCAGGCTGCCTGCAAATTAGCACAGGCAGAACAAGAAATTGAAGACTTGATGACTGTTTATGGTGAAAATTACGGTATTGCTTTTCAAATCAAAGATGATATTTTAGATGTTGTCGGTGATGAACAGGAGCTAGGGAAAAAAACCGGTTCAGATGAATCGTTGAACAAAAGCACATATACTTCTTTGTTAGGAATCGAAGGAGCACAAAAAAAATTAGAACATCACATTGACCAAGCAGTGTCCTCCCTTCATGATGTTCAAGATAAAATCAGCAAAAAAGATGTATCGTTACTGGAAAAGCTGATCTGGAAGTTGAGATGATTAAGATGAAAAAAGAACGGGTAGACGTTTTGGTCGTAGCTCAGGGACTGTGTGATACCCGTGAGCAAGCAAAACGCAGTGTCATGGCGGGACTTGTTTACGATGAAAATAACGAACGAATGGATAAGCCGGGGATGAAAATCCCAGAACACACGAAACTGCAATTAAAAGGGTCCCGTTTGCCCTATGTTTCCCGCGGCGGCTTAAAATTAGAGAAGGCAATCGAAGTTTTTGACATTGAGATGGCAGATAAGATTTTGCTGGATATTGGCGCATCGACGGGCGGGTTTACAGATGTTTCATTACAAAACGGGGCGAAATTAAGTTACGCTCTTGATGTTGGCTACAATCAGTTAGCATGGAAACTCAGGCAAGATGAACGAGTCGTTGTGATGGAAAAAACCAATTTCCGCTATGCTAAGCCTGAAGATTTTACAAAAGGTGTCCCGGATATCGCAACTATTGATGTGTCATTTATTTCGTTAAAATTGATTTTACCTGTATTAAAAACTATTTTAAAGGAGCAGGGAGAAGTTGTGTGTTTAGTTAAACCGCAATTCGAAGCTGGGCGAGAGTTTGTGGGGAAAAATGGGATTATTCGAGACAAAGAAGTCCATGAAATGGTCTTGTTTCAACTGCTGTCTTTTATGCAAGAAGCAGGGTATGAAATTCAAGGTGTCAGCTACTCACCGATAAGAGGCGGAGAAGGAAATATCGAGTTTTTAGCCTACTTGATCAATTCAAAACAGCCGAAGATAAAACCTGAAAGCTCTATCAAGGAACTCAGTCAAGAAATTGTAGCTAAAGCTCACCAATCGTTATAAACAAATCGAGCCAGGGAGGTCTGAACGTGAGAAAAAAAGAACGTCATGCATTAATTGAAAAAATCATCCGTGAAAATCAAATTGCGACACAAGAAGAGTTGGTGGCTCATTTGCTGGCTCAGTCGGTTTTTGTTACGCAGGCAACAATCTCGAGAGATATTAAGGAAATGCAGCTGGTGAAGACGGTGCTGGATGGCGGTAAAACCCAGTATCAAATGATGAGCAACACCAGGGAAACTCCACCCATCAAATTAGAAAAAATGTTAGGCAATTCTTTGCGTAAGTTAAAACGTAAGGATGATTTGGTTCTGCTTCAAACGGTCCCTGGAACAGCGACGACGTTGGCAAAAGTCGTAGAGGAAAAGTTCTCTTCCCAACTTTTTACAGTAATGACTGACGATGATAAAATCCTCCTGTTTTGCTTAGGTGATGAGGAAGCAAAAGAGGTGAAGGAGCAGCTGGAAGTAATACAGGCTAAAAGCAGGTGAGAAAATGTTACAAGAATTAACGATTAAAGATTTTGCGATTATTTCAGACTTAAACCTTTCTTTTTATAGCGGCATGACGGTTTTAACCGGTGAGACCGGGGCAGGAAAGTCGATAATTATCGATGCGGTCGGGTTGTTGGCAGGGGGGAGAGGTTCTGCGGACTTTGTGAGACAGGGGGCAGAGCGTTCTGTTTTAGAAGGACAGTTTTTTGTCGGCCCAAAATTGCTGGGCCCCTTGACTGAGGAACTGGCAACCTTTGGAATCGAGATACACGACGGTGTGGTTATCGTCTCACGAATGATTTTAAAAAACGGTAAAAATGTTTGCCGAGTGAATAATCACTTAGTAAATATTCAAGTGTTGAAGCGTATTGGTCACTTTTTAGTTGATATACATGGACAGCATGAACATCAAGAATTGATGAAAGTAGAACGCCATCTTGATTTTTTAGACCAATTTGGGCAAGAGCAAGTGGCGGAAATCAAGGATACTTATCAAGAAATCTATCATCGTTATCAAGTTTTGACGCGGAAATTAAAAGAAGTCCGGACCAATGAGAAAGAAAATGCTCAGCGTATGGATATGTTGACATTCCAAAAACAGGAAATTTCTGATGCTAAGCTTCAAGTTGGAGAGGAAAAACAGCTTGAAAAGGAACGGCAGTGGTTCATGAATTATCAAAAAATTTCTGATGCTTTAAGCAGCAGTTATGAAGCGTTGCAAGGAAACGAATTCAGCAGCTTATCTCAAATTGGTCTTGCTATGGATGAAATGGATGGTATTCAAGAACTGAATCAAGAATATCAACATTTATATGAAGAAATAGCTTCTAGTTATTACCAACTTGAAGAAGCGAGTCGCAGTTTAAAAGTAGAGTTGGATAGTGTGGAGCTGGATGAAAGTCGTGTAAACTTTGTTGAAGAGCGGCTAAACTTGATTCGTCAGCTCAAAAGGAAGTATGGTGATTCTGAAGAAGCCATCTTGTCACATTATGAACGTGTTGTGCAGGAACTGGATGCTACCTTGACTGCTGGCGATCAGTTGGAACAGCTGGCTGATGAGCTGGATCAAGTGGAAGAGGCATTGCAGAAAGCGGCAGATCAGCTGACAGAAGTTAGAAAGATTACAGCAAAGAAAATGGAGCAGGAAATAATCGCTCAGCTCAAAGATTTGTATTTGGAGAAAACGGTGTTTGAAGTTAAATTTCAAAAGAAAGTATGGCAACGAACTGGACAGGACGACATAGAATTTTTTATCAGCACTAACCCGGGAGAACCGACGAAACCGTTAGTGAAAGTAGCTTCGGGGGGAGAGTTATCTCGTGTGATGCTGGCGATGAAGAGCCTTTTTTCTGAAAGTCAGGGAATCACCAGTATTGTTTTTGATGAAGTGGACACAGGGGTCAGCGGAAGGGTCGCTCAAGCTATTGCGGAAAAAATCCATTATATTGCAACTAATTCTCAAGTTTTGTGTATTACGCACTTGCCTCAAGTTGCCGCCGCTGCAGACCATCAGTATTTTATTGAAAAAGAAGTGGTTGATCAGCGCACAGAAACAAAAGTTGGTGAGTTAAATCAAACTGAACGGGTTGAAGAGATAGCTCGGATGCTGGCAGGAGAAGTTGTGACCGACTTATCTCGGCAACATGCCTTTGAATTGCTGAAGCTGTCTAAATAGTGCTAAATAGATTCATAGCCCCGGGAACTAGTTTTCAAGTCTAATTCCTGGGGCTAAATTAATTTTTAAAATTTTATCATTTACTAATGTATGAATTAAGTTGATTGATAATATTTTGGGAAAACTCCCCACCTATAGTAATTACAGGAGACTGATGATTCCAGTAATGACGACAGACCCGACAATAGCGATGAGCATCAACCAAATGACGATATTTTTAATGATTTTAAACTTCTTGCCATTCAAAACGGTTCACTTCCTTTATTTTCATTAGCTATATCTTAGCGTTTTAAGTAAGGATTATCAAGTCTTTTGTTAATACGATCGGATTTATTTTTTGTTTATTAAATAATTATCCCTTACAGCTGAAAGTAACACGATTGTTTCAAAAGATTACAAGTTATCGCTTTATTGTGACAAAAATACAAAGAAAAAACACACTGTTTAAACTGTTTGCAACGCACGTGTAAACTTGCCGTTGTATGATGTAGTTATAGAGGAAAGGATTTTATTATTTATGAAGACAATTTCTATTATGCTGATTTTTTGGTACATATATCCTTTTTTGATTATGTTTGCCAGTAATTTTGTTGTTAAGCGTCTTTCGCTGACAGAGCGAGTAGGCGTTAGAATGCCGGATATCGCAACCTTTTTTTTGTTTATCGGCTTACATTTTTTATCAATAGAATCATTTTCTGTTTCTATGATGCCCTATGTGGCGATCATCATCTTGCTGATAGGCATAGGCGTAGCCATCGGACACGCAAGATATTTTGGAGACATCCAGTATAAAAGATTTTTTAAAATGTTTTGGAGAATCACTTTTTTAGCGACCGTTCTCTTATACACTTTTGCCATCATCTTTAGCTTAGTTAAAATGTTGAAACCTTGATTTATCAAGGTTTTTGTTCGTTTGTAAAAAAAAATATATTTTTTTCATTATCTGTGTGGTAGAAAGTGGGGGAATGTGGTAGACTAGATTTACTGAGTGGATACGGAGGTAGTCTATCATGTTTATGGGCGAATATAAACATAATATCGATGCCAAAGGTCGTCTAATTATGCCCGCAAAATTTCGCGAAGAGTTGGGAGAGAAGTTTATCGTGACTCGGGGGCTGGATGGCTGTTTGTTTGGTTATCCATTAAATGAGTGGACTCATCTGGAGGAAAAATTAAAAGAACTCCCTCTAGCGAAAAAAGACGCCCGTACGTTCGTAAGATTTTTTTACTCAGCAGCAACAGAATGTGAAATTGATAAGCAAGGCCGGATAAATATTCCACAAACATTGAGACATCATGCTGAATTGGAAAAAAGCTGTGTCGTCATCGGAGTATCGGACCGCATCGAAATTTGGAGCGAAGAAAAATGGCAAACGTTCTCCGAAGATGCTGAAGAAAATTATAATGAATTAGCAGAATCAATGATTGATTTTGGGTTTTAAGAAAGGACCTTAGACAATGACTGAAAAATTCCATCACGTAACAGTGCTTTTAGAAGAGACTGTTGACAACATTGTGAATGACCCAGATGGTATTTATGTCGATTGTACTTTGGGAGGAGCAGGACATAGCACTTATTTGTTATCGAAACTTTCAAACAAAGGGCATCTTTACGCCTTCGATCAAGATCAGCTAGCAATTGATCACGCAAAAGAAAAACTAGCTCCTTTTGTTGAAAAAAATCAAGTCACATTTATTAAAAAGAACTTTAAATATCTTCGAGAAGAACTAGAAAAGCTTGACATTAGTCAGGTGAATGGGATTATATATGACCTAGGCGTTTCCTCACCGCAATTAGATGAGATAGAACGCGGCTTTAGTTATCATCATGACTCGCCTCTTGATATGCGCATGAATCAGCAGTCGGAGTTGACTGCCAGAGATGTGGTAAATGACTACAGTTACGAAAAACTGGTTAAGATTTTTTTTCGTTATGGCGAAGAAAAGTTTTCCAAACAGGTAGCTCGCCAAATTGAAAAAAAGAGGGCTGACAAACCAATTGAAACGACTGGAGAACTAGTCGAAATCATTAAAGAAGCTATACCGGCTCCGGCTAGAAGAAAGGGCGGTCATCCGGCAAAGAGAATTTTCCAAGCCGTTCGTATTGAAGTGAATGACGAACTTTCTGTTTTAGAGGAATCTTTGGAGCAGGCCATCGAACTTTTGAAACCAACGGGTCGATTGGGAGTGATCACATTTCATTCTCTGGAAGATCGACTAGTAAAAAATATTTTTAAAGAAAACAGCAAACCTAAAGAAACACCTCATGGGTTGCCGGTGTTACCGGATGACTATCAACCAGTGTTGAAGCTGGTCAATAGGAAACCAATAGTGGCTTCCGAAGAGGAACTGGCAGATAACAACCGTTCAAGAAGTGCTAAATTAAGAGTGGTTGAAAAAAATATGTTATGAAAGGAAGGAGAAGAAAGAATGGCAGAGCCAAATAGAGTTGACTATTATGAAAATCATTATTCTAATGACCGAAAAGAAACAACTGAAGAAGTTGTCATTTATCAACAACCAGTCAGCCGATTGCGTAAAATTTCCAAAATGGAAAAAGTTGTTTTTGGAATTCTGGTATTGTTTCTTCTAGGAGTTTCCGGACTAACAATACAACTATCAAATAGGATTGCACAACAAGAGCAGAATATCGCAACCATACAAGAAGAAAAAGAAAACTTGCGTGGAGACGTCAGAGAACTGGAACAAGAAAAAGGTGAACTTTCCAGACCTGAGCGCTTGAAAAATGCTGCTGAAAAAGAAGGACTTGAAAAGAATGAAGAGAACATAAGGAATGTGACAGAGTAATGTGGAGAAAATGGCAAAATTTTATTAGACAGAAAGGCACTAACCCACAGTTGAATCGGCGAAAGTTCGCAACGCTGCTGTTTGGAGCTGCCATTGGTGTTTTTTTCATCTTTGTTGCCAGATTTAATTATATTGTCTTAGTCGGGAAGGTTGGTCAAACTTCTCTGGACAGAAAGACCCAGGAATTATATCAAGGTAGTAGCGTAGTGAAAGCAAAGCGGGGCACCATCTATGATCGTGATGGCGAAGTAATTGCTGAGGACGCTACTTCTTATTCGTTATACGCTGTTTTAGATGAAGAATATTTGGGACAAAGCAAAACAGGTAAAAATAAAGATCGTGAAAAATTATTTGTTCAAGAAAAAGATAAGAATAATGTCGCTGAAATTCTAGAGAGTAATACAAACTTAGGGGCAAGTTATGTGTTGGAACAACTTAACAAAAATCAAAAGCAAGTAGAATTTGGTCCTGACGGAAAGCAGCTTTCTATCGAACAAAAAAATTCAATTGAAAAAGAATTGGAAGCATTAGAGATAAAAGGGGTTTATTTTAATGAACACGTGACAAGGTCTTATCCAAATGAAGTTTTTTCATCTCATTTAGTGGGCTTTGCACAGTTCCCTAAAAATGAAGATGAGGAATTGGATGAAACTAAAGGATTAGTTGGACAAATGGGAATCGAGCAGGCTGAAAACGACTTGCTGGCAGGAGAAAATGGTGAAATCGAATATCTGAAAGATAAAAACCAGAGGGAAATCCCGACCACACGTATCGTAAAAAAAGAAGCAAAAGATGGAAAAGATATATATACGACATTGGATGTCAGTCTAGGGCTATATTTGGAAGATAAGATGAATGAGGTTCAGGAAAAGTATAATCCTTATGAAATGACAGCTATGTTGGTAGAAGCCAAAACAGGAAACATTGTGGCTGCCTCTCAGCGGCCGACATTTAATCCGGAAACTAAAGAAGGTTTGGAAGGAAATACAGATGTCATCGATGAAATCGAGGAGACAGATGAATCTGATGAAGAAGGTATTCAGTGGTACAATTTGTTGACTCAAATGCCCTTTGAACCGGGCTCCACGATGAAAGCTTTCACTGTTGCTTCTTCCATAGATTTGGGTCAATTTGACCAAAACGGTTTTGTAAAAACCGGAGTACGTGAATTTGAAGATGGAACAAAAATTTATGACTGGGACAACAAAGGTGTTGGAACAGTCACCTATCGACAAGCCTTTGCTTATTCCAGTAACGTTGCCATGATTACACTACAAGAGAGAATGGGTACGCAATGGGAGGACTATATCAAACGCTTTGGTTTTTTACAGCCTACGGGAACCAACTTGTTAAATGAAAATCCCGGATATTTACCAGACATGACTAACGTGATTAATGCAGCGAATACATCTTTTGGTCAAGGGATTTCTGTGACACCTTTTCAGATGGTTCAAGGTTACACGGCTATTGCGAATCAAGGGACGATGTTAAAGCCTAACTATATTAAAAAGATTGTTGATGGAGACAAAAAAACGACAGAAATCGGTCCGAAAGCAGTTGGACAACCAATTTCAGAAACAACGGCCAGCCAGACGCTGGACTTGATGACTTCTGTAGTGGAAGATAAAGACTATGGGACGGGTCAAAATTTTGGCATAGAAGGATACCGGGTATCAGCAAAAACGGGTACGGCACAAATTTTTAACAACAAAAAGGGTGCTTACTATAAGGACAGATATATTTTTTCAGTAGCGCAAATCGCTCCTACTGAAGATCCTAAGTACATCATGTACGTCACAGTTAAATTGGATAATACCGTTGGAGGCGGAGAGGTCGTTGCTGAAATCTCCAATCCGGTTTTGAAAATGGCTTTAGATTTAGACACAAAATAATAATAAGACCTAAAAAGAATTTTAGATGGAAATAGGAGCAATCTAGTATGGAATGGACACAAGTTTTTTTACCTATAGCAGTAAGCTTTGCGATTACCATTAATGTTATGCCCTTTTTTATCGGATACTTTCAGATGAAAAAGCAGGGACAGCAAATCAGAGAAGAAGGTCCTAAATGGCATAATGTCAAAGCTGGGACACCGACGATGGGTGGCGTGGTCTTCTTGTTTGGTATTTTTGTGACTTCGCTACTTAGCGGAGCTATTACACATCAGCTGACCCCAACGTTGCTGGGCTTATTATTCATTCTATTTTTATATGGTGCCATCGGTTTTTTAGACGATTTTATAAAAATCTTTAAAAAGCGCAACATGGGATTGACTTCTCTTCAAAAACTGATTGCTCAAGTTGTTGGGGGGATTATTTTTTTCTTAGTTTTATCTCAACAAGCAAGCACATTTGTTGTGACCTTGCCTGTAATTGGTGAGATTAGTTTAGGTTTGTTTTATGGCTTGTTTATTATTATCTGGTTAGTCGGTTTTTCTAATGCTGTCAACCTAACAGACGGTCTGGATGGTCTGGTGGCAGGTTTAGGGATGATTTCTTTCAGCACTTATGCTATTATTGCTTGGAATCAGGCCCAATTAGATGTTTTATTGATTTGTTTAGCAACTATTGGCGGATTATTAGGCTTTTTCTTGTTTAATAAGAAACCAGCTAAAATATTTATGGGAGATGTTGGTTCTTTAGCATTAGGCGGTCTCCTAGCGGGTATTTCTATCATGTTAAAACAAGAGTGGACCTTGCTGTTGATCGGCTTTGTCTATGTTGTTGAAACAGCAAGCGTGATGCTCCAAGTCGCATCGTTTAAGCTGACAGGCAAAAGGATTTTTAAAATGGCACCAATTCATCATCATTTTGAAATGCTTGGCTGGTCGGAGTGGAAAGTAAACATTGTGTTCTGGATTATCGGGTTGATTATGTCCACATTGACATTAGTTATCTTATATTAAAATGAAAACTTGGGAATAGATGATATTGCAAAATCAGGAGGAGTTGAATAGGATGAAAGTTGTGAAAAAATATGACAACATAAAAGTTTTAGTCTTAGGGCTGGCTAAGAGTGGCTTGAGCGCAGGAAAATTATTGCATCAGCTTGGAGCCATCGTAACAGTCAATGACGGTAAAGACTTTGATGAGAATCCAGAAGCCCAGCAGCTATTGGCTCTAGGCGTCAAGGTTATCACAGGAAGTCATCCTACTGAACTGCTTGATGAAGATTTTGAACTCGTGGTTAAAAATCCGGGTATTCCTTATGATAATCCGATGGTAGTAAAGGCCCTTGATAAAGGTTTGCCAGTAATTACCGAAGTAGAATTGGCTTATCAAATCTCCGAAGCTCCTATTATCGGGATTACGGGAACTAATGGAAAAACTACTACCACGACTATGATTGCCCAAGTATTAAATGAAGGAAGAGAAAGACAATTTGCTTATCTGGCAGGCAATATCGGAAAGGTAGCTAGTCAGGTAGCTCAAAGTGTGACCGAAGAAAATGTGATGGTCACAGAATTGTCAAGTTTTCAACTGATGGGTATTGAAGAATTTCATCCCCAAGTGGCGGTAATCACTAATTTATATGAGGCCCATCTGGATTACCATAAAAACAGGGGAAATTATATTTCTGCTAAGTGGCAGATTCAAAAAAATATGACCCCTTCAGACCACCTAATCTTAAATTTCGATCAAAAAGAACTCAGGGATTTAAGTAAGAAAACAAGAGCCAGTATTCTACCGTTTTCTAGGAAAGATACATTAAGTAATGGTGTGTATATCAAGCATGGTGAAATTTTCTATCAAGAAGAAAAAATCATGAATAGTGCCGATCTTGGTGTTCCGGGTGAACATAATCTAGAAAATGCCTTAGCTGCAATTGCTGTTGCAAAACTTTATGGTGTTTCTAATGCAGTGATCAAAAAGTCATTAAGTACCTTTTCTGGAGTAGCCCATCGTTTAGAATATGTAGGCATTGTAGCAGGAAGAAAAGTTTATAATGATTCGAAAGCCACGAATATCCTTGCTACCGAAACAGCCCTTCATTCTTTTGAGAATCAAAAAAATCAGGTAATCTTAATCGCTGGCGGGCTGGACCGAGGAAATGACTTTGAGAGTCTTGAAAAATCGCTGGCTGGAATCAAAGCGGGAGTATTTTATGGCGAAACGAAAAATAAATTAATGAAAACAGCACAAGACGTGGGGATTCAGCTCATAGAAAAGACAGATGTTCTAGACGAGGCGGTCCAAGCAGCATTTGATTTTTCAGAGCCGGGAGATATTATCTTGTTTTCACCAGCTTGTGCCAGTTGGGACCAATTCACGAATTTTGAAATTCGTGGGGACAAGTTCAAAACTTTGATTAAAAATTTGGAAAAAGAGTAGGGATCTTTAATGAAGCTATTAGTATCAGGCGGAGGAACAGGCGGACATGTCTATCCCGCAACCTCATTAATACAATATGTCAAAGCGGTGGAGCCGGATTCGCAATTTCTCTATATTGGTACTGAAAACGGACTGGAGAAAAAGATAGCCGAAGATGCCAAGATACCCTTTGAGTCCATAGATATTCAAGGCTTTCGTCGCAGCTTGTCTTTAGAAAATATCACGACGGTAAAGAAGTTTTTAGTCAGCTTGAAGGAAAGTAAAAAAATACTAAAAAAATTTCAACCAGACCTAGTTGTGGGGACGGGCGGGTATGTTTGTGCCCCAGTCGTCTACGCGGCACATCAACTAGGCATTCCAACTCTGATTCATGAACAAAACAGCGTGCCCGGAATTGCCAATAAGTTCTTGTCGAAATATACAGATAAAGTTGCTATTTGTTTTGATGAAGCTGCCAGTTTTTTCCCTGAGAAAAAAGTTGTGTTGACGGGAAATCCTCGAGCACAAGAGGTAGCTGAAGTAAGTCCTAGCCGTATTTTGGAGACTTACGCATTAGATCCTGAAAAAAAGACTGTATTGATTTTCGGAGGTAGCCGGGGAGCGTATTCCATGGCTAAAGCCGTAACGGAAATTTTGGAAGAATTGAATCAGCGTGATTACCAGACATTGATCGGTACAGGAAACTTATACTACAAAGAAATGGTTACCCAATCGAAAGGGATGCATCTGACTAATGTTAAAATAGTTCCTTACATTGAGTCAATGGCACAGGTACTGGCAAGTATCCAACTTGTGGTTGGAAGGGCAGGGGCAACTTCTATTGCCGAAATAACCGGTGTCGGTTTGCCTTCACTGTTGATACCCAGTCCCAATGTGACCAATGATCATCAAACCAAGAATGCCCAGTCTTTGGTCAAAAAAGGTGCCGCGGAAACATTAAAAGATAACGAACTTTCAGGCAAACTCTTGTTGAAAAAAATTGATGCCCTGATGTTAGATGAAGAAAAGCTTTCAACAATGAGCAAGGCTTCAAAAAGTATGGGCATGCCTGATGCAGCCGAGAGGTTATACCTGCTGCTAAAAGAAATACAATAGAAATTGAGGAGGTAAGTCTTGTGGGAATTAATAAAAAGCAAACTGATAATGATTCTGAAAATAATAAGAAACTTACTCCTTGGCAGCAAGAGAATTTAAAGTACCTTGAACAAGAAGGAAAAGAACCTCAATGGTTGGAGACCCCAAAAGAAGAAGAGGTAGAGAAGTTATCTTTTAAGGGGCAGGACAGTGATGCATCTGATCATTCAAAAGAGAAAAAAGTTGAGGTAGGAAATACAAAATTTATTTTGCTTGAAACTTCTGATGAAGAGCTAGATGATGACGAAGGCGAAGAAAAGGTATCCCATGAAAAAGATGAGGATACCCCAGAAAAACTTAAAGAATTACCAAAGTCAAAATCATTTGCAGACAAGCTGCCAAAAATGAAAGAAAAACGGCGACATCGTTTAAAGCGTCGCTTACTATTGATTGTTGGTATTTTTGGGGTAGCGACTCTTGCTCTGATTTATTATGTTTCTCCTATCAGCAAATTAAGCGCTCTGGAAATTGCAGGAAATGAAAAAGTTTCCGAAGAAGCCATTGCGATGTCAACTAAATATAAAAAAGACCAATTTTTTTGGGAAGCCTATTTTGACTCTAAGGCTCTAGACGATGTCAAAAAAAACAACCCGAGAATCAAATCGGTGAATCGCAGCATCAGCCATATTAATAATATTTTATTAACAGTGGAAGAATATAAAGAAGTTGCCTATGCTAAGAAAGAAGGTGCCTTTTTCCTGATATTGGAAAATGGGTTGATTCTTGATGAAGAAGTAGAACAAACCCATCAGGGATTTCCGGTTTTCACCAATTTTGAAAATGGTGACAAGTTAGAAAAAATGATGTCGATTTATCACGATCTAGATCAAGCTATGCAGGACAATATTATTGAGGTCATTTTGTCGCCGACAGAGCATAATGTCAATCGGGTGGTCATTAGATTAAAAGATGAAAACCAGATTATCGGTTCTGTAATGAATTTAGATGAAAAAATTGGTTATTATCATGAAGTTGCTAGTCAAATGTCAGAACCTGGTGTAGTAGACATGGAAGCAGGTGTTTTTACCTACTCTTTTGCAACCAAAGAATCCTATGAACAAGAGAAAGTAAAAAGAGAAGAACAAGAAAAATTAGAGAATCAAGAAGACTTAGAAAATACGGAATAAACAGAAAATATTAATGATTAATTTACGTTTTCTTGTTTTGTAATGTTTCCAATTTATGGTAGAATTAGTAAGAGTAGGAATCTTTTGAATTTTAAGCTAAATTGATTAAAAATAAAACACTCAAAAAGTATGAAAATATGTAGGAGGGAGCACCTGTCATGGCAAACACAGGAATATACGTTGGCCTGGATATCGGAACTACATCGGTAAAAGTTGTGGTAGCTGAATATATCGAAGGACAAATAAATATTATTGGCGTTGGCAATGCAAAGTCAGAGGGCTTGAGCAGAGGCATCGTTGTAGATATTGATAAAGCAGTCGCAACTATTAAACGCGCAATTAAACAAGCAGAAGAAAAATCAGGTATTCAAATTAGGAGAGTAAATGTGGGGCTTCCTGCTAATCTCTTGGAAGTAGAGCAATGCGAAGGAATGATCGCAGTCAGTACAGAGTCTAAAGAAATTACTGACGAAGATGTCAGAAATGTGGCATCGGCAGCAATCGTTCGGTCCACACCGCCGGAACGTCAAATCATCACTATCATTCCACGAGAATATAAAGTGGATGGCTTTGACGGAATCAAAGACCCTAGAGGGATGATCGGTGTCCGCTTAGATATGAAAGGTCTTGTTTACACCGGACCAAAAACCATTATTCACAACATCAAAAAGTGTGTGGAAAAAGCTGGTTTACAATTGGACGAGATGGTCATCACCCCATTGGCATTAGCTGAGTCTATTTTATCAAGTGGTGAAAAAGATTTTGGGACTATTATCATCGATATGGGCGGCGGTCAAACGACGACGGCTGTCATGCACGAACATCAATTAAAATTCACTAATGTGGAGCAAGAGGGCGGCGAATATGTCACGAAAGATATTTCCGTTGTGCTTAATACTTCCTTGACTAATGCGGAAGCATTGAAGATTAATTATGGAGATGCTTATCCGGAAAGAACTTCTTCTTCTGAAGAGTTTCCTGTAGATGTTATTGGTCAAAATGACCCAATAAAAGTGGACGAACGTTATCTTTCTGAAATAATCGAAGCACGTGAAGAACAAATCCTGACAAAAGCTAGAGAGGCATTAGCTGAGATTGATTCTTTGGATTTACCGGGCGGAGTCGTTTTGTCAGGGGGCAATGCTAGTCTTCCGGGAGTAGTTGAACTGGCTTCTGATGTTTTAGGCGTTCATGTCAAGCTTCATGTACCTAATCACATGGGGTTGCGAAATCCGATTTTTGCTAATGCTATCAGCATTGTAGAATACGCGGCCCAACTAAGCGAAATTCATCAAATTTCAAAATATGCTGTGACAGGAACTAAAGCAGCACCGGAAAGTTCTTATCAGCAGACACAAGAGCCTGCGGAACAAGTAAGACAAGAACAGCCGCCAGCTTATGATGATTATCCAGAGGAAGAAAAATCTGGAAAGAAAATGTCGGATAAAGTGAAAGGCTTCATTTCAAATATTTTTGACTAATCAATATGGGAGGATAAAGCAAAAATGGAATTTACAATAGATAACCACATGGAAGACGGCGCTGTAATCAAAGTTATTGGCGTAGGCGGCGGCGGTGGCAATGCTATCAACAGAATGATTGATGAAAACGTAAAAGGCGTTGAATTCATCGTTGCTAATACAGATGTTCAAGCATTAAGAGATAGCAATGCAGAGACTCTTATTCAATTGGGACCTAAATATACTCGCGGTCTTGGCGCCGGTTCTCAACCCGATGTTGGGAAAAAAGCTGCTGAGGAAAGCGAAGAACAAATTTCTGAAGCTCTAGAAGGCGCAGACATGATTTTCATTACAGCGGGAATGGGCGGAGGCACAGGAACAGGTGCTGCCCCTGAAGTTGCTCGTATCGCTAAAAATCTTGGTGCTTTGACAGTTGGTGTAGTGACTCGTCCGTTTAGTTTTGAAGGACCAAAACGCGGCCGCTATGCAGCAGAAGGTATTTCAGCATTAAAAGAAAATGTTGATACACTATTGATTATATCTAATAATCGACTGCTGGAAGTTGTTGACAAAAAGACACCGATTTTAGAAGCTTTTAAAGAAGCTGATAACGTGTTACGCCAAGGAGTTCAAGGAATATCTGATTTGATTACTGCTCCAGGGTATGTCAATCTGGACTTTGCCGACGTTAAGACAGTTATGCAAAATCAAGGGACTGCTTTAATGGGAATTGGTTCAGCTAGCGGAGAAGATCGAGTAATACAAGCTACGAAACAAGCAATTTCATCACCATTACTTGAAACATCTATTGATGGTGCGGAACAAGTATTGTTAAATATCACTGGCGGTTTGGATATGACATTATTCGAAGCACAAGATGCTTCTGATATCATTGCTGCAGCAGCAGACGGTGATGTAAACATCATTTTGGGTACTTCTATCAATGAGGAATTATCAGATGAGATTATTGTCACAGTGATTGCAACAGGTATCGACTCTCCCAAAAAAGAGAAAAAAGGACGTTCTAAATCACGAAGCAGTCGGCCAGCAGCTGTGCCAACACAGCAGCAGACAATCAGCAGACCTTCTGTAGAGTTTGAGTCGGTTAAGGCAGAAACTCCAGAAGATGAAAGCGGCTTTGGGGACTGGGATATCCGTAAGGAGCCAAGTCAACGTGAAGCAATCAGCGATGCTGACTTTGAAACAATGGAAAAAAGAGAGCTGGAAACGTTTAGGAGAGATTCTGACGCTAACGGCAAAAATGATGATGATGAAGAATTAAACACACCACCATTTTTTAGAAGAAGAAGATAGGAGAATTCGGAATGCTTGAGGAAAATTTAAAGGTTGTCAAAACTAAAATTGATCAAGCGCTCCAAAGAGCTCCGAAGGGAAAAAATGTTACTCTTGTAGCAGTGACTAAATCAGTGACAAGTGCTCGTGCAAAAGAATTGGTAGAGTTGGGTGTAGTGGATTTAGCAGAAAATCGTGCAGAAAATCTATTGGAAAAACAGCATCAACTTCAAGATCAGCATGAGCTCACTTGGCACCTGATTGGAACCTTGCAAACACGAAAGATAAAAGATATAATTAACGATATTGATTATTTTCATGCATTGGATCGGCTTAAAACAGCCAAAGAAATTCAAAAAAGATCAAAAAAAGTAATTAAATGCTTTGTTCAAGTAAATGTTTCAGGTGAAACGACGAAACAAGGAATTTCTTTAGATGGTGTGAAAGAATTTATTGAAGACTTGGAAAAATTTGATAAAATTCAAGTTGTCGGTTTGATGACCATGGCACCTTTGGGTGAACCCCCAGAGACCATCAGAAAGTATTTTAGACAACTTGCAGACAAACAAAAAGATATAGCTGAATTAAACCTGCCTTATGCTCCTTGTACTGAACTAAGTATGGGAATGAGCAATGATTTTGAAATAGCGGTGGAAGAAGGAGCTACATTTGTAAGAATCGGTACAAGTTTGTTTGAAAATCATGATGAAGAGGGTGAGCACAAATGAGTTTTGCATTGACAACTGAAAAAATACAAAAGTTTTTTGGCTTGGATGGAGCCAGTGATTATGACAATGATTTTGAATATTCACAGCCTGTGCAGGCAACTCAGGAAGTTCGGCAACCAGCTCATCGTCAATCTCAATATTCAAAGCAACCGACAAGGGAGCCTCAGAACAGATCAACTTCAGAGCCTCGTGGGGGTCGCCAAACTAATCGATCATCGACGGCTCGTGAGTCATCAAGCAAAAATGAAAGTAATGTATTAAGTATGGAAAAAGCTGTGGTTTCAAGAGAATCAAGAACAGAAAATAAACATCAAGGTAAAGTTAAAGGTGATGGACAGGTGAAAAAAATAGCCATAATCGAACCCCGTACCTATACGGAAGCCAAAGATATTGCTAAGGCGATTTTCCGCAACGAGGTAGTGATTATTAATTTTCGTCTTGTCGAAGAGTCCCAAGCGAGAAGAATTGTTGATTTTCTCACAGGAACGGTGTATGCCTTAGATGGAGATATTCAAAGACTTGATGGGTTGATGTTTATTTGTACACCGGCAAACATGGAAATCGACAGCGCCGTTGCCAAAAGTTTACTACGCACGCAGTTTTCTGATTTTTAATTAAGAAAGTGGGAATTAATTTGGCAAGTTTAATATACTATTTGCTTAGAGGGATTGAAACTTACTCGGTTTTGTTAGGGTTATATGCTTTGCTTTCCTGGTTCCCAGGAGGGTACGATAATATTTTTGGTCAGTTTCTTGCCCGGATATGTGAACCTTATCTGAGATTATTTGATCGTTTTAATTTGAATTTTGGCGGAATAGGTTTTACCATAATAGTGGCAATTTTTGTATTGAATTTAGCATCAAGGCTTTTGGTAAGGTTTTTGGTTGTGTTTTTGTAAAGTTGAAAAATTGTGGGAGGATGATTATCTGTGGAGGTGAATGTTTATCAACATTTTCGGAAAGATGAGCATCCTTTTCTTGACTCTATAAATGATTGGATTTATCAAGTTGATCACTTTTATTCTCCGTTTTTGACTGATTTTCTTGATCCAAGACAGCAATTTTTGCTTGAAACGATGTTAAGGACCTCAAGTGATGAGTTACTACTTTCATTCAACGGGGGATACAAAGATGCTGAAAGAAAACGTGGATTGATTTATCCGTCATACTATCAGCCGACAGCAGAGGATTATGAAATAGCAATTTATGAAATATTGTATCCTAAAAAATTTGCTGAATTGAAACATCGGAATATTCTTGGCTCATTGCTGGGAACGGGTATCAAACGTGAATACTTTGGCGATATCTTGACTGATGGCGACCGCTGGCAGTTTTTTATTAGTGGAAATGTTCAAAATTACGTCGTTCCGCAGTTGACAAAAATTGGAAATATCAGTGTCCGATTGGAAGAACGGACGGCTGGAGATATTATCCTCCCTCAAGACAATTGGGAGATGGCGACGATAACTGTCAGCTCTTTGAGGGTAGATGTGCTGATTTCCGAAATTTTTCAAATTTCAAGACAAAAAGCGAAATCTTTGGTAGAATCCAATAAAGTGAGAATTAATTGGAGTATCGTTGAACGTGCCGATAGTATGATTGAAGTAGCTGATACTGTTTCTGTCAGAGGCTATGGTCGCTTTCGTTTTGAACAGATGGATGGAAAAACACGAAAAGAGAAGTTTCGTTTGATTGTTGGTGTGATAAAAAATTAGAAATTAAGAGGTGAACGGGATGGCAGCATTAACTCCGCTAGATATCAAAAATAAATCATTTTCTACAAAGTTCAAAGGTTACAATCCAGATGAAGTGGATGATTTTCTGGATCAAGTGATTGATGACTATGAAGATTCTGTGAGAAAAGTAAAAGAGTTGGAAAAAAATCTAAAACATGCAGAGGAAAAACTGACATATTTTAATGAATTGAAAGATGCCTTAAATCAATCGATTATTGTGGCTCAAGATACAGCAGATAAATTAAAAAATACAGCATCAAAAGAGTCCGACGTATTGGTCAGCACGGCTCAAGCCGATGCCAGAGCGATTTTGGATGAAGCAAATGCGACGGCTGAAGCGACAGTTGCAGATGCTAACCGGATTTCTTCAGAAATCTTGAAGACTGCGCAAATCCAAGCGTCTCAGTTGGCAAATGAAACAGATGACTTAAAGAAGAAAACGAGAGAGTTCCATCGCAATCTTTCTTTGATTTTAGAATCTCAGCTTGAAATCGTCAAAGGCCGTGAATGGGATGATTTATTGAAACCATTCTCTACCTACATGGACGAAAGACATACTCATGTCAGAGAGCTGTTGGAGAATGAAGAGAAAATGAAGGAAGAGCTGCAGATGTTTGAGACAACAGAAGTAGAAGAAGAATTGGGTGAAGTTGCTGAGTCTTCAACTGAAACTACTGCAGATGGACATACTCAGGCAATCGAGCTGGATGCCATTGAAGCTGAAGAAAACAAAAATGAAATAGTAGAAAAGAATAAACCAAAATACAGTCGTGTGAGACGTTCACGTGACTAATCATGAAACAGAAAATCTTATTTTTATTCCTAAAAGCGAGTCAACGGTGGTGAGAGGTTGACGGACACTGAAAATAAGGAAGATCCTTCATGAGAAGCAAGTGCGAAATTAATATTAGTACTTGCCGCGTCATTCACGTTATGAATGATAAGAGCAAATAAATGCAAGTTGATTTATTTGGAATTTGGGTGGTAACACGAACACTTCGTCCCTGCGTTAGGGCGAAGTGTTTTTTGTTTTTAAATATATAAAGGTGAATTGTTTTAGGATTCATCATTTTGAATGCACAGAGAAGTATGGAATCGTTAGGAAGAAGGAGAAAATCAAATATGAAGATGAAAGACACGCTACAGCTTGGAAAAACGGCTTTTCCAATGCGAGGAAATCTTCCAGTCAGGGAAGTTGAATGGCAAAAAGATTGGGAAGATAAAAAAGTCTATGAAAAAAGGCAAGAATTAAATGAAGGGAAACCAACGTTTATTTTGCACGATGGTCCTCCTTATGCGAATGGAAATATTCATTTAGGCCATGCGTTGAATAAAATCAGTAAAGATATTATTGTACGTTCCAAATCAATGTCCGGCTTTAGATCTCCTTATGTGCCCGGTTGGGATACTCACGGGTTGCCAATCGAACAGGTGTTGACAAATAAAGGTGTGGATAGAAAAAAAATGACCCGTTCAGAGTATTTGGATAAATGTCGGGATTATGCTTTATCACAAATCGACACACAGCGGGAGGATTTTAAGCGACTAGGGGTGGCAGGAGATTGGGATAATCCTTATATCACATTGACACCTGATTACGAAGCAGCACAGATTCGTGTGTTTGGGAAGATGGCTGAAAAAGGCTATATTTATAAAGGGATGAAACCAATTTACTGGTCTCCGTCTAGCGAATCTTCTCTAGCGGAAGCTGAAATAGAGTATAAGGATGTTAAATCACCATCAATTTATGTTGCATTTAAAATGAAGGACGGCAAAGGTGTTGTTGATAATGATGCCCAATTGATTATTTGGACGACTACGCCTTGGACATTGCCAGCTAATCTAGGTGTTTCGGTTCACCCTGATTTTGATTATGTCATGGTGAAAGTCGAAGATGAAAAGTATGTTGTGGCAAAAGATCTTTTAGCCAATGTGGCTGAGGCTATCGGCTGGGAAACTTATGAAGTGCTGAAAGAAATCAAAGGAAGCCAGATGGATCGGCTGATAGCTCAGCATCCTTTCTATGAACGCGACTCGCTTGTAATGGTTGGAGAACATGTGACTTTGGAAGCTGGTACAGGACTTGTCCATACGGCACCTGGACACGGGGATGACGACTATCAAATCGGACGCAAGTATGGCTTGGAAATATTATCTCCAGTGGATGATCGGGGTGTGTTCACAAAAGAAGCACCAGGGTTTGATGGCGTTTTTTATGATAAAGCTAACCCGATGATTACAGAATTACTGCAAGAAAAGGGCGCATTGTTAAAACTGGATTTCTTTACCCATAGTTATCCTCATGACTGGCGTACGAAAAAACCAGTTATTTTTAGAGCCACACCACAGTGGTTTGCTTCCATCGATAAATTCAGAGAGAATATTTTATCTGAAATCGAAAAGGTAGATTGGATTATTCCATGGGGAAAAACTCGTTTATATAACATGGTTCGTGATCGGGGAGATTGGGTTATTTCACGTCAACGTGCATGGGGCGTTCCTTTACCAATTTTTTACGCTGAAAATGGAGAGCCGATTATCACTCCTGAAACAATCGAACATGTGGCGAATTTATTTGCAGCCCATGGCTCCCGTGTGTGGTATGACCATGAAGCTAAAGACTTGCTGCCAGAAGGTTTCACTCATGAGGGCAGTCCTAACGGGAAATTTACGAAAGAAAATGACATCATGGATGTTTGGTTTGACTCCGGTTCTTCTCACGAAGCGGTATTACGTTCGAGGGATGATTTGAGCTTCCCGGCAGACATGTATCTTGAAGGATCAGATCAATATCGCGGCTGGTTTAATTCAAGTATTACGACAAGTGTTGCAATTAATGGTGTGGCACCTTATCGTGCTGTGTTGTCTCAAGGTTTCACGCTGGATGCTAAAGGAAGAAAGCAAAGTAAATCTTTAGGGAATACGATTGAACCAGGTAAAGTTATCAAACAGATGGGTGCTGATATTTTACGGCTTTGGGTTGCCAGTGTAGATTATGAATCTGATGTGCGTGTGGATATGAATACTCTCACTCAAATTTCTGAAACTTACCGGAAAATCCGGAACACTATGAGATTTTTACTGGCGAATACTAGTGATTTTGACCCTGCACAACATCGTGTGAATTATCGCGAACTTCGCTCGGTGGATAAATATATGACTGTGCGTCTGAATGAAGTGATTCAAACAGTTAGAGAGAAAGGTTATGAAAAGTATTCTTTTTCTACTGTGTATAAAACAATCGTAAACTTTTGTACGGTTGATTTGTCTGCCTTTTATTTAGATTTTGCGAAGGATGTTGTATATATTGAAGCTGAGGAAGATGATAGCCGTCGCTGTATGCAGACTGTTTTTTATGACGTGCTGGTGGCATTGACTAAATTGCTGACACCAATTTTACCTCACACAAGTGAAGAAATCTGGCATTTCTTAAAAGAAGAAGAAGTTTACGTTCAGTTGGCAGAAATGCCTGAAGCCGTTCAATTCGAAGCTCAAGATGAGTTGATGGAAGAGTGGTCTGCCTTTATGAAAGTGCGGGACAACGTTTTGAAAGCTCTAGAAGAAGCTAGAAATGAAAAGCTGATTGGTAAATCTTTTGAAGCAAAAGTCACCCTTTATCCAAATGAAGTGACAGACGTTCTTTTCAAGAGCTTAGACACTGATTTGGCACAACTGCTGATTGTTTCACAGCTGGAAATCATGCCAGTAGGAACAGTTCCAAGTGAAGATGCGCTGAAGTTTGATCAAGTGGCTGTACTAGTGGAAAAAGCAGAGGGAGACGTTTGCGAACGTTGCCGTGCAGTCAAAAAAGATGTGGGCAGCCATGAGAAATTACCAACACTTTGTCATCGTTGTGCTGACATTGTGGAAGAAAACTTTCCAGAAGCTGTAGCAGAAGGATTTGAATAAAAAGAATCAATAAAAATACCCTCAGTTAGACAAGTTTCTAACTGAGGGTATTAAATTATCTTTCCCGTTCTTTTTGAAGGTCTTCCACTTCGATTACGCCATAATTTCTTCGTTCCAGCTGGTCAATAATCGTTTGTAACGTGTCATCGCTAGTCTCAACTGGAAGTGTGAATAACATTCTGCGGATAAATTCATCTTGTCCGACATCCAATGTGATACAGCTTGTAATGTTCACGTGTCTTGAAATGATTTTTGCCACGGCGGATAAGTCGCCCCGGTTACCTAAAGAGGCAACAGTGATCACGTAACGCCCTTCGTTGACATTCCAAGATTGTGCCAAGATATTTAATAATTTACTGTGGGTAAGTATGCCGTAAAATTGCTGGTGTTCATCTAGAACAGCAATGTAAGGCAACTCTTTGATAGTAAAAAATATTTTGAAAAAAGAGGAGTCTAAGTGTATAAATTTTGTTGCGTTTTTCAATAAATGAGTCACAGGCAGCTGCATATCTCTACCTTCGGATTTATGTTTGTAAATATGCATTTTATAAATATTTCCTCGAAAAATCTTTCCGGTATCATCCAGAATAGGCACACACCGAAAACCGGATTTTTCAAGTATCTCAAGAGCTTTTTCTAACGTACAATTTTCATTGACTGTCGTTAGATCTCGTTTAGGTATACAAACTTGTTTGATTAGCATAGAAAGCATCCCTCCAATTCTATTATCATACTCATTTTATCATAAAAAGAACATGGTGAATAGTTGTATCTTTTTGTTCCCTGGAATTGACACAAAGTTTGAATAATGGTAATGTATATGAGTAAACTCAAGTGAGAAGGTGCTGGTATAATGGCGATTAAAAAAACTTCTCTAGCATGTTCGGTCTGCGGGTCTCGGAATTATTCTAAAGTAATTAGTGAGGGACAAAGAACAGAACGTTTAGAGCTGAAAAAATTTTGTAAATATTGTAAAAAACATACGATCCACAGGGAAACCAAGTAGCAGGAGGCTTAAATAAAATGAAATTTTTCAAGGAAACGGCAGAAGAATTAAAACTTGTGACATGGCCAAAAGGAAAAAAACTCCGTAAAGATGTCGCTATCGTTATCCAAACGGCAGTTTTATTTGTGATATTTTTTGGAATTGTAGACTACGCATTGAACTTTGTTGTTACTTTTTTTGCTAAATAGCTTAGGGAACGAAAAGTAGCTGCTTTCGTTTTTTGCTTTAAAATTAGCATAATAAATTGCTAGCCAATAGGATGGTTCAGTGCTATACTAGTTTTGAGGAAAACTTCGGATGTGACTGAGGTTTTTTTATTTTATAAGAAAGTAGGCATCGAAAAAATGGAAACATTTGAAAAGCAATGGTATGTCCTGCATACATATTCAGGTTATGAGAATAAGGTAAAGGCCAATATTGAGTCACGTGCACAAAGTATGGGCATGGAAGATTTTATTTTTCGAGTGGTTGTCCCGGAAGAAGAAGAGCGTGAAGTAAAAAATGGCAAAGAAAAAATCAATATGAAAAAGACTTTTCCAGGGTATGTGCTAGTTGAGATGGTTATGACAGATGATTCATGGTACGTGGTCAGGAATACGCCTGGAGTTACTGGATTCGTGGGTTCCCATGGTGCGGGAAGCAAGCCTGCTCCATTGTTGAGTGAAGAAATAGAAGTGATTTTACGGAAACTTGGCATGAGCAAACGTCACACAGAATTAGATGTTGAACTAGGAGAAGTTGTCACGATTATTGAAGGAGCTTTTGCTAATTTAACTGGGGAAATCACTGAAATAGATAACGAACGACACAAGTTGAAAGTAAATATCAATATGTTCGGACGTGAGACATCCACCGAAGTTGATTTTGATCAGGTAGATAAAATATAAAGTAAAAAGAATGTCCTGCAAGCTGTCAAAGCTGCAAGACATTCTTTTCTATTTTATGGAGAATCATTTTAACTGATTCAGATTAGGACTTAAACTCAGCCATAGATTTTCTGACTTATTTTTTTCCCTGTAGGTGTTACGGCAAGGCCGCCTTCCGCTGTTTCTTTGAAAATCGAAGGCATTTGCATACCGACCTTATGCATCGCTTTGATGACTTCATCTGGGGGGATGACGCTGGTGATGCCAGCCAGTGCCATATCAGCAGAGACATAGGCTTGGGAAGCTCCCAGAGCATTTCTTTTCACACAAGGGACCTCGACTAATCCAGCAACGGGGTCACATATCAGTCCCAGCATATTTTTTAGCGTGATAGCTACGGCCTGGGCACATTGTTCGGGAGTGCCCCCTGATATTTCTACAAGTCCGGCACTGGCCATGGCACTGGCCGAGCCGATTTCAGCTTGGCATCCGCCGGCAGCGCCGCTAATGGAAGCATTGTTAGCAATCACGAGTCCAAAGGCTCCAGCGGTGAATAAGAATTGAAGCTGCTGTTCTTCATTTAATTGTTTTTGTTCGGTCACGGCTGCCAGCACACCGGCTGCAACTCCCGCACTGCCGGCCGTGGGGTTGGCACAAATCAAACCCATCTGTGCATTGACTTCATTGACGGCGATAGCATTTTGAACAGCGGTTAAAATATATTTGCCGCTAAGAAAATTTTCTCCGCCAAGATAGTCGTGCATTTTTTTGGCATCTCCTCCTGTCAGTCCCGTAACTGACGTGACACCACCCACACCTTTTTTAATGGATTGAAACATAACATCTTTATTTTTTTTCATGTGTGCCAAGATTTCTTCCCGGCTAGTTTCTGATTGGGTCATTTCCACTTGAATCATTGCCTCAGTTACAGAGCCCCAATGATTAGCCCTCTCAATTAGTTCTTCGATTGTGTTAAACATCTTAACCTCCTAAATAAAGAAAGAAACGTTATGAACGTTTGCTATTTTTTTGATTTTCTCAAGGGCATCTGCGGTCGAACGTTCGTCAATCTCGAGTATCATAATGGCTTGTTCCCCTTTAGCTGCCCGTGAATCAGTCATTGTAGCAATATTGATGTTGAGTTTGCGGAAGACATCCGTCACTTCAGCAATCACGCCTGGCACATCTTGGTGAACAATTAAAACGGTAGGTGTCCCCATATTAATATGGATTTTAAATCCGTTCAATTCTGATATTTGAATATTTCCTCCGCCGATAGAAATACCTGTCACTCGCATTTTTCTTTCACCTTTTTTGACAATCAAGGTGACTTGATTGGGGTGTTCAGCTGCTTCTTTTTTTGGTACAAACAGAACTTCCATCTTATTTTCATAGGCGATTTTTAAAGAGTCTGCCAGTCTGGGATCATCTGGTTCCATGCCAAGCAGTCCGCCCACGATAGCGATATCTGTGCCGTGTCCTCGGTATGTTTTTGCAAAAGATTCATAAAGTAAAATATCGACCGTTTCAGGCTGTTCTCCAAAAATCTGGCGTACGACTTTACCAATCCGTGCCGCACCGGCAGTGTGTGAACTGCTGGGACCGACCATGACCGGTCCGATAATATCGAACACGCTTTTAAACTGGTTGTTGCTCATCGATAAAAACCCCTTTCAAGTTTATCCGTACTCATCTTAACATAAAATTGAAAATTTCCAATGATAACTTACTCTAAAAACAAAGAAATCCTTTGTTTTCAAGAGAAATATTCTTGCTTTTTCCAGAAAGCATTGTATAATATATGGGTGTGTAAATTTCACACTTCTTTGCGAAAAGAATCGTGGGAGGAGAAATCTTAGCTCCAATTAACCACAGCACGGACTTAAGGAGGTATGTCACGTGGCAAAAAAAGTAGAAAAAATCGTTAAGTTACAAATTCCAGCTGGTAAAGCAACTCCAGCACCACCAGTAGGACCAGCATTGGGACAAGCGGGTGTTAACATCATGGGATTCACTAAAGAGTTTAATGCTCGTACACAAGACCAAATCGGTTTGATTATCCCTGTTGTAATCTCTGTTTATGAAGATCGTTCATTCACATTTATTACAAAAACACCGCCGGCAGCTGTTCTATTGAAAAAAGCAGCGAAGGTAGACAAAGGTTCTGGTGAGCCAAATAAAAATAAAGTTGCCAAAGTAACGAAAGCACAAGTTCAAGAAATTGCTGAACTTAAAATGGAAGACCTAAACGCCGCTGATGTTGAAGCAGCTATGCGCATGGTAGAAGGTACTGCAAGAAGCATGGGGATTACAGTAGAATAATACTAGTAATCACGAAGAAGTAGCTTCTCAGTCGGTTTATATTGAAAAATATAAATTACGTGGGAGGTTCTACCGCTATAACCACAATCAAGGAGGAAACAAAATGGCTAAAAAAGGCAAGAAAATGCAAGAAGCTTTGAAAAAAGTTGATAACACAAAAAATTACGAATTAGCTGAGGCGATTGCTTTGGTTAAGGAGATAGATTTCGCTAAATTTGATGCAACGGTCGAAGTTGCCTATCGTTTGAGCGTAGACCCTAAGAAAGCAGACCAGCAAATCCGTGGGGCAGTTGTTTTGCCAAACGGTACTGGTAAAACTCAATCTGTTTTGGTTTTTGCTAAGGGCGATAAAGCTAAAGAAGCAGAGGCAGCAGGGGCTGACTATGTAGGAGAAGCAGACTTAGTAGAAAAAATCCAAGGTGGATGGTTCGATTTTGACGTTGTTGTAGCAACGCCGGACATGATGGCTGAAGTTGGTAAATTAGGACGTGTGTTGGGACCTAAAGGATTAATGCCTAACCCTAAGACTGGAACAGTGACAATGGATGTTGCAAAAGCAGTTGAAGAAGTTAAGGCTGGTAAAGTAACTTACCGTGTAGATCCGCAAGGAAACGTTCATATGCCTATGGGGAAAGTCTCATTTTCTGATGAGAAACTGCTAGAAAACTTCCAAACTATCCATGATGTGATCTTGAAAGCAAAACCAGCATCTGCCAAGGGAAATTATATTAAAAACCTTGTGATCACAACAACTTTAGGACCTGGAGTAAAAGTAGACGCCCAATCTCTATAATAAAAAATGCTTGACCTAGACGACTTTACATGATAAAGTTGTCTAGGTTAAATCAAATAATTTAATTATGTACCGAAGACAGTAGGTGGCTGATGCCTTAATTTCCTGCCGAGGACCACATTGAGTATGATCAATAGTCCCTCTATGTCAACGGTGGCATGGAGTTTTTTGTTTTTCCGTCAGCACTTATCGTTTTAATGGTTTGATGCCGATAGAAAACAGACTCTCCACCATCTATTATTACGGAGGTGAAATTTAATCAATGAACAACAAAGTGATTGAAAAAAAAGCACAATTAGTAGAAGAAGTCGCAGAAAAGTTTAATCAGGCAGCTTCTGTTGTCGTGGTTGACTACCGTGGATTGACTGTTGCGGAAGTAACTGAGTTGCGTAAACAATTGCGTGACAACGGTGTTGAAATGCGAGTAATCAAAAACTCTATTTTACGACGTGCAGTAGAAAAAGTTGGTTTGGAAGGCTTAGACGAAGTATTCACTGGACCGACTGCAGTAGCATTTAGTAACGAAGATGTGGTATCACCAGCAAAAATCATTGCTGATTTTTCTAAAAATGCAGAAGCATTGGAAATCAAAGGTGGTATTATTGAAGGAAAAGTTTCTTCAGTCGAGGAAATCAGTGCGTTGGCAAAATTGCCAAGCCGCGAAGGATTGCTTTCTATGTTGCTTTCAGTACTTCAAGCACCTGTACGCAACGTGGCTTACGCTGTCAAAGCAGTGGCGGAAGCCAAAGAAGAAGAAGCAGCTTAATTTCTGCTTAAAATTTTCATAACAAAACTAATACAAATAATGGAGGAATACAAAATGGCATTAAATATTGAACAAATCATTGCTGATTTGAAAGAATCAAGCATTTTAGAACTAAGTGAATTAGTCAAAGCTATCGAAGAAGAATTTGGTGTATCAGCTGCAGCACCTGTTGCAGTTGCAGGTGGAGCTGGCGACGGAGCTGCTGCTGAAGAACAAACTGAATTTACAGTTGAATTAACAGCTATCGGCGACCAAAAAGTTAAAGTTATCAAAGCAGTTCGTGAAGCTACTGGCCTAGGCTTGAAAGAAGCTAAAGCTGTTGTTGATGCTGCTCCAGGACCAGTCAAAGAAGGCGTAGCTAAAGAAGAAGCTGAAGCATTGAAAGCAGCTTTGGAAGAAGTTGGAGCTTCAGTAGAATTAAAATAATCACTATAAAAAAGCAGTATTTTGTAGTAGATTCTAAAGATTCGACATTTAAGAGTAGAGAAATCTACTCTTTTTATGTCTATTTTTGAAAAAATAAAAACCACGCAGATTTTTTAGTCTGTGTGGTTATTTCCAATTGATATAGATGAAAAACAATAACACTAAAATGCTGAAATTTAAGAAAAGTTCTCTTTTTTTCTGATTCCTCATCAGATGGGACAGTGAAAAAACTATGACTGACGCAAGGGCAGCTGCTATGAAGGTAACGAAAGATAGCTGCTTTTGTATATTAAAATAATATAGGCAACCGACGCTCACTATCATAAAAATCAGACTGAACAAACTGAAAAGTTTCTGTCGG
Source organism: Vagococcus elongatus (assembly GCF_003987645.1). Lineage (GTDB taxonomy): Bacteria > Bacillota > Bacilli > Lactobacillales > Vagococcaceae > Vagococcus_A > Vagococcus_A elongatus. The sequence continues at coordinate 77,601 of NZ_NGKA01000006.1, forward strand.
TTTAAATATGAATATGTTTTTTGAATAATCAGTGTCTGCCATAAAATAACACTGGCACTGACTACGAATAAGAGAGCCAAGTCGATTTTAAATGAATATGAATCCGACAAGTAAACGATCATATTTAAAACAATGCCTTTAAAAAAAGCTTGTGTGATAGTGAAAAGCAGAGAATCTGGATAGTAATAATTACTGGAGAAAAACAAAAACTGAAACGCTTCATAGCTGGCTAAAATGACACCGAATTGCCATGTGGTATTCATGCCATATGAAAAAATGAGCAGTGAAGAAACAGCCAATTTAACACTGTACAATTGGATAGAAAGTCTTCGCCCAAATTGATAACGACTTCGGATCAAAGCCATGAAAAATTCGGATAACAGCAAGTAGCCGATAAAAATCAGCAGGTGTAACGAAAAAGAACGGGCCGTTTTATTTAGCAGCATCGCTGGGAGAAAGCCGATGATTGCTTGAGCTACGGAATTTAATAAAATAAACGGGAAATTAAACGACTGATTATTTGTTTTGTTCACTTTGCGCCTCCTCTTCTAGTAATGGCTTATGTTAATAATCCTATAGAAAGAACGGAATTTCGTCAAGTAGTGATTGATTTTTAAATAAATATAGCGTTTTGCTTTAAATTTGTTATACTAAGAACGTTGCAAGATTCCCGATAGGATTTAAAAAGTTTCTTTTTAAAGATTCCTTGTAACCGAAAAATATAAAAGGGGGAATGGAAATGATTGAAAAAAGATTATTTACTTCAGAATCTGTTTCTGAAGGCCATCCAGATAAAGTAGCAGATCAAATCAGTGATGCGATTTTAGATGCTTTATTGGAACAAGATCCAAAGGCACGGGTTGCTTGTGAAGCAGCAGTGACGACTGGTTTGGTGTTTGTCTTTGGTGAAATATCTACGACAGGCTATGTGGATATCCAAAAGGTGGTGCGTCAAACCATTAAAGACATCGGCTATACCCGGGCCAAATTCGGCTTTGACGGAGATACTTGCGCCGTCATGGTAGCAATCGACGAACAGTCGCCAGACATCGCACAAGGTGTGGATAATGCCTTGGAGACTAGAGAAGAAGCTCTTGGAGACAAGGATATCGGTGCGGGAGATCAGGGACTGATGTTCGGGTTTGCCTGTGATGAAACCCCAGAACTTATGCCGCTGCCTATCTCGTTAAGTCATCATTTGGTGCGTCGTTTGGCAGAATTGAGAAAGAGCAAGGAGCTTCCTTATTTAAGACCCGATGCCAAGTCTCAGGTGACGGTAGAATATGATGCCAAGGGTCAGCCCCAGCGTATCGATACAGTTGTCATCAGTACCCAACATGAAGATGGCATCACTCTAGAGCAAATTAAAGAAGATATCATGGAAAAAGTAATTCGTTTTGTGATTCCTTCTTCTTTGCTGGATGAAAAAACTCGTTATTTTATCAATCCAACAGGACGTTTTGTGATTGGCGGTCCTCAAGGAGATGCCGGATTGACCGGAAGAAAAATCATCGTAGATACTTATGGCGGGTATGCCCGTCACGGCGGAGGTGCCTTTTCGGGAAAAGACGGCACGAAAGTCGATCGTTCAGCTAGTTATGCCGCAAGATACATTGCAAAAAATATTGTGGCTGCCAAGTTGGCAAAAAAATGTGAAGTGCAGTTGGCTTATGCCATCGGTGTTGCTTACCCTGTGTCGATTGCTATCGATACGTTTTGCACCGGGACAGTAGCAGAGGAACGTTTAGTCGAAGCAGTGAGAGCTAATTTTGATTTACGTCCCCAAGGTATTATCGATATGCTGGATTTAACCAAACCCATCTATAAAAAAACAGCTGCTTATGGTCACTTTGGCCGAACGGATGTTGACTTTACATGGGAGCGGACAGATAAAGTGGAAGCACTTTTAGCTAGTTTGGCAGAATAAATAAAGACTTTGACGAGTCCGATGTAAGACACGTCAAAGTCTTTATTTATGATGAAAAAGAGTCAATAGGTTAAATTTTTTCAGCTAAGGATTATTTTTTCTCAACTTCTTTTCGATACAAATCAGTATCGGAGGGGAATTTTTTTGATTGATAAATTGATAATTCAGCACATTAAACTCCTCTTGAGGGATGGCTTTGACAAAATCAAGGACGGTTTCTTTTTCTTGTTCGCCCCCGGGGTGTCCATAGTAAATAACCATAACAATTCGACCGCCTTTTTCCAAATGGTCCATCAATGTAGACAGAGCTGTGATAGTGGTCTTTCCCTGAGTGATGATTTGTTTGTCGCCTTTGGGGAGGTAGCCTAAATTGAAAACAGCCCCTTTGATTCGCTCCTCATTTGTTAAAACGTCTTGAATTTTTTCATGCCCTTTTAAGTAAAGGCGGGTCTGGCATGACAGATGTTGTTCCAGCAATTTTTGTTTTGTGATTTCAATGGCTTGGGGCTGGATATCAAAACCGATGACTTTCCCTTGCTTTCCCACTAATTTAGCAAGAAATAAGGTGTCGTAGCCATTACCCACAGTTGCATCTACCACAGTGTCCCCAGAGACGATAACTTCTGCTAACAGCTGATGACCAAATTTCAATGCACTGACTAACATAGTTGATTGCTTCCTTCCAGTCTGACATTGTGTGCTCCCTGACAAGTCTGCCGGCGTTTCATCTCATCATCGATGGCATTTAGGATTTCCCATTTATTGATACTCCACATAGGACCGACTAACGCCTCCCGAGGGGCATCACCTGTTAAACGATGAATGATGATTTCCGGGGGAATCATTTCGAGTTGATCGCAAACTAAACTGACATATTCTTCTTGGCTCATGAACCTCAAATTTCCATTGGCATGATCCCGCATCATTCGGGTGTTTTTCATCAGATGGAGCAAATGAATTTTGATTCCTTGGATGTCAGAATCTAAAATGGTACGGCGGACATTTTCCCTCATCATGTCCGGTGTTTCACCGGGAAGACCATTGATAAGATGGGTACACACCCGTATCTGATGTTTACGGAGTTTTTCCACGCCATCCAGATACGTTTGGTAGTCATGTGCCCGATTTACTTTGCGGCTAGTTTCTTCATGGACGGTTTGCAGTCCCAATTCTACCCACAAATATAGCCGTTCATTCAATTCTGCCAGATATTCGACCACATCATCAGGGAGACAATCTGGCCGGGTACCGATGGACAGCCCTATGACACGCTCTTCGTTTATCACTTGTTCAAAACGATGCCGGATGACTTCCAAGGGGGCATGAGTATTTGTAAAATTTTGGAAATAAACGATATATTTATTGACTGATGGCCATTTTTCATGCATTCGGGCCACTTCTTTTTGATATTGGACCGGCAGCGGGTCTTTCGGTGCTAAAATCGCATCCCCTGAACCAGAAAGACTGCAAAAAGTACAACCGCCGTGCGCCACTGTTCCGTCACGATTGGGGCAGTCAAAACCGCCGTCGATGGTCACTTTAAATACTTTTTCGCCAAATTTTTTTCTAAAAGCGTAATTCAAAGTATGAAATCGTTTGTTTGGGTCATTGGAATAAATAAAAGTCATATATAAAACTCTCTTTCTTAAGGGTGATGGAATAGTTGCTTATAACGATACTTAGCGAACACAGGATAGCTCAGGCCTAGCCAGCTGAGAGCTAATAAATACCCTGCGATAATATCTGAAGGATAGTGAACACCTAGGTAGATGCGGCTGATGCCAATCAGCACGATCAAAAGGGCGAGTATCACCTGTGCCATTTTAGCAAAAACATTTACTCTGACGTAAGGCGCCAAAATAATGATCATAGTGCCGTACAGCATGATTGAAATCATGGCATGCCCGCTGGGAAAACTAAAGTGAGTCGCTGGAACCAGATGTTTTACAGAAGGGCGAGGCCGTTCAAATAAAAATTTAATCAAAAAATTGACACTGGCAGAAATCCCGCAATTCGCTAACAGCCAAGCAGATTCCACCTTCTTTTTTCGTTGCCAAAGGAAGGCAACCACTACTAGTAATAAGAAAATGACCGTTACGCCATTGCCGAATTTAGTCAGCCAAGTAAAGATGCTGGTCAGAACTCTTGAACGATGGTCAGCAATAAAAGTTATTATAGGCAGATCGATTGCCAATAATAATTCTTCATAAAATTTAGCGGTGTAGCCGATGAGCATAAAAATGACCAAGGCAGAGCTGGCATAAAATTGCATAAGAAGTGCTTTATTCGAATGTTTCAATTAGATTCCTCATTTCAGTTAGTAAAAAGCCCTTTAGGCAGCTAAAGGGCTTTTTCATTATAACACAAATTTTATTTAAGGAGAGGCCAAAATTGTTAGGCGACCAACTCTTAATAATGGTAATAAATTTCGAAGATTTGATAGTTTGGCCAATACTCATTGTGAAAATCAATACGAGAATTTTCCATAGCAGTTTCATCCTCCCCATCAATTCGATAGTGATCGATGGTTTCATCATCAGCATCTTTGTCCAGTACGATTTCTCCAGTTTCTTCATCGTAACCAATTGGGAGAAGCTCATACACTCTGACAATACCTAAATCGGATTGAAGGGTCATCGTATGCTCTGCTTTTTCGTTATCGACGGTCATTTTTTCTTCATTGAACAACAACACATCTGGACTGTTTTTGACTTGAATTTTCGTTTGAGATTTTGCTTTATCCCTCAATACTGAGATGACCTTGCCGTTTTTTGAAGTCAATTCAACATCGTGAGTTAATTTGGATGCGGCGTAATAAATGTCTCCTGTTTCAGAAGTAACTTTGACGGGACCTTTTATCTCTTCTAATGTGGTGTCACCCTTATTATTTTCCAGCGATAAATCTTTTGCCGTCACGTTCCAAAGTTGGATATCCCCTGATTGTGAGGTAATCTGGGCATCTTCTGCTAAAGTTGACCGTTCCAGAACGATATGAGCCGATTTGCCTTTAATAGTTGATTTTCCGGTAACATTACTGTCGTTCAGATGAAAAGAACCGCTGTCGGCAGTCACTTCCAACTCTTGAATGGCAGTGTCATAGAGATGAGACTCTGTTTTGGTCACACCCATAGACAGTTTGTCCAAAGCCAATTGACTGATGTTCAAGTAGGTCTGCTGATTAGAATCTGACTGGATATGAAGTTTCTTCACACTGTCAGGGATAGTTACTTCCAATTCGTTTCCTGAACTGATACCTAATTGAACCCCTTCAGGCAGAGAATTATTTTTTTCAAACTTAAAAATTAATTCTGCTGTTTTACCTTTTTCATTAAACTCGTAAGAAGCATTGGTAGGCATGAACCGGTCTGAAATTGTCATGTGGTCGGTTTCGCTTTGATTGATATGCAGGTCTATCTCGCTTGTATTATCGATACGCAGAGTCAATTCTTCTATGTCTTTTTTCAACGCAAGATCCACATTCAGACGATCCTCATTGACTTGACCAATCCCGATACCGACCCCGACAGCCCCAACGACGATGGCAAAAACAGCAATAATTAAAAGATATTTTGTACTCTTTTTCATTGTTATCTACCTCTCAATATTCTTAGATTAGATTGGAGATAAAATCTTGAGAATCTCAGGAAATAGACGGTCAAGGCTTTTAAAATAACAAATCCCAGCAGGCCTAGCCCAAACAATACGATAGTTCCTGACAATGTTAGAAAGCGATAGGAGGTGAACGGAACAAAAAAGCTGATAATACCTAGGATAGGTGTAAGTAAAAGGACGATATCTGCTATCCAAAGGCCCACGAAAAACATGGCAGCAGCAAAGAGCATCCAAATCATGAAAAATAAATTAAAACAGATGACGCCTGCGACTTGGCAGAACCGTAAAAAAAGAGATGTTTTTTTCGGCGGTGCAGCATAGCGTTGATCATAGTCGTGATAATAATCAAAGCTGTTGTCCTGATTGTAATTATCAGGAATCACTTCTTCCCAGTCATGGTAAGTATGTGATTCTGCTGCCGGCTGTATGTTTAAGTCTTTTAAAATTTCCTGGGCAATCTTGACTGGAGAGCCGAGTTCTTTAGAGATTTCTTGTTCTGTTTTTCCGGCCAATTCGCCTTCAGCGAACTTTTGTTCAAATGTTTCTAGCACGGAAACAAGTTGTGCATTATATAAAGGACGTAACTGAATTTTCAATTCTGTCAGAAAATGTTCCTTGTTCATAGAGAGCCTCTTTTCTTTACATTGATTTCTATACTCAATATATAGTGTTTTTACCTTGATTACAATAGGATTTGGTCAAAATCGGGCTTAAGTATGAGGAGGGATTAGACTAGAGTTTTATTGATTTATCAGTCGTATCAGATTTTGTTCACCATTTTTTTCCAACGTGATTTTTTCTGCGAAAAGGGCAAAACCGATTGTATAACGTTTATTATTTTTCTGTAACAAATAAGTGTTAAACAGTTATTTTTAAGGGAATAATGCTATAATTATCTAAACGTGAATTTTTAGGGAAATAGGAGTGAAAAAGATGAGTGAGAAACGTTCAGAAAGAAAAAGAAACAATCACCCGAAATCTCCTGTGATTTTTAGAAAAGGTGCTTCTTTATTAAGTGCATCAATGGTTGTCGGCTCCGCTTTAGTACCAACGCTTGAAGGAATCAAAACAGTGAAAGCTTCAGAGTTGGACCCTGAGCAGCCAAAAATGATAGATCAGCAGGAAACGGAAAAACTTCCTGATATTGAGACAACAAAAAGTTCAGAGGCAGATGAAATAACAGTCAACTCTCAAGAAGAAACAGTTGGATCATCTGAAGAAATCATTGAAAATGGGGAACCATCGGGAGAAAATGTTAACGAGGAAAGTACAGAAGAAGTTCTCTATGAAGGAGAAGAGGGAATACCAGACGGACCGATCGTGACGGAAGAAAAAGAGTTGAAGGAAAATGCTTTTCCAACAGGAATGGTTGCCATGTATCGTTCTGCCAGAAGTTACAGTGCTTTTTCTTCAGAGCAGGATTTCATTCAAACGATTGGTGATCAGGCTAGAACAGTAGCTGCACGCAACGACTTATATGCTTCCATTATGATCGCTCAAGCAATTTTAGAAAGCGGCTGGGGTTCCAGTGCGCTGTCTCTGCCGCCAAACCATAACTTATTTGGTATCAAAGGGAGCTATCAAGGGCAATCTGTGACGATGCAGACGTGGGAACACATCAATGGGAAAGATATTATAGTTCCAGCAGCTTTTAGAAAGTATCCTTCTTATAGTGAATCGTTACAGGACAATGCGAATGTATTGAGAAACACAAGTTTTTCTGCAGGCAATTATTTCTATTCAGGGGCATGGAAGAGCAATACCAGATCTTTCAGAGATGCGACTGCTTGGTTAACAGGCCGTTATGCGACGGACCCGGCATACGGTTCTAAATTAAATAGTATTATCGACCGCTATGGCTTAACCTCTTATGATACGCAGGGGGGCAGCGGCAATACAAATACGGGTAATGAAAACACAGGCAACAGCGGGAATAATTCTGGCGGAACTGTAGTCACACCGCCGACTGCTCCTGACAATAATTCTACCAAACATACGGTTAGGGCAGGGGATACGCTTTATGGCATTGCTTTAAAATATGGCGTAACCGTAGCGCAACTGAAATCTTGGAATAATCTAAAAAGTGATACGATTTATGTTGGAAATGTCCTTACAGTAAAAAATTCCGTGAGCGGGGGCGTCTCCGGCGGCGGAACTTCTTCCAACAACAATCAAAACAACAGCAATAATAATCAGTCAACGAATGGAACTTACACGATAAAAGCTGGGGATACTTTATATGGTATTGCCTTAAAACATGGTGTGACCGTGGCCCAGTTGAAATCTTGGAACAATCTGTCCAGTGATATGATTTATGTGGGACAAACATTGAAACTTAATACTTCCGGCAGTAGTTCTAGCGGTTCAGGAAATACCGGCAGTTCGGGAAATCAGTCGTCAACTCCTTCCGGCAACACGACTCATACGGTCAAAGCTGGAGATACTTTATATGGTTTGGGATTGAAATACGGCGTGACCGTAGCCCAGCTGAGAACTTGGAATAATCTGAAAAGCGATACGATTTTTATCGGGCAGCAGTTGAAAATAAATTCAAAAGGTGCTGCCACAGGTAACAGCAATACGACAAACAATACTAATAACAGTGCTTCAACGGACAGCACTAAAAGTTATACTGTGAAATCTGGGGACACGTTATATGGTATCGCCTTAAAATACAATGTGTCTGTCAGTCAATTGAAATCATGGAACGGTTTATCCAGCGACCTGATTTATGTCGGTCAAAAGATAAAATTAAAAACGAGTACTTCGGCTGGCACAACGGCACCAAGCAATAATCAATCGACTAATACGACAGCCAGCTACACCATCAAATCAGGAGATACATTATATGGTATCGCAGCAAAATATGGTGTGACAGTTTCACAACTGAAATCTTGGAACAATTTGAAAAGCGACGTAATTTACGTTGGAGGCAAATTAAAAATTTCAAGTAGTTCGAGCAATACAAGTAACCCCAACAAGACGGAAACGTCAGCGAATACAAGTACCAGCAAGACAACATACACGATAAAATCTGGGGATACATTATTTGCGATTGCGGCAAAATATGGTGTCTCTGTGGCACAGTTGAAGTCTTGGAATAGTCTGAAGAATGATATTATACATGTGGGACAAAAGTTAAATGTAAACCAGTCCGCATCGACCAGTACTAAGCCAGCTTCAGGGTCGTCGTTTTATTCTGTTAAAGCAGGAGACTCCCTATGGAAAATTTCAGGGGATAAGGGAGTTTCTGTGTCTCAGCTTAAACAATGGAATCAGCTGACAAATGATCTTATCTATGTGGGGCAAAGCCTTAGAGTAAAGTAATGTTTGCAAAAGTAATTCTTTTTTGATATGATGTCATCATCCAGAAGAGGAGTAGTAAAAAGTCAGATCATGGCAGAGAGCACATGTTTGGTGAAAATGTGTATGGTGGAGCTTTTGAACTTGCCTTAATATACAAAAAAGTTGATTTAAAAAATTCTGAGACGGTTTGCTCACGTTATTGAGCATTAAAGCATCGGAAATCCCGATGAAATTTAGGTGGTACCACGTTGATATGACGTCCTATAAAAGCAAAAATCATGCTTTTATAGGACTTTTTTATTTAATTACAGGAGGGACGAAAATGGGGTTTAATCATCTCGAAGTAGAAAAAAAATGGCAAAAGTATTGGGCCAAAGAACAAGTTTTTAAAACAACGGAAGAGGAAAGCAAACCAAATTATTATGCTTTAGATATGTTTCCTTATCCATCAGGTCAAGGACTGCATGTAGGGCATCCGGAAGGGTACACTGCAACTGACATCTTGGCGAGAATGAAAAGAGCGCAAGGGTATAACGTGCTTCATCCAATGGGGTGGGATGCTTTTGGGCTTCCAGCTGAACAATATGCCTTGGACACTGGCAATGACCCAGCTGAATTTACTGAAAAAAACACACAGACTTTTAAAAGACAGATCAATTCTTTAGGGTTTAGTTATGATTGGAATCGTGAAATCAATACCACTGATCCTGCTTACTATAAATGGACGCAATGGATTTTTACTAAATTATTCGAAAAAGGTTTGGCCTACGAAGCGGAAGTGCCGGTGAACTGGTCGCCAGATTTGGGGACAGTTTTAGCCAATGAGGAGGTTATCGATGGTTTGACGGAAAGAGGAGGTTTTCCGGTTTACCGTGTCCCGATGAAGCAGTGGATGTTGAAAATCACCGACTATGCTGACCGGTTGATTGATGATTTGGAATTAGTGGATTGGCCAGAAAGTATCAAGGAGATGCAGCGTCACTGGATTGGTCGTTCAGAAGGGGCCCAAGTGACATTTAAAATCGAGGGGACGGATAAGGAGTTTACCGTTTTTACAACTCGTCCAGATACGTTGTTTGGTGCGACTTATGCAGTTTTTGCGCCAGAATTGCCTTTAGTTAAAGAAATCATGACTCCAGAGCAGAAATCTGCCGTTGAAAAATATATCAAGGAAGCTGAAAACAAATCGGAGTTGGATCGTACAGAGTTGACGAAAGAAAAAACCGGTGTGTTTACAGGTGCTTACGCCATCAATCCGGTCAACGGAGAAAAAATGCCGATTTGGATTGCAGATTATGTTTTGTCAAGTTATGGTACTGGCGCTATTATGGCTGTACCGGCTCACGATGAGCGTGACTATGCCTTTGCAAAAACCTTTGATTTGCCGATTCGCGCTGTGATTCAAGGGGGAAATATTGAAGAAGAAGCCTATACAGGAGAAGGGGACCACATCAACTCAGATTTTTTGAACGGTCTGACAAATGAACAGGCCATTCAAACGATGATTGACTGGCTGGAAGAAAATAAAGTCGGTAAAAAAGAAATCAATTATCGCTTGAGAGACTGGCTCTTTTCCCGTCAAAGATATTGGGGAGAACCGATTCCGATTATTCATTGGGAAGACGGCACAACAACAGCTATTCCAGAAGAAGAGCTGCCGTTGAAATTGCCTATTGCAACAGATATTCATCCTAGCGGTACAGGGGAATCACCTTTAGCTAATATTGATGATTGGGTGAACGTGGTTGATCCTAAGACAGGCATGAAAGGCCGTCGGGAAACTAATACGATGCCGCAATGGGCTGGTAGCTCATGGTACTATCTAAGATTTATTGATCCTCATAATAAAAATGAAATTGCTGATCCGGAAAAACTGAAACGCTGGCTGCCTGTGGATATCTACATAGGCGGTGCAGAACATGCAGTGCTGCATCTGCTGTACGCCCGATTCTGGCATAAGTTTTTGTATGATATTGGTGTAGTCCCTACCAAAGAACCATTCCAAAAGCTTTTCAACCAAGGCATGATTTTGGGTGCAAACAATGAGAAAATGTCTAAATCAAAAGGAAATGTTGTCAATCCTGACGATGTGGTCCAAAGATATGGAGCTGACACACTGCGTTTGTATGAAATGTTTATGGGGCCGCTGGATGCTTCCATCTCATGGAGCGAGAACGGTTTGGAGGGCGCCCGTAAATTCTTGGATCGTGTATGGCGTTTGATAGTTGATGAAAAAGGTAAAATGAGAGATCGCATCACTACTTATAATGACGGCAAGTTGACGAAAGTTTATCATCAAACAGTAAAGAAAGTCACGGAAGACTTTGAAATGCTGCATTTTAATACAGCGATTTCCCAGTTGATGATTTTTGTAAATGAAGCTAATAAACTGGATTCTCTGCCTTATGATTACATCAAAGGCTTCGTTCAATTGCTTGCCCCTATCGCACCTCATTTGGGGGAAGAATTGTGGGAGATACTGGGAATGGACGGCAGTTTGACTTACGTTCCATGGCCAGACTATGATGAAAAAGAATTGATGGAAGATATGGTGGAAATCGTCATTCAAATTAACGGCAAGGTAAGAGCCCGTGTGTCTGTCTCTAGTAATATGGAAAAAGATGCGTTGACAGAATTTGCTCTGGCCCATGAAGAAATTGCGCAACAGCTGGAAGGAAAATCGGTTAGAAAAGTCATCGCAGTTCCTAATAAATTAGTTAATATCGTGGCAAATTAATGCCGCAAGGGAAGATGATGTGTTCGGCACATCATCTTTTCTCATTAAAGCGGTGAAATCTAGAGGAGGAGATTAGCATAACAGTAATCATTGATGGTGACGCTTGTCCGGTGAAAGAGATTATTTATACGATTTGTGAACGATATCAAGTTCCCGTAACTTTGGTGACAAGCTATGACCATTCGTCAAATAAAGTTCCTGAAAATGTTAACTGTGTCTATGTCGACAGAGGACAAGATTCTGCAGATTTTAAAATCATATCTTTATTACACACAGGGGATATTTTAGTGACCCAAGATTATGGTTTGGCATCTCTGGCATTGCCAAAAAAGGTCAGAGTGGTTCACCATTCAGGGAAAGAGTACACTCAAGCAACTATTGATATGCTTCTCGAAAGTCGGCATTTTTCAGCAAAAATGAGACAGAGCGGTCAAAGAACCAAAGGGCCCAAAAAATTTAGTGAGGCATCACGACAAAAATTTGCGAAAAAATTTGAACAGATGTTAGATGAGGTGGAAGAATGAAGAAAGTTTTATTTGTCTGTCTCGGAAATATTTGCCGTTCTCCTATGGCTGAGGCTGTTTTTCGCCGGAAACTTTTGGATCATGGGTTAGCGGAACAAGTCTTGGTATCTTCTAGAGCTACTGGGAGCTGGAACGTGGGACGGCAGCCCCATCAAGGGACAAGAAAGCTTTTAGACAGACATGGGATCGATTATTCTGGTATTAGAGCAGAAGTTATTCGTAAAGAAGATTTCAGTTCTTTTGATTACATTATCGGGATGGACGCTCAAAATATTATTGATTTGAAGAGAAAATCTCCCGAAGTTTATCATCATAAGATACATTTATTTTTATCTGTTGTCGATGATGTAGCAGCAGATGAAGTGCCGGACCCATATTATACAGGGGATTTTGACCATACTTACGAGTTGATTGATCGGGGCAGTGAGGTGTGGCTGGATATAATCAAACAAGAAATTTAAGTTTTTAAGGGATGCTCCAAGGGATACTTGAAGAGAGACTTAAAGTAAAAAAATCATTTGTGGTTCATTGACCGAAAAAAATAGGCATGGAAATAAGAGTTTATCTTTTTTTCATGCCTGTATTAATCATAAGTAAGTTGAACATTTAGATACTAAGGGTTAATTTTCTTTTAAAGCTAGTTGACGATAGTACCTTCGATTAGATTTTCTTTTAAGTTGAATGCATTTTGCATTTCTTTAGAAGCTTCTTTGACAGACACTTTTTGTACTAATTCTCCTTGAACGGCGATACGATTAGCACCTGTATAATCACAAGTAATCAGAGTAACTAATACTCTATCAGCAACATCGTCAATCAAATCCACTCTGGTAGGGGCAACGTACTCTTTGAAAACCACCGTGTATTCGTAGATGTAGGCTAAGTCTGTCAAGTAAATCGTATGTCCCAGCTCGATGTGAACCAAGGGACCGAATAAAATTTCCCGGTCGATCATGTGGTGACTTGCCAGTGCGTAGTTTCCTTCGCCCATCCTTTGTTCCTCTTTCATAGTTCCTGCACCAAATGTGATAGCATTTGGCGATAAGCCCTTATATACAGGCAAATTGATGTTGACTTCCGGAATGGCAATGCCGCCAACCACATACATATTTTCGTTGTTGAGACGCCCTCTTAACACTGATTCAAAATCAGCAGATTCTACTGCTTCAAAATCAAAGCTGGCTTTCTTATTCATATTGGCTTCAATATCTTTTCTAGAAACATTTTCGACTCGATTTTTATCCAGCAGTTGGCTCAGCAGGAAGGATTGGATTTGTTTGTTGAAGATTAATGCTAATCCAACAAGCAGTAACAGAAGGAGAAATAGATTGATAAAAAAATTTTTCATCCTGTTTGGTTTTTTCTTTTTTGATGCTTTTTTTCCGTGAAGTGCTTGTCTGTTTTTCTTTTCGGTGATCCTCCTCACCCCTTTTCTTTTTGATTATAATAACATAAAAAAATGAAAATAGCATTGGAAGTGAATTATAAATATTACAATAGTGTTTCCAATCGCGGGAATGTAACCAAAATTTAAACTTGTAACTCTGCTATTTTCTTGAAAATGATGTAAAATAGAATACATGGGTAAAAGTTAAAAGGGGTGAACAAGGTGAAAGCGACTCAAGTGTATGTTCATTTAGATACGATTTCAAATTCAGTTATGTCAAAAGGAATGTCACTTGTAGATTTTCAGGAAGCCATAACTTTATTTCCTCAAAATATTTTGTTGTTATCTGCGGAACCATCTGCGGGAGAGTTTGAACCCTCTACAGGCTTGCGAATGATTCGAGGGGAAGAAGCCATTCGTCAATTTTTTAACAGCTCTCTGGATAACGGCAATAGTATGAAATGGATCGACTTCAAAAGTATCGACTTGCTTAGACAACTGACTCCGATTGAAATTTCTGAATTACTTTATTTTGCTCACATGAGAACACATCTCCATTCGCCATTTTTCTATAAATTACAAAATAATTTTGTTTTCTTTGGCCGTCAGGATGACTACGGCAAAGTTTATTATCGTCATTTAGATGAGTTTTTTTTAGTATTGCAGCGGGGTATTGAAAGACAAGTCCAAGAGCAGGTCAATCATAGAAGATTGTTTTTTCAGCAAAAAGTGGCGATACCGACAGTGGACTTAAAACTGTTGAAAGAAGCCAAATCAATCCTTCAAGAGGGTGTGGTCTTTGATTTTTCTCAAAAAGAGATGATCGATGATTTATATTGTGTCCCAGTGTATATTATGGAAGATAAAATCAAGACAGCCACTGAAAGAGACGAAAAGATTTTAACGCTGATTTATTCCCATCTGGACCGGACGTGGACGATCGAATATGAGGATGTTGGTTTATTATATGGCTCTAAACAAGTCTAATCAATTTAGGCTTGTTTTTTTCTGTTGGGAATTGCTATAATGAAGACAGTTTTGTAGAATTGAGGGGAGAAATATGAAGATTGTTGCCTTGTATGGTGGAAAGAGTGCTGAACATGAGATTTCAATTTTGTCGGCTTACTCGATGCTCCAAGCTTTTTATTATGAATACTATCAGGTGCAATTAGTGTATATCACCAAAGAAGGCACTTGGCTGAAAGGACCGTTGTTGACCGAAGCGCCAACAGCCGAAGAAGTTCTTCATCTAACGGAAGAAACAGCAACTAAAATTAAAGTTGGAGACATTGTAGAGGAAGACGCAGTAGTTTTTCCGATTTTACATGGGCCTAACGGAGAAGATGGCACGATTCAAGGACTTTTGGAAACTATCAATATGCCCTATGTAGGGACCGGGGTTTTGTCCAGTGCTTGCGCCATGGATAAAATTATGACTAAGCATGTTTTGCAGCAAATCGGGATTCCCCAAGTGCCTTATGTGGCGGTTGCAAAGGGTGAGTGGAAAGATGATCAGGAAGGGGTCTTTGATTACTGTGAAGGGTCTTTAGTTTATCCCATGTTTATCAAGCCGGCCAATATGGGTTCCAGTGTGGGAATCAGTAAAGCAGAAACAAGAGAAGAGTTGCAAAAGGCTATCGATTTAGCTTTTCAATATGACCGCCGCGTTATCGTAGAACAAGGGATTGACGCTAGAGAAATCGAAGTCGGTGTTTTAGGCAACGATGAAGTCCGGACTACAGTGCCCGGCGAAATCGTGAAAGATGTGGCTTTTTATGATTACGAATCAAAATATATCGACAATCAGGTGACGTTGCAAATTCCGGCAGATATTCCTGAAGAAATCCAAGACAAAGCTAGAGAATTAGCTAAAAAGTCCTATATTGCCTTAGATTGCAGCGGATTGAGCCGATGCGACTTCTTTTTGACCAACAATAACGAATTGTTCTTAAATGAGTTGAATACAATGCCCGGCTTCACTCCTTTCAGTATGTACCCATTGCTTTGGAAAGAGATGGGCTTGAAGTACGGCGATTTGATTGAAGAGTTGATTCAATTAGCCTTGATGCGTCATAAAGAAAAACAACAGTTTGTTCATGAATAAATGCAAGTGATTTAGACAAAGTGATGATACGAGCGAATAAGCCATTAGTTTCAAAAAAATTTATTTTGAATTAGCGGCACGTGCTTATTGCTTTGAGAAGGAACAGTTGTCTAGTCATTTATTTTAATGTGCTATTGATGGGGTTGATGATGGAAAACGTCTCAACCTTATTTTTTTGAAAGAAGAGCGACCGGAGAAAGAGGCGGGGAAATGTTTACTTTAATTGAAATAGCTGACATCGTGAAGGCTAAAAATGATATCAGCAGGTGGTCAGAGGTCATCATTAAAGGTGTGGAATTTGACACGCGAAAAGTAGTGGAAAATAGTTTGTTTGTTCCTTTGAAGGGGACACGAGACGGTCATGAATTTATTGACTTGGCGATTGAAAATGGTGCCAGCGTCAGTTTTTGGGAGGAGGGGACATCTTACCCTAAACCAAAAGATTTCCCTTTGCTGATTGTAGAGGATTGTTTGCAAGCTATGCAGGATTTGGCACATTATTTTGTTAAAAAAATCGCGCCTAGAGTGGTGGGTATCACAGGCAGCAATGGCAAAACTACCACAAAAGATATGGTTGCCAGCGTGTTGAGTCAAAAATTTAAAACTTACAAGACTCAAGGGAATTTTAATAATGAAATCGGCCTTCCTTACACTATTTTACATATGCCTTCAGATACGGAAACGTTGGTTTTGGAAATGGGCATGAACCATAAAGATGAGATACGCCCTCTGTCTTTGCTTGCCGAGCCTGAAGTCGCTGCCATCACGATTATTGGAGAGTCTCATCTGGAGTATTTAGGGTCTCGTCAAGGGGTTGCCGAGGCGAAGATGGAAATAACTGAAGGATTATCTCATAATGGAGAATTGATCGTTCCTGGAGAAGAACCACTGCTGACCAGTTTGCTGGCAAATCTGCCGCAGAATATCGTGACTTTCGGCCAAAAAGGAACGGAAGATGTGACAGCCGACATCGTGGATCGTACCAAAACCGCCATCACCTTTGTTACAAATCATTTTGCTGGAAGAAAGTTTACGATTCCAGTGGTAGGTGATTACAACGTCAACAATGCACTGATTGCCATAGCTGTGGGAGAATATTTTGGATTATCAGAAGATGACATTTATGCCGGTCTGGCTTCTCTTCGTTTGACGCATAGTCGGGCGGAGTGGAGAAAAGCTTGGAATGGGGCAGATATTTTAAATGATGCGTACAACGCTAACCCTACCGCCATGCGCTTGGTGTTAAAAACGTTTGGTCAGATTGACTTGGAGCCGATGGGAAAACGAGTGGCTGTTTTGGCTGACATGGGAGAGCTGGGGACTGACTCAGCTGCCATGCACCGTGAGATGTCGGATGTTATTGATTCTGAGAAAATCAGCGTGGTCCTGTTGTATGGGCAGTGGATGAAAAATCTAGCGGTTGAATTGGCAGAAAAAGAAGAAATGACTTATTTTTATTTTCCTCTTGAAGAACGGGAGGCATTGATAAAAAAAATCAAAGAAGTGCTTCAGCCTCAAGATATAATTTTATTTAAAGGCAGCAATAGTATGAAACTTGCAGAAATAGTTGAGGGAATTTCAAGAAAACAGGATTAATGGTTTGTAACGGAGAGCATTTTATGCTAATATTATAGAGATGTGGACATTGATAAGAATTATTTTGTTCGTAAAAAAATAGATAGAAAAATACTTAGGAGGATATTATTTGAAGTTTGAAGATTTAGGTTTAGCACCAGAACTATTAAGTGCAGTTGAGAGAATTGGATTTGAGGAAGCCACCCCAATCCAAGCAGGAACAATTCCGTTGGCTTTAGAAGGAAAGGATGTCATCGGTCAAGCTCAAACAGGAACTGGTAAGACAGCAGCGTTTGGTTTGCCTATGATCCAGAAGATAGATATTAACAAAAGAGAAATTCAAGGATTGGTTGTAGCCCCTACAAGAGAGCTGGCCATCCAAACTCAGGAAGAACTTTTCAGACTGGGAAAAGAAAAGCGAGTACGCGTTCAAGTTGTTTACGGCGGGGCAGATATTGGTCGTCAAATCCGCAGTTTGAAAGACAACCCTCATATTGTTGTGGGGACTCCGGGACGTTTGATTGACCATATTCAGCGCAAGACATTACGTTTGAATAAAATTAGCACCTTGGTCTTAGATGAAGCAGATGAAATGCTGAACATGGGCTTTTTAGAAGATATTGAGAGAATCATTTCTGAAACCCCTAAAGACCGCCAGACACTACTTTTTTCAGCGACTATGCCGAAAAGTATCAAAGATATCGGTGTTAAATTTATGAAAAATCCAGAACATATCACGATCAAAGCTAAAGAAATGACAGCAAGTTTGATCGATCAATACTATGTTCGTTGTAAAGATTTTGAAAAATTTGATGTGATGACACGTTTCTTTGATGTTCAGACACCGGAGTTGACGATTGTCTTTGCACGTACTAAACGCCGGGTAGATGAGTTGTCTAGAGGTTTAGAGGCAAGAGGTTATAAAGCTGAAGGCATTCATGGGGACTTGACCCAACAAAAGAGAATGAGTGTTTTACGTGCGTTCAAATCTAATAAAATTGATGTGTTGGTAGCAACAGATGTAGCAGCTCGCGGGTTGGATATTTCTGGTGTGACTCACGTGATTAATTATGACATCCCTCAAGATCCGGAAAGTTATGTGCATCGGGTCGGCCGGACAGGTCGTGCTGGAGCAGACGGCATGTCGGTAACATTTGTTACACCGAATGAGATGGGCTATCTTCATGTGATTGAAGAACTTACTAAGAAAAAAATGTCTCCTTTGCGTCCTCCAACGCAAAGAGAAGCTTTTCAAGGACAAATTGGAACAGCTGTGGAGAAAATTCAGGAAGATTTGGAAAAAAATGGCTTGGAAATTTATCAAGCAACTGCAAGCGAACTTTTGACGCAGTATTCTGCGGAAGATTTAGTGGCACTGTTAATCAAGGCAGTGACTAAAGAAGACGCCTCTGAAGTTCCAGTAAAAATCACACCTGAAAGACCTTTGCCTGCTACACGTCGGAATAACGGAAAGCAAAAAGGCAAAAAAACTGGTGATCGCCGAGGCGGAGGCGGCGGCTCTCGTCGCAATGATCGACGTGACCGTGATTTTCAGGGAAGCAACAAAAATAAGCGTAAAGACTGGAATAGCAAAAAACGCAGCAATAAAAGCAAACGGGATTTTGTCATCCGTACCAATCATAAATAAAAAAGTTAAAAACAATTAATCGGGCGTATTCTCCCGTTTAATTGTTTTTTTACTGGGATAATTATTTTGAAAATGGTATCCTTAGAACAGAGCAGTCGTTAAAAAATCAACACTCATGGGCAGAAAAGAGTCATTCATTTTCTGTTTCATTGATTTAAAAAGTAAATTTTTTTGGAAGTGACAGCAGATGAGTATCTATGGTATAGGGATTGATGTGGCAGATATCTCCCGTATTAAAAAAATTCTTCAAACCAATCCGGCTTTTGTTAAGCGTGTGTTGACAGAAAAAGAGCTGGAGCTGTTTGAAGCACTTGGGGAGAAAAGGCAGGCAGAATTTTTTGCCGGCCGATTTGCCTGTAAAGAAGCTTTTTCCAAAGCGTGGGGAACAGGCATCGGGGTACTGGGATTACAGGATATAGAGATTTTAAACGAGCGAAGCGGCAAGCCGGTGGTGACTCGTTCGCCTTTTGAAGGGAAAGTTCACGTATCTATTTCCCACTCGGACTTGGTGGCAGTGGGGCAAATCATTTTGGAAGAAATAAAAAAATAAGCCGAAAATATTTTCGACTTATTTTGCCATTTTTTTATGTGAGTGTCCCATAATGCTGACCTTTTTTATTTGATCCATGGGAATCATTTTTATTTCATTCGTATCTTTTGATACAAGCACCACGACGTCAGAATTATTTTTATTTTCTCTGACTTTACCGTAAAGAGTTTCAAAGGGGCCGTTTGGATGGTCTTCCAAAACAATTTGCAACACAACCATATTGTTTTGCGAGATTGCCTGCCGAATAAGAGTTTTCTTCTTCTCCTTCTCTTTCTTCTGCGCTAAAGAGTCATCGAGAAAAGAAGCCAAAAAACGCTGAGAAGAATCGGAAATAATTTTTGTGAAATTTTTCATCGGATTGCGTTTACTTTTATTTTCCATAGGGACTCCCTCCAATCTTTCACCATGTGTTACTATTATACAAAAAACACAAAGACAAAGCAACATTTCAATTTTTTTGAACTCTAATAGCTTTATAATAAAGTGAAGAGCAGGAAAACTTAGTTTATAAAAAGGCTAAAAAGATGACGGTCAAAGGAAAGGATGTGAGCAGATGAAATCTTATGAAATTATACCTCTCTATCAGTCAACGGTTGGGGAACTTTTGGGATTTTTAGAGCAAGCAGCCTTTTTATTGCCTTTGGAAGAATCATTGAACAATAGTAAAAAAAATTGGCTGACAGCCTACTTTCATGATGCTGGTGGTTCCTCTTCGTATCATCTTGTGACAAAAAACAATCATATCCTGTTGGCTTTTCGAATCGAAGAAGAGCAACAATCAGGTCGGGTTACAAGTGTTTTGGTGAGAAGGCAAGAGAAGTTAAGCATCCAAAGTGTGCTGGATTTACTGATCAATGGTGCTAAAAAACAGTTTATGGAAAGAATGAGCCTTTCTTTACTGGAAAACAATCATTATATTGATGAGCTTTTGCAGGCCAACGGTTTTGAAAAACAAGGATTGCTATATACCAATGATTTGAGCTATCATACTGGGTTGGTTTTAGCTGGCGGAGGAGCAAAGGGAGCTTATCAAATCGGTGTCTGGCAAGCGCTGATGGAACACGGGGTCGATTTTCAGATAATCTCAGGAACTTCCGTGGGAGCTTTGAATGGCGGTTTGGTTTTGCAGGGGGACTTAAAAGCCGCACAGGAAATGTGGCAAAAAATCGAAACCAGAAAAATTTTAGATTTTCCTATGAAGGAAGACACTGCTATCCGTTCGCCGGATAGATTACTGGAGGAAATGCAAAATTTTGCCTTTTCTGCGCTGACCAATAAAGGCGTAAGCAGCAAGCCTTTAAGAGATTTGGTCGGACAGTTGCTTAACACCCAACAATTACTTGCTTCTGAAAAAAAGTTGTTCTTATGTACGACAAAAATGAAAAATTTAGTCGAAGTCGTGATAGATATCAAGGATGTGCCAGAAGCACAACTGATTGACTGGCTGCTTGCCTCTGCCTCCTTTTATCCAGCCATGGAAGCAACAGAAATTGAGGGGGAATTTTATGTTGATGGAGGGTATCGAAACAATATCCCGATAGATGTAGCAATCAATCGAGGAGCGACCGAGTTGATTATTGTGGACATTTCTGGTCCGGGGTTTGCTAAAAATACTTCTATTCCCCTTAAAACGGCAACGCATCTGTTGAAGAGTCGCTGGCCTTTAGGGACTGTCTTGCTGTTTGATAGCGGGCGCTCCCAGTTGAATATCCAGCTAGGCTATCTAGAAACAAAAAAAATGTTGGGAGAATATTCTGGCAGCTGGTACACGTTCAGTGATTCGACGGCTAGCGGTGCAGTGGTCCGTTACAATCAATTATTGATGCGCAAAGTGCTGACACCTGAGCAAATAAAAATTCTTTCTCATGAGTTTATAGATGAAGTCAGCGAAAAAATCCGTAAACTATACCATGACAGGGTATCCGTTCACACATGGTTGTTTGCTATTTTAGAGTTGCTTGGGGAAGCTTTTGATTTGCCCCCTAGTAAATGTTACACTTTGGAGTCATTCATTGATGGTATTTTAACAGCTTACGAAGGGAGACCGTCCTACGATGCCGAAATGTCTTATGAAGACATGTTGTTATCTCCCATAGAATGGATTCAAAAATATTTGGAGAAAACACCGGTGATTGGTGATGAAGCACAGCTGTTCTTATTGCTGCAATATTTCCTTGAAGAGCGGATTACCACAGAAGTTTGGAAAATCGGGATGAAACTCCATCCAGTAATCGTGCTGATGGCACAAATGTTAAGTTGTTTGATTAAAGAAAAGGAAGTGAACGAAATGGCACAAGAATTTAAATTCGAGATTGTTGAAGAGATTGCCGTGTTGTCTGAAAATGCCAAAGGCTGGCGCAAAGAGCTGAATTTGGTGAGTTGGAACGAGCGTCCGGCTAAGTTTGATTTAAGAGATTGGGCTCCCGGCCATGAAAAGATGGGCAAAGGAATCACATTGTCTAACGAAGAATTTGATGCTTTAAAGCAAGCCATGCTTGATATGTAGAGAAGGAGGCCCTGTCAAAATGAAAAGTATGACTGGTTTTGGGAAAAGTCAGCTAGTAAAAGATGGTTATCATTTAGAAATAGAACTCAAATCCGTAAATAATCGTTTTCTGGATTGTCAGTTTCGGATGCCGCGGGAATTCCAACAATTTGAGCATCGCCTAAAAAATATTGTGAATAAAAAAATCCAGCGTGGTAGAGTAGAATGTTCGATTTATTTTATCAATCAACGAGAAGATCAAAAGAAAGTCCAGATTCAATGGGGGTTGTTGGATGACATCATCTCCCAGCTTTGGCAAGCCAAGGAGACTCGTTACAAAGAGGTGGCTTTTGATCCGGAGCAAATACTTTCTGCCATAGCTACCCGTGAGGATTTCTTTGAAGTTATAGAAAACCGGGAAATGACGGAAGACTTGATCAATTATCTGGAAGAATCATTTGAAGAAGCAGTCACACAGTTGGATGCTTCCCGTCAAAAAGAAGGGGAGGAAATTCGTCAGGTCTTAGTTGACTACTTCCATGATTTTTCTCGACAAGTGAGCAGCGTAAGCAAGCTGACACCTGAGATTGAGGAAGATCACCGCTTGAGACTAGAAAACAAATTGATGACCGAAGTCGGTCGTGAGTATGATGAACAGCGTCTGTTGACAGAAATCACGCTTTTAATCGACCGAGGGGATATTCATGAAGAATTGGATCGTTTAAATATACATCAGCAAAAAGTGGCAGAACTGCTGGAAAAAGCAACACCTATCGGCCGAGAATTAGATTTCCTTCTGCAGGAGATGAACCGTGAAGTTAATACCATTGGATCAAAATCAACGAATATGTCTATTAAAAATGCTGTAGTCCAAATGAAGACAATTCTAGAAAAAATCAGGGAACAGATTCAAAATGTCGAATAGACGACAGAAGCAAAAAGATGAAAAATTTATCATAACCCTTGCAGTCAGTTGGAATTTAGCGTAGTATGATGAGATAAGTAATCGAAAAGTGAAAGGGAAGACAGCATGCCGGAAAAAGGGTTATTATTCATACTATCCGGCCCATCTGGTGTAGGCAAAGGAACAGTTCGAAAAGCGCTGTTTGAATCAGAAGGGATCGGTTTAAAATATTCAGTCTCTATGACGACACGACATCAGCGCAAGGGAGAAGTAGAAGGAGTAGATTACTTTTTCCGTACGAAAGAGGAGTTCGAGGCGCTGATCGCTCAGGGCAAGATGCTGGAATATGCTGAATATGTTGGGAATTATTACGGAACGCCGTTGGATTATGTCAAAAAAACGCTGGCGGATGGCTATGACGTTTTCTTGGAAATAGAAGTTCAAGGGGCGATGAAAGTAAAAGAGAAAGTACCAGAGGGTATTTTTATTTTTTTAACTCCCCCGGACTTAAAAGAGCTGAAGTCGCGCATTGTTGGACGCGGGACAGATGATCTTTCAGTTATAGAAGAGCGTATGAAAGTTTCTCAGCAGGAAATTGAAATGATGAGTCACTATGACTATGCAGTGGTGAACGATCAAATCGATTCAGCAGTCAGCAAGATTCGCTGTATTATTGAAAGTGAGCACTGCCGGATTGCCAACGTATTAGGCAGCTATGAAGAAATGATAAAGGAGTGGTAGTTTATGATGTTGAAACCATCGATTGATGCTTTGTTAGAAAAAATCGATTCTAAATATTCACTGGTGATTTTAGCCAGCAAGAGAGCCCACGAATTAGAATCAGGGGCAACCCCGATGAAAGAGGAATTTTATTCTGTGAAGCGTGTGGGACAGGCTTTGGAGGAAATCGTCGAAGGAGACGTTGTCGTCGATCCAAACCCAGAGTTAAAACGGGCGTTGATACGTCAAAAGGAAGAACAGCGCTTGGCTGAAAAAAATCGCGAGCGGGCTGAATTAGAAGCAAAACTTAGAGAAGAAAGATAAAACGTTGAACAGAGCAAACGGAGAGTTTGTTCTGTTTTCTTTCGTTTAGGAGACAAACGCTATTTTTTTTAGTAAAATGAAACTGTGAAGAAAGAAAGGATGGAGGAAATGACGGATGTTGCGGAAGTAATTGTGGATGTGCCGACCATGCAGACAGATATACCCTTCACTTATCTTGTTCCTCCTGAGTTGCAACAGGTGATCCAAGCAGGAATGCGGGTGGTCGTGCCTTTTGGCAACAGCAATCGAAAAGTTCAAGGGTTTGTCTTAAATGTCAAAAACATCGATGAAAAGACGCAAGAATTTGAATTAAAGGCTATTGACCGTGTGATGGATATTTCTCCCGTGCTTAATCAAGAGATGTTAGCTTTGGCAGAAGAAATGAGTCAGACGACGATGTCCTTTAAAATTACTTGCTTGCAGACCATGCTTCCAAGCGTGATGAAAACTTCTTATGAAAAATATTTTGTTTTGATTGATGAAGTCTCCGAAGACATTCAATTTGATGTGTTCAAAGGGTTGCATGAAATTAGTTGGACGGAGGCTGAGGCGCAAGGGCATCTGCCTTTGTTAACCAGACTGAGAAATGAAGATAAAATAGAAGTTCGCTACGAAGTTCTAAAACGTAATAAAATAAAAACCAAAAGAGGATTTGTTTCCCTGTTGGATTTTGAGCAAGTAGAAGAAGTCCGAGCGGGAATCAGAGCCAATGCCCATCAGCAGCAATGTCTGCTGGCAGTCTTGCAGACGCTGCAAGATAAGACAATGCTTTATCAAGAGGCTCAGAAAAATTACGGACTGACTCCTGGGACGATTCGCAGTGCAGCAGAAAAAAAATGGCTGCAAATCGTCGATGTGGAAGTTCAGCGGGACCCTTATGCCAACCATGAGTTCAAAGAAACGTCAGCCGAACAACTGAACGATGAGCAGCAGACGGCTTGTGACGAAATGGTTCATGCAATGGATGACAATCAGGCCACAACATTTCTGCTTCAGGGGATTACCGGCAGCGGCAAAACTGAAGTTTACCTTCAAGTGATTGCTCACGCGTTGGACCAAGGGAAAACAGGGATTTTGCTCGTGCCGGAAATTTCTCTGACACCTCAAACTGTGAGACGTTTTAAAGAGCGTTTTGGTGAAGAAGTAGCAGTGCTCCATAGCGGTTTATCAGAAGGAGAACGCTACGATGAGTGGCGGAAAATAGAAAAAAAACAAGCCCATGTGGTAGTAGGGGCACGTTCAGCAATTTTTGCCCCCTTAGAAAACATCGGTGTTATTGTGGTCGATGAGGAACATGAAGGCAGTTATAAACAAGAGGAGAGTCCAAGATACCACGCTAGAGATATAGCGATTTGGCGAGGGGAGTATCACGGTTGTCCTGTCGTTTTGGGCAGTGCGACCCCTTCTTTGGAATCAAGGGCCCGTGCTCAAAAAAAAGTGTATCGTCATTTGCAGTTGACAAAACGGGCTTCTTCGGAAGCGCAGTTGCCGGATACCACAGTGATTGACATGCGTCACGTCATTGCCAAGGGGAAGATGCAAACATTTTCTCCCCAGTTGTTGGAACGAATGACAGAAAAATTAGCTCGAGAAGAACAAATCGTTTTGCTTTTAAATCGCAGGGGCTACTCATCATTTATTATGTGTCGTGATTGTGGCTATGTTCATACTTGTCCGAACTGTGATATATCACTGACACTCCATATGGACAGTTATGCCATGAAATGCCACTACTGTGGGCATGAAGAAGCTATTCCTAAAATTTGCCCTGAATGTCACAGTAATAAAATCCGTTATTATGGAACGGGGACACAAAAAGTAGAAGAAGAGTTGCAGACGTTATTTCCGGATACGGGTATTATCCGAATGGACGTGGACACTACGAGAAGAAAAGGTGCTCACGAAAAATTGCTGGATACCTTCGGCAGACACGAGGCTTCCATTTTATTGGGGACTCAGATGATTGCCAAGGGACTGGATTTTCCTAATGTTACCCTTGTAGGTGTGCTCAATGCGGATACGGCTTTAAATCTGCCTGATTTTCGTTCCAGCGAAAAAACTTTTCAATTGTTGACCCAAGTCAGCGGCCGGGCAGGCCGAGGAGACAAACCGGGAGAGGTATTGATTCAGACGTTTAATCCTGAGCATTATGCGATTCAGCTGGCTAAGAAACATGATTATGAAAGTTTTTATCAAACAGAGATGGTGGCAAGACATCAAGGGAATTACCCGCCGTTTTTCTTTACTGTGCAAATTGTCGGCAGCCACGAAGAAGAAATCACCGTGGCAAAAAAAATGTATGAAATAGCGGAACAGCTGGTCCAATCAGTTTCCGACAAGACAATTGTTTTAGGGCCGACACCTAAAGCTGTGATGCGAGTAAATAATCGTTATTTTTATCAAATCGTGATTAAATATAAATTTGAATCAGAATTGATGACTGTGCTAAAAAAAATATTAAATGAAAGTCAACAGGAGATTCAGCGGGGCCTAAAGCTAACCATTGACATGGAGCCGTTGAATTTTATCTAGAGGAGAAAAATGATTTATCCCATAATTTTATATCCAGACAGACTGCTTATGACAGTCTCTGAAGAAGTTACTGAAATCACTGACGAGTTGATTGCTATGCTGGATAATATGCAACAGACGATGAAAGCTCATGACGGTGTCGGTTTGGCGGCACCGCAAATCGGGAAAAGATTGCAAGTTGCCGTGATTCAATTAGATGACGAAGAAGTCTTGGAATTGATCAATCCGATAATTATTGAAGAGTCAGGGGAGTCGATAGATGTGGAAGCTTGCCTCAGCATCCCTGACCAATACGGTACGGTTTCCCGTGCCCAACAAGTTGTGCTGCGTTACTTTGACCGGCAAGGGCTGGAATATGAGATGGAAGCCAGTGATTATTTGGCGCGGATTATCCAGCACGAAATAGATCATCTCAATGGCAAAGTTTTTATCGACAAAATAATCCAACGGTTTACCCGTGAAGAAGCA
Source organism: Vagococcus elongatus (assembly GCF_003987645.1). Lineage (GTDB taxonomy): Bacteria > Bacillota > Bacilli > Lactobacillales > Vagococcaceae > Vagococcus_A > Vagococcus_A elongatus. Next base: position 104,404 of record NZ_NGKA01000006.1, read on the forward strand.
GAAAAATACATGGAGGAGAAACAGGATGACTAAAATAGTTTTTATGGGGACACCGTCTTTTTCGGTCCCTATTTTAGAAGGGCTGTTGTCTCAGAATTATGAGATACTGGCTGTGGTGACTCAACCTGACCGTCCCGTGGGCAGAAAAAAAATATTGACACAGCCGCCGGTCAAAGAAGCGGCATTAAAACACGGCATAGAAGTGTTGCAGCCTGAAAAATTATCCGACTCAAAAGAGATGGCTCGGGTTTTAGAATTAAAACCAGACGTGATCGTCACTGCAGCCTTTGGCCAATTTTTGCCGGAAAAGCTGCTTTATGCTCCAACATTTGGCTCTGTCAATGTCCACGCCTCTCTTTTACCTAAATATCGGGGAGGTGCGCCAGTTCATTATGCGATCATCAACGGAGAAAAAGAAACAGGGGTCACGATCATGCGGATGGTCCGACAAATGGATGCCGGAGATATTTTGACCCAACAAGCTGTGCCGATAGAAGCGACTGACAACGTGGGAACCATGTTTGATAAGTTGAGTGTAGTTGGGAAAGATCTGCTGTTAGACACGCTGCCGCTGATTTTTGATCAGAAAATTACGCCAACACCGCAAGTAGAGGAACAAGCGACCTATGCCCCTAATATTTCTCGGGAAGATGAGAAAATCAACTGGGAAAAAACTGCTTCGGAAGTCGATTGTCAGGTGAGAGGGATGTATCCTTGGCCTATTGCTTACACGACTTATGATGGTCAGCGCTGGAAAATCATTGCCGGAAGAGCAAGCGATAAACAAACGACGAAATCAGCCGGGGAAATAACAGCACTGTCGAAAGATGGGATTGATGTGGCAGCTGGGAATAACACTGTCTATGAAATTTTGGAGTTGCAGCCAGCTGGCAAAGGTGCCCTGACTGCACGAGAGTTTCTGAATGGTGTGGGACGAAAGCTGACTATTGGAGAGAAGTTGATTTAATGGCTAAAAAGAAAAAAATTAGTGCACATATCAAGCATAATCCGCGTTTTGTTGCGATGCAGCTACTTGTTAAAGTCGCTGAACAACAAGCATATTCTAATCTATTAATCGATCAAGGAATCAGAGAGGGAAACCTGAGCTCAAAGGACGGGCGGTTGATGACCGAGATTGTTTATGGTACAATCAGCCGAAAAATAACATTGGAATATTATTTACATCCTTTTATTAAAAAGGCTAAAACAATCGATCCTTGGGTGAAACAGTTGTTGCTGCTTTCTCTTTATCAACTTTGTTTTTTAGATCGGGTACCAGAGCATGCCATTGTCAATGATGCAGTAGAGATTGGCAAGCTATACGGCAATCCCGGCATCGGTAAATTTATCAATGGTGTTTTGCGGACGATTTTAAGAAGCTCTCTGCCGAAAACTGAAGAAATAAAAGATAAAAGTGAAAGATTATCCACCGAGTTGAGCTTGCCGGTCTGGTTGATAGACAAGTTGATAGAGATACTGGGCGAAACAGAAACTATCAAGTTGGGGGAGTCTTTATTTCAGCCAAGTCGTGCCAGTGCCCGTATCAATAAAAAGCAATTAACCCGTGAAAAAGGTATAGAAATGCTGACTCAGGAAGGCTACGATGTTGCAGCCAGTAGCATCTCCCCAGTCGGTATTGTTGGGAAAAGCGGATTTTTAGCTGGGAGCAACTTATTTAAGACGGGTGCAATGGCGATTCAAGACGAGAGTTCGATGCTCGTAGCCCCCGGTTTGGACATTCAAGCTGATCACTTAGTATTGGATGCTTGTGCCGCACCAGGAGGCAAGACAACACATATCGCTCAATATCTTGAGGCAGAAAAAGGTGGAAAAGTGATTGCTTTGGATATTCACCAGCATAAAACAAAGTTGATTGAGGAAAATAGTCAACGACAGAGGGTCGCTGATGTCGTGGAAATCAGGCAACTTGACGCCAGAAAAGTCCCAGAAACTTTTTCAGATGAAAGCTTTGACAGAATTTTGGTGGATGCCCCTTGTTCCGGACTTGGACTCTTGAGGCGAAAACCTGATATTAAATACAGTAAAACATTGGCGGATTTTGAAAAATTACCTCAAATCCAGCTTGAAATTTTAGAAAGTGTTGCCAAAAAGGTAAAACAATGGGGTATAATAACATATAGTACGTGTACAATCTTACCGGAAGAAAACGAGAAAGTAATCCAGACCTTTATTGCAAACCATCCGGAGTTTGAGATGACAGCAGTAAAAGGTGCAGAGCAATTCGCAAAAAATTCTAATGGCTACGTGACATTGTATCCACATGAGTACGGTACGGATGGCTTTTTTATCTGTAATATTCAACGTCGCAGGTAGGCAACTGTAAAGTAAGAGGTGTAATATGAAAATCGAGTTTCAAACTGATGTAGGGAAAAGAAGAACAACTAATCAGGATTCAGTCGGTATTTTTTATAATCAAGAACAGATTCGTCTGGCTATTGTCGCTGACGGAATGGGCGGGCATCAGGCAGGGGATATCGCCAGCCAGTTGACCGTGTCGGATTTGGGAAATATTTGGCGAGAAACAAGTATGACGGATCAGGAAGAGGTTATCAGATGGCTATTGGAAAATATCCAGCGGCTCAATGAAAAAATCTTCGAAGAAGGTCAAGTGAATCCTAGACAGACAGGCATGGGAACAACGATTGTTGCTGCTGTTTTGTTAGGCACGACCGTTGTTTTAGCAAATGTGGGGGACAGCCGTTCTTATTTGATACGCCAAGAAACCATCAAACAAGTAACAGAAGATCATTCTCTAGTGAATGAACTGGTCAAGACCGGTGAAATCACGGAGGAAATGGCGCTGACTCACCCAAGAAAAAATGTTCTGGTACGTTCTTTGGGAATTCCAGGCACTGTTGAAATTGATGTCACTAGTTTTGAACTGTTGGAAGGAGACAGATTATTACTTTGTACCGATGGACTGAGTAATATGGTCTCAGATGACACGATACTCGCTATTGTTTCGCAAGCTGATGATATAAAGCAAGCAGTCGATACGTTGATAAAGCAAGCCAATGAAGCTGGCGGCAGGGATAATATTACTGTTCTGTTGGTAGATTACGAAAGAAAAGCAGGTGAACAGGCCCATGGTTGAAATAGGTGATATGATAAATGGCCGATATAAAGTCATTGGAAACGTCGGCAGCGGCGGCATGGCCAATGTTTTTTTGGCACATGATCTGATTTTGGATCGTGACGTAGCCGTTAAAGTGCTGCGCTTTGACTTTTTGGATGATAAAGCAGCTATCCGCCGTTTTCAGCGTGAAGCTTTAGCATCTTCAGAATTAGTGCACCCAAACATTGTCGGCGTCTACGATGTCGGTGAAGAAAATGGCAGACAGTATTTAGTTATGGAGTATGTCAAAGGAACTGATTTAAAAAAATATATTCAGCACAATTATCCGATCCCTTTGGAAAATGTCGTCATCATCATGCGTCAGATTCTTGCGGCAATTTCGTTGGCCCATGAACATCGGATTATCCACCGAGATTTGAAACCACAGAATATTCTGATGGATGAAGAGGGCAACGTAAAAATTGCTGATTTCGGGATAGCGATTGCTTTGTCAGAAACATCGCTGACTCAGACAAATACGCTGCTTGGTTCAGTGCATTATCTATCTCCAGAGCAAGCCAGAGGAAGCATGGCTACCCGTCAGTCAGATATTTATGCTTTGGGTATTATCTTATATGAGCTTTTATCTGGTTCCGTACCTTTTGAAGGAGAATCTGCCGTTTCAATTGCATTGAAACATTTTCAAGCAGAGATTCCTTCGGTCAGGGAACTTAACCCGGCGATTCCCCAAGCGTTGGAGAACGTCATCTTAAAGGCAACGACAAAAGAAGCGGCTGACCGATATGTTTCTGCAGATGAAATGGCTAATGATATTGCAACGAGTCTTTCGCCGGGCAGAGCGAATGAGCCGCGGTTTGAACCTCAATCAATGATTGAAGAAACCAAAGTATTGACGCCAATCACTACCGGAGATATGCCGGAAGAGTTCCATGCAATGGAACAGACCCCTGCTTCGCCAGAAGATTCTCTTGAGAAACAGGAAGACGAAAAAAATCTCAAAAAGATTCAGAAGAAAAAGAAACGGGCAAAGTTTTGGGTGCTGGGTATCGGCGTCGTTATCTTGGCAGTCGTCAGCTTTCTTATATTTGCCCCCCGGTCAGAAGCTGTGCCGGATGTAGCAGGAAAAACAGTGGAGGATGCGCGGCAAGCGCTAGAGGATAAAGGGTTTAAAGTTGCCGATGAAATCGAGGAAGAGCCTAGTGATACCGTAGAGGAAGGTTATGTGATCAAAACCAATCCGGTAGCGGACAGCAAAGTCAGTAAGAGTAAAGAAATCACACTGATTGTCAGCACAGGCGCGGATTTGGTTGAAATTAGCGACTACGTGGGTATGACCTTTGAAGCAGCGAGACGAGATTTGATAGAATTAGGCTTCAAACGAGAGAATATCACCAAAGTTGAAGAAGAAGATGCAGATTTTGATGCCGGTCAGGTTTTTTCTCAGGATCCTGCTGCGGGTTCTAAAATAGGGAAAGACCGGAAAATCACTTTGAAAGTCAGCAAGGGACAAACAAAGGTCACGCTCAAAGACCTAACAGGCTGGTCTCAAGCGGAAGCTATTGCCTATCTAAATGACAATGGCTTAACTTATTCTATTCAGGAAGTTAACTCAGAAACTGTTGCATTCGGCAACGTTGTCAGAACCTCTCCCAATGCTGGTACTGAACTGGTAAAAGGAAACAATGTGACACTGATTATTTCCTTAGGGCCACCGCCAGCACCGCAACCGGAGCCGTCGGAGAGTAAAGAACCTGAAACCAAACCTGACCCAGAGCCTAAGCCAGACCCAACAGATGAGAATAAAGAAGATCCGCCTGATAAAAATGAGGGCGATGGGGCTGGGAATTAAAAGATAGAAACTGTTAGTTTTAAGCTGACAGTTTCTTTTTCTTTGTAAAAAAGAGTATGTTATACTTGAACTGTTAGTGAGAATAATTGCCAACATAAAGGAGGAATTTGTTTGTCAAGAGGGCAGATCAGAAAAGCTTTAAGCGGGTTTTATTACGTATATTCTGAAGGAGAAACCTATCAGACACGTGCGCGGGGAAACTTTAGAAATAAAAATATCACACCTCTTGTAGGTGATGATGTGATTTTTAAAAGTGACTCGACAACGGACGGCTATTTACTTGAAATCTTACCTAGAAAAAATGAGTTGATTCGTCCCCCGGTAGCCAATATCGATCAGGCAGTGCTTATTGTCAGTTGCGTGGAACCCGATTTTTCTGCCAATCTTTTAGACCGATTTTTAGTTTATTTGGAGTACCAGCAGATCACGCCCATCATATATATGACAAAAACGGATTTGTTAGATAACATCTTATATCAGGAAATAGAAGAAATTTGCCGCTATTATCAGAAAATCGGTTACGATGTTTTGCTTCCTAAATTTCAAGATCCTGACTCTCTTTTAGGAGAGCTTGAAAGATATTTCCCGGAGAATATCACCGTTTTTATGGGGCAAACTGGTGCTGGAAAATCTACCTTGATCAACAAAATTTCACCTGAATTAGCTTTAGAAACGGGAGAGATTTCCCAATCTCTGGGCCGAGGGAAGCATACAACAAGACATGTGGAATTTATTCCGTTATTGGACGGTTTGGTAGGAGATACTCCCGGTTTCAGCGCGCTTGATTTACCGGACATGGAGTTAAGCGAGCTATCGAAACAGTTTATTGAGATGAACCGGGCCAGTGAATTTTGCAAATTCCGTGAATGCCGCCATCTTCATGAACCCTCTTGTGAAGTAAAAAAACAAGTGGAGCAGGGAGAAATTTCTGAAAGTCGTTATAAAAATTATTTACAAATGTTGGATGAATTAGAAAATAGAAAACCCGTCTACGGTCGAAGTAAAAATTAATGAGGAGGATGAGTGAGATGAAAATTGCACCGTCGATTTTAAGTGCAGATTTTGCAAATTTAGAAAGAGATGTAGTGATGGTTGAAGAAGCGGGAGCTGACTATATACATATTGATGTGATGGATGGTCAGTTTGTTCCTAATATTACCTTAGGCCCTAATATCGTGGCAGCCTTGAGACCTGTGACAAAATTACCCTTAGATGTGCATCTGATGATTGTGGAACCTGAAAGGTACATAGAAGACTTCGCCAAGGCAGGAGCAGACTTTATTGTGATTCATGCTGAAAGCACCAATCATTTACACCGAGGAGTTCAGCAAATCAAATCCCTTGGAGTGAAGGCTGGTGTGGTGATCAATCCGGGCACGCCCGTTTGTGCCATCGAACCTGTTTTATCAATGGTAGATATGGTATTGATTATGACTGTTAATCCGGGATTCGGCGGGCAATCTTTTATACCTGAAACCCTAGAGAAGGTTAAAGAAATAGCGGAGTTGAAAAAAACTAAAGGCTACGTCTATGAAATAGAGGTAGATGGCGGCGTGACAGATGAAACGATCAAGAGCTGTGCAGAAGCCGGAGCCGATGTTTTCGTAGCAGGTTCTTATGTTTATGCCAGTGATGATCCGGCAGGACAGATTCAAAAATTAAAGGATGCGCTCAAATAAATGACTCAAGTAATCTTAGCAGCAGGAGGGCCGCCCGAGTTGTGGCCTGACATAAAAAATGAGTTTTTTTCTTCTTCGATTTGGGTGGGAGTCGATCGTGGCACATGGCATTTGCTGGAACAAGGCATTATTCCTGACATGGCCGTAGGGGATTTTGATTCACTGACAAAAGAAGAGTTAGAAACGGTGGAGAAAAGTGTTGCTACGATTCATTATGCCCAGCCGGAAAAGGATTTTACCGACACCGAGTTGGGGGTACACAAAACTTTTATTGCATATCCTGAGGCTTCGCTGAAAATTATCGGTGCCACTGGAGGACGTTTGGACCATTTGCTGTCAAATTTGTGGCTGCCGTTTAATTCGGTATTAGCTCCTTATACATCCCAGATATCTATTTTAGACAGGCAGAACAGTCTTTCTTATTTTCTGCCCGGCGAATACGTCATCGAAAAAGAATCGGACAAAAAATATTTAGCATTTGTGTGTTTGACGGAAGTCGAGGACTTGACTTTGTACGATACCAAATATCACCTGACCAATCAGTATGTTCCTCGTCCCATCAGTTACGCCAGCAACGAGTTTACCGGAGAGACTGCCCGATTTTCTTTTAGCAAAGGGATAGTTGTCGTGATTCAAAGTAAAGACGATAAAAAAAACTGTTAGCATTGACTGCCAACAGTTTTTTACTTTATTAAAAATTAAACACGCTCAACTTTACCTGATTTCAAAGCACGAGTTGAAACCCAAACTTTCTTAGGCTTACCATCCACTAAAATACGAACTTTTTGCAGATTAGGTTTCCAAGTACGTTTAGATGCGTTCAGTGCATGAGAACGAGAGTTGCCAGTTCTGGTTTTGCGTCCTGTAATATAACATTCTTTTGCCATGTTCCTTCCTCCTTTGCTTTGATCTCGGAGCGATTATCGACTAGCTCATACTAGAATAATTTATCATAAACTAGGAGTGAATGCAAGTGGAAAAGATGGATACTAGATGAAACTTTCAAGTAAATTTTTCAAAAATTCAGCGAAAGTTTAAAATAGTTTCACTTAGACAAGCGGGTTAACCTTTTAAATTAACACGTACTATGATAAAATAATGTAAGAAAATGGCCTTTTGTGCCCTAAGGAGGATTAGTTTTATGGCTGTAAAAATTAATACACAAGCAGGAACCATTGAAATTAGCAATGATGTGATTGCCACTGTTGTGGGAGGTGCAGCAACAGATATCTATGGTATCGTTGGTATGGCTAGTAAACATCAAATTAAAGATAATTTAAGTGATATCCTTCGTAAAGAGAACTACTCACGAGGAGTAGTCGTGCGCCAAGAAGAAAATGGTGTAGCAGTAGATGTGTACACAATTATCAGTTACGGGACAAAAATTTCTGAAGTTTGTCGAAATGTTCAGGAAAAAGTGAAATACAATTTGGAAACGATGTTGGGAATCACTGCAAATTCAGTGAACGTTTTTGTTCAGGATGTACGTGTACTGCCAGACTAGTTGTCGAATCAATGGAATCTCAAGGAGGATTATTCAAGTGGAAATCAAACAAATCAACAGTGGGCAGTTTCAGGCGATGGTTAGAGCAGGGTCTGTTCGGTTGGAACAAAATGCAGAATATGTCAATTCATTGAACGTATTCCCTGTACCCGATGGAGACACGGGAACTAATATGAATTTATCTATGACCAGCGGCGCAAAGGCCGTGACAAACTCAGTGTCTGAGCATGTGGGAGAGCTGTCCCAGTTGTTGTCAAAAGGACTTTTGATGGGTGCCAGAGGGAACTCAGGAGTCATTTTATCTCAGTTATTCAGAGGGTTTTCAAAAGCAGTGAAAGAAGAAAAGACTTTAAACAGTCAGCAATTTGCTGCTGGGTTTGCTAATGGGGTAGAAACAGCTTATAAGGCCGTCATGAAGCCGGTAGAAGGAACAATCTTGACCGTTGCCCGTGAAAGTGCCCGAGCAGGGATCAAAAAATCTCAGAAAACAGATGACTGTGTGGCAGTGATGGAAGAAGTCGTTAGATCTGCCAAGAAGTCATTAGAGAGAACACCGGAGTTGCTGCCAGTGCTAAAAGAAGTTGGCGTAGTAGACAGTGGCGGGCAAGGACTGGTCTTTATTTATGAAGGCTTTTTAGAAGCACTCTCTGGAAAAGTTGCTGAATTTCCAGTTTATCAGCCAAGTCAGGCAGAAATGACAGAAATGGTCAATGCTGAACACCATCGAAGTGTAGCGGGACATGTTTCGACTGACGAGATAACTTACGGTTATTGTACTGAAATCATGGTAAAGATCGGCGAAGGCGAAACTGTCGACAGCGAGTTTGATTATGATACTTTTCGTAATTATTTAAGCGGCCTAGGAGATTCTTTATTAGTGGTTGCTGACGATGAAGTGATAAAAGTCCATGTGCATACAGAGTATCCAGGTGAAGTGATGAATTACGGTCAAAAATTTGGTTCATTGCTAAAAATCAAAGTTGATAATATGCGTTTGCAACATGAAACGATTTTAGAAGCAGATCAGGAAAATGCCCAACAAAAACCGCAGACTCGCAAACCGTATGGTGTGATTGCAGTTGCAGCGGGTGAAGGGGTGCAGGAGCTGTTCAAAAGCTTAGGTGCACATTATGTTATCAGCGGTGGACAAACGATGAATCCAAGCACAGAGGACATTGTGAAAGCCATTGAAGAAGGGCATGCTGAGAAAGTCATTATTTTACCTAATAATAAAAATATATTTATGGCTGCAGATCAGGCAGCAGAAGTCAGCGATGTCCCTGCTGTTGTGATTCCTGCCAAAACAATTTCTCAGGGAATGACAGCCATGCTTGGATTTAATGATCAGCTGTCTCTTGAAGAAAATCAAGAAGCAATGACTGAAATGCTGGACGAAGTTATCAGCGGTCAGCTAACCACTGCTATCAGAGACACAACAATAAATGGTCTGGAAATTCATAAAGACGAATTTATCGGTATGGTTGACGGGGACATTGTCGTATCGGCATCCGACCGTCTTGAAGCTGCTGTAGATACGATTAAAAATATGCTGACGGAGGATAGCGAAATCGTCACCATTATTTTCGGGGAAGAGGCAGTCGCTGCTGAAGCTAATCAAATCAAAGAGCGTATCGAATCTTTGAATGATGAGTTGGAGGTTGAGATTCATCAAGGAGACCAGCCTGTTTATCCATACTTGTTTTCAGTAGAATAGGTGTTGTCAAAAAAGCCAAAGCCAAACATTTTGTTTGGCTTTTTTAAATTAATGAGGTGAGTCAGAGTGAAAAGTTTGCAAGACAGTGTAATCGTGCTTCCGGGAGTGGGGCCAAAAAGACTGGAACATCTGAATAATTTAGGTATCTATACCATAGAAGACTTACTGACATACTTTCCTTTCCGCTACAATGATTTTCAGGTACGCTCCATTGAAAATATTGCTGATCAGGAAAAAGTGGTGCTAAAAGGTCAGGCGATTACAGAAGCAGTAGTTTCTCACTACGGCTACCGAAAAAATCGCTTGAATTTTAAAATGCTGCAAGACCATGCGGTTATCAATGTCACTTTTTTTAATCAGCATTATCTGCAAAAACAAGTTGTTCAGGGAGAAGATATTGCAGTTTTTGGAAAATGGGATGATAAAAGGAAGTCTTTGACCGGCATAAAAATTTTAAGTTCAGGCAATCAGGAAGACGAGTTTTCTCCCATCTATCATGTGAATAAACATATCCGTCAACGGACGCTGGTAGACTTGATCGGAAAAGGATTGGATGAGTATCAAGAGCTGATCGAAGAGTGGCTGCCGGAGAGTCTCATTCAGAAATATCATTTTTTGGGGAGAAAAGAAGCTGTAAAAGAAATGCATTTTCCCCAAGATATGGCAATGAACGAAGAAGCCAGAAGACGAATTATCTTTGACGAATTTTTTGAATTTCAGATGCGGATGCAGGAATTGCGGTATCAAGAAAAAATTTTATCCCAAGGGCTGGAGATTTTATATGACGTGGAGCAATTAAAAGCATTTATTGCTGCGCTGCCTTTTGAGTTAACGAATGCTCAAAAGCAAGTGACAAATGATATTTGCCGTGATTTAAGAAGTCCCCTTCATATGCACCGCCTGCTGCAAGGAGATGTGGGAAGCGGAAAAACAGTGGTGGCAGCGATCATACTCTTTGCGGCAGTTTCTGCCGGTTATCAGGGAGCGTTGATGGTACCTACAGAAATTTTAGCAGAACAGCACTTCATCAGCTTGGTAAAATTATTTGAAACATTTGATGTCAAAATTGCTTTATTGACAGGTTCGACGAAAGCAAAGGAACGTCGGGAAATATTAGCTGATTTGGCAAGCCATCAGCTAGACATTATCATCGGTACCCACGCGCTGATTCAAGAAGGTGTGAATTTTCATAAACTTGGTTTGGTAATTACAGATGAGCAGCATCGCTTTGGGGTCAATCAGAGGAAATTACTGCGGGAAAAAGGAGACAATCCTGATGTTTTGTTTATGACTGCCACGCCGATTCCCCGGACATTGGCGATAACCGCTTATGGAGAGATGGATGTGTCCATCATTGACGAATTGCCCGCCGGCAGAATCCCCATCGTGACGAGATGGGTCAGACCCAAGCAGCTGGAAACAGTATTGGAATGGTCAAAAAAAGAGCTTCAAAAAGGGCATCAAATTTATGTCATCTGTCCTTTGATTGAGGAGTCGGAAGCTTTGGATTTGAAAAATGCCGAAGAAACCTATGCACTGCTCGATCACTTTTTTGCACCTGATTATCAAGTAGGACTGCTTCATGGACGGATGAAAGCAAATGAAAAAGAAACCATTATGGAGAACTTTAAAAATAAGTCTTTAGATATACTGGTTTCAACGACGGTCATCGAGGTGGGCGTGGACGTTCCCAATGCAACAATCATGCTCATCATGGATGCGGATCGTTTCGGACTGGCGCAGCTCCATCAGCTAAGAGGACGAGTAGGCAGAGGGAGCAAAGCATCTTACTGTGTGCTGGTCGCAGACCCAAAAAACGATACGGGTGTCGAACGGATGAAGATTATGACAGAAACAAACGATGGTTTTGTTTTAAGTCAAAAAGATTTGGAAATGCGCGGACCGGGAGAGTTTTTCGGCGTGAGACAATCAGGCATCCCTCAATTTCTGGTGGGTGATATCGTCGCTGATTTTAATATGCTTGAACTGGCACGGCAAGAAGCGGTGGCTATTTGGCAAGAAGAGCAGTGGCAGCAGCAACCTGAAAATCATGGGCTTTCAGAATATCTGGAAAGACATCAAGGACAATCTGAGTTTGATTGATAAGCAGGGAATAAAAATTATGTTATAATATTATAGGTTGAATCAAAGACTTCTTTAAGACTCATTGCTTATGATTTTCTGAGCTGCTTAAAGAGACATAAACCGTTACGAAAAGGAGTGACACTATGAGAATAGCAGTTGATGCCATGGGCGGGGACTATGCACCCAAGGCAATCGTAGAAGGCGTCATGCTGGCGAAGAAAGAATTTCCTGACATTGAATTTCAGTTGTACGGAAAAGAATCTGAGATAAAAAAATATGTGACAGATGAGCATAATATCAAAGTCATTCATACTGATGAAAAAATCGAGAGTGACGATGAACCGGTCAGAGCCATTAGGAGAAAAAAAGAAGCATCCATGGTTTTGGCAGCAAAGGCAGTCAAAGATGGTGAAGCAGATGCCGTTTTTTCTGCTGGGAATACAGGGGCGCTACTTGCAGCAGGCTTGTTTATCGTAGGGCGTATCCCTAACGTAGAGCGTCCGGGACTGATGTCTACTTTGCCTACGTTTGATGAGAAGAAGCAAGGCTTCGATTTTATCGATATGGGAGCGAATGCGGACAATAAACCGGAGCATATCCTGCAGTTTGGAATCATGGCTTCTCATTATGCAGAAAACGTCAGGAAAATCGCCAATCCTCGGGTAGGTTTGCTGAATAACGGCAGTGAGGAATCCAAAGGTAGCGAACTGACAAAAGCTTCATTTGAACTTTTAGCCAATGAAAAAAGTATCAATTTTATCGGCAACGTGGAAGCTCGGGATATTTTAAGCGGTGTGGCTGATGTTATCGTCACAGACGGTTTTACTGGTAATGCAGTTCTTAAATCCATCGAAGGTACCGCACTGAATATCATGTCCGTATTAAAATCTTCTATTTTAGATTCAGGTGCAAAGGGTAAACTAGGAGCAGTTTTATTAAAAGATGCCTTGAAAAATGTGAAGAATGGTTTGGATTATTCCAGCTATGGCGGCGCAGTTTTATTCGGACTTAAAGCACCGGTGGTGAAGACACACGGTAGTACAGGACCTGAAGCTGTGGCCTATACGATTCGCCAAATCTCAGTGATGCTTGAAACAAAAATCACAGATGGTTTGATTGAATTCTATGCCGAAAGAAAAAAATCAGAAAACAGCAATTCTATTTAGACTGCTATAGACAAAATGCTGAAAAGTAAGTACAATAAGTTTTGAATGACATACCAACACAGATAATTTGGAGGTGACAGGATTTGACACGTGAAGAAGTATTTGAAAAGGTGCAAGGAATTATCTTGAAACATTTTGATATCGAAAAAGATAAAGTCATAGAAAGTTTGAGTATCAAAGATGATTTGGAAGCCGACTCTATAAAAATCATGGAGTTCGTTCTAGAATTAGAAGATGAATTTGGAACAGAAATATCGGACGAAGATGCTGAAAAAATTGAAACAGTTGGTGCAGCTGTTAACTATATAACGACTCATTTATAATAAAATGAAACAGATGATTATTATTGCCATGCAAAATAATTATCTGTTTTTCTTAAATGAGAAATCAATGAAATATTCATGTGTAATCGTATTTAGTTGATTGAAAATAGACTATATATTAAGTATAATCATAAGATACTGGGGAATTTTATATAAAAAAAGACGGTCTTTTTTTGAAACAAAAGAATTACAAGCGTCACTAACATGCGATTAAGAAACATTGAAAGAGGGGTATTATATGAGTAAAGAGGAGCAGCTGCTCGAAGTCCGAAATCTGCATACTGGATTTCGAATCAAAGATACTTTTTACGATGCTGTAGACAATGTTTCTCTGACGTTAGACAAAAATGAAATTTTAGCTATTGTTGGAGAATCCGGCTCTGGTAAGAGTACGTTAGCCACTACTATTATGGGGCTACACAATCCTATAAATACCAAGTCGACAGGACAAGTAATATATAAGGATTTAAATTTGCTGGAGTTTAATGAAACACTGTACAACAAAATTAGAGGAAATGACATTGGGATGATTTTTCAAGATCCATTGTCAGCGTTGAATCCTTTGATGAGAGTCGGCGATCAAATTGCTGAAGCACTTATCTATCACACTGATTTTAATAAAAAGCAAAGAGAAGAGCGGGTCATTGAGTTGCTCAATCAAGTAGGGATTCCAAATGCCCAGCGAGTGGCAAAACAATACCCTCACGAACTTTCCGGAGGTATGCGCCAACGTGTCATTATTGCGATTGCAATTTCATGCAAACCGCCAATCATTATTGCCGATGAACCAACCACAGCTTTGGATGTGACCATTCAGGCACAGATTTTGGACTTATTAAAAGATTTACAAAAAGAAACTGGCTCAGGTATTATTCTAATCACCCATGATTTGGCAGTGGTTGCAGAAATGGCAGATCGTGTCGCTGTGATGTACGCAGGGGAAATTGTGGAAACAGCTCCTGTAGCAGAACTCTTCGGAAATCCTAAACATCCTTACACTCGCTCACTGTTGAATTCTATTCCCCAAGAAGACTCGCCTGATGAAGACTTGCATGTGATCGAAGGTCTTGTTCCTTCACTGGCGCAGATGCCGAAATCTGGCTGCCGATTTGCTGCCCGCATTCCTTGGATAGCAGCTGAAGCCCATGAAGAACATCCTGAACTTCATGAAGTGGCACCGGGACATCTCGTCCGCTGTACTTGCTATCAACACTTTCATTTTAGGGATGAAGAAGAAGGAGAAGTGCTATGAGTGAATTACTGAGACTAAACGATTTGAAAATACACTATCCTATTAGAAGCGGATTCTTCAACCGAATTACTGACTATGTCTATGCAGTAGACGGCGTGACACTGACTCTTGAACGAGGGAAGACTTACGGACTGATTGGAGAATCAGGTTCAGGAAAGTCAACCATCGGAAAGTCAGTAGTTGGGTTAGAGAAGGTCACTAGCGGAGAAGTTGTTTATGAAGGCAACGACGTCACTAAGCGTTCTGTAAGAAAAGCGACAAAGTATAATCAAGATGTTCAAATGATTTTTCAGGATTCCATGTCCAGTTTGAATCCTAAAAAACGGGTCATTGACATTATCGCAGAACCTATCAGAAACTTTGAAAATCTGACAGATTTGGAAGAAAAAAAACGTGTACAAGAGATGCTTGATATCGTTGGGATGCCCACCGACTCGCTTTATAAATATCCCCATGAGTTTTCCGGGGGACAGCGTCAGCGTCTAGGAGTTGCGCGAGCAGTAGCAACCAGTCCTAAGCTGATTGTAGCTGATGAACCTGTGTCGGCTCTTGATTTGTCTGTGCAGGCACAAGTGCTTAACTTTATGAAACATATTCAGCAGCAGTATGATTTAAGCTATTTATTTATTTCTCATGACCTTGGGGTAGTCAAGTACATGTGCGACAATTTGGCCATCATGCACAAGGGACGATTTGTTGAAGTCGGGACACGTGAAGACATTTATACTAACCCTCAACATATCTACACTAAGCGTTTGCTTTCGGCAATTCCAAAAATTGATGTGGAAAATCGAGAACAACATAAAGCTCAGCGACGTGCAGTTGAACTAGAATATCAGGATTTGATTAGCGACTACTATGATGAAAATGGTCGAGTCTATGATTTGCAAGATATTTCCTCAACTCATAAAGCAGCTGTGATTCATCGTGAAAGTGAGGGAGTGTAATCATGTGGAAAACAATTTTACGAAGAGTTATTTTGATGATTCCTCAAATCATTATTTTGAGTATGTTTATTTTTGCCTTAGCGAAGGCGATGCCTGGAGACCCTTTTACAGGACTAATTACACCAAACACTGACCCTAACCGAATCGAGGAACTTCGGGAAGAAGCAGGGCTAAACGATCCTTGGCCGACTCAATATGTCAACTGGGTGAAGAAAGCCGTCAAAGGGGACTTTGGTGTGAGTTACGTCAAAAAAATGCCGGTTTCAAGAGTTATTGCAGACAAAGCAGTCAACACGATTTGGCTTTCCACCTTTGCGTTGATACTGACCTATGCTATTGCCTTACCTTTCGGGATGCTGGCGGGGAGGTACCAAAATTCGTTCTTCGACCGTTTTGTCGTTGCCTATAACTATATCAGTTTTGCTGTACCGCCCTTTGTATTATCCTTGCTGATGATGTACGCCTTTGGTTATAAGCTTGCTTGGTTCCCGACAAATGGCTCAGGAACAGTGGGCATACCTCACGGGACGCTGGAGTTTTATGTGGATAAATTCCAACATATTATTTTACCAGCCATTACGCAGGCATTATTGGCGACAGCGGTCACGATTCAGTACTTGAGAACAGAAGTAATCGATTCTAAAGGTTTGGATTATGTCAAGACCGCTCGCTCAAAAGGTGTACCAGAAGGAAAAGTCTACACGCGGCATATTTTCAGAAATGCTTCATTACCAGTAGCTTCCACCTTTGGATACGAGATTACCGGTCTGATCGGCGGCTCGATTTTTATTGAAACGATCTTTGGTTATCCCGGTATTGGGAAGTTGTTTATCGATTCTTTAAACGGACGTGATTATAGTGTAATCACAGCCCTTGTTTTGATTCTTGGTATTGCTACGTTGGTTGGCACTCTGTTGTCCGATATTATTTTAAGTATCGTTGATCCGCGAATCAGGATACAATAAACGAGTTGAAATCAGGAAGGGTGAAAAGAATGGCGGAAGTGACTCCGAGTGAGAAGCAGCAATTAAGTGAAAGCACGGTCCCAATGGGATTTAACGTTATTGTTAGAGAATTCAAGAAAGATAAAGTAGCAATTTCTTCATTAGTTATCATTATCGTTCTTCTGTCGATTGCTTTTATAGGTTCGGCGATAATTGATACGAGAGAGCTGATGAAAGTAGATATTTTGAATCAGTATGCCAATCCCAGCAGTCAGCATTGGTTGGGAACCGACATTTCCGGTCGGGACGTTTTTGGGGAATTGATCGTTGGAGCAAAAAACTCGATTTTGATAGGTTTCAGTATTACAATCATAACATCTATCGTCGGTGTTTCAGTAGGGATTATCTCCGGCTATTACGGCGGGATTGTTGATAATATTTTGATGAGAATCGTCGACTTTGTGATGATTTTGCCGATGCAGATGTTAATCATCGTTTTTGTCACAATTATTCCAAAGTATAATATCTTTTCTTTTGTGACAATCATGAGTGCTTTTTATTGGGTAGGTAAAGCCCGCTTGTTTAGAAGTAAAACATTGTCAGAAGGTAGAAAAGACTATGTAAGTGCGTCGAAGACACTAGGCACAGGCGATATAAAAATCATGTTTAGAGAAGTTATGCCCAATTTAAGTTCGTTGATTATTACGAATCTCACAATCAATTTTGCGGCAAATATCGGTATCGAAACCGGACTTAGCTTTTTAGGTTTTGGTTTGCCGTCAGATGTTCCAAGTTTGGGTACTTTGATCGGATTTGCAAAAGATTCTGATGTTTTAGTGAATAAAACATGGGTTTGGTTACCTGCATCATTGTTTGTATTAATAATGATGTTAAGTATAAATTATGTCGGTCAGGCGTTAGGGCGCTCGGCTGATGCAAAACAAAGATTGGGATAAGAAAGGGGAAATAATGATGAAGAAAAAAGCACTAGGATTTGTTGCACTTGCTGCTGTCCTGTCACTAGGCTTTACTGCTTGTGGCAATAAAGATGGAGCAGACAAGTCGACAGACGGCGGAGAAAAAACGGAGGAAGCAGCGAAATTTCCGTCAATGATTGAAAACGAAGCAGACTCTCTTGAGGGAGGAACTTTGAAGGTCGCTATGCCTTACGACACTCAGTTCCAAGGTGTGTTTTCCTATGCTTTACAGGAAGATGCCTATGATGACATGCTGTTACAACCTGCGGAGCAATTTTTATTCAATACCGGTGAAGATTTCCGTTACAATGACACTGGTCTGGCTGTTCCAGAGTTTGATACAGATAACAACAAAGTGATTGTCACCTTGAAAGATGATTTGAAATGGTCCGATGGAGAACCATTGACGACTGACGATGTTATTTTCGCTTATGAAGTGGTTGGTCACAAAGATTATACAGGTGTCCGCTATGATGACCGTTTAGGCAATATTGAAGGAATGGAAGCTTATCACGCCGGAGAAGCTGAAACAATTTCCGGAATTAAAAAAATCGATGATAAGGTAGTAGAAATCACCTTCAACGAAATAAATCCAAGTGTAGAATATGGCAGCGGATTGCTTCAATACGCGATGCCTAAACATTATTTAAAAGATATCCCAGTTGATAAATTAGTAGAATCAGATGAAATTCGTAAAAATCCAGTAACTACAGGTCCATTTACGATTGCTAATGTTAAAACAGGTGAGAGTGTAGAATACGTAGCCAATGAACATTACTTCAAAGGCAAACCTAAGTTGGATAAGATGGTCATCACCGTGGTCCCTAATTCAACTGTCGTTGACGAATTAAAGGCAAAACGCTTTGATGTTGCTTTAGATATGCCATCAGACAGTTTTGAAAGCTATAAAGAAATTGAAGGCTATCAAAACGTCGGCCGTGAAGAGTTGTATTATTCATACATTGGCTTCAAATTTGGCAAATTTGATAAGGAAAAGGGAGAAGCTGTTGCTGATCCTAACGCTAAAATGGCTGACAAAGCCTTGCGTGAAGCGATTGCTTATTCCATCGATACAGAACAACTAGGAGAAAAAATCTATGATGGACTACGTGTGCCAGCCAACTCAGTCATCGTCCCTGCATTTGCAGACCTTCATGATTCTGAGCTAGAGGCATTTAAGGCTGACCCTGAAAAGTCTAAGAAAATTTTAGAAAAAGCAGGCTATAAAGATACAAATGACGACGGCTTTGTAGAAGACAAAGAAGGTAAAGAACTGGTTATCAATTTGGCAGCAATGTCTGGGGGCGCCAGCTCTGAAACAGTCGCAGACTACTTCAAGCAGAGTATGGAAAATATCGGTCTGAAAGTGGAATATACGACTGGACGTCTGATTGAATTAAACTCATTTTATGATAAAGTCTTAGGGGATACTGACGATGTAGACATGTACGCTGCTGCGTGGGGAGTAGGTACAGATCCGAACCCTGCCGAGTCATTTGGACGGACAGCACAGTTCAACATGATGAGATATACGTCTGAAGACATGGACAAAGTCCTGAAAGATATTTCTTCACAAAAAGCATTTGATGAAGACTTTAGTAAAAAAGCTTATAAAGACTTCCAAGCATTGGTTAAAAAAGATATCCCAGTAATCCCAATCAACTATAACTACCGTATTTCTGTAGTTAATGATCGTGTGAAAGGCTACAACTATAGCTACTACGTATCAGAAGAAATTCCAAATAACTGGTTTGGTGTCTCAGTGACGGAAGAAAAAACAAAATAATTTGTCATACACCTATTTGAAGAGGCTGACTTTTAAGTCAGTCTCTTTCTTTTCATCAGAAACATTTAAAAATATTGGGAAAAGAAGTATAATATAAGAGATGTAAGAAAAAGTAAAGGACTGAGTGAATTGAATGACAAGTTAATCCGTTCATTAAGAGAAAATTATCAAATCTCTTTTAAGGATAGTGAACTATTAGAACAAGCATTTACTCATTCATCTTATGTAAATGAGCATCGTCATTTGAAACAAAGAGATAATGAAAGACTGGAATTTTTAGGTGATGCGGCTTTGGAACTGGTAGTATCAGAATTCCTTTATATGTGGTACTCTGATCTTCCGGAAGGGAAGCTGACGAAGATTCGTGCGACAATCGTACGGGAAGACAGCTTGGCTAAATTTGCCAAAGAATGCGGATTTGACCAATATGTCTTACTTGGCAAAGGGGAAGAAAATTCTAATGGGCGCAACCGTCCCTCTCTTCTTTGCGATTTGTTCGAAGCTTTTTTAGGTTCATTATATTTGGATCAAGGTTTGGAAGCCGTCAGCCGATTTCTGTCGATTATTATCTTACCGAAAATAAAAGCAGGTGTTTTTTTACATGAGATGGATCATAAAACAACTCTTCAGGAGATACTTCAAAAAAATGGAGACGTTGATATCCACTACGAGTTGATTAAGGAAGAAGGACCAGCCCATAATCGGGAGTTCTTTGTCACTGTTTCTGTCGGGGAGCATGTGATTGGAGAAGGCAGCGGCAAGTCGAAGAAAATGGCTGAACAAAAAGCCGCCCACCAAGCGATTCTTGGCTTGGAAAAGAAATAAGCTGATAAAAACTTTGCTTTTGTTTTAAGTCGGCGGGGGAAAGACAATGGTCTTATTAGTTGAAAGGAGTCTATGACTCAATGTATTTGAAGAGAATAGAATTAGCAGGATTTAAATCTTTTGCTGAACGGACCATTATTGAATTCGATCAAGGCTTGACGGCAGTGGTCGGACCAAACGGCAGCGGCAAAAGCAATATAACAGACGGGATTCGCTGGGTGCTTGGTGAGCAGTCAGCGAAAAATTTGCGCGGAGGGAAGATGCCTGACGTCATTTTTTCAGGTACAGCTAAACGCAAACCCCTAAATATCGCAGAAGTTACCTTGGTCTTAAACAATGAGTCCCATTATTTGCCGCTGGATTTCAGCGAAGTAAGTGTGACTCGGCGTCTAAACCGTAATGGAGAAAGTGATTACTATATCAACAAGCAAAGCTGCCGTCTGAAAGACATTGTGGATTTGTTTACTGACTCAGGTTTAGGAAAAGAATCTTTTTCGATTATTTCCCAAGGGAAGGTTGAGGCTATATTTAACAGCAAGCCGGAAGAACGCCGGGGGATTTTTGAAGAAGCGGCGGGAGTTTTAAAGTATAAGCAGCGGAAACAACAGGCAGAAAATAAGTTGTTTGAGACAGAAGATAATCTCAACCGTGTGCAAGACATTATCTATGAGTTGGAAGCCCAACTGGAACCGCTGAAAGAACAAAGTGAAACTGCTGAAGAATACACTGAATTAAAGAAAAGTTTAACAACAGTGGATATTGGCGCTACAGTGAGAGAAATCGAAGAGTTTAAAAGCGTTTGGGAGTTGCAAACTGAGAATTTGCAGTCTGTGGAAAGAGAACTGACCGAACTTGAATCACAAAAAAATTGTTTTGATGAAACATTGGAACAGTTAAGGAAAGAACGGACAGAGCTTTTACAACAGTTGGATGAGGAACAGCAGCATTTGCTGACGATTACAGAGCAGTATGAAAAAACAGAAGGACAGAAAAATGTTTTTATCGAACGCAGTAAAAATGCTGAAAAAATCACTCAAGATTATCAGGATAAGTTAGCCCAACTAGAGATGAAAGAAGAACATATCCTTGGGGAACAAGAGAAGCTGACACACACCTTGAGTGAAACAAAAGAAAAACGCGAGGTCTTAGCTGAAACGTTTGCCCATACTAAGGCGCTGGTACAACATTACAGCAAATCGACAAAGGAACAATTGGAAGAGCTTCGCAGCGAGTATGTAGAAATCATGCAAAAGCAAGCCAATGTGACGAATGATTTGAAACATTTAGAAAAACAATACCAGCTGGAATCGTCGAGAAATGCGCAAATGATGACAAAGCGTGAAGAAATTAATACCAAGATTAAAACCCTAGAGGAGAAACATCAAGAAGCCGTCTCAGACAACGAAGAACATGAAGCTGTTTTGCAAACTCTTCTTAAAGATTATGAAGAAGTCCAAATAAGACATCGACAGACGAAACAACAGCTAACCGAACAAGAAAAAAGCATGTATGGTGCCATGGGGATTTTGCAGCAGGCCAAAGCTCGGCAGAAAAGTCTGCAAGAATTGCAAGAAAATTATACCGGTTTTTATCAAGGGGTACGTGCTGTCTTGAAAAATAAAGAAGCTATTTCAGGCATCGTTGGTGCGGTTGCCGAGCTTTTAACAGTGCCGGCAGACTTGGTGGTGGCAATCGATACTGTCCTAGGGGCAGGAGCACAAAATATTGTCGTGAAGGATGAGGCGAGCGGTCGGGCCGGTATTCAATTTTTAAAAGAAAAAAAACTGGGACGGGCAACATTCTTGCCGTTGACAACGATCAAGCCACGCCGAATCAATGCACAACAATTAGAAAAGTTGACTCAAGAGACAGGTTTTCTCGGTATTGCCAGCGAATTAGTGGCTTGCGATTCTGAGGTCAGACCTGTGATTGAAAACATGCTAGGGATGACGGTCGTCGCTAAAAATTTGCCATCAGCTAACCGTCTGGCAAAGTTGACAGGTTATCATTTCAGGGTAGTTTCCTTGGAGGGAGACGTGATGAATCCGGGAGGGTCCATGACTGGCGGTGCAACTAAAGGCGGCAAAAAAGGGAATCTTTTGTCCATGTCGGGAGAACTAGAGGAATTAACGAAGCAAATCGATCAGATGACACGTACGTTGACAGAGCGTGAACAACAAGTTCAAAGATTGAAAGGGCAAGAAACTGAATTAATCCAAACACTTGAGAAAAAGCGTGAAAAAGGTGAACAAGCACGTCTGAAAGAACAAACGCTGAAAGGTCATCTGGCGCAAGTCGAACAAGAATTAAAACAGACGGCTCGAGAAAAAACAGCGTTTCAGTATGAAACCAAAGATTTGGCTGACTTCTTGAACCATTATGAAACTGATAAAGAAAAGTTGATGATGGAAGCAGAAAAATATAAAGTACAATTGGCAGAATTAGATGAAGCTATGGGCAAAACGAATAGTGAAGCGGAAAATCTCGAAGTGAAACGGGAAGAATCCCATGAAAAACTTCGGGAAGAACAGGGACAGCTGGCAGCCTTGGATGAGAATATCCGCCACTTGGAACAACAGTTGCTGCAAAAACAGCAGCAGCTGACAGAAATCATTTCCGAACGGGACCAGCTCCATGACCAGCTCCATTTGCTGACGGATGACAACAGTTCCCGTGAAATCAGCCAAGAGTCTCTAATCAAATTGATGGGGGACTTGCAACAGAAAAAAACAGTGACCCAGTCATTGTTGGAAAAACTGAAAAACCAACGGGAAGAGGTTCAGCAGAAAATTTCTCGATTAGATGAACAGTTAGCAGATGCCAATAAAAATCAACAAAGCTTATTACAAAAGAAAACCCAGTTCGAGGTAAAATTGTCCCGTGCAGAAAATGGAATGGACAGCGGACTGCATCATCTGCAAGAAGAATACAGCATCACCTTTGAAGGGGCGAAGAAAAACTATCCCTTTGATGGAGATTTAGGAGAAGCGAGAAAAGAAACAAAGAAAATCAAACGCAGAATTGAAGCTTTAGGACCGGTCAATCTTTCTGCCATCGAGCAGTACGAGTCAGTTTCTGAACGCTATGAATTTTTAATCACGCAAAGAGACGATTTACTGGCGGCAAAAGAATCCTTATTCCAAACAATGGATGAAATGGATCAGACGGTCAAGGCACGTTTCAACGAGGTGTTTGTTGCGATTCGTGAGAAATTTCAGGAAACTTTCCCGCAGATGTTTGGAGGAGGTCATGCGGATTTGGTATTAACAAATCCTGATGATCTGCTGACCACAGGGATAGAAATCGTCGCCCAGCCTCCGGGAAAACGTCTGCAGAGTTTGAGTCTGTTGTCAGGAGGAGAGCGTGCCTTGACGGCGATAGCTTTACTATTTTCCATTATTCAAGTCAGACCAGTGCCTTTCTGTGTTCTGGATGAAGTGGAAGCGGCTTTGGATGAAGCAAATGTGGCACGTTTTGGGAAATATTTAAGCAGATTTGAAAAAGCCACTCAATTTATTGTGATCACTCACCGAAAAGGGACGATGGAGGCTGCCGATGTGCTGTATGGTGTCACAATGCAGGAGTCGGGAATTTCCAAAATCGTATCGGTGAGACTGGAAGAGGCAAGTGAATTGAAAGCATTAGAAGCATGATAAAAAAGAAAAGGGAGAACTATGATTAAATTAGTAGCGATTGATTTAGATGGGACGTTGTTGAACAGTCAAAAGCAGATTTCCGAGGAAAATAAACGAGTGATTCAAAATGCCAAAGATGCAGGTGTCAAGGTTGTCGTGTGTACCGGCAGGCCTTTGATGGGTGTGGCTCCTCTTTTGGAAGAATTAAATTTGATGGACCCGGGAGATTACACTGTGACGTTGAATGGCGGTTTGATTCAAAAAAATGACACAGGGGAAATATTGTCTGAAACGATTATGACAGTACAAGATGTCAGAACAGTTTATGAGTTGACTTACAACTTACAGTTATCTTTAAACGTAGTCACAGCAAAAAAAGTTTTTCATGTCAAACCAGATGTACCGGCATTTCCTTCTTACTACCAAAAATTAAACAGTTTATTGGTGTTTGAAGACAAGCATTTAGAAACTTTTGATGACAGAATGAAAATCAATAAAATGGTTTGTGCCAGTGAAAATGTGCAACATCTTACATCTCAAATGGGTAGAATTCCTGAGAGATATCATGAACAATACAATATCATTCGTTCAGGACAGTTTTTGTTCGAGTTTGTTCATAAAGAAGTTTCTAAAGCAGCCGGTCTAAAACATTTGGGTGAGATTTTAAATATCCAAACCAAAGAAATGATGGCTATCGGGGATGAGGAAAATGATCTGCCGATGATTAGACTTGTGGGCACAGGTGTAGCGATGGGAAATGCTACGGATGAAGTAAAAAGTGCTGCCACTGTCACAACTAAAAGCAACGATGAAGATGGTGTGGCATACGCCATCGAAAAATGGGTTTTGAATAAGAGATAAGGAGGCGTTTTTGTGGGATTTTTTAATAAATTAAAAAATGTCTTTAAGGGAGAAGAAAAAGTAGAAGTTACTGAGTCTCTCGAAAAAATGGACAAAGGTCTTGAGAAGACTCGAAAAAGTTTTGGTCAGATGATGAACGAATTGATGGCGAATTTCCGTTCAGTGGATGAAGATTTCTTTGAAGATTTAGAAGAAACTCTGATCACTGCCGATGTTGGTTTTCAAACAGCCATGAGAATTACTGATGAGTTACGTCAAGAAGTCAAATTGAGAAATGCTAAAAAACCAGAAGAAGTCCAAAATGCTATCGTGGAAAAATTGGTATCGATTTATGAAGCGGAAGGGGCAGAAGAACAAAACGATGTTCAGTTAAAAGAAAATGAATTGACTGTGATTCTTTTTGTGGGGGTCAATGGTGTCGGTAAAACAACGAGTATTGGCAAGCTGGCAAACCAATACCGTGAGGAAGGCAAAAAAGTTTTGCTGGCGGCTGCTGATACTTTTCGTGCTGGTGCTATCGATCAGCTGGTAGTTTGGGGGGAACGGGCAGGCGTTGAAGTGGTCCGCGGAAAAGCCGGCAGCGATCCGGCATCTGTTGTGTTTGATGCACTGGAACGGGCCAAAGATGAACAAGCCGATATTTTATTAGTCGACACTGCCGGACGTTTGCAAAACAAACAGCACTTGATGAAAGAATTGGAAAAAATCAATCGAATCATCCAGCGGGAAATTCCCGACGGTCCTCATGAAGTTTTGTTAGTTGTGGATGCTACCACAGGCCAAAATGCCATGGTTCAAGCCAGACAATTTAAAGAGGCCACAGATGTGACAGGCATAGTTCTAACAAAACTCGATGGAACGGCAAAGGGCGGTATGGTTTTAGCGATTCGTAATGAGTTGAATTTGCCGGTGAAATTAGTGGGATTAGGAGAGGGTATCGACGATTTGCAGCCTTTTGACCCTAATGAATTTATCTACGGTTTGTTTAAGGAATTGGTTGTTTCTAATGGGAACAATTAATGAATTTCTAAGGCAGTTTTCAATATTTGGGTGAATAAATCACAAAAAAAAATAAAATAAATCAGTTCCCGATAGTTTAGGCTGTCGGGGATTTTTTCTTGTCATCTTAGTAACTAATAGTCAACTAAGTAACAGCTGTGCGTTTAACTATTAATTTTTCTTTGGTAAATAAAATTGACTGAGACTAATCCTATTCTAGGATTAATTTCTTTGATAATGCTATAATGAACAAGAATTAATTGAATGATGAGGTGGTAATGTGAGAAGCATGCAGACATATTTGCGACAGGAAAATATACGACCGTTGTTTAAAAAGGCACGCTTTGGATTAGAAAAAGAAAGTCAGCGGGTAAGCTTAACAGGAGAGCTCGCCAAGACAGATCATCCAGCAGTTTTGGGCAATCGAAGCCTTCACTCAACGGTTCAAACGGATTTTAGTGAAACACAAATAGAGTTAATCACACCGGCAGTGGAAACTGCTCAGGAAGTCCTAGATTATTTAGGTGCTATTCATGAAGTGGCACTGCGTTCCATGAATAAAGATGAGATGCTGTGGCCCTTGAGTATGCCTCCAGAGTTGCCGGAGTTGGAAGAAGATATCGTGATTGCCAAGTTGGACCGTTTTGAAGATGTACTGTATCGCCGTTATTTGGCACGGTCTTATGGCAAAAGAAAACAAATGGTGAGCGGAATTCACTATAATTTTGAATTTTCAACTAAATTTATCGAAGCACTTTTTGCGGTGCAGACAGAGTTTACCTGTATTGAAAAGTTCAAGACAGAGATTTATTTAAAAGTTGCCAGAAATTATTTGCGTTACCGCTGGCTGATTACCTACTTGTATGGGGCTTCTCCAGTTTCTGAACCAAGATACTTTACGGAAGACCAAAGTCCCCGTGAACCAGTGCGAAGTCTTCGCAACAGTCCTTATGGTTATACGAATCATGAAGAGGTGTTTGTTTCCTACCAGTCCATCGAAAAGTACATTCAGGATATTGAAGATTTAGTGGAAAAGGGCGTTTTGTCAGAGGAAAAAGAATTTTATTCTCCTGTGCGCTTGCGTGGTGGAAAACAAGTGGCGGATTTAAAAGAAGTTGGTGTTCAATATGTAGAGATTCGCAACATCGATCTTGACCCCTTTGCACCTTATGGTATTGCACTGGAAGGTATCGAGTTTTTCCAAGTGTTCTTAATGTATATGCTTTGGCTTGAGGACAGCGGTGATGATTTGGACCAGCTGCTTAAAGATGGTACGCGTTTGAATGATCAAGTTTCCCTTGAACATCCGTTGAGTGAGACCTCCTTGAAAGAAGAAGGGAAAAATCTCCTCGAAGGAATGAAAGAGATGCTAAAAGTATTAGATAGCAAGCCTTCATGGGTAGTGTTGATAGACAGGGCGTTAAAGATGTTAGAGCAACCCGAAGAAACCCTGTCCGGTAAAATGCAAGTGCTGTTTGATGATGGTCTGACAAACAAAGACTTGGCTGTGACCCAAGGGCAGGCTTATTCCAATGCTGCGTGGGAAAAACCTTACCAACTAGCTGGTTTTCGTGATATGGAATTATCTACTCAAATTTTGATGTTTGATGCGTTGCAACGAGGCATAGAAGTAGAAGTGCTGGACCGCCATGACCAGTTTTTGAAGCTCTCTTATGCAGGGAAAATAGAGTATGTCAAAAATGGAAACATGACCAGTAAAGATAAATACGTGGTGCCACTTATCATGGAGAACAAAACCGTCACAAAGAAAATTTTAAGTCAAGCTGGTTTTCGTGTTCCTAAAGGCGAGGAGTTTTCTTCACTGGAAGAAGCCCTTGCTTCTTATAGCCAGTTTGAGTCTCAAGGAATTGTTATCAAACCCAAGTCCACCAACTATGGGATAGGTATCAGCATTTTTAAAGACGGTGCTAGCTTTGAAGCCTATCAAGAAGCTTTGAGAATTGCTTTTAAAGAAGATTCCGAGGTGCTGGTGGAGGAATTTATTTCCGGTACGGAATATCGTTTCTTTGTCATCGATGGGCAGACAGAGGCGATCATGCTGCGAGTACCCGCCAATGTTAAAGGTGATGGTGTTTCCACCATTCAAGAATTAGTGACAGAAAAAAATAAAGATCCTTTGCGGGGGACTCACCACCGTTCACCTCTGGAAATTATTCAGCTGGGGGAAATTGAACGTCTGATGTTGAAAGAACAAGGATATAAAGTGGATGATGTCCTGCCTAAAGATGCCATCGTCTACTTGAGGGAAAATTCCAATGTGAGTACTGGCGGTGATAGTCTTGATGTTACAAATGATTTCAGGAACGAATACAAGGAAATTGCCGTGGCTGCAGTGGAAGCTCTTGGTGCAAAAATCTCAGGCATTGATTTAATCATTCCTGATAAAGAAGTCAATCCTTATGAAACTAAAAACAGCTATGGCATCATTGAGGCGAATTTTAATCCTGCCATGCATATGCACGTATTTCCTTACCAAGGGGAGGGTGTCAGACTGACACAAAATGTCTTAGATTTATTGTTTCCAGAATCAAAAGTAATCAACTGACCGACTTTAGCTGGAGGAATTTATCGATTTGGCTCGTATTTGTTAAAAAGAGTCGCTGTAGAGGAAAAGCTGAACGCTTTCTCTGCAGCGATTTTTTATATAAAAAAAACAACGTCCGTGACCAAATGATTGGCACGAACGTTAAGTGTTGTTATTGATTGGCAGATTGGGTTACTTCTAACAGTTTGTTTTTTAATTCTTCTTCCATCTCAGCTAGTTCAAGCTCTGCCATGCGGCGTTTTTCTTTTCCTTCAGCCTGAATGCGCATAGTTTCTTGAATCGTTTCGATGAGATCGTTTTGAGTTTGCTGCAATGTTTCGATATCTACCACGCCTCGCTCATTTTCTTCTGCCGTTTCGATGGCAGAAATTTTAAGCATTTCTGAATTTTTCTTCAGTAATTCGTTGGTTGTTTCAGAAACTTGGCGCTGGGCAGTCACAGCATCTTTTTGGCGCAGCAGCGTCAGAGAAATAGCTACTTGGTTTTTCCATAGAGGAATAGCAGTATTGATCGATGCTTGGATTTTTTCAGCCAACGCTTGGTTTGTATTTTGAATCAAACGAATTTGCGGTGCTTGTTGAATCGTGATTTGGCGTGCCAACGTCAAGTCATAAGTTCGCTTGTCTAAGCGGTCTAAAAACTGATTTAAGTCATTAACAACTTGGACGTCCATCTGATCGCCGGTAGCTTCAGCTTTGTCCATGGCTTGGGGAATTAATTTAGTTTCTAGCTCTTCTTTCTTCAATTCTCCAGCAGCAATATAAATATTCAATGCATCAAAGTAATCTTTATTTTTATGGTAAAGCTGTTCCAACATCACATTGTCGCTTAGTAAACCATTTTTTTCTCTGTCTAATTTAACAGCAATTTTATCGATTTGAGCACCGATTTTTTGATATTTGGCGGTGATTTCATAAATCGATTCTTTGACCTTGCCAAACATTTTCTTAAAGATATTACGTTCCTGAGCCTTTAAATCTTCAGGACTGGCTTCATTTAAGCGGTACATCAATTCATTTAAAGAATCTCCTACAGGTCCTAAATCTTGGTTTTGAACATGGGCCAGCATAGAGTGAGAAAATTCACCCAGCTTTTTTTGCGCAGCCGAACCGTAACTCATCACAGCTTGGGAATCATTGACATCGATTTGAGCAGCTAGCTGTCTTGCTTGCTCCTGTCTTTCCGGCTCTAACTTATCAATTAATTTTGGTGCTGTTTTATTCGTGTCCAATCCTTGGATATCTTTACTTTGGACCATTTTTATTGCAGCATCATCAGGATCAGCAAAAGGATTGCTTAGCAAATCATCTAATGCATTGTCTACGGTCGGAACATTTTTTGTTGGAAATTCTTTGATTTCTTCTGTCATTTGTTTCTCTACTCCTTCTGGTCTGTGTCATCTGTCTCTGGAGTGATTTTTTGCTCACTTCGAGAGATATTTTGCTCGGCGATGGTCAATTCAACATCCAAATCTTCAATATCGTCGGACACAAATTTTTCATAATCTGCTAACAGCAATTGTGATACCTTATCAATCATTTTAGCACTTTTATCAAGGGCTTCAAAGGAATTCCTTGTTTTCACATCGTGTTGATTGATTTCAATATATTTTGTGGTCAATTCAACTAAATTAGGCAAATGATTATATAAAAAACCGTCTGCCAAATGTAGTTTGTTTGGTTCTTTCACGAGCTCTTTAAACATAGCTTTTGCGACCTTGATCGTCTCATTGCGCAAACTGATAGCTTTGAGTTTCGGCACACTGTTCATGTTGCGTTCAAGTTTGACAATTTGTTTTTTGGTAGTGTTCATAGTTTCTCTAAAAAAAGTGATTTCCTGATCGCTCATACCAAGGTCATGGTAGTGCTGATGTTTTTCAGAGGATAAGTTTGGCAAGTTATCTTTTGTGTCGCCGGTTTTATTTATTCTCGAGAGCAGCTTGATAACTAAGAAAACAATACCAAAGAAAATGGCAAGGGAAATGATGGTGTCCATGTAGTAGAAATTACCAAAGACCGTCATCAATCCGATGACTGCAAGTACGGGAATAAATATTCTAAAAAATTTATTTTTCATTTTTATGTCGCTCCAATCTGTTTTCAATCTGTTTCACTGTACTCATTTTATCACAGACTGGTTTTTAATTTCCATCAGTCGTAGGGTTGATTTTTTATTTAAACACATCTTTTTATTGCATGTTCCATCAACCTTTGGAATAATAGGGATAATAGGCAAAGCATGAGGTGGATCAAATGATGGAAGAAAAGGACTTCGTTGAAACTACAGTTTCGCGGGAGAACGTTTTTAATGGAAAAATTATTTCTGTGGCGGTGGATCAAGTTGTCTTGGCAGACGGCACACAGGCTGAAAGGGAGTTAGTGTTTCATCCCGGAGGCGTGGGAATCATTGCCATTACTGAAGATGAAAAGTTAATCTTAGTCAAACAATTTCGCAAACCTTTTGAAAGGACGATGCTGGAAATTCCTGCCGGGAAAATCGAAAGAGATGAAAAAGACCCTAGAAAGACTGCCATCCGTGAATTAGAAGAAGAGACAGGGCTAGGTTGTTCATCAATGGAAGCTATATATGACTTTTCCTTATCGCCGGGATTTGCTAATGAAATTCTTTATTTGTATCAAGCCAAAGGATTATATCCGGTCGCCCGTCCGGCTGATCAGGATGAGGACGAACGTATAGAGCTGCAATTTGTGACTTTAGCTGAGGCAAAGGAATTAATCAAATCAAAAGCGATTTTTGACAGTAAAACAATTATGGCGATACAATATTGGGAATTGGAACAATTAAGAAAGAAGTAGGGAGTGGAGCAACAATGGGAAAGAAGGAGCCATTGTTAACGCGGACCAAAATTCGAGAACTGAAAGAAAAAAATGGTCATGAGCCAAAGGCAACTGCAAAAGTGTTGAAAAAAGAATTTGAAAAAAAACAAGAAGAAATTTCAAAACAATTTGCAAAAGAAAAAAAGAAACAAAAAGAAGTGACAGGCTCTCGAGCGGCCACCACGACTAAAGTTCAACGACGAAGCAGCTTTTTAATCAAAGCCATTGCTGTTGTGATATTGTTGTTGTTGATTTTATTCTTTTTTGTTTTTTTTGTCTGATGAAGAGGGTGGAAAGAAAAGTGAGGATTGGGATTATTGGTGCAATGGCTGAAGAAGTCGTTGTATTAGAAAAATGTCTGCTGGAAATGAAGATGTGGGAAGAAGCAGGCAGTCATTTTTATCAAGGTTATATTGGAGAGCATGAGGTTATCGTCGTTCAATCAGGGATTGGCAAAGTAATGGCGGGAATGGTAGCAACCTTACTAGTCAGTCATTATCATGTGGATGTTCTGCTCAATACTGGTTCAGCTGGAGGGATTGGCGAGGGGCTTTCTATTGGTGATGTGATTGTTTCCGATAGATTGGCTTATAATGATGTGGACGTGACCGCTTTTGGTTACGCTAAAGGTCAAATGGCGGGCATGCCGCTATATTATGAAGCAGATAAGGAAGTTGTCGAGAAGATTTTGAAAGCGGCTGAAAAGACAGGCATGACTGTAAAAAAGGGATTAATTACAACGGCAGACAGCTTTATTGCTGATCAGGGGAAAATCGCTGAAATCAAATCCATTTTTCCAGATGTTTTGGCAACGGAGATGGAAGGAGCCGCGATTGCCCAGGTCGCCACCCAATACCAAGTCCCTTTTGCAGTAATCAGAGCCATCAGTGATGTGGCTGATGAAGAAGCCTCTGTCAGCTTTGACGATTTTATTATTGAGGCAGGGAAAAAATCCGCTGAAATGGTCATTCGTTTCGTTGAGTCTTGTTGAAAATAAAGGAGAAGATAGATGAAAGCTTTATTAATAATAGATTATACTTGGGATTTTGTTGCAACTGAGGGCAGATTAACCACTGGGGAACCGGGACAAAAAATTGAGGAAGAAATTGTCAGATTGGCAGAGGGATTTGCTGATTCAGAAGATTATATCGTCTTTCCTATTGATGGGCATGATGAGGAAGACCAGTTTCATCCTGAAAACAAATTATTTCCTCCTCACAATTTGATTGGAACTAATGGTCGTGAACTTTATGGTAACTTAGCCACATTTTATGAAAAACATAAGAATCAGCGAAATGTTTACTGGATCGACAAACGTCATTATTCGGCATTCAGCGGGACGGATTTGGATATCCGCCTTCGTGAACGGGGCATTAAAGAACTCCATATTACAGGTGTGTGTACGGATATTTGTGTTTTGCATACCGCCATTGATGCGTATAATTTAGGATATAAGATTGTGATTCATGAAAAAGGTGTGGCCAGTTTTAATCAAGTAGGGCATGAGTGGGCGCTAGAGCATTTCAAAGGCACATTGGGAGCGGAAGTAGTGTAGGGTAATATTTCAAAAGTGTGTGTGATGAAAATTCTTTAAAAGACATTGACTTAAAAAATTCAAAATAGAAAAAATTCCATGAAATCACTGATTTAAAAAATGATTTCATGGAATTTTTAATTTTTTTTTTTGTTAAATTAAGTTAGATAAAGCGTCTCTATCTGCATAACTTATAAATGCCTCCAATGGTGTTTGATAATTTTATTTGTCAATTAAGGCTAGACCAAATATAGTAAATCAGTGCTAAGAACATTAAAAGATTTTACGAATTGTAAACAATTTTTTTAAACCCTCTATATGTTTTTTGTTATTTTTCATTGTGTTTATACAGAGATAACTTGGATTAGTTTTTACAGCAATTCATTATGCTTCCTTATATTTATTAATGGATTTTTGGACTAAATATAGTTGGTAGCAGAAATAAAATAATAACAAGATAGGAAATATGGAAAAGAAGATTCTCATACTAGCTAAGGGCAACTCAAATAAAAATACCTTTTTAAAAGCAGCACCTTCTTTTTGCCATATTCCCGGAGTAAAAAAAGCATTTTTAAAATTCATTAACACTGATTTATCGGTATCATTATAGTATATAAGCAGATAAAATATAAAAGTTACAAAGTTTGTTGAAATAAGACCATTTCTAGCTCGTACTTCTCGTTCATATTTAGACTCATTATCTGAAAATAACTCATTTACTTTAGTCTTATCTCCTATAAAATAAAATTTTCCATTATTTTGATTATTGGGGATTGAAGTCCAGTAAGAGTCTTCTAAAAATTGAATATAATCAATTTTTTCAATTTCATTTGAAAATTTTCTGACGTCAATTTTAATAATACTATTTTTATTTGTTGTAGAGGTGAATTGATAAGATCCATAACCTGATTTTATTAGTATTAATCCTTTCTGTAATAACCTGTTTAACCATTCTTCTTCTTTTTCAATTGTTGAAAAGTATCATAATGTTCTCCTTTTGGCTTTTCAAAAATATTTATACAATGTTTCATTCGCTGCACTTCCATTTTTAATAGTTGTGTTCCCTGTTTAGTTGTAATGTATATTTTTCTTCTTTCCTGCTCTGAATTAATTGGAACGATTAGGTTTTGCTTTAGAAGGTTTTCAATTGCTCCATACATGGTTCCAGCAGCAATTCTGACGTTTCCTCTACTCATTAATTCGATATTCTTAATAGCTTGATAGCCATAACTAGGTTTTTGAAATGCTAAAAGAACATAAAAAACAGTTTCTGTTAAAGGTAATTTGGTTTTCATTATATAGAATCACTCCCGAATATATAGTTACACTATACAGTTCGAATGTACAGTGTTACTGTATATTTGGTTACAATGTTTTTTGGATACGAAAGGTTTCTGATATGGAGTATTTTTTTCAATAGTTTGATTACTTCCCAAAGAACGCTTTTAAATCAAATATATTTGAGTTCAAAAAATTTAGAAATGGAAGGTAAGTTGTAACTAGTATCATATAGATATTTGCTTCCTAAGTTCTGGGATATGTTCTCAATAACCAGCGAATGAAAATTCTAACGGAATTCTTCTCAGGATGAGGTTTCATAAGAAGATGAATTTCAGAGGAGTCAGTTAATAGTCGTTTTTGAAATCAGTTCTAAGAGAAATTGTATATAAAAAAATCATTGAATTATAAAATACCACAGGAAGTACTTTTGAGTCATGCGAAAAAAGATAATTTAATTAACTTAATTTGCTATTTAGAATCTTGCCCTTGTCAAATCTAAATTCCTATTTAGACAAAATCTTTGTTATTATATTATTTGTCAAATTAAGCTAGACAAAACAGTTTCATCTACATAACTCAAGAATACTTCCAACGGTGTTTGATAGTTCAATGATTTTCTTGGAATGTGATTGCGCTTATTCGCTACACTGGAAATGAAGGTTTGGCTGACTTGGTTAAAGTCCATCTCTTTTGGTAGTCCATCTTTTCTAAGTAAACCGTTAGAGTTTTCGTTAAGAGCCCTTTGTGAAGGCGTTCCTGGAT
>NZ_NGKA01000007.1 GCF_003987645.1 Vagococcus elongatus
TTTCGTCTATGGTAAGATGTTTGTAGGTCATTTGTGGCTCACTCCTTGTTTTCTTTGGTCGGAAATACAATTTGAGTGTACCACAAATGACTGTTTTTATTTTTCTAACTTAATTTTACAATTCAGGATCTTTAATTATAAAAGCAGAAGGAAGAAAATCACATAAAGATTTTCTTCCTTCTGCTTTATTTATCTTTCCCTCAAATCCAGTAGCAACCTATGTCATCTCAAGCACTAAATGTTGTTGCAAAAGAATCAGTTTGACCTCAGTGACTGGACGTTTTTTTTCTGCCTCCAAGGCTTTTTTATAAAGCTGTAATTGTCCTTGATAACGTTGTTTTATTTTATTCAAGTCAGCATCTATATAATTTTCTGGTAGATAATCTGTTTTGAAATCATATAAAATCAAGTCTTCCGAGGTTTCAATGTAACCATCGATGATTCCATGAACTAACAAACGGTCATCGATTCCCTCAGGAAACTCTTCAAAAATATCTTTAGCCGGAATCAGCATAGAAAATGGCTGTTCTCTTGAGACAAACTTCTGATTGGCTATCAAATAACTGCCAAATGGTGTCTCAAAAAATCTCTGCAGATGTTCTGCATCGATTTTTTCCCCCACCTCTTGGGCTATCGAATGATTGGTGACGAGCTTGCTGATGAGATTTCGGATATCTTCTACTGTGGGCGGGTGAGCCAAAGTCAGGAGCTGCAGCACCACGTGTGTTGCCGTTCCAATATCGGCAGATGAAACCTCTTCTGTCTCAGATAAAAATTTTGGTGTCGCCAACTTTTCCTCAGCGAAGCGATGCTTGATTCTCCCATGCCCATTGACAAATTCGATTGGCAATAGTGTGGTGTTATCAGGATCTTCAAATACCCGCTTGATTTCTGACACCGACTGGTAGCTTGCCGTCTGTGCAGCCACTTCATAGGGGTACTCAAAGGTCAGGACTTTGATGCTTTCAGCTAATTGCTGTTGTTCCTCCACCGTTTGATTATTAGTAACCATCTCCGGTTTTTCTATACTGGCAGCATTCGTTGTTGCTTCAGCTTCTGTCTGCTTGATTTTATCCAAGTCAAAGAATTCCACCGAAAAATCAACGGCACTCTGATCAAATTTTTGCTGATAGTCTTCTACATGTTCCTCCATGTTTTCTTTTAAGTTCTCATGGCGAACTAAAGTCATCCCTAGCCAATCCATTAAAGATTGGGCGCCTAACCGCAACTGGTCGGACAAAACTTCTGTTTTTATCTCAGCTGCTTTGGACCACTTCTTCCACGTATCAGCTTCATTTTTATATGAAGCCACAAGAAACAATTTTTCTTCCGCACGAGTCAACCCAACATACAGTTTTCTCATTTCTTCTGCCAGAAGTTTCTTACGTTTCTCCTCACGAATCGTTTGATAAGGTAAGCTCTCATATTCAACTCTTGTCAAAGGCTCGATATATTTTATCCCGGCACCCAGCTTTTCATCAAAAATATATTGCTGCCTTAAATCTTTCAAATTAAAGCGGCGATTCAAATCCATAATGAACACTACCGGAAATTCCAGCCCTTTTGAAGCGTGAATCGTCATCACACGGACGGCATCTTCATCTTCGCCAATTGAACTCGGTTCAGCCAAATCTTTTTCTTTTTGCTGCATTTTTTCGATAAACCGGACAAATTGGAAAAGACCTTTAAAACTGCTGTTTTCATAATTCATCGCCCGTTCATACAGAGCATGCAAATTAGCCTGACGCTGTTTCCCTGACGGCAATCCTCCAACATAATCAATCAATCCTGTGTCTTGATAAATTTTCCAGATTAAATCCACCAGTTGTTTGCGCCGTGCCAATTCCCGCCAGCCTGCCAATTGCTTCTCAAAATAATGTATTTTCTTTTGCAAATTTTTTTCCTCATCAGAAAATTTTTCGGTGTTCATTTTTGAGAAGCTTTTCAGAGCTTCGTAATAGTTCCCTGCTTGACGCTGCAAGCGAATCCGTGCCATATCGTTTTCTCCCAAGCCAACGATTGGTGAACGTAAAACTGCTGCCAGCGGAATGTCCTGATAAGGATTGTCAATCACATTTAACAACGCCATCACGAGTTTCACTTCTGTTGCCTGAAAATAATTTTGCGTATCATTGACGTACAAAGGAATCGACAACTCACTCAAAATATCTAAAATTACTAAATTATTCTTTTTAGTCGGTGTCAGAATCACGATATCCCGATACGCTAATGGGCGCATTTCTTTTGCTTTTTTATCATATACTTGAAACCCATTTTGCTTCAGTTCACGAATTTTATTCCCGATGATTCGAATTTCCCCTTCAGTCTTATCATCAATAACGAAGTCCTCAGAAACCTCATCTTCTGATACATCTTCTTCTGAGTTTTCTAATCCGTCATTTTCAAAAATCAGCACCTCAGTCTTAAAATCGTCTGTTTTCGGGAAAGCTTTAAATCCATGAACCAGCTTCGCCTGATCATCATAATCCAGCTGTCCCACTGAAACATCCATCAACTGAGTAAAAACAAAGTTGGTGAACGCTAAGACATCTCCTCTGGAACGGAAATTCTCAGCTAAAACGATACGCCTTCCGCCCTCTCCCTTGGCAAAAGCATTGTATTTTTCGATAAACAAGGTAGGATCAGCCAAACGAAAAGAGTAAATGGACTGCTTTACATCACCGACCATAAAAAAGTTGCCATCCTCTTTTTCAGGACTGCGCAGCCAAAATAATATGTTTTCCTGAAGCTGGTTGATGTCCTGATATTCGTCCACCAGTACTTCTTTAAATTGCTTGCGATAAAAAGAACTAGCCTCAGATGCTTCCCAATCATCACCGCTTTTTTTCCTTAAAATCCGCAATGTCAAGTGTTCCAAGTCATTAAAATCCAATATTTTTTTCTCTTGTTTTTTAGCTGTGTAAGCTTTATCGAACAAGTCCGCAACTTCTGAAAGATTTTTTATGTAAAATTTTGATCGTTTCAATATCGTCAGATGTGCATCAGGCGCTATCCCAAAGAAGCCAGACTTCATCTCGTTGATATACTCTTTATTTTGATTGCGGATAGCTTTTGTACTTTCAAATGCTTCTTTGATGACATCATCTGCTTTTTTCCCCGGACCGCGATAAGTTTGAAATTCAACCTGTTTCAGCATCTCATGACAGGTTTCCAGCTTTTCAGCTGAAATCAGCTCGTAAATCTGCTCAAGAATCGCCACTTCATCTTGTAGAATAGCCAAAGGTTTTGCTAATTCAGGCTCTCCCTCTAGAGAAGATACTGCCGAGAATCCTTGTTCAATTCTTTCACTTATGACTTGCAGCATATTGGGGCGGATAAACTCTCTATAGACCATCGTGTCCGCCAGCTGTTCCTCCCCCTGATACAAAGCCAGCAACCCATCAAGCCATCTTTTCGGCTCAGGATTAGCTCTTGAAAATTCGTATAAAGAATAAATCAACTGAGAAAAGCCTTCATCATTGCGGTCGCCAGAAAAGTTTTCTGTCAGAGGATAAAACCATTCTTCCTGTTCCCCATAAAGTTCTTCTCTGAGTTCATGCCAAACATCTTCTTTTAACAACAACATCTCTGTTTCATCGGTTAATAAGCGAAAAACCGGGTCAATATCAATCAAATAATAGTACTTGCGAATTACCTGTAAACAAAACGCGTGTAATGTACTAATTGGCGCCGCAGGGATTTTACTGATTTGATTGACCAGGTGTCTCTGCTGTTCTACATCTTGTTCTTCGGTAATTGCCTGTTGAACAGCAGTTAAGATACGTTCTTTCATCTCTTTTGCCGCTGCTTCTGTATAAGTTGCAATCAAAAGCTGGTCGATGTCCACTCCGCTTTTGATTTTTTCAATGACACGCTGAACTAAAACTGTGGTTTTCCCCGATCCTGCCGAAGCGGAAACCAGCAGATTACTGCCGCCGTCATAAATGGACTGCCACTGTCCATCTGTAAAGTGGCTTTGTTCCGGTTTTAATGGTAGTTTGCCACTCATCATTCCTGTACCTCCCCTTTCAAATTAAACTTGATTCGATCAATGACATCATCTTTTTTCATTTTTTCCAGCCGATGATAGTTGTTTTCTTTTAACATAGGATCGAACTGACACACACTGCGGAAAGGACAGTACTGACAAGCAATCCTGATTTTCTCCCTGTAGGCAGGATTCAATCTGATATTCCCAGCATAAATATTCTCTCCTGCTTTACTGAACAGCTCACGATTGTGACCTCTGAGCAATTCTAAATCATCCCCAGTCACAAACTGGTTAGAGCGGACCGAACCGTTTTTCAAAATATTGTAAGGGTAGACGGCTGAAGTTTCTTGAGGCCCTACTGTCTTATCTAACTGTTCAATAAAACTATCGTCTTCCAACAGTAAGCCTTGGTAACGAAACTCTTTCAACATAGACTCAAGCAGCTGATCTTCAGGTATCCCTTCTTTTAACCGCGGATTTTTAACGTGTAAGTAAAAAGCGCCGCCTAATTTTGCCTTTTCGGTCCCTACCAGCTGGACCGCATTCATCATAGCAACGTCTAAGTAAGTAATCATCTGCATCGCAAGTCCAAAATAAGCATCTTGAAAACTAAATTTATGAGCGCTTGATTTGTAGTCTACCACTGAAATAAAAGGGCCTTCTTCGGTTCTTACGACATCCAAACGGTCGATTTTCCCTCTGATTTTTATCTGTCTTTGATCAGAAAGGGGAATTTCCAAACTTGCCAGTCCTTTTTCCTGAGCAATTTCCCCAAAAATCACTTCTGTTTGGGCTGTCGTCAAGCCTGTGCGCTTACTTTGTTCCCGCAACGCCCAGCTGACTCTTTTTATCGTTTGAATCAGCTGATAGCGTATATAATTCATGCGATTAGACGTGCTCAAAATCATAAATTTACTATGATCCAATACCTCTGTCAGGACTTGATCAGCGATTTTATTCAATTCAGTTTCATTCAACTGGCTAAGAGACAAGTTATTTTCGATTAATACTTTAAAAATAGCATCGAGAGTATCATGGAAAAATTCTCCAGCCGCAGCCGGTGTTAATTCGAAAACTTCCCGCTCTTTCAAACGCAACCCGTAGGTCAGAAAATATTTGTATTCACACTGATAAAATCGTTCGATTTTTGAGACTGAGCCATACAACGTCTCCCCATACAAATCAGACACAAGTGAGGGTGCCAAAGTTTCTGGAATATTTTTTTTATTCAAACTGCGGAAAACACTCTGTGCCAATCGGATGG
This sequence comes from Vagococcus elongatus, assembly GCF_003987645.1. GTDB lineage: Bacteria > Bacillota > Bacilli > Lactobacillales > Vagococcaceae > Vagococcus_A > Vagococcus_A elongatus. The sequence goes on from NZ_NGKA01000007.1 coordinate 5,256, forward strand.
ACTGAGTCTCTCCCCGATTAAATAAACTTTTTTCCAGTTGTCCCCATTGGTAAGGTATCTCTTTGCCCTCATCCATGCTCTGACGCTTCAGCTGAACCAGCGTACCGACAAGTGTCTGATAATTACCAACAAATGACTCTTCAAATGTATCGAGAGAAGGCATAAAATGTTTTTCCTCAATGGCAATCTTCAAACCTTCCGCAATTCTAGCAACATAGGGAGAGATTCTCCCGGTACTTCCCTTTTCTCCACTCATTGGATAGGTCAAATACAACTTCTCACTGCTGGATAAAAATGCTAAATAAGCTAGATTAGGCTCTTGATGCATGGACTGGCTGCCCGTAAGCAATAAAAATTGTCCTTCCTGCAGCCCTTCTGCCACGTTGCCCCGTTCCTGATCAGAAAGCAAGGTAGTATTTTCCGTTTTCCCCGGCAAAACTTGATCGGTGGCACCTAAAATAAAAGTAACTTTATTTTTCTTGGCATGGACCTTGTCCAAGGCTGATACTTTCACCTGATCAAGTGTGGTAGGAACCTTGCTGTAAGTCGTCCCTTCCAACCCATAAGCTAAAATCTCTTCAAATTCCGCCAAGTCAAAAGAACGCTCCCCCAAAATTTCAACATATTCATCCAACAATGCTACAAAGGCCTGCCATGTCTGCTCGTGAATCTTTGCCTCCTCCAACTCTCCTTGCTGAATATAATAGTCCCGCCAGAAAAGCAGCTGCTGCTCCACCCCAGTATTTACTAAAAACTGATACAAAGTATACGCTCCCTCTTTGCCAGTCTTTGCCTGTTTCATTTTTTGATAAAAAGGAACCAAATCATCACGAATATCACGGCGGACGTCATTGGAAATTCTTTCGGCAATGGCATCGAGAGACTCTTCATCCTCTGATGATTCTTGGATATACGTGACATATTCCCAATCATTTTCACGGACCCAGTTTGTTCCTTCATAACCGTACGCCAAAACAACGTTATCCGTTTGGTCGACCTTCTCACGATAGTCATCACGTACCGCCAGCCATTGTTCAATACTTAGCTGACCGTCCATCTTTGGTAAAAATAATTCTGTTCTTAAAAAACGCATCACATCCGTATAACGATAGTACCTTTTATCAATTGCAAAAAGAGCATCAAGAAATTCTACTAAGGGATGATGGGTCATCATTAAATCTTCATTTAAGTAAAAGGAGATATCGTGCGCATTAAACACCGGTGTGATTCTCGCATTGTATAGTTGGGCATCCCGAGTCAACACCTCAATGTCTTGGTAGCGATAGTGCCCGCTAGACACTAATCGGCGAATTTCTTTGGCAACATGCTCAACTTCTGCCTGTGGATTTTCCGCCTGCCATATCTTGATATTTCCTTGAGAAGCGGCCGGAAGTTCTTTTTTTTGACGGCTGACTTTCTGGCTGTCACGCCAAAAAACATCCAACAGTGCCAGATCATCTGTTATTTCAAAGGGAAGTCTTTCATCTAATTCTATAGGTATGCCGGCATTTTTAGCCCAGTGATACAAGGAGTGATACAAGGAGCCGCTGTCATAAAAAAGCTCATAAGGTTTTGGCGGCTGGTCTACATAGCCTTGATCTAACGGTAAATCCACTACCAGATTGCCCGCTTTTGACATGAGGACCTGAATCAACTCTTGCTCCTGAGCGGTCAGTCTTGTAAAACCAGTCAAAATAAACTGCACATGCGACAAATCTTTTGATTGCAAATACTCAGCTAAATGACTTAATATATCCATTTCATTGATATCATTATCAAATAAAAACTGGCAATAGCGCTGGTAAATCAAAGAAAGATCTTCCAGCTTGCGTTTAAAATCTGCTTCTTCTGTCTGTTCCGCCAGCAAAAGCAGGTCTTCTTCCATGATTTTCCCCTGATGAAGCTCTTGAAAAAAATCAGCCAGTTGTTGGATAAAGCCGGAATGCTCCGCTTCTCCACGATAAACCAACAGATTTTCATTGTCTTCCCTCAAGATAGTTCTCAATACCATGTGCTTGCCTGCATCACTTAACTGCTTCCCATTATACAAACCAGTGTATTGCAAAAAATACCAAGCTAAACGGGTGAAACTAAACACCTGCAAATTCATCGTCGCCAAGGTTTGAGAATTATCTTGCTGATTTAATTTTCGGATGCTGTCCAGCACATGAACTTCTGCTTCAAATTTCACGTGATTGGGTACGATATAAAATACTTGATGTTTCTGATCTTTTTCCAACCATTCCACTGCCTGCTTTAACAATGGTGTCGTATGGTCACTTCTCGCCGGTCCAAAGAAAAATTTCAATGACATAAAGGTGCTCCTTCCAAAAAGATTTCTCCTTTAGTTTAGCATAAAGAAGATAAAAAAAATAATCTGTCCAATCAGACAGATTATCTTTTTATCAATTTCAACAGTTAGTCTAAAGTTCCAATTTTTATATCCAATTTGCCTGAGTCTTCATCTTTGATGAAAATCGGCCAAAATCTGAATTTCACATCTCCTGTGATATCCTCCAGGTCAATCAATCCGATGTAACGACTATCCTTAGAAATCGGACGGTTATCCCCTAATACAAAAACCTTGCCCTCAGGTATAACGTCAACTCTCACACTTTCGATATCCATTAAGGTAAAGTCGGTCAGCATTTCCCCGTCACTTGTTCGATAAGCCGTATACACGACCCCATCTTGCATGTCAGATTTCACATCATCCAAATAGGATTCATTTATTTTTTCACCATTAATATAAAGTTCATCATTTTTAAAAGATAGACTGTCCCCGGGCAAACCGATAACGCGCTTAATATAATTTTGATCTGGCTGATCTGGTGCAGGAAATGTGACAATGTCAAAACGCTTGATTTCAGACATCTTAAACTGAATCACACGTTGCCGGTCTTCCAGTGTGGGCACCATCGAGTCTCCCGAGACTGCCACCGGAGACATTACAAAACGCCTCACCACAAAAAGAACAATTATTAAACCGCCAAGCCAAATAATATTACTAATAAATTCTTTTTTACTCATGGGGTTCCTCCGCTTCTCTATAACCTAACATGGTTATTTTAGCACACCGCCAAATACTAAACAAACAGATAAGGCCACAAAAAAGAGAGTGTCCGTTTAGAACAACTCTCCTTTGCAAAATTACTATTAGTTATTCAGCGATTTGATTAAAAATATTGACAACATTTTCAACTGTAAAGCCATATTCTTTAATCACTGTACCGCCAGGAGCACTAGCACCAAATTTATCAATGCTTAGCGAAGCACCAGCTAATCCCACATAACGTTCCCAACCGAAACTAGCACCCATCTCAATAGATAGACGTTTAGTGACTGCTTTTGGCAACACACTTTCCTTATACGCAGCATCCTGTGCATCAAATAATTTCATGCTAGGCATAGACACGACTGACACATCTTCACCTTTTTCAGCCAAAGCTTTTTGAGCTTCTACCGCTAGAGCAACTTCAGAACCGGTAGCAATCAGAATACCTGATGGAACGGCTCCCTTAGCAGGAGAAACGATATATGCTCCCTTAGAAACTCCTTCAGCAGCTAATTCTGATGTCTTCGGCAATACTGGCAGATTTTGGCGTGTCAAAACTAGCACGGTCGGATGATCCGTTGACTGAACAGCTAATTTCCACGCTTCACGCACTTCATTACCATCTGCCGGGCGAACAACATTGACATTTGGCATACTGCGCAAGCTTGACAATTGCTCAATCGGTTCATGAGTCGGTCCGTCTTCACCAACAGCCACAGAGTCATGAGTCAAGACGTAAGTTACTGGAGCCTTTTGAATGGCTGCTAAACGAACGGCTGGGCGCAAGTAATCCACAAAGACGAAGAACGTCCCTCCGTATACTTTTGTTCCCCCATGTAAAGCAATACCGTTCATCGCTGCTGCCATAGCAAATTCCCGAACACCAAACCAGATATTGCGGCCTTCATAACTTCCAGGCTCGAAATCTTTTTCACCGGCGATCATTGTATTATTAGAGCCAGATAAATCAGCAGAACCTCCCCACAAATTAGGAATAGTTTTTGCCAAAGCCTGAATCATTTCACTACTGGTGACACGGCTAGCCTTCTCTCCGTCTCCTTCATGATAGACAGGCATTTCCTTATCCCAATCTGCCGGCAATTTATCAGCAAAAGCGTCTTTAAATTGTTGTGCCAGTTCAGGATATTTTTCACTGTAGTCTTGGAACAACTGATCCCACTCAGCTTCAGCTTTTTGTCCTTTGACCACTATTTCTTCTTTAAAACGTTCCTTTACTTCTGCCGGAACTTCAAACAGATCATATTCCCAACCATAAGCGGCCTTTGCTGCTGCTGCACCTTCAGCTCCCAATGGCGCACCGTGCACCTTACTAGTACCTTGATTTGGGGCACCAAAACCAATCACAGTCTTAATTTCAATCATAGTTGGTTTGCCTGTTTCTGCCTTTGCTTCATCAATAGCTTTAGAAATAGCAGCCAAATCTGTGCCGTCTTCCACAAGGATGTGTTGCCAACCGCTAGCTTCTAGCCGTCCTTTAACGCTTTCGCTGAATGATTTATCTAAATCACCATCAAGAGAAATATCATTTGAATCATATAAAACGATTAATTTGTTTAACTTCATATGACCAGCCATGCTGATAGCTTCTTGAGAGATTCCTTCCATCAAATCTCCGTCGCCGCAAATAGCATACGTATAATGGTCAACAACTTTAAAGTTTGGACGATTATACGTTGCAGCTAGATGAGCTTCAGCCATCGCAAATCCAACACTCATCGCAATACCTTGACCTAATGGGCCTGTGGTCGCTTCTACTCCGTCTGTATGATGAACCTCTGGATGTCCAGGCGTGCGACTATTCCACTGGCGAAATTCTTTTAAATCTTCAATAGTCACATCATAACCTGCTAAATGAAGCAAGCTGTATTGTAACGCTGAACCATGTCCGGCAGATAAAATAAAACGGTCCCGGTCGGCCCAATTTCTAGAAGTTGTTGGGTTCACTTTCAGATGCTTTGTCCACAAAGCATAGGCCATTGGGGCTGCTCCCATTGGCAATCCTGGATGTCCTGAATTTGCTTTTTGAATCATATCGATACTTAGAGTGCGCAGTGTATTAACACCGAGTTCGTCAATCTTGTCAAACAAAATAATCATCCTCCTGATTTAGGTTTTTTTTACCTTTATTAGCATTTTACTACTTTTACGTCTGAATAGCAATGAAATTATTGATACTTTTAAGTATAACTTATTTTTCATGTCTTCCATGCAATTTTTTTTCTTTCTGAATCTTTTTCAATTTCTCCGGCGTCACATCTGTTCCTTCCTTATCGATAACTTTCATTCCCTCGATATGATGTCTCATTCCACCACGGAAAGCAGCCAGATATTCTTCCCTTAATTTCTTTTGTTCTTCTTTTTCTTCTTGGTTCAGCCCTTCTGTCTTCGCTTGATTAGCTAATTCATTGATTCGGGCTAATTTTTCTTTTGACAGCATAAATCTACTCCTCCTCACTCTTCTTTATTTTAACGAAACAACTCCAAAAAAACAATGCCATAAAAAATAGCGAACACTTGTTTGATTTGTCATTAAGAGTATGCTACACTTTCTTTGTAACTACTCTTTATAGGAGGCGATGAGTTGACTACGCAAAAAGAAAATAGACAAATCAAAATTTTAAGATACATATATGAAGAAGTGGATAAACGCGGCTATCCACCGACCGTTAGAGAAATAGGTGAAGCCGTCAATCTTTCTTCTACTTCGACTGTGCACGGACATCTGTCCCGACTAGAAAAGAAAGGACTTCTGCAACGAGATCCTTCAAAGCCTAGGGCGATTGAAGTCACACCTGAAGGCTTGAATTTCTTGGGCATACAAGCTGATGTCATGCCTGTTTTAGGAACGGTGACCGCAGGGGAGCCTATCTTAGCGGTAGAAGAAGCTTCTGATTATTTTCCTATCCCGCCAGAATTTAAAAATGAATCCCGCCCGTTATTTATGTTAAAAATCCGTGGTGATAGTATGATTAATGCAGGAATTTTTGATGGGGACTATGTTATCGTCCGCAAACAAACCCACGCCTCTAATGGTGAAATGGTGATTGCTATGACCGATGAGGAAGAAGCCACGTGCAAAACTTTTTACAAAGAACAAAATTATTTTCGTCTTCAACCCGAAAATGACTTTCTTGAGCCGATTATCCTTGATAATATCACGATTCTAGGAAAAGTAGTGGGATTGTACCGTAGTTTCTTTTAAAAAACTTTTAAAAACTTCTTTACAAAGCGAACGTTTGTTTGTATAATGAAAACAGAACAGATGTTCTTGTATAGGAGGATGAAAAAATGACAAGCATTAGAAGATTATTTTTCTTATTTTTTGTATTGTTGATAGGTATTTTTCTTGGCAACTTAGGTTTGAAAACAGCCTTCTTGATCGTCGTCCCTATCTTTCTCATATTAATCATGCTATGGGATGAAGCAAGTTACCGCTACACTAGTCATCGAAAACAACAAAACACACAACGAGAATATCATTATAGATAAATCAAAAAACTTTCTAACTTTTGAACTTGGTTTCAGCCAAAAAGTTAGAAAGTTTTTATTATTTCTTTTTATTATCCTGTTCTTCCAATTCTTTCCCCATACTGATGATAAGTTCACGTAATTGGTCTTTTACTTCCGGATGCTCTAAACCATATTCGATACTTGTTTTCAAGAAACCAAATTTATCACCCACATCGTAGCGCTTGCCGGTGAATTGATGGGCAAAAACTCTCTGCGTCTTGTTCAACGTGTCGATGGCATCGGTCAATTGAATTTCATCTCCGGCACCGGGTTTCTGATTTTCCAATATCTCAAAAATTTCTGGCGTCAACAAGTAACGGCCAATAATTGCCAAATTACTTGGAGCATCTTTTGGATCAGGTTTCTCAACAAAATTTTTCACATTGTACAATCCTTTTTTTACCATCTGCTCAGGATTGATGATGCCGTATTTTGAAGTATCTTCATTAGGAACTTCCATCACGGCGATAGTTGAAGCTTTGGTTTGTTCATAATTGTCAATCAGCTGTTTAGTCAAAGGAACTTTGTCAGACATTAAATCATCACCCAGCATCACCACAAACGGCTCATTACCGACAAAAGCTTTTCCTAGGGAAACGGCATGTCCTAAACCTCTTGGATGAGACTGACGCATAAAATGCAAGTTTAAACCAGTGGTGGCTTCCACTTTTGCCAGTAAATCAGTTTTCCCCTTTTCTTTCAAATTCATTTCCAGTTCTAAGTTAGCATCAAAATGATCCTCGATCGGGCGTTTTGCTTTTCCTGTAATGATCAAAATATCCTCAATCCCTGACTCCAATGCTTCTTCAACAATAAATTGGATCGTCGGCTTGTCCACAATCGGCAGCATTTCTTTGGCCATTGCTTTCGTTGCCGGTAAAAATCGGGTACCTAGACCCGCAGCTGGAATAATCGCTTTTTTTACACGTTGGTTCATCTCATACTCCTTCTACTGATTTTTTTTAGAATTCTTTTTCCGATTTTTTATCTCTCAACATCATATCCTGAATCACTTCTTCTGCTTTTTTCCCGCCGTAAACCACCTGATAGATGGCTTCAGTTATCGGCATTTCTACACCTAGTTCTTCCGCGAGCTCATAAGCAGATTTTGTAGTGGAGATGCCTTCAACAACCATTCCCATGGTAGCTAGGATGTCATCCACTGAATAGCCTTTTCCCAACATATCTCCGGCACGCCAGTTCCGCGAATGGATACTGGTACAAGTAACGACTAAATCTCCAAAGCCGCTCAAACCGATAAAGGTAAGAGGATCTGCTCCCATGGCCACGCCTAAGCGGGTGATTTCTGCTAATCCCCGAGTCATTATCCCAGCTTTAGCATTATCTCCTAAGCCAAGACCGTGAATCGCACCAGCGCCAAGAGCGATGATATTTTTTAAGGCAGCGCCTGTTTCAACACCTATCACATCATCATTTGTATACACTCTAAAATAATCATTCATAAATAATTGTTGAACATACTCTGCCCATTCAAGATTTTTGCTTGCTGCTGTAATCGTGGTAATATCTTTTACTGCCACTTCTTCGGCATGGCTTGGACCCGAGAGAACAACGATATCCCGTCGCATATTTTCAGGTATTTCCTGAGCCAATATTTCAGAAATTCTCAAATGCGTTTCTTGTTCAAACCCTTTACTGGCATGGATGATAACCGGCTGATTCTGGCACAATTTTCTAAATCGAATCGCCACTTCTCGAATAGCTTTTGTCGGTACGACAAATAAAACAGCATCCGCACCTTTTATCGCTTCTGCCATATCAGTTGTTGCTTTTAATTCTTTGGGGAAAACTATATCAGGCAGATAAGCTTTATTCGTGTGGTGCTTTTGAAGCTCTTCCACTTGATCGGTTTCTCTGCCCCAAAGTGTGACATCATGTCCATTTTCGACTAAAGTATTCCCTAAAGCCAATCCCCATGAACCAGTTCCTAAAACGGCAATTTTTTGCTTCATTCTCTACCTCCGTTATTTTGTAAAGTAATCCACTCCTGTAATTCTACCATACTTTTGACCGTTTGATAGGGTTTGTAAGGTTTCACTTCTGCCAATGTCTTATGAGACCACTCAACGAATATCCCCCGAACCTTTGCCCGGTTAGCAGCTTCGATATCTTGGGGATTGTCCCCAACCATAATAGTTTCAGCTGGACTAGAAGACAACTTTGTCATGGCAAGATGGAGCGCTTCAGGATCGGGCTTGACTTTTTGATAGTCTGTGCCGCCTAAGATCAGGTCAAAATAATTTTGGATATTCAACACTTCCAAACCTCTTTTTAAAATAAAACTGTTCTTAGTTGACACTACCGCCAGTCGTATGTCTGATTTTTTTAGTTTTCCAAGCACTTCTTCTACGCAGGGAAATTCTTGAATCAAGTCGTCATGCTTTTCATGATTAAATTCCCGATATGTTGCTACCATCTCATCTGTTTTCTCAGGTAACAATTCGGAAAAAACTTCTTCAAGAGAAGGACCGTTGAAATGTCTCACAGATTCTTCCGTCTGAAAACGTCCCGGCAGATATTTTTCAAAGACATGGAGATAAGACTGGGCGATCAGATGATTTGTATCCGCCAGAGTGCCGTCAAAATCAAACAGCACTGTTTGAACACTTGCCATCATCTCACCCCTCTTAAATTATAATAAGGAGGTTTTACCACTTTTCTCCGGTAAATCATCATGCCTAGAGCCCCTGCAAAAAGAATGAGGGATAATAACTGTGACACTCTGATTTCTCCAAACAAATAAAGACTGTCAGTTCTTAACCCTTCAATAAAGAAGCGTCCAAAAGAATACCACATGATATAACTGAAAAACACTTCCCCCTGAAGCAATAAATCTTTTCTGGAACGCAGCCATAATAATATCGCAAAACCTGCCAGGCTCCACAGACTTTCATACAAAAATGTCGGGTGCCGAAAAGCACCATCAATATACATATTCTCTACAATAAAATTCGGCAGATGCAAGCCTCTTAAAAAAGCCTCCGTAGTTTTCGGACCGTACGCTTCGTGGTTGGTAAAATTTCCCCAACGTCCGATGGCTTGCCCAATAATAACACTGGGTGCCGCAATATCTAAAAATTTCCAGAAAGAATAATAACGATTTTGAGTAAAGTAGTAAACGACCAGCGCCCCAGCAATCAATCCTCCATAAATGGCCAATCCGCCACTGCGTAAATTAAAAATTTGCAGCGGATTGTTAACGTATATTTCCCAGTCAAAAATGACATAATAAAGTCTTGCCCCTACAATGGACAAGGGTAATGCCCAAAGCATAAAATCAATAATGTCATCTTCACCGTAACCTAGGCGTCTAGACTCTCTGTTGGCCAGCCAGACAGCTAAAATAATGCCTGAAACAATAATGATGGCGTACCACTTAATCTCAAGACCAAACAGTTTAAATGCTACATCGTTAATTTGTGCCAATAACATAAGTTCTAATTCCCTCTTTCTATGCTCAAGTTTCAGAATTCATTTGAATCAAGTTAGTAAGATTTTCTTCAAATTTTTTCGTTGCATCATAACCCATCGTTTTGGCTCTAAAGTTCATTGCCGCTACTTCAATAATGATTGCCACGTTACGTCCAGTTTTTACTGGAATTGAAATTTTAGGAATATCTACATTAGCGATCCGCTCAGTCTCTGCGGCACCGCCTAGACGGTCAAATTTTTTATCCGGCGCCCAATGTTCAAGCTGGATCACCAATTGGACCTGCGAACTGTTACGTACCGCACTGGCACCATAAAGATTCATCACGTCAATAATCCCGATGCCTCGGATTTCCATCATGTGTTCTAAAATTCGTGCCGGTTCGCCGATGACAGTCCGTTCATCTTCTTGATAAACATCTACGCGATCATCTGCAACTAAGCGGTGGCCTTTTTTGATTAATTCCAAACCAGTCTCACTTTTTCCGATTCCGCTGTCTCCTTGAATCAGCACTCCCAATCCATATATTTCCATCAAAACACCATGGATAGATGTTCGAGGAGCCAAATGACCCTCGATAAAATTAGATAAGACCCCTGAAATTCTCGAGGTAGTCAACGAAGAGACCAGAACGGGAATGTTTCTTTCATTTGCAGCTTGAACCATCTCCTTTGTAGGTTCGATGCTTCGGGCAAAAATTATTGCCGGCGTTTCGTCGGTACATAACCTTCTCATAACAATCAGACGTTCTTCCGGCGTCATACGTTCTGAAAAAGCAACTTCTTTCCTGCCGAATAACTGTAATCTGTCATATGGATAGTAACTGAAATATCCAGTCAGCTCTAACCCCGGTCTTGAAATATCGCTTGTTAATATTTTTCTATCTAAATTCTCTGCACCAGAAGACACTTCCAGCTGCAGTTCATTAACCAATTGTTGAATCGTCACAAATTCTGACATAATCTTTCCTCCTGTCACATAGTTCTCTATTATTCTAACATTATCCATTTCAAGATACTAGTCTTTGAGCCTTTCCTTGACAAATCAAAAAGACACTCTTTTCAGAATGTCTTTTTCAAATTTCTAGTGGCCTTTCGCTTGCCATTTGATGACTTGCTTCAACCGATCGCTGCGATCGTTGCTGTTTGTTGTCAACTTTTGATTCTTTTCGCAAAATTCTGTTTCTATTGTGGCTGAACGCTGCTCCAATCCTCTTTTAAGTAAAGCATATTGTCTATAAATATTGCTTTGCATTTTCTTCAACTGCATGTCGTCTCACCCCTTTTAAGATAATAAAAAAACTGCATTCCCATGGGAACACAGCGTATAATTTGACTGGGCTAGCTGGATTCGAACCAACGAATGACGGAGTCAAAGTCCGTTGCCTTACCGCTTGGCTATAGCCCAATAACGAAAATGGAGGGGGGCAGATTCGAACTGCCGAACCCGAAGGAGCGGATTTACAGTCCGCCGCGTTTAGCCACTTCGCTACCCCTCCATAAGATGTCGGCATTATTGCCGACTTTTATATCATACGCAATTCCTTAAAAAAAATCAAGTGCAAAATAAAAATTATTGAAATAAATTCCACTGGCGGATAACGGCTTCAATACCTTCTTCCACTGTCTTGACAACCATTGCCGTTTCCCCGTCCATAATCACGGAAATCTTTTTAGGTTCTGTTTCCTCTAATGTCCCAATAATCTTTTTACCGACTTTTAACTCGTAACATGGGATAAGTTTCCCCTCTTTATTTATTTCAAACTCTTTGACTTCTATTTCTGTGTTCTTATTTGTATTCTTATTTTTGCTCATCTTGTTCACCTTTGCCTGTTCTTTCTCATTCATATTTTTGAAAAACCGTTACTAACAAAAGGCCAAAAAACTTAGTTGACCTTAAAAAAATATGTTCTTTCTACAAGATACCACAAAACCCTTAGTTTGTTAATGCGTAGTCTTACGAGAAAACAAAAATACTACTCAAAATAAAAAAATCCTGCAAAACTAGACTGTTAGGCCAGCTTCACAGGAGTCTATCTATCATCTATTAATTAGTATTAAAATAAAGCAGTATCTGATTAATCTTCTTTTGCTGTTTCAACTACGGACTTCACGACAAAATCATGAGCAGACAGAATATTTCTGACTTTCTCTTCTTCTGCATTGGTTAGTTGGACAACGATTGTAGGCTGTCCTTCGTGACGGAAAACAACAATTTGTACGATATTCATATGGTTCTCTGCAAATAGAGCGGTCAAACGGGCAAGCACCCCACGATGGTCCTCAGCAATCTCAATCGTCACTCTGAGACCTTCCTGATTGTATCCGGTGATTTCCAAAAAGGCATCAAAAATATCATTGTTCGTAATGATCCCTACTAATCTTTCGCCGTCACATACTGGCAGTACGCCTACATTATTCTCACGCATTCGCTTGATAGCATCTTCCAGAAGCGCCGTAGGTTTGATAGTCACAACCTCTTGGATCATGGTTTCGGCCACGGTGGTTTTATTAAGTAAATAATTGACTTCATAAACACTTAAACTGGTTGCCTTAGACGGCATGGCGCTTTGAATGGTTCCTTCCGTAATCAAACCAACAAGCTTGCCATCTTTTAAAACAGGCAGACGATGAATTTCATGCTGATTCATCACTTCTACTGCATCATAAATTTTAGTTTCCGGTTCAATCGTTACCAAATCAGTTGTCATATAGTATTCAACGATCATTCGATTATCCTCCTAAGTAAGCTTTTCTGACTTCCTCACTTGCAAGCAATTCTTCACCCGTGCCGCTAAGCACAAGACTGCCCGTTTCCAGCACATAACCTCTGTCAGCTATTGACAAAGCCATGTTTGCGTTCTGCTCAATCAAAAGGACCGTCGTCCCTTGTTTTTGAATTTCCTGAATAATATCAAATATCTCTTTGATAAAAATAGGAGCCAGACCCATTGAAGGCTCGTCTAACAGTAATAAATCCGGTTCTGACATCAACGCCCGCCCCATGGCAAGCATTTGCTGTTCCCCGCCTGATAATGTGGCTGCATCTTGATTTTTTCTATCTGCCAAAATGGGGAAACGTTCAAAAACTTCTTGTAGCACTCTTTTTGAATCTTGATTTTTCTTTTTCAGAAAGGCACCCATCTCCAAATTTTCCATGACTGATAGTCCCGAAAATACATGACGACCTTCTGGAACTTGTGAAAGTCCCGCAGCCACGATTTTTTGCGGTGCAGTTTTTGTCAATTCCAACTCTTTGAATTGAATACTTCCTCCTGCCGGACGCACAAGACCGGAAATCGTTCTTAAAATCGTCGTTTTTCCGGCACCGTTGGCCCCCACCAGTGAAACGATTTCTCCCTTTTTGACTTCAAAAGAGACACCATGCACTGCTTCAATGACTCCGTACTTTACGGTTAAATCTTTTACTTTCAGCACTAAATTTCACCACCTAGATACGCTTGAATCACACGTTTATTTTCTTTGATTTCCGCAGGAGTCCCTTGAGCAATCAACTGTCCATATTCTAACACATACAGACGCTCACAAACATCCATCACCAGAGACATATCATGTTCGATTAAGACTATCGTGATACCGAACTCTTGATGGATTTTTCGAATCAACTCTGTCAGTTCCGCGGTTTCTTGTGGATTCATCCCTGCTGCCGGCTCATCCAAAAACAAAAGTTTCGGTTGTGTCGCCAGCGCCCGGATAATTTCCAAACGGCGCTGCTGACCGTACGGAAGATTCCTCGCCAAGGTTTCTAGTTCGTTTTCCATATCGAAAATTTTCAGCAATTCAATGGAACGTTCTTTTAATTCGGCTTCTTGACGATAAAAACTCGGCAACCGCAAAACACTGCTGAAAATGCCTTGTTTATTTTTACTATTAAACCCAATCAATACATTGTCCAGCACGGTCAAATCTTTAAATAGACGAATATTTTGAAATGTTCGACTGATGCCCAAATCAGCGATTGCATAGGGCTTCATCTTGTTCAGTAATGTTTCTTTTCCATTCTCATTAAACGTTACACTGCCTTCTGAGGGTTCGTAAACCCCCGTCAACAAATTAAATAGTGTGGTTTTTCCGGCACCATTCGGCCCTATCAAACCAACAAGTTCGTTTTCCTCCAACTGGATAGAAACATTGGAAACAGCGGCTAAACCGCCAAAGTTTTTAGTTAAGCGATCAACGGTCAACAGAGGCATTTTCTTTTCCTCCTTTACCTATTCGCTGAAATAATTTTTTCATTGAAAGTTCTTTTTTACCTAACAATCCACCGGGTTTAAAAATCATGATGATGATTAGCGCCAAAGCATAAACGATCATCCGGTAATCACTGATGGCTTGAACATTTCTCAAAACATGGTTTAAAATACCTAACAGGATAGCAGCCACAAAACTACCAGTCAAACTGCCAATACCACCGAACACGACGATAATTAAAATATCAACGGACTTCATAAAACCAAAATCACCGGGAACTATGGTTTGAATGTAACTGGCATGGAGTGAGCCTGCAATACTTGCTGTAGCAGCTCCCAAAACAAAGGCTAAAACTTTTACTTTTGTCGAATTGACTCCCATAGCTTCAGCGGCAATTTCATCTTCACGTATGGAAAGAACTGTCCGCCCGGTACTGCTATGAATGAAATTCGCTATAATAATCGTCGTTAATACCATAAAAATATAAATGACTTCCCAGTTAGCATAATCAACAATACCAAAAACCCCTGCCGCACCGCCTGTGGCAAAAATCCCTTGGGATAAATCATCTTTCCCATTAACAATCAAAATACGGATGATTTCAGCAATTCCTAATGTGGCAATCGCCAAATAGTCCCCTTTTAAACGCAGAGTTGGAATCCCGACAACTAGCGCCACAACGATGGTAATCCCGACACCAATCAAAATACTTAGCAAAAACCCCGTATAAGTTGACTGTATTTGAGTAAAAATCGCCGTTGCATAGGCACCGATAGCCATAAATCCAGCATGTCCCAAAGAAAACTGTCCGGAAAATCCAATAATCAAATTTAAACCGACGGCTAGTATGACATTGATACCAATCAACGATAACGTGTCCTCTACAATACCGCTCAACAAACCCACGCTTTTCAACACGAAAATCCCAAGGTAGACCGCGACAGCCAGCAGCAGCCACGAAAGGTTATATTTTAGATTCTTTCTCATCTGACTCCTCCTACACTTTCTCTTTCGTATTTTTACCCAGCAAACCAGTCGGCTTAATTAATAATACAATGATTAGAATAAAATAAACGATGGCATCTTTATAAGCTGACAACCCTTCAATGGACGAGGCACTGACAAAAGTTTCAATCAAACCGATAGAAAATCCTCCCAATGCTGCTCCTGGAATCAAACCGATACCGCCAAACACTGCGGCAACAAAAGCTTTCAGTCCCGGCGTAACACCCATCATCGGGTCAATACTATTGTAGTATAAACCAATCATCACACCGCCAGCGGCTGCCAAAGCAGAGCCGATAGCAAACGTAAAGGAGATGGTCTGATTGACACTGATTCCCATCAGCATGGCAGCATCAGCGTCCACACTCACTGCACGCATCGCTTTACCCATCTTGGTCTTCATCACAATGATTTGAAGTCCCAACATCAATACAACCGTAGTACCCAAAATTAATAACTGGATATTAGATACCATTATTGGCCCTACTTCAATCATTTTTTGCTCAATGGCCTGAGGAAACGCTCGAGGTTCTGCACCGGCAAAAAATCTCAATTTCATGACATTTTGAATCAAAAATGACACACCAATCGCTGTGATCAGAGCTGCAATTCTTGTCGATCCACGCAACGGGCGGTAAGCGAGAAACTCTATCAGAACACCAATCCCCGCACAACAAATCATGGCTCCCACAAGAGCAACAAAAAAAGGCAGGTGAAAATATTGAATAAACACATAGCCAATAAACGCCCCCAGCATGTATATCTCCCCATGGGCAAAATTAATCAACTTTATAATACCATAAACCATCGTATAGCCTAATGCGATCAACGCATATATACTTCCTAGAGATAGGCCATTTACTAATTGCTGTAAAATATTCTCCATACGGAAATCCCCTCTTACTAAAAAACAAGGAATAGTTTTAGCCATTCCTTGCTTTTTATTCTTTAATTACGGTTCAACGATTTCTGATGACTCTTCTTTTCCTTCTTGCAAGCCGATAACAACTGCCGGCTTCTGAGGATTGTGATTTTCATCAATTGACATTGTTCCTGTCACACCGACAAAATCTTTAGTTTCTGCAATCGCGTCCTTGACTTTTGTCCGGTCTGTCGAGTCAGCTCTTTCGATAGCATCTTTTAATAGATACATCGTGTCATAGGCCAACGCATTAAATGAACTTGGACTAGTTTTATATTTTGCTTTAAAGTTTTCAACAAATTCAGGAACTTTATCATTTGCCGGTGCATTTTCTGAGAAGTGAGACGTGTAGTAAATATCATTCATGTTGCTGGCACCAGCTAGTTCGACTAATTTAGGGTCTGAGAAACCGTCTGCCCCTAACACCGGCTGATCGATTCCCATTTCTCTAGCTTGTTTGATAACCAAACCAGCTTCTTCATAATAACCCGGTAAATAAATCACATCAAAGTCTTTACCTTTAATTTTTGTCAACATTGCTTTGAAATCTTTTTCTTTAGCAGCAAAGTTTTCTTCCAAGACAATTTCGCCTTTATAAGTTTCTTTAAATGCTTTCGTCAAGCCTTTACCATAATCACTGGAATTGTCCCCAATGATGACAGCTTTTTTCGCACCTAAATTATTTTCTGCATAGTTTGCCAAAATAACTCCTTGGAAAGAATCTTGGAAACAAGTCCGGAAAATAAATTCTTTCAATTTACCATCAGTGACCGTGACTTCATCATCTGTTGCAGATGGACTAATCGCCGGGATTCCAGCTTTCATCATTTGCGGAATGCTCGCTTTGAAGGCCCCTGAAGTTGCCGGGCCAAACACTGCCACAATTTCATCATTCTCAGCCAAACTGCCTGCAACGGACGCCGCCTCGGCTGTTTCAGATTTATTATCTTTACTGACAAGTTCTACTTGTTTACCTAAGATACCGCCGTCATCATTGATTTCTTTCACAGCCATCTCGATGGCATCTTTTTGTTGCAGCGCATAGGCAGACACAGCACCTGACAACTCATAGTTCAATCCAATTTTAATTGTATCCCCTGATGCTTCTTTACTTTTCTTCTCATCTGTACTGGAGGTTCCTCCGCCGCCAGATGTACATGCTGCCAGCAGCATAGATGAAGCTGCTAACAATAGCCAAAGTTTCTTTTTCATTTCAACCACTCCAAATTCTCATCGTTTTCTTATCTTTCAAGATGTGTCTTAATATAAAACAATTCGTCTGCAAAGTCAAGAATTTTCTGACAATTCTATCAAAACTAATTACCGGCAAAAGGAGTAGAGATTACTCCATTTGCTGATAATAAGAAGCCACCGCACCAATCAAATTGGCATCATTTTTAAAATGGCAGACTCTGATGTCTGGTTTAAAATCTTTTAAATTATGCTGATCCATTAAAACCTGTACCCGTTTAGTAATTTCTTCAGCCAATCCTTCTTTTGCTGAGACACCACCGCCGAGAACTAAACATTCAGGATCAAAACAAAATTGAAGACTAAAAAGCCCTTGTGCCAAATAATCATAAAAATTGTTTTCTTCCTCCTGAGCCAGCACGTCCCCTTGGGAAGCCAATTCGAAGACTTCTTTTGCTGAAATGCTGTCAGCTGGGAGACCTTTTCTCTCAGCATACCGCTGGGCCATCTTGACGCCGGTTCCAACCCCGCTGAAAGTATTGTCTTTATCCATATACATGAGGCCGAATTCTCCGCCATACCGATGAGCTCCCACATTTACTTTGCCGTTTTGTAAAATAGCACCGCCGATACCTGTGCCGATGACAATGAACAACACATTAGATAACCCTTTGGCTACTCCTTGCCAAACTTCGGCGATCCCTGCTGCGTTCGCATCATTTTCAATTTTAACTGGCAGTTGAAACAATTCACTCAACCGTTCCCGAATACCAAAATGATGTATATAAGGGATGGCACTGATGCCTTCAATCACTCCTGTATCATAGTTGACTGCTCCCGGAGCACTGATGGCAACACCTTCAAAATCATAAGATTTTTCTAATTCTTTTTTTGTGGATAAAAGTTGTGCTTCCAAACTTTCTAAACTCTTCGGTGTGGGAAATAGTCCCTGTCCAAGTAATCTTTCATCATGCCAAACACCAAATTTGATATTTGTGCCGCCCCAATCAAATGCTAGAATTGCCATTCAAAACGCTCCTATTCTTTTATCTTTCTATTTAAACTGCTAATTTCCTTAAATCATTTTTTTTCGTAAGGACCGGGATAATGATCGTCGGGGTTCCTTTTAAGAGTGAAGCGCAACGGAACATAATCGATTCCTCCCTTTACGAATGGATGGCACCGTAATATACGGGCGATTCCCATTAAAAATCCCTTCAGCGCTCCATGGTACGTGACTGCATCTGCCATATATTGAGAGCACGTGGGATGATACCGGCAGGAAGCTGGCCTGCCAGCCGATATATATTTCTGATAAAAATGCACAAGCTTCAATAATAGTCGTTTCACTTCACGTCACCCTTAACTCTCACAATAAAAAAGACAAAGCACCTTTCACCTTGTCTTCTATTATTATTTTTTTAAAAAATCTGTTATATGGTCCCAAACTTGCGCATCAAATACACCAGTCGGCTTCCCGTCTCCGATGCCGCCATAGCCAATCATCAAACCGATGTAAAACAAAATAATCAGCAGCAAGACAAAAAGCAGTACCTTAGATAGCTGGATTAAAATGTGCTTCCATGCGTCTGACATTATTCTCACCTTACTTTTTTACGGTTTGTTGATTTGATTTTTCTGCTACTTTGTTTCCAGCAGAATCGATGCGTTCGATAGACGCACCTAATGCTGCTAATTTTTCATGGAATTTATAATAACCTCTGTCTAAATATTCCAGATGTGTTACTTTGGTGCGACCTTCAGCCACTAACCCGGCCAAAACAAGAGCTGCAGCCGCCCGCAAGTCTGTCGCCGCCACTTCTGCACCAGTCAGATTAGATTTATTAAAAATATAAGCAACATTATTATCAATTTTATAACTGGCACCCATTCTGCCAAGTTCTATCAAGTGCTGGAAACGATTTTCGAAAACTGTCTCTGTGATCACACTTGTCCCTTCAGCAATCACTTGAATCGTACTCATCTGTGCTTGCATATCCGTTGGAAATCCAGGATGAGGCAACGTCTTGATATCAGTCGACTTTAATTGCTCAGGTCCGATTACGCGAATACCTTCTTCTTCTTCGCTAACAATCACACCCATCTCACGCAACTTGGAGACTAGTGGACGATTGTGTTCGATGATTCCTTCTTCAATTAATACATTTCCTTTAGTCATTGCTGCTGCTACCATGAACGTTCCGGCTTCTATCCGGTCTTGAACGATGCGGTGGTCAACAGCATGGAGACGTTCCACACCTTCGATTCGCATAGATTCAGTTCCGGCACCCATGATTTTGGCACCCATTTTATTTAAAACGTTAGCCAAATCTACAATTTCTGGTTCTCTTGCAGCATTCTCGATAGTTGTTTTTCCCTTAGCTTTAACAGCTGCCATCAAAATATTTTGTGTGGCTCCTACACTTGGAAAGTCCAAATAGATACGAGCCCCTTTTAGGCCATTTTCTGCAATAGCTTCAATATAACCGTCTTCCTGAGTAATAGTTGCTCCCAGCGCCTGAAGACCTTTCAGATGCAAATCCGTTGGACGCTTTCCGATTGCACATCCCCCAGGCATGGCAACACGTGCATGACCGGTACGTGCCAACAGCGGACCCATCACAACAATCGACGCACGCATTTGACTGACATATTCATAAGGTGCTTCATTTTTTAATTCATCTGTAGCATCTATTGTGACAGTATTAGTTTCTTCATCAAAATTTAATTTCGTATTCAAGTGCTTGATCACTTCGTTCATCATAAAAACATCTGATAAGATCGGCACATTTGTAAGCTTTGTTACGCCTTCTTCAGCCAGCAAAGCAGCTGCTAATATAGGCAGTACTGCATTTTTTGCTCCCTCAATTTTAACTGTTCCTTCGAGTTGTCGGCCGCCTTGAACAATGATATGTTCCATTGTTTTCCCTCCAAATTAATTAAATAAGCCTTTGTAGTATAGCATAATTCATTCTAAATGGAAACTCTATGCTTTAGGGATACCGCTACTGTAATAGTGTGAAGACAAAATTTGACAATAGAGCAAAACATTCTAAAACCATTGAACTTGCCGTGTATCCGATTGCGATTGACAAAAGCATAAGGAACATCCGGATTTGTCCAGGGTTTGTTTTTTTGAACCATCTTTCATAATCCAATGATTGAACTCCCCAGAACGCCGAATAAATAAAACCAAAATGGCAAACTACCCTAATTAACGCTTCAACACCATAAATTTGATAAGTTTGCATCTTTCTCCTCTTTTCTACTTCGATTAAAATCAGTTTATCATAATTAACTTTATAAAACAAAAAGGTGAATTTTTTTGACCAACTATTTCCCGCCCTTTGCTGCTTGACATGGTATTAAAAAAACTGGTCTATCAATTGCCTTTAAGGGTAAAACACGAAATTTACAAATTAAAAATCCCATGAGATCGTTTTTCTAAAACATTGAAATCATGGGATTTTCTTCATTTTGGGAATTATAGATCAGTCACTTTATTTCACAACCAAAGGACTCTCCATGTATATTTTCAAGTAAAGACGGTGAAGTCCACTAGCATAGCCTTGATAATCAATCGATTTATCAAAAAAATTGATGATTTGTTCGCAAACTTCTCTGCCTCTCTCATCACCTTTTTTTATTTGCAGTAACCCCCTTAGATACTTTGCAAAAACATTAAAACTGAGATACTGTAAAATCGGTCTGATATCTTCTTCTGTCTCATATTTTTTTAGCAGTCTGTCTGCAATATCACAGTCATCTTTTCGGATCAATTTCTGGCAGACCTGTAAATAAAAATCGATAAAATAATGACGGGTGGATCGACTTTTTACTTTCCGGCGAAAAGACTGTTCTGCCAAGATAACAAGTGTTTCATTATTGAAAAGAAATGTAGAGTAGCAAGCAAGGAAAAACTCATATTTTCCCCATGTTTCGCATTGCAAAAGATAGTCTTCCAACTCTTTGCTGTCTGGTCTATAAGTTTCAAAAAAATAATGGTCATACATCCCTTGGGCGACTACAGAAATATGTTTGTAACGTTTATTGCCTGTTCGGATATAATTCTCGTCCAAATAGTCAATCAAACGTCTAAATTTAAGTGTATTTTGTTCGAATAGAAATTGATCAAGCTGTTGTTCAATGTTTTCCACCATGGCATCAACAGAATCTTTCTGACTTTCAAACATAAATTCTTCAAAGCTGACATTGATCCTATTTAGCAACTCGTAAAAATTCGTCAATGTGATGTCGCTTTCTCCTTTTTCAAACCGACGCAAAAATTGGACGGAAACAATGTTTTCTGCTGTTTCTTTCACTGTATACCCCTTCTTTTGACGAAAACTGGAAAATATTTCCCCAAAAGTTTCACCTTCCATCACTAACTTCTCCTTTTTTAGCATAGTATACCACACCATAATGAACCTTCAGTTTCCTTTTTTATAAAAAAGAGGCTTTTTCTAAATTTTACTTCGCAAAAAGAAAAGATACATTCGCTTTTCTCCAATCATCAACTTACTAGTTTATTCTGTAATCAGTGGTTATCAATATCTAAGGAGGAAAAAAGGGATGGCAAAAGAAAAAAAGATTGAAACTGTCATAAAGGAAATGGGGTTCACACCGAAAGAAGGCCGAGCTATCGTCGTTAAGTATCAAAGTGATAATTTAAGTGGGAAAATCGCAAGTTTTTTCAGCGGTAATTATTATGTCTTGCTGATTTCTGAAGATGAAATTGTACTAGTTCCCTTCTCTAACAGCGTTACAACCAACATCAAGAAAAAAGAGTCTCTTGTGTTACCCCTTTCAGAGATTGAAAGTATTTCCATCAAAGAAACTGGTTTAAATTACACGATAGACATTAAAACGGCTGACAGTTCCATTCTATTGAGTGCGCAACAAAAAGAATTAAGTGATTGGAGGATGAGCGGTTATTATGCAGGAGTAGCAAATTCTGTTTTCAAATTGGAAAATTGGCACGCTGCCAATCTTGACAGAACTTTGAAAGAATTAAGTACAATAAAAAAATAACCGAGCGGCTATTCCAAGAGTATTTTTACACGCCCGAAAAAAAATAATAAATTGAAAAATCCCACGAAATCAATGTTTCAAAAAATGATTTCATGGGATTTTCTCTATCTTTAAACTTTTAGGCAAGCCTCTTACTTGTCAAAGACTTTAGCCTGTGACTTTGTGTTCTATTTTCTCGACACATGAATTCGGTTGATGGCACGATTTAGTGCAACTTCCGCCCGTTTCATATTGTCGATATGATGGTCTTTTTTCGCTTTTTCCAAATTTCGTTCCGCTCGTTCTTTCGCACGCATCGCCCGATCTAAATCGATCTCGCCAGCCTGCTCCGCACTATCAGCCAAAATTGACACTTGGTTGTCACGAACTTCCATGATACCCCCATTGACCGCTATCGTCATAATAATTTTGCCGCCCCGCTCTTCTTTAATCACCAAAGAGTCAATCGCAAGCGGGACAATCAAAGGCAGATGATTAGACATAATACCGATTTCGCCTTCCGGAGTACGAGCTACTAAAAATCCGGCGTCCCCGTCAAAAACCAAACCATCTGGGGTAACGACTTGAATATGCAGTTTAGACATTTTTGATCACTCCGTTTCTAATAGCCCAGATTTCCAGCTTTTTCAATAACGTCATCAATACTGCCGACATTACGGAAAGCTTCTTCCGGCAAATGATCATGTCTGCCTTCCAGCAGTTCTTTAAACCCTCGCACCGTTTCCTTAATCGAAACGTAAGAACCGGGCTGGCCTGTAAATTGTTCTGCTACATTAAAGTTTTGAGATAAGAAAAATTGAATACGTCGCGCACGACCAACTAGAATTTTTTCTTCTTCAGATAATTCATCCATTCCCAAAATTGCAATGATGTCCTGCAACTCACGGTAACGCTGTAAAACTCGCTGAACCTCTGTTGCCACCTTATAGTGTTCTTCACCAACAATTTCTGGTGTCAATGCACTAGACGTTGATGCCAGCGGGTCAACCGCCGGATAAATCCCCATCTCTGTCAAACTACGTTCCAAATTGGTCGTAGCATCCAAGTGGGCAAATGCTGTAGCAGGAGCCGGGTCAGTATAGTCGTCAGCCGGGACATAAATCGCTTGAATAGAAGTAATCGAACCTTTTTGTGTCGACGTGATTCGTTCTTGCAGCTGCCCCATCTCAGTAGCCAATGTCGGCTGATAACCGACAGCTGAAGGCATCCGTCCCAGTAAGGCAGAAACCTCGGAACCCGCTTGTGTGAAACGGAAGATGTTGTCGATAAACAACAGAACGTCTTGTCCTTCCACATCACGAAAATATTCAGCAATCGTCAAACCAGTTAATGCTACCCGCATTCTTGCACCGGGAGGCTCATTCATCTGGCCGAAAACCATCGCTGTTTTTTCGATAACACCGGACTCCTTCATCTCATAATAAAGGTCATTTCCTTCACGTGTTCTTTCACCAACACCTGTAAAAACAGAAATACCCCCATGTTCTTGTGCAATATTATTGATCAATTCCTGAATCAATACTGTTTTACCTACACCTGCACCACCGAACAAACCGACTTTTCCCCCTTTCAAATAAGGAGCCAGCAAGTCGATGACCTTTATCCCAGTTTCTAAAACTTCACTGCTTGTGGATAACCGGTCAAAAGTCGGTGCTTTTTTATGTATACTGCTTCTTTCAGCATTTTCACTGAAAGGTTCGCCTAAATCAATGGTATCTCCTAGCACGTTGAATACACGTCCCAGAGTATCTTTTCCAACTGGAACAGAAATCGGCACTCCCGTATCCAAGACTTCCATTCCCCGTTGCAAACCGTCTGTCGATTCCATTGCAATGGAGCGAATGACTCCGTCTCCAAGCTCTAAAGCTACTTCTAAAACTACTTTCTTTTTGGAGTCACGCTTATAAACAATCAATGCATTGTTGATATCAGGCAAAGATTCGTCCATTGGAAACTCAACATCGACAACGGGACCGATGACTTGTACAATTTTACCAGAATTCACTTTGATTTCCTCCCGTCATTACTCTAGTGCCGCTGCTCCGCCGACGATCTCAGTAATTTCTTGAGTAATCGCTGCTTGTCGAGCGTGATTATATTTTAATGATAAATTATCGATGATTTGTGCTGCGTTATCCGTAGCGCTCTTCATTGCTGTCATACGTGCCGCATGCTCAGCAGTTTTCGAATCAAGGACTGCTCCGTAGATCAGACTAGCTGCATATTGAGGAAGGAGTTGATCTAAAATCACATCTTCAGAAGGTTCCAAAATATACTCCTGCTCATACTTCTTAACTTCTTCCACTTCCAAGTCAGAAACAGGCAACATTTTTTCTGCTCGATACTGAGAAGACAGTGAATTGATGTGATGGTTATAACAAACATACAACTCATCATAAATTCCCTGTTCATACATCTGTATCGCAGATCTGACTAATTCACTTAGCTCATCGAAAACCGGCTGATCTGATACATTCAGCAATTCATAGGCGATATTAGAGCCTCGTTTTCTAAAAAAGTCAGTTCCCGTACGACCTACTGTCATCAAGACATACTCGCTGTCGCTTTTATGATCAGAAGTCAGCATCTGCAATGTTTGCTTGATAATCGAGCTATTATAGCCGCCAGCCAATCCTTTGTCGCTAGTGATGACGATATATCCTGTTCTTTTCACGGGACGAGGTTTCAGCATCATGTGCATGTCAGCCTTCTCTTCCCCTAAACCAGAACCTTCGTCAGATTCACTATCCATTTCTTCTAACTGGGCTGCAGCTAGATGGGTCAAAACTTCCCGAACCTTGGCAGCATAGCGCTGATAATTTCTTGAGGCTTGCTCAGAGCGACTAAGTTTAGCGCCCGAGACCATCTGCATGGCACTAGTTATGTGGCTGGTTTTTTTTGTTGAGGCGATTTTACGTTTGATTTCAACTAATGATTCTGCCAAAACATCTCACCATCCTTTTTAACTTTTTGTTTGCACCCGAGGTTTTTGCTGATCTTTGCTAAATGTGAAGAATCCTTTGAATTCTTTGATAACATCGTCCAATAATTTCTCTTCCGGAAGGGTCTTTGTCCGCTGTATCGAAAGAAAAATATCTGGATGAGAATTTTCTATATGTTCGAATAATTCTTTTTCAAAACGCAACACATCTCCCACAGGAATATCATCAATAAATCCGCGTGTCAGTGCATAAAGAATCGTTACTTGTTTTGCCATTGACAACGGTTGATGCAAGCCTTGTTTCAAAATCTCAACTGTCCGTCGTCCACGGTTCAGCTTTGCTTGAGTTGCAGCGTCTAAATCAGAACCAAATTGAGTAAAGGCTTCTAATTCTCGATAGCTGGCTAAATCCACGCGAAGGGTGCCGGCTACTTTTTTCATCGCTTTAGTTTGTGCTGAACCTCCCACACGAGAGACGGATAGACCGGCATCCACTGCTGGTCTGACACCAGAATAAAACAAATCACTTTGTAAATAAATTTGGCCGTCGGTAATAGAAATGACATTCGTTGGAATGTAAGCAGAGATATCTCCAGCTTGAGTTTCTACAAAAGGCAAGGCTGTCATTGAACCTCCGCCAAGCTCTTCTTTTAGTTTTGCTGCCCGTTCCAATAAACGTGAATGCAAATAAAAGACATCCCCCGGATAAGCTTCACGTCCCGGCGGACGGCGTAATAGTAACGATATCTCACGATAAGCTGCGGCCTGTTTTGACAAGTCATCATAAACTACCAAAACATGTTTGCCGTTATACATAAATTCTTCACCGATAGCTGCTCCAGCATACGGAGCGATATACAATAATGGTGCAGGTTGTGACGCACTGGCTGTCACGACAATCGTGTAATCCAATGCACCAAATTTTTTCAAAGTTTCCACATAACCGCGGACAGTAGATTCTTTTTGACCGATAGCCACATAAATACAAATCATGTCCTCATCTTTTTGATTGATGATTGTATCAATGGCGATACTCGTTTTCCCAGTTTTACGGTCTCCGATTACAAGTTCCCGTTGTCCCCGACCAATCGGCACCAAAGCATCCACTGCTTTTAGCCCTGTTTGAAGGGGTTCGGAAACAGACTCCCGGTCCATCACTCCCGGTGCAGCAGCCTCGATCGGCCGTGTCCGAGTAGTGTTGATTTCTCCCCTGCCGTCAACCGGCTGTCCTAAAGGATTAATAACACGTCCTATCAGTTCTTCTCCCACTGGGACTTCCATGATTTTACCGGTTCGTGTGACTTTATCTCCTTCACGGATATTTTCAAATTCACCTAATACAATAATCCCTACGTCTTTTTCTTCCAAGTTTTCGGCCATGCCGTACGACCCGTTTGAAAATTCCAGCAATTCTCCCGCCATGGCATTTTCCAGACCATAGGCACGAACAATACCGTCTCCAACGTAAGTAACTATCCCAACTTCTTCTACTTGTAAAGCATCCGAATAGTTGGCAATCTGTTGTCTAATGAGCGTGCTTATTTCTTTCGCTTTTAAGCTCATTTCCTTCACCTCTTTTTCAATACTCTACGCTAGTAACTCACGATGCATTTCTTTCAATTTTGTTGCGACACTACTATCTAATAGTCGGTTATTGGCATTCACTATGATGCCGCCCAAAATATCCGGGTCAACAGACTGTCTGAGAATCACTTTTTCAGAATTTGTCATGACACGGATTTTTTCTGCCAGAGCTTCTTCCTGTACTTCAGTCAATGCAACTGCTGAAGTCACATCGGCAACAAGGACTCCTTTATCCTGATAATAAAAGAATTCAAATTCATTGATGATGTCAGGAATTTCACTCATTCTCCCGTATTCATAAATGACATGAAGAAATTTAGACACAGTGTCTCCAAATTCTTTATCTAGTTCGTGTAGAATATCTACTTTTTCAAAAGGTTCTAGACGATCATCACTTAAAATATTGCCAAGTTCTGGCACATCTTCAAAAATTTCTCTTAGAACCAGTATCTCATCATGAACAGACTCGATGTTATTTTCTTTTTTAGCTGTCTCATAAAGAATTTTCCCATAACGACGGCCAGCAACCAATGCTTCAGTCTTCATTTTGAGAACCCAGCCCTTCAATATAAGAATTTATCAATTCCTGATGAGTTGCCAAATCCAATTCTTTTTTTATGATTTTTTCAGCAATTTCAATTGATAAGTCAGCCACTTCATGTTTAGCTGAGTCAATCAATTTTGCCTTTTCAATTTCCAGCTCTTTTTTTCCTTGTTCAAGATGACGTTTTGCATCCGCATGGGCATCTTGAATAATCACGTTTGCATCTTTTTCAGCCACTTCTTTAGCTTTTCTAACAATTTCCGCTGCTTCCGCTCGGGATTGTTTTAAAATGGCTTCATTTTCAGCCACGAGTTGAGCGGCGGTAATTTTTGATCTTTCAGCATCGTCAATATTATTAGCAATTGTTTCGGCACGCTTGTCAAGCATCTTGGTCATTGGTTGCCAGGCAAACTTCTTAATTAATAGTAGAAGTAGCACAAAAGACAACGAAACAAAGGCCATGCTTGTCAAAGTAGTGTTAGGTGTACTTCCAATTAAGAAATAATCAGTCATGATTGCCTCCCTTCCCTTCTTCCTTTTTTAGAAAGAAAGCAGTAACGAATCTTTCGCATTTATCTGCCTTCATTAAGCATTTGATTATTATTTCGCCTGAATCATCCTAAGAAGACTAGCAGTAATGCGACAACGATTCCAAGAATCGGCACAGCTTCAATCAGTCCGGCACCAATAAACATGGTACTTCTTAACTCCCCTGACATCTCCGGCTGACGAGCCATACATTCTAATGTTTTGGAAATAACCTTTCCGTTACCATAAGCTGCTGCGATAGCAGATCCGAAAACAGCAATTGATGCTGCAATATAGTTTAAACCTTCCA
Organism: Vagococcus elongatus; assembly: GCF_003987645.1. Taxonomy (GTDB): domain Bacteria; phylum Bacillota; class Bacilli; order Lactobacillales; family Vagococcaceae; genus Vagococcus_A; species Vagococcus_A elongatus. Next base: position 33,561 of record NZ_NGKA01000007.1, read on the forward strand.
TGAGTTGTTCCTCCTAAATGTTTTACTGTACAAAAAAATTTAACTTTCTGCTTCTATCTTATGAGACAGATAAACAGTCGAAAGTGTCACAAAAATAAACGCTTGGATACCTCCGATGAAAAGCGAAAATCCTTGCCAGATCATTTCTAAAGGCAGCGACGGGATAAAACTAAAGATCCCTTTACTTGTTGCCATCATTGTGATCAGAGTGAGCAAAACCTCACCGGCGTAGATATTTCCGTACAACCGCAGGCCTAACGTTAAAACATTGGTAACTTCTTCCATCAGCTTGATAGGCATTAAAAACTTAGCCGGCTCTGCATAGCTGTTTTTAAAATAGTTTTTAAACCCAAATTTTTGAACCCCAAAATAATTGGTCAACAGTATCACGATTGTCGCCAGCGTCAATGTTACGACGGGATCTGCTGTTGGACTTTTCCAATAGCTGACTGCTTGATTTCCTTCGTGTATCTCAATTTTCGTTGCTAAACCAATCACATTGGAAACCAGAACAAACAGAAACATGGTGAAAGCAAAAAGGTGATGGTTGCTTACCTCACTAGATGGTAAGTTGTCCGACAAGATTTTCTTTACGAAGTCTATGACCCACTCCAATACATTTTGTTTGCCTCGTGGTTTCATTTCCAGATTTCTGGAGCAGACGTAAACGAAAGTAAAAATAATAATACACGTCAGTAACGTCATACCCATTAAGGTTAAATCAAAATCCAATGGTCCAATCCTGATGATTTTTGATACCTCATCCATAAAAACCTCACCTCGTTTCTAAATCATCTCAAATATAAACTTTTTTTCAAAGCTTAACAGAACGCTTTGCGTTCCGATAAGTCCTATCATAGCACCAAAAAAACTAAAATTCAAAGTTTTTTTCATAAAGCATTCAGCAGGTAAAAATTTGTGGAAAACCCTAAGTTTCAAAGGTTTTTCTGCTAAAAAAAGCATCTTATCCTAAGGCCAAACTTCAATCATTGAAAATGTTTTTAAAATTTTCAGAAACATATCTGAAATTCTATCTTGATTTTAACGCTCGTTCCACTTCTCGGTTGATTGCTTTACGTTTCAAATCTTCCCGTTTATCATATTGCTTTTTCCCTTTAGCAACACCAATCAAAACTTTGGCAAAGCCATTTTTTATGTAGACTCTTAGAGGAATCAATGTGACGCCCTGTTTTTTGGTTTCGCCGATGAGCTGATGGATTTGACGTTTCTTCATTAAAAGTTTTCGTGCTCTTAACGGATCATGATTAAACTGATTTCCCTGTTCATAATGACCGATATGGACATTATGAAGGTAAGCTTCCCCTTGGCGAATCGTAGCAAATCCGTCTTTGAGATTGATTCTGCCAGCTCGAATAGACTTGATTTCAGTTCCTGTCAAAACGATGCCGGCTTCAACCGTCTCCAAAATAGTATAATCATGTCGTGCCTTACGATTTTGTGCGATCACATTACTGTCTTTCTTGCCTTTCATCTAACTCATCACCTCCTGCCTTTTCTTTTTTTCTTAGATTTTGCCGCCTTTTGATAAAAAGGAGCTTCTTTTTTTCTTTTCCCGGTCTTCCCTTGAGATTTCTTCTCTCTGCCTTGAAGGTTTCGCGCACCTTTATTTTTTGACTGGCGGGACCCGCCTCTGTCTTTTTTCTTTCTTGGAAACAGTTCAGGCTGAGTGATTTTTTCAGCACGTAAAATCTCAAAATCAATTTCCCGGTTATCCACATCTGCTTTGATAACCTTGACTGTGACTTGCTGACCGATTTTATAAATTTTCCGAGTACGTTCGCCCACTAAAGCTAAGTGATTTTCAATAAATTGATAATAATCATCTTTCATCTGACTCACATGGATTAAACCTTCAATAGTGTTTGGCAGTTCGACAAAAATACCGAATTTGGTCACAGAACTGATGTAGCCATCGAAAGTTTCCCCCACATGCTGTACCATGAACTCTGTTTTCTTCAAAGCATCTGTCTCACGCTCGGCTTCAACCGCTCTTCTTTCCGCATTGGAAGCATGGGCAGCGATCTCAGGAATTTTTTTCTGCCACTTTTGTTTCAGTTTCTCTGACACTGGCCGTTGCTGTTGATAAGCTTTGATCAAGCGGTGAACTAATAAATCAGGATATCTTCGAATTGGTGATGTGAAATGGGTATAGTACTTTGCCGCCAGCCCAAAATGTCCCAAAGATTCTTCACTGTACCTAGCCTGCTGCATACTTCGCAAAAGCATCATACTGATAATCGGACTTTCAGGCATGTCTTTAGTCTGATTTAAAACCCGCTGCAATTCCTTTGGGTCAAGAGCATCCTTTAGCCCCTCTACCTTGATACCGTAATTGGTGATAAACTCAAAGAAAAATTGCATTTTATTTTCCTTAGGCTGCTCATGCACCCGGTAAATAAAAGGCAGTCCTTGTTCGTTAAAATGCTTCGCAATGGTTTCATTTGCCGCCAGCATAAATGATTCAATCAACTTTTCAGCAGTTCCCCGTTCCCTTAAATGGATTTCCAGAGGGTGCCCTTCATCATCCAAATAAATTTGTGCTTCTCGATCTTCAAATGAAATAGCCCCCCGCTCTACTCTCATTTGTGCCAACACATGATGAAGTTCAGTCATGTGGTCAATCATTTCAAGCAGATGCTGATATTTTTTTAGCAGGACTTCTTCTTTTCGGTCAATCAGCAAATTAACATCGCTATAGGTCATTCGTTCTCTGGACTGTATCACACTTTCAAAAATCTCATAGGCTACCACTCGCCCTCGTGGATTGATTTCCATTTGGCAACTCATAGTTAGGCGCGGTACATGGGGATTCAGTGAACAAATACCGTTGGACAATCGCGGCGGCAGCATCGGTATGACGCGGTCAGTCAAATAAACACTCGTTCCTCGATCCAGCGCTTCCCGATCAAGAAAACTATTTTCTGTCACATAGTGCGTGACATCTGCAATATGTACGCCTAATAAATAATTGCCGTTCGCCATTTTCTTTACTTGAACAGCATCATCTAAATCTTTCGCATCTGCCCCATCAATGGTAATAATAAGCTCGTCACGTAAATCTCTGCGACCGTCAAATTCTTCTTCCAGCACCTTTTCCGGCACTCTTTCAGCCTGATTTAAAACATCTGCTGAAAATTCTGTCGGAATCCCGTATTGTATAGCAATGGACAAAATATCCATTCCCGGATCATTTTTGTGTCCGATCGTCTGCTTCACAATGCCTTCGATTTGATTTTCATAGCCTTTTTCGGGATAGTGGGTGACTTCCACCACACACACTTCCCCTTCTTTCGGACGGATTCCTGCTGCTGTGATATAAATTTTATAATGACTTAATTTTTTTTCTTTTGGCAACACGAAACCATACAAGCCTGTTTCTTCTACTAAATCATCATCATATTCGGTAAACTCGCCAACAATTTGAGTCAGTGAGCGTTTGACAATACTTACTATCTTACCTTCCGCTGCTTGTTCTTCGCCATGAACCGCTGGCTTGATAATATCAATCAATACTGTGTCACCATCTAACGCATAGCCAATATTCTCTCTAGAAATATAAACATCCGGCTCTTCGTCATCAATCGTGACAAAACCAAACCCTTTGTCATTAGCTCTGAAAGTCCCTTCGATCTCAATCGTGCGGGCCGCAAGTTTCACCTTCCCTTTTCCCGTCAAAGTCACTTGATGATCACGTTCCATGCTGGCAATCGTCTGAACTAACAGCTTGAAATTATCACTTTTTGTCAATTTTAATCCCTTGGCTATGTCCTGCACCGAGTAACTTGATTTTTCATTTTCTTCCATATATGAAATGATTTCTTCTCTAATTGTTTTTTTCATCCTGTCTCCTTTGTCCACTGTATATCTGTCAGAAATGACAACACATCCTCCTGAAACTGACGACGTTCATTACCAATCGTCACCACATGACCACTATTGGGATATAAAAATACGCGCGGCTCGGTTTGAGTAAAATATTTAACCGCTTCAAAAATTGCTTCGGGGTCAATCAAGCGATCTCTGCCCCCTTGAACCAGCATCACTGGTTGTTTGATTTCCCCCAGCTTCATACGAACCTCTGTCTGTAATTGTTTGATAGCTTCCAGCTGTTTGGTTAATTGGTACTCAATATTTTCCATCCGGCGATTTTCTGTTAACTGGCTGGCGCCATTGTTTTTGATTAATTTACGGGCATAATCGAGAAAGACTGGAAAAATATTGTTTTCTGTCTCAGGTAAAACAGGCGAAGAAAAAGCACCGCCCCCGACTAATTCATCCCCATACTCCTCCAAACATTTGATGCCATACACGCCTCCCAAAGACAGACCGAAAACAGCAATTTCTTTGACCCCTTGTCTTTTAAGAAAATCTATACTCGCTTTTACATCTTCCCACCAGTCTGCCGGACCTTTAGATAAAATATTTTCCGGATCGACAGTGCCATGTCCGCTAAATGTAGGCAAGCCTACTGAGTAGCCATGACCATTTAAAAACCTGCCTAACATACGAACATCATTAGGACTGCCGGTATAGGCATGAAATAAGAGAACACCTCGTGACCCTCCTGAAAAATAAATCATACCATCCTTAACTTGTGACTGACTCATTTTAACACTCACCTCAATTTGACTTAATCAAAGCATTTAAAAAAGCTCCCTTTATTAGGAAGCTTCATCGTTATTATTTAAGTGGAGCATACGCTAACAGAATGGCTACTACCACCCAAGCAATAGCTAAAAAAGCGGTTAACCTTTGCATCACGGCTTCAAATCCCCGTGCTTTCTGTTTTCCAAATAATTGATCGGCCCCGCCAGTAAAAGCACTTGCCGCACTATTTTGTTTGCTCGGTTGCATCATCACCGCTATGATTATCAAAATCGAAAGCACAATCATGACGCCAACTAAAATATCATACAATTGGTGGTCCTCCCTACTCATCACATAAATTACGTCTATAACATAATAGCATACATACTGAAAAATATCTATTAATTAAGAGGAAATATTTAGTGCCGGTGAAAAGAAAACACTCCTTTTGAGCAGCGTTCATCTTACTGGTTGTACCATAAAGTGAACTGCCCCATGAACTTTGCCAAAAGACTATTTAGGAGTATCTGTTTTATTTTAACATTTTAAAAATGACTTAATGCCCCATTCAAGCTATCTACATAGTTCTCATAGTCCGGTACATCATAGAAAATAGCAATGGCTTTTCCGATGCTGTGCTTTGTTTATTAATGGATAACTCAGCGAGTCTTGCCAAAGACCTAACATATAAATTATAAAATTTATTAACACGATTTTGGCACGACCGCACACACTACTGGTATTTGTCTAATACTACAACAAAAGAAATACTCACTCTTAGCGGTTAAAAATCGAAGGTCCACAAACCAATTGAGTAATTTTTAGCATAGTTATATGGCAAGAACATCTTATTTTACTTACATAATATTGAAGTAACCAGATTGAATACTTATGATTTAAAATTTAACACTCGGTCATAAATTCCCGACCCTCAAAATTATTTATTTCCCCTGCCGTTTTTTCAATCCGGCAATCAAGCGGTCCGCCGCCTCTTCCACATATTTTGGCAGTGTCCCCAGATTGATACGGATAAACTGATCACAATCTCCACCAAACCAGTTACCGTAATCGATAGCAAGATGACACTCTTCTTCCATAAATTCTCTCATCTCTTGTGGCGGAACATAGGCCGACAAATCCATCCAAGCCAAGTAAGTGCCTTGCTTATCCGTCAAACGAATTTTTGGAAAAGCCCCCACTAATTTTTCCTCTAACAGCTTAAAATTAAATTCGATGACTTCCAGCAAATCTTCCAGCCACTCCTCGCCGTAGCGGTAGCAAGCTTCTGTCGTTACTAGCCCCATCGTGCTTAAAGCAGACTTATGAACCGTCTTGGCATAGTCGTCATAACGGCTTCTCAACTCTTTGTTAGGAATCACGATGTGAGAATGCAGCAGTCCTGCCAGATTAAAAGTCTTCGAAGGAGCATTCAAAGCAATCAAATGGGTAAAGTAATTTTCATCCATTGCCAATGCACTGGTAAACGATACGTCCTTTCGTACCAGATCCTGATGAATTTCATCAGAAATAATAAGCACATCATGGGTTTGGCAAAGATTAAAAAGTTTTGTCAATTCCTCTTTGGTCCAGACTCGGCCCACAGGATTATGAGGAGAACAGTGGATGAATAATTTCACCTGTTCTTCGACGATTTTACGTTCTACCTCTTCAAAGTCTATTTCATAGCGACCGTCACGATTGATTAAGTCTGAAGTTACCACTTTACGCTGATTATCACGGATGGCATCATAAAATGGGTAATAAACTGGGGCTAAAATCAATACACTGTCATTTTTTTCGGTAAACGTATTAACCATCCAAAAAAAGCTGTTGACAACACCAGTTGAAAAACGTACCCAGTCTTTTTCCAAATCCACATTGAACCTTTTTTTCTGCCAGTTAAAATATTGTTCATAATATGAATCAGAGACCATCGTGTAGCCAAACGCCCCGTGTCGAACACGTTCAATCAATGCTTCTTCGGCTTTTTTAGGAATTTTAAACTCCATATCCGCCACCCATAGTGGCAGCAAATCTGTTCTAGTGAATTTCTCTGCCATGCCATCCCATTTTACCGAGTCTGTGCCTTTTCTTTCTACCCCATAGATTTCGCAAAAATTTTGAACCTTCGTCACCTTTATTTCCCCCTTTTATTTCCTATGATGATTTATGCTGATGTAAAACAAAAATAATGTGTCACGGCCGCCATTCAAACAAATTGAAGTCTGCCATCAAAACACCATTATAAACTTGAGGAGTCATCCCCACCTTATGAAAGCCGCTGCTTTGATACAATTGATTAAGCATTTCTTTTTCACCAATACAATCTAAACGAATCAAGGTCCCAGACTCAAAATTCAATTTGACGTAGTCTTGCAGGACACTTAAAAATTTATGGGCCAGTCCTTTGCCTGTCTGGCCTTCTGCTAAGGTCAGCTTATGCAGATACAGACAAGGAGTATCAGTAGGATGTTGTTCCCACAGCTCACGATCCCAGTCCGTCATTTCTTGATACAAATAACAGACGGCAATGACTTGCTGATCTATCTCCCCAAAATATATGGAATCTTTTCCCAGCCAATGCCGAATGACCGGCAGTTCCTTATCTTCCAAAATGTTTGACCACTGCTCGGACTGCTTGTTTTTTATTCGCAACGCAGCACCTTTCAGCATATCGTTGACTAGTGTTTCCTCATGACGCAATGCCTTTCTGATTTCCACGGCATATCCTCCCTCATCATAGACACTTTTAAAAAATTATACCACAAAAAAACTCAAATGAATTTTTGAGTTTTTTGCGGCATCGTTTTGGTGAGGCTATTCAATAGGCAGCAACATAAATTAAGAAAAAATAAAAACAGCTGTTTACATAAAACTATATTAATTTTCGCTCAAAAAGCCAAACACTGCTTAAGAGGATGGCAATGCAAAGGATGACCGTCATCATGACCGCTGACGATAAATCACCGGCACTCTTGCTGCCCTCCAAAAGCGGCATAAATTGTTGAAGCAATTGAATTGGGATAAAATCAGACAACTTGGTGACAGCACTCAATAGAAACATCACGATTAGACAGCCGACCACAAATATCAGGACCGTATAACTTTGTCTGCCTATCACGCTCCCTAAAATAATTAAGGTGCATATCAGCAAACCAAACAGCCAAAGGGCGAACAATCCAAAACCTAAAGAACCATAAACCACTTGCTCAAAATAAAGGTAGGCATAGATGAACGTTATCCCCACAGACAGGAAATAATAAAAAGTGAAACTGGTCACCAGCCATGCCCATTTCGCCACGATAACGCTCCGGCGCTTCAAACCTTTAGTCAACAAAATCGTCAAGGAACCCTTTTGATATTCTTTCGTCAAAATAGTGCTGAAAAATAAGACTATGACGATCAAACCCATTTGTGTGACATTTTTATGAAACTGGAGCCAAACGTCCATACCTGTGGGAGATGGTAACGCCTCAGCCATCTCCTTTGATACTAATGTTTCAATCAGTTTGGGGGTGAATTTAGCTGTCAATACGTTAAGAATTCCCAGTAAGAGAAACACTCCGCTTAAAATATACACGTGATAGTTCTTCAAGCTGCTGAAAATTTCCTTTTTTAAAAAAATCCAAGTCTGTGTCATTTCACCACCTCCTGGAACAAATCTTCCAAAGAAGGCTCAAGAATCATAAGTTTTTTGACTGGTATTTGTTTGACTGCTAAAAACTGAAATAAAGCTTGCTGTAATTGCAAGGCATCTTCCCCCTGAAAAATCAAACTTGTGTCATTTTTTTCGGCTGGATGATTTTGATAATCAAATTCCGTGAATTTTTCTCTATCAGAACTATTCATCAATTCTAAAAGAACTTGCTTTTTCTTATGACTAGCTTTTAATTTTTCAATTTCTGTTCCCGAAATGATTTTCCCTTCATGTAGCAGCATCATGTCGTCACATATTTTTTCTACATCACTCAAAATATGAGTAGAAAATAAAACTGTTGTTTGATTCTTTACGCGTCGCAAAAGCTCTAGAATCTCTTTTCGTCCCACCGGATCCAGTGCGGATGTGGGTTCATCACAAATCAGAAGTTTAGGCTCATTGAGAAGAGCTTGAGCAATCCCTAGCCTTTGCTTCATCCCTCTGGAATAACTGCCAATGCTTTTGTTGGAACTTTCCAATTCTACCAATGCCAGCATCTCAGAAATCTTGTTAGAAAGTTTGGAAGCTGACATTCCGGTAATATCTCCACAAAATTTAAGATATTGCACTGCTGTCATTTCATCATAAAAAGCCGGCACATCTGGCAAATAGCCGATAAACTGATTTGTCCTGTTTTTTCTGAATGTCACAGGTACGTTAGCCAAACGAATCTCTCCGCTGTCAATCGGCAACATCCCTACAATACACTTCATCAACGTGGTTTTGCCTGCACCATTTTTGCCGATGAACCCCAAGACCGTCCCTTCCTTCACTTCCATTTCGATATTTTTCAATACTTGTTGGGAACCAAAACTCTTACTGACATGAGATACTTCCAAAATAGTTGTCATTCTTCCTCACGACCAATCGTAAAATAAAGCACCGGCCCGATAATTTGAATTAAAATTACAATGAATAGCCAAAGCCATTTGTTGCCAATGCGGACACGGGGATGTTTTAGAATATGTTTCACTGATAAAATGACCAATGTGACGTGAATCAGAATAATCGGTAAAATCAACGGCAGCAGCTCTTTGACTTCTGAAATACTTAAAATATTCACTGAACATCAACTCCCTGTTAGTTTCATCAGTTGCTGAAATAATTTCTGATACGTACTGTCTCGCCCCAGTTTTTCTTCTATCAAAGGCTGAGAGGTAAAAAACTCTAGAATGCTTGCCTTTACCAAACTCTTATCTCTGGGAATCGTATTGCCTAGGTCAGTTTGCTTATCAAGCCAAAATACGACTTGGTCAAAATAATCATCTCCTTGAAGTTCTATTGCAGGAGACATTTTAAGGATTTCAATGATTTCTGTCATGGCTTCTAGTGCATCCTCCCTTTCGTCCAGTGTTAACAATTGTATAAAAGAAGAAAATAAAAAAGTCAGATATGTATAAGGAGAAAGTTCTTTGATCTGATAAGCTGCTGTTATTTGTTTGATTCGTTTGATGGTTTCGTTCACTTTTTCCGGCGTTTCCAATAAAGATAAATAATGACTGCTGTTTGAGACTAGAGCAAACAAATTTTGATAAATCTCAATCTGAAGTATTTCTCCCGCTTTCTTCAAATCACCTGATCTGAAGTAGGCGTTGGCCAACACTTGATTTTCTGCTAAATAAAGATTGACTTCTTTTCCTAACAACACCATCACCATCTCATTTTTATCTAATAGGGAATAAATAATCGCTTGAATGACGTTTGCTTGTTTCGCCAAATTTGGCTGGGAAGTTTCTTTTTTAATCGTCTCGCTTAATTGAAGTAATTCCTCAAGCAAACTGTTTCTATCAGTGGCATCTCCTGCCAGATTAAGGTGGTTAAATAATAAAATCACCATTTGCAGCTGAAAAGAATAGCACACACTGTATTTTCCCAACATAGCATCAATTTCCTGCTTAACTTCAGAGAAATTTTTCCGAGTAAATTCATCAGAAAAATGTTTATACCACTGACGGGTTTCTTCTTGTGTCAATTGGGGAGAGTAGCCGAGCAGCTCATCTATCGATATCTTAAAAAGAGAGGCCAGCGCTGGTAATAATAAAACATCGGGCATGGTTTGGTGATTCTCCCACTTAGAGACAGCCGATTTTGAAACACCTAAAGCAATTGCCAACTCTTCCTGAGTCATATTTTTTTCTTTACGACAACGTTGAACAATCTTACCCAACTTAATTTCAGTCATTTTTTTCACCTCTTAGACATATCATAAATCTAAAACGGGCTTTTCACAATGGAAAGCTCGCCAACTTTTGGAACAAAAGTTGCCCGCAAGGAAACTTTAATACCATAAAAAAAGCCCAACAAACATTTCTGCTGTTGGACCTTTAAAACTATGATGATAATTGTTTCTGTTTTTCTTCTTCAATCAGCTGACGAAATTCTTCTTGAGAAATTTTTTGATCAAACACATGGTCACCGACCACCATCGTGGGTACAAATTGTACACCCGCTGAGATAGTTTCATCGATAATCGCTTGGCTCATTTCCTCATCGGCATCTTCTGTCAGATGAAGAATTTTCTCTGCATACTCAGCCACTGATGCTGAACCCATTTCTCTGTTCATCTCGCCCCATCTAGTTTGAGAATGATAAATCTTATCCAGCACTGCGTCCACTTCCTCATAACTGGCATGCTTAGGCACGTAACGGTGCAAGACATTCCCGTAATGAAGACCAAACTTTTCCTTGTCAAATAGCTTTAGAACTTTGCGCACCGTACCGTTTTCTATCAGTTCATGGTAAGTTTCCCGGGAATCCTCAAACCATTGAAGGCAATAAGGACAGCGCAGATTGACATATTCCATCACCACTACTGGCGCATTTTCATCTCCCAGTTGGATCCCGATTTTATCACTTATCTTTGAAACCTCTATTATTTCCATCTATTTTCCCCTGAGTTACTTGGTTTTTAATTTATTGTTGACCATCACTTCATCAATCAGACCGTAAGCTTTTGCTTCTTCTGCTGTCATAAAATTGTCACGGTCGGTATCTTTTTCGATAACTTCAATCGGTTGACCAGTAACTTCAGCCAAAATTCTATTCAAACGATCGCGTGTGTCTAAAATATGTTTAGCAGCAATTTCAATTTCTGTGGCTTGTCCTTGAGCACCGCCTAAAGGTTGATGGATCATGATTTCTGCATTAGGTAACGCAAATCTTTTTCCTTTAGTTCCAGCTGCAAGTAAAAAGCTTCCCATTGAAGCAGCCATACCTAAAACAATGGTCTGTACATCAGCTTTCACAAAATTCATCGTGTCATAAATTGCTAAACCAGATGATACACTACCGCCTGGTGAGTTGATATACAAGAAAATATCTTTTTCTGAATCTTGAGCATCTAGAAATAATAGTTGGGCAATCACTGAGTTGGCCACGTTATCGTCAATAGGACCACTCAACATGATAATTCTGTCTTTCAATAAACGAGAATAAATATCATAAGCTCTCTCTCCACGAGCTGACTGCTCAATGACTGTTGGAATTAAATTCATTTTGTTTCCTCCTATTTTCAAAACTTTTCCCCTAATTGTATCATACAGGGGAAATTTGTTCATAGAGTAAGTTTATACTAAAGGTCAGTAATGGTCAATTATTATGTTTGTCTTTTACAATTTGTTTTTCTTTGATATAGTTAACGTGCTAGACAATTTTTGGAGGGAGAATTCTATGACAGAACTAATCGGTACTTTGTTAGGTGTTTTGCTGGGAGCTTTGATTGCCATCGCCGGCGTAAACATCAATAATAAAATGATTTTCAAAGAATTCGATCGGCGTGAGCAAATAAAAGAAAAGATGAAAGAAATCGATATGCTGATGCTGTTAAATAAAAAAATCAACGAGATTATGCAAAAAAGAGACATCGAAATCAGAGATGACGTCGACATCACCAATTATGAAAAAGTTGCAAATTTTGATGATGTAAAAATCACCATTGATGATTTTATTTATTTACAGTCTTTTTGTGCGCAAAACCACTACTATCTGCCAAACTATATGGTAGAAGAATTCTTCAAAAAAATTTCCCATCGAAAAGTCGTTCTTGATCCTCAGATTATCCGGACGGAAGGGGCCTACAGCTATCAAGGAGGCCGTGTCGTTCTGGAAGAATTTTCTGAACAGTTGATCCGAACGGCTGAAGACCGAAAAATCGAATTGAAACAACTCACACAAAAATATCGAAAGTAACATCAGTCCCATAGTCCCACGTAAATGATGATACAGTCAGTCAAAATATCAGACAGCTAAGAAAATGCTGTCTGATATTTTATTTTCCTTCTCTTAGTTTATCAGCGAACTCATTTATTTTTCGAATGCGGTGATTAATACCTGATTTTGAAATAGGACCCGAAGGCACGAGCTCCCCCAACTCTTTCAAGCTGACCTCGGGATGTTGGAGTCTCAATTCCGCAATTTCCTGCAGTCGCTCATCCAAATTACCCAAACCGACAGTGGCTTCGATGTAGTTGATATTTTCAATTTGCGTTGATGCTGCTTCGATGGTTTTTGATAAATTAGCCGTTTCACAGTTCACCAACCGATTCACCGAATTTCTCATGTCACGAATGACTCTCACATCTTCAAATTTCAGCATGCTGGTAGTCGCCCCTATCAGTGTCAGAAAATCAGAAATATCTTCTGCCCCTTTCAGGTATGTGATGTAACCATTACGCCGGTTATGAGTTTTAGCTTTTAAATGATAGTACTCAATCATTTCTTTCAATTCTCTGCTGTGATTTTCATATAAAGAGTAAATCTCTAAGTGGTAACGGCTAGTTTCCGGATTATTCACCGAACCTCCGGCTAAAAAAGCCCCCCTGAGGTAAGCTTTCATCCTCTCACTATTGCCGATAATCATATCTGACACATGATCCATCAGCATGCCGTTGTCAAAAATATCCAAATCCATTAAAATCTTTTGCGTTTCTTGTTTCAAGCGGACAATATAAATGTTGTTTTTCTTTAATTTCATTTTGCGCCGAACTAGAAATTCTGCCTGAACTTCATAATGGTCACGCAACAATGTATAGATTCTTCTGGCAATCGCCGCATTTTCAGTTTGAACATTTAAGACGAAATGACGGTTAGCTAAAGACAGTGCACCATTCATCCGTATCAAAGCCGCCAGTTCCGATTTAGCTAAATCACGATGGACTTCCAAGGTAGTGAGCTCTTTTTTCACATCTGAGGCAAACGACACTTGCTACACCTCTTTCTCTTAATACTTAGGACCCAGCACAATCCTAAACAACTCCTCTACGACTTTTTCCCCATCGTGGAAAACGCCGCCTTTCCTCAACTTTAGAAAATTAGCTGAAATCACTCGACAGCCTTCTTCCCGGAGCCGTTTAAAATCGTGTGTCACCTGAACCAAATACTCATCGTATTTTTCAGTGTCCATGTAACCCTCTGGCACACCCTCTGTGTTTACCAACACCGTATCAATAAATTTTTTTCCAAGGTGCCGATTGAGAACCTCTACATGATTTGCATCTGTGAAGTGCTCCGTTTCCCCTTTTTGGGTCATGATGTTGCAGATATAAACAACTTCCGCATCGGCCTCTACCACGGCCTCCCCTATTTCTTTAATCATCAGATTAGGCAAAATACTTGTAAACAGACTGCCAGGGCCCAAAACAATCATATCTGCATCTTTTATTGCTTGAATGACTTTTCTAGATGGTTTTGGCTTTTCATTATCACAGGAATTAGTCACAAAGACCCGTTCAATCTTCTGACGTTTTTCTGCGATTTTTGATTCTCCAGAAACCACAGACCCATCAGCATACTCTGCGTGCAATGTCAGAGATTTTTCCGATGCGGGATAAACATGTCCATCCACTTGCATAATCTGCCCTAAAATTTGGATTGCTTCATAGGTGCTTCCCCTCATTTCAGACAGGGCAGCAATAATCAAATTCCCCAGTGAATGATTAGCTAAAAATTCATCATCCTCATTAAAGCGATATTGAAACAAATCCTCAAATAATTTTGGCATCTCTGATAGAGAAACCAGCACGTTTCTCAGGTCGCCCGGCGGAGAAATATTGACACTTTTCCGCAACGAACCACTGCTTCCTCCATCATCAGCCACAGTGACGATAGCGGTAATGGAAGCCCCCTGATTGCGCAAGCCGTTTAAGATGACCGGTAATCCTGTCCCACCACCAATGACGACAATATTCGGTTTTCTTATACGGTATGTTTTCATGAACGATTCACCGTCTCTTTTCGTTTTCCGCAGTCACGGTGTGTCGTATTTACCGGATACAAATCAAGTGCTTTTATATCAGCGGCCAAGCGCTTAGACAAAGCTACAGAACGATGTTGTCCACCAGTACATCCGATGGCAATCGTCAAACTCGTCTTTCCTTCTTTTTCATATCCCGGTAAAATCGATACAATCAATTCTTTAAACTGTTGATAGAATTTCTCCGTGTCTTCAAAGCCCATCACATAATCATACACCGGTTGGTCCATCCCTGTCAGAGGACGTAAATTTTCCACATAGTGAGGGTTAGGCAAAAAGCGGACATCCATGACAATATCCGCATCAATCGGCAGTCCATATTTAAAACCAAAAGAAACGACCTCTATACGGAACATGTTAGTGTCTTCAGATTTAAAATCATTTAAAATTCTTTGACGTAATTGACGGGGAGTCAAATTCGTCGTATCGATAACCATGGCGTCAGCCTTGATTTCCTCAAGCAACGCACGTTCTTTACGAATCCCATCGGTCACCAGTCCGTCCATCGCAAGGGGATGGGTTCTTCGGGTTTCTTTGTAACGAGACACCAGCTCCTCATCGGAAGCATCTAAAAAGATAATACTTGTATCAATCATTTTTGTATTTTCAACTTCAACAAGTGTTTGTTGCAACTCTTCAAAAAAAGAACGTGAACGTAAATCAATCACCAAAGCTAATTTAGTGACTTTTCCTGATTCTTTGATTAATTCCCAAAATTTAGGTAACAATCCTGGGGGCATATTGTCGATACAGAAATAACCCATATCTTCAAAACTTTGCATAGCAACGGTTTTTCCAGCACCACTCATTCCTGTGATGACGACTAATTTTAAACTTTCAACCATCTTGCAGCCTCCTTCTTTACTTCTTAGATATTATAGCATAGCCGGGCGTATCATGGTAGAGGATTGGTTTTACATTTTTTCCCTATAAAAAACCAATATTTTTCTAAAGTTATATTTTTCTAAAGTTATATTTTCCTAGTTCCGTTGGATTTTACTATTTTCTAAGCTTTAACCCCTCTGTTCCTATCTGATATCATTGAAATAGCCAACGATAAAAACATCAAAAACTCCTTTCCTCAAAAATACTTTGAAGAAAAGAGTCTAAATTTAGTTTAATATTTTTTTTAAGTACTGACCGGTATAACTTTCTTTAACCTTTACAATTTCTTCCGGCGTACCTGTAGCGACAATGGTGCCCCCTTGATCTCCCCCTTCTGGTCCTAAGTCTATGATATAATCA
Organism: Vagococcus elongatus; assembly: GCF_003987645.1. Lineage (GTDB taxonomy): Bacteria > Bacillota > Bacilli > Lactobacillales > Vagococcaceae > Vagococcus_A > Vagococcus_A elongatus. The sequence goes on from NZ_NGKA01000007.1 coordinate 49,361, forward strand.
GCCGTTTTGATTACGTCTAAATTATGCTCGATAACAAGGACCGTATTCCCAGCATCCACTAAACGGTTCAAAACTTTCAGAAGCCGCTTGATATCTTCAGAATGCAGACCTGTTGTCGGTTCATCTAAAATGTAAAAACTGTTGCCTGTTTGTCTCTTATGCAATTCACTAGCTAATTTCATCCGCTGGGCTTCCCCACCCGATAATGTGGTCGCCGGCTGACCCATCGTAACATAACCAAGGCCGACATCTACAATCGTTTGAAGTTTTCGTTGGATTTTCGGAATAGCCTTAAAGAACTCTGCTGCCTCTTCAATCCGCATATCTAACACTTCGGAAATATTCTTTCCTTTGTAGTGAACTTCTAACGTTTCAGAATTATACCGCTTGCCATGACACACTTCGCAAGGCACGTAAACATCAGGAAGAAAGTGCATTTCAATTTTGATGATTCCGTCTCCTCTGCATGCTTCGCAACGCCCACCTTTGACATTAAAGCTAAATCTTCCTTTTTTGTATCCCCGAACTTTTGCTTCATTAGTCATTGCGAATAATCCGCGAATATCATCAAAGACGCTGGTGTAGGTGGCTGGGTTACTCCGCGGTGTCCGTCCAATCGGGCTTTGGTCAATATTAACCAAGCGTTCGATAGACTCATACCCAACAATTTTTTTATGGGCACCGGGACGCTCTGAGTTGCGATTGATTTTTTGAGCAAGAGCTCTTTTCAAAACAGCGTTGACTAACGTGCTTTTCCCTGAGCCTGAAACCCCTGTGACCACCACAAACTCTCCCATAGGAAATTTCACTGTTAAATTTTTCAGATTGTTTTCTTTAGCTCCTTGAACTGTGACGAATTTTCCATTGCCCTTTCGTCTTTTAGCCGGCACTTTTATTTGACGCTTGCCTGCCAAATATTGTCCTGTCAACGACATTGTATTTTCAATCACTTCTTCTGGAGTCCCTGCAGCGATAATTTCCCCACCATGTTCACCGGCTCCCGGTCCCATATCAATCAGATAATCGGCCGACCGCATGGTATCTTCATCATGCTCTACGACGATCAGGGTATTGCCTAAATCTCTCATCTTTTTTAACGAAGTAATCAGCCGATCATTGTCCCGTTGATGTAAGCCAATGGATGGCTCATCAAGAATATAAAGTACTCCCGACAAGTTGGAACCAATCTGAGTTGCCAGACGTATCCGTTGGGCTTCCCCTCCCGAAAGAGTGCCTGATGAACGGCTTAAACTCAAATAATCTAGGCCTACATCTTCAAGAAAAGACAAACGGTCCCTTAATTCCTTGAAAATCGGTTTCGCAATCATGCTGTCCTGTTCGGAAAGTTTTAACTGTTCAAAAAATTCCAATGCATGAGTGATGGACAGTTCGCTCACTTCACCAATGTGCTTACTTCCAACTTTCACCGATAAAGCTTGAGGGTTTAGGCGATAACCATGACACGTTTGACACTCCAATTCTGTCATATATAAGCGCATTTGTTCACGGGTGTAGTCGCTGCTTGATTCATGGTAACGGCGATTTATATTAATGAGCACTCCTTCAAAGGGAACATCCACATCACGTACACCGCCGAAATCATTCTCGTAATGAAAATGGAACGTCTCCCCTTGCGACCCAAGGAGTATCAACTCTTGTTGGGCCGTGGTCAACTCTTCAAAAGGAGTATCGAAATCAATCTTGAAGTGAGTGCACGCCTGCTCTAACATCGCTGGATAATAATTGGAACTGATAGGATTCCACGGGACAATTGCTCCCTGTCTTAATGTTTTTGAAGGATCAGGAATAACTAAGTCCTGATCGACCTCTAACTTGACACTCAACCCATCACAATCCGGGCAAGCTCCAAAGGGCGCATTAAATGAAAACAATCGAGGTTCAACTTCCCCTAGAGTAAAGCCGCAATAAGGACAGGAATAATGCTCGCTGAACAAAATTTCCTCCCCGCCGATGACATCCGCCAACGCGTAACCTTCAGCCAAACGCAGTGCAGATTCAAAGGAATCAAACAGACGAGAACGAATTCCTTCTTTTATTGCTATCCGGTCGATGACAATTTCAATCGAGTGTTTTTTATTTTTTTCCAACTCAGGAACTTCCATGACATCATAAATTTCACCATCGACGCGTACACGGACATAGCCTTCTTTTTTTATCATTTCAAAGACTTTTTTATGCTGTCCTTTTTTTCCCACGATGATAGGTGCTAAAATTTGGATTTTGGTACGGTTTTCCATCTCCAACACACGTTCAACCATCTGTTCAACAGACTGACTTTTGATCTCCGTGCCGTCATTGGGACAAATCGGAACCCCGACACGAGCAAACAGCAAACGCAAGTAGTCATTTATTTCTGTCACTGTCCCCACCGTAGAACGAGGATTTTTGCTGGTAGTTTTCTGGTCGATAGAAATTGCCGGACTCAAGCCGTCAATACTATCCACGTCCGGTTTGTCCATCTGACCTAAAAATTGACGGGCATAAGAAGACAAACTCTCCACATATCTTCTTTGACCTTCAGCGTACAATGTATCAAAAGCCAAAGAACTCTTCCCGGAGCCTGACAAACCTGTAACGACCACTAACTTGTCTCGAGGAATCGTCACATCAATATCCTTTAAATTATGTTCTCTCGCGCCATGAATGACAATTTTATCATTTGCCACGCTTTCACCTTCCTTACAATTCAGCTTTTAATTCTAATACTGTGTCGCGCAATGTGGCTGCTCGTTCGAAGTCAAGAGCTTTGGCAGCATCTTTCATCTCTTTTTCAAGGTCAGCAATCACGTCTTGTTTTTCTTTCTTGTTCAACTTACCATAATTATCAACTAAATCGTATGCTTCCGCATCTTCTGCAACTTTAGAGATACTGATCAAATCACGGATTTCTTTAATAATCGTTTTAGGTGTGATGCCATGTTCTTCATTGTATTTTTCTTGGATGCTTCGGCGCCGTGCCGTCTCATTGATTGCTTTTTCCATGGAGTCCGTCACTTTATCCGCATACATGACCACTTTCCCATTAGCATTACGAGCAGCACGCCCAATCGTTTGTATCAACGATCGCTCGCTTCGCAAGAATCCCTCTTTGTCTGCGTCCAAGATTGCAATTAGTGACACTTCTGGTACGTCCAGTCCTTCACGCAGCAAGTTTATCCCCACTAATACGTCAAATTCTCCGAGACGCAAATCACGAATGATTTCAGTTCGTTCCAACGTCTTGATATCACTGTGAAGATACTTCACTTTAATGCCCAATTCTTTCAGATAATCAGTCAAGTCCTCCGACATCTTTTTAGTTAAAGTCGTGACAAAAACACGTTCATTTTGTTCGATGATTTGATGGATTTCTCCCACGAGATCATCGATTTGCCCCATAATCGGTCTAACTTCGATTTTTGGATCAAGCAAACCTGTTGGACGAATAATTTGTTCGATTACATGATCGGTACGTTCCATCTCATAAGGACCCGGTGTAGCTGATACATAGATAATCTGATTCACGTGCTCTTCAAATTCCTCGATCCGTAATGGACGATTATCCAAAGCACTTGGCAAACGAAAACCATAGTCCACCAGCATCTGTTTTCGGGAACGGTCGCCATTATACATTCCCCTGATTTGCGGCAGAGACACATGAGATTCATCCGCTACAATCAGAAAGTCATCAGGGAAAAAATCTAGTAGCGTATACGGTGGTTCACCAGCTTTACGACCATCCATATGCCTGGAGTAATTTTCGATCCCTGAACAATAACCCATTTCCCGCATCATTTCAATATCATAATTTGTCCGCTGTTCTAAACGTTGGGCTTCTATCAATTGATCATTGTCACGCAGTTCTTTTAAGCGCACAACTAATTCATCTTGAATTTTTTTTATTGAAGATTCCATATGTTCATCATCGGTCACAAAGTGAGTCGCCGGAAAAATGGCCACATGTTCCTGATCAGAAATAATTTCTCCAGTCAAAGCATCTACTTCCCGAATCCGCTCGACTTCATCACCAAAAAACTCGACTCGCAAAGCGTGGTCAGCACGAGAAGCCGGAAAAATCTCCACCACATCTCCTCTGACACGAAAACGTCCCCGCTGAAAATCAATATCGTTGCGTTCAAACTGAATACTTACCAGTTTTTCCAACAACTCTCCTCTTTCCATCTCCATTCCTTGTCGAATCGACAGGACTTGCTTGCGATATTCTTCCGGATCTCCTAATCCGTAAATACAGGAAACAGAAGCTACCACAATAACATCATTTCTCTCTAAAAGAGAACTTGTCGCTGAATGTCGCAGCTTGTCGATTTCATCATTGACACTGGAATCTTTTTCGATATAAGTATCACTTGAGGGAACATAGGCTTCAGGTTGATAATAATCATAGTAACTGACAAAATACTCGACAGCATTATTAGGGAAAAACTCTTTGAATTCACTGTACAGTTGCCCTGCCAGGGTTTTGTTGTGGGCGATGACCAATGTGGGTTTCTTTATTTCCTTGATTACATTGGAGATAGTAAAGGTTTTTCCTGTCCCTGTAGCTCCTAGTAGAATTTGTTCTTTCTCATTGTTCTTTATATTTTTTATCAGCTGCTTGATCGCTTGCGGCTGATCGCCATTGGGTTGATAATTTGAAACCAAATCAAACGCTAAATCTGTTTGTTTTTCAATCATCCAACCACCCCTTTATTCTTAATAATAGTCAATCGTAGTCACTTCATTATTTTAACATAGGGAACATACTTTCGCTACTTTTTAAGAATAGGCTAAAAGACAAAAAAATTCAAGAGAACATTTGAAAATGGAGCATAAATTTTTCAATAGCTGCTTGAAGTCTATATGACCTCATTTACATATTAAACATAATTGAAACACCTCTATGCTTTTAAAAAAAGATAGAGGTGTTTCTTTACAGTATTGTTCCTTTTTACACCGTCTTTAACGCGTGCTTCCTCTGACAATCAATTCAGGCTCAAACCAATTATTGCCCTGTGAAACACCTTCTTCATCAATTTTTTTCAACAGCATTTTCGCACACGTACGCCCCATGTCAATCACTGATTGTTTCACTGTCGTTAGTCTTGGGTAGGCAATCTGGTCTAGAAAAACTCCATCAAAGCCAACAACACCAAACTCTTCTGGCACTTTCCCCTCTTTTCCAAGCAAACCTCTGATTATGCCAAAAGCCAAGCGATCCGAACTGCAAACAAAGGCAGTATTTTTCTCAAAAGAATCAAAATATTCTTCGATGTAACCTGCGGAATAACGAGAACGGTTTTGAAAGCGAACGATTTTTGTCTCCTTATTTTTTTCTCTCATCGCTTGCAGATAACCTGCTTCCCTTGAGATTTCAAAAGGTTCATCCACATCGATACCAACATAGACGATTTGTTCGTATCCTCTTTCTAACACGTGTTTTGTACTTAAATAGGTCCCTCGCTGATTGTCAGTATCGACAAAATCATAACCGTATTTATTTTCACCAAATAAAATGATTGGATTTTCGATTCTGTGAATCCATTCATAATCCTTATCCCTCATACCAGTGATAATATACCCATCACAAAGACCGATATCAAAGCCATTTTCAGTTACTAGCTGGAGGGAATATTGGTGTTTGTCCAACTCTTTAGAGATGCCCATTAGTAAATTCATATAATAAGGCTCCGTTGTATCCATCTCCTCCAAAATGAAAAGTTTGATAATATGGGTGCGGTTGTTGGCTAAAGCTTTGGCAGCTACGTTAGGTTTATAATCCAACTCTTTCATCGCTTGAAAAACCAACTGCTTCAACTCATCCGTCACCTTCTCAGGATTATTGATTACTCGGGAAACTGTCATCTTAGAGACATTCGCTTTTTTTGCCACGTCAGCTAAAGTTACCATTTTTTCCTCCTGCTTCAGATAATTTATATGTTACTATTATAGCCTCATCTTTAGAAGTTGGCTACTTTTATAAAAATAGATATATCGATTTCGTCTATTTTATACTCAAAGATGTAAAGTATAAGATCTTTTAACGTTATTATATCAAATGACATTACTTAAAAGCTTTATTCCACCCAATCATTATCTTGCAAAATGTCTTTTTTTTAGAGATGTGTTATCTTTTAAATATTTTTAGGGTATAATATATTAATCACTAATAAAGGAGAGAGTATATTTAATGGCACAAACAAAAAAATTAAAGAACAGATGGCTGGTAGCCCTGTCGGGTGTTGCACTCCATCTGTCCATTGGTTCCGCGTATGCGTGGAGCATTTTTACCACACCAATACAGGAGGTTACAAGCTGGAAAGCAAGCCAAATTTCTTTTGCATTCAGTATCGCTATTTTCTGTTTAGGATTTTCAGCCGCTTTTATGGGCAGATATACAGATAAATATGGTCCGCGTGTCACTGGAACCATATCGTCTATTTTTTTTGGCCTTGGAATAGCATTGACTGGTGTCGCTATCTCAATTGAATCTTTACCTATGCTTTATTTAAGTTACGGATTAATCGCAGGCATCGGTTTAGGTACCGGTTATGTTACACCCGTTTCCACAATGATGGCATGGTTCCCCGATAGACGCGGATTAGCCACTGGTATGGCAATCATGGGCTTCGGTTTTGCTACATTAGTCACGACTCCAATTGCAGAAGCGTTAATGAATGCTAGTAATATTGGCTTAGTAAAAACATTTTATGTTCTTGGGGCTGCTTACTTTGTCATTATGTTTCTTGCATCCCAATATATTGAAAAACCACCCGTTGGTTGGAAGCCTAAAGGTTACGAAGAAGAAACACCAGCAGAAAGTGAAGTTCAAACTTCTGGCAACTCTTCCGGTATCGTTGAACTAACAGCTGCCGAAGCTCTTAAAACAAAACGTTTCTGGATGCTTTGGTTGATGCTGTTTATCAATATTACTTGTGGAATTGCTTTAGTGTCATCTGCTTCTCCAATGGCACAAAAAGTAACAGGCATGAGCACAGGCCTTGCTGCAACGATGGTAGCAATTATGGGAATCTTCAACGGTGGCGGTCGCTTCGTTTGGGCAACTGTTTCAGATTATATGGGAAGAGCCAATGTTTTTACCGCATATTTTATCATTGATATTGTTGCGTTGGCGCTATTATACTTTACAAAATCACCTATAGCATTTGCTATTCTAATTTGCATCATTATGACTTGTTACGGTGGAGGTTTCTCTGCAGTTCCTGCTTTCATCAGTGATATTTTTGGAACAAAAGCCGTCGCATCTATCCACGGATATATTTTAACTGCATGGGCAATGGCTGGGATGGCAGGTCCGTTAATTTTATCTTTCACTGCTGATAAAACAGGGTCTTATTCGTCTGCTATTGTTATTTTCATCGTAATGTCAGCTATTGCCTTGATACTATCATTTTTAATCAGAGCAGACATCAAAAAATCTGCAGCACCGGCAAACAGCCAGCAATCATAATTTATTTAGCATAAAAAAAGAGAGTCTGGAACTAACCGTTCCGATTCTCTTTTGCTTTATTATTTTAACAGCTCATAGGCTTTCAATACATTTTCTGCAAGAACAGCATTAGTTACTGTGCCAACACCTCCTGGTACTGGTGTAATAGCAGCAACTTTTTTTACTGCCTCTTCATAGACCACATCTCCAACAACTTTACCTTCTGGAGTTACGTTAATCCCCACATCAATAACTATGGCATTTTCATCTAGCTGGTCAGCTTCGATATGATGGGGAATACCAATAGCGCTGATGACTATTTCAGCATCCCTTGTTTCCCTCTTTAAATCTTTTGTAGTACTTCGGCAAATCTTCACTACTGCTCCCCGGCCCATTAAGGCCAAAGCAAGAGGTTTCCCGACCACCATACTATAACCCACCATCACAACACGACTTCCGGATAATTCAACCCCTATAAAATCTAAAATATCCAGACATGCTTGCGCAGTACAAGGAATGAATTTTGAAAAATCTCCTTTGTAAATACCCAGCATATTTTTCTCGCCAAAACAATCAACATCTTTTTCTGCTTTGACGATTTGGCTGGCGTAATGATCAGATAAGTGAGCAGGCAGAGGTTTTAATAGTAAAATCCCATGAACATCAGGATCATCATTCACTTTAGTAAAATTGCTGTCAAAAACTTCTTGCGCCACGTCTTCTGCTAAAGTCACAGTCTTTACATCAAATCCTAAGTTTCCTAGGATTTTTTTGCAGGAATTTTCATAATAAATCTGGTCTGCATCTTCTCCAACTCTCACAATTGTCAGACAGGGTTTTTCTGAAAGCTTTGCCAGTTTCTCTTTAATTTTTTCGTTTTTAGGTGCAGCAATTTCTTTCCCTTTTAATATTTTTGTCGTCAATAACGTCACTCACTTTCTCTTCACTTGTTACTGCATAGTAACATTTTTATCATTATTTTGTCTGTCATCTTTAGTTTATCTGTTCAGAAACAATCTGATAACAGTCAACGATGGATGATCTTTTTTACTTCATTTTCAGTAATAAGCCAATCGACAGGTACATCGTGGGATTCACGAGGCACATCCGAAACAACCATTTGAGACCAAAGACACAAAACTTTGCTCATTTGGCTATCTGTCAAATAACGGTCATAGAACCCTCCGCCATAACCTAAACGGAAGCCTTGTTCATCAGCAGTGATACAAGGGATAATCCCTAAATCTATTTCATGTTTTTCGACTACAGGACAACCGTCAACAGGTTCTAAAATCTGGTATTTGCCGCTAGAGAGTGCCAAATCTGTCAAATCGGTGATTTCAAAAGCTGCCATCTCTCCAAGTGATAATACTTTTGGGACGCAAACCCTTTTGCCCTGTGATAAAAACTTTTGAATAAATAACCGAGTATCGATTTCATCAGTCATCCCCACATAACAAAATATCATCTGGGCACGCTGATAGAGCTCCAAGTTGACTAAAGCTGTCAGAATATTGGCTTCTGCCCGCTTGCGATAAGCTAAAGATAATTTCGCTCGACGCTGAATCATTTCTTTACGTAATTCTTGTTTACTGATTTAAATCACCTGCTATTTTTTTCAATAGATACGATTTTTTACTTGATTAAATATATTTTCTGAAAGTTTATCGCCTTCTGATAAATATTTTTCTGTCCTGTTAACAATCTCATCTGCATATTTTTCATCCATCATGGACTTAGCATTGATATAGATATTTAAGGAAGCACTTTTCAAACCTGCCTCGAGCATAGCAACACCCACACCCACATCACTGAGAACTAATTTACTTCCTTTTTCAAGAAGTTCTTCTAATAGAAACATCGCCTTGACAGAAAGCTCCATCATCTCTAATGGTGCACTGCAAGCTAGTCTCAAAGACTCTTCCATCACTTTTTCTTTATGCTTTTTCTCTTTTTCGGTTCCTTGAGCTAACCCATAAGCTTGAGATAGTGGAAGAAAATTATCAGCATCTTCTTGTACCAACTCCATAAATCTTTCCAATGTCACCCCAAACTTTTCCAATAGTTGTCCAAGATCTTCTTCATATTGGGCATACTTTTTCTTTCCTTTGGTCAAGTTGACAACCATCATTCCCAAAGCTGTTCCCATGGCGCTGGCATAGGCTGCCGCCCCACCTCCGCCAGGTGCCGGCAATGATGAACTTAAATCTTGTAAAAACTTTACTGCTGATTGATTCAGCATTTTTTCCGACATAACCAATCTCCTCTCTCCCGCTCTTTTCTAACTTTCAACAAAGATTTTAAACTATTTTCATTTAACATTCTATGGTTTTCTTTTAGCAGTGTGAAATTTGAATCTTTTAATTTTAAAAATTAGCTACCTGCATCACCTATCAGGTAGCTAATCAATTATTCAAATCTGACACTGGTAAATCATTCCTGAAGAAAATCTATTAACTTCTTAAAAGGCATCTTCTTCTGGCTGATACGGCAGTCCTTGGTCATATTCTTTCGTATGTTTCGCAATGACTTTATGAAGCATCAATAGCGCCAATACATTAGGAATGACCATAAAGCCATTAAATAAATCTGCTAAGGACCAAACCAGTTCAACTTTTAAAATACAGCCGACAAACATAAAGACTGCTACGAGTACTGCATACATAGGAACTGCTTTTTTCCCAAATAAATATTCCACATTAGCTTCTCCAAAAAAATACCAGCCTATGCATGTAGCATACGCAAATAGAGCGACACAGATGGCAATAAAGGGATAACCGAAAGCCCCCATTGTTTGAGAGTATGCATGCTGGGTCAGTTCGATACCATCTAAAAATGCACCGTTTTCCATTGCTCCTAAAGAATTCGTTGTGAGTATGACTAGTACAGTCATTGGAAGCAACACAATCGTGTCAATAAACACACCCATCATGGCGACCAGCCCTTGGTCAGCAGGGTGTTTGACTTTTGCCAGCGCATGGGCATGAGGAGTGGACCCCATCCCCGCTTCGTGTGTAAACAAACCCCGAGCCACACCGTAGCGCATCGCCTGTCTGACTGTAACTCCCAAAATACCGCCAAGGACAGCCTCAGGGTTAAAGGCTCCAAGAAAAATATCTTTAAAGGCTTCTGGGATAGCTTTATAGTTAATCATGACCACTACAATAGAAACGATTGAAAAAAAGACTGCCATGGTAGGCACGACTTTTTCTGTCACGGCAGCCACGCGTTGTCTGCCGCCAAGAAATACATACAATCCGGCAACACCGAAAACAAGACCTGAAAGCCATGCCGGAATATTAAAAGCCGCCTCAAATGCATTTCCAACAGAATTTGACTGCACCATGTTGCCCATAAAGCCGAGAGCGAGGATGATAAAGACGGCAAACATCGCCGCCATTACCTGTCCCACCCTGCCTTTGAAAGCTTTTTTAATATAAAATACTGGTCCGCCGACCACTTGCCCGCCTCGTCTGCCTCGATATATTTGTGATAAAGTAGCTTCGGAATAAATGATTGCCATCCCGAGTACGGCACTGATCCACATCCACAAAATAGATCCCGGTCCTCCAAGAACCATTGCTGTGGCAACGCCCGCAAGATTCCCTGTGCCAATTTGTGCTGCAATCGATGTCATCAGAGACTGAAAAGAAGTCATTCCCTCATCGTCTGCTTTTTCTCCAAAAAATGCGATATTTCCAAAGGTCAACTTGAAACTTTTCCTAAAATACCTGAATTGAACAAACTTTGTTCTAATAGTGTAAAAAACACCTGTGCCGATAAGCAAAAATATCAAAATGATATCCCATAAAAAATCCCTAATCGTATTGATAAACTCTATAAACTGATCCAATAAATTCCACCCCATTTTTCATAATGTTCTTCAATTTAAATTTTCATGGAATAACCTAGATTTCTGAAAATATACAATGAGAGTGGTATAACTATTATTTTATCGGCAGTGTATCCAAAAAGTGAACAAAATTAAGCAAAATACGGTAAGCATATTAATGTAACAAAACTATTTTATTTTACAGAAATCTAGGCTGTTTTGGCTTAATGATTTATATTACCGTGGGATTGAATGAATACCCCTTTTGGAAATATTATCCAGTGCCTCGATTATTCCTTCGTGCACCGTTGGATGAGGATGAATGACGGACAACATCTCCTCGGTGGTTAATTTGTTAACGATGGCTGTGCTGTATTCACTAATCATTTCAGTGGCTGTATCTGCCATAATCACTGCTCCAAGCAGTTTGCCAGATTCCTTTTCAGTAATTATCTTAATAAAGCCGCGGTCTCCTCCTTTGATCATATGACGGGCGTTGCCGCTTAAAACATATTTTCCGATTTCCACATCAAAACCTTTTTCCTTTGCTTCTGCTTCAGATAATCCCACACTGGCAATTTCCGGTGTTGTATACACACAGCCGGGAATAACATCCAGATCGTAGGGGGGCGCTTGATTAGCTATTTGGGACACAACATTAATACCTTGAGCAGAAGCCACATGGGCAAGCTGTGTATTGCCTGCCACAATGTCTCCAATGGCATAGATGGATGGAACAGAAGTCTTAAAATCGTCATCCACTACGATAAAACCTCGTTCTGTCTTTATTCCCAAATCTTCTGAAAATAACTTCGATTGAGAAACCCGACGTCCAGTCGCCATCAGCACTTTGTCAGACACTACTTTTTTCATCTCATCTTTTTCTTCGTAGGTGCAGGCTATTTGAGAGTTTTCTTTTGAAAATCCGGTCACATTCACATTGGTTTTTATTTCTACTCCACGCCGTTTTAAAATCATAGATAGATTCTGGGAAATTTCCCGATCAAAGGTAGCCAGTATTCTCGGCATGGCTTCTAAAATTGTCACCTTACAACCTAAATCGTTATAAAATGAAGCTATTTCTACACCGATGACGCCTCCGCCCACAATGACGATTTCGTCAAGCGTTTCAGGAACCGTTAAAATATCATCGCTAGTGACCACTTCTGACAGCTCCACTCCTTTGATCGGGGGGAGTGCCGGGGTCAACCCGGCAGCAATGATAATATGTTCAGCTTCATACGTTTCCCCTGCGACTTCAATTTGCGTTGCACCAGTAATGATGCCTTCACCAATTGCTAACTGGATTTTATTTTTCTTTAATAATGTCTCAACACCAGTTCTGATTTGATTCACTAAACGATCTTTTCTAGAATAAATTGCCGTCATATCATAGGTTGAATCTGCCGTTTGAATCCCAAGTTCAGATAATTGGCCCTGTTTACGATAAGCCCCGCTGCTTTCTAGTAAAGTTTTTGTAGGAATACAACCGCGATTTAAGCAAGTGCCGCCGACGTTGTCTTTTTCTACCAGCAACACTGACAACCCTAATTGAGCTGCTCTGATTGCCGCTACATAGCCTCCCGGTCCCGCACCGATAATTCCCACATCATATGTCTTCATCTAAATCCCCCGCCTTCTCAATCAAACTGATAAGCTAATTTCGGCTGTCGTGCTGCTTTGACCTCATCCAAGCGTTTCACTACCATTCGATGAGGGGCTGATTTGACTTTTTCAGGATCACTATAGATAGTTTCGTGAATTTCCCCATAGATTCTGATGACCTCATCCAGTGTCTCTTTTGATTCAGTTTCCGTCGGTTCAATCATCAAAGCTTCCGGCACGATCGTAGGGAAATACATCGTTGGCGGATACATGTCATAATCCAAAATCATTTTTGCCACATCCAGAGCTGTCACACCTGTTTCTTTTTTTATGTCTTTCAGACTTAAAACAAACTCATGCATACAGATTCCCGGATAACCTACTTTATAAAACTCTTTCAAACCTTCCATCAGATAATTAGCATTCAATACAGCCGTTTTCGCAGCATGCGGTATGCCTTCTGCCCCTAGATATAAGATATAAGTCAATGCGCGAACGTCCACAAGGAAGTGTCCGTAGAACCCTTTGACGCGGCCGATTGATTGTTCTGGTTTCATCAGATTGAATTTTCCTGAAGTTTCTTGGACAGGATGATCGTTTGGCAAGAATGGTTCCAAAATGTTTTTCACTCCGATTGGACCAGATCCCGGTCCGCCGCCGCCGTGGGGCGTAGAAAATGTCTTATGCAAGTTTAAATGAATCACATCAAAGCCCATGTCCCCGGGACGTACCACTCCCATAACCGCATTCAGATTGGCACCATCATAATAGTTCAATCCGCCGGCATCATGAACGATTTTCGTCACTTCTGAAATATTTTCTTCATACTTTCCTAACGTGTTAGGATTAGTCAGCATAATACCTGCCGTATCATCACCAACTACTTTTCTCAACTCTTCCGGGTCGACACAGCCGTTCTCATCAGAAGGTACATTAACTGTTTTGTATCCCACCATGGATGCACTAGCTGGATTCGTTCCGTGAGCAGAATCTGGCACGATGATTTTATTACGTTTAAAATCTTTTTTAGCAGTGTGATACGCTTTGATAATCATTAATCCCGTCAACTCACCATGGGCACCTGCAGCTGGCTGGAAAGTCATCTTATCCATACCAGTGATTTCACATAAATATTTTTCTGCTAAGGCAAACACTTCTAAAGCCCCTTGAACAGTTTCCACTGGCTGAAGCGGGTGGATTTTTGTAAAATTAGGCAGTGACGCCATCTCATCATTTAGTTTTGGATTATATTTCATGGTACATGAACCTAATGGATAAAAACCATCATTGGCACCATGCGTTCGTTTAGCCAAAGCTGAATAATGACGTGTGATATCCGGCTGGGCAACTTCTGGTAAGTTTAACGCCTGCTTTCTTTGCAGCATTGTAGGCAGTTCGACTTCCGGAACATCCAAAGGAGGGAGCATATCATTTTTAATACCATGTTTGCTTTTCTCAAAAATCAATTTCATTTCTACATTACCTCCTTGACGATTGAGGCTAATCGGTCGATATCCTCTTTTGAATTCATTTCAGTTGCGCACCATAAAATATCTGTCTCATTCAACGGATAACCGCCTAAAATATTTTCTTCATCCAGCTTTTCCAAAATATCTATGGCTGGTTTAGTTGAAGTTGTCACAAATTCATGGAAAAATTCTCCCGGATATTTGAGTTCAATCGTTGGAATTTGAGTCAAGGCATCCGCTAAGTAATGAGTTTTTGAGTAACATTGACGGGCAACATCTTTTAATCCTTCCGGCCCCATCACTGTCATATAAACAGAAGCAGTCAACGCACAATGAGCCTGATTAGAACAAATATTTGAGGAGGCGCGTTCTCTTCGGATATGCTGTTCTCTTGCTTGAAGAGTTAAGACATAGCCGCGCTTGCCTTCAGTATCTTCCGTCTCTCCCACAATTCTTCCCGGAATCTTGTGTAAAAATTCTTTACTGGCGGCTAAGAATCCTAAATATGGTCCGCCAAATGCTAAATCTAACCCAAGAGGCTGTCCTTCTCCTGTTGCGATGTCAGCTTGACACTCGAATGGTGTTTTCAACTTCACACCCGCTACCGGATTTATGGACATAATGAATTTCTGTTTATTTTCCTTGAGCAATGCTCCTATTTTCTCTGCTTCTTCGATTTGTCCGAAATAGTTTGGCTGCTGCAGGACAAAACATGCCACGTCATCTTCCAGCATAGCTGCCAACTTTTCCACATCTGTAACCCCGTCTTTTTGAGGAACGATGATAACTTCATTATTCACACTATTTGCATATGTTTGAATGGTCTCAATCGTCATCGGATGAACAGTTTCACTTATCAGGATTTTGTTTTGCTTGCGTGTCATCGTCATATTGACCGCTTCTGCCGCCGCTGTTGCACCATCATAAATCGAAGCATTGGCGATTTCCATGCCCGTCAGCTGACAAATCATTGTCTGATACTCGAAAATCGACTGAAGAACACCTTGACTAATCTCTGCTTGATAAGGAGTATAAGTCGTTAGAAATTCTTCCTTACTTACGATTTGCTTGACTAACGCAGGAATATAATGGTTGTAAGCACCAGCTCCTCTAAAAATACTCCGATACACTTTATTTTTAGCAGCCAAATCTGTCATTATTTGACGTACTTCCATCTCCGACTTGCCTGAAGGGATATCCAGCCCATCGATCAATAAATCTTTTGACACTTGTTTATAAAGGTCATCGATTGATGACAATCCTAATTTTGCCAGCATTAATTCCTGGTCAGAAGTCGTTATCGGACTGTATCTTCCCATGAGTTTATGCCTCCTCTTCAACAAACTTCGTGTATTCTTCTGCGTTCAATAAATCATCTTTAGCAGTGATTTCTTCAATTTCAAATAACCATGTGTCAAAAGGAGCTTCGTTGACTAACTCTGGTGAATCCAAAAGAGCTTCGTTGACTTTCGTGATGGTTCCGCTGACAGGTGAATGGATGTCAGAAACAGCTTTGACTGATTCGATATCACAGACCACATCTCCTTGGGCAACTTCATCTCCTTCTTCCGGCAAAGTCAGATAAACGATATCTCCCAATTCTTCCTGAGCAAAGAAAGTCAGCCCAACTTGTCCTGATGTTTCTGTCAACTCCTTGAACCATTCATGAGACTTGCTGTACTTCAAATTTTCTGGATTTTTCATGTTAATATTCCTCCTGATAAGATTTTTATTGATTTTTAAAATTAAAAGGCATTGTAACAATTTTTGCCTGTAGTACCCGATTTCTGATTTTCACATCGAAGACCGTTCCGATTTCACTCTTATCCCGGTCGACAAAAGCCATGGCGATACCTTTTTTCATACTTGGAGAGAACGTCCCTGAGGTGGTGAAACCAACTTTTTCATCAGCTAAAAGTAGTTCAGCTTCTTCTCTGACGATTCCCCGGCCTACAACTTCCAAACCTACTCTGACTTTTTCACTGTTTTGGGCTGCAGCAATGGCATCTTTGCCAATAAAATCTTCTTTAGCAAGCTTTACCGCAAAACCTAGATCTACTTCTACTGGGGTGATGTCTTCGTTCATTTCATGACCATAAAGCGGCATACCGGCTTCCAAACGCAGGGTGTCTCGTGCACCAAGACCGCTAGGAAGCAATCCTAAAGGTTCCCCTGCTGCCATTATTTTTTCAAAAATTGTTAACAAATCTTCTGTGCGACAATAAACTTCGTATCCGAATTCGCCGGTGTAGCCCGTTCTTGAAATATCAGCTTTAACTCCAGCAATCTCGACATTTTCTTTAAAAGTATAATATTTTTCCGGCAATTCTTCCGCACGACATATTTTTTCGAAAATTTCTTTTGTACGGGGGCCTTGTACTGCCAGCAAACCAATCTCTTCTGAACGATCCGTCAAGGTTGTATTCGACAAGAGATGCTCTTGAATCCAATTAAAATCTTTGTCATGGTTGGCTGCATTGACTACTAGCATAAATTTCTGGTCAGAGTACTTATAAACCAATAAATCTTCTATGATGCCGCCTTTTTCATTACACATCAATGTATAGCGTATACCACCGTTTTTCATTTTTGAAAAATCGTTTGTAAATATTTTTTGTAACGTTGCAACGGCTCCTTCTCCTTCGATGAAGAATTCCCCCATGTGGGAGACATCAAAGATGCCCGCCTCATTTCTTACAGCCAGATGCTCTTTCAGCACGCCGCTGTCCTGATATTCAATCGGCATAGAAAAACCACCGAAAGGGACCATTTTTGCCTTTAGATTTATGTGTGTATCATATAAAGCTGTTTTTTTATCCATCTTATCTTCTCCTTCCTAGATTGCGAAAATCAATGACTATGAAGTTATTTTATTCCCCCCTTTATTCCCTCAAAACCACACACCTCTCCAACACCTTCTAGAGACGTGATATGATGAAAAACTTACACAACTTGAACAACCACTAATAAAATTTTGCTAACTAATCCATACTTAGCTATGACAAATCGTAAAAGAAGCAAGTAAAACCTACCTCCTAAAAAGATAACGCTTCCAATGCCAATTCTATACTGAATAACTTTTTTTTACAAGGTTTTTAAAAAAATATTTAGTTTGGAAAAAAAAAATTAATCCTCTAGTTTTTAACAGTATTTCCAGCATCAGAAACTTTTTCTCCCCTTTTAATTTTAGTTCCTTTAATGATTAGTTTACAAATGAATGGTTGGCTTTGAAAATTTCGAGTTATTTATGCAAGTTATGAGAAAAACATTAGAAAAAATGAAAATAATATAATAGTTTTTTCATATTTACAATTCTAAGGCTCTTGAGTGCTAATTGTCAATTAAATTCAGGAAATATTTCATTTTTCCGTCTGTATCTTTTAATCCATCTTCTAAAATGATATACTAGCTCCAATTTATTTTAAATGAAAAATGAAATTAGCATGAAAATCAAACGACTAAAACTATCAAAAATCAAATGAACAGGAGAGAACCTAATAAATGACATTAAACTTAAACGGAAAAAATCTTACCCTTCGTTCAATTAAAAATGAAGATTTGGAAACACTTTGGCAAATTGCCTACAATCAATCTTTAGAATGGATGAATTGGAATGGCCCTTATTTCAATGACCCTGTTTATACTTATGAAGAATTTATCCTCTATTATACAACAAAGGTTATGCCTTTGGATGCCACCGCAGTCATCGTTGTCGATGAGCAGCCGATTGGACTGATTTCTCATTACTGGGAAGATGGCGAATTGATGCAATGGCTTGAATACGGCTTAGTGATCTATCAAGAACAGCATTGGGGAAAGGGCATCGGAACTGAGGCGTGCAAAATTTGGATGGATTATTTATTTGATACATACCCTTATATTCAAAGAGTAGGCTTTACCACTTGGTCAGGCAATCACAGAATTCTCAGAATGGGCGAAAAATTGGGGATGAAAAAAGAAGCCGTCATCCGCCAAGTAAGATTCTGGCAGGGAAACTATTATGATTCAGTAAAATTTGGGATTTTAAGAAAAGAATGGCAGGAAAATATATAAAAAGAATGTTTTTCCTTAAATCAATTGAAACCTAGACAGCAATCTTGAAGCTGATGGCTGTCTAGGTTTTTTTCTTTTTATTCTACTACTGCAAAACCAGCTTTAGTGGGATGGTCGATAATCTTTTGGTGACGGTAAGGAAACATTCTAAAGAACAACAAAATATCTCCACCGCATAAAGCGATATTCACAAGGGTGGCAAATAATGTGAGAGTACTCGGGTAAACAAAGGACAATAAGGTTGTCCCTACAGCTAAAGTAAGGAACGGGAGTACCAATCCAAACATATACTTACTTCCTGTTAAAGGTTTATCACAGTGACATGATGCCATCATAAAATTAAATTTTATATGAATATTTTTAAGTGTGCATCCTTTGGTCAACACCCAGCCGCCCCCGTGCAATGCTTCATGAATTAACATTGAAATAAGCAGCAAGATGATAATAAGTAGGGTAATATTGATGTCCGTATCTGTTAACTTTCCGTAAAAACATTTTCTATAAACGACCATATAACTTGCCAATAAAGGCAGAACACACAAAAATCCTAAAATATTGACCATGATACTATTATAAGTGACTTCTTTAACCATTTTTTCCATAACAACAACTCCTCCTGATTTTTTAACATGATACTATACTCTCATTAAATTTCTCTTTTTAGATACTGGCAGCAATCATCAAGGTCCAAAACATTCCTTCAATTTCTTTTTTCATGACCCCGAAACCTTTCAACAATGACTGATTTTGACACTGGTCCCACCTTTTATGGAAGCTTTTTATTTTATCTTTGGGATAATATTTGTTCAACAATTTCCCTTGCTCCAACAAAATCCACAGGTGTATCCCCTTTTCATCGAAGATAGCTTTCTCCAAGTTTAACTCAAGATTTTTTAAAATTAACTGTACCTCAGTATCATTTGCGGTATAGACTGATTTTTCTCCAAGATAGCTGTTTTCCTTAGTCACATTAAGTAACCCTTTTTGCTGCATCTCTTTTCTGATTCCTTGTAAATATTTTTTTAATTCTTTGTCAGTGAATGTACCGCAATAGACGTCAGCAACTTTTTTTAAAGTAGGTTTACTTATTCCTTTCAACACGTCCAGCAACGGCTGTAAAAATATAAATCTCCCTGATAACTCCCCTTTTTTTAATCTCACACTTCTTTCATCCAAAACAATCATACCGGCTTCTTGCAGATCCAGCAGTCCAGCCATCACCAGAGCAAGTTGTGCATGAAACTGACTGCCGTTGATACCGCCCCTTTTATTCATTGCTAATAAAAATAGTTGTTCGCTTAATGTTTCAGCTTTCATAATCATTCCACTCCTTCCAATCTGAACTTAAGGATAGACAAAAACTCGAAGAAAATGGGGAAAAAGATACTATCTTTTCAAAATAAGGTATAAACACTTGAATTTTCGCAGATTTCAATAGAGAATAACACTATAGTTACTTGGAGGGATAGTCATGACTAGTACAGGAGAAATTTTCCTGAATATCAGGAAAAATAAGGGGTTGACAGCTAAAGAAGTAGCACATGGAATCATTTCACCCCAATTTTTGCGTAAATTTGAAAATAACATGAGCGACATCAGTTTGAATAATTTTCTAGAGTTGCTCGCCCGGGTGGATACCACAATGATTGAATTTGTTTCAGAAACTGATAACACCATTGATGTTTGGTTAAAGTCTGTGGAGTATGACTTGGATGTCGCCTTCAATTCCGGCAATTCTTTTCTTTTAAAAAAATTTATTGAAGAAAACGAAAAGAGCTTTGCTGAAACCAGAGAAAAACGTTTTTTCTTAGTCAGCTTAGTGGGAAAATTTTACTATAACCATTCTTTTCATGCAGTTTATGAGATGGATGCTGCACCGATTTTAGAACACCTGAGAAAAATCGAACAGTGGGGAAAATTTGAATTGTTCTTGGGAACCTACATGTATCTTTTTTTCGAAGATGAGGAAGCTTTCATCTACGGGAACCAATTGCTGAAAAAAAGACATCCCTCCTTTGAAATAAATCAGTGGCGGAATGACTTGGCCCTTCACTTTGCCTTAAAGCTGATACAAAATAATAATTTAGGCCATGCTGAAAAAATCTTATCCTTTTATTTTTCCCGAATTGCCTCCCAACATGATACAAGTTATATCCATAATGATTTATTTGCAAAATTTGTTCAAGGGATTTTTACTATGAAGACGGGGAACAAACAAGGGAGCAAACAAGTGGAAGAAATTCTGTCTATTTTTCATGATGTCTTGGGTTATACTGACTATGCCAATAAGTTAAATACACTTTATATTTTTTTCCAAAACAAATAGTTTGCCAGGTTACTAAGAGTCCCTCTCGTATAAAATTAAGCAAATCAGCTAGGCTATTCTTGAATTGCTTAGTTTTAACAAAAACAAGTCAAACACATTTGTTTTATCTTCATACGCAAAGGAAGCGCTATCAATTCCGTTACTTTTGAGATAAAATAGAGATGTAGAAACCTTTATTTTTTTGATAACGTGCCAAATTTGTACGTTAGAACTTATGATGCTTAGATATTAGTCGAAAAACCTGACACAAAAATTATTCTGTTGCCTCTCTTTCCTACTGTTGCTTCAACAATTTCTCTGAGAACAGTGCCTGAAAACTACTTTTTGTTGATTGTATGAACTCTGGAGAAAAGCTAGATCGACAGTTGCCAATACATATTTCCTAGAAAGAATTTTTCATGGGTGGGACATTTAAAAATCATAAAGTTTTGATGATGTTGCCAAATATGTGGTGTTTCTTAGTCAACGGGATAAAGGAGAAAATATGAAGGATAAAAATAAGAAAACAAGAAAAAGTATTGTTGTGGGTGCAAGTATATTTTTAGTGTTGCTAATAAGTTTTAGTGTTTTTCTTTTAATGAAGAATTCTACGAAAAGTGGAAATAACTTATCTTCGAAGGACTTGCTAGATAAAAGGTTTGAGATGGCTTTTGATCCAACGGCTGACTTATCCTATGCCTATATTACTTTTTCAGAGGAAAACAATAGTGTCGACGTCATAAAAAGATATAAAGACTTAGTCACATCAGAAGCTGAAAAAATCGAAAAAAGCAAGGATGAGCGAAAAGAAAAAGGCAAAGTTGATACGATGGAAACATACAACAATCTTAACATCAAAATTTCCGGAGACCAGTATGTCATTAGTGCCGATGGTTTTAGCGAAACATTCACTAGAGTAGACGAAAAGAGAATCAAAGATACGAATGATGTGGAATACATAATGAGAAACCCATGATTGAGAATTGTTTGTTTTGTCAGAAAGATGTGCCACCCATGTTTTTAATCTCAAAATATTTTTCGTTTAAAAGAAAAAAGCCGAAAAGTCTCGCAACTTTTCGGCTTTTTTATCTTCCAAATACATATTTTTAACGAATCATCACGTCTGTTTGAACCATCCAATAATCCTACTTAATTTATAACGATTGAAATAGCAAGTAGAATAAAAACTACGCCATAAAAATAGCCAAAATACAATGCTGCTGGAGAAAATGGAGATGTATTCTCATCTCCATGCGCTTGGAGATGTTTTAGATAGTGCCTCGTCGAGTAAATTTGCCATGATCCCCCTGACAATAGGAGTAGTGCTACGATTATTTTAAAAATCATTATGTGTTCCTTTCTGATTATCTTTCAACAGCTTCACAAATCACATGTAAGAAGCAGTTAATTGACAATCATATACCATTAGTCAACTTTTCAAACTTTCCGCAATATTATCAATTTTTTTCATATCAAATGTTCCATTATTCCCCCTTTTATTGCTGAATATTTTAATACTTTTCAATAAAAAGTCAACCATTTATTTTAAGGATAGAATATTCCGACAAAAAACTGCCTACGCAATTTCCGTAGACAGTTTATAGTAAAATATTAGCTAACAAACAGGAGTTATAGTCGTTGATAAACAATCTCTTTTACCACTTAAGGCTTATCTAAAAATATGTCACCTTATTTTAAAATAAAGCCTTGCTTTTTAGCATTTTCCAGCAAATCTTTCCGTTTAGCCAACTGACGTGACATGCCAGTCACGATTTGTTTAGTAAAGCTGTCCAAACGGTTATTGGTATCTCTTGAATCATAATAAGTTTCTACTAACGCATCATAGTCCGCTAAAGCTTCATGTATATTCTCCGTGGTCTCATAACTATTGGTATGAAGTACCACTTCTTTAGGCAGTCGCGGTTTTTGCGATGGTGCCTCCGCCGGCTTCCCGATACCCAGTCCCAATACCGGAAAAACATAATCAGGCAAGTTTAACAATTCAACCATTTTTTGACTATCGTTGCCGATACTGCCTAAATAAACTGTCCCGTAACCTAAACTTTCAGCCGCCACTACAACATTTTGAGCAGCAAGGCAGGCATCTGTCATCGCCACCATAAACCGGTCGAATTGTGCCAAAACGTCAGTGTTTTGATTTTCCTCCGCAGCGATTTGGTGGTTACGATGCTGATCAGCCACAAATATCAACAAGCACGGTGCCTCAGCCACATAAGTTTGATTGCAAATTTTTGCGATTTCATCCTTGAGTGACTGGTCGGTCACTTGAATAATAGAATAGCTTTGCATAAAGTTACTGGTAGCCGTCCGTTGTGCCACTTCAATCAATGTATTAAAATCATCTTGGGAAACTTCTTCATTTAAAAATTTTCGAATCGTACGGTGATCTAACTGGGTTTTAATTGTTTCGTTCATCTTTTTATCCTCCTATTTTTTATACACACGCATAATAATACTATACACTTTTTCAAAAATATTTTCATTAAGCAAGTGTAGTTTAACAGAATCCTTCGAAAAAGAAGAAAACACCCTCCTAAAGGTTCTCCTTTAAGAAGGTGTCGTCTGCTATTCTTCAGTCTCTTGTTTTATTTTGTCTTGGACATCCTCTGAAACTTCCTTGGCTTCGTCAACAATTGTTTCAGCGACTTCTTCCCCCGCATCTTTGACATTATCTTTTAGTTCCACAACTGTATCTGCTACTTCTTCAGTCATGTCCTCAACGTCAAGCACAATATCCTCTGCGTCGTCCACCAAATCATCTAATCTTTCTTCCCAGTTAGCGTCTGCCACCGTTTCCTTGAACTCTTTTTTCAAGTCAGATGTTTGTTGTTTCAACGTGTTCAGAGTGGAATCATGAAACTCATGTGCTTTGTTCATCGTATATTCCGAATACTCTGCCCCTTTTTGCTTCGCATACTCACCATATTCATAAGTTTTATCCTTTAAATCATCAATTTTTTTGAGCAACTCTTCCCTTGTTTCTTTTCCTGACTTTGGTGCCAAAAGTAATGCCGTAAATGCAGCTGC
Source organism: Vagococcus elongatus (assembly GCF_003987645.1). Lineage (GTDB taxonomy): Bacteria > Bacillota > Bacilli > Lactobacillales > Vagococcaceae > Vagococcus_A > Vagococcus_A elongatus. The sequence continues at coordinate 73,120 of NZ_NGKA01000007.1, forward strand.
TGTTCCTCCGATAACTGCCCCTAATAAAAATCCACTGCTTTTCTTACCCATATCCTTTGTCCTCCTAAAATCTATTTTTTAAAAAAGTTAACTGCCGTCTTCCCAAGTTTTGAAGCTACCGTCGCTTTTGCTGCGCCACTGCCTACTGCACCAAGCTTATTGGCCATATGACGGCTGGATCTATTTAAGTCTGATACACTCTCACTCAGTTCTGCCACTGCATCAAACAGCGGATCAATCGTTTCGACTTTACTAGTCACATCCGCCAGCAATTCATTACTCTTTACAAGCAGGTCTTCTACTTGATGAGCCAGAACGTTGACGTCCTTCGTTACCACTTGTATCGTATTAGTTGTCTCATCCACTATCGCTTGCGCTTTAGTGATGGTTTCATTGGTCATATCTAATGTCTGCTTTAATTTTGGCAATAAGCTCATCAACACCACCACGAGCACTACCACTAAAATAACAAATGCTATAGCAGCAATCAAAGCAGCAATCTCAGTACCGGTCATTTCACATTCCTCTTTTCTATCGTTTTCCAACACTTTTTTTTAGCATACCACTTACATTGTCTTTTCTCAACTAATTACAATAACCATTTGTAACTTTTTTTTCACCATTTTTTTGTTACAATAGTGATAGTATCTTAAACGTGAAAGGAGTTTTTTCTTTGGTTTCCAACCTTCTTTTTTTAACAGCAACACAAAGTTCAGATGTGTCAGTCACTGAGAAAACAACTAAAAAAATCAGTGCTTTTGCAAATTACTGGCAAAAAATAGACTGGGAAAGCCTCTTTGCTTTGTTTATCTCCAAAGGCATCATTATTTTAATCACTACTTTCCTGATCATCCTTACCCATCGCATCGGGAATAGATTCATACGCAAGTCGTTTGATAGTTATAAACTAAAGGAAAAACAAAGTGAAACCAGAACTGAGACTTTATACGCCCTGTCAAAAAATATTTTCCAATACATTTTATTCTTTGTTTATCTTTACACGCTTTTATCCATCATCGGGATTCCAGTCGGGTCTCTTTTAGCAGGAGCAGGAATCGTCGGAGTTGCCATCGGATTGGGAGCACAAGGGTTTATCAGTGATTTTATTACCGGCTTTTTTATTATTTTCGAAAAGCAGATCGAAGTTGGAGACTACGTAAAAATTGAAAATTTCGAGGGAACGGTTCAATCAGTGGGACTGCGTACGACACAATTAAAAAGTGGGGATGGTGTCATGCATTATATTCCCAATCGAAGTATTCTAGTCGTGAGCAATTTATCTAAGGCTAATCGACTGGCTATTGTTCAGTTGCGCGTCGCTCCCTCAAATGATATTGAAAAAATCAAGGCTATTATGGCACAAGTGAACGAGGTATTAACACCGCAATTCCCAGAAATCACTTCTCCCCCTGAAATCATGGGTGTCATTGATTTAGGCAACGGTTCACTGGCAATCAGAGTGACTATCGGGACACTCAACGGCGCCCAAATAAAGGTCCAGTCAAAATTTTTAGAAGAATACATCGAAGCTATTGCTAAAGAAGGTATAGAAATTCCTTCTTCGCCGATAACCTTAGCAAATTAATCACGTCCGGAACTTTTTATGGTTCCGGATTTTTGTGGAATACACCCTAATTCTGTAACCAGAAAATCATAAAATTTTTATTTCAGCAAAAACAAAAGTTGTTTCGTCCGCATGGCTGCCCTTTTTAAATTTCCTTTTGCATTCTTCATCGCTTCACCCAAAGATGAAATTCTATCAACGATTGGTATAACTACATCTAATCCATTCAAATGAAAAATAGCGGGATCTCCCTCAACAGAACCAACAAAAGCAATCACCGGCAGCTGATATTTTTTTGCTATTTGACCAATCCCAATCGGTACTTTTCCTTGCAGACTTTGGCTGTCTATTTTTCCCTCACCTGTAATAACCAAGTCTGCAGTGCGTATTTCTTCTTCCAAAGCGGAATAGTGAGCAATCAAATCAAAGCCTCGTACCATTTTAGCATTCAATAATTTACGCAAGGCTATTCCTAACCCTCCGGCTGCCCCGTCCCCTTTTTGCGGGGTATCTCCGTCTAAAAGTACCTGCTCATAATTTATCATCATCGTTTCATATGTTTTTAATTCTTCTTGTTTGATCCCTTTTTGTGTGCCAAACATATAGACCGCGCCTGTGGGTCCAGTCAAGGGGCTCTCCACGTCGGCGGCAATAATAAATTCAACATTGTTTACTCTAGCGTCTAAATTCTCTTTTGAGACTTGACGGACAAGACCTAAATTCTCCCCTTTTGGCGAAAGTACATTGCCAGAAATATCAAAAAATTCTACCCCTAACGCATGCATTGCCCCCATGCCACCATCCACAGTTCCTGTACCGCCAAGCCCGATGATGATGGTCTTGGCTCCTTTGTCCAAAGCAGCCAAGATAGATTCTCCCAGTCCGGCCGAATTTGTCTGACTTGGGTGTGTTCTGTCAGTACCATCAAGAAACTGAATCCCGCAAGTCAACGCAGATTCGATGACGGCAATTTTTTCTTGCGCCAACCAGCCGAAAAACGATGTCCCGACCTTCCCTCTTAAATTCTGACAAGATATCTGTTCATATTGGCCAGTGTAATTAGTGATAAAAGCTTCCACTGTTCCTTCGCCACCGTCTGCAATCGCAATTTTCTTGACCTGAACTTCCTCTGACATAAATACTTCTTCAATGATTTTATTTGCCTCAACGCTGGATAAAGACCCCTTCATCGAGTCAATCGCTGAAATAATTTTCATCATACCACCTCGCCTGCAACAAATTTTTGGCATCTTTTCCGTCCTCTTACACTATTATATCATTGAATCTCTTCTACTGAACAATATGGCATAACCTAAAATCATCAAATTCCTTAAATAAATTAGTCACATTAAATTTTTTCGTCATAAATCTCGATTTTATGAAAGTGCATAAAAAAACACAATAAATTCAGTGAACAAAAGAATTTATTGTGCTTTCATTTAAAAGCTTATTTTGATAAATATTTACTAACCAAATTTCCGGATCTCAACTTTTTTAGGTTTCAAATCATAGTCATTACCAAGAGTATGCATCAGATGATTCACCGCTTTGAGTAGTTCCTTTCGTGTGACGATTCCCATGAACTTATTGTTCTCGTCAGAAACTGGAATAAACGGATGGTCCACTGCCAGATGGAAAAGTCTTTCCACATCAGAGGTGTTGTTGATAAATGTAATATCCACATCCATCACATCGGCAACTTTTTTATCATTCAGATTATTTGGTTCTACTTCATCTAAATCAAACATTTCATCTACGATATTTGTCAAGCCGATAAATCCGACCAATTCATCTTGGGCGTTTAATACTGGAATTTTAGAATAACGAACTTTCGAAAGAACTAACAATGCATGGGTAAGCGGGTTGGTGTCCATCACATGGGCCACTTTATCTGCACTGATCAGAAAATCACTCTGATTTTCTAATAAAAGATTTTCTATTGTACTTCCAATCATTTAAGATTGCCTCCTTTTCACTCAACTTCATTGTAGCGAATTAAATCTAAATTAAAAGCCTTTTCACACTTTATTCAATCTTTTTTTAGTAAATCCTCATGTTCTTATCTTTTAAATTCCTGAGTTAGTTCCGGTAAAGGCTGATGTTGTTCATTAAAATAAGAAACGATATATTTTTCCGGCGTGCTTTCTATGATAGCGTAAGTTTTCACACGAAATCTTCCCCTAGGCTGACTGATGCTCCCGGGATTAACGATGAGGATGTTCTCGACTAACTCAGCAAACAACTGGTGGGTATGTCCGTATAAAGCAATATTGGCTCCTGATTCTTCGGCTTCATAAAATAAATGCTGCAAGCCAAAACGAACACTGCTCCGATGTCCATGAGTCATATATATCTTATCTAATCCATTAGATAAGGTTTGACTATTTGAAAATCTTGAATCGTAATCACAGTTGCCTGTCACTACATGAAAATCATTCCAAATCGGGTCTGTAGGTGATAACTCAGAATCACCGCAATGGAACATCTCATCTACTTTTCCACGATACTTATCGGCTAACTCTTTTAATACAAAATAGTCTCCATGATTGTCACTGACTACTAAATATTTCATCTCTATTCTCCTCTTCTTGATGGTCTGATGCTGGGATTTTAGAGACTGTTATTCTCTAAAAATAGTGGCTAGTCCTCCAACCAATCGTCCCAAACTTTTGTCAAATTTTGAATAGCTTTGGCACGATGGCTTATTTTATTTTTTATTTCTGGTGCTAATTCTGCCATGGATTTCCCCATTTCTTCCACCAAAAATAGCGGATCATAGCCAAAACCGTTTTCTCCCCGAGGAATAGTCAGGATTCTTCCTTCTGTTTCCCCATTGACCACCAAACTTTTCCGATTGGGTGCAGCCAAAACTAAGGTGCAATGGAAGCGAGCAGTCCGTTCTTCTTTAGGGACACCCGTCAGCTCATGCAAAAGTTTGGCATTATTTGCAGCATCATTGTGTGCCTCTCCCGCAAAACGGGCAGAGTACACCCCAGGCTGTCCTCCTAACGCATCTACGATCAATCCCGAATCATCTGCTAGGACCATACATTTTAATCTTGCGGCAATCGTTTCAGCTTTCAAGCGGGCATTTTCCTCAAAGGTACTGCCAGTTTCTTCTACTTCAGGGATTTCCGGAAAATCTTCCAGTGTTTTGATCCTAAATCCTTTTTCAGCAAACATAGCTTCAAATTCCTTTGCTTTGCCCGCATTATGGGTGGCAATTAAAATATCATTTTTAGAAGCGCTGTATACTGGAGCAGCAGAGGTTTCCAGTGCTTCTTTTTGCAGCCGGATCAAATCAAAGATGCCATTCTCTCCTAAATTCAGCATGGAAAGTAAATCTTCTCGAGAAAAAGTCTGTTCTTCGCCTGTTCCCTGAATCTCTACAAATTCTCCCGATTCAGTCATCACTAAATTCATATCCACCGCAGCATTTACGTCTTCAGTGTAATCCAAGTCAAGCACAGGTGTCCCGTCTTGCAATACTCCCACGCTGATCGCAGCCAAATGTTCTCTCAAAGGATTTTCCACTAATTGGCCGGCAGCCATCTCATGCTGTACTGCTAGAGACAGGGCGACGAAAGCACCAGTGATACTTGCTGTACGTGTTCCCCCATCGGCTTGAAGCACATCGCAATCAATAACAATCGACTTTTCTCCCAAGACTTCCAAATCCACGACAGAGCGCAAAGAGCGCCCAATCAAACGCTGGATTTCCATTGTTCGGCCGGAAAGTTTGCCATTGCTGCTCTCCCGACGATTTCTCGTATTCGTTGCTCTTGGCAGCATGCTATATTCCGCTGTGACCCAGCCTTTGCCGCTATTTTTTAAAAATGTCGGAACTGAATTTTCGATTGAAGCGGCACATAAAACCATAGTATCGCCAAAGCGGATCAAGACAGACCCTTCTGCGTGTTTCAATACATTTGTTTCTATAGAAATTTTTCTGAGTTCATCGACTCGTCGACCATCGTGTCTCATTTTGATGTTCCTTTCTCTCCTTTAGAGCGTCACTTTCTTCGCGGCTATTTTTTTTAATGGCAGCCAATCCAACGCAATATCATCAAACATTTTAGGTGAAGCTGTGGTATAAAACTCATGTTCTTTCATTTTTTCACTCGCTTGGGCGGCAATATTAAAATAATCAAGGAGCATGCTGACCTCCCCCACAGTTTCCGCACCTGAATCAACGAGGGTCACTTGGCTTCCCATATAATTTTGAATCAATGGACGCAACAAAGGATAATGAGTACAGCCTAAGATTAGCGTATCTATCTTTTCCCTTTTTAAAGATTTCAAAGTTTCTGCCACTACCATTTTAGCTAACGGACTATTATATTCGCTACTCTCCACAATAGGGACAAATTTAGGACAAGCCAATTCCGTGACAAACGTTTTCGGTGCTTTAGTCAAAATACCTTTGGAATAGGAGTGGCTGTTCACTGTCCCAACTGTACCAATCACGCCGATTCGATTGTTTTCTGTTCGTTTTAAACTTGCGCGGACTCCCGGAAGAATCACGCCCACAACTGGAATAGCCAAACTTGATTTTATTCGATCAAGTGCGGCTGCTGTGGCTGTATTACAGGCAATCACTAACATTTTGATGTTTTTTTTCATTAAAAAAGAAGTCATTTCCCAAGTAAACTCAATAATCTGTTCCACAGGTCGGGGACCATAAGGACATCTTGCTGTGTCACCGAGGTAAATGATGCGCTCATTTGGAAGTTGTTTAAGGGCTTCTTTAACGACGGTCAATCCGCCCACTCCTGAGTCGATAAAGCCGATCGCTTCTTCATTCACTCTGCTTCCAACTCCTTTCCGCTTGTTTCTCATTCTTCTATTCTCTAATTTTTTGAGGAAAGTTGCAAGTCTTTTAATCGTAAGACCAGCCTTCATTTGAAGTAAATACCAACAGACTTCTGTTTTAAAGTGCTATCTATAAAAATACACTGTTCATGAGTTTTTTTCTTTGACCTCTGTCGGAAACTTTATGACTTGACCATTAAAAAGCTGAAACATTTTTTAATGTTTCAGCTTTCACTCTTATCTAATTTCTGCTGAGAAATTGTTTTCCAAGGCTGAGCTGATTTTTTCCATCGCTTGTGTGACTTCTTCATCCACTAAAGTACTTGCAGGATTTTGAAATGTCAGTGAATAAGCCAAAGATTTTTTAGCTTTGCCGAGTTTTTCCCCTTCAAAAACATCAAACAAATGGACATCCTTTAGATAGGCGCCCCCTTTTGCACGAATCACATCAATTAATTGCTGATTCGTAATGTTTTTGTCCACAAGTAACGCAATGTCACGACTGACGGACGGATATTTGCTGACTTCTTTGAAATCAAAGTTTTTCAATTCTTGGGCAAACAATATATCCAAATCGATTTCACAGACAAAAGTATCATGGATGTCATACGCTTTTGCCATACTTGGATGCAGCTGTCCCACAAACCCGATCACTTCTTCATTTAAAATCATTTTTGCGGTTCGTCCCGGGTGGAGCTCACTGTATTCTACTGTTGCCTCATAACGTACATTTTCAGCTCCCAACATAGTCATCAGATTTTCCACAATGCCTTTCAGCAAATAAAAATCAACAGATTGATTGGTTTCGCTCCAAGCTTTTTCATGCCATAAACCTGTTATTGCCAGCGCTAAATGTTTGCGCTGTTCAGGAATTTCTTTCTTTTCCTTTTGAATAAAAATATTTCCAATTTCATAAAGGGCCACATTTAAATTTTTACGGGCCACATTATAAGACATATCGGTCAAAAGACCGCTAATCAAACTTTGTCGCATCACACTATGGTCCTCACTCATGGGGGAAGCTAATTTAACATTTTCCCCATGTTGAATGACGAACTGGCCAGCTTTCTCTTCAGTCGTCAAAGCGTAGCTGATGGCTTCAGATAAGCCGCTGCCTTCCAAAATATCACGAATTTCACGAATCAGCTGCTGATTGACAGTCAATCCGCCGGGAAGTGCTTCTCCCTTAGGCAAGGTTGACGGAAGATCGTCATAGCCATAAATACGGGCAACTTCTTCCACAATATCTTCTGGTATTTTGATATCCCAACGACGCGGTGGAATCTCAATCGCATAATATTCATCATTTTCCGAGTATGCAAAACCTAAAGCATCAAAAATTTCATTTACTTCAGAGGTGAGCAAGTCCGTGCCTAACAACCGATTGATTTTTTCTAATGAAATATCTACAATGATTTGTTCTGGCAGCGTCTCGGAAGCAACGATTTCACCTGCAACAACTTCTCCATCTCCCAGTTCTGCCATCAGCATTGCGGCATAATCCAAAGCCTCTTGAACTGTTGCCAAGTTGATGCCCTTTTCAAATCGGGCACTTGACTCGCTGCGGAGATTAAATTGAGCTGACGTTTTACGTGTCAGCGCCGGATCAAAACTGGCTGCTTCAATCGCAACAGACGTCGTCTCTTCAGTAACTTCCGAATCAAAACCTCCCATCACCCCCGCTAGTGCAATTGGGGCCTGTCCATTAGTAATCATAATATTTTCCGGTCCGACTTTTCGTTCTACGCCGTCTAGCGTCATTAAAGTCTCTTCGGGCAAGCCGCGACGGACTAAAATTTCTTTCGAACCGATTTTATCATAGTCAAAAGCATGGAGCGGCTGACCAAACAATAAGAGTACATAGTTGGTCACATCAACGACATTGTTATGGGGACGAATCCCGGCATTCATCAAACGTGTCTGCAACCACAAAGGACTTTCTTTGATGGTAAGATTTTCTACCACACGCATTCGGTAGTTAGGTGCATCCTTTTCATCTTCTACTCTAACCGTCAGCAAATCCTGAATAGACATAGAAGACGTTTCTTTTAAAATTTTTTTATCAAACTTTGGTTGCTGACGATAAATTGCTCCTACTTCATGAGCAACTCCCATCATGCTTAACGCATCTGCACGGTTAGGCGTCACGGACAACTCGATGATGGGATCATCCATTCCTAAATAGGCGTAGGCCTCTTCTCCTACATTTGCATCTGAAGGCAAGACGTAAATGCCGTCAGCATAAGCTTTAGGAATCACATTTTCAGGAAATCCCATTTCCTCAAGGGAACAAATCATTCCCATGGAAACCTCTCCGCGCATTTTGTTTTTTTTGATTTTAATATTGCCCGTAATCCTCGCACCGGGCAATGCCACCACTACTTTTTGTCCGGTGGCTACATTAGGTGCACCGCAAACGATTTGATAATCTTCTTCCTCACCCACATCAACTTGACACACAGAAAGATGGTCGCTGTTTTCATGCGCTTTAGCTTCTTTTACATAACCCACGACAATTTTTTTCAAACCATCTTGGAGGGTATTGACTTCTTCAACTTCTATTCCTGTTCGGGACATTTTATCCGCTAACTCAATCGCTGTGGTTTGAGATAAATCTAAAAAATCTTGCAGCCATTTATATGACACTAACATGTTAGTTTGACTCCTTTACTTTAAATTGTTCGATGAAACGTAAATCATTCAAATAGAAGGAACGAATATCAGTGACACCGTAGCGCAGCATAGCCACACGGTCTGGTCCCAACCCAAAGGCAAAGCCGCTGTAAACTTCCGGATCAATGCCGGACATTTCCAGCACGGTCGGGTGAACCATACCCGCACCCAAAATTTCTATCCAACCGGTTTTTTTACAAACGTTACAGCCGGCACCGCCGCATTTAAAACAGCTGACATCCACTTCCACTGAAGGTTCAGTGAAAGGAAAGTAGCTTGGACGCAAGCGGATTTCCCGATCTTCGCCAAACATTTTTTTCAGCAAAACTTCCAGTGTCCCTTTCAAATCTCCCATGGTGATATTTTTATCGATAACCAGACCTTCGATTTGATGAAATTGATGACTATGAGTTGCATCATCATTATCCCGGCGAAAAACTTTTCCCGGACTAATCATCCGCAACGGTCCCTTTGAAAAATCATGTACTTCCATCGTACGGGCTTGTACTGGCGAAGTATGGGTCCTTAATAAAAGTTCTTCCGTCACGTAAAATGAATCCTGCATGTCCCGTGCCGGGTGATTTTTAGGAATATTCATTCTTTCAAAGTTATAGGCATCTTTTTCGACCTCATAACCTTCAATGACCTGATACCCCATGCCTATGAAAATATCTTCGATTTCTTCCATGATTTGTGTCAAAATATGCCGTGTACCTTGAGGGACTTTTTTCCCGGGAAGTGTCACGTCCAATGTTTCAGCAACCAGCGCTTCATCTAAAGCCTGAGATTCCAGTATTTCTTTTTTTTCTTCTATTTTTTGTGCAATTTTATTTTTGATTTCATTGGCAAAACTGCCAACCACTGGTCTTTCTTCTGAGGATAAATCTTTCATCCCTCTTAAAACCTCAGTTATCGGCCCTTTTTTCCCCAAAATTTCAACACGAATGTTGTTTAAGGCATTTAAGTCCACTGCTTCATCGATTTCAGCAATGGTCTTTTCCTTTAATTTTTCTAATTGTTGTTTTAAAGACATCTTTCTTCTCCCTCTACAGTTTATACGTTACTATTTTCAGCAGTGCCAGACTGCCATAAAATCCTAAAAAATATTTTTCTTTACAATCGATTGTTTCCAAATAAAAAAACTCCATTCCAGTTATCAGGAACGAAGCTTCGCGGTACCATCCTAGTTCATCATAAAAAAATGATGCTCTCAATCAATTGTTATCGGTGTTTTATCACCGGCTTAGATATTGGCTAAGCAACTCCGGAAGTGAACTTCATTTAACTCATACTTAGTCTGCTTCCAGTCGCCGGCAAACTATTCCTGTGAGTATCAGATAAACTACTCTTTTCCATCATTGTTAATTGTTATTTGATTATCAGTCTACAAGAAAATCAGACAAAGGTCAACCTACTCTGATAAAATCATCCACTTTTCAGCCCAATTTTGAATCTCTTTCATTGCTGTTTGAAGGTCGCTGCCCTTTGCAGTCAGACGATACTCAACCTTCTTGCTGTTCTTTTCGTCGGCAATCCGCTCAACGATGCCGCAAGCTTCCAATTCTTTTAATCTTTCTACCAGCACGCGGTCACTAATGTTTGGTATCTTATCAGCCAATTCTCCAAATCGCTGAATCCCATCTTCTAAGAGAACATCGATAATCAGACCATTCCAGCGTTTGCCTAAAAATTCAAACGTCTTTTCAAACTTCGGGCACATTTGAAACTGTCTTTTTTCACATTCTTGCTTATTCAACATTAGCATCCCTCCCTTAACTTCTTCAAATTATATCACAAAAAGAAAATATTTATAACTATTCACTATTTTAATAACAAAAAAAGAGCGATCTCTTTTACGATCACTCCTTGACATTTTTAGCTCGCCATACTGAAGAAAGAAACAAACTTATGTTTAGCACTATAATAAGTCGGTGACAGCCCTTCGTACAAAGCACAATATTTATCCACAAAAGTGACAATATAGCTTTCTTTGTATTTAGGAGGGGCAATCGTTGCCAACCACATATGTTTCACAATAATATCTTTTTCCAAATCTGACAAATCTGTTAATTTTTCAGCATTTCTTACCGCCATGCGAGGGTGAACGTAAGCATGAGTGCCTTCGTCAAATTTTTCATCACGCCAATCATAAAAAAAGAGGTCGTGAAGCAATCCGGCACGAGCTGTCGCTTTGGCATCGCCATTCCATTTTTTGGCCAGACGGTAACTTAGATATGAGACATTGATTGAATGACTCAAACGTGTTTCTGAACGGTGTTGTTTAAATTCTGCTAGACGTTGAACTTCTTCCGTATAAATCAAATCTTCAACATAGGACATATATTCCTGATCGTTTTGCCAGTTCAAATTCATTCTGTTATCATTCCTCATATTTAATGTACCTTTACAGAGGTACTTTCCATATAATAGCACCTTTTGCACAAAGTTTCCAGCAAGGTTGATTCTTCTTAATATTTTTGTAATATTTTTCCTTTCAATCCGTACATCAAAATCCCCGCCGCCACTGCAACATTCAAAGATTCAGCCTGTCCATGGATTGGGATATATAAATTCCTATCGGTCAGTTGTAAAAACTGTTGGGCAACCCCTTGCCCTTCGTTTCCCATAATAAGAGCAAAGTTTTTCTCCGGTGTAAACTCTGTGTAAATCTTGGCTTCCTCATCTAGCGCTGTGCCTAACAGCTGAATCCCGTTTTCTTTTAGAAAAGGCAAGAATGTTTCCAATTTTTTTTGAACCACAGGCAAATGAAAATGACTGCCCTGTAGTGAACGCTGCACTTTCCCAGAATAAATATCGGCACAGCCTTCCCCCAGAACAACTCCTGCGTAGCCGGCAGCATCTGCCGTGCGAATCATCGTCCCAACATTTCCCGGGTCTTGCACACGATCCAAAATCAGTAATGGTCCCTCTAACGGAAACTGCAACGGTTTTTCTTGTTGCTGCAAAACACCTGCAATGCCTTGGGGTGTGGGTAACGAAGAGAGTGATTTCATTACTTGTTCACTGACTAGAAAAACGTCCGTTGATGCTTTGAGCAACTCGAAAGTCTCATGGTTCGCAATAAATTTTTCAGTCACAAAGATTTTTTCAAAATTTAGAGCTTCTTTCAACGCTTCCTGAATCAAATGTTCTCCTTCTATTAAATAATCACCGGTTTGTTCACGGTATTTAGGTTTCAAAAGTTTTTTAGTTTCTTTGATAGTTGCATTTTGCAAAGAGGTAATTTCTTTCATGGTCTTCTTCCCTTCTTCTTGATGCATTATAGCATGATAATTATTTCCCTACTAGCCTATTTTAACTTGTTAAAACTCCCTACTTTTTGATATGATTAAAGAAAATAACGATAACAATCTAAGGGAAGTGAATGCTGATGAAAAAAATAAAAATGATTGTCTCCGGACGTGTCCAAGGCGTAGGTTTCAGATTTACAACCAAGATGGTGGCTGATCGTCTAGGTGTTAAAGGATATGTTAAAAATTTGGACGACGGCTCCGTTTATATTGAAGCAATCGCTGATGATATTGTTTTGGAAAACTTCATTAATAAAATAAAAGCATCTCCTTCACCAAGCGGACGAGTCACTTATAGTAAAATTGTGGAAGATGACACCATTGAAGAACGACGCAATTTTGATGTTCTTTACTAACTTTTTGATAAACTAATTGAAAAGTTCGCCATTTTGACTTATAGTTATCATTACGTGAATAAATTTATAGAAGGAAGAGTTGCATGAAAAAATTTAAAAAATGGCTGATTGCTTCAGGCCTTTTCGGTATGATGTTGACATTGTCCGGCTGTGTACAGGTAATCAAAAGCGGTCCAGATGCTGGAAAACCAACGGGAGACGGTTGGGTCTACAATCTTCTTGTTCGTCCAATGAGCGGTATCATTGATTCTTTGGTACAAGCTTTTAATGGTAATTATGTTTTAGCAGTGATTATTTTAACAGTGGTCGTCAGGGCAATCCTGTTCCCGCTGATGGTCAATCAGACAAAAAAATCTACCTACATGTCTGAAAAAATGGCTCATCTGAAACCTCAAATTGATGCCATCAACGCTAAAGTCAAAGCGGCCACCACACCTGAAGAACAAATGGCTGCTAACAAAGAATTACAACAACTTCACAAAGATCATAACATCAACATGTTCAGCAGCATCGGCTGTTTACCCTTGTTGATACAGATGCCGATTTTTACTGCTTTGTTTTATTCAATCAAGTTCGCCAGCGGTGTCGACAAAGCTGCACCATTTCTTGGGATCGATTTGTCAAGACCTAGTTGGGTACTGACAATCATTGTCGGTCTTTTATATCTGGGACAAGCTTACCTGGGGACAATCGGACTTGATGAAGCCCAGAAGAAACAAATGCGTTCAATGATGTTCATGACACCAATCATGATGATTATGATTTCATTTTCTTCTCCTGCTGTCGTAACTATTTACTGGGTTGTCGGCGGTGTCATCAGCAGTCTGCAAACCTTATACACTAATTTGGTTCAAAAACCAAAAATACGGGCGCAAGTTGAAGAAGAAATCCGGTTAAATCCTCCTAAGCCTGTTGAAGTAAAAAAGGTCAAAGAAGTAAAACCAAATAGACCGGGACAAACCGGATATACTCCGATGAATCAAGGCAAAGGAAATAAACTAAATACTAAACCTACTAAAGGTTTAAACGCTGGTCGTAAACAAAACATCCGCAAATAGTTTATTTTTAAATCAAACGCTCTATAAACTGAATAGAAACGATTAAACGACGGAGATTTTATCTCCGCCGTTTTTTTCAACCTCATTTATTTAAAAATTAATAGCTCAGTTTCTTTTTGATTTGATCGATCATCTCCGCACAATTTACCGATGCTTGGCGGGACATCACACTGCTTTCCACCTCTCCTTTTGAAAAACAATCCATCACATGGACGATTTCACCATAAAAATCATCTTGGTGATAGGGAATGTCATAGTTTTTTGCTCCCTCTTTGTTTTGATTCAAAGAAATAGTTATACTGCTGCCGCGGTGAAAATCAGGCATCACAATTTTCCCTTTTGTTCCAGTAATCACAGCTTCCACCGGCAGATTACGGTCAAAACCTGATTCCAGCTGACAGGTGACATGATCATTTGCCAAAACAGCATTGACATAAACTTCTACGCCGCTAGTATGCATTTGATAGTCAACCTGTTGAAGCGATAATGGTTCGGTGGTAAAATCTTCAATCAAACTGGCATTATAAATCCCCATATCAAGCAGACAGCCCCCTTGAATCGGCTGATAATAATATCCCGAGTTTTCCTCTGGGACCAAGCGGCAAAAGCTGGTGGAAATATTAGTAATCTCACCAATCAAACCTTCCTTAATCAAGGACGACATTTTTTGATAAGCGGGAACGAAACGGCTTTTCATTGCTTCCATGAAGAAAACTTGATTTTCTTTCAATAACATATCTATCTCAAGCATTTGCTTCAAATCCAGTGTTGCCGGTTTTTCACAAAGAACCGCCTTACCGTGTACGATTGCACGCTTGATCCACTGAGCATGGTAAAGGTGGGGCAAAGCAATATATACGATATCCACGTTATTATCCCTTAAAAGTTCTTCATAATCATCATAAATTTTTTCACAAGGGTGTTCTAATTGAAACGCACGTGCCTTTTCCAGCGTTCGATTAGCAACAGCATACAAACTGCCCTTTTCTGTCGCAGCCAAACTGCCAGCAAACCTGTGGGCGATATTTCCTGCCCCTATGATTCCCCATCGGATCATCTTCATTCCTCCAAAATTTTTATTTTTTGAAAAATTCTTATCTCTGAATAACCGTAAAAATGGTTGTCATCTCCTTGGAAAAAAATAATACAGGAGACAAAAAGATGGATAACGACAGTGTAACATACGAGCTAGCCGCATCACATTGTTTTACTGCAAAACAACAGTTAAATTCCCTGAAAATCTCGATCAAGTTATAGATTGTCACTCATACAAAAAAATAAGAGATTAGTTCTTCCAATTCTTCCGAGAATTTTATAAGAAGCGTAAATTTTATCTTCGGTGTTTCTTTTAAAGTAACACCGAAGATGATGGCCAGCGGTGACAATAACCATATTTTTCTTTACGTTTTGTCTTAAAATGCTTTGTCTTGGTGCCACTCGTCCATATTAGACTGAGCGTACCTTAAAATAACTGAGCCTGAACATTTTGCAACTAAACTCTTTTATATACAAGAAAAAGAAATTTTTTGATTGTCAAAGTGACAAATGAAACGTATTAATATAAGTCTAGCTTGCAGTTACCCGTCGTCTCTGATTTTACTTCTCAAAAACTTTGATGCCAAATGCCCTCAAAACCTTAGCGGCGATAGTGGAACGTTGCAAAAATCCAACTGGCTCGATTGGTTCTGAGTTGTTCATAATTTTGTAGCCCTTGCCTGCTAAACCGATTGAATTACCGTCTGGCATGACTGGTATTTCACGGCCATTAGCTAGCACAAGCTTTAAAATGTTGATTTTATCCAAAGTGACTGGAGCCGTATGAACTTCATGCCTAACTACATTCGTCGGACTGTCATATTCCGTGTGAAACATTAGCCTGTTAAATCCATATTTTTGAAGTTCTTCTTGGCTATTTATATTAACTGGACTTAGCATAATCATTCCCAACTCGCTGTCTAGGACATAGCCTGTTTCATCTACCACAGATTCTGGATGCAGCTGATGGTAAATCGGATAGATCAGATATGTGACTGGCTCAAAATAATACCCTGTAATACCGTCCATATCTATCCCATCCTTGGAGGATCGATTCGGCAAAATACACCCGTCACGATAAACAGTGTGCATCAAATCTCCTAGTTCGTCATGTAGCTTTTGTTCGATCTTATTCATTAATTTCACTTCTCTTTCTCCTATCCGTTCAACCAGTTGTACATTGGCACTTTAGGAAATTCTTTATTTTCCAGCTGTCTTCTTTACATTATCAAAAGAGTAAACTGTGTGAATATTGGTGTAGTTGCAACGACTCTCATGACACCGCTAAAGTCTTCGTAAAACAAGCTGATACTAGCATCGCTTTTTGCTTTCATTTCCATCCAAATTAATGACCTGTGCGACTGCCGCAGAGTTCATCTCTTTGTTCCGGAATGCAACATATTCAAGAATTAAGCAAAGCCATTGATAGTGGGACCTGTCACAAATTAAACTTTTGCTAGTTCCAACAATTGCGCTAAATCATTTACGAAATATCTTAGGTCTTTGATTTGGGGATTCTGTTTCAAGCTTTATAAGGCTCGACAATGTTCTTTTTGATATTTCTTTTCATCCAAGTATCCCTAGTATACTTTTATTTCTGTGCTGACTGAAAAGCCGAAAAACGTGCCGGCTTTTCGGTTCTTCTTGTTTAGTCCTCGAAACATTCCCCTGCTTTTAATCAATGGTTGAAACTGTACGTACACTTCAACAAAATTTATTTCTCAGCTTAACAGGAGGACGATCCTGTTCAATCAAATCACTCAACTATTTCACAGTAAATAATTATAAAAATAGTATAACATAAGAGTTAGACTCACTAAATCATTTTACTGCAAAATAACTGTTTCATTACTTTTAAAAAAAATCCGATAGAACTTGAGATTGTCTACTATACAACAAGCTCTTCAAAGATATTTGTATATGAAAAAGCACATGAAGATGCTGAATTCATGTGCTAGTCTTTTTGATAAAAATACAAGCTTTAGTCTTTCTTCAAAGGCAACGTGATTCTAAACACCGAGCCTTTTTCCAAAACACTGTCGGCGTGTATCGTTCCGCCGTACGTTTCCACCAGTTCTTTAGCGATAGCCAACCCTAGACCGTTGCCGCCTTTGTGTCTGCTTCGCGCTTTGTCGACACGGTAAAAACGATTAAACACTTGGTCTAGTTCTTCTTCGCTGATTCCTTCTCCAAAATCCTGAATCACAATCTCAAGACTGTTATGATTATAAGAAACTGATAAATTAACTTCCTTGCGATCCAAGGAATATTTTACTGCATTATCCATGATAATGACCAAAATTTGCTCAAAGTGGTTGCGATAAATTTTGACTTGCATCTCCTGATCTAAATCATCATCCAAAATAAACGTAAACTCCGGATACAATAAAACAAAATTATTGTAACATTGGTGAATCACTTCTTTGGCATTGGAGACATCATTTTTATGTTGCAATTCCACTTGACCCACACGGGATAAATCAAGCATTTCCTGCACCAGCGTTTTCATCCGGCTGATTTCTTGTAACGAGGCCAAAAGAGATTCTTCCAAGATTTCCGGATCATCTTTTCCCCAGCGGTTCAACAACTGCAAATGCCCTTCGATGACTGCTACCGGCGTCCTGAGCTCGTGGGAAACATCCCCCACAAACTGCTGCTGCTGTTCAATAAAACGCTGCATTCTGTCAATCATCTCATTAAACACCAAAGCCAAATCAGCAAATTCATCACGTTGTTTAATTTCTGGAATACGGGCATCTGTTTGAGGATCTGCTTTAATTTCATTCATAGTGGCCGTGATTTTCTTTAATGGTCGCAGGAAATAGTTGGACAATAAGAAACCAAGAGCCAAACTAATGAGTAACCCGCCTATGATCAATAAAATCAATGTTCTGATTAAGTGACCACGAACTTCATCTACAGAGGACAAATTATAAAACAATTGAATGTAACCAATTTTTTCATCTGAATCTTTTGAAAAAATAGGTTGGGTAGCCAAAAATCCAGAGGTACCGTTCAGCATCGTTTTTTCTAAACTCTTGTTCTCATTGCCCACATAAGAATAGTTGGTATTTTTTGTCTCAAAGACTAATCCTTTGCTTTTATTATAGACAGATACGCTTAATTCCGGTAAAGACAAGTCTGAGATAAATGAGTTTAGGCGAATCAAGTTAGCCTCCAGTGTTCGCTCTGTCGGTTCACTTGTCAGCTGACCGCCGCTGTCTCCTAAATAATAAGCGGTGTTTCGAATTGTAAGTTCTAGGTTAGAAATCGATAAACGTTTTTCAATATTTTCCGTCACCTCTGTCACCTTTTCTTTCTCCTGAGAAATCAAAGTTGACATACTGGTTCGATAAGTTACCGCTGAAAAGATAATCACACTGATAAAAACAAAGGCGGAAGTAAGCAAAGTCCACTTGACACTTAAAGGCAAGTGCAAATGAACTTTGTTTTTTAACCGAATATAAACTTTTTTCATCAGGATCTCATCACATATCCAGTTCCGCGAACTGTTTGAATATAACTATCTTGTCCCGGTAAATCGATCTTGTTTCTGAGATAACGGATATAAACATCTACAACATTTGTTTCGACTTCCGTTTCATAACCCCAAACTTTTTTCAGCAAAACATCACGAGCTAAGACGACATTCACATTTTCCATCAATGTCAGCAGCAGCTCATACTCACGTTTTGTCAATTCGATGACATCATTATCGCGGCGAACAATCCGATTTTCTTTTTCAATCGTCAAATTGCGATAGCTGATGGTGGTTTGTTTTGTAATATTTCGATCGCCTTCAAAATCTATTCGGCGCAGCAATGCCCGCAGGCGAGCCAAAAGTTCTTCGATAGCAAAAGGCTTAACGATATAGTCATCTGCTCCGTGATCTAACCCTGACACACGGTCGATAACAGAATCACGAGCCGTCATCA
Source organism: Vagococcus elongatus (assembly GCF_003987645.1). Taxonomy (GTDB): domain Bacteria; phylum Bacillota; class Bacilli; order Lactobacillales; family Vagococcaceae; genus Vagococcus_A; species Vagococcus_A elongatus. The sequence continues at coordinate 91,864 of NZ_NGKA01000007.1, forward strand.
TGATAATCGGCGTGTCTTTCGTTTGTCGGATTCGGCGGCAGACCTCAATCCCATTTAACTCCGGCAACATCAGGTCTAACAAAATGGCGTCCCAATCAGTGCCTAAAGCTGCTTCCAGCCCAGTGCGACCATTATAATGCACTTCTACCTCGTAGCCTTCATGCTTTAATTCAAGCTCTACAAAGCGGGCAAGATTTTTTTCATCTTCTATGATTAAAATTTTATTCATTTCGGAGCAATTCCTTTCATTTCATTAGAAATATTCTCACACAACTCATATTATAGCGATTAATCTAAGAAAAAGCTATCGTTCGCTAGCAATAATATAAAAAGCTGATAAATCTTAACAGACTTACCAGCTAAAATGTTCTTTCTAGTCGACATACCATTCGTGATGGAAAATGCCTTCTTTGTCTTTGCGTTCAAACGTGTGAGCACCAAAATAATCTCTTTGCGCTTGTATGATATTTGCAGGCAAATCAGCACTGCGATAAGAGTCATAATAAGCAATAGCAGAAGAGAAAGTCGGCACTGGAACACCTGCCTGTATTGCAGCCGCCACCACTTCACGCACTGACTGTTGGTATCTTTGCGTCACATCATTAAAATAATCATCTAAAAGCAGATTTTTAAGTTCAGGATTGCGATCATAGGCATCAGTGATTTTTTGTAAAAACTTAGCACGAATAATGCAGCCGGCACGAAATATTTTAGCAATATTTCCGTATTGCAAGTCCCAGCCGTACTCTTCACTGGCAATTCTCAACTGGGCAAATCCTTGTGCATAACTCATGATTTTACTAAAGTACAACGCCTCACGGATTTTCTCAATAAATACTTTTTTGTCTCCCGTGAAGTTTTGCACGTCGACTCCTTTGATTTTACTGCTGGCTTCCACACGCTCATCTTTCATCGCAGAAATATAGCGGGCAAAAACTGATTCTGTGATTAGAGGCAAAGGCACACCTAAATCTAATGCACTTTGACTGGTCCATTTTCCAGTCCCTTTATTTCCAGCAGTATCAAGTATGACGTCTACTATCGGTTTTCCTGTTTCTTCATCTTTGTGGGTCAGTATATCAGCAGTAATCTCGATCAGGTAGCTGTCTAACTCCCCTGTGTTCCATTCTTTAAATATATCAGCCATTTCATCCACTGATAAACCTAACAGACGGGACATGATGTCGTAAGATTCTGCTATCAGCTGCATATCTCCATATTCAATTCCGTTATGAGCCATTTTCACATAATGACCTGCGCCGTTAGGTCCAATGTAAGTCACACACGGCTCTCCATCTTCTTCAGCCACTGCCGCAATTTTTTCAAAAATCGGTGCAACTAAATCATAAGCCTCTTTTTGTCCTCCGGGCATGATAGATGGGCCTTTCAGCGCTCCTTCTTCCCCGCCGGAAACTCCTGTGCCAATAAAATTAATACCTGAATCAGCCAACTCTTCATTTCGACGAATGGTGTCTTTAAAGAATGTATTTCCCCCATCAATCAAAATGTCCCCTTTATCTAAATGAGGCAGCAAGCTCTGAATCGTCAAATCTGTTGCTTTACCGGCCTTTACCATCAACATGATTTTTCTGGGTTGTTCTAACGATGCTACGAATTCTTCTACTGTATAAGTAGGAACCAGTTTTTTATCTGGATGTTCAGCAGCGACTTCTTTCGTACGCTCTCCTGTTCGGTTAAAAATAGAAACGCTGTAGCCTCGGCTCTCAATATTCAAGGCAAGGTTTTTACCCATCACTGCCATACCAATAACACCAATTTGTTGTTTGGACATGTCGTACCTCCTAAAAGTTATATTGCAAATAACTCGCATTCACGTTTTCCATTATACCTTATTTAGAGAGTGATGAAAACTTTTCGAATTGTGAAATCGATTAGGACCACAACGTTTTTATAAACCTGTTCTTAATAACTGACCATTTTTTCTTCATAGGCGGTGATTAATTCTTCGTGAGCCATTGTAATAGAAATATCATCCAGTCCGTGAATCAGCTTGTTTTTCCAAGTTGCATCAATCTCAAAATGAAATGTCCCCGCAGAAGTTCTAACTTCTTGCTGTTCTAAATCTACGACAATGTCTTCCTCTGACTCAATCCCAGCTATCTTTTCTCGTGCTTCACGAGGTAAAATAATTGGCAGCAGCCCATTTTTGATGGCATTCATATAAAAAATATCACTATAACTGCCTGCTATGATGACTCTGAAACGATAATCCATCAATGCCCATGCGGCGTGTTCTCTCGAAGAACCGCAGCCGAAATTTTCTCCCGTCACTAAAATCGTTGCTTCTTGACGTTTTGGTTGATTCAAAATAAATTCGGGATTTTCACTGCCATCTTCCAAAAATCGCCATTCGTCAAATAAATTTTTACCAAATCCTTTTTTCTCGATTCGCTTTAAAAATGATTTTGGAATAATTTGATCTGTATCAATATTATCATTCATCAAAGGGACTGTTTTCCCTGTATGTACATTAATAGCTTCCATTTAGCCAATCTCCTTCCCTAACATCCACAAAGGCTCCTGAAACAGCTGCAGCTGCCGCCATAGCCGGACTACACAAATGCGTTCTTGCCCCTTTACCTTGCCGCCCCTCAAAATTACGGTTAGATGTAGAAGCACAATGAACTCCCTCTGGTACTTGATCGGGATTCATCCCTAGACACATGGAACAGCCCGGCTCCCGCCATTCAAATCCTGCTTCTTTAAAAATTTTATCTAAACCTATTTTCTCTGCGGCTTTTTTGACCGGACGAGATCCCGGCACAACAATGCCAGTAATATTCTGATGGATTTTTTTACCATTAACGATACGGGCGGCTTCCTTCAAATCAGACAAGCGGCCATTCGTACATGAACCGATAAACACGTAACCTAACTTGATATCTGATACTTTCTGACCCGGCTTCAAATCCATATATTGGTAAGCACGTTCATCGTTGACATTTTTTATTTCTGGAAAATCAGCAGAAAAAGGAACTGCCATTCCCGGATTGGTTCCCCAAGTGATGATAGGTTCTAATTGACTGGCATCCATTTCGATAAGATGGTCGTACTCTGCATTATCATCAGTGTACAATGTTTTCCAATCCTCAATGGCCGCCGTCATATTTTCTGGTGCATACTCTCTGCCTTGAACATAATCAAATGTTGTTTGGTCAGGCGCCATCAAGCCCATCTTGCCTCCGCCTTCGATCGTCATATTGCAGATGCTCATTCGTTCTTCCATCGTCAAACTTTCAATCGTATCGCCAAAAAATTCGATGGCATATCCTGTCCCAAAATCGACACCGTAAGTAGCAATCAAATATAAAATAATATCTTTGGCGTAGACCCCTTCTGGTAATTCCCCTGTGATATGAATCCCCATATTTTTAGGTTTACTTTGCCAAATAGTTTGTGTGGCAAAAACATGCTCTACCTCACTTGTTCCGATACCAAAAGCAAGCGCGCCGAAAGCTCCATGGGTTGCTGTATGAGAATCTCCGCAAACAATCGTTTTACCCGGTTGAGTCAACCCTGTTTCCGGGCCGACCATATGGACGATACCCTGACGCTCACTGCCATTGTCGCAAAGTTCAACACCAAATTCCTTACAGTTTTTTTCCAGTGCCTCGATTTGTTTTTTTGCTACCAAGTCCGTAATATTAAAAATATCTTTCGTCGGCACATTGTGGTCCATAGTGGCAAATGTTTTATCAGGCCGTCTAATTTTACGACCCTTTTCCCGCAATCCTTCAAAAGCTTGCGGAGAAGTAACTTCGTGAATCAGATGCAAATCAATATATAACAGTTGGGGTTCCCCAATCTCTCCATAGACCACATGTCGGTCCCACAATTTATCGAAAAGTGTTTTCCCAGATTTTTCCATACGTAAAACTCCTTAACCTTTTATTTTTTGAATGACCGCTTCTTCAAAGTCGCTAGTAGTTGCTTTTCCGCCTAAATCACCAGTTAAAATTCCCGCAATCATCACTTCATCACATATTTTTTCCAAATATTCTGCCATTTCATGTTGGTCAAAAGATTCACGGAGCATCATCGTCACAGATAAAATCATCGACATCGGATTGGCAATATTTTTTCCTGCAATATCCGGAGCAGATCCGTGAATCGGCTCATAAAGGGAAGGTCCGTTTTCACTATGACTGGCACTTGGCAACATTCCTAGAGAACCAGTAATGACTGATGCCTCATCACTTAAAATATCTCCGAATAAATTCTCTGTCACAATCACATCATAATATGCCGGTTGGGTGATTATTTTCATGGCTGCTGAATCGACTAGCTGATGTTCTAGGGTAACGTCTGGATAATCTTTGGCTACTTCTTCGGTAATTTTTCGCCATAATTTACTCGTTGCCAACACATTGGATTTGTCCACCGATGTGACTTTTTTCTTTCTATTTCTTGCCATCTCGAAAGCTTTTTTCACAATCCGTCGTATTTCTTCACCTGAGTATGGACACGTGTCCAAAGCAAAATCATCTTCTAGTTTGCGGGGAGTCCCAAAGTAAATCCCCCCGGTCAATTCTCTAACTACAACAAAGTCGCTGCCTTTAACGATTTCTTCTTTTAATGGAGACAGATGAACGATGGCTTCCGGCACCCTGATCGGTCTGACATTGGCAAAAAGTCCCAATGCCTTTCGCAGTTGGAGCAACCCCTGCTCTGGTGTTTTTTCAGCCTGCTCCCACTTTGGTCCGCCAATGGCTCCTAGTAAAATGGCATCTGCTTGCTGACAAGCTGTCAACGTCTTTTCTGATAAAGGCTCCCCTTCCAAATCGATGCCCGCACCACCGAAAGGAAAACTTTCCACTTCATAAGCAAAATTAAATTTTTTGCTTGCCTCAGCTAAAATATTCAAGGCACTGTCCATAATTTCTGTTCCGATGCCGTCACCGGGTAATGTTACAATCTTTTTCTTTGTCATTTTTCCACCTCTTAATATAATCATGCCTGTTCGCTTAATGCATTGGAACAAGCTTGTAAATAAGCTTTTGCTGATGCTTGAAGCACATCAAAATCAATGCCGACACCATTGAAATATTCATTGGTTTGGGGTTTTGAAATTGTCACATGAACTTCTGCTTGCGCATCTTCTCCGCCAGTGATTGCCCGAATCTGATAATTTTCAAGCATGATGTCTTCGTCTACCAAACGATTAATCGTATTGTAGATTGCTTGTATACTTCCCGAACCTACAGCCGAATCAGTATAAGTCATTTCACCCTCTTGGATTGTTACGATGGCCCCTTGACGCCCCCCTGATACGTACTGCAACTGTAAACTGTTCAAGAAGTATTTGTCAGCTTTTTCATGGGCTTGACCTAAAACAAGAGCATGCAAGTCATCAACTGTCACTTGTTTTTTCTTATCAGCCAAATCTTTGAAACGTTTAAAACTCTCCGTCATTTCAGTTTCAGATAGTTGGTACCCCAGCTCATTCATTCTAGTTTTAAACGCATGTTTGCCAGAAAGCTTCCCTAGAGGCAAGGAATTCGTTGCTACTCCTACCAGACTTGGAGTAATAATTTCGTAAGTATTTGGATTTTTCAGCACTCCATCTTGGTGAATTCCCGACTCATGAGAATATGCATTTAAGCCAATAATCGGTTTGGTAATCGGAACCGGGACACCGGAAATACGGCTGACCAAATCACTGGTACGTTTTGTCTCTTCAAAAAAAATATTACTTTCACACTGATAAAAATCTTTGCGTACATACAATGCCAACGCAACTTCTTCAATCGCTGTGTTGCCTGCCCGCTCCCCGATACCGTTGATTGTTCCTTCCACACGAGTCGCACCGTTTTCAATGGCTGCTAAAGAATTTGCCGTTGCCATCCCTAAATCATTATGACAGTGGGAAGAAAAAATAATGTCGTCAAAATTAGGAATATGAGTCTTCAAATAATTAAATAGTTGTCCGTATTCTGTCGGATTTGTGTAACCAACAGTATCAGGAATATTAATAATGGAAGCTCCAGCATCTATTGCTGTTTGCACTGCTTGCAGTAAAAATTCTTTTTCCGACCTTGTAGCATCTTCTGGTGAGAACTGCACCTTATCAAATTTAGATTTAGCATACGCCACGTGTTTCTTGATAGACTGGAGAACTTCTTCCCTTGTCATGTTCAATTTATCTTTCATATGAATTTCACTGGTAGCAATAAACACATGTATTTGTGGGTAATTGGCGTGTTGTAGCGCTTCATGCGCCCGATCGATATCTGCTTTGGCACATCTGGCAAGTCCAACCACTGTGGTTTTTGATACAGCTTCAGCGATAGCTTTTACTGCTTCAAAATCTCCCTGTGAAGCTATTGGAAATCCAGCTTCAATGGCATCGATGCCGTAAGCTTCTAATTGTTTGGCTATTCTAACTTTTTCACTTGTGTTGAAGTTTACCCCAGGGGTTTGTTCACCGTCACGTAATGACGTATCAAAAAACTGGATTTTTTTCATGATGACACCCTCCTAAATAAAGTTTACATTTCTTTCATTCTTTTCCTTATTCCAATAATCAAATAAATCTAAGCAGACAATTCTCTTTTTTATAAACCCGGCCATACTTTTTTCATTAAAAAAAGCATCTCACAATGTGAGATGCTAGCCCCCACATCGTTGAATGCAGAAATAGGGCCACAGGTTTTCTTCCCGTCAGCCCTTACGATAATAATAAAAAGAAAACGTTTCTGTTTGTCTTTTTAATCATCTTTCTGTTCTTCCTTTCTTTGTGGGTCATTTTGTCTGCTCTTCTGAATAATCAATTGCTGAAATCGAAAATTTAAACAATTTTCTGAAAATTCAGAATTCAAGTTAATTAAAATACTATTAGTTTTCTATGAGAATGTCAAGCTTTTTTTGGATAAACCTCTAAAAACTTATATTTTCTGCTTATTTAAACAAGCTAGATCGAATTACCTCATTCTAGATTCCCCTAAAATAGTACAATAAAATAGACAAATATTGCCAAGGACGCAATGATTATATATCAAACATTTTTAGGCCGTGTCCACAAAGGCTTCAAAGATATTCAAGAGACATTAGAATCAATGTTTTAACTCATAGGACAGGATGGACGGTTCTATTTACACATAATTCTTGACGCTACCTGATTAAAAAAGCTATCGTTCATCTTAGGCTTAATATCATAATAAGAATAGCTATATAAAACTTCAGCCAAAGTTCCAACTCTTGAACTTCTAAAATCACTGTTATAAAGAAAACAGCACAACCACGATAGCCAGCATATAACATTCCTATAAAGAAAAATATAAAAGTAAACATCAAGTTTATATACCTTTTGGGTTTTGCACTTAGTCTTATCTTTCTCTTCCAGTAGATATTCTCTAGGTGATAGGGAATATGTTTATTTTCTGTGTTTCCTTATAAAGATGAAGCTTATAACACAAATTATAAAAAACACTAGACAAAAAAATAATGTATGAAACACTCCACTGGGATAAGGTGCAATCCACCCTTGTTTGAAAACAAGCGTTGAAATATATCCAGTCAACATAGAGACTGGAATGAAGCAAACCCCAATTATATTAAGCCAATCCACATAAAAGTGCGTTTTTTCTATTGATAATAATTTTCCGATAAAATAGCCGGCAATTCCAACTGCTTGAATAACCATTGAACCCCAGACAGTTTCCATTGTCTGTTCTTCATACCATGCACAAAATAATCCAATTACAACAAAGGTCGTTGACGAAATGTAAAGTACCTTACTAATGATTTCTTTACTTGTTTGTGCTTTATTCTCTACTGGCTCAATTCCCTTTAAAATATAATCTGTTGCTACCCAAAAAATTGGCTCATGATAATTATTCTTTCTAAGTCAGGTGTGCTTTGTTCACTTTCCCATTTAGAAACAGCTTTCCTAGTAACGCCTACCTTATCTGCAAGTTCCTCTTGAGACAGTCCCTTTGCTTTTCTCAAGTAGTGTATTCGGTTTGCTATATTCGTTGGCAATACTCCTTTCTTTCATAGTATAATTGTAGCAATTTTATCAGTTGCATAGCCACCAGTTAAGCAAGAAATATGTCAACCAGCAGTTGCAAGAAGCCTTTTAGCATTCAAACAACAAATTTTTATCTGTCAGTTCAAGTAATTTTTTAGTATTATTATCTACGAGACTTCCTTCTAATGATTTGCTTTAGACGACTTCATTTTATCAGTTGGAGGTCTCCTTTTGTATCTAAAAATGGAAAAGAGTTGATGGAAAATCTGGTAAGGGTTTTCCGTCAACATTAAATCTTGTAGAACCGATAAACTAAAAAACCCGTTAGACTCCATGGTTGTCTAACGGGTTTTTAACATTTTCAAAAAATGTTTTATTCTTCTGTTGAGTTTGTTACGTCTTTTCCATCATAATGACCACATTCTGGACATACATGGTGGCTGCGTTTCATTTCACCACAGTTTGAGCAGACGCTCATACCAGGTACAGATAATTTATAATGAGTACGACGTTTTGCTTTTTTTGCTTTTGAAGTTCTTCTTGCAGGTACTGCCATTGAACTACACCTCCTTCAACTCTTCCTACTGCAATAAATGCAGTAAATCTATTCCAATCTTACGACTCATCATCACTTGCTTCGTTATCATCTAACAAAGCAGACAATGTCGCAAAACGAGGATCCAAAGTTTCCTTTTGAGACTGTTTCTGTTGTTGATAGTATTCTTCTTCTGACATGATTTTCCAAAATTCACCCTCAGGCATTTTATCAGATTTTTTTTCTTCTGCTGTCAATACCTGCATTGGAATATTCAGCAACACATAGTCTTCGATTGCTTCACGTAAATCCAAAGTATTGGTTTCCAGAACCATCACATCTTCATAGCCTTCAACAGTTTTTACCAGCTCATATTGCTCAGGTTTCATATACACTTCATCAATCATAAATGCCATTGGAAAGTTCACTGGTTCCAATGAACGGCTAGAAGGGACAACTATCTCTAATTGAACTTCTAACTGAACTTCATAAGAAGTCTCATCAACATTTAAAAAGCCTGATACTTTTACTTCACCAGCACTTAAAATTGTCTCATCCCGAGCCATCAATGATTGCTCTATATCGATTTTAGTGTCAATTTTTAATGGATTGCCTTGATATTTTCGCAACTCCAGCAGCGACCATTTCATCATTATCACCTCTTGCGCAACAAAAATAATTATACTAGGTTCGATTTTCTTTGTCAATCAAATTTTCTTGACAGCTCGTGTTGCTATCATTCGAAAGTGATAATGTCCTAAGTAGGTCGAAAGACAAAATGTACCAAAATGATACACTAGTCATATGAAAAGGATACTATTAACAATGAATGAAACCAAAAAATATAAAGTTATTAAAGCTGTTGCTGAAAAAAAGAAACAAAAAGCCAGAGCCTGCATTGAGCTGAACTTATCAATAAGGCAGGTCAATCGTTTAGTTAAAGCCTATAAAGAGAAAGGGAAAATAATATTTGCACATAAAAATAGAGGCGTCAAACATAAGCATGCTGTCCCTGATAACATTAAACAACAAATCATCACGATTTATCGACAGTTTAAAGTGCGCCCTAACGTTAAACACTTTGAACGCTATTCAGAAGAATTTGACACGATCCCAGAAACAAAAAAAGAAAGACGCAAGTATATTCCTCCACAGTCACATCCATGGAAACTTGAGTCTTTCAAAAGATATCTTCGACGTATTGAAAGTACACTCGAAGACTATGAGGCTGAAAAAACAGCCTAAGACAAAATCATCTTATTCTACCAATAGCGGTCATATTAGTGCAAGTTTTACGTAGTAAACTATGAGCTATTCCTGATTACGGCGATTGATACCTACCATCTTGATTTCTTTTGACAGGTAGCGAATACGTTCCATAATTCGTTTAGCTTTCAACGGTTCATCATCACCTCGCTGAGATTGTCGCAGGTGCTCATGCTCCAATTGATGCATGTCAAAATTCGAACTGAAAAAAGTCGGGAGCTGTTCCTGCATGCGATATTGCAAAATCACGCCTAAAATATCATCCCGAACCCAAGGTGTCATGGAATCTGCACCGATATCATCAATCATCAAGATAGGAGATTTTTTTACTTCATCCAGTTTTTCTCCCGTGCTATTATCTCCGATAGATTGTTTCATCTCTACCGCAAACGTCGGAAAATGTATCAGTGTGGTTCGAAAACCGTATTGTGCCAATTCATTGGCAATAGCCCCCAGCAGATACGTCTTTCCCACACCAAAGGAGCCTTGGAGATACAATCCTTTCTGGAACTTTTTAGGTTGACTTTTAAAAGCAGTAATAAAGCTGGAAGCTTCTTCAATGGCCTCCATTCTTTCTGCAGTCAAATGAAATTCGCTCAATTTTGCTTCACGAACATCTTTAGGGATGTCCACCGCTCTCACCCGCTGCCGAATCGCCGCTTCCTTCTGTCTTGCCAGCAGCTCTTTGGTCGGCACATAGGTTACATCAATCGAACGATAATTCAAAAATAATTTCGGCTCATATCCCGGAGCAAGCATGGAAGAATCGCCACTCTCATATTTTTTTCGCTCTTGAACAAATTCATAAAGCTTGGCATAACTTTTTTCGATTACTTCCTCTGTCATGATGTCCTTATGCTCTTCTATAAATTCTTGAACTTGAGGATGACCTAAGACTTCAGAAACCAACAGTTGAAAACGGTCGTTCCATTTATTTTTACGGATGACTTTTTCCATTTCTTTTCCAACATGCTCCATGTTATTCACCTTCTTCTGTTCCATTGAATATATTCAATCTAGCCTTAAATGCTTTGATTTCTTCCTCTGACAGAGGGGTTTCTTTTACATCTTTGTCCGCCCATTCAGGCAACGTCTCTGTCCGAGTCTTTTTTTGATAGTAGTTTTTCTTGGTTGCTTGGCCTCTTCTTTTCTGAGAGGCTTCATTTGTTTTATTCACCAAATTCTTGACCTTTTCAATCGCTGCTTCCGGCGAATGAACACTTGACTGTGCCCAGTCATTAGCAATGGTGTTAGCGAGTTTTGCAATAAATGTCGGTTCATTTTTGACCACTAGAATATAGTGAATCAAAATATTGATAACACCGCCCGGCAAACCAGACTGCCTCACCAAATTCTCGACCGCCCATCTTTCTTCATTGGAAACAAAGCCGTTTTTTTGTTCTTTGATATCTTGAATAAAACTTAGCGGTGCACTTTCCTCACTTGATAAAATCACACTAATCTCACCTTGAGAAAAGCCTTGCTGTCTCAAGGTGTTTTTCCTCTTTCCCCTCTCAGTAGCATCGTTGGTGGGGGAAACAGGTGATTCCTGCTGTTCTTTCCTGTGATATTTCTTTACAAATGAATGTTTTAATTTACTCAACTCAAGTTCATTTTTTGTATAATCAACAAAAGGCAACAGACTCTCTTTCATCTCTAATTCATTGATGCCATACAGTTGATGGAGAAGCAAAATCAGCTCTTTGACTTCCCCTGATAAATAATCCGGTTTGAGATGCAAATCTTTTACGACGGATAAAAAATATTCCCAATCAAATGTCTTTGAGTCGATTTTTATTTCAGGCTGATAAACAGCAGCTGTTTTGTTTTTCGCATGAGACAATTCCTTAGGAGCCGACAACAGACGCTCCCCATTGAACTGATATGTTTCTATAAATTTACGCGTAGTTTCATGGTAATCATCAGAAATTTTCTTGTGAAAATTAAATTCTTCCAATAGTCCGTTGAAACGACGTTCTCCGACTTTGTCTAACAACAGCAGCGTCAAAACATCATCTTGGAAAAAAGTCTGATAGGACAGCGGTGCCTCAAGACGATAAATAAACTTTTTGCTGTTGTGCTCTTCTTTTTCAAAAACTCTTAATAAACCCAGACCTTCTAAGCGGCTGCGCCCCTGATAAAAAGTCGGGATATCAATATCCATTTCATTCAGAAGATCTGCATGAAACATTTCTCTGCTTTCCTTGTCACTAGATTGAATCATCGTCAAAAACAAATGATACAGACTGAAAGCTACCACACCGATCAACGGCTGATAGAGAAAGCTTAAAGTTTTTTTATCCATATCTGATACCAATTGTCCCTGTTGCACAAAAAAAGTATCTTTAGGCTTCACATTTTTCCATGCTTGATTCAACAATGTCAACTCCTAATCATTTTCCCTCTTCTTTTGAATCATGGGAGCTTTGCCCTTTGTTTACCATCTCTTGCATTTCTTCAATAAAGACACCCACGTCTTTAAATTGACGATAAACGCTGGCAAATCTGATATAGGCGATTTCATCCAAGTCAGCCAGATATTCCATGACATACTCGCCGATTAAACTGGTTGGCACTTCACTTTCTCCCCGTGCCCGCACTTTGTTTTCCACTTGATCCACGACATTTTCCATTTGTTCCATAGAAACTGGGCGTTTTTCTGCGGCACGAATCAATCCGCGTAAAATTTTCTCGCGATTAAACTCTTCCCTCTTGCCGTCTTTTTTGATCACCAATAAAGGTGTGGCTTCAATTCTCTCAAAAGTCGTGAAACGAAAGCCGCAAGCTTCACACTCTCTCCGTCTGCGGATCGCACGTCCTTCATCAGATGGACGACTGTCCACTACTCTAGAGCCATTATTTTGACATTTTGGACATTGCATTTTTTTCACCCCTTATAGCTTTTACGTTTTCGTAGACTTACTCAAACCAGCAGTTCTGTACTAGTTCTTCTGTCTTTTATTGTACCATGAAAAACAGTGATTGGTACAGTCTGACTATTTGCCGGACTAAGAGCTTTAATTACCTTTCCAAACTTCTGGAAAGTGTTCCTGCAACCAACTTTCCAACTGTCGGTAAGTGTTTTCGACACTGTATGAATTATCTATTACAATGTCAGCCAAGTGCTTTTTTTCTTCAATTGGCATCTGACTTTTTATCCGTTGTCCAGCGGCTTCTTCATTCAATCCATCTCGCTCCATCAAACGTTTCAACTGGATTCTTTCTGGAACATAGATGACCATCACTGCATCCATCAGCTGGTGATAATTTTCTTCATACATCAAAGGGACGTCCACCACGATTAGTAGCGGCTTTTTTTTCTCAGCTTCTTTAATTTTCTCACCAATAGCATGAAAGAGTTCTTCTTTTAAAAGGTAATTCAACCGTTCCAATTTCTTTTTATCATTAAAAACAATACTGCCTAATTTTTTTCGATTCAGTCTTCCTTCTTCTGTCAGAATCTCTTTGCCAAATTCTACCGCAATCTTACTCAGTCCAGCCGTGCCTGGTTCCACTACCTCACGAGCAATAATATCTGCATCGATCAGCGGGATATTCCTCTCGCTGAAAAATTTGTCCGCCGTTGATTTGCCAGTGGCGATGCCTCCTGTAATTCCTAAGACAAATGTCATTTGAACTTCCTTCTTTCTTACTCAACGAGCTTTTTCTGACAACTCGGACAAAAATGTGTCCCTCTTTGTGCTACCTTGATTTTACTGATTGGTGTGCCGCACCTTGGACAAGCTTTTCCAGTTAAGCCATAGACATTCAAAGCTACTTGAAACTTCCCTGCCTCTCCCAAGGCATTTTTATACGTTCTGACTGTCGTCCCGCCAGCTTCTACTGCACGTGCCAAGACATCTATGATACTCTCATATAGCGCTAAAACTTCCTGTTTATTCAAAGTATCCGCCGGCTGTTCTGGATGTATTTTTGCTTGAAATAAAGCTTCATCCACATAGATATTTCCCAGACCTGTGACCAGACTTTGATCCAGCAGTAAAGGTTTAATCGCTCTGTGAGACGCCTGCAACTGCTTTTCAAATACATCCAAATGAAAGTCTGACCGGATAGGTTCAGGACCTAATTTTTTTATTCCCGGATAGTCTAGGGCATGATGCTTAGGCATCAATGTCATCCTGCCGAATTTCCTCACATCTAGATAGCGTAATTCGCTGCCATCAGTAAATTTAAAAATCACATGAGTGTGCTTCAAAAGTTCATCATCTGCCTGATGGTATTCGTATTTTCCTTCCATTCTCAAATGAGAAACCAAATCGTAGTGGGTCAACTTGAAAATTAAAAACTTCCCTCTTCGATCAAATCCTTCGATAGATTCATTGATTAATTGTGTCTTGAAAAAATCTACTTCCGGCCGCTCGATGATTCTGGGCCAAAACACAGTCACTTCTTTGATCGTTTTACCGGTCACTAGCTGATTCAGGCCGATTTTTACGGCTTCAACTTCTGGTAATTCTGGCATATTCTCCGCTCCTAAACTCTATTTGTCAAGGAAGGACTGCCTCTTTAACAGAAAACAGTCCTTTTCAAAAATTATTTATTTTGCATCGTACCAAGTATCGCCCCAACTGCTGTCTGCTTTTAAAGGCAAACTAAAAGTAGCGATACCTTCCATCACTTCTGTCACCACTTTATCCAACTGCTCGATTTCCTCAGCTGGCGCTTCAAATACCAGTTCATCATGCACTTGAAGAAGCATGGTAGCTTCCATATTTTCTTTAGCCAATCGTTTATCCAGCTCAATCATCGCCAGTTTCAAAATATCTGCGGCACTTCCTTGAATCGGCGTGTTGATTGCTGTCCTTTCAGCAAATGACCGAAGATTAAAATTACGAGAATTGATATCAGGCAAGTAGCGGCGGCGATGCCATAAAGTTTCCACAAACCCTTTATCTTTGGCTTCCCGAACGATGTCCTGCATATATTTTTTAACTCCAGGATACTTTTCAAAATAAGTATCAATAAATTCCTTGGCTTCTTTTCGAGTAATCCCCAGATTTTGAGACAAACCGTAATCACTGATACCATAAACCACACCAAAGTTGACAGCTTTTGCCTGTCGTCGAATATTCGGGGTAACTTCTTCAGCCGTTTCGATATTAAAGACACGCATCGCTGTACTGGTATGAATGTCTTGCCCTTCTAAAAAGGCTTGACGCAAATGTTCATCCTGACTGATTTCTGCCAACACACGCAACTCTATCTGAGAATAGTCAGAAGCGAAAATCTTCCAGCCCGGCTTTCTCGGCACAAATGCCTGACGGATTTTCCGTCCTTCTTCCAAACGAATCGGAATATTTTGAAGGTTAGGATCAACCGAACTCAATCGACCTGTTTGAGTCAATGTTTGAACATATCTTGTATGAATTTTGCCGTCTTCGGGATGGATGACTTTCAACAAACCTTCCACATAGGTCGACTGGATTTTCGCCACCTGACGGTAATGCAAAATCTCGTCGATGATAGGGGATTTGTCTTTCAACTGTTCCAAAACATCTACAGCAGTAGAGTAACCTGTCTTGGTCTTCTTTATCGGCGGTAATCCCATTTTTTCAAACAGAATCACTCCCAGTTGTTTCGGTGAATTCAGATTGAATTCCTCTCCTGCCAATTCATATACCCGCTGCTCGATACCTTTTAAGATAACAGAAAATTCTTGCTGCATCTTTGTCAAGCGGCTGGCGTCCACCTTGATACCTGCTATTTCCATTTTCGCTAAGACTTGGGACAGTGGCAGCTCCATCTCATAAAACAAATCATGTTGCGCCTGATCGCTTAACTGCTCGTCAAGAGTCGGATAAAGATAGGCCAAAGCCTTGATTTTGCGTGCCAAATGCTCCAGCAAAACTGCTTCCTCCGGTAATCCCCGTTTGACACCTTTGCCGTAAATTTTTTCATCTGTTTCAATCTCACGAAAGTCATAATTATAAGCAACTTCCGCTAAATCCTCACTCTTATCATTAGTATCCAGTAAGTACGCTGCCAATAACGCATCGAACGTCACTCCGGCGAGTTCAATATCATAACGATTTAAAGCGACCGCCGTGCGTTTCACATCATATGTTTTTTTAGTCAGCTGATTATTTTCAAGCCATTTTTTAAATAAAGGCTGGTGTAACATTTCATCGCCAGAGCACACATAAATATGCTCCTGATTACCCCAAGCGACTCCTGCAATCTCCGCAAGATGATAATTTTCATCCAACATTTCAAGATAAAATTCCATGCCGTCTTTGAACATCTCTTCTTTTGCTTCAAGAACATGTTCAAAAACAATTTCTGTCAGATTTTCTGCATTGCTTTTGATTTCATCACTATCAACTTTTGCCAGGAAAGAATTGAAATCCATTTCTTTATACAAAGGAATCAATTTATCAAAATCTTTTCCTTCATAAGCAAGATCATCCACTTTTATTTCCACAGGCGTGTTCAAATTGATTGTCGCCAATTCTTTACTCATAAATGCCTGATCTCTGTCTTTGATTAAATTTTCTTTCCTTTTGCTTTTCTTCATGTCATCAAGATGTTCGTAAACTCCTTCAAGACTGCCATATTCTTTCAAAAGAGTGATCGCTGTCTTTTCACCTACACCTGATACTCCCGGCAAATTGTCTGATGCGTCCCCAGCCAAACCTTTCATATCGATGATTTGCCTTGGGGTCAGACCATACTTTTCTTTGATATGTTCTGGAGTATAAGATTCCAACTCGCTAACACCTTTGACTGTCACCTCAACTCGGATATGATCATCTGCCAGTTGTGTCAAATCCTTGTCGCCCGAAACGACGACGACATCAAAATCATCATGGGAAACCTTGTTTGCCAACGTACCGATAATGTCATCTGCTTCATAATTATCCAATTCATAATGCTTAATACCAAGTGCCGTCACCATTTCACGAATATAGGGCAACTGTTCTCTAAATTCACTTGGGGTTTTAGAACGTCCGTCTTTGTATTCTGAAAATGTTTCATGACGAAAAGTTGTTTTTCCTGCGTCAAAGGCCACTAAAACATGACTGGGTTTCTCTTTTTCTATGATATTTTCCAGCATATTATGAAACGCATAGATGGCATTAGTGTGCAAACCGCTGCTATTTTTAAAACGATTTAGAGATTGATACAGCGCGTAAAACGCACGAAATGCCACACTGTTCCCATCTACTAATAATAACTTTTTTTTATCTGCCATTGACTCGATCCCCTTTATAATTTTAAAATTGGTAGCTGCTATTTTTAATTTTAGTTGGATGCCCCGAAACTTGCGACTCTTGTTTCACAAATCCATAAAGAAGCAAAATTAGATTTAAAAATAGAGGCTTTCTTCGCTCCTTTCTATTCTAACAAAGTTCTATCTGCTTAAAAAGGAAAAAGAAAAACTGTTTGACCCGAAGCGAGTCAAACAGTAGCCATCAAAAGGATTAGTCTCTGCCGAAAATTCTAATAAATGCCAACAGCAGATTGATAAAATCAAGATAAAGTTGTAGGGCACAAAATATTGCGATGCCGCTCAAGGTTTGCTGATTGCCTTGTGCTTGATAGAAGTATCTTTTAATCATTTGGTTGTCATAAGCAGTCAAACCTGAGAAAATCAAAACAGTTAGAATCGAAAGGAAGAAATCCAATCCTTCACTTCTTAAAAAGATATTTATGACTAGCGCGATAATCACACCGATTAGTGCTGTCAGCATGGCGCGACCCATCACAGATAAATCTTTCTTTGTAAACATACCAATCAATGCCATAGCACCGAAAGTAACAGAAGCTGTCAGAAAGGCCTGTCCAACTGTGTGAATGTCATACATTGCCAAGGTAAAGCTGATTGTTACTCCATTAAGAATCGAATAGGCTACGAAGCCACCCATGGCAGCCGTCGGATTACTGAAAGCTTTCCTGCCTAAAAAGATAACTAAACCAATTTGAGCAATCCATAAAATCATGAAGCCAAATGGAACTGCGGTCAATATTGACGCAATTTGATAAAAGAAAAAGTTGATAACTAGAAATGCTGTGACTGCACTGATGGCAATTCCTATTCCTAAAATCGCATAAACTTTTGAATAAAAGCTCGCTAAAGCAAACTGCTCCTGATCGGATACTTGATTTGTCTTGTAATCATTCATTTAAAACACTCCTTCTTATTTTTCCTTGATAACTCTGAAAAAATCTCACTACGTTAAAAGATAAGCAGCTTTTTACATAATGTTTCTTCTAGTACTTGCCAGAAGAGACTCATACGCTCTTTCAAATTTCTGTACATCGCCGGCTCCCATGAAAATCATCACCGCATCATGGTAATCTAATAAGGGTGAAACATTATTTTCGCTGATTACCGTGCCCCCCTTAGATATTTTTTCTCCAAGGTTTTCAATTTTCACGCTTCCCTGCTGTTCTCTGGCAGACCCGAAAATATCACATAAAAAGACGTGATCAGCCAAATCCAAGGATTCGGCAAAGTCATCCAAAAGTGCAATAGTTCTGGTAAACGTGTGGGGCTGAAAGACTGCTATGATTTCTTTATCAGGATATTTTTGTCTTGCTCCGTCAATCGTCACTTTGATTTCTGCCGGGTGATGCGCATAGTCATCCACGATAATCATGTCACTGACTTTTTTCTCAGTAAAGCGGCGCTTCACCCCGGTAAATGTCAATAATTCCTCAGCGACTTTCTTTTGATCCAAGCCTTCAAGATGGGCGATAGCAATCACCGCTAACGCATTATATACATTGTGCATGCCATATGCAGGCACCTTATACTGACCGATGACTTGACCCTCGCGTTCAACTTCAAAGAAGGAACCCTCGGTGGTCCGCTTGATATTGACAGCCCGGTAATCATTATTGGGACTGGTCCCGTAATAATACACAGGGACTTCCGCCTCTAACTTACGTAAATAATCATCTTCACCATAAGCTACGATGCCTTTTTTTACTTGATGAGCAAATGTTTGAAATGCATCAAACACATCGTCAATACTTTGGTAATAATCAGGATGGTCGAAGTCTACATTAGTTATGATCCCATACTCCGGACTATATGAAAGGAAGTGCCGGCGATACTCGCAGGCTTCAAAAGCAAAAAAGTCTGAATCGGCAACGCCTTGACCTGTACCGTCTCCGATCAAAAAACTCGTGGGTTTGATACCGCTCAAAACATGAGCAAGCAGCCCTGTCGTCGTTGTTTTTCCATGAGAACCAGTCACTGCCACACTGGTAAATTTTTTAATGAAGTCGCCCAAAAAACGGTGATAACGAATCACCTGAAGACCTTTTTTTAATGCTTCCTGTATTTCCCGGTGAGTATCAGGAAAAGCATTGCCCGCAATAATAATCATGTCTTTTTTTATATTTTTTTCATCAAAGGGCAATATTGTTATATTGTTTTTTTCTAATTCACGTTGCGTGAACACATAGTCATCGATATCTGATCCTTGTACCCGGTAGCCTTTTCCATGTAATATCAAGGCTAAAGCGCTCATTCCAGCACCTTTTATCCCTACAAAATGATAAATATTATTCGTCATAAAAGTCCTCTTTCTTAAACCGTTCATAGCATAAGCAAAATTTGATTCGAACTCCATTATGATACATTTTCCTTTTTTTTTCAACACTTAGTACTTTAATGTGACACAAAAAAGTTGAGATAAGCCGAAGCTATCTCAACTGAGCACTTAATCAAAATATTTATTGATCCCTAACTGAGAGCCCTCTTCAGACATAATTCCTGACAAAGACTTTTCCAGACGATTTTTAGTTACGATTTCTTCTTCTCTTTTTTTTCTCTCAATGGCTGGCAACTCGACCGTGTCATTTTTTTTCCCAGTAGTTCCCACAGATTGATTGCCAAAATCACGAGAAGCCACCTCTGGAATCTTGCGCTTTTTTCTAACGACGACTTCTTCAGATGAAGGGGGACGATTTCTGACAGTGTCAAAGCTTTCCTCTTTTGACTTCTGAAAAACTTTATTATCGGTCAATTCGGGTAAATCACTGTCATCTTTACTAGCGAGCATCAAATAACTGGTTTTATTTTTGGTAATCTGATTAGCGATTTCCGCCTTCTTCCAATTTTTATCTAGCCCATCCACTCCATATAATTGCTGAGGAATATTTCTAGGTTTGAATCTTTTTTCAGGGGCAGCAAAACGCGTGCTTGCCAACTTTTCCTCAAGATGACTGCTTTTATCAATTCTTCGGTCGATTTCAGTACGATTCTCACGAGTCAGACTGTCATCTTTGGTCAGAATACTAGGACGATGAGGCTTATTAAAAAGTGAATTCACCGGCTCTTTTTTATGTCCGGTAATTGCCGGGCCCGAATACTGAGTCTTCGAACGGGATAAATCAGGAGCTTCCCAAGTTGAAGCAATGTTCGGTCTAGAAGGTTTTACTTCTTGTTGTACAGGTGCATCACGTTTGATGTCATGTTTAAGAATGTTTTTTTCTTGGTCATAAGTTTCTGGTATTTCTTCACGAAGGGCATTAAAAATCCTAGTTTCCCTTTCTTCCGCAAATAAATAACGGCTGTCTTCATTTATTAACTTGACCCCTTCTTCATCATCGAAGGCAGGGAAGCGAAAGTGCTGGCGTTTATCCGATTGTGGTTTCATACTTGCTCAATCCTTTTTATTTCTTTTCTGCTATAGTGTAACATATTTTTTTCTCTTTAGTAGAAAAAGAAGCCCGATTCTGGCTCCTTTTCTATGGTTTGACTCGTAAAAAGAATTTTTTCACATCATTATCCGTACTTCTTGCGAACAAAGTATCCGTCGGCAACACGGCCAAAATAAACTCAAAAACCATCAAAGCATAGGAAACCAAAGAAATTATTGTATTACCGTTTCCCCCTCTGGGCAGCAGATATCCCGCAATCAGTAAGAGCACAATCCCTGAGCCTGTCATGCCCGCATCCCGATAACGTCTGACTGTCAATGTCAGCATGGGTAGGATTGTCCCCAAAACAAACAGCATATAGATCAACCCTAATAATCCAGTGCCTAGCATTGTATTAAGAAAAAACTGCTCAACATTGTTCGAAGCGATGCTTGAAGCATTAGAAGAAAATAGAAATATCAAAAATATTATCAAAAAAGAAATGTGCACTAACAAATACATTAAAAGTGCCCACCAAAAACCTGCTCTGGTAGTCCTTCCTTTAAAATCAACGTAGCCTTTAAAAAAATCACTAACTGCTTGCCCGAAACTTACTTTTCCGGGTTTTTGTTCAATTCTTGCCATAATCTGTTTGTCTCCTTTTAGTCTAAACAATTTTACATACAGTAGTTATATAGAGGCTATTTTTCTTTCAGCCAATTTTCTACTTCTGCCAAAGCGTCTATCATTCCTGCCGGATTTTTCCCTCCAGCTTGCGCCATGTCAGGACGACCGCCGCCGCCACCGCCGATAAGGGGTGCAATAGCTTTTATCAAGTCCCCCGCACGAAGACCCCGGTCATTCATTTCTTTCGTCATAGCTACCAGCAAATTAGCTTTCCCATCTTGAACGATTCCAAGAACCAGAACATCCGAAACCGCATTTTGTTTCCACTGATCTGCCAGCTGACGTAATTGGTTCATATTTTTTACATGAGCTTCTTTAGCAATGAAACGAATGCCGTTAACTTCTGACACCTCTGCAAAAATATCTTTTGCTTCCTGATTGGCCAATTTAGCCGCCAGTGTTTCGATGTCACGCTGGGCTTCTTTTAGTTGTTCCTGCAATTGTTCCACCCGGTTGACCGCTTGTTTCAACTGAGGAGCTTTAACAATCTGTGCCACTTCTTTCAGCTGCTGCTCTTCTTCATGGAAAACATCGTAAGCTTCTTTACTGGTCACAGCTTCGATTCGGCGAATGCCTGCTCCAATACCTGATTCTGATAAAATTTTCAAAATGCCGATTTCACTCGTGTTTTTTACATGGGTTCCTCCGCACAGTTCCAGTGAATAATCTCCGATTTTTACGACTCGAACGTCCGATCCGTATTTTTCACCAAACAATGCCATAGCGCCCATATTTTTTGCAGTGTCAATGTCTGTTTCAATCGTCTCCACCGGCAGGCTTTCCCAAATTTTCTGATTGACAATATGTTCCATTTCTTCCAACTCCGCTTTAGTTACCTGTCCGAAGTGAGTAAAGTCAAAACGAAGATAGCCCGGAGCAACTAGAGAACCCGCTTGGTTTGCATGAATCCCTAACACATCTTTTAAGCTTTGATGAAGCAAATGCGTGGCCGTATGATTTTTCAGAATCCGATTGCGTCTATTTTTGTCTACTTCCAGCACATAGCGTTCCCCGACTTTTAACGGTTTTAGAACAATGAGTTTGTGCAACGGTTGTCCATTTGGAGCTTTTTTCACATCAGTAACTTTTGCAACGATGTCGTTGCTCTGATTATAGATGACCCCAGTATCGAAAATCTGTCCTCCCATTTCAGCATAGAAAGGTGTCACTTCAAACATCGCATCGGCAACAACTTCTTCCGCTGGCAGCAACTCCTCTACCTTTTCATTATCATGGAGTAAAACTGTCAAAGGACTTTCTATTTTCAAGGTATCATAACCGACAAATTCACTTGCTGTTTGAATGTCTGTAAACAAACCGGATTGAATCGTCATCGAAGCAGCATCACTTCGAGCCGCCCGTGCCCTTTCACGTTGCGCTTCCATTTCCTTCTCAAACCCTGCATCATCTACTTCAAACCCTGCTTCTTCAGCGATTTCCTTTGTTAATTCCACTGGGAAACCGTATGTGTCGTATAATTTGAACATATCTTTCCCAAGAATCATCGTCTTATTTTTTTCTTTTAAATCTTCCAAAATCCCAGATAAAATCTGCAGTCCTTCATTGATGGTTTCATGGAATCTTTCTTCTTCTGTTTTGATGACTTTGGCAATAAAATCCTGCTGGGCTAAAATTTCCGGATAGAAGCTTTCCATGATTTTACCCACGACTGGTACTAGTTGATACATAAACGGGCGATTGATACCAAGCTTCTTTCCGTGTCTTACCGCACGTCGCAGCAAACGACGCAACACATAACCTCTGCCCTCATTTGAAGGCAATGCACCATCACCAATCGCAAAGGTTACCGCACGAATATGATCAGCAATCACTTTAAAAGAAACATCTGTCTCTTTTTCTTTACCATAAGAAAAGCCATCGCTCAATTTTTCCGTCGCCTGAATGATTGGCATGAATAAATCTGTTTCAAAATTTGTCGGGGTGTTTTGAATTACTGACACCAATCGTTCTAATCCTAACCCTGTATCAATATTTTTATGAGGCAGCGGTTCGTACTGACCGTCTTCTGTCCGATTGAATTCAGAGAAAACCAGATTCCAAATTTCCAAGTACCGTTCATTTTCTCCTCCGGCATAATTTTCCGGATCGTCTTCAGCTAAATCATTGAATGCCTGTCCTCGGTCATAAAATATTTCTGAGTTTGGTCCGCATGGGCCCACACCAATCTCCCAAAAATTATCTTCAATATCGATGACTCGCTCTTCTGCCAAGCCGATAATCTCTTGCCAAACACGGCGAGCTTCGTGGTCGTCAGGATGAACGGTAACATATAATTTGTCGGGAGCAAATCCTAACCACTTTTTATCTGTTAAAAACTCCCAAGCCCATCTAATGGCTTCTTCTTTAAAATAATCTCCGATTGAAAAATTCCCTAACATTTCAAACATAGTATGATGACGAGCTGTTTTCCCGACATTTTCGATATCATTTGTTCGAATGCTTTTTTGAGCGTTGACGATTCTCGGGTTTTTGGGAACGATAGTACCGTCAAAATATTTTTTCAATGTTGCTACACCGGAATTGATCCACAGCAACGTGGGATCGTCTACCGGCACTAGGGAAGCGCTAGGCTCTACACTATGCCCTTTTTCTTTAAAAAAATCTAAAAACATCTGACGCACGTCACTACTTGATAACTGTTTCATGATAACTTGTTCTCCTTCATTCTCTTAATTTCACATCCAAATATTACCACCACATAAACCACTCGGTAAAAATAAAAAAACACCCCTGCAGAACAAGGACGACATACGCGCGGTACCACCTCGTTTGCAATGATGTTAACTAGTTTCATTACCTCTTAAAATCCTTAACGCGGAAATTAGACGGAAATAGTTTCCTATTTCAACAACAAGGGAGCATTTATAAGTGAATTGGTTTTTTTCGCAGCTATCAAAAAACTCTCTGAACAATTCGTCCTTAAAAACATATCCTTGCGACTAGTAGTATACTGAAAGCACGCTGAAAAGTCAATATTTGCATACGAAATTCCAATTTATTTCAGATAACGGCTGATAAAATTTCCTAACTGTTTTTCGTAGTTTTCCGGCGCCTTTTTTAAACTCTCGGCGTGACCGGCTCCTTCGACTAGCCATAATTCTTTAGGCCCTTGTGCCGCATCGTATAAAGAATGAACCATTTCCGTTGGAACAAATGTATCTTCTGTCCCGTGAATGAACAAAGTCGGCAATTTATTTTTCTTCAACTGTTTAACCGCATCTGCTTCATAAAAATTGTAACCCGTCTTCAAATCTGTATAGACAGAGGTTAATGGAATCAGTGGAAAGGAAGGCAGATGAAACATTTCTTTTAATTGATAGCTTAATTCATTTTTGACCGACGTGTAGCCGCAGTCTTCCACGATTATTTTAACTTGCTCGGGCAGTTTTTCTCCTGAGCCCATCATTACAGTTGATGCCCCCATGCTGACACCGAACAACATAACATCCACATCCTTGGAGTATCGCTTAACCAGCTGGGAAGTCCAATCAATCAGATCTAATCTTTCATCCCAGCCAAAGCCGATATAATTACCTTCACTTTGACCATGTCCTCTAGCGTCAGGCAAAAAAATATCCCATCCCATTTCAAAAATCATTTTTGCATATTCCTTCATATAGGTCGAGTCACTGCCATAGCCATGGGCGATGACAGCTAGTTTTTTATGTTGTTCTTTGTGCTGAAAGTAAGTGCCCTTTAGCTTTAATCCATCTCTTGCTTCCAGAGACAAGGTCTCTGGTGCCTGCTCTGCAAAAGTCCAGTGATCAAACGCAGCACCGCCACTTCCCGTTGCCTCACTTTGGCTGATAAAATCTTTTTTACCCGTCGCGATAGCGTAGCGGTATAAATAGTCTACTCCCCACCCTACCGCACCTAACATCAAAACTCCAACAGTGCCTGAAATATACCAGATACGTTTCATTTGCTTCACATCCTCTTCTTAACAATAAAAAGTCCGCTCATTTCTGAACCGACTTTTACGTTTTGATTAATCTGCACCAACTTCTAATTTGACTACGTCGGCAATTTTATTTACATAGTATTCAACTTTTTCTACCGTTGGCGCCTCCGCCATCACTCGCAACAATGGTTCAGTACCTGATGGTCTCACGAGGATACGCCCATTGCCGTTCATTTCCTCTTCTGCTTCTGCAATAGTCTTATTAATCAATTCATTGTTAAGGGCTTCTTCTTTATTCTTGACTTTGATATTGACTAATTTTTGCGGATATTCTTGGATTTCATCTGCCAATTCTGACAATTTTTTTCCAGTTGTTTTCATGACATTCAGTAGTTGAATACCAGAAAGCAAACCATCTCCTGTTGTATTATAATCTAGAAAAACAATATGTCCAGATTGTTCGCCGCCAAAATTATAATCGTTTTTCCGCATCTCCTCAACCACATAGCGGTCCCCCACTTGAGTCGCTAAAGCTACCATACCAGCGGCTTCCACCGCTTTATGAAACCCTAAGTTGCTCATGACAGTAGAAACAATTGTTTGTTTTTTCAGTTTTCCTTGGGATAGCAAATGTTTACCGCAAATATACATAATCTTATCCCCATCAATGATTTGCCCTTTTTCATCTACTGCGATTACCCGGTCCCCGTCCCCGTCAAAAGCTAAACCAACATCTGCTTCTTTTTCAAGAACAAACGCCGCTAAAGCTTCCGGATGGGTGGAGCCAACCTTGTCATTGATATTAATCCCATTAGATTTTGTACCCATAGTGTAAAAATCTGTTTCCAAATCTGCAAACAAGCGGTTGACAACGGTAGAAGTCGCACCATTTGCTGCATCTAAACACACACTCAAACCTGATAAGTTGCCTTCAATTGAATTGGTCAAAAATTGTGAATATTTCAGCAAACCTTCCGGATAATCTTCCAATGTTCCCAATCCGTCAGCAGAAGGCCGCGGCAAGTTGTCTTCGTCAGCGTCCAACAATGCCTCAATCTCCAATTCCTCTTCGTCGGCTAATTTAAACCCATCTGGGCCAAAAAATTTGATACCATTATCTTCAGCCGGATTGTGGGAAGCAGAAATCATGATACCTGCATCTGCTTTTTGCAGTCTAGTCAGATAAGCAACTGCGGGAGTAGAAATAACGCCCAGCTGGAAAACTTCGATACCAACAGACATCAGTCCTGCCAATAACGCTTGCTCAAGCATTTCTCCTGAAATACGTGTATCCCGTCCTACTAAGACCTTGGGCTTGCTTCCTCCGTTTTGATGGTGCTGCACTAAAACGTACCCGCCGCAACGTCCTAATTTAAATGCTAGTTCCGGTGTCAGTTCTTTATTAGCAACCCCTCTGACCCCATCTGTTCCAAAATATTTTCCCATTATTAATTTCCACCTTACTTTTTAATCTGATGAACTTTTACTTTTCTCAGTTGATGTTTTACTTCTTCCATTGGTCGAACCATTCTTTTCTTTATCCGACGAACTCGTTTCTGAATTTTTTTCTGCCAGCTTAGGTGTCACGGTAATCCTAACCGTTGCCGGATTGAATTTGACATTATTGATTTCTTCAATCGAATAAGTATTCGTCGCTGTTTCAGTGATCGTGCTCGTATCCACAAGAGCGACCACCTCATCAATCTTATCGATGATTTCTCTTGGACCTGTGATTTCTACATTTTGTGTTTCACTAGTGAACGTATAACTTTCTATGCCCTCGGGGATTTTTCCAGACTGTTTGATTACCAAAGGCACTGTCTTCATTGGTGCAATCACATTAAGACTGACCATCACTGCCGAAGGATTGGCGATCACATTGAGCATATTTCCTTGAGCATCAATCGCATAGACATCCAAACGACTAGAAAAATCTGAAGATATTTGCTGATCCTGATCGATAGAGACCAAGACATCAGTGATGCTTTTGATCGTTTCCTCACCAGCAGTGATTTCCACTTCTGACGGGGAAATGCTAGTCTCTTCAATCGTGTAGCCGTTCTTCAATAAATCATCATGAATTCTGACATTCACAGGAAACGTCTTTGTGACCCTTTTTTCCAATTTCACGCTCACTTTGGGATCTTTCAGTTCTGCTTTCACCCCGCTTGTCAAATTTTTCACTTCAACTTCTACTTCATAAGTTCCCGGCTGCCGATTGGTTAAATCAGCTTCCAAAACAAATTTTCTCGTTTGTTCATTGGTCTCGGTGTCGAGTAACAAGCGATTCGTACTGCTCAAGTAAACAGTCGTTGTTTCCTGAGAGCCCGAGACAAAATATTGACTGTCATCGTAAACTAATTTGATTGGCACATCATTGACCACTGCCTCAAGAGGACGTAAAGTGGAATGATTCTCTTCCTGTGAAAACAGTCCGCTTGGAAAATTAGCATTAAAAAATAAAAGGAGTGCAAAAGCCAGAGCTAACAGAGCAGTAAATTTATTGCTGGAAGTCACTTTATTCATCTTTGTTCGCCCCCTTTGTAAAACCATCTACAAAGTATTTCATCAAGCCCTCTGGTTCTTCTTCAGTCCCGATGAGTTCCGTATTCAAAATCGACAAATATTCTTCAGGCGTTAGGGAGGAGTTCAAACGTCCTGCTCGGGCGATACTGACATCTCCGGTTTCTTCAGACACGACCACGGTAATCGAATCTGTCACTTCGCTAATACCGATTGCCGCCCGATGTCTGGTGCCGAATTCTTTTGGAATCTGGTCATTTTCTGATAGCGGAAGATAGGCAGAGGCCGCTGCCACTTTATTACGTCTGATAATCACCGCACCGTCATGCAAAGGTGTGTTAGGGATAAAAATGTTGATTAGCAGCTCCCCAGAAATAGTGGCATTCAGAGGTATTCCGGTCTCTATATATTCAGCTAGACCTGTCTGTCTCTCAATGGTGATTAAAGCTCCAATTTTCCTTTTAGACATGTATTGAATCGCATGGTCTAGGCTGTTAATCATATTGGTTTTATCTTTTTGTGCATGACGCGTTTTTCTTTGGAAAATAGCCCCTCTGCCAATATGCTCTAATCCTCTGCGGATTTCCGGCTGGAAAATGACGATCGAAGCTATCACACCATAATTGATTACTTGCTCCATGATCCACGACACTGTGTTTAAACCGATCATATCACTAATGGCGCGAACGATTAAAATGATGGCAATCCCTTTGAGTACTTCAACTGCTTTAGTGCCTTTAATCAAAATCAACAATTTATAGATTAAATACCAAACAACTAAAATATCAAAAATGCCGACAATAAAGCTTTTGGAAAATATATATTGATAGAGAATATCTTTTATATCTTGCAGTGTGATCATTAATGTTAAGTTCAACAAATTTATATTCTCCCCTTTTTGCTTAATTTATGTTACTTAGTATACCACAATTCAAAACATCCTACCCAAAAAATTTCCTGTCTAAGATCAGCAGTCATCATCGATAAAGCTCTTTTCTTTTAAAGTAACGGTCAAAAGCAAAGAAGCTCAACAAAATCTAAAGATTTTGCCAAGCTTCTTTTTTTCTCTCTTTAACTAAGTTCAGTCTGCCGCCGCAAGGACAACAATATTTTTCAACACTCATGCGTCGTTTTCTAGGGTAGACCTTTTCACACACCAAGCACTGATAGATGAATTTTCGGATGTGATTTTCTTGTGTCAAAGGCCGTACGAAGCGACTGCCCCCAGTTTTTTTTAATAGCTCTTTGAATGTTTGATCTCTATGCTGATACCCTTGGCCACTCAAATGCAAATGATAGTGGCACAACTCATGAATAATCACATCAATCAGTTCAGTCCAACCGTATTTTTCAAATACACGGGGATTGATATCAATATGGTGATCATTGAGATGATATCTGCCGCCAGTAGTTTGGAGCCGTCCATTGAAAAAAGCACTGTGGTAAAATTCTTTACCGAAACATCTGAGTGAGACGGTTTTGACTAGCTCTTGCAATTCGGCATTTCCCAAATTAGGGAGTGTGTTACAATAATGCTCAAAAAAAACTTCATCAGATTTCAGCATGTGTAATCAACCTTCTTCAGGTGACACTAAACTTAGAGCAATGCGTTGTTTTTTCAAATCTACTTCTTCAATCCACACGGTCACCACGTCGCCGACTGCAACAATATCTGTCGGGTGCTTTACGAAACGGTGACTCATTTTGGATATATGGACCAAACCGTCGTGCTTGACGCCAATATCAATAAAAGCGCCAAAGTCCACAACATTGCGGACAATTCCCTCTAGTTTCATGCCAATCTTCAAATCTTCCATGGACAAAACATCTTTTCTTAAAAGGGGTGCAGGCATCTCTTCACGCATGTCTCGTCCCGGTTGTTTGAGAGCGGCCACGATGTCTTCCAACGTCGCCAAACCTACCGATAATTTTTCTGCCAACAGTGGCAGCGATAATTTTTCCAATTGTATTTTGCCCTCATCCGTTCCTAAATCTGCTAAAGTAAGTCCTGCTTCATCCAAAACTTTTTGTGCCGTCTCATAACTTTCAGGATGGATACCGGTGTTGTCGAAAATGTTTTTCCCGCCGGTGATTCGCATAAAGCCTACTGCCTGTTCGTAAGCTTTGGGCCCAAGTCGAGGGACTTTTTTAAATTGATTACGGGCAGTAAAAGCGCCATTTTCTTCACGGTAAGCAAAGATATTTTGTGCCGTAGTTTTATTTAGGCCTGACACGTGCTGCAACAACTGTGGACTGGCCGTATTCACATTGACTCCCACTTGGTTGACCGCTGTTTCAACAACAAAGTCCAATTGTTCTGCCAAACGCTTCTGTGCCACGTCATGCTGGTATTGTCCCACACCCACCGCTTTAGGGTCGATTTTGACTAATTCAGCCAGCGGGTCTTGCAGACGGCGGGCGATACTGACGGCACTTCTTTCTTCTACTTGCAAGTCTGGAAATTCTTGTCGTGCCGCATCGCTGGCAGAATAAACTGAAGCGCCTGCTTCATTAACGATCAGATAATAAACTGGACGGTTGATTTCTCGTAAGTTTTCAGCCACAAATAATTCCGATTCACGGCTGGCAGTACCGTTGCCGATCGCAACAGTTTCCACTTGATAAGTAGTAACAAGTTCCTTGAAGCGTTCGGCAGCCGCCGCCCGTTTCCCCTGATTTGCCGGTTTGTGCGGATAAATCACATCAATCGCCAAAACTTTTCCTGTACCATCCACGATGGCTAGTTTACACCCTGTACGGTAAGCCGGGTCAAATCCCATGACAACTTTATTTTTTAACGGAGGCTGCAACAATAAATTCCGTAAGTTCTCACCAAAAATAGCAATGGCCTGTTCATCAGCCTTCTCAGTCAATTCGTTACGAATTTCCCGTTCTATAGCTGGTTTGATAAACCTTTTATAGCTATCTTGGTAGGCTTGCCGTACATAAGAAGCAGTCACACTTTCACTGCGTTTTCCGATAAGCTGTTTATCAAAATAATCCATCACTTTTTCTTCTGGGACAACCAGCTCGACTTTTAAAATCCCTTCCTTTTCACCACGGTTCATAGCTAAAATCCGATGAGACACTACCGTACTGATTTTTTCCTGAAAATCATAATACATTTCAAAAATCTTTTTTTCATCTTCTTCGGCATTTTTTTCTGTGCTGACGATTTCTCCATTCTGATAAGTAAATCGGCGGATCCACTGTCGGTATTTTGGCTCATCTCCAATAATCTCAGCCATGATTTCATGTGCCCCGTCCAAAGCTTCTTCCGCAGTTGATACTTCCAGTTCTTCATTGATATACTGCTCGGCTTCATCAGCCGCCTCGCCAGTTTCCGGCAGCGAAAACAACCATTGTGCTAAAGGTTCCAGCCCTTTTTCTTTGGCAATCGTTGCTTTCGTACGACGCTTTTGCTTATAAGGCCGGTAAATGTCTTCAAGACCCTGCATTGTTGCCGTTTGAAGAATGTCCTTCTTCAATTCAGGCGTTAATTTCCCTTGCTCTTCAATCAGACGAATGATTTCGTCACGACGTTTAATTAGATTGGTTAAATAGAGATGTCTTTCTTCGATTTGACGAATTGCCACCTCATCTAAACTGCCTGTCATCTCTTTACGATAACGGGCAATAAAGGGAACTGTATTTCCTTCTCCCAATAACTCTAGTACTTTTTTTATTTGACTAGGTCGATAGTCTTTTAACTCATTTATCAATAATGTGATTACTTGCTCTTTTTTTTCTTCCGACATATCTGGTGCCCCTTTATCTCAATTTAAAACTCTCGTACTATCCTATCATAACTTTTCACTGTTTAAAAATCAGGCCGCCAGCCGCCCTCATTGTTCTGGATTTCAATATCTTGAATAATTCCTTTGTCAGAAAAAACAACACCGTGAATAGACCCGCCATAGACACCACCACCGTCCATCCCGATTTTTTGATCCTGCTGCCAAAGTTTCGTGACCGAGTTGTCTACAAATAGATTTTGAACAGGCGTATGACCAAAAACAATCGTCTTTCCTGTATTGTTTTTTCCTGTATGAAATGGCTCGCGAATCCAGACAAAATCTCTCTTTGATGTATGACGCCAATCTTTCAACTCTAAATTGACCCCTGCATGAGCAAAGATATAGTCGTACCATTCATAGTAAAGAGGCAGTTCTTTTAAAAACTTGACAAGGTCCTTATATCTTGAGTGGATCATCATGCTAATTTCCGTTGCCGAGTACTCTTTAGTGGCACCTTCATGAAGTAAAGAATCAATCGTATATCTTCCGCCATTCAGCAGGTAGTTAAAAAAGTAGTCTTCAGGATCGTTCAAGAAACTCAAAAACAAATCTTCATGATTGCCCATTAGATAAATCCCATGATATTTTTCTGCCAATTCTTTTCCGAGCAGTAAGCACTGTTTACTGTTGAACCCCCGATCTAACAAGTCCCCCATTAGCACAAGCTGATGCATTTTGGGGTCAAAATCAGCCAGCAGCTGACGAAATATTTTTTCTTCCCCGTGAATATCCCCGATTGCGTAGACATAAGGCTTCATCGGTCTCTTCCTTTCTATTTTCAAACAAAAGAGTTATTTCTAAAAATAACGAACCCATAAGAATTTATTCCTGATGTAGTTTAATAAGATTTGGTTTTCTTTTAAGTCCACTGAATTAAGCGATAAAATTCTGCCATGGATTTTCTACGGTTCTCCTTGATGCCAACTACTGAAAAGATGTCATTGATTGGCAACTCTATTGCTTTGATTCACTTTCAAAATTCAATTTCAATCCCGGTCGGTCCAAGGCTATCTCGGTCACTTCATAAGTCAGCCTTTCGATAATTGAAAACAACGGACGAACTAACTCATTAACCTCTTCTTGGCTCAAGTCAGTGTTAGCTTCAATCGTTCGGTCGGTCACTGTCACCAGCTGTCTCACCGCACCTGTAAGAACAAATTCTTCAAAAGCAATCTTAAAAACCACACGTATACCCAACACACTGTTTTTATCCGCAGGAAAATCCGGCTGCCCAGACATATCGATTGGATTAACTTCTACCCTGATTTCATTTTCTGCTTTTGTATTTTGATTCATGTCGTAATGAAAAGCTTCTACGAACTCCGGTTGACGTACAATATTCATAAATACCTCCTGCAAATAATTTTTATCTTTTTTAAAATTATACCAACATATATTTTTTGAGACCGGTCTAAGATTATCAATTATTTGATGAATGCTCTATTACCGTTGGAAATTCTCATCAATTCACTTTGATACCTAGACCTTTTTTGTTCCTGCTTCCTATACGTTCAAATCAATTTTTTATACTATTTATTGTAACACAAAGGCTTTAAGTGAGTCTAAACCCATGAAATTTTTTATTATTTCTATTTTATATTTTAAACTATGCCATACAAAAAAAGTTTGGCGGAGCAATAAAGAATGCCCATCCAAACTTTTCAATGTGAGTTATTCACCTAACGTTCAAATCACAGTTGTATCAAATTTACTGTGGCAAAATCCGGTCTTCGCCAAACCATTTTTCGCTAATCTCTTTTGATTTCCCTTCATCATATAAATCCTTTAACGCCCCATTGATTTTTTTCAAAGTTTCCTTGTCGCCTTTTCTTAAACCGACCGCAAAATTTTCCTGTTCAAATTCACTTGGTGCAACCACATAATCCTCGCTGTTATCTTGTTGCGCGATATAATATTCTGCAAACACCTTGTCAATGACCAGCCCTTGAATTCTGCCCGCTTCCAAATCTAAGAAAGCTTCTGTAAAGGTCGGGTATAGAATCGGCTCTTGATCTTTGATGATATCCTTTAATAACTCAGGGAAATTCTCAATCGATTCCGCACCACTTGACCCTTCCTGTGCTCCTAAGACCTTGTCTTTCATTTCTGAGAAATTTTGTACGTTGTCTTTTTTCATTGACACGATATCTTGCTCGTTAATCAAATAATAATTACTAAAGGCCACTTTTTTCTCACGCTCTTCTGTAACTGTATAGCCATTCCAAATCGCATCGATTGTGCCATTTTCCAATTCAGATTCTTTCATTGACCAATCAACTGGCTGAAATTCTACTTCAATGTCCAGCTTTTCACCCACCGCATTGGCCAAGTCAATATCAAAACCGACCAGCTCATTATTTTCATCTCTAAATCCCATCGGAACAAATGTGTCATCTACTCCGACAACAATTTTACCTGCGGCTTCGATTTCCGCCCAATCAGTCAATTTTTCTTTCTTGCCGCCCTCTTTTTTGTCTGAACCGCCACACCCGACAGCTAACAGTAAAGCAGCCCCCAACACTAACGTCCAAACAATATTTTTCTTTTTCATCCTATTTCCTCCTATCCAATTGAAGCAACTTCAATTAATTGATTTGCAATTTTTTTAGCAAAATCATGGTCATGGGTCACCACGATTTGTATGATGCCTTCTTCTTTCAAACTTAAAATATTTTGTGCCACACTATCCCTCAAACTCGGGTCAAGTGCACTTGTTGGCTCATCATAGCACAGGACTTTCGGTCTCATCAGCAGGGCCCTTGCAATAGCTACCCTTTGCTTTTGTCCGCCAGAAAGTTGATACGGGTAATGATTTTTTCGTTCAATCAAATCCAGTTTTTCTAAAATTTCTTCCGCTTTTTCTTGCGCCTCCCCTTTATTTTCTTTCGTTACCAACATCGGTGCCAATGTAAGGTTTTCCATAACAGACAGATGGGGAAACAAATTAAAATCCTGAAAAACAACACCTATTTGACTCCCGCTATGCTGATTGATTGGATCGATCAGCTCATTCTCCAACCAAATTTCCCCAGCATCCATTTCCTCCAATCCGCTGATACATCTCAATAAAGTTGTTTTTCCTCCTCCAGAAGGACCAACTAAACAAACGATTTCTCCTTTGTTGACTTTAAAAGAAAAATTATCTAAAACTTTTTTTTGATAAAAGGATTTTGTAATATTTTTAACCTCGAGCATTTCTTTCTCTCCCTATTTGTAATAGCTCAGTTTCTTTTCTCCGAGCTTCAAAAGCAGTGTGACGATGCCGGTCAGAATCAAATAAATAATCCCCACATCAATCAGAGGAATGATACTGGCTTCGCGCTGCATAGCAATCCGCCCGACCTTCATTACCTCACTCAAGCCTAGAGCGTAGACCAAAGAAGTATCTTTAATTAATGTAATGACTTCATTCCCTACGGATGGATATACAATTTTTATCACCTGAGGAATAATAATTTTTCTAATCATCTGAATTTTTGACAAACCTAGAACCTTAGCCGCCTCATACTGTCCCTTGGGAATTGCTTGAATCCCGCCACGGAAGATTTCGGCAAAGTAAGCTGAATAATTAACGATAAATGCTAAAAGAACTGCTAACAGCCTGTCTTGAATTGTTAGACCAATTAATGGAAATCCAAAAAAAACAAAAATCATCTGAAGTAGCAAAGGTGTCCCTCGAATAACCCAAATAAAAGTATTGATAAGAACGGTCACTGGTTTGAAACGACTCACTGCTGCCAAACCAATCAATAAGCCTAAAGGCAAAGAACAAACCAAAGTCATCATAAAAACTTGTAAAGTCGTTTTAACTCCTTCCATCAGAGCTGGTATTACTTTTATTGCTATATCCATTTTTTCTCCCCCTCAAAAATTAAAAAGTCCTCTTGGCTAATAAAAGCCAAGAGGACGCAAGTTTACGTGGTGCCACCTCTGTTCGTTTTTATTTCACAATAAAAACCTCAAACAGTCTACAACTGATTGCTTTAACGGGCAAACCGATTTTTCTTACTAGACAATAGACTCATTCAGAAAAACAACTCAGAGGTGTGTTCACTCAGGGGTCTTTACTTCCTTTCCAGCACCGGAAGCTCTCTTTGAAAGATTAGCCTGAATTACTTGTCCTATTCACTGCTTTTTTCTAATGTAATTTTAATCAATTTATCATATATTAAGGGATTCGTCAACTGTTAATTGCTTTTTGTCTCCAAATTCCACTTTAATTAATCCTGAATTTTTCATACTTCAACCTTTAAAAGTTTTTCTTCCACTTCTTGTGGTGAAAAGTGGAAGAAAAAATTATTTTTCAACTTAGTAGGATAAAATCTGATAAAAATTTAAGGAAGCTGGATTCT
>NZ_NGKA01000008.1 GCF_003987645.1 Vagococcus elongatus
AAAAAATCGTTGCTGTTGTCTTAGAAGGTCAAGCAATTGTCAATGACACTGATGCATTAGCACGTACTGACTTACAAAATGAGTTTGTTACATTGAAAAAAATGGGTATCCAAGTTGGTCAAGTATCTGTTTATGGAATGTACAAAATCACTAAATAAGCCATAAGTATTTACATCTAGGGATTAATTTCCCTAGATATTATCGAAAAAAGAGAGGGCGAGGAATTAAAATGACAAGAAAAAGAATTGATAAAGATACGGAAATTACGGTAATGAGCACAGTTAGAAACGGAAGCTTTCATTACAGTAATAAAACAGGAACAGTTGTGATTGATTTACAAGAAAACGGAGACGATGACTTCATTGACTTTGCATCACTGAAACAAATGTCATCACGTAGTAAGTCTATATTAGGCGACTTTGAGTTATTAATTACTGGAGTAGAAGATGATGACCTAACGATCGAAGATGTTGTTAGAGAGCTTAGATTGGATGATGGTTACAAGGAATTGGCCTCTATTACTGGATCAAAAGATATGCTAATTGAACAAGAGAATGTTGAGAAATTCCTAGTGGAATGTGAATCAGAAGACTTGGAAAAGATTATGAATAGCAAGAAAAGCAAAATCGGTAAGTTTTTAATTAGAGAAGCTGTTTATCTTCATAAAGAAGGTATTTTAAATGATTTTAATAAAATGAATATTGTTGCGGAGGCGGCTGGTATTAAGTCTGATGACGTTTCATCATTCTGGGCTGACGTTGCATCTTCTAAGTAAGAAGGAGGTGACAAAATGACAGCAACCAAATTTGAGGGTGTTTATGATCTATTTCTATCACAAATAGATGATTATGGATTGGCGCAATCCGAAGAGAGCGTTGTGGAGGATGTCTTACAAAAATATCTATTAAATGGATATCTTCACATATATTCAGTTCTTGGTGATGTAAACCTTTCTACAGAAAGCAAGGCATTTTCAAGAGAGTTGACAATGATTGAGAAGCTGCTATTCGCCAAGGCGATGAAATTAGAATGGGTTGGAGAGAAGCTTAATAGTGAAGAGCTTATGCGCAAAGAGATCGGAGATCGAGATTATCATGCAGTTCAAGGTGTGGCTTATATAAAAGAGCTAAGAGGACTGTATGCAGCACACAGCGAAGAGTTAAGTAGATCCAAGATTGATTACACGTATAACAATGAAGACATGTTTAAGGAGCTGCTTAACTAATGGTTAATTCAATTCAAAAGTATAAGAGTAGAATCAAAGGCTATGGCGATAATCACTATGATAGAACACTCCTTAGAAAGTCTAGAGGTTTTGAAACATATTTCAAGAATGCCTTGAACAAAGAGGAGTGCGAAATAGATGGAGATAGTACATTTGCTGTATTCCAGGATCACTCACAGTCCAACAATAAAGACTTGTCCGATGATAAGTATGTAATCTTGCCAAACTCAACAGTGTGTAATGTAGGTAGTTACATTGTATGGAGAGACTCTAAATGGTTGGTGTTTACAGAAGAGTTTAAAACAATTCCAACTCATCAACAGCTGAAAATCAAAGAAGTTAACGAAGAGATTAGATGGATTGATGATAATGGAAAAATTGTAAATAACGGAAATGGCTGGGGAGCTTATGTTCAAAACCAGACGCTATATACGCTTGGTGTTAGTTTTACTGGGAATAATATCGCTGTAGTAAATGCCAAAATGATGATGTATATGCAAGACAATGAGCAAACTAAGACATTGAAAGTTCAAGACAGAGTTTTCATTGGAGATAACGTCTATAACGTAATGTTCATGGATAACGTATCTAGAAAAGGTCTAATAAACTACTTATTGGAACAGGATACGATATCGGAAACATACGATAATACAGAGCTTAGAATTGCTGATTACTATCGAAAGAAAAAGGATGATCAAGAAAAAGAAGATCCGTCTGGAGAAGAGATAGCAATAATTGGCGACGAAAAACTAAGGATCGGTAGAACATATGTCTTTAAATCTAGTAAAGATGATCAAGTTGAAGAGTGGATTATTGAATCACTTGGAGGTACCACATCACCTTTTACTATTCAAGAAAAAGACAGCACAACTATGACTCTAAGAGTCAAAGATGACGCTAGGTTAGTTGGAACAATAGCAAATTTAATTGTCAAAACTAAGAATAGCGGAATCGTAAGTAAGAATCTTAAAATAATTAGTCGGTTTTAAAGGATGGTGAGATAAGAATGGGACGAATTGAAAAAATGAACGTGCCGAAGAGAGGTAAACGGTCTGGAGCGTTGATGAATATCACAAGATGGAAAATGGATATCCTAGACACGCTTAGAAAAGATGACGAAATTTCGAAACTGCTTTTCTATGACTCAGAAGATGCTTTGAGTAGAAAAACTTTAACAGATGATCAGCAAGTCGATTTGGTTAACTCAAAATTAATTGGCTACAGATATGTACCAGAGGTTGTTGAAAAGACTGGCAGCTATATTTCAATCGGCATATCACATTTCGAACCCCAGGAGTCATTTAGGCAATTTAGTGATGACTACGTTATGGGTTATATCACATTTTATATTCTTTGCGACATGGCAATTATGAATACAGAAGACGGATATAGGAACGACCTTTTGGCTGCCAGGGTTTATGACTTGTTCCAAGAGAGTTCAGAATATGGGATGGGTACATTGAGATTAGACACAGCCCTGGAGTTATGGACTCAGAATAATAAATTTGGAGGATACACTTTGTCATTCAAGGTGGTGGACTTCAAGTGAGTTATGAAATTGATAAATATGACCTGCTATTCCAAACAAGCATACCAATCAGCGATTATATTTCATTTAAAAATCCAACTGTAGAAGAGGTTGCTAAGGGATCAAATTTTACTAAATATAGCAGCATATTTGTAACGAGTACAAGGGAAATGTTTTCTCAGTTCCCAGAGGTAGATGAGTTAGAACTGCGATATCCAACGATTAGAAGTATCTTGATTGACAAGGAAATGCAGGATAATAACTTTCTAGGAATGTATTTTGGTGAAGGAAAGGTAACTGGTAAAGAGCTACTTTTTGAATCACTTGAGTATTGGACTGGAATAAAAAAAGAGAAATTTAAACTCTTAGCAAATGGAAAAATCATCTGCACTTCGCCAGAGTGGATTATAGACGAAGAAGAGTTTAAGAATATAGCAGAATTAGTTTCTATGATTACATCATACGAACCTAACAGTGATTTTATAGCACCTCTTAATATGACTCCAACCAGACACAAGGTATGGATGAATATGTATAAGGGTAGGCTAAAGAGACTGAAAAGAAGCAAAGGAACACTGGCAGATAAAATACTGGTTTTATCAATCAGTAATAATAGTTATCTGCCAATTAATGAGATAAGAAAAATGACGTACTTTCATTTTTGTAAACTAAGTATCTTGCTTTCGGAGAAAGAAGGTTATGAACTCAGATGGATGTTAAATGCTTCTCCAAACTTTGAGACGGATACTAAGATAGCACATTGGAAGGAAACCATAATTTAAAAAATACACTATAGAGGTGAAGGAAAAATGGCAATTTACGGTATGAAAGATGCATCAAACATGATCTTGTTTGATAAAAAGACTGGTCGCCCAGCAATGTTTATTAACTACGCTAACGCGACTTCAAGTGAGTGGTCTGCTGAGGCAGTATACGCTACTAAGAAAGGTACAAAAGCTATTCGTTGGGATGCTGCTCGTGAAGGTGTTTTAACAGTTGAGACAGAATTATTCTCATTAGAATTATTAGCTTTAG
This sequence comes from Vagococcus elongatus, assembly GCF_003987645.1. GTDB lineage: Bacteria > Bacillota > Bacilli > Lactobacillales > Vagococcaceae > Vagococcus_A > Vagococcus_A elongatus. Next base: position 3,789 of record NZ_NGKA01000008.1, read on the forward strand.
TAATGGGTTCTGACGTTGAGAACGGAACTTCTGGAGTTATCCAACGTAAACCAATTACATTAGATTCAACTCGTCAATTCAATTTAGGTGAAGGAAAAAACATTGTAGGAAGTTCAGTATCAGTTGTACCAGTTGACGCTGACTACGTTGATCACATTGGTCAACCATTACAAAACCGCACTTCTGATATTTCTAAAGTGCCAGCAATTACCAACAACGTTGTTGTTACTGCAATTGACAAGTCGGCAAAAATCACTTGGGCTACTTCTAAGTTAGCTGATTCTTATGATATTTTCCGTAACGACGAAAAAGTTGGTAACGTGGAGGCTACATCATTTACTGATAGTGGATTAGATCCAGAAACTGAATACACTTATGTAATCAAAGCTGTAAACACAATTGGTGTTTCTGCACCATCTGCTCAAGTAAAAGCTACAACTGCTGCAGAAGGAACTTCAACTGGTAAGCCAGTTCGTGCTACAGAAGAAGACATCGAGAAAGCTTTAGCTGTAGAAGGTAAGTTACATGATGTTGGAGAAGGATTAGCGACATTTACTTTCGAAGAGGGGAAAGTAATCTTTGATAAAAACGCATTCCCTGGAGAGCATTATGCTATCTACTTTGAAGAAATGGTTCCTGGAGTGCGCAAGTTAACAATTGCTGCAGATAAATTCCCTGGTAACTACGGAATCATTGCAGACGCTCAAATCCGTGAGCAAGAAACAGGAATTGACAACTTGGTTCAAATGCACTTCAAAAATGCTAAACCACAACCTAACTTTACGTTAACGCAAAGTTCGACAGAGCCAACAAGCTTGTCTATCACGTTTGACTTGTTCCCAGACAACGAAAACATCTTAGCTGACATGAAAGTGATCGACTAAGAAGAACAACCTGGACTCTCGAAGTAATGTTTGAGAGTCCTTTTTATCGAAAGATAAGGAGGACTGTTTATGAAACCAGTAGTTAAATACTTATTAAACGGCGAATACCACTACGCTACAGTTAAGGACATTGGCGATATAGAGAAGTTAAAAACAAAAGTTAAAACTGATATCGTTTCAGCCATAAATGAGTTAGCGATTGGTGGCGGGAACAGTGAAGTTATAAAGGATCTAAATGATAAGCTTGTTGAGATCGAAAACGGATTGGGAGATCTAAAAGTAGAAATCGGCAGCGGAGGATTAAACGAAAAGCAAAAAGAGCAGATAGAAGGCCTTTTAAAAGAGATACCTCAAGTAGACTATGAAAAAATTAATGCCGAGATAGAGAAGCGAATGGAGGAAACTAAGCAGGAGATAGCTCAAACAACTGAGTTTATTAAAAATGAAGTTTCTGCAGCTAAGGAGCAAATATCCGATACAAAAGCAGGTCTGGACGAGGCAAGGAAAGATCTTTCAGAAGTTAAACTTAACTATAATGAGGTTACTGAAAAGTACAACGAGGTAACTGGAGAGCTTGAAAAGACCGTAAAAAGTAGTCAATTTGACCTATTAGAAACACAAGTTTCCGAAAACGAGAAGACTCTTAAAGAAACAGTAGACGGTGTAAAGGATTCAATCAAGAGAAAAGAATGGGATATAGCACAAGATCGCGTAACTACTTTGGAAAATTCTGTTGAAAAAACAGCAGAAGGTTTAAAGAAGACGATGACTAAAGAAGAGGTTCGAAAAGAAATCAATCTTATTGATACATATCGACCTAACTTAATCATGGGGACTTTAGACTGGACTGGATGGAATCAAGATTCTTCATCTGGAGTGGAAATTCTTCAAGAAACATATCAGCATTGCACGGTTGCTTCTATTAACAGCTCTGCAAAAATGATCTCCGCTGTAAGCGATTTGGTGCAGGGAAGAACGTATCAAGCTAGCGTGTGGGCTAAGATTACTAAAGGCGGAAAGTCTAACGTTGCAGTTACAATTTCTGGCTCTAACAAAGTTTCAGTCACAGAGACACTAAGCGTTGACGACAACAAGGATGTAAGTGAAACATGGAGACGATACAGTGTAGCTATCGTAGCTCCAGACAATGGAACTTGTACAATTAGTTTCCAGTCAAGTGGGCTGTCGACATCACACAAAATGTTCCTAGCTGGATCAAAACTAGAGGATGGATCAAATGCGACTGGATGGAATGTTCATCTAAATGATAGCTATGAATCAGTTAAGAAATTGAGCCATACAGTAAAAGAAAATGCCGATGGTGTAAAAAGTGTTACTGAGAGTGTATCTGAAACCAAAAAGGGTATAGAGAAAAACACTCATGAGATAGAAACGTTGTCAGACTCTCAAAAGGAAACAATCAAAAAGGTAGAGGATGTTGACGGAGAAACTAAGAGATTAAGCAATGAGTTAGTTAAGACAGCCGAATCCCTAGAGTCAAAAATCACCAGAGAAGATATGACAGAGATTTTTGACGGCATGGAAAACGGCAATGTTAACTTAATATCTAATAGTAATTTTTTTAATGACAAAGCTAACTGGACTGCAGGAAAAGAGTGGAATGTAGTAGGTAAAGCTGGTAGAAACTATATTTACACTAGTAGAAGCGGTTTAACTGCTGATATGGAGTTATCTGTATTTAGCGAATATATTCCAGTAAAACAAGATGCGAAGATGAGTTTTGGCTTAGACATGTTCATTGATGACATCAGTAAGTACGACGTTAAAAAGCCAGTTAGAATTGAGTTATACGACAAGTCGAATAATAGGTTGCACTTCAAAGATTATCAATTAAGCGAGTTGATAAGCGTATCTGTTAATGGTCATAATTCAAGACTTGGTGGAATACTTGTGGCAGATAGAAAAGATGTGGCAAAAGCTAGAATTAGACTATCCCTTCAAAGAAACGGCGGAATTGGATTTACTAATGTATCTGTAAAAATTGGATCAATCACAGATAAGTCTTGGATGCCGTCACCTGGAGATAGCGGAGTAATAATAGCCAAGCTAGAAACAGCAATCTCTCAAAAAGCAGATGGTGTTGAGATAAAAAACGTCAAAGAAGAATTAGACAAAACAAACAGTAGCGTCAAGCTTATGGATACTCAGTGGAAATTAGAGGCTGGAAAAATTTCTCAGAAGATAGAGAAAGTGGAAGGAGACACCGTCTCAAAATCCGAATTAGAGAATACCTCTAAGGGGTTTAAAAAAGAAATTTCAGAGGTAGCGACAGCTGTAGAGAGGCGAATTAAAGAGATAGAGTTAACACCTGGAGAAGATGCATATAACATTCAAATTATATCATCACAGGGTTCAATTTTCAGAAATGGAAATGGTAGAACAAAGTTATTTGCCTTTGTTTATAAGGGGTCAAAGGACATTACAGAGGATTTAAACTCGGCATGTTTTATATGGAATAGAGCATCACAAGATAAAGATTCAGACAAGATTTGGAACGACAAGTATGCTGGCGGAAGAAAAAGCATAGAGATAACGAACGAAGATGTTTATAAGAGGGCAACATTTAGCTGCTCAATAGACATGGAACTATCGGAAAAAATACTAAAAACTAAGGAGCAATAATAATATGGCACAAGTAATATCAACAGGACAGATAACGATCGTAGATTTATACGATGCACCAGCGCTAAATGCATGGATCAGCTCTTCGCAGACGACGAGACAAACATATAACAATACAACACTAACATATTCACCAAACTATGCTACAACGCCACAAAAATTAACTTTAAACCTAACGAGGGCAGGTGGCACGGGGTCACTACTTGGAGAAGATGTGTCTGGAGTTAAGTGGACTAAAATTGTTGGCGATAAATCTACGGAGATTACATCGACGACAGAAGAAGACATTGAGTTCAAAGGATCGACAAACAATAGCGTATTAACAACTAAAACAAATGTTCCGACAGCAAATAATGCAATTATTTGGAAAGTAGAGGGTATTTGGACTGATCCTAATACATCATTGCCGATTAGCTTCCAAGCAACTATTGACTTGACTCTAGTTCAGTTGGCCAAAGCTTCTATCATTCCAAACGTTTACGCACCGAATGGAGATTTCTTTAGAAATAATACACCATCAAGTTTAAAAGTTAACTGTGATTTATACAAAGATGGATCTATCTCATCTGGGAACAAGAAGTTTAAATGGTTTGCAGCAGACTCAAAAGTAGTAATATCCCAAGATGCCGACGCTGGTGTTGGTTGGAGAAAAATCACAGCAATAACTGGAACATCTGGAGAGACTGTCAATACTGGATTCGATGTTTCAACGACGTCACAAGGAGTTCTCACAGTATTCCCAGATGCGGTCATCAACTCTCAAACATATCTGGTAGTTTTAACCGACTCTGCGGGAGGCACAAGCGGACAAAAAGTTAAGCAATATATAACTTTAAAAGACATGGACGATCCTATTATGACAACGGTAGAGTCGACTAATGGAAACATTTTAAAGAATGGTTCTGGATCAACAATCTTAACTGCAAGGCTGTTTCAAAACGGAGAAGAGATAGACTCAGATGGTAAAAAATACACTTACAAATGGACTAAATGGGAAGATGGAAAAATGATTCCAACATTTGGAGGAGCTGGCACAGCCCACAAGTTAGGCAAGAGTCTAACGGTAGGTAATGCTGACGTTAACTCAAAAGCAAACTTTAAGGTGGAGGTAGAGGCGTAATGAAAGAATATAAAGCGAGAATCATGATTGAAAACGAACTTAAAACCATCACATACGAAACAAGCGAAAATCCAATAGAATACCTATGGGGTAGATATGGTATGGATAGCTATATTGACTACATTGAGGAAGTTGTAGACTAATATGACTAGAGTAATATCTAGAGGAGAAATGACCATTGCAAATATTAGCGATGGTCGTGACTCTTATCTACATAGAGCGTGGTCTAATTCTAGTGATGGAGGATTGGACTTTACAACAAAGTTTGTTGAAGATATGCGTTTTATTGGTACATATGTTAGTGACAATGAAAAACAAAGCAACAATCCAAAGGACTATGATTGGACTCCTTTATTCGATAATGTTGTTGTCGGGGGAAGAAACCTTTTTATAAGATCAACAGCTACTGAGCAGTTTTTGAATACAAATAACATTCCAGGAACAGGTGATGAGCAAAATCTTCTATCTGACTTTATACAAGTTGACGAATCGACCAGTTATATCTATCAGATATGGACGAAGATAGATGGCAAACTACTTCAAAACTGGAGCGCATGGACTTTCTATGACAAGGATAAAAAACCAATAGGTGCTAGAAATTCTAAATACTATGGAAATACTCCTAAAGATAGTGAGACATATGATTCGATTGTAATAAAAACTCCAGAAAATGCGAAGTATATAAGAATTGGATCAAGATACTTAAAAAATGGAAAGTTTAAATTTGAGAAAGGTAATGTTCCTACCGATTGGTCTCCTGCACCAGAGGATATGGCAACCAATGACGATTTTAAAGACACATCTACAAAAATCAGTAAATTGGAGCAAGACTCAACAGGTTTCAAGCAAACAGTCGCAGAGGTTTCAAGCAAAGTTGACGGTATGGAGATAGGTTCAGTCAACCTAATTTCAGATAGCGATAAGGAATGGACAGGTTATAGTAGAGAGTTTTTTACAACTTTTGACTTAGCTCCTATTTTTGAAAAATATGGATTAGACAAAACGTACTCGTTGTCTTTGGATCTTAAATCGAAAAATACATCAAAGACGAATGTAATTCAAGTATACATGCAAAATGGAAGTGGAACCAAATATAGCTTTGTAAATAAAACAGTTTCAGTAACTGAAAGTTACAAGCGATATAAGTTTGAATCGTTAAAGCCATTAATTAGCAAAAAAGATGAAACGAAAGCTCTACTTGCATTCTACGGTACATATGATACTGGAAATATGCCTGTTGTAAAGAACATAAAGCTAGAAATAGGTACAAAATCGACAGACTGGACGCCAGCCATTGATGACATGGCAACGCAAAATTCTCTATCTGAATCGAATAAAAAGATATCATCATTAGAACAGACTGCTAACGGTTTTAAGCAAGAAGTTGAACAGGTAAAAAAAGATAATCAAGCAAATAAAACTCAAATTGAACAAACGGCCAAAGAAGTTACAAGCAAACTTTCAAGTGTCGAGAAGAAAGTCGATGGTATTGAAATTGGTGCTACAAACTTAATACTAGACTCAACGGGCAGACATATTGGTTTATATGGGTTCAATGGTGGATGGGATAAAACTGAGAATGTTACTGTTGATGAGTGGAAAACTAAAAAAGCCCATGGCTTTAAAGGTAAGGGATCAACTAAACAAATTTTTGCAACTTTTAACACAAACAAGGGTGATCCTGAAAAAGTTACAAAGAATGGTGTTTCCTATGTACATTCCATATACATCAAGAACAATCATGAAAAAAACAACCTCATCCTTTCAAATAACATGGGAAACAATGTTTGGGTTAAACCAAAGGAAATAAAAAGAGTTGTTATCTATGGGACAGGTACTGGTGGAGCTCATCTGCAGTTAAACTTTATGACTGACAAGGCAGGGGATGAGATTGACTTTGTTTATTTCAAGCCAATGATTGCAGAGGGGACAGTTGTTTCTGACTGGCATCCAGCACCAGAGGACGTGTTAAATGAAATAGACGTTTTAAGAAAAGATGTCGAATTTAAGCTAACACCAGATGAAATTTACGGTATGGTTTCTAGCTCATCTGAATACCAGGAATACATGAGTGACATGGCCACCAGCGAAGAGTTCGATGAAGCCAGGTCGGAATTAGATAAACTACATGATGTTATGGACGGAGAAAATGGCCTAGTAACAAGGTTCGGTAAGTTTGAACAAACGACGAATGAATTTGGAGTTACCCTTGGTGATATTGTTCAGCAGGTCGGAAGCAATAATAAAGAGATTGAAGACATGCTTCATTTCATGACATTTAAACGTGGAGAGAAACCTAATGACGCTTTTATGAGTATAGGATCAAGCGCTGACTCAATGGAGGTAAGAATTGGTAGAGGTAAAATATCATTCTTTGATGGTGGTGTAGAAGTTGCTTACTTCTCAAAACAACAGTTGTATATCAAAAAAGGTATTATGACAGACTCGTTCCAGGTTGGATCTCACATATTCGAAAACAAAGGTAACGGAAGTACAGTTTTAACATTCTCTGAATAGATTAATTAGAATTTAGATAAAATAAAAGGAGAGATATAATTTGGCTTTAAGTGGAGTTATAAATGGAACATTTAGTGGAACGGCAGCTACTAATGTGAAACCAGTATTAGAGTGGAAGGCAACGCAAAATATTTCCAATAATACATCTGCCGTAACAGTCTCTTTAGTTTTTATAAAATCAAATAGCTACTGGTATCCATACAACTTAGGAGGACATAATGTCGCTATTACTATAAATGGTAATAACGCAACATCTAGTAGAGCTATTGATATGAGAAATACAAGTAGACAAGTAATATGGAGCAGAACTGTTACAGTCCCCCATAATGCGGACGGAACAAAAAGCTTGAATATTGGTGGGTCTGGCTCAACTGGTATCAACCTTGGGAGTTACAATGTAAATGGAAGTATTACTCTAAATACTATCCCCAGAAGTTCTAGTATGTCTGTCTCACCAACCTCTCTTAATTTTGGTGAGACTGTTAAATTCAATATTTCTAGAGCAAGTGGATCGTTCACCCACTTAATTAATTATAATATCAACGGTACTAGTGGTAATGCAGTAGCCAAAACGAATAGCACGACTCCAACATGGACTATACCGCTAGACTTGATGAAGCATTGCACCACAGCAACATCTATAAACGTAACGCTGTGGCTAGATACATATAACGGAAACTCAAAGATAGGTGTTAAACAATACTCTGTAAAAGTAAATATTCCAGCATCTGTTACTCCAACAATCTCTCTATTCTCTACAGTTGAGAAGAATACAAAAATTTCAACACTTGGATTAGCTGCTAACAATTTTCTACAGGGTAACTCTCAGATAGAATGCACTAGTAGCGCCTCCTCTCAATATGGAGCGTCTATTGTTAAATCTACAATCGATATAACTGGTTTTTCTAGTATTAACAGTGGGAATACAGTAGTGAACTTAGCTGGAATGACTGGACAAGTTGGTGCAAAAACAGCCAAGCTAACTGTAACAGACTCAAGGGGGAGAACAGCTGAATCTAGTAAGGAAATTACAATTCATGCATATGAGCCACCTAAGATTAACAGCTTCAACGCAGAGAGAAAAGGTACAAATATAGTAGTTACTAAGTCATGTACATACTCTGAAGTTGGATCAAATACCATTTCTTACTCGCTAACAAGAACTGGTGGGGCGACTGGCAGCGTAGGAGATATAACACATGATACAAATACATATACATTTGGTGGATATGCAGTAGATAAATCATATGAGATTACAATGGAGATATCCGATAAGTTAAATAGCGCGTCTGGAATTGTCATTGTCGGAACTGATAAACAACTAATGCATATTGATCGAGATAATGGGATAGGGATCGGAAAGTATAGAGAGAACGGGATACTAGATGTGTCTGGCGATGTTTATATTGATGGAAAATTAAATCTGTCAAATGGATTCGAGTCAGTATACATTCCATCAAATTCAGATTTGGATAACTATAACAATGTAGGTTTTTACTATAATCCATCAAATGCGGAGGCTAAAACTATAAAAAATACTCCAGAAAATTGGTCATTCTCACTGCTAGTAGAAAAACATGCTGGGGTAAGGCAAACACTTTCTATTTATCATGATGAGTTTCCAAGAACTTATGTTAGAAATTTCTACGAAGGTGTCTGGGGGAAATGGAGACATCTTGGAGGATTTTACAAACAGGAAGAGATAGAGCCAGCGTCTGGATTCACGAAATACGGCACTGGAAGTGGATCTAGCAACACTCCTTTGGTGATTAGAATGGGGAGTGTTGTAATGTTAACTGGAGCCTTTTCAAATACATCCGTAATAAATGGGAATAACACTATAAAAATGGGGACAATACCGAAATGGGCTCGCCCAGATGGAAATATAATTGCCAGAAGCAAAAACCAGGCGTCTGGAGGCAACAGCCATTGGGTAGCTGTCGGATCTGATGGAACTATTAGCACTTCGAGGCATGGTTCTTCTGGCCAGTGGACTAATGCGAATGTTGGATCTTATTTAACCATAGATATGATGTATCTTGTAGAAAATTCTGATAGTTATTAGAAAAGGGAGTGTTTATATGAATGGACTGATCGAAATTAAAGGGGATGACTTTACTAGAATATTTCTTGAAGAAATGTACGAATCTCAAAAAAATGGAGCGTTAAGCGAGTTTGTCCTAGTAAACAGAATAGCATTTTTAAAAAATATTATAGATGATAGCCATATTGAATTTGATAAAATAATTGAAATATCAAGTCATCTTTCAGAAATTGACGACAAAGACTCTTATGAGGTTTTTATAGCAGACTTCTTGCTTGGTAAAGAGATAAACGTTGAAAAATATATCAAAAAAGAAGAAAGCGTAAATGTTTTAGATGAAATAGAAAACTTAAAAGAAAGATTGAGAGTGGCGTCAATAGAAAATAAAGATTTGGAGAATCAAGTCAAGCAATCTCAAGAGCTAGTAATGGAAGCAATTGATTTGATATTATCATAAAACAAAGCTAGCTATTAAATAGTCAAGTGAAAGTTATTAAATACTTTTTGATTTTGATATTTATTTTTAAGCAACTTAAATAAACCTAAAAATAATAGAAAAAAATTAATTTACATCTATATTTTTAGGTAAATGAACTTCATAAGGCTTGTTTTGAGTCCAAACAGCAAAAATGATGTTAACCATTTTTCTTGAAACAGCACCAACTGCAGTACCATGTGATTTACCACGTTGTTTTAATTTTTGGTAATAGATGGATAAAGCAGGGTCATGAAACGCTGCAATAAAAGCAGCTTGCCAAATGGCTCGCCTAAGATAGGGAGACCCACGTTTAGACAGTTTGTTTTTAGTTCCTGTGAAATCACCAGATTGATGAACTGAGGCGTCTAAACCGGCAAAAGCAAGTAATTGACTAGGTTTTTTGAAACGATTGATATCTCCAATTTCGCCCATAATCACTGCAGCTGTAATGTCACCAATTCCAGTAATTGTAGTTAAGTAATTGTCCTGTGTTGCAATAATTTCATGGATTTCAGATTCAATTTGGATAATTTGCCGTTCAATTAATCTAATCTGTTCCAGCATTATCTGAATCTCAAGTTTAAAGACGTCTGCAGCAATTGAAATTCCAAAGGAATTAGAAGCAAGTTCTTTAAGTTTCATTACTTTCTTTTCAGAACGCTCTATGCCAAACCTCTTTTTACTCGCTAGATGAATTGTTTCAATTAACAACTCAGTATCTAGTTGAAGAATATCTTCAGGTAATGGCGAATTTAGAAGGATTTCAGTGGAAGACGAACCAAAAATATCAGAAAAAATCTTTTCATATTCTGGAAAAACTTGATCTAAGCAAGTAATAATTTTTCTCTTTAAGTCAGATGAACTATCTACCAAACTATATCGGAAACGCTCCAGTTGTTTTAAACGAAAGATGTCTTCCGTAGGTAAAGACGTTTTCTCAGGCAAATCCATTCTAATTACTTGAGCAATCAGTACAGCATCAATGGCATCAGTTTTAGTTTTTCTGATATAAAAATCTCGAAGAACATCTGATTGAATAGGATTAAAAGCAGTTACTGAAAAATCTAAGTCATTTAAAAAAGAATAAATAGCTAACCAATAATGACCTGTGGCTTCCATTCCAATCATTGCATTATCAACATTAACATCGTGTTTATTAAAGAAATTAAGAAGTTCCAGACTCCCTTTTTTAGTATTTGTAATTCTTAATGTTTTACCAATAGGGGATCCTTTTTCATCAACTAAAGCAACTTCATGATTTCTTTTACCAATGTCAATACCAACAAAGAACATAAAAATCAATTCCTTTCATTAGGATTTGTCAGATAGTAAGCTACCCTCTATGACTCTTGGACGACATAGCCTCGTTAGATATTCAGAAACGTTGTTCTATCTAGCTCATACATGTACTAGTCTCAAGAGTAGAGGCATCAATCTTTCGAAGGAAGACAGGGCTTCAAGGAGGTGACGGATGACCTCTATCTGCTTAATACAATTCTAAAACACAAAGTGATTTGAATATACATAGAATCAAAAAATGATTCTAATAATACTATACGAGGAGGTGAAATAAATGGATAGAAAAGGAAACATGGAAAGATTTCCAAATCTTATAATGATGTACGCAGACCACGTAATGAGGGGGACAAGATCTATAGATAGCGTACCAGAAAAGATTAGAGAAGACGTATCTTTTGTTGTCGAAGAGGCAACAAAAAAGCAAGCAAGCGAGTTTTAGTATATGCAATAACTTTCGCTATAGGTTTAATTACAGGAATTACATTTATGATTTAGTCTTTTAGTATATAGCGAAAAGTATTTTAGTAAAAGGGATCTTCTAAGGGAGATAGAAATGTACGGAATGGTTAGTAAATTAATAATTGGAACTATCCAAAAGATGTCTACATTGACATTTTTTGACCATTTAATTGTTTTTGGTATAAGTATATCAAGTCTATTAATAGGAAGTTGGACTGATGCTATGAGCCTGTTAATTTTGTTACAATTGATAGATGTTGCAACTGGGTTAACAAAGGGTAAGAGAGGAAGAAAGCTGTCTTCAAGTGAGTTAAAAAAAGGTGCTAAGTCTAAGTTCGGAGGATGGCTATATATTATAGTAGGTAATGCAATAGACGGCCTTCTAACATTCGGCACCCCAGTTGCAAAAACATTCGTTGTATCATACTTAATTGTTATGGAATTAATGAGTATTGTTGAGAATGCAGAAGAGCTTGGGGCACCAGGAGCACCAAAATTTATCACAAAATACCTAGACAGTGCCAAGAGCCAGTTAGATAATGGCAAGAATCCTAATGAAAAAGATTCGGATACAAAATAAATTAGCATAAGTATTGACAACATAATATTTTTGGTATAGTATTATGTTATGGGCGATAAAGAAGAGAGATATTGCGTCTTTCTTCTTTTTCTAAAAGCCATAACTAATTACAACATAGGAGTGAGAGAAGAATGGTACAATTTAAAACACTTCGCAATGGCGAAGGGGAGGAAAGACGAGTTCGTGAGGTGTGCTCATCTGGAAATATGTCGGTCATTGTTTATGAGCCGAGCAAAGAAGATGTGAATACACTTTTACGTATGCAGGAGGATATGATCGAAACAGATTCTAGTGGTGAGGTTAAAATCAAGGTTGGTGAGTCACAAATGATTCGAGAAATCTATCCACTTTTAACAGATTTAGAAGGATTTGAAGACTTGACTGATGAGGAGATTGAGGACATCACAGATAATCCATCAATTGCTTTAATCCAGGCGACATCTGTAATTACTCAGATTATTCTGGAAGTTTATAAAATAACGATTTTATCAGTTCGTCAACAAATGGTAGAACAGGATTTCGAATTTGAGACATTCCGTTTCAATCAACATGCAGCACAAAAAATTATGACAACTGTTTCAGCTCTCGACGGAATTGATGGAATCGAGAAGCGAACGAAAGAAGCAGAAAAGGAGTTAGATGAATTATCAGCTCGACGTCACGAAAAAGAAATGGCAAAAATCTTTGAAGAGACACAGGGATTTTTAGAAATTGAAGAAGCATCAAATGCCGCTAAAAAGTCGGAGGGGACAACGACAGAAAAGAAAATCACTTCAAGCGTACCAATGACAGCACCATTAAGTCCTGGTGATGAAACTCCAGAGGACGTTATCAAACGAATGAACAAAACGTTTGATATCAACGTGAATAACGACTAATGAATGTAATGTCGGTCGGCGAACTTCATGCTCAATTAGCTGGTGATATTGCATCGGCGGTTGAGGGTGAAGTTAAGGCTTACTGTGAACAGGTTTTAAGAAAACACATAATGAGAAGTGTATATAGCGGTGGCGGATCTCAGTATTACAATCGTACATATCAGTTCTTAAATGCGGTAGAGGTTACTGACGTCCATAAGAGTGGATCATCGGTGAGCTTTAAAATAACCATAAACTCGTCAAAGATGGGGATAGCCAGCTCGTTAGGTAAAGGATTTAACGTGCATATGGGTTTTCCATCAAGAGGTGGAGGAATGGGAGCAAATATGACTGATGGTTTGGCCGAAGTGTTAAACGACGGTATTACAAGTAGGATTGTACCACGGAGAAAAGCTGCAAGATTCTTTGAGAGTGCTACATCTGAATTAGATGGATCACTAGCTGGAAAACTTGCTGGTGCTTTGAGGGCAAGAGGTTGGGAAGCTCGTGTAATTTAATATAAGGAGCGATTACATTGAGTGAAGAAAAAGAACTAACCTACAAAAGCAAGGCTACAAGAAAAAGGATTCGATATGCTACAAAGGCAAGGATGGAGCAAATCAATCCAGGCAACATTAAAGAGTATCAAAGATATTTAAAAACTAGCATTGTTAAAAATAGAGACGTTGCTAAAACTACATATAAAGTATACGAGAGTAATTTCAACATCTTCCTTTGCTTTATTATGGAGCGTTGGGATAACTTTGATATTTTAGATGAAGAGTTCCTAGATGAAAACATGATTGATGTAATGGAGGATTATATTGTATTTCTCCAGGAGGAACTTGGAAACAACAAAAAGACAATTAATAATAAAATCGCCGCAGTATCTTCATTTTATATGTGGGCTGCGAAACGTAGAAAAATTAAAAGCCATCCATTCGAAAATAAACTTGATCGAATGAAGGGTGCCAATGATGAAAAGATCATTGCAGAGTATTTCCTGTCACTTGAAGAAATAGAAGAGATTAGCCAAGAGCTGTCACTTGTAGATGAAGAAGGTGCGACGGACTATGATAAGCAAGATCAGATCATGTGGCATGTTGCTTACGACTCAGCTTGTCGAATCGGTGCATTAAAAGGGTTAAAGATTAGTAATCTAGACCTTGAAGGCAATAGATTTGTTGGAGTTCGTGAGAAGCGTGGGAAGATTGTAAGTGTTCCATTTACGGATGAAACCAGGGCATTACTAGAACAATTCGTTGAGTACAGAGAAGCTAAGGGAGTCGATTGTGACGAGCTATTCTTTGTACAATTAGGTGGCGAATGGAAAGGAATGTCTACGCAATCGATTTATAACAGAGTAGTTAAGATTGGTCATATTGTCGGGCTAGGAGATTTCCGCCCACACTGTATTAGAAAAAGCCGTATTAACCAAGTTGCTAAATTCGATATTAACTTGGCGAAGACATTAGCTAACCATGAGTCGCTGGACACGACATCTAGATTCTATACAGAGAAGAAAGACCAGTCCGAAACACTCGATTCGATAATCGAATTAGAGAGAAAAGGGAGTAAGAAAAATAGCGAAACACACTAATTAAAAGGTGGTGTGATTCACTAAATGGCAAAAACCGTTGGAATTGATGTAAAAATTGACCTGCCTTCAAAATCAAAATTGGAGGCCGATCTTAAGAAAAAATGGAGTGGCATGAAGAATGACATTGACCTAAAAATCAATGTTCAAGCTGATAAAAACAGTCTTGCCAAAATGGGTTCACAGATAAATAACTACTTTAAAGGACGAGAGTTTGGAGTAGATATTAAAGTAGACTTAAAGAATGGTCAAAAGAAACTTCAAGAGTTTACGACTATGTACAAGGATTTCAGAAAAGAGTTTGAAAAAGGCTTAGAAATGAAATTCAATCCAAGTAAGACTTTAGATAAAAGTTTTCAAGAACTTGTTTCTGGGAAATCTCAAAAGCTTCATGAATCGCAGCAGAAAAACGGAGATTATATCAAAGCTTTAATGAAAGATTCTGGCTCAATGAGTAAAGTGACTCAGCAGACAATTAAAGAACAAATCAAGACGGCAGATGATGCATTACATAATCTTGAAAAGGTAACTACTCAAGTAAATGCATTTAAAAAGGAAGTTAAGAGTTCTGTAGATGGAGAAGTTGTAAAAACCGACACATATACAGATAAGATTGCTGGTATCAAAGCTGTAATTGATTACACTAAAGAGGTTGGAAGGCTTGAAAGAGATAACCTAACTGCTTCTAAAGAGGTAGTCGCAGCAAATAATAAAATCATCGAACTTAACAAGCGCGCCATTAATGGATTAAAACAGGATTATAAGAATACATTCGGCGAAGACATTACTAAAAATATGGAAGTTGCAAAAGCTGAGGCATCAGCTCAATCTAATATAGCTATTCAAAAGGCTTTAATCCAGAAAGAGCAACAGGCAGCCATAGATAAGCAGAGACAGGCGACATTAAGTGAAGTTGTTAAGCTTGAAAATGAAATTTACGGACTTGCAAAGAAACAGCAGAGCGCTGGTTCAGATGAGAGCGCTGCTTATGATAAACAGATTGCAAAAGTTCGGGAAAAGAGCAATGCTCTAAAAATGCAAACTGGTATTATGAAAAATCTTACCAAAGAACAAAGAGCTGCTTATGACTCTCTTCGTGCTGATAATAAGTCGACACTGGACTTCAATAAATCTCTAATGAATGCCAAGAGTGCAGATAAAGCAAGAGTGAACGCTCAAAAGGCTGCACTTCAAGATATGAAGAGGGATTTAAAAGAAATTCAAAAACTTGAACAAAAAGCCGACGATATTCGTGCAAAGAAAACAGTTGGTGGAGCAACGGTAAAAGAAAATGACAACCTCAGAATGCTTGAATCTGAGTTGGCTGTTCGCAAAAAGATATACGATCAAGAGCTAAAATCGCATAATAAAAAGGGTAACATCACAAAATCTGGAGACGCGGAACTTAAGTCTCTAGAGAAAAAGTATGATGCTACCAAGAAAATAACTCAAGCTAGAGCGTCAGAAGAAGCCTCTATTCGAAAAGAACAAAATGCATTTAAGTCACTTGAAGCAAGTATTAAAAAAGTGTCTAGTCTTAAAAAGGATTTAGGTAAAGCTGGAACTAAAGAGTCTAGCTATATAAATGAGGTTATCAAAGGCGAAGAAGCTAAACAGGCTGCAATAGAGAAATCTATTACTGCTCAGAAAAAGTTCAACAAGGCTAAACTGGAAGAGGTACAAGCAACAAGAAAAGCCTCTTATGAAGAAGCTGAACAGTCGGCTACAAGAAGTCAACTTAGTGGACAAGATAGTAAGCAGGGTAAGAAGAAATTTAACTCTGTTGTAAACATTGATCCAATTCGAGTGGCTCAAACGGCCAAAAGAGCATTTATGACTGTCTATGACAGCTTAGCGAAAGTTGACGAGCAGGTAGTTAATATTCAAAAGGTTGCTGATGTTCCTACAAAAGTGTTAAATGACTTTAATGCTGGGTTGTATGATCAAGCCGCAGCTGTCGGTAAGTCAGCTGATGAATATGCTGGATCGGTAGCAAGATGGTTAACGACTGGTAAGACACTTTCAGAGTCTAACGAGCTTGCCAAAGTTTCGGTAATGGGTTCATTTGTAGGTAATATTGATGAAGAAGACATGGTTAATTATATGGCCGTTCCACTTAATGCTTATAAGGATAGTGCCCTGGAAGCCACAGATGTTATCAATGCAATGAACGAAGTTTCTAATAATAACGCCATAGAAATGGAACATCTTGGAGCTGCATACTCAAGAGCGGCAGCAACAGCATCGACCGCTGGAACTTCATTTGCACAACTTACTGGTATGATTACGGCAGGTCAAGAGTCAACAAGAGCTGGAGGAGAAAAAATCGGTACTGCCCTAAGAGCAATCGATATCAACTTCGGTAAAATGTCTTCTGGTATGACAAAGGCCGACAAAGAAAGAAGTGCCTGGTTTGCTAGCAAGGGTATTGCATTAAAAGATGAGAATAACGAATTAAGATCAACATATGACATCTTAAGCGACTTGTCTTCTAAATGGGGAGAGCTTGATGGCGATGATAGAACAACAGCCACAACGTATGCGGCAGGTAAAAACCACGCAGCGATCCTACAAGGTATTGTTAAGAACTGGGATGCAGCACAGAAAGCAACTGCCGAGGCTCAAGATCAAATCAATCTGGCAAATAAAGAGGGTGGATCTGCCTTCAAAGAGTTCGAGAGTCAACAAGATTCTATTCAGTACAAAACGGCTCAACTAACAGCAGAATGGCAGAAGTTCTTGCATACAATAGCTGGTGGTAGAGAGGGCGTTAATGGGGTTTTAGGAATCCTTACTGACGGCTTGGCAAAAGCCAATGAATTAGCATCTAATGACCAGTTTATGGGATTTGTTAAAAATGCTTTAAAACTTGGTGGAGCCTATCTTGGATTGAAGATGGTTAACAAGGGATTTGGAGCAATTGGAGACACTATGGGCGGAGTCGTTGGAAACCTAAGCGTAATTTCTGGAATTATAGGTGGAGGAAAAGGCGGCAAGCTATTAGGAGCGTTCAGCAAAGGCGGAGGAAAAATGTTCGGCGGTATGGCGACTGGTCTTGGATCAGTAATCGGACTGTTCGGTAAATTTATACCTTTCCTAAATATTGCATTAATTGGAATGACTGCACTTCAAATGGCTGGCGTTGATGTATTTGGAGGTATTGGACGTGCCATAAATGATATGGGCGGCAGCATGGCCAAGACAAAACGAAAAGTTTCCGAGTATAGAAAAGAGCAAGAAAAGCTTAACGAGGTCGTTAAGGATGGACTTGATTCTGCTAGAACATACAAAAAGGTTGAAGATACTAAAACTAATCTAGATAAGACCATTAAAGACAAGCGTAAAAAACTGGAAGAGGAAACTAAGCTTGCAGAGCAAGAAGGAAGAGATAAGCCAGTTCAAAGAATCAGCTTCACAGAAGGTGAGTTTGAAGGATACAAGAAACAAATCGAAGATCTTGCTGGTGAGTACGGACTTGATATCAAAGTTGATAGTAATAATATTGACGAGATTCTTGAAAAAATGGCGGAAGTTGAGCGATCAGCTAAGAGAATTAATGCTGAAAAAGGTAAAGAATTAAATAAAGCTGTTAAGAAGAGTACGAAGTATACTGGTAATGATATACTTTCTGAACTTGACGAAAAACATGAGCTACCAATTGGGGCTGCCGAAGAACAGAAGAAGATTATCCAGGGCTGGAGTCAAGCTGTAAATGAAGGTACTATGACTTATGGCGAAATGGCCAAGAATGTAACTCAGATGATGCAGCAAAATCTATTTACGCCAGAGCAGCAGAAGTGGATGTCTCCAGAAGCAGCAAAGGTTGCCGAAGAGAATACTAAAAGGATGAACGACCTACTTGGTCAGAGGAGCGATTTAGTCGCAAGCGCAAAAGATAATGTGCTTCCTCCTGCTTTAAACAAAGAGTCTGTTAGACTAATGGCAACAGAACTTAGAAGTATTGATACTAGAAAAACTGCTTTAGAAGGTGTAAATAAAGTAATTGAAAATGGTGGAGTTCTATCAAAAGAACAGCACGAATTGATTAAAACACTAGATCCTGGAGGTAAATTCTTGTCAATTTCAAATGACACTGCGGCATGGGGTGAGAATACAGAAAATGTCAAGAAGTCACTAGAGGGATTGAACGCCGAACTAGACAAGACTGGTGGAGCCGTCGAGAATAGCGTAAGAAAATACGCAAAAGAAAGTCTCGGATATACCGATGAAGAGATAAATAATTTAGTAAACAGTATGCGAGGTGCAAAAGCCGCATATGTTGCAGAGCTAGCCACATGGGGTGACGAAGGAAAGTCTATACTTGGTGTAACTCAGAGATTCGCCGAAGAGACTGGAAATAACTGGGGGAAGGTTCTTGCAGATATGCAAGCCGACATAGATGGTCTATCTACAGCTGATAAGGAGCTGGCGATAAAATTCAACCTAGTTAAGGAAGACGGCTTTGTAAACATAGAAGAACTTGATAACTTCTATAACCTTCCAGAGTCCGTTGCCAAACAGTTTGAGTTGGTTGTTGAAGGAACTGGCGAAGTTGATATAGAAAAGGCCTTAGACTTTAGTCAAAAGCTAGCAGCTATAGACGACGCAGATTTATTCAAGAAAATAGACATAGAGGTTGACGGTGCGTCAGATGGAATATTAACAATTGACGAATTGGTTCAAAATATGGATAAACTGAGCGCTAACGAGATCATGAGCCTAATGATGAAACTGGAAGTAGATGAAACTGATGCATTATCTATTATACAGGAAATTACAGGGATGGAACTTAATCCGAAGGTTGTCGGAGATACATCTGGTATTAAGAACGACATCATATCGGCCGCAGAGAACACTGAGGCTACAGCAAAAGTGAATGCGGAGATTGACAGTCGAACAACAAGTGGTTTGTCAACACAAATTACGGCAGCCCTAATGGATACGTCTGTTAAAATTCCAGTCGAACCAGAGGCTAAATTTGCCTTAGACTTTGCAAGCAAATTGAATATTGCTGCCACACCTCCGCCACCAATAAAAATTCCAGTTGGAGTTGACGGAGATCAAGCCGCAAGTGAATTACAGGGTGTTGTCGGAGTTATGGAGAGCTCAGCTGGCGAAGTTGAAGTTGTGGTTACAGCAGACGGGCAAACAGCAGAAAGCACGCTTGCTAACATAGAAAAAAAAGCCGTCACAGTTGATGAGTCAGATCCAAATGTGCTTATCATGGCGGATGGAAGTAAGTTTTACACAGTCGCATCAAATGTTCAAACGCAAGTATCAACACTGGACGGAAAGGTTGTTAATATAACATTTAAGGGTGTCGAAGATGCTTCGTTAACATCGTTAAAAGCACTAGCTGCTTCTGGCGTTACAGTAAAAGGCAAAGGAAGTAAATCAATTGCTGCCTCCATAGGTCAAAGCATTGCATCATCATTCTCTACTGGTGCACAGGCTGTAGGTCAAGCTGTCGAAGGTGCTAACAAGTCAATGTCCAAAGGATCTGGATCTAAAGGTAATCCTAGATATGCAAACGACAAGATTAGTCAAGACGTTTGGAGATATTGGAGCAAAGAGCTATTTAACGGACTTCCAATCGAAAATTCTATGGAGAAACTAAAACATTCAATAGATGCCGCAAAAGATAATGAAACTAAACTTATCTCCCTTTATAAGCAACAAATTTCGTTGACACAGCAACAAATTAGACATAACGAAGATATGAAGAGAGCCAAACAGGATGAAATGAATGCAATTCTTTCAGACTTGAGAAAGCAAGGATTCAAAACTAGCGGCAACAAGGTGACAAACCTAGGTCATGCGAAGAGTATAAAGGGCGAAGATGCTGTTACATTGGCTAATGAAAACCTTAATAAGTACAAAGATCTTTATAATCAAATCAACGACCTAAATAGTAAGATACTTAGCCTTCAACACGACAAGACTAAGATAAACGATGACATTAAGTCAGCTGAGAAATCTAAAGAGGCAAAAGCTCTAGACGGTAGATTTAAGAAAACTGATGCATTACTAACGGCGATTAAGAACAATACGGATATATCAAACAAAAAGATATCTCTAATTGATGACGCTGATTTCGAGCTTAAACTTACAATGAACGAAGAAGGATTAAATATGAGTAAGAATAGTATATCTCTTCTTACTGATGAGTTTAATTCTTTATCTAAAATGTATGTTAAGCACGATGAAAATGCGGAAAATGTCAAAGGCAAGCTAGAGGATCTTAAGACAGAGATATTAAATAATGCAGATGCTATTATAGAATATAACTCTAGAATAAAAGATATACAGATGGATAGATTAAACAGCGACCTAGATAAATTCTCAAGCATCATGGAGAGAAATTTAGGTAAAGTAAAATCAAACATCGAAAACCTCAAAGAAGGCTTGATGAGCGACACATCATTTGGTGACCTTGGAACAGCAAGTTTTGACAAGCTTGACTTAAGTAGAAAGACAAAACTTGAGAAGCAGTTTGAAGAAAGACTCGCACTGGAAGCTAGATTGAATGAAGCCCTCGATGGATATTCTAAAAAGAACATCGATAGAACTGCAAAGGTATCTAATCAAGTACTTACAATTGAGAAGAATAAATATGATCAATTGTTGAAAATGCAGTCAGACTTCTCTAATGGCAAAGTATCAAAGGTAAATTCCATAAAACCTTCTGATGTCTTAGGAAAAACAAGCGTAGAGAAAGACGGAAGTTATACCGCATGGACTAAATCATTAGAGAAGGTAAACAATGATTATACGAAGGCATATAGTCAAATGTCTAAAAGATACGATGAAGCTATTAAGAACGCCAAAACACAGGCGGAGAAGGACTCAATTACTCATGGCTTCATCGTAGAGCAACTAAAACTTCAAGAGGATATGTATCGTAAGATAATTCAAGTTAACAAGGAAGCTGCAGAGCAAGCCAATGAAATGTTAAATGATACAGGATTGACAACCTCTCAAAGAGAGTCACTTGAGGGATCATTAGCCGATTACCAGGATGCGATAACAGAAGCCCAAAACTCAATCAAGGAAGCAGTAAAAAGCAGATATGAATTAGAGTTCGATTTAATGGACAAGCTTGCTGAAAAGGCCTCAGATTACACGGAAGAGATTGAATACCTGTTATCTATACAAGAAGCCATAAGTAAAGACAACAGCGGTAAAACTGGTCTTCTAGAGGCAATTTACGAATCTAAAATAAATGAGTACGGCTCTGCCAGATCTAGTCTAGCTAAATTGCTTGAGGAGCAAAAGAAGGTTGGAGAAGGCAGCTATGAATGGAAGATTCTTCAAGATAGAATTGATGATGTTAGAGGAAGCTTGAAAGACCTAACAGTTGATATTTTAGAAGCTAATAAGGACTTGATGGAAAATCGTTTAGATGTTCTACAGGACGACATTGCAAAAGGCATGTTTGATGGAAAAACATTAAAACAATGGGAAAACTTCAAAGATAAATGGGTTACAGGGATTGAAAAAGAGTTAGAGCTCGACAAGGTTAGAAGAAGAGCAATTGATTTAGAGAGTGATCTCTATGATAAAAAGCTTGAGGCGCTAGACAGACAGGAAGCTGTTTCTAAGAAAGATCTAGAGTATCTAGATAAACAATTGACTGTATTAGAGCTTCAAGAAAAGCTGGATAACCTTAATAATGAGCGAGACGTTCAGACACTTGTTAGAAATGACGATGGTACGTGGGACTGGCAATATGTTGCTAATCAGACAGAAATCGACAAGGTAAAAGAGGACTTAGAAAAAGCAGAATTAGATTTGATTGACTTTAAAAACGATCAAAGAAAAGACTACTTCAAAGATCTTTCTGATATCTTGGATCAAGCAAGGGATGGAGAATTTAGCTCTGAGGATGATTTAATGAATGCCTTAAATGACTTGAAAAAAGCATACGGCTTTGTATTAGATGATATCCCTGGAATTGACACTGGAGACTTCGATGAAATTCTTAGAATTTACGGAGAGTACCTAAACAGTAATAAGGACATTATTTCTGGAATGGGTGACGGTGAAATAAGTAAAGAATATGAAGCACTTGTTGACAAGGTTGGCCTTAGATTTGAGGAAGGATTCAGAAATATTGCAGATGAACTTGGCAATATCATATCAGAATCTCTTAAATCAGCTTTACAGTCGGCTGTAGTCAGCGAAGGAAATGGAAGCTATTTAATCGAACGTCAGATACTGGAATTTCCTAATGTTAAAGATACTGATGGGTTTAGAGAAGTTCTTGAAACATTACCAGCTGCAACTAAGCAGAAGATTCATGGCAAGGAATAATTATACTCCAGAAGAGTTAGTCTCTTCTGGGTATTTAATTGAAAGGAGAATAATCAATGCAACCATATCTAAATCCAATAGCTAATTTTGATGCTAAAAACGATTATCAATTTACGTATTTGTATCTTGGATCTAGTCGGGTATTAAAAAACGAAGTAAAGATTAGGGAAGCTAAGGATGGCTCTGATCCAATATATAGTCGCATATCGACTAAGTTTGACAAAAGTCACATCGTTCCAAAGGGATCTTTGGAGAACGGGAAAACGTATTGGGCTAGTATTAGAGTAGAAGTAGATGGTGAGTTTACGGAATGGTCTCCAGAGGTTTCGTTTTTATGTTTAGCCACTCCATCATTGAAGTTTGATAGTTTAGACAATGAGAACTATATTTTTAATGATGATATTATGATGCAGGTCATATATCGCCAGGAGCAAGGCGAACGCATCGAAACATTTCAATTTACATTACTAGATCAAAACAAACAGGCTATAACGAAGTATCCAGTTAGGATTCCAGATACTACCACACCAAATGTTTTACAAGAAAGAATGACCAACCTAGTAAAAGGTAGGCTGTACTACGTAGGTATCAGACTTAGAACCAAAAATGGAATCAACCATTATGAAGATCATGAGTTTATACCACAGTTTATAACACCAGCACTTGAGGGTATTGTCGTAGCTGAGGCGCAGCCAGAAAATGGACAGGTTTTAGTTCAGTCTTACTTGAAACAACTTCTTGGAACGCAGGTTAAGCCATCTGTTCCTGGAATGGATATAGCGAATGACGTGGCTTACAGTTACTGGAAAGATGAATGGATTATAATTCCAAAAGAAAAACCTTTGATGTATACAAGGTTAGGAATGGCAAAGGCCAGTGACTGGGTGGCAAAGGTTTGGTGCGAAAATATCCCTAATGGAGTAATGTTAGACTTCGCAAAAGAAGACAATGGTCATCCTCATATAAAATTCATAAAGCATGATGACTATATTACTTGTGAGAAGGAGCTTGGAGGAATTAAGTCTCGAACAAAATCAAATACTATCAAAAATCTTAAGCTTGGAAAATTCTACCTTTATATAAAGGTAATTGAGTACAGAGTTCAGATGACAATAGTACCTTATGAGGTGGATGAAATATGATTATAGATTACAATTATTTCGGGGTAGGACTTCATGGAAATGTATTTGATACGGCAATTTCTACAGCTGAGCTTGACGAAGTCACGATGGGAGCTGGTCTATGGGACGAGTTATTTATCAGTGTTGACACTAAGATAGGTCAAGAAATGCTAAAACCTAAGCATTGGCAGCTAAAAACTATCATGGATGCTAAATTCAAAGGAAGTTTGGAGGCTGGATCACTTGGAGCAGATGGACATGTCGTAACTAAGATACAGTTATATAGAAGGGATATAAACAAGACGAACGAGTGGCTTCTCGTTGGTATGTGGGATTATGATGAAGACTTTAACGTCTACTCATTCGTGGATAGATTGGCCGAGAATCAAGCAAACTACGAGTACGCGATCTTGCCAGTAGCTGACAAAATACTTGGAGATTTGACTCAGACTAACAAGTCTGTACGCGTAGAGTATGATGGGGTGTTTATATCAGATCTTCAAAATAACTTCAAAGTTGAGTACGATCTCAAGAAAGACACTGTGACACATGTTAAGAATTATTCAGAAATGCAAACTTTAAATGGAAGATACCCTATTGTTGTATCTGGAAACCAAAACTATAGAACTAGCAGTATGAGCTTCTTACCATTAACTGATGAGCAGATTAACTCAAGAGGAACAAAGATAAACGGTAGAAGTGAAAGAGAGTTGAGAGAGAGTATAGTTAATTTCCTTCAAAAAGGTGGAGCTAAGGTTATCAGAAATAGCAATGGTGATATGACAGTTGCTGCTGTGCATTCTGTTACCGAAACACCAAGAGAGGGAAATCTAGAAGATCTTTCTGATATTTCTTTTAACTATGTAGAAATCGGAGAACTGGAATATGAAACAATGTCCAAAGGTGGATTAATTGGATCAGCTGGTAAGTCTAAGTATACATTCGATGAAGATGGGGAAATAATTTGGAACAATGGAGGATAATACATGAGCATGAGTCACGACGAACCTGTACTATTAACAAAACAATATAAGGATCATACAATACCTAACGCTGTTGACAGTCTTAGGTATGAAGACCTTCCTTTTAATGCATATAGCGTGCACTCTCAGCCTATCAGAAACCTGGATGTTACAATCCAGGTTTTAGATGAGGCCACCGACACTGTATTGGAGACGGTATCTGGAAGGTGTGAAAGTGGAAACATAAGAGTAGAGAGCTCTTCATTAATTAGGAGAACTGGAAGTTTAGAGGTTCAATTTGATCCAGACTTCTTTCCTTCTGCAAGCAGCCTAGTATGGTTTGGAAGGATTTTTAGAGTATATGTAGGTATAAAAGATCTAAGTATGATTGATCATACAGTTAACTTCTTGCTTGGTACGTTTTATGCTGATAAAGCTGGAGTGTCTGTAGATGCTGCTACATCGAGTATAACAATTGGACTTGAGGATAAAATGGGAAGATTCGAGAGCGACGAGCTTGAGAACATGATTAAAATCTCTCCAGGAACGCCTATATCAGAAACCATTAGAAAAGTAATGGAGGATCTTGGCGAAACAAAATTTGGGTATATCCAGGAAAGCCTGCCATCTGAAACGGTTCCTTATACTATGGAATTTGGTATAGGGGAAGAAAAGATCGAGATAATTAGCAAGCTAAGAGATATGTATATGGACTATACATGTGGCTATAATACAAAAGGAGAATTTGAGTTTTACAAAATATCTGTACAAAAGGAAACTGAGTTTGAGCATCCAAAATGGTCATTTTCGAATGATGCGATAGATGGAAAAGACTTGATGATAGAGTTCAAAGAGGATTACGTATTAAAAGACATAAGGAACAGAGTTCTTGTTGTCGGTGAAATGAGCGATAAAACTGGCATTACAGCCAATGGAGAAGTGAGGATAACTGATGCGAAGAATCCGTTTAATGTTGATGCTATAGGAACAAGAACTAAGGTTATCACAGAGTCTAAGTATGTCACAGATGATCAGTGTTACTCTAGAGCAAAATTTGAAATATGGAAAGTATCTAACTTCCAGGAGAAATGTGAAATATCTGCCGTTCCTATATATCTATTAGATGTTAACGATATTATAGAGGTTCCAAACCCTATAACTGGTGTTAAATCAAGGTATTTAATAGACAGCTTTTCACTAGATCTAAAAGTAGATGGAAAAATGAGTATCTCAGCTCATAAACTATATTATACTGGCGTAGAGTACGGAGAAGCGTTCAAACCTCTTGTCAATGCCTTTATGGTAGGTATTAATAATTATGGCTGGTTATCTCTTGCGGAAGAGAGAATTAAAGATGTGTTTAATATTAGCGGAAGTGGGAATGCTACTATTGTAGTTAGGTTTGTGGATATGGAGCTTGGAGGAGAGCAAGCCAGTGTTACTTCTTACGGAACAACTAAAAATCAAACACTTCAAATAGATTTAGCAGACTTTAGCAAGCTTGACTTTGAAAGCGAAAGTGGAGCAAACGGAAGAAGTGAGGCTGATTATGCAGACAGAGTTTTAGGACATGAAATGTTTCATGCCGTTACGAACGATTACCTTGGCCATGATACGATGTTAGATATACCTATATGGTTTAAAGAAGGGTTTGCAGAGTTTTTACATGGTGGAAAAGATCGATATAAATTAGCATATCCAAAGGTCGAAAAGTCCAAGAAAAAAAGTCAACTAATCGAATTAGCTGAAAAACAATTGAATGGATTGTTTGAGGGATCAAGCGAAGATTATGTGGCAGCGTATCTAATAGCTATCGCAATTTATAATTTGTGTGATAGTAAAATGTGGAGTGGAATCATTACTAATCTTAGAGGCATTAAGAATCCAGGAATAAACTTCTTGTATAAGCTTCTACCGATTGCTGACGATAACGACAAAGTTAAATCATTGGTTATGAATGAGATAAGAACAATGGATAAGGTTTGGAATCTACTAGATGATGAGTCGGATAAAGATACTATGTCTGTTGGGGGTGTACATTTTATGAATCTATATGGAGTTCCGCTAACTGCAGAAACAGTGTTTAATAATTCTAATGCCACAACAGATTCCATCGGATTTAAAATAAAAAAAGATAATTAAGACATAAGTATTTACAACAGGAACATTCGGTGATATAATTAATTAGAGAGTTAAGTAAGGAGAGTTAACATGGTAAGTAGAAGCAAGTTTCCAGAGGGTGTCGATGAGTTTACAGAGCTTTTCGATCTACCTTATGACAAATTAAAGTCAGCTCAAAGATTGACTCAGCTTAAGATTCAACCTAAGTTGACGAATGACGAGCAAAACGAGTTAGCTACACTTTCTGCAGAATTAGAGGAATATATGATTACTCCAGAAGTGTGGAACAAGTTTGCCGACTCTTTGGTGGCAGTTGAACAGTTCTTTTATGATAATGTTCAAGGGTTCATTGAGGACAAGCAAAAAATCTGGGACTCTTATATCAAGCAGTTTCTATTTGTCGGAGTTTGGACTACAGGAAAGTCTTATAAATTCCAAAATATGGTAATTGGTGATAATGGAGATCTATTTTTATGCAGCAAGGATCATGTATCTAATGATTCTAACAAGCCTACAAAATCAGATATGTGGGTTAGAATATCTTCGAAAGGAGATACTGGAGCGATTGGTTTAAACGCATTCTACAAAGGTGACTGGAATGAAGCCACTACCTATAAAATAGGTGATGCAGTAAGTCATGAGAGAGAGAACTGGTTAAAACCTCTAGTCTATATCTCAAAAAAAGATAATAACGTTGGTGTAAACCCTCAAACTAATGGTGAGAGTTGGATGTTATATTCTGAAACATATGTTGGAGATAGTAGGCCAAAAGGAGCAGGTGCAGGATTGCACTTTATCAAAGAATTGTAGGAGTGAATTAAATGAATAATTCAGAGGCACAAAAGGTGTTACTCCAGGCGATGCAAGATATCGTAGATGCAACAATTTCTAAAGTTTCAACGACTAACTCAGTTATTGGCGCGGTCGTTGAAATGCCGAAAGGCTATGATATCAAAGTTGAGATTAATGGACAGCTTCACGAATGCTTACTACCAGAAAATCTGCACTCATGGATTCAAAAGGATGACATTGTTATCATCCAGGACTTGTATAATGATGGTAGAAAAATGGTTGTAACTGGCAAAACTGGAGCTATTCAAAGATCTCCTTCATTAGTTTTCTCGAATGAAGAGTCTGGAAAGTTAGTTAGCGGTGTAGATGGGGCATTTGAAAATGGGAAACGCCTGGACGCTAATCTTACTGTAGAAGGAGAGTAATAAATGGTTAACATTAAAAATGCAGCATACGACGTTACTGGAAAAGTTGAACAAGAAGACGTCAGATATCATTTCCAAACAAACGCAGGTATGCTAACAGTTCTCGATGAGAAGAATGAAATCGTCGGCAATCTATCAGACCTATTAATGAAGGGTATTCCATTAGATGGCGTAGATTATAAGACTTTAAAGCTAAAAGGATTGTATGGTATTACTAATATCAAAGGTATAGATCCTGGGTTGAAAATAGAGGTTAATAAAATGAGCCTTTTATCAGTCACTCCTTATGGAGAAATCAACAATCCAAAAATTGTGGTCTATAAATTAATCACATCTGATGGACGAGTTTTTGACAATGTAATGAATGACGGAAAAGAAGTCGGATGGACATCTGGCGGGAAAGAGTTAGAAGCTACGTTGACAGAAATCAAAAATGTAACTGGTAGTATCGATGATTTAAAGACTACTAACAAAGATAGTTTAGCATCGGCAATAAATGAAGTTCATGATGCCTCTAGGAAAAATAAAGAAGCTCTCAAAAAGCACGAAGAGGACTACGCGGAGTTTAAAAAGCACAATCATGATGATCATTACATAAAGCGATCTGGTGGTAATATCAAAGGAACCATAAGTATTGATAATAACGTTGATGTAAATGCCAAAAATGCTAGAAATGAAGAGGTTCGAGTAGCACATGTTTCAGCAACAGATCTTTTTAGTTTAGGTAATAAGAAGCTTGGACTTGATTTACTTGGTAATGGAGACTTTAAATACAATGGAAAAAAAGTTTGGACTGAGGTCAATCATGGAAAAGATAGCGGTTTAGATGCCGATAAAATCGGTGGTGTAAGCTATAAAAAAATACCGATACTCGATAGTTCTAATACGTTTGAGGAAAATATCACTATTAAGAAGTCTTTAATTGCCAAGGATTTTAAGCTTGGAGAAAAGGCTAATATCTCAGCAGATGACAATGGTCGAATCACAATTAAAACAGGCGGCCTTAATACTGTGGCGTTTGAAACAAATGGACAGATGACAGCAATGAATCATATTCTAATGAATGCCAAGAACAACGAAGTTGGCTTTAAGTTAGCATTAGATAATGACGAAGTTGGTAAAGGTATGGGATTCTATAGAAACGGTGGAAGTAGGTATCTTGGTGTTTACAATTGGAGTAAAGGTAAGCGACTTGCGTATTTTAGCGACACCGATGAAAGACTCTATCTCGATCAATCTATTTCTATTCAAGGAAGAAAACTATATTTACAAAGTGGTCAGCCACCAGTCGGTAAGGCTGGAGATATCTGGATTAAGTAAGGAGGTTGACTAATGGCAGGTATTTATAGAAGTGATGGTAAGAAATGGCATGAAACCACCGACGTTTTTAGAAGTGACGGTAAAAGGTGGATTAAAGCAGAAGTTATGAGAAGTAACGGAAAAGGTTTTAGTAAGATAAGCGAGCAAAGATACGTTAAAACATTTGAGTGTACCTGGAGTCAAAGTTATGGTGGCTCTGGAACACAGAAACCAAACTGGCTTGGTGGCAATACAATTTGTCACCAAGGTCGATATGGAGCTCCTTATACGGCGGAATATGATTGGGGTATTCAAAAATCCATGATTGGATTTGATCATGCGGCAATCAGAAGAGAGTTAGCTGGTGCCAGGATAGAAAAAGTTGAAGTATATCTTAGAAATGAACATTTCTGGTACTTTGCTGGAGGATATTCCGTACTTGGTTATCATAACTCGGCAAGTAGGCCTAATACGTTTCAGTATACAAAAAACCAAGTTAGAAAAGATTACTACAAAGGTCGTGGAGAAGCTAAATGGTTAGTAATGCCGAATGAGCTTGGCAATTTATTAAGAGACAACAAGGCGAAAGGGTTAATACTCTATGCGCCAACAACTATTCTAGATTATTATGGGTACTTTTATGGTGCGGGCGGTGGATCTAGTCGTCCGAAAATAAGAATCACCTATGTAAAATAAAAACAAAGGAGGAATTTGAAAATGATTCAAATTCAAGAAGCAGTAGTAAATTTAGTAGTAGCAGGAGTTGTAGGTGTAATCACCTATGCAGCGCAACGTGTAGGATCATATTTTAACGCTAAAGGAATTGACAAAAAACTTAATTCTAAGAGAGCGTCAATTGACATTGCAGTTAACGCGGTTGAGCAGATTGCTAAAAATGAAGGAATCGACAACAAGTTCGAAGAAGCTAAAGATCAAGCTATTGAGATTTTACGCGCCAATGGTCTTAAAATTTCAGAAGTAGAGCTTAACGCTATGATCGAGGACTCTGTTGCGGCAATGAAAAATGGATACGTAGCTGGTTTAAATAAAAACGAAATGGGGGTGGCATAATATGTTTGAAATTAATGACATCGTAACACCTGTCGACTTACAAAAGGTTTTAGATGACAAGTATCTATCACCTCGTAGCAAAGCTATCATCGAAGAAAGCAGCAATAAGGCAGTCGTTAATCAAATTCAAGATGGTTTAATCTATGTTAGTTATTTCAATACGGCTGGGGACGATCGTATTACACAGGTTTACAAACCAGAAGAATTAAAATTAGTCTAAGGGTATAAGGTGAAATAGGGAACTTCTTTCAAATAAAAATTCGAAAGAGGTAATATTGAATGGCAAATTGGAATGGAGTTCCTTACAAAGCACAACTAGTAGCATCAAGTAAATGGGGTACAAAATGTCCCTACGCATTAAACGCAAAGAAAATCACAATCCACAACACGGATAATAGCGCTACAGCTCAAAATGAAGCAGATTATCATAACGGAAACTGGAATGAAACATCGTTTCATATCGCTGTAGATGACGTTCAAGCAGTGCAGGTTATTCCTTTTAATCGTAATGCTTGGGCTTCTGGTGATGGTGGTAATGGGTACGGTAATAGAAACACGATTCATATTGAAATCTGTAAAAACTATGACCGAAACCGTAATACAACTAACTTACTTGCTGGACAACAATCTCAGTATGTAAAAGCAGAAGCAAATGCAGTGAAAATTGCTGCAGCAATTATGGTTCAAGAAGGAATTGCAGCTCATCCAGATAACGTTAAGCGTCACTATGACTGGAACGGTAAATGGTGTCCTTCTAAGATTCTTAATGAAGGAAGATGGAACACGGTACGTGCTTTAATCGTTGCAGAAACTCAAAGATTGAGCGGAAAACCTGTTACACCAGCACCAAAACCAACTGCTCCTAAACCTGTAGCACCGTCTACTGGATTAAAACGTGGAACGATTGCTAAATGGGCTACTCATTATCAAACTGGTCAAAAAATCAGCCCGTTTGTAATTGGAAAAGCTTACAATATTATTCAAACTAAAAATGTAAGTCAATCTAAAAGTAAGAAAGCTTACCTAATGGCAGGGATTATGAGTTGGGTATTAGAGCAGGATCTTGTTGAATCTGGCATTAACATTGCAGCCAAACCGTCAACTCCAGCACCAAAACCAGCTGTAACTGATCGTTGGATTTCTAAAAAGGGGACAGCAGTAATTACAACTCCAGTTGGAATTAAATTACGAGGAACATCTTCTGGAGATCATGCAAATCCAATTAATCTTGGTCAACTAGCCCTACTTCCAAAAGGTAGTTCAGTTGTTTATGACAAGATTCTTGTTCAAAAAAATGGACATGTTTGGGTTAGACAACCAAGAAGTGGCGGATATGGATGGATGCCAGTATCTGATACTAAAAATGGTGTTGCAACTGGCGGTTACTGGGTGTCTGGTGTTTCAATCTAGTTAAAAGCAAGTCTTCTATAAGGGGGGTGGGTACCAATTTACCTTGACTCCCTCCTTTTTATACCTTCTATATTTTTGAAACATAAGTATCTACATCATTTTTTATCTTTGTTCTCTTGACAAAGGGAACGTTTGTTCGTAAAATGAGAACATAGAAAATTTAATTTGCGGCTGGGATTGTCTGTTGAGTTTTCTGAATATCTTAAGGAACGAGGTTTTTTAATGGAAAAATACTCTATTGATGCGAGCTTAGAATTTAAAATGATGAACTATATGGTTCACCAAATGACACATATAAACTTTGCTGCTATTATTCTAGTTGATCAGATAGCAAAAAGTGATGATTATGACGAGGACGTGATAAAAACTGCAAAGGATATAGTCAAAATGTCTGACCTGGCTTATATATAGTAATTATTTAAACGTGTTATGTAAACCAAGTATGATATCAAAATCTAAATATTGGGTTAAAATGCTTATTATATAGGTGTTTTACCCCTCTTTTATTTTTTTAAAACTACTTCGTATAATATATCTTATGTAAACCAACTAAATAAAAACCTAATATTTTAGAAAATATAGTGTTCAGAGAAGGTTTTTAACCGATTTAAAAAATTTAGATGAGTAGTTAGTAGTTCTGTGTTAAAAAGAATCAGAATCCTCTTGTAGTAATTACTGGCGAAGTGTATCAAAGTCAGTCACCTAATTTTTTGTTTAAATATGGTCTATTGGTATTATAAAAAAGCTCTTAGAAAAATGAATTTCCAAGAGCATAGTATTATTAGTTTAGATATTACTTTAAATATAATTTATTTATATTTTGTATCAGGCCATCTTATTAATTAAATAGATTTGTTATAGAGGAGACTGCTCTATAAGTTACTGGCTTTTCCCCTATCTGTTCAATGAGGCCTTTCTCTAAAAGAACTGCTTCTATTTTTCTCATCATATAAGGAGAGATATCTTCATCGACAGAATCAATAATATCTCTTCGTGATAATACTTCTCCAGGATAGTAAAGTAAATGGTCAAAATATTTTTGAAAGACTTCAAAGGCAAAAGGAACATCTAATAGTTCTTTTTGATAGTTAACTTTAGCTTGATAGCGTAACTGATTATTTTGTTTTAATTCAAAAACTATTTCTTTTTGAATATCTAAAAGTAATTCTAATAACGCTATAACAAAGAATGTTCCTTCACCAAAATTGTCTTCTTCAGAAATGGTTAAAAAAGCTTTTTCGTATTTAGGACGATTTGTTTTAACTGCTCGAGACATAAGTAAACTAGAAACAATATCCAATTCTTTTGCTAAGTAATTAGATAAGATAAAACGACCTACACGACCTACACGACCATTACCATCAAAGAATGGGTGAATGTATTCAAACATGTAATGAGAAATAATGATTTTTAGTATATTGGGAAATTCTTCATCCGGCATATTAATAAAATTAAGCATCGTTGCTAGTTGCTGTTCAATTTTGTCAGGATCTTCACCAAAATGCACTGCTCCACTTGTTCCACCAACTTGAACAGAATCAGTTCTAAAGAGTGAAAACTCATCTAATTGATTATCAGAATCAACTTCTGGAGATACTAAGTCATCGTAAATTAAACGAATATCAGCTGGAGTTTGGATTAATTTACTCTCACCATTAGCAATTTCAGAATAAAGTTTACTAAGACCATAAAAACGATGACTTTCATCGTTTTTTTTGATGGCTTGAATAGCTTCACCTAGTTCCTTACGAGTACTTTTAACACCTTCGTATTCGTTCGTTGATTGCATTTCTTCTATGAGTAAATAGTGTAAGTAATCATCAATTTGCTTCTTAGAAAGATGTTCCAAGAGAACAGATAGCTTCGTTGATTCCTTATGACATTCGCTTACCAAGTATGTTAGCTTAGGTAGATTATTGAGGAAAAGATTGTATTCAGTCCCTTTAATCTTAAATCCAATTTTTTTGTTCATGGGGCTAATTATAAAATTAGTTTTCATTGATGAATAAGAGTTAAATCTTTTATGATATTCTTCTTTGACATCAATAGTTGTATATTTTGACTTGTAAATTTCATTATAAGACATAAAAGAACACCTCTATCGTTAAAAATGTAACTATATTTTAACGATATAATCTTGGTTTGTCAATTTATATAAAAAATCTCTGATTCATTTTTATAATGAACCAGAGATTTTTTAATAGATTATTAGATTTTTTTTCTTCTTTTCTTTTTCTTTATTTTTTGTTTTAGCTGTTTATTTTTCCAAATTAAATAAAAAACTAAACCAATAAAAGTAATCAGAACTAGTGACAGTATAATTGTAGACCACGGTAAACTTTTTTCTTCTTTAGAAGCAACATTTGAATTATTTAATTTGTTTGCTTCTTCTTTTTCTACAGAAAATTGAAGAGTTTCATCCCAAACATTATTACCGGACTTTACTTTAATTTGTGCGTTGTAGTCCCCTGCTAAAAATTTTTTATCATTTATTGGGATAACAAATGAAAATAAACTATTGGGAGCAATTTTTATAGAATTTTGCTCTCCTTTCATAAAGGTTTGTTCTTTATATTTAATATCATAAGTGAGTGTTACATCTTTTATATATGTGGCTGTAACATTTTCCATATTGACTTCAATCGCATTACGTTCGTTATTATGAATAGCTTTAGCATCATTAAAAATAATATTTGGTGTAATCTCTTTTGTACTATTACTCAGTAAAATAGCAATTTCCCTCGAGAGAATATTACGAATTGTATTTGTTGCCTCAGATTGAGGGATTTCTATTACGTATAAGGCGCCAGCTAAAGTACCAGAAAATTCATTTTTAGGCATTTTTACGGTTAAAGTTACTTCCTTTTTTTCGCTGGGGGCTAAATTTACCTCTTTATCACTAAGAGTGATTAATTCTTCAATGTTGTAAGGAGCGGTTTTTGAATTATCCTTGTTAGCTCCAGAATACTCAACAACACCATTTTGATTAGTTATAGCTTTATTTATTGAAAGGTTTAATTTGATTTTTTCGTTAGAATTATTTTCTAAGATAACTGTTAAATGTTCTTCTTGCTCGGGTTTTAATAACAAATCAAAATATGATACATCTTTATTAATTTGATATTCTGATGGAGCCTTCTTAATATCGAATTTGTTAAGAACATTATCTGCTAAAGCTATATTAATTGGAAGGATAAATAAGAGTAATAATAAACCTATCAATGGGTAACACTTTTTAATGTTCATAAGATTACACCAAATCCTTTTTATATTTTAATTGTTGATTAAGGTGTTTCAGAAACAACCCAGTTAATATCGGCAGTATATAAAGCTGTTTCTTTTACAGTATTTGCAGGGATTTCCAACTCAAATTTATCTAGTTTGAGTTTGGTCATTCCTGCACCATTGCCAGCAGAAGCTGTTAAAAGACTTACTTCTTGGTTAGTTGGTGCAATATTTACAATAGAATTAGGAACACTAATACCTGTTGTAGAAATATTGTTCCATAAGTCACCAGTAGTAATAGATAATAATGTAGAACCTAAATTTTTTGTAGGAGTAGCAGCTATTGCAAATGGTTTCTCTTGTTTAACTTTAACTTCCCAGTTACCTTCTTCAGTACGATTATCTTCAACAAGTAAAGCGCTCACTGTTTGACTAGCTGAATTGTAAGCAGCTGACAACTCATCAAAATCGGTTAATCCTGTCGTATCTACATTTTTAGCAATCCATTTTTCTTTAGCTGTCGTTTGATTGATATGATATCCGAAGTTTAAATTTTTAGGTAAACGACTGTTCATATTTCCACCAGGTTGTTCAACTTCTGGTAGCCCAGTCTCAGGATCGATAGGTTTTGTAGGATCTGTTGGGTCGACAGGGTTAGGATCGATAGTTAAGGCCCCTGTTCCGTACTCAATCTTACCTTCAGTATTTGCATTTTGAGCTGCCAATGTAGTAGAACTAAATAGGATACATCCACTTAATAATCCTGTTATTAATAAAATTCTTTTTTTCATTTTAAATTCCTCCTTAATTGGTATATAGCATAAAAAAATAGTAAAAAGCCAATCAACGACATGCTATAATTAATAGTGTCATTTGTTTGAAGTAACCTTTGTTTGTTTTTATTTACATCAGAAGTAATTATTGTTTTTGGAAATGATGAGATAGTATCTTCTTTTTCCTCTACCGGTGGTACAAGTGGCTTGCTTTCTTCTGTATTTCCCTCAAAAAATTGAATTTGCCCTTCAGTTGTAGTTGCTTCTAATTTTAGAGGGAATAAGAAGATTAATAAGATGATAAATAGATAATTTTTCTTCATAAACTCCCCTCCTAAGGTCCATTAGATGCAGTCCAAATAAATTGTGCTTGATAGACACCTTCGTCTTTCTTTAGATTTTTAGGTATAAATAGTTTGAATGTTTTAATATCAAATTGTAGAGAACCTCTTCTATCTAAAGTGTTTAACTCGAGTAGTACTTTTTCGTTTTGATCTGTAATTTCTAAGTAATCCGCAGTGTTTGTAAATGGGTAATTAATGTCTGTGTCTTCAAATCCTGTATATGTTAGCTCACCCCCATATAATTTTAAAATAGAATTTTGTAAAGCAGATTGTTGATTTTTCCAATTAGATGTTTGTTTTACTTTGATTTGCCAGTTCTTTTCCCCAGACGTCGTATCTGTTAATGAAATTTTTCCTGTTGTAGGGGCGTCTTCTTGTTCACCTGTACTAGTTGCTATCCATTCCTCGTTATTGAGTGTTTGAATAGTATGTTTTCCAAAATTTAAATTAGTAGGTAAGGCCATGTCAGAATAACTTTCTTGTTTAAGTGCTTTTAAATATATTGAGCTAAGACTGTTTGAATCTTTAAAAACATCCAATTCAATGACTTCAGTTTGTACAATATGCATATGGAAGTCTTTTTTTGATATACCGTTAATATCTCCATAAATATCATGTTGAGGTTTATTTATGGTTGTTGGGAATACAACTTCTGTATTACTTAAAATAGAAGCATTAGCTAGGCTATCTAGCAATTCCGCAGATGGATTAGCAAGTGCATTTGATAAGTTATTTATTGCTGTTGTAAGGGGGCCAATTAACGCTCCTATTAAAATATTTCCAGATAGTCCTTTTAAAATGTTTTGTAGCTCAACTACAACACCTTGTAAATTATGAATAATGGCTGATACAAGTCCTGTTTCATAGTCAATTAATAAATATGAACCATGATTTAAAATATCAGCTGTATATGAAAGTCTGCCTAAATTAAACAGCCTATCAAGTAAAGCGGAAATTTGTTTAGAGATTGGAAGAACCAACCCTAAGATTCCTAGGATATCTTTTAATAATTTTGAAATAGTCCCCAATAAACCACCAATTACAGGTGCTTTTTCACTTAATAGGACATCGACTTCAATTTTTGCTTGTCCATTAGGAGAAACTTCTCCTATTAATTCTTCGGGAATAACTAAAATCACTTGCTTTTGTCCGTTTAGTATATTTACATCAGTAAGTGCTTGGCCAGTGACCTTAAAATCAACATTTTTTTTATTTGAAATTGGATCAAAAATGAGTGGTGCTTGGTAAGTAGAATTTGAATTATTTGTACTAACCTGATTAGTAAATAGTTCAATACCGATTAAAGACGTTTGCGCATAAGAAATACTTGACAGTAAAAAAATATTTGAAATTAGCAATAACAAGAATACAACAACAATTTTTTTCTTTTTTTCATCTGATAAAAGTGTTATCACAAAGTTCTCACCTCCTTTTGAATAAACTGTATTTTAAGGATAGAATAACATCATATATCGAATAAATCAACACAATAATAAAATAAGTGGATAAAGTATAGTTGTGATAGAGCTTGAACCAGACTTCCTTATAGAGGTTACACGATTGAATGTGTTTTGCATCAGAAAGCCTCCCCTCTAAATATAGGCGGTTATGAATGAGCATATCTATATTAAATACCTCCGTTAGTTATATTATATCATAATATTAAGTAATAAAAAGATAAGGCATCGTGTATAAGACCTTATCTAAAATATTAAATATTAATCAGCTTACTTATTATTAGAGCTATGAATAATATACCCTGTATAACAAAGAATGCCTTTAGGAGCGATTTATAATCTAGATTAATCATTATATTTCTGTAGCTCTGCAACGAAAGCCTCCTCAGACTTTCCTCCATAATCTAATCCAAGTTCGTCAACAACATAGCTGCTATAGAAGTTATCTTTATTTAATTTAGTCCAGGACGCTCTATTTCTATCTAAATCCTTCTGATTAAGTCTAGCCATGTGGTAGAAGTTGTCTCCTCCAGCGTATAGCTGCATATAATCTCTTTTCCCTCCAGTTGTAAGTTTAGCAAATCCCTGCTCTTTGGAAACAGAAACTCTATCTTTAACTAGATCTCCATATTTAATAACGTGCAGAGAAGGCTCTAGTTCATCAGATCCTACAATCGTAAACTCTGCGTGGAATCCAGATCCGTCTAGAGAATCTGCTATAGTTGACTCTCCGTCTGGTTTAAATTCAATCCTTCTAGATTTAATAATTATATCATCTTCCAGTATAGAAGATATGTGGTAGATCTTTACCTCATCATCGCTTTTGCTAGCACCAATCCAGTACCCAGCCATATTATCTATGTCAATTTTTTCTGCATTGGCCTTCTCCTGGTTAATCTTATTCATTGTCTCTGTATACTTACCATCAATGCTCTTTCTGGCTGCTTCGACCTTGTTGATTTTAATAGCAGAGAAGGCCACTACAGCTATTAATGACAAACTTAATACTATTAATGCAATGTCTTTAATTTTAATGTTTTTCATACCATCCCTCTTTCCTGTTATATATCTTAATTCAATTATATTAAAAACCATAAGTATTGTCAACAAACCTATATACTTTTAGGTAAAATAAAAACTCCCTATAAAGGGAGTTAATAATTAAAAGCTAGCAGCTATTTTTCTAAGCTTATCTGGGCTAAAACCTTGGAATGCCTCAAAGCCAGGTGCATCAATTACAGGAACTCCTTTGAACCCCATAACCTCTTTAACCATTCTCAAAGCTTTCTCATCTTGATCAACGTAGATAAAATCAATTTTATCCATGTCGAAATTCATTCCCTTTAAAACCATGATAGACATTTTGCATTGACGGCAGTTGTCTTTTGTGTAAAATTTAATCTTTTCCAATTAATAAAAACCTCTTTTCATTATTTTATTGTTTTAAAATCCTAGTGGCCATTGTTGACCTTTTCCGCCTGCAGCTCTTGCGTGTCCTCCACCATTAAAGTTTTGAGCAATTACGCTACAGTCAACATCTTCTTTAACACTTCTAAATGATAGCTTTACACCATTTCTAATTACGGCAAAGTCAATCAGCTCTCCAGTTGATGGATGTGTTAAATATAAACACATATGATTTCCTAGTTCACTGTGATATTGCTCTCCGTCAACAATTGCGAAGTGCATAGGTTTTCCTACAGTGAACATCGTATCAAAATGAGCAATTTTCATTTTACTGTCGATGTATCGATCTTTTTTCTCCTGGTCGAGAACGAGTAAAAGCTTCTCAGATTCAGTAAAATTAAGATCCATATTGTTTGATAGGCGTTCAATGAATCTATCACGGCCAATCATCCAGAATAAATCATTCCATTGACCTGCGTGACCTTTAAACATATCATGTTCATTGTTTCGCCAATCCCAAGTATCATATGATCTTACCATTTCTGATAGCATGAAGACTGAATAGTCTAACAGTCCTGCTTTAGAGAAATCCTTATAAACAAGTGATGTGCCAGACATCTTTGAACCCTCATACTCCACCTTAATAATAAATCGAGGATCAACGTCAGTTAAAAACTCTGCAGTTTTATGGTGATCGTAACATTTAAAGTCAATGTTATAAGCGTCTACCATTTTTACGATTTTTAAAGCAAGAGATCTGCTAGTTGGAGCAAGATCCATGATGTACATTCCATAAAATTCATGGTTTTCTGTAAGACTATCTAGAAATTCATAAATTTTGTCATCAATATTTCCATATTTACCAGTGTCGCAATACTCAATCTCATAATCGAACTCTCGACAATGCTTCTCATTCATTAATCGTTTAAACACTTCTGGAGAAGCAACCCCATCTAAATCGACGTGCGTGAAAATCTTAATTTTATTTTTGTCCATTTTTTACCATCCCTTTAAATTATTATAAATTTCCAATTTCTTTTAATTTATCTTTGATTTGATTCATTACGTCTTCTGCAGCTTTAGGATCTTCTACAAAATCAAATTTATCTCCATCGATTTGAATCTTAGGACATACGTCAAAATCCTCAAACCATTTCTCATAACGATGATTTAATTCTTTGTAATAGTCGTATAATGAAGGATCATTTTGATTTGCTCAAAGTCGCGGCCACGTTTTTCAATTCGTTTTAACATTGTGTCAAACGATACTTTGATATGCACCAGCAAGTCTGGTTTTTTCTTGTATTTAAGGCCGTCAATTTCTTCAAGCATATTTGCCAAAAGATCATCATAAACCTTAACTTCGATATCATTAGCTCGTCCGAGATCGGCATTTAGATGAAATAGAAGACTGTCCTCGTAAATTGATCTATCTAATACATTGTTGTCGTGTGCCAAAGCTGTTTTAATGCTATCAAACCTCTTGTTTAAGAAGTAAATTTGTAATAGAAAAGCATATTTTTGTGGATCATCATAGAATAAAGGTAGTACCTCATTATCATCTACGCTTTCATAAAACACCTTTGTACCTAACTCCTCCGACATAATTCCTGCTAATGTACTCTTTCCAGCACCTATGCTACCCGCTAATACTAACACTGACATTCCATCCTCTCATTTCTCCATTTTTCTATAGTTGTAAATACTTATGGTCTGTTTTTGTTTGGTTCCACCTGTAAGACAAGATCAATATAGTTTTTAATCTTGCGATAGTCACTTGTTGGATCAACTTCATCTTCAAATGTAAAATCTAAACCAGTTTCTCCGCTTCTGATTGAATAATTTGATGTGTTAAACTCTTTTTCGGCAAAGATTGAAAAATGCTCGATTCCTTGATTATCTCCTGGTGCGACGTAAACCGCTCCGTTATCTGATACAAAAGCAACCATAGGAATTTCTTTCTGTTTTTTAACTTCACCTGGACACTTGTCTTTAAACCAATCCCATGACAGGATTCCATAAACTTTTGTTGTCTTCATACTTTTACTTACCCTTCTTTTTAGTGTATTTTTCACACGTTTTGCTTCCAATGTTAAAGTCGATATTAGCCCTTCCATCTGTCGCATCCTTTAACACCTTGCATTTCCCTTCTCTAAAGAACCTGCAGGATGAACAATTTGAATTAATAAACTCTTCTCGTTGTTTTTTACTGTCGAAGAGGCCAACGTATTGAACCCTTCTCAAGACAAAATCGAACCCTGGATTGTCTTTATCGATCCATGCTCGATGTGTCCTTGCGTGAATATTAGAGTCGTCTTCGTATAAGTATCCGCTGAGAGCGTCCATTAATACTTTGTAATAGTTATTCGTATCTTCTCCAGCGCGCTCCAGTCTAAACCTAAGCTCTAAATACCAGTGTTGAGTCTTATCAGAAGTTAGATTAATATCCCACCCTTGAGATTTTATCTCCTTCTTAAGCTTATTGCGAAGATACTTTTTAAAGTCTTTAGACTCTTGTGACTCATACTGTTTAGGATAGCTATGACCACCTTTGGTTTCAACCTTATACTTGAGATAGTTGTTTATTGAAATAGGAAGAGCATCAAGCGACATCTTAAATTTCTCAGTCAATTAATAGTTCCTCTACATACTAAAAGCATACTTTTAAATATTCCGCTCTTTCCATTCTTGTTAAGTCTTTAAAAAATGCAAATGCCTTATCCTTATCGTCAATTTTAATAGAGCTGAAAAGGTCATCGCCATTTGCTTTTCTTCTAACCACGTACGTATCATCTTCTTGAAGTAATTCGATGATCAGACCATCTTTAAATCCGATTGCAACCTTGTCTAATACAGTCTCTTTATTTTTATCAAACTCTTTGTTAAAAGATGATATAATCTGAGCGAATAGCATCATCGTTTTAGGATTGCTGTCAAATTCAATATCGTTACCGTTAACATCCCTAAAACATAATGGTGGTAGATCTAATAAAATCTGATCTCTATTTAATTTTCTATCTCTAACTCTTTTTAGGTCTTCTACATTAGCTGAGTATAGAGTTGTTCTCATACATTTTTGAACGTCGTATCTTATATAATCACCATCAACAACTTTTCCAGTTTGATCTACGATTAAAAAATCTAACTTAACTCCATAGATTGGTTCTAAGATTTTCTCCATTATATTTCTCCTTTTTATAAGCAAAGATCATCTTTGATTTTTTTATCCATTTCTCTCAAGTCTGAAATTAACGACTTGTAAAGCATTTTAGCAGAATCTTCGTCCATAAAATCAACTGACTCCAGTGGATGCTCCATTAATAAATCTTTCATTTCTTCGTTTACTCTTTCTAATTCTCTCATCTTTTTCTCTCCTTTTATATTTATAAAATCTCCGTTTTATCATCCTACTTATAAGGAAGTGCTAGCAATTTTGATCGGCTACCAACTTCCTCAACAGCAGAATTAAAATGTTTCAAATTGATATTATTTTTAAC
Source organism: Vagococcus elongatus (assembly GCF_003987645.1). Taxonomy (GTDB): domain Bacteria; phylum Bacillota; class Bacilli; order Lactobacillales; family Vagococcaceae; genus Vagococcus_A; species Vagococcus_A elongatus. The sequence goes on from NZ_NGKA01000008.1 coordinate 46,484, forward strand.
TCGAATACATCCGTTGATGTACTCTAAAATTTTGAATGTTGCCATATTTTTAAAATCCATTCGTGCGTCCTTTCTTTATATCCTCTGTTCATTAATAGAATACCATCCGCCTTATTAGTTGTCAATACTTATGGTTAATATTAATCAGATAGTTTTTTAAACTTTGAATTACTTGAGTTGCTTAGATCGAAGTCCTTAAGTCTCGTGAACAAGTCACTAAAATTAGTTCTCTTCTCTTTGACAAAAGTCTGTTTGACAGCTTTCTTGAAACTTCTTGGTGAAGTTATTAGAATCAGATACTCACTAGCCCGCGTCATTCCAGTATATAGTAATTCTCTTGTATTTAATAGATAATGAAATGGCAGCGCGAATATAACGTATTTGATTGTAGAACCTTGAGATTTATGAACTGTAATAGCATAGCCAAGCTCAATATGTTCAAAGTGCGACTCCAGGACGTTAACAATTCCAATACCTTCAAAATCAATGACTAAGATGTCTTGTTTATCTGTATGAATAATTTGCTTAACGGTACCAGTATTTCCATTAAATATTGGACATGGGTTTCCATGAACATCATACATCTTCTTATTGTTTCTCATGTTGATTACTTTCTCTCCAACATGAACAAAATAGCAACTATCCTCGTCTGCTCCGTCTCTATTTAATTTAATATCTGAGTCAGATTTAGGTTTCTTGTAACCTTTCCTCTTGATGGTGATATACTCTCCATCCAGGACACCTTTGTTAATCAAAACTCTTTGAGCGAACTTATTGAGATCCCACGTAGATGTTTTACCAGTTGCTTTTGTAGAACACAGGATTTGAACATCGTTAATGTCGTGCTCTTCAATTAGCTTTCTAAAATTAAGCATCACATGTCTAGAAATTTGATCTTCGTCTTTAGGATCAACAAAAATATACTCTAGATCCTGGTTTTCTCCATAGACTTTAGAACCAATATCAAACTTTAACTCCGTAGGTTTAACTCCATTACGGATTGCAATAGAATGAGTAATAATTGCAGACTTCTGAGCCTGTCTATGAATCTGAGTTAATAATTGACTAGGCATTTTACCAGTCTTAATTAATCCAGCCATAATCCCAACTCCAATACTTTCAAGCTGCCCCATATCTCCTAACATAATAAGTTTTGCCCCATCTGGTGTAGCTTTTAATACGTCTAAAAACATGAAGATATCAACCATCGACATTTCATCAATTACTACAACATCTACAAGCATTTTGTTGTCTTTGTTGTATACGAACCCGCCAGTAATTGGATCTACTACCAGCATAGAATGCAGTGTTGTAGCTTCTTTTCCAGTAATTAAAAACATATTGTTTGCAGCCTTACCAGATAATGCCCCTTGCTTATACGTCATTCCAGCCTCATTTACTATAGATATGAAGCCATTTAGTGTGGATGTGTTATGTGTAACTATATAGTCATTTGTTAGATATAGATGCTCATCATTGTCTACCATGATACACATCATTTCAACCTCTTCTTCCATTTCCTCTATATCAACAATGCTTACGCGATCATATCTTTTTCGCTTGACAAAATTTAATGCCTCGATCGCCGTTCTTTTTTTATGCGTATTTCTAAAAAGAAGCTCCTTCTTATCGTTACTTGTTAGTATATTCAGATTATATTCTATATTCTTCTTATTAGCGCGGTTGGTTTCAGAAACGTTGGACTGTATTCCGAGAGACAGCAATACCTCTTGAACATCATATGCAAGCTGCCTGCTATTAGTCGAATACCTTACATTATATCTACCCTCTGCCTTCGAGATACTCCCGTCTGTATCAAACAAACCTTGTATCAAGGCATATCTTTGATCAATACTACCCATTTTATACTCGATGGGTATTGATTTGTGAATTGAAGTTCTTAATATTTCTGGATATTTGGAAAACAACTCTTCTGTCTGGTATCTGTATATCGTATTAATCTGCATATGCCCAAATGAATCCTCTCTTAGTACGGATTTGGGCTTATCAAAATAGAAATGCCAATTATAATTTTTTGTACTATTTCTTCTATAGTCATTACATCCTATGAGTTTTGAAACCTCTGCCACTACGTCTTCGTCATTACTAGACAGAGTTAATGCTTTACTTGTACAACTACCGTCACCCAAAAATGCTCCAAGGACATATGGATCAACGCTAAGGTCGCGCTCCCTAAATTCTACAGCTTTATTAGTAGGAATTTTAAATTTACAATTTCGTTCGCCATTTGAGTAGTTATACAGTCCAGAATCAATGATTTCTCTAAGTGTTCTAGTCTTAAGATTTCCTTTGGATGTATATGTACTCCATAAATGCTCATCATTAGAAGTTGTCGTTCTTCCGTCTGATAGAGTAATTTTATAATTCTTCTTAAGACCTTGAGGGAATATCTGAGTTACCATTGTTGGCCTTCCATGTCTATCAAAAATATAGTCGCCAGGCTTCAAGTCTCCAAACCTCCTCATACCTCCAGGAGTCGGAATGATAATGTCCACATCCTGCGCCTTCCCTGTCCCGCCATACCCTTGAAGCAAGAATACGTTTTTAGCTATCATCATCTTAATTGATTTTTGCTGCTCTTCACTAAATTTCCAACCTTGAGCCTTTTGTACATGTTTAATGACCTTTGCACTGTCTATCAGCCTTTTCAGATTCTTGTTTTCTGAATTTAATAATCTGTTTATTTCATCACACACAGCTAATTCAGTTGCCAAAGCCTTAGATGATGTAATTCTAAGCTCTTTGTCCAGTCTATAAACAACATAATTAACGTTTGTTTTTACATGTTCAACAGCCCACTTAACATCTGCATTGAAAATATTCTCCTTCACCTTGCCAACAAAGTCTTTTGCCGTGATCCACGTATGACCTTCACTATGAAGCTCTTCAAATAGATATTTTATATAAGCCTTGATACGTCTTTTGTCGTTAGGCTTGTTTTCTGGATTATTCAAGAATACAGCGTCAGCTCTCTTAAATCCGTATCCTGGGATTTGTGTTAATACAAAAGGATCGGCCTCTACCATCATGATAGCTTGCTCGATTCCTCCAAGAGACTTACAAATCTTTTTAACTTGATCCATGCTCAGCTTATATTTTGCAAAAGAAATATATGCTGATGAAAAGTCTTTTTGATTCTCGTAGGATTCAATAAGCTTTTCTGCCGTAGCTAGTCCGATACCCTCAGCCTCCATTAACTTCTCAATATCAGCCTCTTCCAACATCTTTATAGGATTGTCGGATACTTCATACAATGCTTTAATCTTAGCTTTCGATAAGATCATGCCAAGAAACTCTTCTTGTTCTTTTGAACTAGCCGTCATCAAGTCCTTAAATTGACTAAAGGCAATAGGATTAAATGAATCTGGATAGTTTTTATCTCCAGCATTTATCCCCTTGATATTAAACTCTTTGCCGAGTTCTACTAGGTAGTTACCTTTAACAGAAAATGTTCTAGGTGCCTCGCCTTTTACTCGTTCAAATTTGGCAATCACAAAGCTTTCCTTACTATAGAGGATCGCTACACATTTTGCAGTGCAGTCGATCTCCTCATATGTTTTGTTTCTATCTACTAATTCATTCAATCGTTCATACCTCCCCAGGTGCTACATATTAATCATTGCATTTTTTAAAGTTGACTCAGACATGTTATATACTTCCATGTCAAGTCCGCTAATAATAGCAACACTATCTTCGCCTTCTACAAGGCCGCAAATGATACTTTCTGGAGTAACCCCCAATGTGTCTAAGTTTAAAAGCGTAAATTCTCCATTGTTTTTTGCATAGACAAAATCTACACCAGACTTAACAATGAAATCAGATACGTCAAAACCATTATTTAACTTTACTTTTGCTGCTTCTTTTTCTGTCTTCGCTAATAAGTTTTCTTTGTTCACGTAGTTTCTCTTCCCTCTGTAAATATGGCTTAACAGTGTGCGCTGAATCTCTAACTTTTCTTGCCTCGTCAATAGAAAGATCATGCTCCATAGTTATATGGGCAATGGTTAAAACATTCCCAGTGTGTTCACATAACGGGCATTTAACCTTAATCTCATTGATATTGAAGTTTTTGATTGACACATCTAATTCACCATTTATGTCATAATTTGATATATTGCTTGTTATAGCTGATTCGATCATTATTGTATATCCTCCAGATACCTCCTCTTGTTGTAAAAACTTATGGCGTAATTGATTTAATAAAAATGGCCACGAACATCATTTTGGTAATGCTAACCATCACGGCTGGCAACGAATACTCTGATTCAATTAATTTCAGAGATAGTTTAAGCGGACTTTTCTCTTTAGAAGATTGCATTGCTCTTCTATATTGAACAAATGATGCAATCACTGTAAATACAACAAATGCGACCACTGGCATTGTAAAACCAACTGTAGCTGATAAAAGCAATAGGTAAGCCAAGTCAAATACTAGCGAGATAGCAACTGCCGCCATCATAAGATTGCTGTGGTTTTTATACCCACTTTTTGAAACGCTTTTCGTTAAATCTTCTACCAGTTCAAGCTTTTTCTTATCTCCAAGAATAAACCTTGCTACTTTTCTAATTCCAAAATAATAAACCGCCATACTTGCGATTAAAAATAATACTTTCATTTCAAATCTCCATTTCTATTTTTAGTTTCTTTTGTGTAGATAGTTTTCGAATGCATGTTCTAAGAAGCATGAATCTTCACAGAACTTTTCATTGTCATCTGATTCTAGGTATTCATAACTCTCATAAATACTTTGACCACAATGTTCGCAAACACCTACTCGATTTTCTCTAATCTCTACAGGCTCGATGTTCCATAGAGCGTTTTTAAGAGCTTGTTCGTTATCGAATGGCATAGTTATCCTCCAGTTAAGTTTAAAAGCTCCCTGGTGAGTGCTGCTCTTTCTTCGTCTGAGTTGCACTCTTTTATTTCCTTCTTAACCCTTGCTACCTCTTTATTAAATGAATCAACCAACTTGCCAATGAAGTTGGATAGATTTCTATTAGCCTCCATACAGGTCACTGACCTTTTTCTTAGGCCTTTTAGCTTTCTGGCTGCTAGTCAATTTGCTGCATTCACCATATTTTTCAGATAAAACCCAGTATTTTGAGTCCAGGTTAGCATATTGACTAACAACTGTTTTATCTTTGATAGGCGCTGTAGTTTCTTTGATTGTCCCGTCAATAGAAACTGAAATATAATCCGTTGCCTTATAAGTTGTCTTGTCTACAACTCTTATTACAGCGAGGTCGTTTTTGTCTGGAAAGAATCCAACAACTTGCGCCCCTTTATTCTCCTCTAGTAACTTAGCTCTGAGATTTTTGATAATTGTCTTTTGATCAATTAACTCCCAATTCTCTGCCAAAATATCACTCCTTGCTTTTAGCTTTCGTAAGAAACGTCATCGACTGTTTTATCCATTCGAATACGCTGAACTGTCGGGAATCGCAATCCTTTCCCACCATCATCATTAGTAGTTTCACCTTGATATTGAATCTCAATGATTTTTCCAATGATTAACTCTGGCTGCGACCAGAAGTCAATTCGTTGTTTGTCAGTCCATCCACTGCCGATATCGACCGTGAAGTCTTTAAATCTACAAACAACTCCTCCCATCAATCCCTCGTTCTTCTTACCTTTTTCACCTTCGTATACATCGATTACTTCGATATCTGCATACTTAAACTTTTTAACTTTAAGCAATCCTGCAGATCTTTTGGTTACATATTTAGCACTCGCCATATTTACCATTAGACCTTCCCAGCCACCTGGAATAGCAATACTATTAAGTAATTCTTCTACCTTCTCAACATCACCGCCCTCATATACTTTTTCAACCAGTTGAACTGATAGATCGTCTGGGTATGTAAGTTCTTCACACCAATGTCTACGATCTTCATAAACATCTTCCGACTCGTCGTTTTTAAACTCGTCTGCAGGAATAATTTCGAATGCATGGAGGGATACCCCAGATTTTAAACCTTTCTTCTTAAGTTCTTTACCAGTTGCCTGGAACCACTCAGTTTCGTCCATATCTTTACGATCAGTTAAAAGAGCCTCCCCATCAATCACAATTCCATTTTTAAATCGCTCCATAGTATCAAGCTTGTTTACATTAACGAAGTTTAAGATGTTAGTCTCTAACTCATCAAAACCTTCAAGCTTCTTGCCTTTTCTTGTATAAAAAGAGACTTTGAACTTATTCATGTTTACAATTGCAACCATGCGATGACCATCAAGTTTTCTTGTTAAAAAGAACTTCTTACCTTTTAATTTTGCTGCATGTTTTTCATATGGATGAGCTAACATTACACCAAAGACTGGAATGAATTTTTTATCAAAAGCCTTGTTGATCGTGCTAGATGTAACACCGCATTTGTATGTTTTTGTAAAGAACGCTTTTAGGAACGTTTGAGTTTCTTCTCCGAAGCTGCTAATAAAGTGTTTTAAATTAACAACCACCTGCTCTCTACCAGTATTGTTATCCATTACATATTTCATTGCTTCACGAATGTTTGCTAAGTCGATATTAGGTTTAAGATCTGATTCCTTGTCGAACTTCTTAATTGCAATACCAGTTGTAATCATATCGTTGTATAAAAAGTACAACATTTGACCAAATAGTTTATTGTCTTTGTTCTCGCGAATTAAATTCTCTTTTTCGATCTTTCCTTTTGCTGCTTCCACCTGTTTGAATGTTTCGATAGCTTCTTTAAATTGCATGTTTGTTTTCCTCCAATGCTTGATATAATTCTTCTGCCTGTTCAATTTCACAACCAAGTTTTACTTTAATAGTGTAAGGACTGAATAGAACTCCAACGTTAATATATTCGCTTCGCACGTCTGTCATTGCCTTGTATTGTTCCTCTGTATACCATGTATCTCTGAATCTAATGTCTAAATCTACCATTTCTTTCTCCCATTCTTATTAAACAAACCTCCAAAAGACGTCTGTCTGTTAACTTTTACTACTTCCTCATCGGCGTCATCTACTCTGATTTCACCCATCATTTTTTCAATATCTTCGTCCGACATACCTCCACTAACAATGCCTACGTCTGATACTGGTACTAATACAATCTCCTTCTTACGTTCGTGTAGACCATTCATGCATACTGTTACCCTGGAGAATGACTCTGCTGCTTCTTTTGCAGAAACTCCAGCTCCAGCTGCCCAGGTAAAATCCTTAGACGATCTATCCTCTGATTTCTCTCTCATATAAGTCCTCCTGTTGTATAAACTTATGGTTCATAGTTAAAAACTCTCTCGATGACACCTAATAATACGTCCAGGTCATCTGTTTGTAGATATCTGATATCATACTCAACCTCTCCGTTAACGTGAGTGAATGTAAGTATAGAGTATTGATATTCTGAATTGGGTGTCTCTACAGCATTAACACCCCATCCGTTCTTAAATTCAATGTGGCATATGTCTTTATTGCCTTTCACTTTAGATCACCACCGCTAGTTATTTCACCATCTACGGCCTGTATTGTAAGTCTTAGTGGTGATTCTGAATAAAATCCTTCGCTTATCTCTCTGCGAACAATCTTGATCCAAACACCTTCGTCCACTTTAGATGGAACAGCTCCAATTTTTGATAGGTAACTTTCAGCATCTTTGACATCCTCTGCTGTATAAATCTCCTTTATGATATGCTTTGACTTAGCTATAACTGCGCATTTCATGTTAAATCACAAGCTAAAAATGTGGATGGTCAGATTAGCTTTTAAAGCTTCTACTTCAATTATACGTTTAACGATCTTCCAATCTCCGCCAGCAAGGCCACAACCAATTAAGTGAGGCATTCCAATCTTCTTATTGTTGAGACCAGATTTATTAATGTCTCTAAAAATCTTCTTTAAACTATTCATAAACGCTGAGTAATCTGTTTGCTTTCCTCTTCCATAGTTATATTGTCCATATAAATTATAAATGACCTGGCTGCTTCTTGTTTCGCACTTGCTAAACTCACCCAGTCTTTTAGGTGATCCGATTGGAATATGAAACTTCCTATCTGCCACAAGTACCTCTGGGTATCTAGCTTTAAGTTGTGCAGCAATTCCAGCTCCCATCTTAGCGAAACAGTTGGCCTGGTGAATCATAATGTCGCAATCTTGATATAGCAAGTTGCCTTGTTTTTCAATAATCATTATTTGATCTCCTTTATTTGTTTTTCTTGATATATCTAATATACTACTTAACAATTTAGTTGTCAATACTTATGGTAAATAAAATGTGTGTTTTATCCATTAAAATAAAAAGAAGATCTAGCACTATGCCAGGTCTTCTTCTGATTGCTCTACTATTTGTTGTAATCGATCTTGAATTATTGCCTCTATAGCATCCTCTAATTGTAATACTTCAATTAAAGACAGTTCTAATTCAGCAATATATTCTGGAGAAAGTTTACCTTTCTTTTCTCCAAGCGCGCTTCTGTTTACACAATTTAGTTGCTCCATTTTTAATATCGATTCTTTGTCCAAGTATGACTCCGTGTCTGGAAGAATAACATCTGTGCTAATTGTGTTCTTTCTTACATTACTGCCATTGTACAAAGATGTAATTGGCGCAGCTATTACTGTTTTTCTTGGAAATGTACAGTCATAAAGGACGACTCCCCTATGAACACCCTGCATTACAAAGCCGCCTTTTCCTTGAGGAAAATCGATCATAAAAACGTCGCCTTTCTTAAAGTTGCGCATGTCATTATTTTCTTCTTCTGTATATCTATTGGCCAAGTATTAACCCTCCACACTCCAAGATTCTAAAGATTGCTTTCTATGAAGTCTAGCCAATGATTCCTTGGCAGCTTCCTTGTCGGTTGGATTTCCAGAGTATAAAGCGCTGTAATTTACACCGTTTCTATCACTTCTGCTCTTCAAGGCTTTAGCGTAAACATCCGCTTTTCTATTAACTGATGGTTTTAGTTGAATTACTTTACCCATATTAACCCCTCCTTCGTCCTATCTTATAGTGTAATTATAAACCTTTTTACGTGTTTAATCAAGAAGACGAGTTTTACATTGAGTTATAATTATCAAAGACTCGACCGATTGAGTATATTGCAAGTATTGAGAAGATAGCAGCGATTATTATTCTTCCAATCTCAAATGAGATAATAAAACTAAAACCGATAGATCCAACTGCTACACCTACCACAAACGCAGAGAACATGAAAATAGATGCAATCATAAGTAGTATCCCATTAAATACAAAACGCGTTGCCATTTTTAACTTTTTCAAATTGTGATCCAACCGCCGTTCCTCATGAATAGTTTTCTAAAATACTGTTTTACTTTTTCCATCGGTATCCCTCCATTTCATTTATTCTCACTGACAGATCGGTGCCTAAGTATGATTTAACTGCTTCAATCATCTTGATGTAGCTACCTCCATTGAACTTACCTCTAAAGCAATCAACGTTAAGAATATTCATATTAACTACAGGTGAGTTCTGCAGGTATTTGAATATAATAATCGGATTGGCTGCATTGTGAACCTGGATAACAACACGTTCGCCCTCTAGTCGGCAATCAAAACCATTAAAGGTTTGATTCCTTTTGCCTTCTTTATTTTCAAACTCACATGCCGTAATGTTTTCAATCTCACTCTTTAGAATCTTGTAAGGATACTGAGATCGCTCCTCGAAGTGATACTTAGCAGCTATCTTATTCTCTAGTTTTTGGTAAGCTTTAACAACACTGTCTCCAGATGCCTCATACAGCAAGTTACGATTAATATTTAAAAACTTGACAGTAAACTTTTCGTTAATTACAGCACAGCCTCGCTTTGTTTGAATGTGTTCTTCTTCAATAGTTCCATCGTGCTTCTCAAGAACCTTTTTGGTCATAGAGCCGATACGCTCAGATAACACAATACTCATTTATATCATTCTCCTTTGATGTCAATACTTATGGTTTAACGTGCGCTTACTATCTTCAACCAGTCGAACTACTCTATTCTTCCACTCTTCCAGATCTCCAACTAACTCACTATAGACCAGGTTGAAGTTATCCATGTCCTGGTTTGAAGAAATAGGATTTTGTAAAAGATTACCGATTCCATTGAATCTTCTGGCTAATAAATCCTTTTGATCAAATAACGCAGCTCTTCTCGCAGCAATTTCGATATCTTCTTGATCTAAAAGTTTTTGAAATGCCAAACTACTAAAGTATCCAGAATCCTCAACTTTTTCTACGCTACCAACATTATACTCCTTCATCAGTTGATTGAAATCCACCATTTCCATACCTCTTTCCTAATCTAATCCTTGTCTTATCCTGCTTAACACCCATGATAACAGCCTGCATACCCATTAGGTATCTTCCGCCAGTGTAAAATCTCTTGTAATATGGCTCCCAAAACTCTTTTTCAATCTGATTTCTAAGTCCTGGACAGTCACAGTGATACTTTGTACTGGTAAAAGTTGTATCTAACATAAGAACTTCTTGCCTAAAATCATTTGCTGGTAGCTTTTCATTAATGAGAATCTTAACTAGAAATCTAGTTCTTTTCATATTGTTTAACCTCTTTAGTAAATCTATATGCGATTTCACTATAGTCGGACTCAGACAATCTTGGATCTGCAGGAGTATCAAACCATTCACTTAAAGCTTTCAATCCAGCTCTTCCACATTTAAGGTGATTTGATCGAATCGATTTTAGCTTTTCAACTTCCTTGCAGATTAACTCCTCTTTTAACTCATCAATAGAGACTTCTTCAATTAAATCATTAATTTGTTCTTTTTCAGTTTTGTCTACGACACTCAATTCTAGGGTGCGATCATCCTCTTGTAAGTCTTCCTCTTTAACAAATACGCCATTAACCACTTTGCCTTTACGTTTTGCAATGACATTGTATGCAGCATTTAAGCAATCTAATGCATCCATTCCACTTTGTTGAGCAAGGATGATCAATGTAACGATTGAGTCACCAATCCCATCCATCAACTCTTCTTGGTCTCCTCGCGCTAATGCTGCGGCAACCTCACCAACTTCTTCAACAACTTTTAACATTTGCTTTGATGGATCATTCCTGTCGATGCCGCGGACTTTAGCCCATTCTTCAACCCTACCAAACAAGTCATTTTCTCGTGTATTAATTTCTGTCCCATTCATTAATAAGCCTTCGTTACTTGTTTTTACATACCCTGTTGTAATTTCGATCATTTAATTATCTCTCCCTCTCCAAATTGTTTTACATAATTTTTAAACTCTTTTTTGTATTGATTAATTTGATCTGTTGTAGCTGGAATATAGTTTAGAATGCTATATTCTTCACTTATGAAACTTACACGAATAAGGCTCGATCTTCTCATAAATCTAACTTTTCTATGGTTGCTTTCAACAATTTTACCGTCTAAAACTTTAGTCTTTTGATTGACTCCGACCACTTTTCCAATGCCCAATCCAGATACATAAATATAATCATTGATTTCCAGACTCTCTTGAGTCCACGTTACCGTTGTTACTGACTTCATTGTTTACTCTCCTCCATTTCTACCTTTTCAAACTTGTCAAAATCATCTTTTAAAATGTCGCGTGCTTGTTTTTCAGTCTTTTTTAGAGAGCCGTTTTTAGAACCTAGCACGTAACAATAATTTTCATTGTCGGAGAATTTAAAACTTGTTAGATATCTTTCTTCTTCGAACCAAGCTGAATGTTCATTCTTCTTACGCCAGTAGTATTTCTTATTGTTCTCTGACTCAAACTTATATCCATTAAAAACCGCAAATGTAATATCGCTCCAATCGCGATCATTTTGAGCTATTGGCATACCAAACTTACCGCTTATTTTTGACAGTTCGGCTAGTTTAGAGATATAGTTGTACTTTTTTAACTTAAGCATTAATTCATCTGGAATAGATTCATTCATCCATATTGTTTTATTCTTATCATCAATTCTCATCTTAGCTCCTCCAATACTGTAACCGTTGCAGAGTATTGGATTGCTCCATCATACTCGTTGATATGTCTCTCAAATGTTATATGCCCCTTATCCAGCATTTGCTGTGATAAGTCGATTGCCATTTGAGTTTTAATTGCATTAATGTGTGTTTCGGTTAATGGATGTCTACCTACCTTATATAACCCTCTTAGTTCGAAAATATTCTTCATTGTCGGATATTTAATTGGCTCAGAAATCGGTTTTAAGGGCTCTTCTACATGGGGGGTATACCCCGTTTTCTCATTTATATATTTTGCAAACTTATGTCTTAATTTCATTATTTAGTCTCCTCCTAATATCGCGGCCTAATACTGTCGCATACTGACTGAATATACTCTCTATCCTCAGAAAACAATTCTACAATTTCATCGCTCCACTTAGAAACATCAGATCCATACTCTTCCTTAAACACTGCTATGTTTTGGAAAGTAGAATACTCTTCAAATGTATTTTCACATATTGGACACAGTATACTGTCTTCTTTTGAAAATGAGCTGCACCTTCTAGCACACAACCTTTGTTTTTCAATATCATCTAGCATCTTTAAACTGTCTTCGCAGAATGATCTGAACTCCTCTATGTCCATTCCAATTCCTCTAGATATTCTACCCTGTTTAATTGATACAACAATGCTGTTATGCAGAGAAGATCCAGCTACGATACGACCGCCATCACTTCTCTCTATTAAAACTTCATGTTTAACATGACCATTTTTTAACACCTTTTTCATAAAAATAATCCTCCATTCGATAAAGTGGACTAAATCCACTATTCTACTTCGTTAGCCTCCAGTTTTCTAAACATATGAAAGTCTTCAACTAAGATGTTTAATGCCTCAGACTCTGTTATGTATGCAGCATCCTTCATGTCTTCTACCGTATCCGCAAAGTAGTTTTTCTCTGATGTTTGTGGATCATCTAAAAGAAAAACTGGTTGAATACAATTCTCTAATGATAAAGCCCAGTAATACTTATCTTCTTCTATCTCATATCCGTTTACCCAGGCGCTGACTGCAATAAGGAATCTCCGATCATCTTCTTCTTGGCTGTCATTGCTAAACAACCATCTTTGAACTGCTTTTGGCATAGGCTCATTGTCATTCCATGCAAATACTAGATTAAGATCGCATCCAGCTTCTTTTGTCTCTTTGATATAATCTGCCATAAACCTTGGTATTAAAACTTTATTTCTTTCCATATTTATCACTCAACCTCTTCTAAACCTGTTTAGTTTTTAATTTATCGCCACACATTGGACAATACTTAATTGTTCCGCTGCAGCTAAATGAGCTATCTACTGAGTATGCATCGTAGCTAATCTTTAGTCTGTTCATACGAACGAATACTTTAAGTCTTGACGAAAAATATTCTCCGTCTTCAAACTCAACCACTTCAATCGCCTCTTCATTTTCACAGAATCCACACATAGACTTGCCCTCCTTCTGTCATTGATGCCTCTTTATAAAAGACGCATTTTATTAACCGATTATTTAAACTTTTTGTAACTTCGTTTTAAATCTTTTTTACGCACAATCTGCTCTATACCATCGGAATTACGAAATACCCTACCTCCAGTTTTTTGATAAATCTCACCAGTCCACATTACTACATCCCCAGTTTCAAATAAGTGAAAGCAAAATGGCTCTCCTTCTACAATCTCATATCTTCTATCCATATATTTCTTCTTTTGACGTTTATTCATTTTTTTCACCATCATCTTTCTCTGGCACATTGTATCTTTTCGCCTCACCAGTGTGCAGGTCTATATACCCAATTTCTAGATAGGTAGAATCATTGCCTCTCAAACAATAGCGTGCAGTTTTTTCTAAGATGCCACTTTCTGATGGCGATGTTTCTATAATAGACTCAATCCCACTGACGCATTCAGTGTCAAATAAGAGCCATAATTTAAGATGTGTATCTTCTACTGGAGCTGTTATGCAAGTGATATCAGATATTTTAATATTTCTTGTTTTGTCTGCACTGCTAAGCATTTCATACCTCTTTCTACTGCTTCTTATAAGCAGCCTTTAATTTACTTCCTCTTGTAAACATAATTTGTGTATACATGACAACCATTGGTTTCTTGTATTTCATTCTTATAGCCATGCCAACTGAAATCCAGTCACTTCCTGTATATTTCATTAACTTCCTCTTGGCAGCCAATCTGATGTAGTAATAATATATCTGTAGTGGGATTGCTATAATCCATAAGATAGACCAGACTAAAGTGTCGATTACAAGTCCCTGCTCGTAGATCGCATAGCCACAAATTCCAACGAATATTGTAATAGCAATGAATACATATAAAGCTGCGTATGTTAACATGATTCCTCCAGTGAAGCCTCTAATTCTAGAAGCTCTTCTTCTTTTTTATTTTTATATTTGTTTTTGGTTCGTTTATGGAAATAGGCTTCCTGTTCCTCAGTAGCAACTTTGAATGCTCCTTGACCAGTGGTTAGAGACATATCATCTAATCTAAATGAGTAAGTTCTTCCATTGCCTTTTCTCTTCCAGTTTACATATTCAAGAGTTATGCCAAATTGTCCTACATCTATAACCATTGCTAGCCATGATTCATCCCTTCCAAAGAAGTCGTTCTTCATAAACCAGATTGACCCAACTTCAATGTGCTCTCCCCATTTGTTCATTCCATATGGTAAAACCTTCCAGCTATCGTTAAATTCTTCGTATGTTATATCAGATGTTTTAACTCTAGTTCCATCTTTACACCTAAGATTGACTCTGACCTCCTTGTGAGATCCGTTATCTCCTTTTGATGAAGTAACCATCGTTCCAGTTTCGCCTGTCTTCACATTTAAGGCTTCTCTACTTCTATACATTGATACATATTTTACAGCCATTAATTTCACTTCCTTTAAATCGATTCTAAGATCTATTTGTGAATGATTACCCCTTTAGGTTTTGAACTTGCACCAGAATCTCCCTCTGACGACTTGCTATTTTTTACGAATTTACTTCTCAGCCATTTCCAAAAAGTATCGGTTTCTTTTAAGCGATTGTTTTCTTTTTCTAACTTTTCTAACTTACTTTTTAATTCTGCAATATCCTTGTTCTTATATCGAACACTTGTGTCAAGACTTTTGTTCTCTCTAATAAACGATTGTCGTTGAAGTTTAAGGTGAGTAACTGTATTTTTAAGTTCACCATTTTTAACAACCAGTAAACTATTAGCTTTATGAGCATTTAATAAGCTGGACTGAGTTACACCCAGGAACTCGATTGATCCAAGCTCGCTATTCACTGTAAAACCAGCAACTGGAACATCTAATACCTGTGCTAACAGTAATTCAATATTATCTACATAAACTTCTGTTTCTAATCTTGATTTAGAACTGCCTTTTAATGATCCCTTTTTAACATCGTTATATGTAACGACTTCAATATTTAACCCCATCATTTCAGCCTGTTCATAGATAAACTTTTGCTGTTGATGATCTGATACTAATATTGGCACGCCTCTTAAGGCTGCCTCTTTAATTACTCTTGTTGTCTTTCCTTCTGCTCTGCCACTTGTAAAAATTTTTAACATTCCCATTCCTCCTAAGTTGTAAAAAATTATGCTACATTAGAAAATGCTGTCATGCCATCGTCCGTTAATACGTACCACGCTACTTTTCTTCCAGTCGAATTGTCTTTAACTTTGCCGCTAACTGCCACAAGTCCCGCTTTAACCAATTCATTCAAACGTGGATGAACTTGATTTCTCTCTGGTGTAGCGACCTTTCCTTCAAAATGTAGGTGAGCTGCTAATTGTTTAGCAGTTACACCATTTTGAAATTCGGTTTGCATTGTTTGAATAACTAACTTTTGACGTGTTTGAATCGCTCCAGTTTTCTCCATTAAAAACGAATTATTTCTAGTTGCAATCGTTGTTGAACTCATTTCTCTTTTCCTCCTATTTAACCTGTTCCAAGTGAATTGATTCTAATGCACCAGTCTCATCATTAACCTCAAAGCTTGTCGCACCATAAATCTCATCGTTATAGTCCATATCAAGTTCGATTAATAAGACTGTAGGATTCTCCTTGTCTAATGCAGCTGCTACAATTCTGTTATCCGTCTCAAGTAATTGTCTACCAACCTTTTGAACCTCGTGATAGTATTTTAGAACCTTTTCTGGAATTTCCTCTCCAACCTCTTTGTAGCTGGTGAACTTTTCGTCCAGTAAGGCGACTGTTTCATGTAAAACCTCGTCGTTTAAAATTTTTGATTGTAAAACCTTTTTGATCTCTGTATTCATAATATACTCTCCTTTATATAAGTTGTCAATACTTATGGTTAATTTTATTTATCTTTCTTTTTTGCATCGAATAATTTGTTCTTACGAATAGATTTAAGTCGTTTAACCCAGTATTCCTTTTTGGTTTCTGATTTAACCCATTTAGATCCAACTAGCTCATTCTTAGGCTTGTTTTCTCCTTCTACAATTTCAATTAAATCTCCTGGTTCAAAAGGAACATTATTGTAAAGCTTCGATCCGACCTTGATTTCAACCATTTTGCCATGTTTGATATTAAATACTCTGGCGGTTGTTCTCGTTTTTCTGACAATTATATCAGTAACAAAAGCATATTTTCCAGGAATGTGTTCGAATGATGTTGTAACTCGACCAGTGTAGAATAGTTCGTTCTCAAGTGTTTCTACGGCCTTATAGTCATCAATCTTTTTACTATTGAAAGCATCTAATATCATATTAAAGTTCTTGAATTTACCTGCATACGTTTTGTTTTTTGGTTTATATTTATTATTAAATAATTCATATGCAGTCATTAATTGTTTAGGATTTCCAAATTCTGAAAAGTAGTTTAATTTAATTAATGGCTCCATATTTCTCTTATCTAAAGATGGAAGTGGAGTACCAATGACTTCATACTTATCTGGATTGGCTTTAATATCCTTGTCTAGTGCCTTAACTTCCTCTTCTGTATACGTTGTGTAAATTTCGTACAAACCTTTAACTTTACCATCAATTACTAAGCTTGTACCATCTTTGATACGAAGCATGAACTCAATCCAGTTTTTAAATTCTTCATCTTTTAATGAATATAAATCGTCTCCAGATCTCATATTACAGTTCTTAATAGGTGAGGTTCCTTGATAGATTGTTTTTGTTTCAGTATCCATGAAGTATTCACCTTTTGAATATCTGAATTTTGGTTTTTCTAGTTTAATATTTTTAGATTCAGCATATTCTAAAAGTTTAACCGTTTTCTCCTGATCTCCGCCCCATACAATTAAACCTGCAGTACAAAATTCAACTGGATAGTAGTATCGTAACCATGTACAGATATATCCAATATAGCTATATGCGGAGGCGTGATTAATGGAGAAGCCATAGTTTACTGAGTCTAGGAATACTTGTACAAAGCTGTCTGCAACTTCTGTAGCATGTTCTTCCGTATCTCCGTATTTTTCTACCATCGTTCTAATGAATGACGGTTTGATTTTAGGAACTTCTTCATCCATTATTTTATGATCCTTTTTCGATTGTTGTTAACCTGTAGCTTTTTATCTACAGCTCTGGAGGTTTCCCTCATTTCCATCTGACGGTCATTTCCGCCCCAGTCTAGCATACATTTCCACCCTCGTTTAACGTTAGGCTCTTTTGAGGTATCTTTTATAAAGATACGTGAGGAACACTCGTGGTGGCATTATATTCTCTTGCGAGGTTCAGCCACTATGCGTTACGGTATCAAACGGCTTTATCCCTTTTGATTACCTCGGTATTAACATATTGATTATATACTTTCGTAAATTTTTGAAATTTTCTATCTAGCCAAAATATATCCTTTGAGTAATATAAATACTCATATAAAGCCAACACGTCTCTTATTCTACTAATCCTTAGACTAAGTATGTTCGAACCATACTTACTCATATCAACTAAGTTGTTGGCACTCTTGGTTAAAACATATTCGTTTTTGAGAATTTTATCTAATGTCACTCCGAACTTCTCATCCACGCAAAATGCTGCATAACCTTGACAATTATCAACGCTCTTTACTTTTCCTGTTATAGTACCGTCTCCATCAAAATAACCTCTAATAAAGTCTGGATAGAACCTTTTAGGAATTTCTGGAAACTCCAGGTTGGCACATTGTTTACCCTTTACAACGTTATATTGTTTAAGATCATTGACAATATCAATGGATCCCAGATAGCAAACCGTATACAAGTGGCCTCGTCTTTCATAATCTTTCTTAACAGCAGTTGGACAAATTTCTGAGATAATAAAATCAATTATCTCCTCATCCTTTTTTGCACATTCAAGACGTAACAACTTTCCAGTAACTCTTCCATCTGCTGTTAGGTATCCTAATACGTAGGCCTTATTTGAGTTGTCGATTTCTTTAAAGTAGTCGTGAACGGTATTTCTATTATAATTCCCCCTTCCCTGTCCTCTGGAGTATCCACCGTTCTTTACTGTCAACTCAATTGTTTTTTGGTTACACCTTTCCTTGAAATGTCTCTCCCAAATTTCAACAGAGTTTAGATATTCCTCGCAGTACAGGGTCTTAACCAGGTCTTTCTCTTTGGCTGTCAGAGAAAAAGCGCTTGTTCTTCCACATTTTTTAAGAAATCGTCCAATCGTCGTATCACTTCTATTTAAGATATTGGCTATATCTACATTTGTATATTTTTCATCATTTAATTTAAGTATAGTTTCTTTCTCACCATCTGTGAGTAATGTTCTTTTCGTCATTTATACGCTCCTTAAGAGTATATAACCAACTTAGTCTCCACCGATTTTGCTCCTTTACGACTAGATGTTTCCATTCTAGCTAGGCAAAAATTTACCGATTCCTCGTCTTATTAAGTCAGCCTGTGCTGTACTCCAGCCACAAAACTCTTCTAAGAACGCGGTCTGTTGTTCTTGATATACTAAGTATCCAAGTGTATCTTTAAAGAAATCATTAAGTGCCTCATGACCATTGTCGTGAAACTCACCCATTAATATTGAGTCAATCGTTGATGCTCCCGACGGCCTTTGCGCAGCGTTCAATAGGCTTAACAGGTCTATCATTTTTAAATCTGGATTCTGTTTTCTAATCTTAGAAATAACCTGCGGCTGAAATAGATCTTTTACCAGTTTTCCAGCTCTAACACCTTCAAATTGAAAAATTCCAATATTTGACTCCCTCATTGAATCCCATACTTTTTCATCCTCAAAGTCTATTATATCCGTTGAGTCTGGAGTTAATCTAGGTAGCCCAACTAAATCTGCAGTGATGTTGATTAATCCCATGTTATCCAGTCCAAGAACGTCAAGTTTAACGAAGTTTAAAAAGTCTACTTCTTTCATTGTTAACTCCGTCACTGGATAGTCCCATTTTGAAATTGTCATTGTCCCCATTTCAGAATCGAGATCTCTAGTTGTTACAACAACTCCAGCCGCATGTCGGCCTATTGACGTCATAACACCAACTACTTTGAACGCTGTATCGAACAATTCTTTATGCGCTTCGTATAGATCGAAAGGATAATCGCCGTCATCATCTATTTTCTTGGTTATTTCGTTTGTTACATCGGCGTTATAGCCCATTGATCTACCGATATCCTTGATTGCGCCTTTCAGTCCAACTGTATTCTTAGTTACAATACTTGCGCATGTTAGGTCTGGATGCTCTAATAAGAACTTCTGAACCCTATCTCGGTCTGGCTTATAGTAGTCAGAGTCTATGTCTGCTAGAGAGATACGCTCTGGATTCATGAACCTCTCAAAGTTTAGTCCGTGTTCTATAGAGTCCATTTCTGTTAATCCTATCAGATATGCTATCAAGCTACCAGATACAGATCCACGTCCATATCCAGAGTAGATCTTCTCTGGCTCCGTAAAGTCTTTCACTGTTCTCTCTAGCAGCATATAGTTAACAGAGCCTGTCTTTTTATATGTTGCATATTCGTGTTTAATTCTTTTAGCATATTGCTTCTGAGTCTCTTTTGGAAGTCTCGCAATATTTCTTGTTTTTAATCCTTTTTTGATTCTTTTTTGAAACTCTTCTTCTGGGTTATCGTAAAGCTGAGGATACTTAATCGATCTCTCAAACTCAAATTCCTCTATAGAGTCAACTATAACCATCGTGTTATCTAAGGCTGTCTCAACTTGCTCTCTTGTTAATACGCCTTGAGTTTCGAATGATTCGATCATTGCGTCTCTTGACTTAGCTGTTAAGTCTAATTCATCCTCTCCAGCAAATTCAATTTTTTTGGCCTTTTTCATAATCTGTCTTAAATTGTCGTGCTCTTCATTAAGTGCATGAACATCATTAGTTGCTACCAGATTCATTCCATGTTTTTCGGCCATTCTCAATAGGATTTTATTATATTGAACCTGTTCTGGATCTGTATGAGGTTGAACCTCTAAATAAACTCTATGTTTATTCTCTGCGAAAAAGTTCATCCATCTACTAAATGCTTCTTTGTTTTTGTTTTTTGCGTGCTGCCATAATGGATTCCCCAAACATGCGGTAAGGATAATAATGTTATCACTTGTGTTTTTAATCTCTTCAAAAGAGTTACGAGGATTGAAATAATAGTGTCCGTCTTCTCTATTATGTGCGATAGATGAAAGTCTATTAATCTCTTTAACCCCTTCTTCATTTTTTGCAATCATCGTTAAATGATAATTATCCCTAACCTTTTCGTCCAATGACTCTGTTACATATGCCTCTATTGCGTGAATGTATTTAAGTCCAGCTTTTTCAACCATTTGCTTCTTCTGAACCCAGTTTAATATCGTACCGTGTTCAGTGAAAGCTACGGCTGGTGCTCCCTGCTCTTGCGCCAATTTAATATAATCCTCTGGTTTACTCACACACTCGAACATATTACTATTGCTGCGATCAGAATGCATATGTAAATGTACAAATTGTTTGTTACACATCTATTTACTTCCTCCCTATTCCGATAATCTCCAGTTGCCTGGAGTTGTAAAAAACTTATGCTATTTAAGCAAATAACTCATCAATATCATCTTCCGTCATATCAACTGAGCTATTGTGTAACCTTTGTTGCTCCTGGTACCCTTTATGAAGATGAAGTAATCCAGAAAGTTGTTCATAGTAAAATTTGTTACTAAAATCAATCACAGGCTCTGGAAATGCTGCCTCTAAATCGTCTGACGCTTCTAGTTCCAGGCACTCTTGACATTTTTCAGATAGCAATTTGTCCAAAGCATCAGCATCTTCTTGAGTGACTGGTACATCAATATAACAATTCTCTACTCTGAAACGATCTTTAACCGATTGAGGTAAGCAATCCAGAGATTCCTCTTCTACTGCTTGATCAACCAGGTCATCAATCTCTACTAAATCAAGGTCTGGACAAGTCCATTGAATTGCCTTTCTGATATTATTAGCAGACTTAGAAACCCATTCCGTTCTTAGTTTTCTAGAAGGTTTAAATTTACCTTCTTCTTTGATCTCACCTTTTGAGTTCGTTTTATCTTTCATCTTGAAGTAGACATTAACATATTTCATCATATCAAAACGAAGATTCATTTCCTCAAACGGAATATTAAATCTCTGACTAACTGCCATAGAATACAACAGTAACTGTCTTGATTTTTCCTTTAATGATTTTCCAGTAAATCCAGTATCTGTCGATGACTTATAATCTACAAGGTGAGTGATACCTTTATCATCTTTATAGATTGAATCGACATACCCAACAAATACAAGCGGCTCGCCAGTCTTAGCAAGTTTTGTTTTATAAATTACTGGAAGCTCATTACGAATTTTAAAGTTTGGAATTTCAGTATTCTGGAAGTAGTGCTCTAAAGATGAGATATATGTTGCCTCAGCCTTTTGGCTTGTAAACTTCATGCCTCTGTCATTTAATCTCCACTCTTCAACCTTATCATTAAATACGTCGATCATTTTTTCGTACGGATAATCCCCGTCGATATGATCCTGGATGGTATCATGTCCGATGGTTCCAAATAATGTATAGATATTCCCGTCGTTGTAATTTCCCTCTAGGTACTTCATTCTATACTCCCAGGCGTGATCGACGTAGCACGAGAAGCGTGACCAACTCCATATTCTATCTACTCCATACTTCTCTTTAAGTGCATTTGTTTGTTCTCTTGTTAATCTAGCCATTCACTATCTCTCTCCTTTATTTAATACTAAAAGGGATGTACGGCAGCGAAAGTCTAATTCAACTACCACCATCATACATCCCTTTTATATAGTTGTCAATACTTATGGTTTATTTTAAATTTAATAATTTACTATAAACCTCACCGACAAGCTCTGGAATACCTTTGTTATTATTGATTACAATATCTGCTCTTACATCATCCACAGATAATTCAGTTTCATGATCGAAAGCTTTTAGGTCAAACTTTTCGACCGCTTCGATTCTTCTAATTCTAGTTTCTGCATCAGCTACAACTTTTACGATTGTATAGCCAGCTTCTCTAAGCGCTAACTCTTCATTTCTCTGACGAACGTCGCTTATTACGATTAACGATGGATTGTGAGACTCAATTCTCTTAAGCATCTTTTTAATCCATACATGAGAATCAATTTCTCTCATATCCTGGCCAATCTTTTGGTATAACGCTCTCTTTGAAAGGCCATGCTCGCCATCTGAAAATAATAGCTCTACAGTATCACCAATTCCAGCACCTAGCTTATATTCAGAATATCCGTAATCTGATAAAATCTCTGCTACAGTGTCTTTTCCACTTCTCATTTTTCCAACAAGTGCAATTTTCTTAATACTCATTTTTCTCTCCTAACTAACCTTTACTCTCCATTTCAAGAGGTAGTTCCATCTTTTAACTCCTCTGTCTATTGGCGAATCTTTATCTTCTAATATTTTAAATTTATCATAGATATAACTTGTTCTTCTAAACCCAGATACCTTTTTGCAAACTGATTCCAAATACTCCTTGCCATCGATTTTCTCGTCTCCAACCATGATATCCTTGTCAAATGCGAAAACTATCTCTGTATCTGATGGTGTATTTTGTATAATAAATCTAAGCTGAGACTCGGAAAGTTCGTCATGTCCACCAGTCGCAACAGAAAAGCCTTTTCCTTTTTCTATAGTAAACTGCTTAAGAACTGACTTCTCACTCTCGAATATAATCAGCATTTTGCTATCAATTACATTTTTATAAGCCTTATCAAAGCCATATAGATTACCAGTCTTCTTATATCCTTTAATATAGTTCCAATACTTTGGAACATCAAACTCTCTAGCAAGCTCTGAACTCATAGTTGTTCTACCTTTGATTCCAACAACTTTATCGTGCTCCAGCCAGTCATAGTGAGGGAATATAATCCTGCTCTTAACTGGATCAAACATGATATCAAACTGCTTTAAAACAGATGGCGATATCGCCTCTTCAAGCATCGATACATGATTTCTTTTTATAAATCTGTTGAGTACATCTTTGTCATGCTTCTCGTTTTCTGTATCAGCTCTTCTTTTTTCGCGAGCTTTTAGATTCCTAATATCAGCTAGAATGTCCACCTTTTGAACCTGCTTTTTGTAACTATTACTTAGATTAAAAAGCCTGTGTATCTCGCCCATAATCTCACCAAAGCCAGAATCGTTGTATTCTTGAATTAGCCCCAGTATATCTCCGTGATAGTTAACCATACTGTCATAGCTTGAAGCAAAAAGATCATCCTCGTCTAGCCTAATTGATATAGCTGTACTATTAGTTCCAGTCGGTGAAGCACATCTGATTTCTTCTCCAGCTCTCCAGAAATCGTGAAATTCAAAATGTTCCAATACCTTAATGATTCTATCTTCGTCCTCTTTAAGATATTGCTTAAGCTCTTTTGATTTCATTCTGCTCACCCTCTCTAATAATCTTGAGCTACTTTAGTAAATCCAATATCTTTCATTGTGTTGCGACCTTTATCTACTTTAAAGACGAGCTGATTTTCAGTTGATCCACGTCTATTCTTATCGATGAATGCAATCATGTACTCTGCCTCTTTTTTCAGTAATGGCTTAGCCTCTCTATCTCGCTTCTTCTTGATTAGAAGGCCATCATTTCCTTTTTCGCTCTCTAAAACATTTCTAATTAATATAAGAGTTGAAACAACATCCGCTACGTTTTTACTCATACCAAGTGATGTTTGATCCAAGAACCTTGTTCGCTGAGTCTTTGTTAACTGATAAGTAACCCAAACATGACAATTATGAGCTGATGGTTTAACGACGTTGTATAGTTTAACCATATTTTGCTGTAATTGAAGCCATGAATTATCTCCTAATGATGATCCAAGATCATTATCTAATTTCAAAGTATCAATGATGAAGTATCTTACATTTTCTTGAATAATATATCTTCTCATTAATCTAATCGATTTATCCATGCTAAATGTATTGAAGTTAACGAATTGAATTAATCCATCTTCTAGTTTTTCTTCCATCCACTCTACGGCCGCATCTAACGACTTGTGCTCGTCAGCTGAGAAATCTCCTTGATGAAATCTGGATTTTATAAAGTCGCCTTCTTGGATATTGTTGATGTGCCACGTTAACATATCTTGCTGCCATTTACCCAGGTCTTCCTCATTACACATGACAAGTAGTTTTTCTTCATTCTCAATCATCGCAGTTAATGCTTGGTTGAGCGAAAAATTCGTCTTGCCAGATCCGCTTGCTCCAGCTACCATTGTAATATTACCTAAAGCCATTCCATTGACTGTGGCGTTTAGCATTCTAGAATATACAGGTAGTCCGCGAGTTAAACCTTCGTCAGCCTTCTTAATCATTCCTCTGATATCATGCTTGAAATCTAATACTTTCTCTTCCGTTGTTCCCTCTGCGAAGATTTTTCCAATCTTATCTTCTACAGTTGCAGCAAGCTCTTCATAAGATAATTTGTTATATGCAGCCCATTCACTTTGAATGTCATAGCCGTACATATTCAACTTGCGTAAAGCTTCGTATCTCATTACCTCTTTATAGTAGACATCAATATTGTTTGCTTCTATTAAATTCATGCTTTCTGCGATTGTTGACCATCCACCAGCTCGCTCAAATAGTTTTTGCAGCTTATCACTTTGCTGTCCCATATACACTTCCACATTCACTGAGTCGATCACTTGATAGTTCTTCTTCTCAATCATTTGTTCCAGGATCATATAATATAATCTTGTATTCCCATCTGTAATGAATGATTTATCTAATTTATATTCAAGAAATAAATTAACGTCGCTATACAAGCTAAAAACATATTGTGTATCGGCAACTTTTTTATGGTGTAATAACTCCTCAGTAAAACTCATCTATAAATCCCCTTATACCTTATTTTCTCCCTCTAATGCTGATCTTGTGACTAGTGAATATAACAATTCAACACTGTCAAATTCATTGCTTTCAGATACTTCTAACATTACTGACGCAAACTTTAAATATGTCTCATCAGTTATCTTCCATCTTTTCACTTCATCTACGATTCTCATTGTTTCAGATAAAGTTATTTGCAAAACGTCACTCCACGAAAATCTATAGTCAACAGCGTTAAATAGCTTTGCATACATTTCATCAATTGATTTTTTATCAAAGTCCACAACACTGCATCGAATAGTGTGATCGTTCTTTCTTAAAAATGCCTGGATAGTCTTTTGTAAATTCATTTTAAATCCTCCTAGTTAAACATGCTTTCTAGCTCATCAATCTCTTGTTTCTCTCTCTCAAGATCCTCGTCTATCTTACTCTTAACAACTTTTACGCGACCTTTGTCTACCTTGTTTTTAAATGGTTTATATTCAACTTCCATAATTTCATCTGGAATAGATTCTAATTTCTTCTCTGTTTCCTTTTTCTTCTCAACTCGCTCTGCTATAAAGTTGATGTTATTGGCAATGATAGTCATAACGTAATTGACTTGATGATCTCCATTTTTCCACTCGCTATTCTTTCCTAAAGCCTGTCTAATACTTGGAGTACAGTACAGTATCGTAAGTCTAATTTCTTCATACGTGTATCCGCGTTTGATATTTTTAACATTCTCCCCTTTAGGATAATACTTACCAATTCTCAAACCTCTCAGCCTTAATACAGCATGTTTGCTTAAAGGCCTACCCTCTTTGATTCCCATAACTGTTCTAAACGCTGCATAACACTTACCCCATTCGGAGTTCTCTGCCAGAGTTTCCTCTTCATATTCAATCGTATCCATGTACTTTGTAGCACATCCGATGTGAACATTTCTTGCGACGTCGATAACCTCACCAGTTCCCTTATTTAAGGGGACTTGAACTGATGCCAAGTCTCTTTTTAACGTGATATCTTTGCCGCAAAAATAGCAGAGGACTGCCGTTTCTGATTCAACAATTGCGCCTTTCATCTTATTCTTAGGCTGTTTCTTCTTCTTGGTTTTTTTCTCCTCTGCCATCTAATTAGCTCCTTATAATTTAATTTTTCTAATCTCGAAATCTTCTTCGTCAACAAGAATTACACCTTGAGATCTAGAAGAAGACGTATTAATCGTTTTTAAACTGTACTCATCGCTACCTTTAATTGATCCAAACGTTGTAACGAACTTATTCAATCCAACTTCCTTCATAGTAAAATGGTGGATGTGGCCTGCTGCTAATACATCAAAGTCGATTCCGTAAAGCATAGATTGCTCAGCCAGAACGCTTTGTTTTTTGATCGGTGTTAAATCTCCGTGAACGAATAAGAAGTTTCGACCATAGCTACTTCCTACATAGTGATATGGTTCAGTTGCCTCAAATTTAATCTTCGTATCGGAATACTTAACAAATGTCTCAATGATTCTATTGATAACATTTACTGCCCCATCTGAATAAATGGTGTCATTCTTAGAACTCATGCGATCATGGTTTCCATTAAATCCTGTATATGTTACTTTTACGTACTGTGATAACTTTTGTAAAAATGCAATTATTAACTCTGCTGCATCAGCTATTTGTTCTGATAATGTCTTATCGACAGAATAGCCTTGTCCATGACGCATATATGCTGATTCGATAGCGTCACCCATATTTACAACGTGAATCTCTTCTACATTTTCTTTTGTGGCAACATCGATCAATTCATCTGCATACTTCATTAATAACTCTTCGGCAATGTCGATATTGTAAGTAAAACCTTCCACATCAACAATTGCTCCATAATGGAAATCCGAAAGACCAGCATACATTTTTCTAACTTTTAAACGTCTGTCAACAACTGGCGTAAATCTAACACTAGCAAAGTCTTTTTCGCTTAGAGCACTCTCAAGAGATTCTATCAAAACAATCTCCTTGCTTAACTCTCTTTTAAGTCTGCTAAGTCTTAGGAACTCTTGCCTAGCATCAAGCTTGTTGTGTTGAATCATTCCAATTTCATTCTTAATTGACTCAAGTTTTCCTTCTGCAACCATGTCTGCATATTTTTCTACTTGTGGCAGCACACCGCGAGCTTTTCGCTCTGCTTTAATCATTTGACGATAAGCCTCGCTATTTTCGGAATCATCAAAACCTTCCTCGATCATCATTCTTCTGTGTGCAGCCCATGATACACGACGACTTGGACTCGCCTTTTGCAACTCTTCTACAAGCTCCAACGACGCATCCAAGTGCGATTCGCTTACCTTTATTTTTTCTCCACTTTTATTGGTGTAGCTTCTTCCCAATTAATATCAGCTCCTACTATCAATATTTTTGAGAAGAATCCCTATTTACTATTTCTCCCTACCTAAACTCTTTTACTAATGCTAGTACCTTCTCTTCTTGTGAGGCAGTCATTTTACTCAAGCTCTTAACTCCCAGGTCTTCTTTAATTGTTTTAAGAAGTCGAGCGCGATCCTCGTCTCTGCCTTCACTTTTTAGAAATACTGACAATTCAGCAACCTTCGTTTTTGCATCTTTTTCTTCTTCTGCAGCTTCTTCTCTGTATGCCTCCTGTGATCTTTCTGATCCTTTGGCAAACGATGTCCCCAAGGTCTCTTTACCCTTCATTTTCTTCGTACGCTTGTCCCACATGCTAAATTTAGGGTTCTCGATCACGTCGCCAGCTTTGTACACTTTTGTACGGTCTTTGCCAACTTTTGCAAAGTATTTAGTGTCTTCGCCTTCTCCTTCTTTGAAAAGAGTTAATACGATATCGTAATCATATTCGGCTTCTTTTTTCATATTTGGTTTCGTTCCAATTACTTCATAAGTTCCAGCCTTTTTATCGAATTTCTTAATATCATTCTCTTGTGCAATTGAAATAATGTTAATACCAGCTCCAGATGCGTCAATTTTAAAGTTTTGTAATCGCTCTGCAATTTGACCAATTTTTCCATATGAGCGAATGCTTAAGTTACTATCCAGCGGATCTCCGCCTTTTTTAACAGCTTTTCGCTCTTCCACCGTCATAATGGCTTGGTTGATATCGCCATAGAATTTCGATTCTGAGTCAATGATAATTGATTCGATACCATATTCCTCTTGGTTTTCCATAATGTCGTCGATGGCCTCTTCTAGCTCGTTGTATGACTGAGTATTAGCGACAAGCATAATGTTTTTTCCTTCTGGCTCATCTTCATATAGAGCAATTCCAGCCTCACTATCAAGCACGGCAGACTTTGGTGCAGTAAGTCCAAAAATGGACTTACCAACACCAGTTTTACCAATTACTAAAATTTTCAATCCTATACGTTTACTTCCTGGTTTTCTAAATAATGTCAATGTTATACTCTCCTTTTAATTTGTATTCAATTCTTATGGTTCTTTTTAAGAAAAAATATCCTCATCGTCGAATAAGTCGTCTAGACCGTCTCCGTCGTCATCGTCTTCTGTTTTCTCTTCTTTCTTACTAGAAGATTTCTCTTCTTTTTTATCAGAGTTGTCAAAGTCTTCGTCGTCTAAGTCGATTTCGCCTTCGTCATCTAACTCCTCCTCAAGATCTGGTCTAATTAATGCAGCTGGCGCATATTTTTCATCATCAATTGCCAATACTTTACCTTTTTCTCCGTCAGATTTTTTAAATCCTGGTTTAACAAAGATAACTTCACTTACTTTGTCGCCTCGAATAGTAACGTCCTGCATTACTTCTTCTTCTGTCATGATTCCACAATCGATCAATTCTTGCATTTCTGGTGTAATTTCAACCTCTCCAGATGATTCTTCATATCCTTCATTAAGCTTCATAACAAGTGAAATTTCGCGAACAGTGTCCTTTTTAACAAAGAATAACTTTTTATACAAAGCCATTAACTTAGGAAGTTTTTCTTCGCTAATTTTCTCTGGTAGCTGAACTTTAAATCGTCGTGGGAAAGCCCATGTCTCTTTAACTTCTACATATTCCCCATTAATGTTTACGGTACTAACATACTCTGGAACAAAGGCATTAACCATTACGCTTCCGTTCTTTTCTAACTCTTTAGCCCAGCCTTTTTCTAATGAGTAGTCATTTAAAAGATAAGTTTGTCGCAATGTAGCTTCATGTGGTCGAGCTGGAATATCTACGCCGTTTCTCTTGCGCGGCTCGTTTAAGTAGATTGAGCGAATTTTGTAATTTGTATACTGTTTTTCTTCCCATTCAGAATACTCAACATCTGCTTGAACAATGATTTCCATTCCATTTTCAAGGTTTTCTTTAAGATATTCTTCAAGATCAATTTCACTTAAGAACTCTTTTTTGATAACTTTTCCGTTTTCGTCTTTTTCAATTGCTGCTGTTAATTTACGGTTTTGAGATACTGTTTCAATGATTTCCTCATTAAAACGATCTTCCCAGTCAATCTGCATTGGTTTAAAGTCAGTGTCTAATAAATAAAGAATGGGTCTGTCAGTTTTGTATCCACCATCAATTTGTACATAGTTAATGTTTCCTTCGCCACTAGCTACGCCAAATGAACTTCTTACATGTTTCCATGTCTTTCCTTCTTTTTGCTGCGCACCAGGGAATGTGTCTTTTCCTACGATGGCTTTACCAACTAGTCGTACAGAAGCGATTCCTCCCTTTAATTCATTCAAT
The DNA here is from genome assembly GCF_003987645.1 of Vagococcus elongatus. GTDB lineage: Bacteria > Bacillota > Bacilli > Lactobacillales > Vagococcaceae > Vagococcus_A > Vagococcus_A elongatus. The sequence continues at coordinate 76,423 of NZ_NGKA01000008.1, forward strand.
AATTCTTTCTTTGCTGTTTTTCGTGCCATTTACATTTCTCCCTCTCTATTTGTCTCTGTGTATTTTAAAATTCCAACTTCTTTTTTCCCAAGTAAATCATAGCCAATGGTGCATAGATTTTCATCCAGAGAATCGTCGCGTTTAATACATCTGTCTTCAATTTCAATTCCTACAATTTTTCTTAAAGCAAAACCAATCTCTTCGCCAGTTGCTAATTCACTATTAAACAAGATTGTCTCGATCAAACCTGCCTCACTCACTATCTGAAAGGCCTTAGAGCAAACTTCTACGATGAATGGTTTTTCAAGAACGTCATCATCTAAGATGGCCTCAGTTTCTTCATTCGCAAAGTCATCTTGACTTTCGTCTATTAAAACGGCTTCTAAATCGTCCTCTCTCAACTCTTCTGATAGATCCTCGGAATTATCGTCTAAGGTATTTTTAAATATCTCGTATTGCATAATCTCAACATCTTCTCTTGACGCTAGCCCTCTTCCAACAATTAATGTGACAAAATCCCCAAATCTATCGGCAATTTCGTCATCTGTTAGATTCTTGCCTCCAAGGATTATTTCAGCACCTGCCCTGTTTTTATCAGACATTAAGTCTTCTAAATCAATGGCTAAATCCATTCTTAAAACATATTTCCCCATATTAAAACCTCCTACATAATTATTAAGATAAAATCCTTACATTTACTGGTCTGCTTCCAAATTGAATAGCTTCTTCATAAGACATGTTAAGGTCAATTCGATTACCTACGATGTCTCCACCAGTATCGGCTGCCACGGCAATTCCGTAACCCTCAATCTCCAACATTGTTCCTAATGGGATGAAATTTGGATCTACTGCCACAACTCGATCACCAGTGCTATTGATAACTACTCCAGATGCCGTAACTCCACCAAGGCTTACTCCGTCATACGCTGTTGCTGACATTACATGAGTTACTTCTCCAGATCGTGCAAACTGCTTTTCTGGTTCTTGTTGTAAAATATTATGGCTCTCTTCGTGATTTTGAACAGGCTGCTCTTCTACCTGTTCGGCTTGAGTATCAACTTCTACATTTTCTACAACTTCTTTTTCAACAGACTCGTCAGCTTTCTTAGCATCTTTTTTTGCTTTTTCAAGTTCCTTTTGAGCTGCCTCAACTTCTTTAACCAAAGCTGTTTTCTCTTTTACTTCTTTGTTCAACTTTAATTCAAGCTGTTCATAATCCGCCTTTGCAGTATCTAATTTTGTTTGATTAGTAACTGATCCACTTAATCTTCCAGCAAGAATTGCTAATAACAATAGCGTAACTCCTCCGAATAATTTTGTTCTCTTCATTAATTTTTTGTTAGTCATAATTGACTCCTCTCTCTTGTTTTTATTTGCCCTGTCTAGGGACAACAGTACACGCTCTCTTCTACTTTTATAATACTACCATCGGTTTTATTGGTTGTCAATACTTATGCTAATGTTTTTCAACATAATATCTACATCAATTTCTGCCTCCCTTAAAAGTTCATTAATTAATATGCGAAAATGATTTTTGTACTCTTCGTTTAAACCACTAGAATGAAGATCTCTATACAATGTTGTATAAGCTCTTGTTATCTCCATGTGAAGATCGCTATCGTATGATAGGTTGGCCGATAAAACAAGCCGTGATATGCCATCTTCTAACTCCCTAACCCTTCTATCAAACTCGTTATACTCTTCAATATTAGTCATTGTATTTAATTCGCCTCCATTTCTATTGATAAGATTAATAATACAATATTGCCAATAATTAGAGGATCTTTTATCTGCTCTCTAATAATATCAAAAGCCTTATCCACGCCAAATACTCTCTTCGCGTTATACATACTTATGCTTAAGTCTTTAAAAATAAGCGCACTAATATTACAATACATAATATCCTGCATTTTCTTTCTAGCTGATTCAGATATTTCCTCCTGGATCTCTTCTACGACTGATCTAAGCTTATCCTCGTCGAGATATTCAGTTAAGGCAATCTCTTTTACTTTTGACTCTATTTCTCCTATTGGGGTATCAGCATCTATAACCGACTTAAACCTTGAATACTCCTTCTTTACCAACTCTTCTAGTCTATGATTTCCAAGAATTTCAATACTTTTATGATTCATTTTTTTAAACCTAACCTTTCCCTTTTCAGTTATATGGCTACAGTGATTATTCACCTGTAGCCGCCTTGTATTCTTTTCCTAAACGATTAACTAATTGTCTATTAGATGGTAATTTTTTTTCTTCAATATAGTCCCCAGTCTTATTCCATTCTCCAAACTTCATAAGAGTTTTTCTAATAGCGTCATACCTATCCATCCCACTCGCTATATATTTTTTAATACTATTAATTTTTCCACTTTTAGCTACTAATGATATTGTCAAATCTTTTTCATATCCAAGAGATTCTGCAAGAGATCTAATGTTTAGCATTCTGTCATATGCACCTCGGTATGTAATAGCTCGTTCATCCTCTTTTGAGTCGCTGTTGTAAGCAATTTTAACGTCTATAGGCTTTAATACATATGGACTTTCTAGGTATGGTACTATTGAGATTGTCCCATTAAACGGCTTGTACGCTTTTGTTTGAGAGGCAGCTAATAAAATTAATTTTCTAGTATCGCTATCAATAGCAATCTCTCTATCAACACCATCTTCATGGTCTCTGATAACAATTCTATCTTTTTTTATATCACTAATCTTTAATCTGCGCAATTCGTCATCTTTTGGAGCCTCAGCTAATTTTACACCTTCGAAAATTAAAATAGGTATAATTGCATTTTGAGGAGTTGGAGACTGTTTAAATAAAGATAATAAATCCTCTCTTGTTACCAATGTATTTTCGTTTTCATCATGTCTACCACCTAAAATATCGGCAAACTTGTTCTTTTTAAGATAAGCATTCCAGCTAGTATCTTCGTCATTTCGAACAATAATTCCTTTCCAAAATTTTTCATATTTTGAAAAAAGATTTAGTCTAAGCTTCATTTTATAATACATTTGGTCTACAAAAAGTGAAACGATTGTCTCCTCAATTTCTTCTTTTGTAAATAAAATAATACCTTTTTTAAATTCTTTTTCAATAGCCTCAACTTCTTTAAAAATGGCAACAGCTCTTTTAATAGCACTGTCTAACTCCCACTCTTTGCTCAATTCAAATAGGAATAATTTTTTTAGCATATCGCTATATCCAAAAACCAAGTCCATTTTATTACCTTCTGAATCTTCTATTTCACCCACAAGGCAGTCATCACATCCGCGAGTGTAAAGTGTACCAACGATTTCCTTTAATTTACCAATCGAAACGATGTCAACTAAGTTTTCTCCATTAACTGCTTTTTCGTACACCTTCTTAGATAATTTTGTTTTTAAAAAATCTGCAAAATCACTTTTCCCAGCGATCGCACCGTCTTTCACTTTTATCTCGATAATCATTATTCCATACCTCCTGTTTTTTAATCTATCTGTAACCCTTAAAATTGTCGTGTTTTATTATATATTCTAAACATTGATTTAGTGTAAAAAATACATCCTGCTTATGATAGCCGCCTCTCAGCTTCTCATTGTTGTCATGATTGGAAAAGTTAGAGTGCTTAAGTGTGACAACCTTGTTATCATGTTCTATATACCAGTAACCAAATGAAGTTTTTATAACTATGCATTGAGATCCATCTTTAATTGAGAAGTCCTTGATATTGTTTCTATCAAGAACCTCCTTGACATACTTTTCACTCCAGTTACTTATTCCATGAGAGTTCTTTCTTATGTGAACCTCTCTCTTCTTTATGCGTTCTTTTCTAATCTGACTATTGGTTTTTCTCATTGTTCTACGATTAACCCTTCCGCGTAGTGTCTATTCTCTGCTTCTCTAGCTATAGCCATCGCCATAGCGTCATCACCTTTTATGATAGATATAAGCTGTTCTTTTGAAAGATCTTCCAGCTTATCCTTATCTACATCCAATGAAAGAACATATCCACCTTGCTTTGTTCTATCGTCTCCAAGTCTAATATATTTAAGTGTTGTCTTTGGATCTTCATGATCTAGGAACTCCATTGTTCTAACTAAATCTTGTGTTCTGTTGTAATATTCTGTACCAGCACCAACTTTGATCGAGTGAGGAACGTATTCTTTTCCAACAAGTTCTCCATATTCGCTAGTCAATCTTGAAAACATTTGACTACTTATATCTTTAAATACTGGCTCGGTTCTATCTCCGTGGTAAAACTCTTTGTAGATTCTGTCATATAATGAAGATGGTATAGCTTTCTTGTTAACCTTATTACCTTTATCAAGAATATATGCATTCCATCCAAAATTATGATAAGAATCTCCTTCCCATACAATGTCTGCCCATCTTACTTTTTTAAACACCGCTGTTAATCGCGACGCTGTCTTAAACATAAACTCGGCTGCTAGAGCATACTTATTACCAAGATCTGCATTTCTGCCTGTAAAACGTTCTTCTTTAAGCCATTCAATAAATTCATAAAACTCACTAGCTCCAAGCTTAGCTCTGGATACTGTATCATCTGAAATGTTTCTTGTCTCTAAGCATGAGATCTTTATATAAGACAAGTCTATTAACTGACTAAAATCTTTAAATCTCTCCATGTGCGTTACGAATGATCTAATAACACGAATGTAGTATTTAATTGTACTGTTTTGTAACCCTTGTCTTTGTAGCGGTTCGATAAAATTGTTTCTTACATCAGATGGCTTTAAATTCATCCAATGTGCTTCGTTCATTTCTGGTAGTGCACTGATCTTGAATGTCATTTTTGCGAATGTATCAAGTGATTTAAAGTAACTAACTTTTGAATTGTCGCTTTCCATTCTATTCAACCAGTCTGTAACTACGGCGTTTAATTCCATCTTTGTTTCTTCCATTGTTTTGACACGTCCCATCTTATAGTTATTATCCGTTACTTCCTTACTGATTGACTTAAGTATACATTCATTTCACCTTGTTGTCAACACGCTCGCCACACTTTTTTAAATAAATATGCCCCTCCTCAAACAAACGTCTTTAAATCAACGTTGTCATAAGTAATATGCGCCCAAAAATAATACAACACTTATTACTTACCCCTCCTTTAGGTGATTATTTAATATTTATATTCACCCCTTTTAGCATATTAAATTGATATATAAAATGACTGTTTTATAAATTCTATTGTGCTCTTTCAATTTCCACAATTCTTTCGATTTCCTTAATCGTCGTCTGCATGTCTCCAAAGCTATTTGCTACAACATAATCATAATCTACCATTGTTCTTAGATCATAATCATAGTTTAACATTCTGCCATCAATATTGTCTTCCTTCCTGTTTTTCAGCATTTTTACAATATCGTCCTTCTTCGTATGGATAAAAATTCCAACAACTCTGCTGCCATAACATTTTTTAAAATCAATATATCCTTGATGAGTTAATATTACATATGCGCATCCATTCGACGTTTTCAGAGAAACTTCATCAACTTCTGTCCCATAGTAATTATTGTACTTTGTGTCATACTCTACAAAATCTCTAGATAGAAATTCGTCCTTATCTAAAAAATAGTAGTCAATTCCGTCAACCTCTCCATCCCTCTTATCTCTTGTGGTACTCGTTACTATTCTATCTCCAATATTATTAACCATACTAAGCACTGACGTCTTTCCACTTCCGCTAGATCCAGATATAACAAAAATTGAATCTTTCATAAATCTATTTACACCTCCATTAATAACAAGTTAACTATCGATTTAATAAGCTTGTCTCTTACTATAATTAATTCATTAAATTAATCATTATCTTCTCATTTTTCTATACTCTTTATTGTGTCCAATAAAATAATGGACGCAAATTTTATATTCTCAATTATGCTAAATAGAAAATTAGTGATAAACATTCATTAATGTTATATAAACTTATGGTTCTAATAAGGAAGACCTAATGTATACATCAGCCCCCGAACCATAGCTCCTTGCTTAGTTTTTTCTAGAGTTCCAATTCTGTGATGAAAGTTATCTTTATCTACTGATTGAATGTTACCTGCATGAATTACTGACTTAGAGTGAAGTCCATTCTCTTTACTTACATCTACCACCACATCATTTCTATACTGCTTCTTTAGGTGTTTGTGTTTAATAGAGGTAACTGGTGCTACCAATACTTGACTCGCTTTGATATTCTCGTGATCAGAAGATAGTACAACACCTGGTCTGACACCACCTTTTACATGATTTCTGTACTCGCCAAAATCAATTAGATAAATATCTCCCTGCTTAATTTTTAAATATGTTGCTTTTTCTTTGCTGTTACTTTTAGACTTTTTCATTAAATTATCCCATTTCCTTTTTATATTTTTTAGTATATACTTCTGTTATATTTTTCCATCCGCCAAAGTTCGCATTAATGTACGATAGAGACGGAGTTTTTTCTTTGCTTCTGCGAGCATTGTAATCAACGCTATTAATTATGTTATTTGATTCGATGTAGCTCAATAAAAAATCTAACTGCTCCTCTTTGGATAGATCCTTAAACTCTGATGAAACATATCTATCCCTTCTCGCTGTAGACGCCTGCTTATTTATAGAATTTCCTTCGTCAACAATATTCAACACTCTATACCATCCATCTACGGTCAGTCCAGTTCTTATAACCTTGTTTTTAAAATACTCAAACTTTTGATCCTGCGTCATTTGAGAGAATCCATCTTCTATATACTCTAAATCCTTCTGTAGAGCCATTCCATCATACTTTAACCCTATTAATTGCATCACCTGCGACCAAGTTAAATCTGTTCTAGATAAAACGGTAGATGAAGCTGGTGATGCATCTTTATCCCTTAAGTTATTATAGTCAGTTTTCGAAGGACTTTCGTTGAGATTAAGCCTATATATCTCGTCTCTTAAGGATTTTAGCATTCTGTAATTATCTTCTAGTATATTCATGTAGTATATCTCCCTTATCAAATTTCAATGTAATTCATCGTTTGTATATTGACATGCAAACGATGTATATTATCAAAAAAATATTCTATTTTACCTGGTGTAATACAATTATACATATGTAATCATTATTACACCAGAGTCTAATAGGGGGGGGTACCCCATTTTTGAAAATATCTAGATTTGATTTTTAGATTGGATCTTCCACGAATCGATAGCCTTTGAGACTCTTTGAAATTTCCCTTTTGCCGAATCTAATAGAGCGCTCTTTTCCTTAAGAGTTCCGTCTAATTCCCAGTCTTCGTAAACATGTCCGCCAAATCTTAAATACTCTCCAAGTACAGACCATTCATCTGCAGTAATGTCATTCTTCATACTAATTCACCCGATCCTTTTCCTTTTCAACTGGAATCCATTCTGGCCAAGAATCAGATATTACCGTAAACTCTGCGCCCTCACAAACCCAATGGTTCCAATTGCCATGCTTGTCTACGCATAATACTGAGTGCTGTTTTAATTTTGTATAAAACAATCTCTCTCCTAGACCAGCATCCTCTTCTGGTTTCGTAAAGTCTTCTACGTCAAAGACCTTCCACCATTCATTATTAACAAATATAAATTTCTTATTCTTCATTTCCATATCTCCACTTCTTATTGCTAAATACATAATATCATCGTTTTGATAAGTTGTAAATACTTATGGCTCAATTATTAAAAAATAAATACAAAACGTTGATACTATCTACTTTTCCACTTTCTATTGGTTCTTTTTACAAACTCTTCCCTTGTTCCTATTTCAGTAAATTCACTTTCAAAAACATAAAATTGCTTTCCATTTCCTTCTGGAGTAAATAGGTATTTAGGTGGGAATGTAGGATATATAATATCCTTAACAATAGTGCCTACAACATTAGTACCGACGATTCTAACTTTAGTTCTGTAGCCAACTGAATCCTGTGTTAAAACTAACTTTCTCATATAAACCTCCTTCTCATTTAATACAAAAATATAAAAATTGTTATGTTATAATGAACACAAATAACTAATTGGAGTTGAATAATCAATGTATAAATATAAAAATACCTTTATAGACCGCTTGGTTGTGATTATTTTGTTTGTAATGCTTTTATTATTTCTGTTAGGGTACAATCTTTATCAAGCTAAAAAGAATGATACTTCAACCATTCAAGCTCCTAACAGTGTCGTTCAAGTCGTAGATGTCAACGATGAAATTTCACATTCATTTTCATTTCAAAGTGATGTCGATGAACTTTTTTTGATGGAAGTTACCGAGACCTCTCTAGTTCCAATTGCTGATATTAAAAAAAACGGTTCAGAATCGACGATCATTGACTTTAAGTTTTCTAAAGCAAGTCCAGATAAGCGTGGAAACTTAATTGTAAAATCAAAATTAGACGATGACAAGATTTTAGGTAAAAATATCTATGTTTCTCAAGAAGAATTTAAAGATAAAGACAAGTATGTTGTAGAATCTCTTGAGAATGGCTTGGAGAAATATGTAGACACAACTCCAATTTCGATTTCTGGAGGTTTGATCGATAGAAAATATAATAGCTTAAAGCTTGTTAATTCGTCAGTAGAATATCAAAGAAACTATCTTTCGTTATTGAGAAAAGAAGAGAAAAATAAATCAGAGAAGAACGCTGCCGAAAAATTAGAGCGAGAAAAGAAAGATGAAATCTCAGCTCGTGAAGACAATAAAGATTTAACCATAAACGAAACCTACAACGACGAAAACTTGAAAAAATTTACCATTGAAAACATAACAGAAGGTCAGACTATTGAAATAAGTGGAGAATCCGACGGAGTTGTTACTGCATATCTTAAAACAATCTATGACGAACAAATATCCAGCGATATTAGTTCTGGCGGTCAATTTTCTTTCTACTTCAACCCGTCTGTTCCAAAAGGAGGTAGCGGTAGTTTCCATGTTGAATTGAAAAATGTAGAACCTATCAGTTGGCATATCAAAGTATATTAAACTTTCGAGAGAGTGCTTATGCGCTCTCTTTCTCTTTATAAAACCATTCTTTTACCAGCTATTTAAAATTCAAATCAAAATCTGGACTGTATTCCCATCTTTTAAGTTTAAAATAGATAACTTCGTCATGAACTTCTTCTTGAATTTTACTGTCACATACGTCTGTTACTACATACAATTTATTGTTTAATTTACATACGCTATCAACATTAACGTCGGAAGAAAAACTACCGAGCTCTCCAATAAAGTTATTGTTTCTGTCATATACTTTCCAAACATATCCTTCGTAAGATCCAGTACCATGATACGATTGTCTGACAACTAAAGTCTCGTTCATCATTTCACCTCCTAATATTCCCTTTGTTTATGAATCTTTCTTGATACAGCTCCGATTTCTTTGTGCATATCAAAATCTCTTTGAAATTCTTCGATTCCACGTTCGTCATGTTCATACTTTTTGGCATGTTTGAAATTTGTAAACAACATCCCTCCAGACCAAGACATCCCACGACCTGCATATATCGAATCACGCCCACCTAAATATCCAAAATTTGTATCAATTACTGACACCCAAACTTTTTCAAATCTTGACATCTGTGATCTAAGCTCTGGAATAAAATTGTCTACATCTAAGAAAATCTCGACAGGTCTACTCCACAACCTACCACTCTCGTCCTTATATAGAACCAATTCTTCTTCTGTTTCTGTGTGAGTAGAAGCTCCTACAACTTCGTAAATACCACCCTTGTAGTGCTTGTAAAAATCATTTGCGACTCTTTGTATTGGAGTGTTACTCTCTCCTACTTTCCCTCCATTTAATTTAAGAAAATCTCTAGATTCTTCGCTGCTTAAAACTATCGGCTCTCCAATTCTTGCCATCAATCTTCCTCCTATAAATAATCTCTTTTCGCAAGATGAACATTTCGCCCATTTATGCTCTTTATGTATCAACACTTCGTACATTCCACCGTTATCAGTCTCTTCTCCATCGTATCTCAAATGAAACTGACTTCTACCACTTACGGTAGATGTTGTGTAGCAGGTGTCGTGTCCGCAGTGAGGACATTCGTTTATATCTCCGTGCATATTAATCAATCCTTTTATTTAGTTTTATTTCTCCAAATTTGTGATATGATAAAATCATAAATTATATTTGGAGGATTTTTTATGTTTGAATTTACGCAGTTGTTATTGTTAATTTTGAGTTTGTTTTTCTTCTACATGTCTGTTGAAGGATTCGATTTTCAATCCGCTCCTTTTTTTATAGGAGTAGCCATCTTTGTCTTTTTCATCTACAGATTTGTTAAAAATTCGAAGATTCAAAAGGAAACAAAAATATTGAGAAATCAATTGGTGGCAAAAATAAATCCTAATGATAAATTCATTTTAAATGTAGGTTCTGAAACGCCAATCATTGCAATTAATGCCGATGAAAAAGTAGTTACTTTACTAAACGAAAATAACGAAGTTAAATCTTTTAAATTTGAAGAAGTTAACAAGTATGAAATCACAGTAGATGATTCTAGTATCGTTCAAAAAGATTTGGCTGGTGCATTATTTACACCAGCGGCTTCAAACGTTAGAACTTTTTCTGTCAAAAGATTGCATAGTGCAAAAGTTACCATTTATCTCAACAATTTCGACCATCCTTTCGAAAGTTGTATCATATGGGGCGGAGCTAAAGTAAAAGAAGGAAGTAGTATATACAAAGAGATAGATAATGAGATTAAAAAAACAACTGCATATTTTGACATCATTGGTTCAGTTGTCAATAACAGTTAAAACATACTTGAAAGTATGTTTTTTTTGATAAAATCATTGTTTTATCAACAACGATAAATTTCTATTTAATTCGCCCTTTTATAATTATCCATGACAATACTGCAAAAGGTGTTATTTCGCTTATAGCTCCCAAAACTCTTAAAATGGTTGTAAGTATATAGCTTGGAATGTAGGAAGCTGAAAATAACACCAGTCCAGCTATTACATATATCAAAATCGGTATTATGTTATTTTTTAATAAACTCATTTTTCATTCTCCTTTATATATCCATCATTCCAAAAGGCGTAACAGCTATACCTTTCATTTCCATTCTCTTCTTGCAATCGTCTATATTATCGAAAGCGTAACTAGCTCCCCAATATGGAGCATATCGACCATCTTTCATGTAAATGGCTTCTCCTTTGTATTCTTCCACAAAGCGCTTTTCTTTGATGGACTTACAGGCTTCATGGAAGCAATCTGAACAATACGCACCAGTAGATGAAAAGTCCAAATCTCTTACTATCCTAGCTTCTCTAATAACAAATGAGTGCATATTAAATGGTTTGGAGCAATTGTTACAACTTAGCTTGTGCCTAACCTTTTTCTTCTCCATATCTTTTCCTACTTTCTAAAATGATTATTTTAATAACATTCTCTGCATAACACTTAATACCCAGCTATAATTTTTCATTCTAACTAAGTCATTAGATAGATCTTCTAAGCTAAATTCTTCAGAACATGAAGAGACGCTCCTTACTGTACGCTTACTTATAGACCACGTTGTTTCCAGTAAACCTGCATGAATAGTAATATTCATACTGTGATCCTGGACTTTGACATATATAAGATCTCCCTTATTCTTCATAACCTCTTCTACGATAACATCTTTAATATCTTCGAATGTTGTCATTAATATCAACCCTCTCTCTATTTATGCTTGATATACTCCCTCAATCTTCCATAATTACCTTTTTACTATCTTTATACTTTTTACTATTCATCTTATCTACCACCCATTACTTCCATGGAACATTTCATCGTCTGGAATTGGTTCCACATAATACTCTCCGTCACCCTCATTAACTTCTTCAATAACTTCAACTGGTTTAAGTTTAAAAATCCTCCATTTACCATCAAGCTTATCTCTAAACTCATTAGCTGCTTTTTCAGATGTGTGAATATGATTTTCCAATCTAATTTTCCGTTTCCGCAATCTCTTGCAAGTATATGAAAGTCTGGTTTAATTGCCATTCTTAAAACGCTCCTTCCACTTATGGTTGTATTCTAGGTGCCACCATCGACTGTCGTCTATCCAGTGAGCTTCATCAATTTTATTTTTAAGAAACAAGTTTTTTATTTTGATCCAAAACATTCTTGATGAGTAGTCGCTGCTTTTTCTGTATAATTCTTGTATTTCTTCTTTAGTCATTTCCATAGCCTACCATTTCCATATCCCTTTTTGCTTCTTCATCCAGTCTTCTACTTCATTAATGCTCTCCAGGAAATCTATAGATAAAACAAAGTTAATATCGCTAAGGACACTTTCGGTATACTTAGATTCTAATGTGCCATCGGACAGATTTAGTACCGTAACTTTATCGTCATCATCTTCGCAATCAGTTATCATATACATACCAGATACATCTACAACGACATTTCCTGGCTTTAGAACAGATATATATTCCTTTCTCATTTTGACGACTCCTCTACTATTTCCAAAATATCGTCGATGATACCATTGATCAAGCCTTCATGTGGCCAATCAATTTCTTTAATTTTATTGTCTCTGTACTCATTAATTTTTTTAGAAATATCATCCATTTTAATTCCTCCTAGTCATTTTCTTTGTTTTGAAAATACTTGTCATAAGTTTCTTTCGTGGCATTAATTTTATTTAAGTCAATATCGTCATGCCACTCAAACTCATTTGACTCGTCCTCTCCGACGATTAAATCAGCTCTCCCCATATAGCCTCTTTCAAAAAGGTGAGATAACTCACCTTTGAAAGCTTCTTTGTTTTCAATTTGATCATTCGCATCAACATAATAAACGGTTGCTTTGTATACTTTAGCCATTGTACATTCCTGCAATTCCACTGATTAGTTCGACTCTATAAGTAGTATCTCTTAGGCTGTTGTAGTATTCGTCAGATTTCTTTTCCATTCTAAGGAATGATGCAGCTTGTTCATCATCATCTTTTACAAGTGTAATAAAGATATGTCTCCATCCATCCTCATCAATATTTTTTGGGTTGCTAATTTTAGATAATAAATCCTCTGTATATTTAATATCTCGATCCATTTCATCCATAGCTGCTTCATAAGTCTTCATCTTATCTTGAGGAACTTTATCAATGTTTTCTCTAGATTCTTTCAATGATAACCTAGTGTTGTCCGCATCCTCTTTTAGTGATTTAGAAATGATTTCAATATCTGATTCTGTAATACTTAATACATTTTTTGATCTAGACATCCAGGTTACCTCTCCGTTTTTATTCTCATAAATAAGGCTGCTTGGAATTTTACTTTCTTGCGCCTCAATTCTTTCTGCTTCGATTTTTAATGTATATAAAATAGCTCTTTGAACGATTTTAATTGATTTCATCCAGTCATCACCAGTAAAGATAACTGTTAGGTCACGTCCGTTATAGTTAATTTTTGACTCTACATCTGGCTTATCAATAGTTTTTAAATATTGAATCGTATCGAACCATCCTTGTGCCGTAGATTGAATGGCTCCAACAAATTTATAATCCTTTTCTCCAGGCTTAACCTGCTCTCCTACAGTATAATTTCCTCCCAGACTAAATACACAAAGAGTCAAATCTTTTCTACCCTCTACTAAAATGTCTCCTTGTCCGAATACTACTTTCATTTCCTCTGCGTTAATCATATAAGTTTCCCCTTTTATTTTTATAGTAAAAATTCTTTTTTATTCTGCCCTTTAAATTCTTTTTTCCATGTCATAAATAAACGATGAAAAAGTTCTTTTATTGAACTTAATCAACCTTGTAAGATTATCCTTATTAGGTGGCTGAGCATATGCGCCTTCAATAACTATGCCACGTTCTTTAATTCTTAAGTAACCATTGTTGTCAAAGTCACGATCGTAATAATCATCATAATCTGCCTTTATAGAATCGGCTTCAATTGGTTTAAAGTCTGTCCAGCACTCGTCAGATATCTCTTTTAATGAATCTAGTAATTTCTTAAATTGATCTGACGTAAATTCATAATCATTTTTAAGACCTTTGCCATCAATGTAAATGCCGCCACGAGGATGCTCTTTTAAGTCGCTGTCTTCGTATCGCTTCATAAAGAATACTGCTGATTTCCTATATTGAACTATTAAATCTACTCCATTTGTATCAGTAAAGATAATTTCTTTTAAACTCTTACTCATAATTTCCTCCGTTGATGTACTTTTTAAATAGAATCTATAATAATAGTTCTACATTCGCCTTTGCTTTCTTTTACGGCCTCTTCCAGATCCTTGAATACATTATCACTGTTCTCGTTAGTAAGTAGTGATTTGTTAGTCTGATATAATCCACACGTATCAATTACTATATCTGTAGGAAATACTACACCTTTCATAAATGACTTCCTCCTTATAAAATGTTCATTTTATTTACATAACTTTTATTTCAGAAATAACATTCTTATTAGATAACTCTACAACACCGTTAATGATTAATTTTGATATTAAACAGTTATTGAAAGGAACCGTCGTATCTTCGTCTATCTCCAATCTATAACTTACAGATTCAATATCATATACAACCTTAGCGATATATTTTGATCCATTTGTGTATGTAATAAGTACATTGTCTCCAGAATAAATTTTTTCTCCTTCAACATCCGTCTTCCCTATAAACTGGCCGATAGTATCTCCATCGACTATTGCATGTCCATCGTAATCCGTTAAATCTAAATACCAATTTCCTTCTCTTCCAGTTTCCTTCTTGTAGTCATCTGAAAACTCTACGAATGACAATCCAGTTCCAAATACCCACTGACCTTTTAAGTCTCCGCTTGACACCATTCCTTTAAAGCTTGGTTCGATAAATTTCATTTTTATAACTCCTTAATAAATTTTTCTGTTTCTAATACTCCAGTCAACTCCAGTAACCCCATAGCAAATGTAATGACTTGATCTTTTGTCATCTGATCATTTACTCCATGATTAATAAGGATAAACTCTAGATCATCTGCCTCGTAATCGCTTGGTTTGTAATGACGCATTTCAGCTGTAATATAATTTCTTTTGTTTGTAGCCCCAGATCTTAATATCGCAACTCGATTATCTTCATGTTTTGGCATTCTTTCTACCTCCAATTTGCTCGTTTGTATAAGTTGATATCTAGAGAATCAATCTCGAGGAAAAATTCTCTAGATTCGGGACAATTTATTTTTTCACTTCAAATTTTGGACTCTTAACTCTTGCTGTCTTCTCAACGATTCTAAAACCTTTGTCGTATTTTCCAAGACCAAAGCTATAGTAGAAGTTTGTGCTAAAGTAGTCGATCATACCGTCGCTATCGTCGTATCTATAAGACATAAGCTGCTCGAAAACATCATTTAATACTTCATATCCAAAATCATTTAAGATAGGCATTTCCTCTCTATCTCGCATTCTATGAATATCAATGTTAATTCCACCTGCTTTAAAATCTTCTCCTTCTTCGTGATCGTAAAAGTCTACGTAGCAGTTATCTTTAATCTTGTCGCGCTCTAGAATTTCATAAGGGGCCTCCATTGCTGCCACGCTGATAGAAGATCCTCCACTATAGAATTGACATGTGATACTGAATTTCCAAGTCGGATAAACTTCTTTTACATATTTTCTTAAGTTTGCTGCAATTTCTTTTGTTCCAAGATTAGAATTATACTGGCTACCAGCCCATCCATATTGAGTGTAAAATTCAGATCTTGTGCTGCTAGCTGTTTCTGTTGTTTTGACTTTACTCTTCGTTTTCCAAATCGGGAATAGCATATCGTATTCATTGTTAATTTCTTTAATTACTGAATCGTCTCCGCCAGTAATGTCTGGATGATGCTTTTTCGA
Organism: Vagococcus elongatus; assembly: GCF_003987645.1. Classification (GTDB taxonomy): domain Bacteria; phylum Bacillota; class Bacilli; order Lactobacillales; family Vagococcaceae; genus Vagococcus_A; species Vagococcus_A elongatus. The sequence goes on from NZ_NGKA01000008.1 coordinate 92,203, forward strand.
TAATTCTCTAAATTGTTTCTTTAAATCATCAAATGATTTAACTCTCTTAAAATGTGCCATGTTAATCTCTCCTTTTTAATTGTAAATACTTATGGTTCTTTGAAACTTTTGCTGATGAATGAATCATAACACTATATACTTTTGTTGTCAATGCTTATGGTTAATATTTTTTTTACATACCAAAAGATTCTTCTGCAGCTTCAATCATTTCTGATTCGTCATTCTCTCTTACCTCTTTGATATACTTGTCAAACATAGATAAAAACTCTTCAAGCTTATATAATTCTTTTACTGCAGCTGTTCTCTCATTGTGACAAGTATCAATTTCTTCTATCTTATAAGCATGTTTTATTTGACGACCCATTATTTCAACCGTAACTTTTCTATCTTCGATTATCTTCAAAATGTCTTCTCTACTCATATTTATTTTCCCTCCTGGATAATTTCTTTATTTTCTTGACTATTTCCATCTACGATAATTTTTTCTTTTCGTCCAAGCTTGTACATTACACTCAATCCCATGTCGTTACCTTCGTACACTGATCTGTAATGGTCGGCTAACATATCCGCCGTCATTATATCCCAACACATAGCAAGCTCTATTCCTTTGTGATTCTCTATATTATTATCCACCAACATGAATTTATGTTTTCTTCTCATGATTAACTCCCTCTTTTCTTAATTTGTAATTTAGTTTTTAGCTTAAATGACTCGTAACTCTTCTGTCTAATTCTATCAGCAAAATCTCCTATGTGACTTGTAAGTGGTATCCAATTTCCCTCCTTAGTTAATCCATACATTGTAACATTTCCCTGCTGTAGTCTAAATTCCTCTCTCTTAACCCCTGCGAACTCGCATAACTCTTCTACCAGTCTTTTCTTTTCTTTATTCATTACTGACTGTGTAGTGAACTCAATTGACTCAAATTCAAACATTTTCTATTCCTCCTTTATTTTTCATCCATAATTTCTTCAATTTCTGAAATCTCACCATCGCTATATCCTAGCTCGTTTAAATATTTTTTATCCTCTACACTAAGCTCTTCGCAACTTCCCAAGAATGAAAAACACTCATTAGTGATTGTTTCTGTTGTACTATTTTTGTCTACATCAAACCTCTTAAACCATGCTCTTAAACTCATATTAACCTCTCCTTATTAAAAGTTTTTCTCCATAAGACACTCATAATATGAATGCCTTAGCAAAAATTCTTTTTATTCCTGTCATCTTTTATACTTTGAAGCAAAGATGACTTGCCCCATAAATTCGATATATTCTTCTCTCTTAAAGCCATCTATTTTAACTTCTACCTCGTGAGTTGAATCAAGTTGTTCCCTATCATATAAGTTATTCTGTTGATAATTACCTATTAAATACTCTGTATTATCTCTTTTGATTCTCTTTTCTGGTTTAAAATAATTTTTCTCTGTTTCTGAATGATAAACTAAATATGGTTTTTCTTTAAAAATCTTCATGATATATTCCTACTTTCTAAAATAATTGTTTTATCTACATTTCTATTCCACATCTTTTCTAAAATTAACTATCATGTATTCAATCCATTGCTCTGGTGTGCTTCCGTATGTATATCCGTTGTAACTACACTGTTTCCACATATTAATACTTATATTTTGACTTATTTCATTTTCTGTACAATTGTGTTCTTCCAACTTTTTATTTAGAATTTCCATATATTCATCTTCGGATACTTCGACTTTATAAGAGTCTCTTCCTGTTTCGTACTTTGACTTGATGACCTCTATTCTCATTTCAATTCCTCCAATAAATTCTTTTTATTTGTGTAATTTTTTATCTAGTTAAAATTCTATATTTGTACATATCTCAAAAGCTTCATGATTAGTAAATTTATCCATTGCCCACTTTTGAAAAGAATAGATAGCTTCACTTTTTGTAATTAAACCTCTATCAAGTAAAGATTTTTCTTTATTGTATCTTTCATTAACCTCGCTATTCTCTGCTAAATCTAACAAGTGTGTAAAGTTATATTTTTCCATTTCAATTCCACCTTTATTTTATTTTTCTTGATAAAAGAAATATTCTATCAATCGTGTTCGCTTTGTTCTGCGATTATTTCCGCCTTTAATTTTTATTTTTTTATTAGTCTTCTTTTGAATTTTCAAAATCTTCGATTCGTTTCATTGCGATGTTTACTCCCACCAGTAACGCATTATCATTCTTGATTTGATCGACAGTCATTCCAAGTGCTTCAATAGCAGGATCAGCGTCATAAGTATATCCATATTCATGGTTGTTTAGCTCGTACTCAAACATATCTGCGATATATCCTGTTCCGTCTTTATCTTCTGCGATATTTCTTTTTTCTTCTGCCCTTATCTCTTCAAACATTTTTTCATAAGCTTCTGCGTCAGTTTTTCTAATGATTCCTCCACCTGCAATTGATAACACTTTGTCTTTGTCGTCTTTTGTAAGGCCTAAATCATTCATTGCTTCCTCGAATTGTTTTTCATCAAAGAAGAATCTCATAGGAAATTCGTTTACTCGTTTTTGATGTCTGCTTTTCATTTCTGCGTATTTGTTAGTCATTTTATTTTCCACCTTTATTTTTTAGTTTTTGTATTCTTTATATCTAAGTTCATATCCAATATTTTCCGATGTTTCTATGTACCACTGTTCGTGGTCTCGATAATTTTCTTTTGTTTCTGACTGACTAGCTAGGTTTTTCATAAAATTGTCGGCCGCTTCAAAGTCTTTATAATTTGTCGATGTTTGGCCGCTCATTGTTGATTTTATTATTACGGCATTTTCTAATTTCATGATGTCTCCTTTCGATTTTTATTAACCTTGCTTATCACTGCGTTTCGCATTTAATAAAATTTCTTTTTATTTCTGACAATAATTATTGCTGACCGACAATTACTTGTGGACGATTATTTAATTGGTATAACATTACTACTTGATTAATATAAGACTTCTTCTTATCTAATTTATTAGCTACCTCTAATTGAGTTAGTCCATAAGATAATAGATGTCTAATGTCATTCGCTAGGTTTGACGTTTTGTTCTTTCCGTTTTCACTCATTCTTGTTGCTAAGGCCAAGTAAGCTGATAGATTATTGTTTTCGCCTTTTACATAAGATACTTCTGTAATAATTCCATTCTGCTCTAATCTCGCGATTGTCTTAAGTCCTCCAACAAATTTTCTGTTCTCATAAGTCACGTTGCCACCATTTAATTTTGTAATATCAAACCCTAAATTTTTCATTTTTCTTCCTCCTAAAATTTCTTTTTAATGCTGCCCTACATATTTGTGTATTTAACGTTTTCTCTAGCTCTCATAGTTAGATAAAATTCAATTTCATCATCGTTGTAGCGTCCATCATAAATATCTGATAAGCCTATATTTGCTTTTCCTTTAACCTCTTCTGCAATTTCTTTCATTCTTTCCTGTGTCATCTTTATTTCCTCCTAGATTAATTTCTCTAATGATTTTTCTAATACTAAAGCTTCTACGTCGTCATATGTGTAGTCAGTTAGGAAAAATTCTAAATCTTGCTGACCATCTGTCACACCGTCTAGCCACTTCTCAACAAACTCTCTTTCAAACGCGACTACCTTCTCGACACCTTTTTCTTCATAGTATAAAATTACTGGGTTTATAATCATCTTGTTTCCTCCTAAAATTTTTTTAATTGCTCCATAGAACACTTAATTAATAAGTGCTCTAGCAACGATTAAAGATGTAAATACTTATGGTTTAATGTGTTGTTACTGATATTCCATGTAAGTCACTTGTAACGAACAGCGTATCGCAACCATAATACCCGCATACACTTTCAAAGATCCCAGCTGGCGTCTCTTCACTGAATAAGTTTGAATATAAATCTAACACCGATTCAAAACTTGCGTCGTAGTAGTATGTTTGACAATCGCTATCAACTTCATTAATTATCTCTTCGGCGTTGCCCGATGGTTTTCCAAGGCAATTCTTAATTGATTTTTTTAAATCTTCGTCTGTTATATCTTTTTCTTGGAAATACTGCTCTAGTCTCTCTTCAAATGTTTTCATTTTCATTTCCTCCGATAATTTCTTTTTATTTTTGCCCTTTATAATTCATGTGTTCGTATCGCTTGCTCAAAACCTCGTCAGTATCTTTATTCATACGCTTTTCAATCTCTTTGCCAAGCTTATTGTTTGATTCATCATCTAGTAATTGAAGCATCCAAGTTTGTCTGTTGTGAAGAGTATGATAATAATCTGCTTCTTGCTTCCTTTCTTTAAGTGCTGCGGCCATAACTACCACCGTTACTAATAAGATTCCTATCACTAACTTACTTGTATGTTTTTTCATTTTTCTTCCTCCTAAATTTTCTTTTTTATTTGATAACTTTAAATTGAAATAACTACGAATGTTTTAAAGTTGGCTGGCGTACCATCTGTCAATTGGAATATGTTTAAATAATCTTCTGCAAACTTCTCAACATCATTTAGATATTTTTCCCACTTACTCGCTACTGTTGTGTCATTATCTCCGTAGTAGTCAATGTATTCTTCTACTGTCATATCAATAGTTCTATCAAATTCTTTTCTTGCGTACCCTCTAGCAATTTTTTTTAATCCATCTTCTCCACAACACTCTTCAATAGCCTTCAATGCTGTGTCGTATATTAGTCCGTCGTACATAAATGACTCGTAAAACATCTGCTCATGATTCTTTCTAACATCTGCCAATTCTTCTTCTGATAAAAATTCTTTTACTGTTTTCATTATTTTCTTCCGCCTTTAATTTTTTCTACAATCTCGTTCACTGCCGATTTCATAAGTTGATTGTCACTAAATAATTGCGACCAATAATGATATGGACTATCTTCATCTTTCCAGGCCTTCATTACTGTGTCTGAATATCTAACACTTGTCACAAACTCACCATACTCATGTAGGTCACAATCTCCATCGATAGCTTCGTATCCTTCGTTGATAATGTCACCTTGAATGCCAACCATTTCTAATATGTATGAGATATCCTCTTGATTAAATTTATTTTCTAATGTTTCCATTTCCATTTCCTCCGCTTCATCTTCTCCGTTTATCCAAGCTACTGCTTTTTCTAATGTGTCAAATTCCTCTACGTTGCATTCTGAATAGGTTTCATTTATGACTCCTATAAAAATTTCTCCATCTTGGAAAATAAAGCTGCCTGTATTTTCGCTTGTAAATTCATAGCTTTCGTTATCCTGTCCTTTGCACCATTCATCTATAATCTTGCTTCCAGTTTCTTTTTCGATAAGTTTGTAAGTCATTTCCATTCCTCCGATAATTTCTTTTAGTTGTTAAAATCATCATTTTATACAGTTGTCATTAATCAAATTGCATATCAGTTATCCATTGGTCTATTGTGTCAATCAGTAAATTATAGTTAATAAACTCGGAATAATCATGGCTGTCAACAAACATCTTCCAGCTATCCTTTAAGTCACTTTCGCTGCCTCCGATTTCATTTTTATATTCTTTCTCATAAAAATCTTTAAAATCATCAATGTTTTTGCAATAAATATTGGCTGATTCTAATACGCTTAATGCGCTACAAATACATGTTACTTCAAACGACTCTTCAAATGTCTCTTTCTCCATTTCTCCTTTTAATGTTTTTGCATACTCTATAATTTCACTTTCAGTCATGCTAGATTCTAATTTTGAAAAATCATCTAATACCTTATATTGCTTTTCTTTCATTTTAATTCCTCCTAAAATTTCTTTTATTCGTTAACTACTCTTCGTCAAACTGACCAACAAGCCATTCATCACTGTAATATTTCAAATCTTCGTCACTTAATTTTGAGAAGTCCATATCGTCTTCTGTCTGTCCTTCGAATTGCCCATGTCCTCTCATAATTTCTAATCTTTCAATAATGTACTTTCTTTCTTCGATTCCCATTTCATTTCCTCCTAAATTTTCTTTTTTACGCTGCTTTATAAATCGCTTCGCCGTTGCTAAATTGCGCAACCTTCAATAATGGCGTTGTATACTTGCCAATTAATTTAAGTAAACGTTTGTGGTGTGGTGTGTACTGTTCCAATAATTCAGCTTGTGTATCGTAGTATCCGTCAAGTAAATTGTCGGGATCGGTCTCTACAATTACTTGCACACCTGCATAGTACCCACTTTCAAGAGTTAACTCGGCTACAAGCTTATCTGTTTTGTTATAAACTTTTGCTGAATAATTTCCTTTTTCCTTTACTACTGTATAGCCGCGTTCTGTCAACCAATAGTTTAGGCCGCAACCGTCGTTAAACATTTCTCCACAATCCATTTCTTCATACATGTTAATTTCTTCCTGGATGGCTTCTTCTGTAATATCTGCCAATTCCCAGCCGTTTTCGATTAAATTTTCTTTTGCGTCTGACTCACTTATTTGTTGTAATACGAATATACCGTTCTCATGATTCCAAAAATTGTTAGTTGCCATTATTATTTCCTCCTAAAATTTCTTTTTTTGCTAAAAATTCTTTCGCGATTATGCCTTGTTGCTTAGCCACTTCGTAGTAATCATTTTCGTATTCTGTAATATACCCACAGGCTTCCGTAAATGTATAAGCAATTTTTAGTAGAAATTCGTCATCTTCACTGCTACCTAGCTTAAATGTACCCTCATCTTTATTTAATCTTTTTAAGTACCCTAAATCTATCAACTCGTCTAGGTAATCAAATTCGTGGTCTAGCATGTACTCTCTTGTACGACTCTTTACTTCTGTCTCAACTCCAATCTCGGTTTTATTCACTTCCTTTTCCCAAATTTCAAAATGATTACCTTTACTTAAGGCACTTTCAATTATTTTCTCTTTCAATGTCAACATTTTCTAATTCCTCCTAAAATTTCTTTTTATTTGTGTTAAATCACTTACTAGATTGTACGAATGGAAGTTTTTTTATTTTTCCTGTAGGAAGGTTCATACAATCTAGCAAGTGATTTAACACTTGCTTATTCCATTTCTGGAAAATACTCTTGATATAATTTATCTGATATGTAACCACTATGAGCGAATAGAAATTTTCTTCCTTGCGTTGCCGTTTGTTCGCTATCAAGTTTTTTATTTTCTAGCATAATATCGCCATCTTTATTTTTCCCGATATACTCTGCATTTAATACGCCGTCATACTCTTTTAGTGCCGATTCACTAACTTTTACTTGATTGAAGTGAAAGCTGCACTCATTCCAAAAGTTGTGACCATTTAAAATCAATTCGCCGTCATAGTATTCTGTTGTCGCCATTAATTCATGTAATTTCATTTTTAATTCCTCCGATTTTTATTAGGTAAAATTTCTTTTTTGTCCGATGTAAATACTTATGCTTCTGTATAGAAACAAGGGAAGTCACAATCGTCTACTGCTTCACTCATTAATTCATCAAGTTTTTCGTCACTTAATTTTTTTAATTCCTCTTCCGTCCATTGTTCGTTTCCGCCATACTCTTTCCACCAATCTTCTAAAGCGTAGATATGCCAGTCTCTATCCGTAGGGAATTTTTTTCTAAAGCAATCGCCGTTACATAAATAATCGCCATCTGCATATCTAAACATTCCTTCGCCACTTGTAAAGTGATGTCCGCATTCGTCACAGTGTTGGTACACATGACCGTCTTCATCTAAAAGCTCGCGAACCCAATCTAAAATTTCTTTTAATCCCGACACAGGTTCAATATTATTTTTTCCTCCAGTCGTTTGTTCTCCTTGGTATGCCTTGCCAAAACAATCAATTAGCCAATAACTAACACCCATTGCTTTAAATTCTTTTTTCTCATGAAAATCTCTAATAAGTTCGCAAGCTTCATACATTTTTCCGTCATTACCTAAGATGTTTATTGTTCCTTCAAATTCCACCATTAATTCGATAAGTGCTCTTAATTCTTTCATTTTCTATTTCCTCCTAAAATTTCTTTTTATTCGTGATATTAGTTATTTTCTTGCAATGTTCTTATTTCAGCTAAAATTTCTTTTTGAGTGTAGGCATGAGCCGTTTGGCAGCCAGTCGCACCGAATATATAGCCATCTTTACAATAAGCCCAATAACCATCGCCATCATGTATTTCATCAATAAAATCTGCATATTTTTTAGGTACTTTAATTTTTGTCGGGTTTTTCATTTTAATTTTCTCCTTTTATTTTAGGCAAGCGTTCCTGTTTGTCACTTGCCTAAAATTTCTTTTTATTCGTGATATTAGTTATTCCAATCAAAATCCCATGTTACGATATTAGGGTATTTTTCCTTGCTATTGTTAAATAATTTTTTTGCATTCGATTCTGTTTTCCCAACTAGGTAGCCATCTTGATAATATTTAGTTTCATCAAGAGAAAATTCGGGTGATATATTATATTCATTTTTTGGTGTCACTAATATATCAAAGTCGCCATTGTCAATATCCCAATATTCTACCTTTACTTTTTCCGTTTCGATTACTTGATATGATACGTCATTTTTTTGCTTATTATTACTTGCTTCCGTTCTGCTTACAATTGCATTCACTGATAAACCTAATCCGAATGATACAATAATCCCTACAATATTTCTGATTTTCATATTAAGCCACCGATCCTTGTCTTTCTCTTCTTTCAACTTTGCGTTTTCTATAGAATGCTAGTAGTGATACGATTGATATAATAAAGACTGGCAATGATACGATAATTGTTACGAATGCTAAAAAGCACTCTTTTTTAGATTGTTTGCGTTGTCTAACGATTCGATAAGCGATATTATAGCCGTTCGCGATTCCTACGATTGTATATAGTGCGATTAAGTTTGATAACATGAATATTTTAATCATTTTGAGTTCCTCCAATTATTAAGGGAAGGAAGTCCTTCCCTAGTCCGATTATTTTACAGTTGTTTTTGTTTCTACGTTGTAATGTGATTCTATAAATTCCATCATTTCTGCTACTTGACCTGGAAATACTAGCATAGGCTTTCCGTCCAATTGTACGAATATCGATTCTTGACCTCCAAAGTCCTTATCAAATAAGAAGTTTGCCACGTTGCTAATTACTTGTGATTTTCCAGAATCTAACTCTTCAAAACTCAAGTCTAATTTTTGAGATTTATCCACCATTAATTCGTTAATTTCATCAGACAACCAACCACCTTCTTGATTAGTTAGTGTATATCCTCCAAATTCATTTGCTGCCTGTTTTAAGAATGCACCATAATTAAGCGGTTTTTGATTGTTATCCTCGTTCATTAGTGTGATTGATACTGTATTCATTAATTTAAACATTTTATTTACTTCCTTTCATTTTGACTTCCTACAGTCGATTATTTCAAGGTAAAAACCTTGTTTCTGATACTGATTAAAATCAGTATCAGTTTAAAGTTTCTACGATAATATTTGTATACTAAGTTACTATCTAAAAGTTTTAGTTCGATAGTAAGTTTTCTACGTGGTAACGGTCTTTACATGGTTAGTAAAGCAACGATATGAATTAGGAGATAAGTCCTATTTTGGCAAGTTTTATAGTTATTACTGGCAATCATTTTCACTTCGAATTAAGTTCATTCGGTCTGTTTTAAAAATGGTAGTCCACTTTCTCAAGCATGATAGCGATTGTTTTTATAACATCAACTTATAAGAGTCTCTTAAAAGTTTTCTAGCCGTTACCTATTTAATTATCAATGAACGCCGTTTGATAATCTTTCTTGATATAAGAGGCTACTTATATCAGCACCTACAATTTTTCATGGTTCGATACTTTCATAGACTAAAATTACTAAACGTATTTTTTGAATTGCCTACTTGCAATCAGTTTTAACAGATGTAAATACTTATGGTTCTTTTTCGATAAAATAAAAATGTGTTTCTGTTTTAGGTAGTTTGAATTGGAATACCTAGCAATTAGTTTGAGTAGTTAGTTGTCAAAAGTTATGGCTCACTAACTGTTTTAACTTTACCACATTGCTTTGTGGATTGTCAACTCTTTTTTAAAAGAATTTTGAAGTTGTTTTGTTAGTGATGTCTAACCTGTCTATCATGTTACACGATAGCTTTTCGATTGTCAACTACTTTTTAAAAGAATTTTTTAAAAAGATTTTTTGTTGCGTTTGTTGATGTTTAAAGATTACCATACTTGCTTATTTGTTGTCAACACTTTTTTAAAAAAGAATTTAAAAGTTTGTTGTGATGGTATTCCTTAATAGTATATAAAGTTAAACGTGTGTTTCTGTAGTGCCTTGTTTGTTGCGTTCGTTTAACTTGAAACAACTATACCATATATAATTTTCAATTGTCAACAAAAAATTAAAAGATTTTTGATTTTTTTCTAAAAAACTTTTTCCTTCTATATATAGACAAAAAAACTTTTATTTAATTTTATTGTTTGTCGCGTGGTATCAGTAAGAAAATAATATATAAAATAAAATTGTCGGGATCATAGCGAAAATAAAAAAATGATAATATATTTTTGACTGATTAAAAATTATAGTGTGATAATAAAATAATATAGTTATATATAGTTATATATAGTTATGTATGATTATCAATCTATAGTTGTATAGTGTGCCAGTGAGTCCCTAGCGTGTGCCTGGTGTGAGTGATAGCCTATTAAATGACTAGTGATATATACGTGTGTTGTGTGTGCGTGCGTGAAAGAATAGAATAATAAAAAGAAAAATGAAAAATAAAAAGTGAGATATCGAAAAGTGAAAAGTGAAAATAAAAAAATAAATTTGTGATAGTGATTAAAAATCTTTCAGTGAGATTTTTTTTGAGTGTGAGAAAATAAAAATTGAAAATAAAAATAAAAATTGGATAGATAAAAAATTAAGTGAGTGAAAATAAAAAGTAAAAATAAAAATGTTAGAAAAAATAGGCAAAAATAAAAATTAAGCTGACATGAGAAAAAAATTAGAAAATAGTGTGAGAAATTTTTGGTGGAAAAATTGAGTAGTTAAAAACACACATAAAACTTTTTAAAAAAATAATTTTAAATTTTTAAAAATAGTCGTCCAGTTTTTCCAGTAATCAAAAAAACGACTTTTTGGCTGCTGCTAAAATGACAATAAAAAAACAGTCACTTTATTAAAAAATGACCGTTTCAAAAATAATTATTAAGTTGTCTTTTTTACTCAAAAATTAATCTAAAATCTTATGAGTACAAATAACCATAGTTAGTGATACTTTCAAAAAGTAAGTGACGGGGATTTTTTACTCAAAACAAGGACTAAAATTTTTAAAAATACAGGGTAGTTACTACACGCAAACATGATTAAAATTATCTCGTTTATTCCACGTTTACTATAATTGACAACCATATTAATTTTAACCTTGATCCCAACCTCAATTTTCATCTACAATAATTTTATCATACTCTGATCAAACTTTTCTATTACTACTCTTCTATTCTCTCGTCTCAGCTAATTTAAAGCAGTTAACAAATTTAATCTATTCACCAATAAACTAACACAACAAGAACTTAACTCACTACACGGGCTAAATTTAATCCATACAAAGCAATCAATTATAGTCTCCAGCAATCAATAAAATACTAAGCTACTTAGCAAGCCAAGATCTAAAATAACTCTTTACTTCGCCAATAAATGACTCTACTAAACTCTCATGAAGTTTCTTATCTGATCCTTGATCCAACATCGGCCAAGTGTCTTCCCTAAACATCGGAATACTCTTATTCAAATCTTTGTTTCCATCATATAAAGCATCAAACATAATCTTAACAAAAGCTCCAGGATGTGTGCCATCATTCGTATCAAGTATTACATAATATCTCTGTCCATTTCTAGTTGATCTTAATTCAATCGTATATTCATTCAAAACACTTTTGATACCTTTATATTCGTCGGGATTTCCGTCATTGCTTAAATAGTCAAAATAATCGTCGGACAACCTTGTCATTCCATTATTTGTTTTAAAAGACTTAATAACTTCATCATTCTCATCAATGCATGATCCGTTATCTTCTAAATTATCAGAATACTTTCTCATACTCATTCTTTTTAGTCCTATTGACGAGGTGACAAACTTTAAAATCCACTTAAGAAGGCTCAGCAGTGTAACTATAATTATACTAGCAACTATTGCTATAGCATCATATTTAAAACCTCCTTGAGTTCTACTGATGAATACCTTTCTAAATATAGAGTACATAGATAGTACAAGTGGAACATTTGAAAGAAACAATATCGTAGTCGCGCACGCATCTACTCTTCTATACTTAATTTTTGATATGTCGTACAGGTAATTTTCAACTATCTCTCTTCTTGAACTGGAATAAACAAAAATAAAAGCTGATACTATAGTAGGAAGTATTGGAACTCCACTTCCCTTAAATATCTCATATAAAGAAAATATAGATGCCGCAGCAATCAAAACGATATACATCCAAAAAGAAAAGGATCTTATTTTATAAAACTTATTCATATCAAAATAGTGCAAGAAACTACCTCCATATATTTGAAAATAGATAATTAAAAAATATCAAATGTTTCACAGCAGCAGACCACATCATTATGCAGACTTAAACTAGCATATATATATGTAAATCGCCATTGTATGACCTAATTTATATTAAATTTCAATCATATAAAACATAGAATAACATATATCTAGCATGTGATATCGGCCGTGAAACATAGCATTTATAATTTTTATATCAAAATAATCTAAAAATGATTAAATTTTACTCTATTTACTACGATCAATTATGGTGCGTTTTGAATATTAAATAACACTAAAGTTACTCTGAAAATGACTAAGTTTATAAAAGATCTTTTATAAAGATAACTAATTTTATGCCATTTTTTTAACGACACTAAAATCTAATGAAAACTTGCGTTTTTCAACAGTTTTTACGTTATTTTGATCATATTTCACTTTAACGAGCCAAATATAGGCTGATATTGGATAAAAACGCACTGTTTTTTGCCATATATTTTATCGTAATTTTAGAGAAATATAAAATCGTAAACTTGCCATGCTTTTTAACACAATGCTTATTCTGACGGTTTATCGACACATTCAATGCCAAACTCTTTTAAAACACGAGCGACACTGGACGATCTGTTAAAATACTCAACTGTAGGAGTCAACATTCCATCATTCTCCAGGTATAATCCATCATCTTCACATTTAAGGGAATTGCCGTCCATTAAAACTGGTATGACTCTGCCATTTGACAGCATTATCTTTAAAATGATTGTTTTATTAACTTCCACAATACCTCTTGGAACCTTTTTGCTAATGATCACATTTGGCTTGTCAAATGGAGTGTAGTACAGCATCGTGTTTAGCTTATATTTTTTTATATCAGACTCTTCATCCTCAATAAAAACTGGTGACATAAACATTAGTCTACGCTTTTCCTTATACATAAACTCGCTTCCATCACTAAAAGGGTGCTGCTGTTCAAATACTGGAAAAAGCAAATAATCGTATTCATCAAACCAATATGATTCTATATCGTCAATATTTATACCTGTCTTAGAATACCTGTTTTCAAGTATATGTCCATCTGAGTAGACCTTAAATAAGTCTTCACCCAATGCTTTGTATAGTCTTTTCTCAATTTCATTCATAGTCATCATGTCCTTACTCTCCTTTTAGCCAATTAAACATAGGAACCTGCGGAAGATCCTCTTCAATTCCAAGCCTGCTATAAAATTCCTTCTCGATTGATTCGTCTACAGAAACTCTGTTGCTTTGCATCCTTTTTTCGACACCTTTTATAAAATAAACAGAGAAGTCACTTATTCCGACTCCAGTGGCACTCTTCTGCTGCATCCATATTAGCTGCTGTTCGATCACATCTATTTTAAAATTTTCTGGGTTAGAATTAAAGTATTCAAGTATAATCGATATCTCGTCCAGGCCGACATTTATCTCAAAAAGAAGTTGGGCAAGTATTTTAAATTCGTCGTTGCTTTTGATTATTTGAGACATTCTGTCAAGTAAGTCATTTGCTTTATTATTATTTATTTCATCATCATCTTTTTTACTAAGTTCTTTAGTATTAGTTAATTTCTTTGTAGTAGATCTCTTACTAGTTAATTTATTATCTGTACCTTTTGAGCTGTTCAAGTTGGACTGTCCAAAAGGTACATCCCAAGAATCATTGATATTATCATGTTTATCCGAGTTACATGCTGCTTCCTTTCCACCACCTTGTTTAACGTTATCCGAGTTTTTAATTTTATCACCTTTTAAGTTGATAAAATCGATCGGATTGATAGAGGATATATCGTCAACATTTAACATATCTTTATGATAAAAATCAAAGCCATCAGTTTTAGCCTCTTCTATGAGGTCTATAATTTCATTTTTGGTATATTTCTCAGAAGACACGAGATATTGATATATATATTTTTTACCAATTCGTTTTCTAAATTGAACTATATACCCATTGGAAACTAGCTCATTCCATATTCGCTCAATGCTTTTTCGCTTATTGTGCTTAAACCTCGTATATAACTCAGTTTTATACAACTTCCAATTTGATGGATAACTTTGTATATTAGCCAATAAACCAATTGCTTCTAGGCTTAGATTTTCATCCTGTAGCATTTCCCTACTAAGAGATTCGTAACCTTTACCTTTACTTACATTGAAAATTCTTCCTCCGCTATTTTCGGACATATCAATTTCTCCAATCATCGTTGTTATAAAGACTGGTGTAATTGACCTTGATGAATTTGTATAGTATAATATCAGTACAAGATTCATAGCTAGTCAAAGAACCGTTTATCTTTAATATAAATGGTTATAAATAATGCTTCTGTGATTCTTAAGCCAAATTATACTCATGATAAATCATGAGAGTCTACGCTGTTCCCGCAGCGTATTTTTTTGTTAAATATTCGAAGGTCTTATAATCTCAAGTAGATTACTAAGTTCCTCTGGTGTACTAGGTAGTTCCTCTTCTAGTATAGGCCTATACAATTCTGATATGATTTCTTCGATATCGTCTAATCTTTTATTACCGATATTTCTAGATCCATTAGTAAACTCTCTTAAATACTTAGGCTGAACACCTATTCTATAAGCAAGCTGAGCCTGGTTAATTAAATATGTCTCTACCAAGATCTTAAGGACGTACCTAACATATATATTCCTGTCCATCCTATCAATCCCACTTGTAGTCATCAAACACTCTCACCCCACAAACAAATCTATCTTGTAAAACCCATTATAAGCATGTATACAAAATAAATCAAGGGCTGAAATCAACCCTGTTAAACATATTTGAAACAAAAAAGATATATTACTTTTATATTATTATTAGTAATATATTACTAATAATCTATATTACTTAATGCTTATCATTACCTTTCGTATTACTTTTGTATAAAATGTTATAACATCAATAATTAAAGGGTTGATTTCAGCCCTATAATAGTCTATAATTCATCTTGTAAATAAAAAGTAATTCACAAATAATTTTTTAGTAATATATTATATTACTTTTAAATTATAAAAAGATTATTAAAAAAAATATATGTCGAGGGGAGTTTTATACAATGGCTGTAAAATTAGCAGCAGTGAATAACAAGGGTGGATCTACAAAAACTACTACAATAGTCAATTTGGCAGGCGCTCTAACTTATACAAAACCAAATGCTAAGATACTATTAGTTGAGGGTGACGCTCAAGGTAATGCATCAACGAGTTTTAGAATCGAATCAAAAAAACTGAATAAAAGCATATATGACGTATTTATGGGGAATGCTAAAGCTGAGGACTGTGTTGTAAATGCATTTCAAAACATTGATATTATACCAGCGAACAACGACATGAACTTTCTTGAATTTGATGAAATGACTAGATTCGAACAAGTCATGACAGAAAATATGTATAAACTATCTAAACAGATGGAATCAGAAAATGTAGACATTTCTAGTATGGACTTTGAAACCTTTAAAGCACTAACAAAAGAGTTCGGATCACCTACTCAGAATTACTTTAATATGCTTAGTGGAAAGCTAGACGAGTTAGATAAGAAATACGACTATATATTTTTCGACACTCCACCAGAGCTTAAAGCCGTTACGAGTTCTATACTTGCTATTTGTGACTATGTACTTATACCATTCGAACCAGAGCTGTATGCAATGGATGGTCTTGAAAATATATTATCGAGAATAAATGCAATTAAAAAGGAGTACAATCCTAAGCTTGAGGTCGCTGGATTATTAGCAACCAAGGTTAAAGGAAATACAAAACTTCACGCAGAGGTTACAAAAGGTGTAATGATGTTCTGTATGAGAAATAAAATAAATTACTATCAAACGGAAATTTCCAACTCTATACGATTTGCTGACTCTAATGCTTTTCATGGAGTTCCTGCAACTATAGCAAAACCAAAAAATGATTTTAGTTTAATGTACTATTCTCTGCTAGATGAAATGACTAATCAAGGAATTTTATAGGAGGTGTTCTAGATGGCAAGAGGAGATACTTTTAAAAAGAGAGACAACAGTTTCTTAAACGACAAGATGAATTTTGATGTTGAACCAGAGGAGTTTATACCAGTTGAAAATGAATTAGAAGATGTGGATCGCTCTAACGAGGTTGTTTTTGAACTACAAAACAAGATTGAAGATCGAAGCAGTTCTCAAGAAGATCCAGTCACTGAGAGCGATGATACACCTATAAACTGGTCTGAGCTTCCTAAGAAGAGAGACGATAAAAAAGAGGGCAAGAATGATGAAACATCCTTAGATAAGAAGCCTTCCAAAAAGGCCAACGCCCTTTCTTTTATGAGCGATACAGAGGCTATGGTAGCCAAGACTTTTAAGATAAGAGAAGATGTTGTTGAGGCTTTCGACTCGCTCTTCGAAGACAGTCGAGGAAGAAAAATCAAAGGAGTAAGAGGCATGATGTCAAAAGTGGCAACAAATGCTCTTATAAAAGAGTTGGTGGAACTTGGTGCACTTGACGAGGACTATTTAGATAAATTAGAGAGTTACTAATAGAGCTTATGCTCTATTTTTTTGCCTATATTACTATTAAGATAAGTATAGATTACATAATGTTTATTATTATAATACTATTACGTTACTATTAATATTACTAATATAATAAAATCATAATACATTAGTTTTATATTATAATACTATTACTAATATATTGATAATAGTAATAATTACATAATACAATTTATTACTTTACTTAATATAACAAAATACATTAAGTAATGTTTTTTATTAGTTTACTTATTATAATAATAAACCTTATCTAATATAATAAAATACATTAGATAAGGTTTATTTAATATAATACATTATGTTACGGAATATATTATATTAGTAATGTTAATATAATAGTAATATAATATATTACTTTCTTTACGAATGTTGGTATATATAGCTTTGTAGAGTGATGATATATAAAACAGTATGATGCATCATCACTACTATAGCTAAAATATTATAAAAAGGAAATACTTAAATTAGATTTTGAATCTCCACGAGTCACATTCTTTTGAAGATCCTTTATTTCGTCTCCAGCAATATCGACTAGGAATGGAGAAGGATCGTATTTAGATCCGCCATCAGATATAAAGTTAGGCATACTTACTGTTAATTTATCCACAGCTCTACTTGCGACAACATAAGACAATCGACGCTCTTCTTCAATATCTGGATTCATCTTATGAGGGTAATTCTCACTTGTGAATGCAGGGAAGAAAACATGCTTAAATTCTAAACCTTTAGAAGCGTGTGCTGTCATCAACCTAACTGCATGCTCGTTTGTTTTGCTATTATTTTGCTTTACAGCCATTATATGAGCAAGGAATGCATTAACACTACGGAACTTCTTGGCGATCTCAAACAGGCTATTTATTGCCTCTAATCGCATTTCAAGATCGACGGCAGTGGTAGATGTATTCTCTACATGTTTTTTATAATTTGTTCGCTTATAAACTTCGATTAAAAATGAGTCTGCTCTAACATCGTCAACAATATCTCTTAGGTCATCGAAAAGATCTACATAACTACTCAGTACAGATCCACTCTTCCCAATATCAGCTCTAATTGCAGCCTCTTCTAAATTTACCTCGTGTTTATATGCATACTCGTCTATAGATTTTTGTACTTGATTACTTATAAATCTACTAGGTGAATTGTAAACTTTTCTGAACGAACTGTCATCATTTGGATCAAGTGTGTGTTCAGCATATGCTAACAAATCTGATATTTCTCTTCTATCAAAAAATGATCGATCTGACGAAACATCGACAGGTATCTCCTGGCTAGAAAATACACTTTCATATATACCTAATTGAGCATTAGTTCTTAGCAGAATAGCAAAATCTTCATAAACATTCTCACCAGACTCGACTAAATCTATAATCTGATTGGCTATATCTTTAACTTCATAGGCTTCATCACGATACACATTAAACTCTATGTTAGATCCTTCTTCTTTTCTACCAGCTACTTGTGGCTCAAAGTTCTTATACTTTTCGATCGGACTCATGTCAATTATCTTATTCGATATTCCAACAATATTTTTAGTAGATCTAAAATTATGCTTTAATTCAATATTGTTTACATTTTCGAATGTGTCTTCAAAGTCTAATATATTAGAAATAGAAGCGTTTATGAATCCGTATATTCCCTGTCTAAAGTCACCTACGGCAAATATATTTTCGTTACTGATATGAGATAGAATACCCATGCTAACTTTATTTGTATCTTGAAACTCATCAACCATTATGTAACTATATTGATTTGCTATGTAGGTAGCTAACTTTGGATCTTCTTCTAGTTTATGATATAAATCCAAAAGCATATCATCGAACTCGATTAATCTTGCTTTCTCTTGCATATCACAATACTTTGCATATATGACACCAAGATCTTCTACGCTAACAGATGCTACATTTTCTGTTCTCATATCAATTAAAAGTTCGCCTCCAGGATCTACCATATTCATTTTCTGATATGAAATAAAAGATGCTAAATCGCCAGCCTTACACATAAGAGACATCCCCTCTGGATTAAAATTAGAAGGCTTAGCACAAAAATCGTTTAGCGTCTTCATTTTCCACCACATAGGCATTAATTGAAGCTGTCTATATTTAAGTGGATACTTTCTCTTCAAAATACTATAAGCGAAAGAGTGGAAGGTGAGTAGGTCAACTTTATCGGCTTGTTTCTTGCCAATTAGTTTAGATAGCTTCTTCTTCATATTCGTCGCAGCTTCCTTTGTAAACGTCAACCCAAGTATTTCCTCTGGTATAGCTTCTCCTTCTTTAATCATTCTTGCAATTCTAGTAGTAAAGACCGTTGTTTTGCCAGAACCGCTTCCAGCATTAATCAGCCAATTCCCTTCTCCAGCCATTACAGCTTTCTTTTGATTTTCTGTTAATCCCATTATAAATTCCTCCTGTTTATTTACCTGTGAGACAATCGTATCATCGCAAAAGCATGTTGTCAATACTTATGGCTAAAAGAAATAAATAATAATAATCATCTATCACAATTTTGATCTAAGGAAGGATAGTGTCAGTTTTTCATTTAACCTATAGTTATTACAGAGACCTGGACAATTAACGTCGTTTTTCGACGGTTATTTCCAAAGTCTGGACAATTAACGTCGTTTTTCAACGGTAAATGTCCCCGTATATTATTAAGAGTAACCATTATTAAGTTAAAGAGTATGTGGGCGGACTCCCAGCAATTTTAGTTTTTGCGATTAGTTGTCAATAGTTATGGTTGACTTTCGACATAATTTGAAATAGAATAATTTTAGAGGCGAGGTGTTTACGTGAATAAGGAGGATAAAAAGAATAAACTTGACGGTATTCAAAAATATGAAGAGGATATCAATGAACTGGATTTTATAGATACTCAATACTTTCCAATCCCAAGACATTCAATTAAGCGGAATATAAATAGCAAAGATCTTTCGATATTAATGGCTATATGCTTCCATACAAATATATTTAATGGGAAAGAGTCTTTTGTGTTTGAGGAAAGTATAGAGAGGATAATTGTATCTCTTGGAAAAGATAAGAGGTACAAATCAGATTATGTTTCCAGTTTAGAAAATCTTGTTGCAGAAGATATCATATCCATAGAAGGAGATATAAATGGTGTCTTCGACGTCAAGGTACTAATGCCAAACGGATATGCTACAGTTACGTACGGTGAATTTAAAAAGCTTGCGAAGTTCAGCGGAAGAGGTTCCTGGAATGTCCATGCGGTATTTTTTGTAATGAACTGTTCTTTGTATATATCAGATAATAAGCTTTCAAGTCATGTATTCTTTAGGAGACAGGAGTACATAGCTGGGATATTAGCAATATCTCACAAAACTTGCAGCAGGGCATTTTCAGACCTTGAAAGTGCAAAAATAATAGCAGTTTACCATGTGAGGCTGATGGATTCAGTTAAGCAGAAGGCTGTAGCTTCAAGATATATACATAGAGATAGTCTTAGAAAATGGTTAGCCAAAGAGATTCAAAAGCCGTATGCATCAGTATACGAGATTATAAACGAAACAGGGGAGAGAGAAGTTAATGATCAATATTGATAAGAAAAATTGGTTTAAAGATGTTGGTACAAGTTTAGAGGAGAGAAACAAACATGTAGAGAAGGTTATTAATGAGCTGCCTTGTCACACGGAGGTCGCTTCTATGGCATTGGTAGCAGAGAGAAGTTTTGAGAAAGATCCATACTTTGCATCGCTTGATCAATTAGGAACTTTTATTCTAAAGAGTGGCGATGTTGATTCATGTAGATCAATCGAAGATTCATTTTATGAAACAGAGAGAGATTACAGAAGTAGATACGAGATTGGTAAGAATAGCTATTCAACCGACTTTACATTACCAGAAAATGATGTAAAAGCCGATTCTAGTAAACAAGAAGGCATAAGTATTGAGGACTATTACAGAATGTTTAATATCTCTGCTATGAGCGAAAATGAGGTTAAACGAGTTATTAAATATGCGCTACCAAAGAGAAGCGATGATATTTCCATAAGCGGCAAGCTTAATGAGCTATATGAATTAATCAACGAGATAGTAGATGGGATGTCAGATGTTATTAATAAGACAATATTTGATTTATTAGTTAGCGGATCAACTGAATCAGAAATTAGCAAAGTTGTTAATATGTCACAGGCTGCAGTCAATAAGCGCATTTCAAAAATGTGTAAAATCATCATCAATTATTAAAGTTTGATTAAAAAGAGGCGAAAATGGCGTTTTTTGGTTATAAAATCAAAACCCGCCGAGTATATATAGTGAAGGGGTAAATAATTAATCTTTAAAACCAAAAAAGCATAAGTATTTACAACTTACAAAAAAAGAGAAGTTTCCCTATTTTACTTCAAGTCCGAGAATGTCCAACTCGGACTGCCCTTATCGCAGCGGATAGTAATCCATAACATACAGGTGCGAACCCTGGAGGCTAACAAATTAAATGTCAATACCTCTATTCCTATCACGGGGGACGAGATCCCAGATAGAGGTTTTTATCGAAGGTCGTTAGGCCTAACAAAAAAAAGAGAGAGTGAGAAATATGGGATTAAAAAAATTAAAGCACGAGGATTTAGTAGCTAAGCATGTTGAATTACACGGCGGTACAAAAAAAGAAGCAGAAGAGGCGATCGTAAATACGTTCTCTACAGTTGAATCTTTAATGGCAGCAGGAGTATCAGAAGGCGTACGAGTTCCAATCAAAAACTTTGGTATCTTTACAGCGAAAATGTCTAAAGAACGTACTCAAAATAACCACTTAGCTGGCGGAGTAATTACTATTCCATCTATGCCAACGATTTCGTTTAAGAAATCTAAATCATTAAAAGTTTAAATTAAAATTGAGCGGTTGGGGTTCGCCCCTTCCGATTTATCGGATCTAGTGGAGGAGGTCAGCCTCCCCACATTTTTCTTTATTCAAACAGCGTGCCAGGTAAACCCCCTGTTCATACCTCCTAAGTAATGAAAAAAATCATTAACCTGGTGCGTTGTTTAAATAAAGAAAAGAAAGATAAGAAGTAAAAGGGGTGTATTAATTGTCATTTGTAAGATTAGACAAAGTGAAAGCAACGGCGCATTACGAAAGTGTGAAAGTTGTTGGAGATTCACTGAAAGACGGACAGTTTGTAAATTTATCAACATCTATTGGAGACGAAGAAGAGGCAGTATTAGTAGAAAAGGCTGCAAAAGGTGAAACAGCACAAGCCATTCTGTGTACGGCACATCTTGACTACAACTCTTCATTTTACGATTTTAAAAATACTGCAACGGACGAAAATACTTTGGGACGTGCGCTTGTATTTGAAAATGGAGACACTATTTCTGTAAATGATGAGATTTCAAACGGTATCTCAGTAGGAGATAAGGTATCAATTGGATTAGACGGACTTGGTTTTAAAAAAATGGAATCTGGAGAGTCTGAAATTGGTATGTGTATTAGAAAAGACTTCATGACAAATGTCGGAGAGTTAACAGTTATTAGATTAATGTCAGCTTCTGGTGGAGAAGGACAACCAGGACAACCAGGAAAAGATGGAAAAGACGGTTCGCCAGGTAAAGATGGAGCTGATGGACTTCCAGGAAAAGATGGAAAACAAGGAGCTCCAGGAAAAGATGCTTCTTCTATATCATCAATCGAATTTACCGCTGGAGAAGATGGTCAAATAAGCGGTGGATCTGCTTTATTATCAGATGGCACATCCATTCCTATTACAATTAAAAAATAAAATAAACAGATAAAACATAAAATGAGGGAGAGAGAATAATGAAAAAAACACAAAAAGCAATTTTAAAAGCACAAGAGGCGGTAAGGGCTGAAAAATCAGCAATGTTAGAAACGGTGAAGAATGTAGATGGATCTATTGCAGCACACGATATTGCCTTAGAAGAAATTGAAAGTGAAATCAAAGGTTTAGAAGAGCTTAGAGCTGAGTCACTTAAAGCAAAACGCGAAGCAATCGAGTACAGAAATAAACTTGCCGAGATCATCGGAGAGTAATTGATTGGAGGTGGTTGTTTTGATTAACAGAAAGACAGAATTAATCAATCAGCTTGAATCAGAGAACGCCTTCATCACAACTCGAATAGACGAGTTAATAAAGAGTAAGAAAGAATTTAACGTAAAAGATATGGCAGACATTCACAGATATTCAGAGACTAGACTTTTCAACTTAAAGTCACTGTCGATTTTGAACGGAAGTGATAGTAATGGCTGTTAAAAAATCAATCTGCTTACTATGCGGATCTGAAAAATCATCACATCAGCTAGCAAGACATAGAAATGAATCAATGTCGGGAGACGTTGGATTTTGTAAAGCTTGTCTTAAAGAGCAAATTGATGGAACAGACTTGGAAAAAGCTAAAGATATGATGCGACTTATGAATATACCTTTTGTATCAAGTGTTTGGGAAAATGCTGTAGATGCTGGAGGTAAGAGTATCTTCTCGAAGTATCTACAATTGATAGCGACGAAGAAAAATTATAAGGATTTCGCTGACAGTGACTCTGGTAGGGATACTAAAGTCACTGGCTTAGATGAAGCTGATGCCAACGAAAGAATTGTAAGATGGGGATTGTTAGAGAATGAAGCCGAGTATATAGCTCTCGAAGCCTCCTATAATAATCTCGTTGCAATTAAACCACCATCAACTGTGCTGGATGAGAAAAGATACGCTCAAAACGTAATGATAGAGGTTCAATTAAATAAAGCACTAAAAAGTGGAAGTGACCATAAAGAGGTTACAGCACTTAAGAAACTATATGAAGATAATCTAAAAGCTTTAGGATTAGATATCGACGCCGCATCGAAGGATGAAGAGCAGAAACTTGGAGTTAGAATTAGGAATTGGGAAACACACTCTCCAATACCTACAGACGAAAGTCTATCTGACGTAGACAATGTTGAAAAATACATTACAAAATGGTTTGTAAATCAAATGAAGAGAGTGTTTGGTCGAGCTACGGAAGAAGAGATCAACGAGCTTTACGAAGATGAGTAAAACAAACAAGAGTGTGAAGGATCAACATGAAGAGAACTTAATGAAATGGGTTGGATACTGGAGAGCTAATCCTCAGAGATTCGCAAAAGAGTATCTCAACCTTCACTTATTTTTATACCAAAAGATATTACTATATATGATGAACAAAGTTTCATGGTTTATGTATATAGCAGCCCGTGGTCAAGGTAAATCATACCTTATAGCAATTTACTGCGTTATAAGATGTATCTTATATCCAGGAACAAGGGTAGTAATAGCTTCTAGCACTAGAAAACAGGCCGCATTGATTATTACAGAAAAAATAATAGGCGACATATACAACAAGAGTTACGCCGTAAGATGCGAAGTTCAAGAATATAGTGCAAGTGTTAATAATACAGAAATAATTTTCAGAAATGGATCAAAGATTTCTGCCGAAACGTCGTCAGACAACTCTCGTGGTCTTCGTGGAAATATTCTAATTGTTGACGAGTTCAGATTAGTAAAAAAAGAAATTATAGATGATGTATTGAAACCAATGCTTAACGTATATCGCATTCCGCCGTATATGAATAAGCCAGAGTATATGCATCTTCCAAGAGAAGAAAATAAACAACTATACATTTCATCAGCATGGTATCAATCAGACTGGGCGTGGACAGAGTTTCAATCATACATGAAAGATATGATGACATCAACCACAACATTTGTTTGTTCGTTGCCATATCAGCTCTCCTTATATCATAAGATACTTCCTAAGCAAACTGTTGAAAAGGAAAAACTATCAGACACGTTTGATCAAACAAGTTTCAATATGGAATACGAAGCATTGTTTGTTGGAGAGAATGACAAAGGATACTTTAAGCTTGCTGATATTAACAAGTGCAGAAATGTAACAAAGGTTTTTGTTCCTCCTACATCACTAGAGTATGCAGAGAATCAGTCAAGAGCAAATCCCAAAAACATATCAAATCTTCCAAGAGTCAATAAGACTGGAGAGATTAGATTGATATCACTAGATATCGCATTAATGGGTGGTAGTAAACAGCAAAAGAATGACTCAAGTGCCTTTATGTTGTTTAGATTGATTCAAGATGGAAATAAATACAGAAGAGAAGTTGTTTATATAGAAACAATTCATAGAACGATTGCCGATGATGATCTGGCTGTTAGGTTAAAGCAGCTGTATGAAGACTTTGAAGCAGACTACGTTGTAATGGATACAAACGGTGTTGGTCTTGGTGTCTACAACTCATGTACGAGAATACTACATGATGAAGAGAGAGATAAAGATTATGAGCCGTGGAGCTGTATAAACGACGAAGAAATGAACAAGGCTAGAAAAGACACTGGAGTTCCTGTTGTTTACTCAGTTAAAGCAGATGCAAAATTTAACCACATTATAGCAACTTCACTAAAAACAGCTTTTGAGAACGGAAGAATATCCATTCCATGTACTGATATTGAAAAAAGAGAAGAGCTTGTGGCTAAGAAAGGCTTCTTAGCAATGACAGCTAATGAGCAACAGAGACAGTTATACGCATTCCAGCAAGCTAGTGCAATGACTAGTGAGCTAGTAGGTCTTGAGTATACGGTAATATCTGGAAATATCAAAATTCAAGAGGTCGGAACGGCCACAAAGGATAGATATTCTGCGTTAGCTTATGGAAATCATTATGCAAATGAATTTGAAAAAGAATTAAACAAAGATGAATCAGATAATGGCTTCGGGGACTTTATATTATTTTAGAAAGGAGAGTAATGATTGGATAATCAAGAGGAGTACAAAAAAATGCTTGAACAAAATAGACGTAGCCATTTAGATTTCGCCAAAGCGTTATCTGATAATAGCGAAACTATGAGAAGTCAAGTGTCACGAACTACTAGTGTTACGCAACAGCAGCTTTCAAGGTTTTTAGGAAATCCACTTACTAATTATTTGGATATCTCGAAACTCATGAATGCTCTATATACTGGAAACGGTATTATCAAGCAGCACATCAAATATTATTCATCATTACTTACTCTGAACCACACGATCGTTCCTGTTATGAATGAGAGAAGTGGCTGGGATATAAGTAAGGTGACACTAGAAGACTATGTAATGGCTGCCAATTTTGTAAAAAGATTAAACATTAAGAGACATGCGCCGCACTTTATTAAGCAAACACTTATGAATGGATACAGTTTATTCTATAAGATGCAGGATAAAAAAGGCGTTGCCTATCTTGAATTTCCAATTAGGTTTGGAAAAATATACTCACTAGAAAATGGAGTATATAGATGGGCTATAGATGTCGATTCTGTCAAAGACTCTACTCCTGGAGTTCTTCCAGTTGAGATAGAGAATGCGATAGCTAATGGAGATAGAAAAGACGATAACTGGATAGACGGTAAGTATTTCAAACTAAAAGACAAGGGAGTTGCCTTTTGTTTTGATCAAGAAGTGCTATCAAACGGTGGAATTGCCGTATCTGAATTTTCAAATCTAATCGGATCTGCAATAAAGTTAGAAAATGCCAGAAACAAACTGGAGATAAAAGACGATCTAGATGGTGTAAAGCTAGTTCACTCTCAAATACCAGTAGACAAAAATGGAAGACCTCAAATGGAGTCAAAGGTTGCTGCAAAGTACGATAAAAGTATGAGAAGTAGCTTGCCTAAAGGAATTGTTCCTATTACAAACCCCATGAAGGTTACCAACATAGCTTTAAATGGAGCAGGAGATACAAAGGCTTACGAATCAGTTGGAAGGTCTACAGCATCGTTATTTTTCGACATGGGTGTACCGTCTCCAATGTTTGGAGGGGAAACAACTAGTTCGAACATCGTAAAGATTTCCAATGTAAAAGACATCACCTGGGTTTACAACGTAATCCTTCCTTTAATTGAAGATTACTACAACTACGAAATGAGCAAGTACAAGTCTCCAAATAATTTTGCATGGAATATAAAGATTATGAGACAGAGCCAATTTACATTTTCCGATGATCAAAAGGTTGCAAAAGAGCAATTAAATCTCGGAGGTTCTAGATTGGACTTCTTAGCAATGAGTGGAATGGAACCTATAGAAGTTGTCGGAACTCTTGGATTAGAACAACAGGTTCTAGATATTGACAGCTTAATGAAACCTAAACAAACATCACACACGATGTCAAAAGGTGGATCAACTGAGTCATCGACGCCAGGTCGTCCTCAGTCAGATAATCCAACGGATGACACTGATAGATTAAATGATGCTAATTAGTAAGGTGGTGAAAAATTATCAAAACAGATTTAAGTATACCAGTTCAATTTGAATTGGGTGAGACACTAAAAGACGATAGATTTCTTAGAGTTAAGATCTATATTGCACATACTGGAGAGAATATAAATAACTCAGTGTTTACAAAAGATGTTCTACAGGAAATGTCGAGTACGTTGGCGAACGTACCAATCGTTGGGTATATCAAACAGGAAGATGACGGAAGTGAAGATTTCGACAACCATAAAACAAAAATTGTGATTAAAGATGGCAAGGTCGATGTGGCATATCTAGGTCATGCATACGGTTTTATACCAGAAAAAAATAACGCAAAATTTGAAATTAGAAGCGGTAAAGAGTGGCTAACTGCAGAAGGTTATATTTGGACCAAGTTTAGAGATTCAGTATCTATATTATTAGATGGTGGTGGCACAAAGAGTCAGTCTATGGAGATTGAAGTATTTGATAGCTACCTTGATGACCAGGGAAGAGTTAATTATACAGACGCTAGATTTAGCGGTTTATGTATTCTCGGAGACGATGTTCCGCCTGGAATGACTGGAAGTACAATAGAAGTATTCAATAAAAGAATTGATCTATTCTCTCAAGTTCAAGAAATGATAGCTGACTTTTCCAAATTAGAGGAGGGTAATAAATTGCTAGTTGAAAATGAAGATTTAAAAGAAAACGAAGACTTTGCTAAGGGGTCTAAGAAGAACGCAGATGCAGGAGCTGACGTTAAAGATGCAAAAGATGTTAAGGATACAGATGTAAAAGATTCTGATCCAAAGGATGATCCTAAAGAGGACGTAGAACCTAAAGATGGGGACAAAGATCCTAAAGACGACAATAAAGATCCTAAAGATAGTAAAAAGGATAAGAAATCTAAAAAAGCTAATTTTGCAATCTCTCACGAAGAAACAAGAAATCAATTGAGAGAGCTAATTAGGACAGAGGTTGCAGATAAGGATTCGTATATCTACATCTGTCAAATCTTTGATACTTATGCGGTAGCTCAAATTGAGGATTATTCAGAAGAAACAGGCTTTAAAGCTAAGCACGTTATGTATGAATACACGAAAGATAACGACTCTGTATCGCTTGGTGCTTCAAAAGAAGTTGTTCCTACATTCTTAACGAAAGAAGAAATGGCCAAGATTGATAGTGGACGTGAGGAGCTTAAGCAGATTAAGGAAAAACTTTCAATGTATGAAAATGCAGAAAAAGAAGCCAAAGTTTCAGAATTTGAAGAAGTTCTTGGAGATAAAGCTGACGACATTCGCGCTAAATTTAGTGAAATGTCAATCGATGAAGTAGAAAAAGAAGTAGGTTTCTCTTGCTTCCAAATTAGTCAAAATGAAAAAGAAGCTTCGAAAGGTGTTGTCGTAGAGGCAGTTAGCTTTAGTGATAATGGAGTTGACGCAGCTAGTAAAGAGTACGGATCTTTAGGTGCTTACTTTAGAAAAAAATAAAAAAATAAAAGGAGATTCAAAGAATGGCTACAGATAAAGCGTTTATTCACTTAGACAAAATTAAGTCATCTGCACACATGGAACACATTGCTGCACCAAAAGCTGGATTAAAAGCTGGTCAGTTTGTTACTTTAGGTGCTGTGTCAGAAGATCATGATGGTGAGGTATTAAAATATACTAACACTACAGAAAAAACAAAAGTTGATGGGTTAGTTGCACCAGTACACTTAGATTACGGATACGAAGACTTTGATGAGTCGGTACAAGTTGTAAAAGAAGGAAAAATTGCTCGTGTATTAGTAATTGAGCGCGGAGACATTGTTTCAATGCATAGCGAAATGTTAACTGGAGTAAAAGCTGGTGACAAATTAGCTGTAGGAAAAACTGGTTTCGCATTACAAAAAACTGAAAGTGACGAAGAAGCTGTTGCAATCGCAATCGCAGAGCGTTACATGCCTAATATTGGTGATGTAATTGCAGTTCGTTTCATTTAATTAGAGGGGAGAAAATATATCAAATGGTAGATAAAAATGGTTTAACTAAACTAGCTACAGATTTATATCATGGCCGCAACGTTAACTTTGACGGAGTGTCTGGTGATGAAGCATTACGTAACATGGTGGGGGACGTTTTAGGTATCGAACCTGGTTCTAAAATTGACTACTACTCATGGGAGGCAAATAAATTAGAGGTATTCCAGATCTTATCAGTAGCAATTGATGCTGTATTACCTTTACGTTTAGAAAGTCAATTCGATTCAATCGCCGACTTCCGTACGGTAGAATTGGGAGACGCTCAGAAATTCGAAATTCAAGATAATTCATTATTGAGAATTGGTCGCGTTTCTGCAGGTAACCAAAGTTTACAACGTCAACAATTATTCGGAAAGAGCTTCACTGTTCCAACTGATTGGTATGGCGGAAAGGTTTACGCTGAGTTCGAACGTTTCATGTCTGGACGCGTTGACTGGAAAGGCTTAGTAGATCGCGTTGCCGCTTCATTTGAAAACAAAATTCAAACAGAAATCTACAATGGTTTTGCTCAATCTTACGATGAGTTACGTGCCACTCGTAAAGCAACAGGTACTTACGAAGAAGATAAGTTATTTGATGTTGCAGAGCACATTGGAGTTGCGTCTGGTGGTAAGCCAGTAGCTGTTTACGGAACGCGTAAAGCTTTACGTAAAATCACAAAAGACTTACCTTTATCTGACTCAATGAAAGATGAACGTAACAAAGTTGGATTCGTCGATACTTTAGGCGGGTTAGACTTATTTGCTTTACCACAGGCTTACAAAGCTGGAACTGAGAAATTCGCAATTGATGACGATACACTTTTAGTTTTGCCTCAAGGTGAAAAAATCGTTGCTGTTGTCTTAGAAGGTCAAGCAATTGTCAATGACACTGATGCATTAGCACGTACTGACTTACAAAATGAGTTTGTTACATTGAAAAAAATGGGTATCCAAGTTGGTCAAGTATC
>NZ_NGKA01000009.1 GCF_003987645.1 Vagococcus elongatus
CGCCGCCAGCGTTCGTCCTGAGCCAGGATCAAACTCTCAATAAAAGTATGATAACATCTTGCGATGTTTAGCTCATTAAATATTTTGCTAGCGAATTGACTTCACTAAATTTAGTTTGGTTTTACTACAAGTAAAACCCCCTACACATTTGGTTCGTCTTATTCATTGTTCAGTTTTCAAAGGTCTACATGACAACCTGACAGGCTGTCTGTTGTCTTTTTGCGACAACTTCTAAATATTATCATTATTAGTTGAGTATGTCAACTAATTTTTCTAACTTTTTTTAAAAGTTTTTTTCGCACAACTTTTCTGCCTTTCATTTAGACAGCTTCTGAATTATAGCCCATATAGAAATAAAAAGTCAACAGTTAAATCTGATTTTTATTAATAATCTGTATTTTCTTTTATTTTCTTTAATGAATATTGAAATCAAGCACTTCTATTTCCTTTTGAAACACTTTAATGGTGGAGATACTTGCATTTTCAACTATGCCGCCTTTACGCAAGTTTTCTAGCGGGACTCCGGCTAGCGAACGGACCAAAGTTGTAATGGTAATCCCATGAGAGGTCACTAAAAGATTTTCTGCCCCTGAATTTTCTTCTATAATATTAAACAATGCTTTTTCAGCTCGCTCAATAAGTTCTGGATAGCTTTCTCCTCCGTGCGCGGCTGGATTATATAGTTGGGGAGAGGTTCTCAAATGCACGAATTCTTTTTCTTCTTTTATTTTTTCAACGTAACGGCCTTCCCATGTGCCAAAATACAGCTCTCTAAAACCTTTCTCCGGAACAGGTACTAATTCATTTCGCTTGTTTTCATCTATAATATATTTCGCAGTGTCCATTGCTCGTTGCAAATCACTGGAATACACTCGATCAAAAACAGTATCTTTCAGCATGATGCCAGCTGTCCGTGCTTGTTGAATGCCTTTTTCTGTCAAAGGGGAGTCAACTTTTC
The DNA here is from genome assembly GCF_003987645.1 of Vagococcus elongatus. GTDB lineage: Bacteria > Bacillota > Bacilli > Lactobacillales > Vagococcaceae > Vagococcus_A > Vagococcus_A elongatus. The sequence continues at coordinate 959 of NZ_NGKA01000009.1, forward strand.
CGCCTTGCATTCTTCCTATGTAGTTGTACTCCGTCTGTCCATGTCTGACAAAATAAATTTTCATCATTAACCCCTCTTTTCTTTTTCAAGCTCTGCGCTCTCTATACTATTATTACTCAAAAAAGGGATTTACTCAAACATTTTAAAATTTTCGTTTAATTGTCTCAAATTAATCTGATATTTTAACAAAATTTGTTACAATGATAGGAAGAAATCCAACGATGGAGGAAAAGTCATGAAGATATTAGTTGTAGATGATGATAAAGAAATTGTAGAGTTGCTGAGTATTTATATTAAAAATGAAGGCTATGATGTTGTGAAGGCCTACGATGGAAAAGAAGCGATGACAAAAGTCATTACCAATCCTGATATCGATTTGATGATTTTGGATATCATGATGCCAAAAATGGATGGTATGGCGGTTGTCAAAGAATTACGTAAGGAATCGCAAATCCCCATTATTATGTTGACGGCAAAAATAACCGATATGGATAAAATCCAAGGTTTGGTCGCCGGGGCAGATGATTATGTCACCAAGCCTTTCAACCCTCTTGAAGTGATGGCACGCATCAAATCTTTGTTGCGCAGGACTCATATGCAGATCACGACTGACACACCAGACATTTTGGAAATTGGTCCGCTAATCATTAAAAAAGATTCCCATGAGGTGATGACAGAAAGCGGCACCGAAATCCAATTAACTGCGTTAGAGTTTGGCATCCTACATCTTTTGGCCAGTCACCCTAACCGGGTCTTTAGTGCCGAAGAAATTTTTGAACGGGTCTGGCAGCAGGAAAGTCTAGTGTCTGCTAAAACGGTGATGGTCCATGTCAGCCATTTACGAGACAAAATCGAAACCGCAACTGGCGGAGAAAAAGTCATTGAAACGGTTTGGGGAGTGGGCTATAAAATAAATGAAAATTAACAGGCAACCCACATCTAGGATTCGCTTGACCTCTAAGGAAAAAAGCGAACTCGTCCTTGAAGCGATCGTTACGATTATTTTACTGATCCTGCTGAACATTGCTATTTTAGCTGTCAGCCGTCTCGTTATCGACGGCAGTCAAGATTTGACGGATATCATCTACGGCTTCAAGGAAGTTTTATTTGAGAAGTTTCTCAACACTGCCGTCTATTCTTTGGGAAAAGTAGCCATGTTTTTTTTGATCATCATTGATATTTTCGTTTTGTTGTGGCGGCTGGTCCGGCGCTATCGTCAAATGCAGCTGCGCCATATCATCACAGAACTGCATTATATCGCAGACGGTAATTATGATCACAGGATTCCCTTTAAATTAAAAGGAGATCTAGGCAAAGTGGTTTCTAGTGTTAACGGCTTAGTAAACAGTACCGTCAATGCCATGGAAGAGGAACGGAGAATCGAAAAATCGAAAGATGAATTGATTACCAATATCAGCCATGATATTAGGACACCGTTAACTTCTATTATCGGTTACTTAGGTTTGATTGAGGAAGGACGTTACAAATCAGAAGCCGAGTTGCTCCGTTACACGAATACTGCTTATTCAAAAGCGAAGCAGATGAAAATATTAGTCGATGATTTATTTGAATATACTAAAGTCCGGCAAAAAAATACGCAGCTGAATATTATCACGTTTGATTTGCATCAATTGATGGAACAGCTGGTCATCGATTTTGAATTAGAAGCTGAGAAAAAAGACATGACGATTGATGTGATTTGTACACCTACCCCTTTCATTATGCAAGGGGACACAGAAAAGTTAGTCCGTGTTTTCAATAACTTAATCATTAACGCTTTTAAGTATGGCCGAGATGGGGATCAAATCATTCTTATGGCTGAAAAAATCGGGTCTGAAGCTGTGATCACCGTTAAAAATAACGGCTCGACTATTCCTCAGGAAGCTTTGAATCTGGTTTTTGAGCGTTTCTATCGGGTGGAATCCTCCCGTTCACAGGAAACCGGCGGAACTGGTTTAGGTCTGGCCATTACTCAAAGCATAATTGTTTTACATGGCGGTTATATTTATGTAAAATCGGATGGAGGATGGACTTCTTTCGTTATTCACTTGCCTATCGAAAGACCCGCTGATAATAGTTGAACAGAAGGAGATTTTCATGAAAAAACGTCACTCTGCCCAATCGATACTAACTTTTAGCTTATTATTTCTTTTATTTTTTTTCATCCCCCAGCAGGCTGACGCTTCGGAAGGGGACGTTGAGTTTGCAGTAGACGTTTCCGCTGCTATCGCCATTGATGCCGATACAGGAAAAATATTTTATGCGCAAAATGCCGAGGAAGCACTGCCTATTGCTTCTACTACAAAACTATTGACCATGTACTTGATTTTAGAGGCCATTGATAATGGCAGTTTATCTTGGGATGAAGAAATCATTATTTCTAAACATTTAGAAGAATTAAGCCATAATATTAACTTATCCAATGTTTTTCTCTTTGAAAACTACGCTTACTCAGTGAGAGATTTATTCATCGCCACTGAAAAAGTTTCTGCCAATGCGGCAGCCGTGGCCTTAGCAGAAAGAATAGCAGGCAGCGAACCAGCTTTTGTGGAGCTTATGCGAGCAAAACTGAATTCGTGGGGGATTAGAAGCGGCTATATTATCTCTGCTTCCGGTATCAACAACGATGACGCCCTAGGTCAAATTTTCCCAGGCAGTCAACCCGGGGAAGAAAACTTAATGTCTGCACGAGACCTTTCAATCGTTGCCTATCACTTAATAAAAGATTTTCCTGAAATTTTAGATTATACCTCTAAAAAATCAGAAATATTTGCAGCAGAGACTGAATTTGAAACCCTTTTGGTGGGCACCAATCAACTGCTGGAAGATCAAAAGTTTTATAAAGAAGGGGTCGACGGTCTAAAAACCGGCACCACCGAGCTGGCGGGGACTTGTTTTGTGGGTACTATAGCAAAAGAGGACCGGCGTGTGATTACTGTTGTTTTAAATGTGGAAACTTTTGAAGAAGATAGCGGGAAACGTTTCATTGAGACTGGCCGATTAATGGACCACGCCCTCAATGATTGGGAATATGCCTTAGTGTATCCTAAGAATTCTCCCATTCCTTCCCTTGATGACGTGATAGTGAAAAACAGCATCCAAGAAACAGCCTCTCTAAGGTTAAAGGACGATATTTTTATGTGGGTCAATAAAAAGCAGCCGGGTGATTTATCCCTCCGCTTTGAACCAGAGGCATCCGGTACTGACATCGACGGAAATTTACAAGCTCCGATTGCAAAAGATGAATATATCGGAAATATCATCATCGAAAGCCCTAGTCATTCTATGGACACAGTTTTTTTTGCTGGCCAAACATTGACTGCTGCCGTTTATGCTGACCAAGACATCGAGGTGCTGCCTTGGTATCTTAAAGTTTGGCAGTCAATCCAAAACTTCTTCGACAATCTTTTTTGATAGGATTTGACAAGTTTCCGCCCCTTCGCTATACTTTAGACATTACAAATAGCAACCCTTTGCGAGAATAGTACTGTTTCGTTTTCTTCAAGAGAATTAGCGGCTGGTGAGAGCTAATAAGAAAACAGACAAGAATCCGCCTCGCCAGAAAGAAAGTGAAGAAATAATTCACTTCGGTGTTGGCCGTTATCCAGCAATACAAGTGCAGTATTTTGATACTGAATTTGGGTGGTACCGCGAATAACTTTCAGTTCGTCCCAAGAGCCGTGGCTCTTAGGGCGAACTTTTTTATTTTTCAAAAATTTTAAGGAGGGAAAACGATGTTAGACATTAAAAATATTCGTAATAATTTTGAGGAAGTAAAGAAAAAATTAGAAACAAGGGGCGTTGATCCAAAACAATTAGATGATTATTTAGATTTAGATAAACAACGACGTCATTTGATTGTGCAAACCGAGGAAAAAAAGAAAACTCGGAACAAAGTCTCACAAGAAATCGCTCAATTAAAAAAACAAAAAGAAGATGCACAGGAAAAAATCAAAGAGATGCAAGTGGTGGGAGAAGAAATCAAGGACCTTGATGACGCTCTTCATCAAATCGATGAAAAAATTCAGGCTATTGCTTCTGGTTTGCCAAATCTGCCCCATGACAGTGTTCCTATTGGAGAAGATGAGGACGCCAATGTGGAAGTTCGCCGCTGGGGGGAGCCGAAAACATTTGATTTTGAAGTTAAACCTCATTGGGATCTGGGAGAAGACCTGGATATTTTAGACTTTGAAAGAGGAGCAAAAGTTTCTGGCAGCCGGTTCCTTTACTACAAAGGACTCGGTGCTCGTCTAGAGCGGGCGTTAATCAATTTTATGATTGATGTCCATGTCAGCGAGCATGGTTACACTGAATTATTGACTCCAAATTTAGTGAATAGTGCGTCAATGTACGGCACCGGACAATTTCCAAAATTCACTGAAGATGTGTTCCAAATTGAGGGAGAGGATTTGACGTTAATCCCAACCTCTGAAGTTCCTTTAACCAATTATTACCGGGGAGAAATCATTCCAGATGAAAGCTTGCCCCAATACTTTACGGCTTTCAGTCCTTGCTACCGTTCTGAGGCTGGCAGTGCCGGAAGAGATACTCGGGGATTGATTCGTCTCCATCAATTCAATAAAGTAGAGATGGTGAAGTTCACTGATCAGGAATCTTCTTATGATGAATTAGAAAAAATGACACAAAATGCTGAGGAAATTTTACAAAAGTTAAATCTGCCTTATCGTGTCCTAGCTTTATCCACTGGAGATATGGGCTTCTCAGCTGCTAAAACTTATGACTTGGAAGTTTGGGTTCCCAGCCAAAATGTGTATCGTGAAATCAGCTCTTGTTCTAACTGTACGGATTTCCAAGCCCGCCGCAGTAAAATCCGTTACCGTGACAATGACGGGAATTTAAAACTGGCGCATACGTTAAACGGCTCTGGACTTGCTGTCGGTCGTACCGTAGTAGGGATATTAGAAAACTACCAAAATGAAGACGGCAGTATCACCATACCTGAAGCACTGGTCCCTTACATGGGCGGCGTCACTAAAATAAGTAAGTAATAAAAAAAGGGGTCGAGAAGATAAAATCTGTCTCGACCTCTTGTTATATCAATTCAGCTAAAGGCGTATAATTTCTGCCTTGATCTTCTGCCACTTCTTTAATCGTCAATATACCACTAATCATGTTCACACCCTTATAAATCGCTGGATTGTCCTTTGCTGCCTGAACCACTCCTTTATTTGCGATTTCCAAAGCATAAGGTAATGTGCTGTTCGTTAACGCCAATGTTGACGTACGAGGCACCGCTCCGGGCATATTCGGCACAGCATAATGAATCACCCCGTGCCTCAAATAGGTTGGCTGGTCGTGGGAGCCTATTTTGTCAGTCGTCTCAAAAACCCCTCCCTGATCGATGGCTATATCGACTACCACCGAACCCGGCCGCATACTTTTAATCATCTCTTCCGTCACAAGTCTCGGCGCACGACGTCCGGGAACTAGCACTGCTCCAATGACCAAGTCGGATTCCGTCACCGCTTTTTGAATCGTATAAGGATTAGAAATCAAGGTCTGGATGCTGTTGCCGAAAATATTTTCCAGTTCAGCTAAACGGGCAGGATTAATATCTAAAATCGTTACTCTCGCCCCTAATCCGATGGCTACTTTTGCAGCATTCAATCCGGAAACGCCACCGCCGATGATTGCAACTTTTCCTCGCTCTACACCGGGCACTCCAGCCAGTAAAATACCTGAGCCGCCATTCGTCTTTTGCAGATATTGTGTCCCGATCTGAGTCGCCATTCTTCCGGCAACTTCTGACATAGGTGTCAAAAGAGGTAGACTGCCATTTCTTAATTGAACAGTCTCGTAGGCAATCGCGGTCACTTTTCTTGCCATTAATTCTTCTGTCAAGTCAGCAGCTGGTGCCAAATGCAAATAGGTGAATAAAATCAAATCTTTTCTTAAATAGTTGTATTCTCTTGCATCTGGTTCTTTGACTTTTATTACCATTTCAGATGCCCATATGTGCGGCACATCTTCGGTAACAGTCGCCCCAACTTGACGGTACTCTTCATCAGAAAAACCCGACTCCGTCCCTGCCTTGCTTTCAATCAGCACCTCATGTCCCGCTTCGATTAATGCCATTGCTCCTGCAGGTGTTATTGCCACCCGGTCTTCGTTATTTTTAACCTCTCTAGGCACACCTATTTTCATATTTTTTGCTTCCTTTCTAAAAAAATCCACAGCTTACCTTATAGTTATACTACAAATCGTGCCTCATGACTATCCTTCAACGCAAATTTTTCTCATCATTTTTTCATTAAAAAACCCCCGAAAGTCGATAAACGACTCCCGAGGGTTTGTTAAAATTGATTAACTTTCAATTGAATAGTTTGGTGCTTCTTTAGTGATTTGAATGTCATGAGGATGAGATTCTCTCAAACCTGCACCGCTCATTTGAATAAATTGTGCGTTGTCCCGCAACTCTGACAAGTCCGCTGCCCCGACATACCCCATGCCGGCTCTCAACCCGCCGACCATTTGAAAGACGATATCAGCAATAGAGCCTTTATAAGCCACACGACCTTCAATTCCTTCTGGGACTAATTTATTGGCTTCATTGGTTCCTCCTTGGAAGTAGCGGTCGCTTGACCCTTTTTCCATGGCCGCCAAAGAGCCCATGCCGCGGTAAGCTTTGAAACGTCTGCCTTGGAAAATCTCAAACTCGCCCGGGGATTCATCTGTTCCAGCCAGCATACTGCCTAACATGACAACGTGCCCGCCTGCTGCTAAAGCTTTGACGATATCTCCTGAGAACTTAATCCCTCCGTCAGCAATAATCGTCTTGCCGTATTTTCTGGCAATTGATGCAGCGTCATAAATCGCTGTCAGCTGAGGTACACCTACGCCTGCTACTACACGAGTTGTACAGATTGAACCCGGTCCGATACCAACTTTGACCACATCTGCTCCCGCTTCGTACAAAGCTTTCGTTCCTTCTGCGGTTGCCACATTTCCTACAATCAATGTCGCCTCAGGGAAATGATTGCGGATTTCTCTGATTTTCCGCAATACTCCTGCACTATGACCATGGGCGGTATCAATCACGATAGCATCTGCCCCTGCTTTCAATAATGCTGTGGCTCGTTCAAATGTATCGCTGGTAACACCTACAGCTGCCGCTGCTAATAAACGTCCATGTTCGTCTTTTGCCGCATCAGGAAATTCAATCACTTTTTCGATATCTTTGATTGTAATCAACCCGCTCAAACGATATTCATCGTCCACAATTGGGAGTTTTTCTATTTTATATTTTTGCAATGTTTTTTCTGCATCCTTTAGGGAAGTGCCTACAGGCGCAGTTACTAGATTTTCTTTTGTCATGACTTCGTCAATATCTACGCTGTAATCTGTAATAAAACGCAAATCACGATTGGTTAAAATACCTACCAGTTTTCGATTATCCAAAGAGTCTACTATTGGGACTCCGCTGATACGGTAACGGGACATGAGCGTCTCCGCTTCTTTCACCGTATGATCGGGAGTTAAGAAAAATGGATCAATAATCACGCCGCTTTCTGATCGCTTCACCTTGCGTACTTCATCTGCCTGAGCATCAATGGACATGTTTTTGTGAATGACCCCAAGGCCTCCTTGACGTGCCATTGCAATCGCCATTTTACTTTCGGTCACAGTGTCCATACTGGCACTCATAAAAGGGATATTCAGTTGCAGATTTTTAGCCAGTTTTATTTTAAGATCGACTTCATTCGGTAATACATGACTTTCTGCTGGAACCAATAAGACATCATCAAAGGTATAACCCTTTTTTACAAACTTTGTTTCCCAATTAGACATTGTTGTTCGCCACTCCCTAACTTGTTTTTTATCTATTAAAGTACCAAATCCAACATCAGAAGTCAATGAATGAGTTGTTTTCTCATCGCCTTCTAAACAAACTCTCTTTCTTTAAACATTCTCTTTTCATTATTTGTCGATGTTACACAATATCCGCTGTAAATTCATGATGACTAATAAGTGTCTTGTTAGTAAATAAAAAAGACACTAGCTTAGTAAAAGTTAGTGTCAAAATAATCACCGTGTAAACATACTGCCGGTAATATTGTATTTTTTTCTGATGTACCAACGTATCAGAAAAGCTCCGCCCCCGATAATCACGTAGAAAACCGGATCAAGAATTGGGTTGACTTGTAAAGGTATAAAGATTGTTCCCATAAAGACAACCATCCAACCCAAAATAATTCCTGCCATCAAAAACATAGACTTTAACATCCCTGGTTTTTTGGCGTTGGCATCAGCCGTGCCATTGGAAAGATAGACATACTTGCCAATGAAATAAAAAGCGGCTCCGCCGGTAAAAGACCCGATAAGCAATGTCAATATACCGTACTGCTGAGCACTGCTTGTCTTACTGATCAGAGGCATCACACCTGAAATCAACCCGAGAAAACCTAATAACATCAAGGAGTTATCCAACCATAATTCTGTAAATTCCATTTTTTTGGTAGGTTCAGGGGCTGCCAAAATATACTCTGTTCTTTCCGAGACTGTTCCAAATAGCTGTCTAGCTGTTTGACCCGTTTTTTGTCCTTCTACCAATAAGGGCAGCATCTCAGACAAAGCAAACACTTTTTTCTCTTCTGTTAAACTTGCTAAATCAAGTGCTTTTTTCAAATCAAAAATATACTGTTGATTTCTTTTTGTCAGCTGTTCTTCCAATTCTCGATTTTTTTTCACAAGTTCTCTTAATTCTTGTGTTTCCAAAGAAATCCCTCCACAAATGACAGACTTGTATTTTCATACGATAAAACTATTATACATTAAATCTAAACAACATGACATCACCATCTTGAACGATGTATTCTTTGCCTTCCAATCGCACGCGTCCGGCTTCTTTTGCTGCCAACATGCTGCCATAATTTTTTAAATCTTCAAAAGACACTGTCTCAGCACGGATAAAACCTTTTTCAAAATCTGTATGAATGATTCCGGCAGCTTGAGGGGCCTTCATGCCTTTTTTAAAGGTCCACGCCCGGACTTCTTGTTCTCCTGCTGTAAAATACGTTGCATACCCTAATAAGTCATAGGAAGCACGAATCAGCTGATCTAAACCAGATTCCTCAATCCCCAAAGCTTCTAAAAATTCTTCGCGGTCTTCCGCATCTAGTTCAGCAATTTCTTCTTCGGCACTGGCACAGACGATGATTACTTTTGCCTTTTCCTTTGCTGCAATTTCTTTAACGACTTGTACGTGGTGATTGCCTTCTGGGTCGGATACATCTTCTTCCGCCACATTTGCCACGTATAAAACAGGCTTGGTAGTAAGTAAAAACATACCCTTGACAATAGGTGCTTCGTCATCTGACCATTCCAGCGAACGGACAGGCTGACCAGCTTCCAATGCAGGTTTGATTTTTTCTAAAACAGCTAATTCAGCAACTGCGTCCTTGTCTTTAGTTTTTGCGACTTTTGCCACACGGTTGTAGCGTTTTTCCACTGATTCCAAATCTGTCAGCACGAGTTCTAAATCAATGGTCTCTATGTCTGATTTAGGATTGACTTCACCGTCGACATGAGTGATGTTCTCGTCATCAAAACAACGCACCACATGACAAATGGCGTCGACTTGACGGATATGGCTTAAAAACTGATTGCCTAGCCCTTCGCCCTTGCTTGCACCTTTGACAATTCCCGCAATATCAGTAAATTCAAACGTTGCCGGGACCGTTTTTTTAGGCTTGACTAGTTTAGTCAGCTCTTCCAAACGATTATCGGGAACTTCCACCATTCCTACATTTGGGTCGATAGTCGCAAAGGGATAATTGGCAGCTTCCACCCCTGCTTTCGTTATTGCATTAAAAAGAGTCGACTTCCCAACATTTGGCAAACCAACTATTCCAGCAGTTAATGACATAAAACTTCACTCTTTCATCTTTAATTTGACAAGACAAAAGGAGAGTCACGGCTCTCCTTTGATCTTGCAGGTCCGATATCTTTAATTTTTCAAAACACTAACAGTCTATTGGTCTTCTTTTTTCACCAATACACGCTTCATTTTTTTTTCAAATTCTCGGCGAGGCATCATCACGATATGTCGGCATTTTTCACAGCGGATTTTGATATCCATGCCCATGCGGATGATTTCCCAGCTATTCGTCTGACACGCATGAGGCTTTTTCATTTCTACTATATCGCCTAAACCGTACATACAGTTTACCTCCCTCATTTATTCATCAAATGATATTTCTAGAATATCTAATATCCGCGTCAAGTCATCTTTAGATAAATATTCAATCTCGATTTTTCCTTTTCCGCCTTTTTCCTGAATATTGACTGACGTCCCGAATTTGTCCATCAGACGTTCTTCACTTTCAGAAATGTAGTAAGGTTTGACAACTTTTCTAGTAATCACTGTTTTAGTCTTGGGTTTGCCGTCATCATTGTTTAAATCATTGACCAGCTTCTCCAATTGCCGCACAGTTAAATGCTCTGCGATGACTTTTTTTGCCACAGGAACGATTTGATTTTCATCTTTTAACCCCAAAAGTGTACGGGCGATGCCCATGGAAATTTTTTCTTCCTGCAACAACGCTTTTACCGACTCAGGCAAAGAAAGCAGTCGAAGATAGTTGGCGATATAAGGCCGGCTTTTTCCAAGCTTTTCTGCCAGCTCAGACTGCGTCAAATCTAAATTAGTCATCAGCATATCATACGCTTCGGCTTCTTCCAAAGCATTTAAGTCTTCTCTTTGCAGGTTTTCCAACACTGCGATCTGCATCATGGCGGCTTCATCAAATTCACGGATGATCGCCGGTATGGTTTCTTTATTTGCTATTTTTGATGCTCTGAATCGTCTCTCTCCAGCAATGATTTCGTAACCCTTCACATCAGACTTGCGAACAATGATAGGCTGAAAAACTCCAGATTGTTCAATCGAGCTTGCCAACTCTTTCAAGCCTGCTTCATCAAATGTTTTCCGCGGCTGATAAGGATTGGGACGCAACTCAGAGAGCTTGATTTCTACGATTTGCTCTTTTTGCACATCTACTTCTTCAAAATTAGAAAAGTCCTGAAATAAGGCATCGATCCCTCGACCTAAGCCTTTACTATTTTTACTCATGAGCTAACACTTCCTTTGCTAAAGCAAGATACGTTTCAGCACCACGTGAACGAGGATCATAGTCAATAATCGGCAACCCGTGACTAGGAGCCTCAGATAATCTAACATTTCTCGGAATAATTGTGTCATAGACTCGTTCTCTAAAATATTTGCGTACTTCTTCGACTACTTCTGAGCCAAGATTCGTACGTGCGTCATACATTGTCAGCAACACGCCTTCAATCCTCAAATCCGGATTAAAATGCTTTTGGACCAGCCGGATCGTATTCAACAATTGACTTAATCCTTCCAATGCGTAGTATTCACACTGGACCGGAATCAAAATCGAATCACTCACTGTAAAAGCATTGATAGTTAAATGTCCTAGAGAGGGTGGACAATCAATTAAAATATAATCATATTCTTCACGAATATCCTTCAAGGCTGTTTTTAAGCGGGATTCTCTAGCCATCATCGGGGTCAGCTCGATTTCTGCTCCCGCTAATTGAATGGTTGCAGGGACAACATCCAAATTCTCTCTTGTTGTCTGATGGATGACATTGTCAACAGGTTCTTCATTTACTAATACATCATAAATATCCTTGCTTACATCAGATTTTCTGATACCCATCCCGCTCGTCGCATTTCCCTGAGCATCTATATCTATGATTAGCACTCTCTTACCATAATATGCAAGACATGCACCAAGATTTACTGTTGTTGTTGTTTTCCCAACGCCACCTTTTTGATTAGCCACTGAGATAATCCGTGCCATAGTCTTTCCTCCGATTCTTCTCACACTTAATTTCTCTTTCCACCTCTACGTCAACGTTCCTATTATAGCATAAGTTTTTCAATATTTCTTTAAAATCCTTCACTAAGTAAGAGGCTGTTTATTAGGGATTCCCGGCTTTCTGGGATACTTCCTTGGTGTTGCTTTTTTCTTTTGAACAACTACCAAATTACGTGTATCGTCCACTCCCGGCAACGCTATTTCGATTTCTTCGATAAATTTTCCGCCTAAGAGATTGATGGCTTTTCGCGCTTCCGCTACTTCCTCTTCGCTTTTCATGGCTTTCAAAGCCACAAAATACCCCTCTTGCTTTACTAAGGGCAGACATAATTCTGCCAGTACATTCAGACGGGCAACCGCTCGGGCAGTTACCAAATCAAACGATTCACGGAAGTCTTTGTTTTTACCAAATGTTTCTGCTCGATCATGGTACAAAAACACATCTGATAAGTTCAGCTTCTCCACTAGTTCCGTCAAAAACTTGATCCGTTTATTCAAAGAGTCAACGATCGTCACTTTCAACTCAGGAAAAGCTATTTTTAATGGGATGCTGGGAAATCCTGCCCCCGCTCCCACATCGCAAAGACTAAGATTTTTACGAAAAGTCTCTTCTGCGGAAACAAGCATCAGCGAGTCAAAAAAATGTTTTAAATACACTTCTTGCTTTTCGGTGATAGCAGTCAAGTTGATTTTTTTATTCCAATCCACTAACAAGTCAAAATAAAGTTCATATTGCTGCATTTGCTCATCAGTCAAATGGATGCCGTAATTTTCTAATCGCTCTTTAAACTCTTCAGGTGTCATGTCCATCCTCTTTCACTAGTCATTTTGTCTTAACTTTATCGTATCCTTACGCCAAGTTCAATAGTAGAGGTAGAATATCCTTCAATCATTTTCAATTAAGTTGTGTGTTTGTTATTTTATAGGTATCATAACAAATTTTTCAAAAATTGTTAGTTATTTGCATTTTATGGAAATACTAACTGTCAACAGCGGAAATTTGGCAGGGAGGTACTTATATCAAAAATAGTGAAAACAAATGCTCGCCTGACTAAAGGCATTAAAAAATTAGAATCAGCCAATAGTCTCTTGGCTGATTCTAGTTACTTAATATAAGGATGGTCCTTTGCCTCAGCTTAGTCAATAGCTTAATCCTTTTCAAAATGCTGCTACGACATAATTGATACCAGTAATCATAAAGTAAAAACCAACTAAAAATGCTAAAGTAAACGCGGATAGTAATGGATTGAACATCAATACGAACCCCAAAATGATTCCCAAGACATTCGCAGCAACAGTAAACCAATAAAAAGGGCGGCTGACTAACTTAATCACTTTTGCCACAGATAGTTCCCCCACAGAATCCATAATGAACCAAACAGCAAAAAAGTATGGAAGCAAAGACAAACTGACTCCAATATTAAAGATAAGAAGCACACCCACAACAATGTCCAGAATCCCAAGTACAATCAGAATTTTTGATTTATAGCCCGTGTACTCTTTCATTTTATTCCTGATCAATAACTCAAAAATACCTTTTGCCACGGCCGTCATTCCAAACATCATCACCACAGCAATCAAACTGCCCTCAGGATTTCTAAAAGACATCAGTGAGATAAGAATATAAAGAATGCCGATAATCAAGTAACTCCAGTTGAAATTTTTCCCTCGCTCCATTATTGACACCTCCCTTTTCTTTCCTTACTTTCATTCTATACCTTTTATGAATGTTTGTTAAAAAATTGCTGTTTTTTTAACAAACATTCAGGCCCTAACATGGGGCTAGAAATAGATAGTTCGCTGAAAAAGCCTTGCTAGTTTGAAAAAACCAAAAGTTCGGCTGCAAAAGTGTCCAAACGGTCAATAGTTTCTAACAAGTCTTCTTTTGTTACTTTTGGTGAAATTGTACAAATCCTAATAACTTTTTTGTTTTTTAATTCTGTTGTCAAAATGTTGGCCCAACCGCTTCCTTGAATTTTTTGGGCAATTTTACTATTCAATTGATCCAGTTCTTCTTCTGTTTTTGATTTATCTATATATCTGAAGTTAATCATTGCCAGTTGTGCAGAACTGACTATCTCCCAATGACTGCTTTTTTTGAGTTCCGTCTCCAAATATTTAGCCATCTCAATACTGTAGTCAATGTTTTCAGCCAGCTTATCCGTTCCCAATACTTGCAATGTCAGCCACAATTTTACTCCCAAAGCGGGGCGGGAAAGTTCAGGTCCGATATCCCAAGAATCTATCTGCTGTCCACTGTGGGCGTCCTGTAAATAAGAAGGGTCATCGCTAAAACTTTTCAACAGCGTCTTTTTATCTTTGACCAGTACCATGGCACAAGTATATGTTTGATAAAGCCACTTGTGCGCATCCAAGATGGTACTGTCTGCATACTCGATTCCTTTTAGAAGTGAGGCATTCTTTTTTGACATAATGACAGAAGCTCCAAATGCGCCGTCCACATGAAACCACACATTATGACGCTGACAAACTTTTCCCAAATCTTCCAACGGATCAATTGTGCCTGAATTTGTAGTTCCAGACGTTCCTATCACTACAAAAGGTATCAACCCTTTTTGCTGGTCTTCCTGAATCATTTCCTCCAAAGACTCAGGAATCATTTTCAGCGCCCCATCTGTTTTCACCCGGCGAATTCTACTATCGGGAATGCCTGCCATCCGCAAGCCTTTGTTGATACTATGATGAGCCTGAGCTGACACATAGGCGACACCTTTAGTAATTTGATCCAGCTCCAACTTATCATCTCTTGCGGCAATCAAAGCGGTCAAATTAGCTAGCGAACCGCCAGAAACGAAAACTCCGCCAAAATCCTTTGTATAACCCATTTTCTGACAAAAATAATCAATCAGCAATTTATGTATTTGCGCAATCACCGGTGCTGAAAACCAACCGGCGGCATTAGGATTGTATAAAGTCGTCAAGATGTCTCCCAACTTTGACACATCTTCTACGGGTGCCGGCACAAATGCAAAGCTTCGCGGATGCTCACCGACTACCCGATAAGGAAAGACTTCTTCTTTCAGCACTTGAACCATTTCTTTCAACGGCCGACCATCGGCTGGAAAATCTAATTGGATAATTTTTTCAAATGCTTCTGATGACGGTTCTTTATACGTCAGCTGTTGATTTTTATCCACTGTTTTTTCCTCAAAATAAGTTGATATGATGTTTGACAATTGTTCTTTCATTGGATGATGTCCCATTATTTCCTCTCCCTTAAATTAAACTTTTGTTTTTTCTATTATTATATACCTTTTTTGTTGCCTATCCTTCCATTGTATACCTCTCTTATCTCTTTTTAAAACCTTTCGTATCTCAAGCACAAATTAGTCGTCAGATTTTAGGCCAAAGCTGCTCCCTTGGTGAATTAAGCGATGAGCGACACCATTATGATTATCATTCGTACTGAGTTTCCATGATACATATTAGATAGCACCATAAGCTAAGAAGCGATTTTATGAATGAAAAATAAAAAACAACTGAAGCTTTCTCAGCTGTTTTTCACTAAAATAATGTCACAAAAACTGATAACTTTTATGTGCTTTGCCCAGTGCCTGAGCTTTATAAATCCATGAACCTCCCTCACCCTCGCCGTCATTAGAACAAATCAGAAGCTCTGATGTTTCCGGAATCAACATAGGATGTGTGGAACGGAGCATCTGATGATTCAAACGCTCCGGCAGCAGCACTTGATGGACTGGATAGCCAGAAGAATTAAAAACCAGCACCCGCCCTTGCATATACATAGCGACATAAAGATTGCCCTCATCATCAATACAGCAAGAATCCGGCCCTTCCAATCCTGTAAAATGATAAGGAACACTGCTGCCAAAAGCCGGAATCGTCACGCCATCTTCTTCCAGCGCCCAGTAATGTAAACGATTGTTGCTCATTTCAGTCACCCATAAAGCATTTTGTTCAGGCGCTAACGCAACACCATTAGGGACGGCTAAATTCCCCATCACTTTTGTTATTTGCTGATAATCAGGAGACACATAGTAAACTCCTCCCGCAGGTTCACAGGAATAGCCTTTAAAATCAGTAAAATAAAAACCGCCTTTCTGATCAAAAACTAAATCATCAATAACGAAATGCTGTTCCTTTCCTACAATAATAGACTGTTCTTTTCCGTCAGGAGACAATGCAATCACAAAGCCGGAGTCTTTAAAATTTCCTAAACAAGCCACAAATAATCGTCCATCTCGGTGGATTTTTATTGCTGCCGGATTCTCACCTGATAATTCAGCGATTTTTATCAGTTTCTTGTCAGGCAGTACCAATTTGAAGATAGTGCCTCCAAAAACTTCGACAAAATACAAATTTCCTTCCCGGTCAAAACATAGTCCTTCCAATTGAAGTTGTTTTTCAGAAACACAAAACCACGGCTCTGCAATTTGTGTCGGCAAATCTTTTTCTGACACAGGCAATTGATCTGCCCTTAACCAATCTTCAAGATTTTTTGATTTTTTATGCATGGCGTCAGCCCCCTTATCTTATATTTTTACTACTCAGCTCCTATAGTATACCAAAGAAAAGAAAGCGTTTTTCATGTCCGCCAAAAAAATAGAAATATTTAATAAGTTCCTTTAGTACATAGCAGATTCTTGTTTAATTAAAGACGGATTATTAGCCTTCTAGATGCTGAATATCTACTAAAACAATTTAATTTTAGCAACAAAAAAACAGCCACAATTTCTGGCTGTTTGATTGGATAGCTAACAAAATTTATTTCTTCTTTTCAACTTCAAAAATCCGCCAATCAGCAACAAAATAATGAGTTGTGAGAAAAACACAAGGACGAAAGGGTTCATCAATAAATTTTCCATGGTACATTCACTCCTCACATAAGAAAACCAGATGTTACTGTCAAGAAGAGCACATCATCTATGCTTTACTTCATTATAACGAGTGACTGTAAAATCAGGTTTAATTTCATGTAAAAAGAATGTAAACATGACTATCATTTGTTTTTATATTTTATTTAGAAAGGCGCTCTTTATAAATCGCGGAACGGTTCAATAATCTCATCAATTTTTCGATTCATTTCATCATCAAGAGACCAATCCAAACTTCCAAGATTCACCTCTAATTGTTCAACAGAAGACACTCCGGCAATAATGCTTGTAACTTCCGGCTGTTGTCTTAACCAGTTCAAACTCAACTGTACCAACGGTTTGCCAATATCACCAGCAATACTATCAAGTTTTTTTGCTGCTTCCAAGTATTGCATATATCTTAAATCATCATTGAGCTTGGGATTGCCTGCCCGCTCATCTTTATCAGAATAATACCTGCCGCCGTTAAAAAATCTCCCCGCTAACAACCCTTGAAATAATGGCAGATAGGGGAAAAACGCCTGTCCATATTTACGGACAATCGGGAAAATTTCTTTCTCTGTCTGATACTCAAGCGTGTGATTACGATAATCCAACGTGTTTCTTTCCAGCATATTATACAAAGACTGCTGACTATTTATATCAATCAAACTCATCATTTTTTCTGCATCCTGAGCCGAAAAATTACTTAGTCCCAAGTAACGTGTTTTTCCGGATTTTTTCAAAATATCCAACGCCTCAGCTGTTTCCTCAAGAGAGGTCTGATGATCCGGCCAGTGAAGATGAATCAAATCCACATAATCTGTTCCCAATCTCTTTAAACTGCGGTCAACTTCCCACAAAATACTTTCTTTTGTCAGATTATAAGCCGCACCCCCGCCAGTATTATCCCATACTCTGCCTACTTTTGTAGCGATAAATGCCTTATCCCGTTTTCCTTTGAGAGCTTTTCCGACAATTTTTTCTGATACCCCATTTCCATACAAAGGAGCTGTGTCTATCATGTTGATGCCTTCATCTAAACCGTAGTGAATCGTTTTGATAAATTCTTTTTCATCCCAATTATCCCAGCCTCCGCCAAATCTCCACGTTCCGATACCAATGGCTGAAAGTTTTTCAGGAATTTGTTTCGTTTCTTTATAAATCATCCTATCTTCTCCACCTCTCACTGTTATTTTTATCTGTTTTCTTTAATGTACCATAATCCCTTGTTTTATTAAAATAAGTTCCCTCCAACCGAATTTTTAAACAAAATTTGGTGAAAGAGAACTTTTTATCATCTAAAATCTTAGACAAGCGGCTATAAATAATCTTTTCTCAGAACATCATCGCTCAACTGTGTTAAATATTTTGGCGCAACATCAAAAACCGTCTGAGCACCGTAAACTTTTTCATCCGCTAATCTGACACATGCTCTAGCATAGGCAACAATCACGCTGGCGGTGAATTCCGGATTACTCTGCAAATCTAATGAAAAATCGTAAACTTGTTTCATTCCCTCTGAAGTCTCACCTACTCGGAGTACTTTCCCGCCATGGGGCATCCCCTGTTTGTGTTCCGATTCCAACGTCTTTTGAGAAATGAAATGCACCGTCGTATCGTAGTCGGAAAAATAATTCGGCATCTCGATAATTTCATTTTTTATTTTTTCTTGATCTGCCCCTTCCTCAAGTACCACAAAGCATTCCCGAACATGTTTATCCCTCGCTGTTAGTTCCAATTTCTCCCCAGCTTTCAACCGTTCGATAATTTCATCATTAGGAATTGTATACTGTACCGCATCTGCCACACCAGAAACACGCCGCAGTGCATCGGAATGCCCTTGACTAACCCCTTTCCCCCAAAAAGTTAATGTTTCCCCTTGGGGTAAAATACTTTTTGCAATCAATCGATTCAAACTAAACAATCCGGGATCCCAGCCAACAGAAATAATTGAAGTCTTTTGATGCTCTTTTGCTATTTTATCTACTGCCAAAAAATGCTCAGGTATTTTAGCATGAGTATCAAAGCTGTCCACAGTATTAAACCATTGTGTCAGTTTTGGCGTCTGTTCAGGCAAATCTGTGGCAGAGCCGCCGCAAAGGATGCAAACATCGATATCCTCTTTTTTGTTCATCAATTCAGCCATTGGAAACACTGGACTTCCTTCTGATGAGACTGTCTCCGGTTTTCTTCTAGTAAAAATTCCTATCAGGGACATGTCAGAATTTTTTTTGATTGCTTTCTCTACACCACGTCCTAAATTACCATAACCTACTATTGCTACTCTTATCATTTGTCTCATCTCTTTTCATTTGTCTATTCTTAATGTTGTAACTACTTAAGCTTATATAAAAATTTTACACTTTTTTCTTTTATTTAGCTAGCTTGGCATATAGGGAGCTAGATAAACATTGGCAAATTTATTTTGATTACACTTGAAAGTAGCCTTATTCTGCTTGGACATTCAAGTCTTTTGTTCGAAAAAATAACCCTCAACTTAATTAAAAATAGATTGAGCCGTTTCAACCAAATTATTTAGTCAACTAGCGGTTGATATTAAGAAATCAACCATCAGTGCATAGTAATTTCATTTTTACTGCAGTATCATAAGTTCAGGAGGTGAGAATATGTGTCCAATTGGAATCGGGAAATTTATCGCCAGTCGTCGTAAACAATCTAATATGACACAAATGGAACTTGCAGAGAAAGTTGGGGTTACCAACAGAGCTGTTTCAAAATGGGAAACAGGCAAAAGTATTCCCGATGTTTCGATCATGCTAGAGCTTTGCGAAATATTAAATATAAGTGTCAACGAATTACTTCGTGGAAAAAAATTAAATATCAGTGAAGAAAAAGAGGAAGCGGAACAACACACCTTGACAATGCTTGTCGCTAAAAACGAACTAGAAAACTTTCAAATTTTAACTGAGATACTCATCTTTGCAGGTATTGCGATTGCAACTACATTGACTTCTATTTTCGCAGTAACTACTTTACAAAAAATTATTACGCTATTAATTGGAGGGTTTGTCTGGGGATATGGTCTTTGGATGAGGATAAAAATAAAAAAAGCAATCAAGAAAATCAATTAACACCGAAATAACTTTCATAATCACAAAATGATTATTCAATAAAAAACAACCACAGATATTTATGTCAAAGTCACACTGTCTAGACAAAACAAAACTGCTGAATTATTTGCAAAATATATGACTTTTTAGCCAAATGGCATTCAATCAAAAGAGAGGTCGTCTCTGACCTCTCCTAAACGTTGATACATCAACACTTTATTCACTTATGGTCTGATACTTCCCCTGTTCCAGATAAACCATCAGAATACTGATATCTGCTGGGTTGACACCGCTGATACGGCTGGCTTGGGCAATTGTCGTCGGCTGTATTTTTATCAGCTTCTGACGAGCTTCTGTGGCCAAACTGTCGATAGCTTCATAGTCAATATTATCTGGAATTTTTTTAGCTTCCATCCGTTTCAGCTTGTCCACCTTGTCCATGGCTTTTTTGATATATCCTTCATACTTGATTTGTATTTCGATTTGCTCAATGACTCGGCGATCAAGTTTCTCGGAATCTTCAGCAAAAAACGGCAACAAGTCCAGATAGGTCATTTCTGGACGTTTTAATAAATCCGATACCAAAATACCATCTTTCAACAACGCAGAGTTTTTACTTGCCAAAAAGTCTTGCAACTCTGGGGTTGGTTTTAAACGTGTCTTTTTAAGACGCTTCAACTCTTCTTCCACTTGATGTTTTTTGTCTCTATACTTTTGATACTGTTCTTCAGAGACTAGCCCAATGTTATAGCCTTTTTCTGTCAAACGGAAATCAGCATTATCATGTCTCAAAATCAAACGATACTCTGCTCTGGAAGTTAACAGACGATATGGCTCATTCGTTCCCTTAGTGACCAAATCATCAATCATCACCCCAATGTAGCCGTCACTGCGTTTTAAAACAAAAGGTTCCTTGCCTTCGATTTTTAAAACAGCATTGATTCCTGCCATCAGTCCTTGACCAGCCGCTTCTTCATAACCGCTAGTACCGTTTGTTTGGCCAGCGGTGAAAAGATTTTCTATTGTTTTTGTCTCTAGTGTGGGCCAAAGTTGGTGGGGAACGACCACATCGTATTCAATCGCATAGCCGCTGCGCATCATTTCTGCCTTCTCCAACCCCGGAATCGTGTGAAGCATCTTGTGCTGGACGTCCTCTGGCAAAGAAGTGGATAACCCCTGAACATATATTTCTTCTGTATCTTTTCCTTCAGGCTCCAAAAATATCTGATGACGGGGTTTGTCGCTGAAGCGGACCACTTTATCTTCGATTGATGGACAGTAGCGTGCCCCCACTCCCTCAACGATACCTGTAAACATCGGCGCCCGATGTAAATTCTCACGAATAACTTCATGGGTCTTACCATTAGAATAAGTCAGCCAACAAGACCATTGTTGGGTTTTATAATCTTTATCTGCCGTAGCAAAACTAAAATGATTAGGCGTTTTATCTCCCGGCTGTTCTTCAGTAACACTATAGTCTATGGAACTGGAACGAATTCTTGGAGGTGTGCCTGTTTTGAAGCGGTCAATTTCCAAACCTAGGGATTTCAAATTTTCCGATAGTTTCAAAGAAGGCTGAGAATTATTCGGACCTGATGAATATTTTAATTCACCAATAATAATCTCTCCCCGCAAAGCAGTACCTGCAGTGATGATTACCGCTTGTGCATAATACTCTGCACCGGTCGAAGTCACGACACCGCGACAGACCCCCTCCTCTACAATCAGCTCGTCCACCATTCCTTGGCGGAGAATCAAGTTTTCTTGCCGTTCCAAAGTATGTTTCATGCTTTCTGAATAGTCATTCTTATCTGCCTGAGCTCTCAACGCAC
The DNA here is from genome assembly GCF_003987645.1 of Vagococcus elongatus. Lineage (GTDB taxonomy): Bacteria > Bacillota > Bacilli > Lactobacillales > Vagococcaceae > Vagococcus_A > Vagococcus_A elongatus. The sequence continues at coordinate 22,564 of NZ_NGKA01000009.1, forward strand.
GAACGGCAGGTCCTTTGCCAGTATTCAGCATACGCATTTGAATGTATGTCTTATCAATATTTCGGCCCATCTCGCCGCCCAAAGCATCGATTTCCCTAACCACTACACCTTTTGCCGGACCGCCTAGAGACGGATTACAAGGCATGAATGCTACCATGTCTAAGTTAATCGTCAATAATAATGTTCGATGACCCATTCTTGCTGAAGCTAGTGCTGCTTCTGACCCGGCATGTCCAGCCCCCACAACAATGATGTCGTACTCTTCTGCAAAATATCTTTCCATCCTTGTCTTCCTTTCCTACTTTCCTAGACAAAATTGACTGAATAATTGAGTGATCAATTCATCTTGAACACTTTCTCCAATGATTTCCCCAAGCAAATCCCATGCACGGGTCATATCAATCTGTACTAAATCCACCGGCATTTCCTGCTCAATACCAAAGACTACTTCATCCAGTGCTGAGTCCGTTTCTTCTAATAAACCAATATGACGGACATTGGACACATAGGTTCCATCTTGTTCCCCTAGATTTCCGCCAAAAAACAAGTCGACGATTCGTTCTTCCAGCTTGTCCACACCAGAACTATCCAAGACAGATATCTCTACCACATCTTTTTCTTCTACATGTTGATATAAAACTGATTTATCCAGCTGGTTGACTAAATCCATTTTGTTCAAAATAACAATCCGTTTCAACTCAGCCGTATTTTGAAGCAGCTGGATATCTTCTTCACTTAATGGTTCCCCTTGATCCAGCAATAATAAAATAAAATCAGCTTCTTTCAAGGCTTTCAGACTGCGCTCTACCCCGATTTTTTCTACGATATCCTCTGTTTCTCTGATACCTGCTGTGTCGATTAATTTCAACGGCACACCCCTGACATTGACATATTCTTCAATCACATCACGGGTCGTCCCTGCAATATCGGTAACGATAGCTTTGTCTTCTTTTAATAAGTAATTCAATAAACTTGATTTTCCCACATTCGGCCGCCCGATGATGGCTGTTGCCAGACCTTCTCTTAATATTTTTCCTTGTTTGGCGGTCTGCAATAAATGACCTACTTGATTTTTAACAATCTGAGCTTTTTCTTTCAACATTTGTGAGGTCATTTCTTCCACATCATCATACTCAGGATAATCAATATTCACTTCCACTTGTGCTAAGGTTTCCAAAATCTCCTGCCTTAAATTCCTAATCAAATGGGATAAATTACCATCCAGTTGTGTCAATGCCACATGCATGGCTTTATCAGTTTTAGCACGGATCAAGTCCATGACTGCTTCCGCTTGAGATAAATCAATACGCCCATTTAAAAATGCCCGTTTCGTAAATTCACCGGGTTCAGCCAAACGTGCCCCTTGTCTTAAGAGCAGCTGCAAGAGCTGATTGGTGACTACCATGCCGCCATGACAATTGATTTCTACGATATTTTCCCTAGTGAAGGTACGAGGAGCTAATAATACCGTAACCATGACTTCATCAAGCATCTGGTGGTTTTTAGGATCCTCTATATGTCCATAATGGATAGTGTGACTGGACGCTGTTTTTAAACTGTCTTTAGCAACAAAAATCTTATCTGCAATTTCGACCGCTTCTTGTCCGCTTAGACGGACAATACTGATTGCCCCTTCTCCTGGAGGTGTGGAAATCGCTGCGATCGTATCAAATTCCTTGGTTATATTCACTTTGCCGCCGTCCTCTCCATTTAAATTTTCACAAAAAAAAGTGCCCACTCCACCCCATAGTTTCTTGGAGTGAATTAGCACTTTGACTGCTTCATTCAACGTTATCTGCCTTAAAGTCATTATGATCATACATTATTTTTAACCCAATGGCAACTAAAAAAAAAGAACCCTTCACCGTTCAGTGAAAAAGAGTCCTTTTTTTATCATCGTATTTCTACTTTGATAAGAATGATTACCATAAGAAATATACGCTAATTCGTACCTAGTTGTCAACCGCATTTCCCATTAAAAAACATCTTTTTGGGGTTCCACCACAAGATAGCGGTAAGGTTCTTCCCCTTCGGAATGGGTTTTGACATAAGGGTGATCTGTTAAAATACCATGAATGATTTTTCTTTCAAACGCAGGCATTGGTTCCAAGGAAACCGGACGCCCTGTTTCTTCCACTCTGCGGGCCGTTTTTATCGCCAGCTTTTCCATGGTTGCCTGACGTCGCTCACGGTAGTCTCCCACATTTACCACTACAGATAAACGTTCTTTAGAGACTCTATGGACAAACACTTGGGATAAATACTGCATGGCATTCAACACCCTGCCGTGTTTTCCAATCAACATGCCGGCTTTTTTACTCTCTAGATGGAAGACAATCAACTCTTTTTCTCTAGCGACTTTCACCATGGCTGGTGCTCCCAGTTCTCTCGTCACATCAGTCAGATACAGTGCAAGTTCGGTGATTGTTTGATCTTCTGACAGATTTTCAAGGACCTTCGTATACGTTCCTTTATCAGTGACTTTTTCAGATGCTGTTTCGTCTCCGGACTTTACATCTTCCTTAGTCTTTTTTTCCTTAGTATCTGCGGGCTGCTCTACTGGTGTCAATTCAACTAAAGCTTCTTTTTTGCCAAAACCTAGAAATCCTTTTTTTTCTTCTTCGATAATTTTAATGTCTACTGATTCCCTCGTTAATCCTAACGATTTTAGACCCGTTTCGATGGCTTGCGCTACTGTTGCTCCTTTAAATTGTGACACAAAATGACCTCCTTTGAATCATTTAGTTCCTACAGTATAACATTTTATTTTTTTTGACGTTTTTTTCTTGGACTTTTGGCTTTTTGTAAGGCTCTCGCCAATTCTTTTTTCTTTCGTTCTTCCTCTTCCTGCTCACGACGAGCTTTAAAAGGATTGTTGATCAATAATGTCTGAATCACTTGGAAACCATTTGACACCACCCAGTACAGGGATAGACCGCTAGCTAAAGAGACTCCCATACCAAAAATCATCAAAGGCATCGCATAGTTCATGATCGTCATGCTTGCATTACTTTCTGGTTGAGACATTGTCGTCAACTTGCTGCTGGCAAAAGTGAAGATTGCCGCCAAAATAGGAAGTATCAGCGTTTTATCTGGTGTTCCCAATTCTACCCATAAAAATTGACCGCTTGTCAACTGAGGAGAACGAGAAATAGCTTGCCATACCGCCATCATGATCGGCATCTGAATCAGTAAAGGTAAGCATCCGGCAAACATATTGACCCCATGTTCATCGTAAAGTTTTTGCTGTTCTTCTTGAAGCTTACGCTGAGTTTCCGGATCCTTAGAAGCATATTTTTCTTGTAACTTTTTAATCTCGGGTTGAATCTTCTGTGTTTTCTTTGTGGACTGAGTTTGATAATGCATCAACGGCAATAAAATAATCCGTACAATCACTGTGAACAGAATAATCCCGATCCCTTTATTTCCTCCAAAAGAAAGGAAATCAATGACACGGGCAAAGTTATAAACGATGTATCTTTCCCAGATACCTGAGCTGTCTGCACTTACTTCCCCTGTACCGCAAGCGGTTAAAAATATAACTAGACCAATCATTCCCAAAAATAATAATAATCTTTTCTTAGATTTCAGTTTCTTCACTCTTGCTACCTCGCGTTCTATCGTTTAATTACATTCGCCAAACTTAACACATGATGAATGTTTTTTTTTACCTCTTCATAAGACAATGTTAGGATGGCCGGTCGGGCAATCAAAATCAAATCATAATTGCTGTCGATCTCTTCCCGCATCTCGGTCAAAGCCAGTCTCAGAAATCGTTTGACCTTATTTCTTTCAACGGCATTTCCAACTTTTTTTCCTACTGATAATCCCACTCTAAAAAAGGATCCTTCTCTTTTTTTTATATAAACGACCAAATTTTTATTAGCAAAGGAATGTCGTTCATTCATAATTTCTCGAAATTCAGTTTCTTTTTTTATCCGGTATTTCTTTTTCATACAGATTTCCTTTCATCTGCAGCGTAACAAATTTTGCACTCTTCCATGATAGCATAAAAGCACGGAAAAAAACTAAAAATTGGCAGATATAAATAAAAAAACCACTGAATAAGTTCAGCGGTTTATCCCGCATTCAGCTGCGCTGTCTGCCACTCATACTAGTGGGAAATAAAGCGCCTCAAAATGCCCGATTAGTTCAACTAGATTCAGTAAGGGATAAAAAATATACCACTGAATAAGTCTTACTTTATGCAGATAATACTTTTCTTCCCTTACGGCGTCTGCTTGCTAACACTCGACGACCATTTTTTGTGCTCATGCGTTTGCGGAATCCATGGACTCTTTTATGTTTACGTTTGCTTGGTTGATAGGTTCTTTTCATCCCGAGCCACCTCCTTGACTTTTTATGTATCTACTCTCTAAATTAACTAGACAGACCTTAGTATTATACGAATTTATCGAAAATATGTCAACTTTTTATCTGAGCAATTTTTAAAAATTTTTTTTAACTATCCACAAATTTTGTGGATAAACTTTATTTTCTGTGGAAAACCACCTTATTCGCTTATAACAATCCACAAGGTTTTCATGAGCTTACTCACATATCCATACTTGTTAACATGTTTTTCCACAAAGAGTCCTCCCTTGTGTATAACCCTTTTAAATCCTATAACAACACACTTTCTTTTCCACATACGTTTGTTCTTATTAGAAAATCCCTATAAAATTACTCACAATTTTGACCTGCTGTGGAAAACTGCCAATTTAATTTGTGAGTTTCTTTTCCCCAATCTTTAACATCAGTGGAAAACTTTTTTTTTTAATGCTAAAATAAGAAAGACATTCTATGAGTGAGGAGGAAATGAAAAATGCCAAATATCGAATATATTTGGAAAGAGTTGGAAGACAGTTATCGTAAAATTTTAACTACCCCCAGCTTCAATGCCTGGATCGAACAAGCTTCCCCCATCAGTCTTGTTGATAATTTATTAACGATTGAAGTGCCTTCTGCCTTACACAAAGAATACTGGGAGAAGAATCTGTCTACCAAAATCGTTGAAACGGGCTTTCAATTAACAGGAGAAGAAATCACCCCCGTTTTTATTATTCAAAATAATCAGCCGGCGATTGAAGAGCCGACGATTGAGGAACATACTGTTTTGACTGAACAAGCCAGACAAAGCAGCAGAAAAGCTTTTTTAAATCCTAAATATATTTTTGATACGTTTGTTATCGGTAAAGGAAACCAGATGGCCCACGCTGCTGCTTTAGTGGTAGCAGAAGATCCTGGAGGTACCTACAATCCTTTATTTTTTTATGGCGGCGTGGGTCTAGGTAAAACTCACTTAATGCATGCTATCGGTCATCAGATGTTGTTGAACTATCCTGATGCCAAAGTGAAATACGTGAGCAGCGAAACTTTTGCCAATGATTTTATTAATTCAATCCAAAATCGGACATCAGAAGAATTTCGCCAAGCCTATCGAAACGTTGATTTACTATTAGTAGATGATATACAGTTTTTCGCAGAAAAAGAAGGCACACAGGAGGAATTTTTCCATACGTTTAATGCACTGTACAATGATGGCAGACAAATTGTTTTAACTAGCGACCGCTTGCCTAATGAAATTCCTAAATTACAGGAACGGCTTGTTTCTCGGTTTGCTTGGGGCCTATCAGTAGATATCACCCCTCCTGACTTGGAAACTAGAATCGCTATTTTAAGAAAAAAAGCTGATGCAGAACGACTTGAAATCCCGAACGACACGTTAAGCTACATCGCCGGTCAAATCGACTCCAATATTCGAGAGTTAGAAGGGGCTCTGGTACGTGTCCAAGCTTACGCAACAATGAATGGTCAAGACATTACCACCAGTCTTGCTGCGGATTCGCTGAAAACATTGCGGCCAGTCATTCAAAAAAACCAGCTGTCGATTTTAGCGATCCAAGAAAAAGTATGCGAATATTATCATATTGAATTGAAAGATTTAAAAGGCAAACGCCGTGTCAAATCCATTGTACTCCCGAGACAGATTGCAATGTATTTATCTAGGGAATTAACCGATAACTCTCTTCCTAAAATAGGAGCAGAATTTGGGGGCAAAGATCATACCACAGTGATCCATTCCCATGAAAAAATTGAAAAACTGTTAGAATCAGACAGCAAACTAGTAAAAGAAGTCGATGACATCAAAGGCATGCTCTTAATTTAGCCTGTGAATAACTATTAAAAAAAACACTAGTTATTCACATGTTTTACACAAGTGGAAAACTATTCGTACTTTTAGCTTGACCCTTGTTTTCCACAGAATACACAGGACCTACTACTACTATTATCTTTTAATATATATATATAATATAAAAGAAAGGAATTCCCTTATCATGAAATTTATTTTAAATCGTAACGTCTTTTTAAACGAGTTAAATGTTGTTCAACGTGCTATTTCTTCTAAGACCACGATTCCGATTTTAACTGGGATTAAAATTGAACTCAGTCAGGAAGGTCTCTTATTAACTGGTAGTAATGGAGATATCTCCATTGAAAAATTTTTACCGAAAGAAAATGAAAAAGCTCAATTATTAATTGAAAGTACCGGTGCTGTTGTTTTACAAGCTCGATTTTTTGGAGATATCGTCAGAAAATTACCAGAAGAATTATTTACTTTCGAGGTTTTAGATAACCTCCAAGTCAAAATCTCTTCCGGTTCAGCAGAATTTGTTGTTAATGGCATCGGAGCTGACAGCTACCCTCACTTGCCGGTTATTGAGGAAGAAAACCAATTAAAATTGTCTATCCGCGTATTAAACAAAATCATTAATGAAACAGTTTTTGCAGTTTCCATGCATGAAAGCCGCCCAATCTTGACCGGTGTTCATTTTACTTTGGAAGCAGAAAAGTTACTTGCTGTTGCTACTGATAGTCACCGACTGTCTCAAAGGGAAATTCCTATCACAGATGTCAGTCAAAACTTTGATATCGTTATTCCTGGTAAAAGTTTGATAGAACTATCCCGTTCCTTCTCAGACGAAGAAGAAACAGTGGAAATAAATATCATGGAAAACCAAGTATTGTTTCGCACAGAAAACATGAATTTTTATTCCCGTCTTCTTGAAGGGAAATACCCAGATACGAAAAGATTGATTCCAGCAAGTTTTAATACAGAAATCGAATTCAATGCCCCATCCTTAATGGCAGCGATCGATCGTGCCTCGTTGCTGTCCCACGAAGGTCGAAACAATGTGGTTCGTTTGTCCATTCAGGCGGATGAAGTTACTATTTACGGAAATTCTCCTGAAATCGGAAATGTGCAGGAAGAACTGACCTTTAAAAAAGTTTCTGGTGACCCGTTGGAGATATCCTTTAATCCGGATTATATGAAAGATGCGCTAAAAGCCTTTGGAGCTATCGATATTACGATAAAATTTATTTCAGCTCTGCGCCCCTTCACTTTAGAACCAACGGACAACGGCTTATCATTTATTCAACTAATCACACCAGTCAGAACAAGTTAAAAAAAATTATCTGGTTAATAGTGTGGTTTAAACATAAACTGAATATAAATCAGCCAACCGGTGAAGGGGTAACTCTTCGCCGGTTTCGTTATTTAATAGTTAATCAAACCTTGAACAATATAAATCTGTTCACCTAGAGGCTAAAAATTGCGGTACAAAAGAAGACACTTTAATTAAAAAGCAGTTATTGCTTTTTGATTGTTTATTGAATATATAGACTGTATCAGAGCAAAAATATCTCAGGTATACAACCTGAAAAATTTCTTAATATATATTTTATAACGGAATAGTCAACGTTGCTAAATCTTCAGTAACCAATAGACTGCTATCACTCATTTAATATTAAATTGTTAGAGATGTGTAATTAGCAAAAGAAAGGTTAAAAAATAAGAATGTCAAAGGGGTTTATAGTGGACTATCTTCAGATAATAAAAACTTTTGATAGATAGATTTCATGTATTGATTTATGGTAATAACAAAGGAGCGTATTATGGAGCTGTCACAAAAATTAAAAAATAGACGAAAAGAAATTAAACTAACTCAAGAAGAAGTAGCTGAAAAAATTCATGTTTCTAGACAAACCATTTCAAACTGGGAAACAGGACGAACACTGCCGGACATCAATAGTTTAGTTATGATTAGCAATGTTTATGAAATTTCGCTAGACAAATTAATCAAGGGAGATGAACAGATAATAAAAAGGTTAAGTGAAGATACAAAAGAAACAGATATGTGGTTTATTTTCTCGTTATTAATTAGTAATATATTTTCTTCTTTTATCGCTAATCAGGCAAAAAATTTACCATTAAAACTTACTGTTTTACTTTTACTAGTTCAGACAATCAGTATGGGTTACATAGGGATGAATGGTTTTAATTTTTTGCAAAAAAGAGAAGCTAGTTACAAAAAGGAAGAAAATATAAAAACATCCAAATATACTGTTACTTTATACGATATAGTGTATGCCACAACAATAGTATGTGGTGTGGTAGTGATTTTCTATACCTTACTATCAATAGAATAATTAAGATGACTAGGTTGCAGTTGCTTAAAAGATAGACTAAAAACTCTAATTTTTAAGCAACTGTTTTTTTATGTGAAAAATTTCAGAAATTCTAAAAACTAAAAAAAAGCTAATTTTAAAGGAGGTAATCATTTTAGGATTAAACACCTTTTTTTGACCAAAAAGGCTTAAATCAAATAGTATTGATGTTTATTTGGTTTTACCTATAAAAAATGGTATAATAGACGAGTAGTCATTAGTGAGAAGAAGGTGATATTTTGAAGAAAAAATTCATTATTCAAGGTGAGTTTATTACCTTGGGTCAATTTTTAAAAGAAGTTGATCAAATTTCAAGTGGCGGTATGGCCAAGTGGTATTTACAAGAGCACGCCGTTTTTGTAGACGGAGAACTTGAAAATCGCAGAGGCAAAAAGCTTTATCCGGGAACGATGGTAGAATTACCTGATGGAGGTATTTTTTTTATGGCTAAAAATCCGGAAACCCCTCTTTCCAATGAGGAACTAACTGATGAAGCTGACTAGATTGTCTCTTGAAAATTACCGCAACTATCACGAATTGGATTTGAATTTTTCTCAATCACTTAACATTTTTTTAGGAGAAAATGCTCAAGGAAAAACTAATTTATTAGAGAGTATTTATGTTCTCGCTATGACAAGGAGTCATCGGACCAATCAGGAAAAAGAAATCATTCAGTGGGGAAAAGATTATGCTAGAATCAGCGGTGAAATAGAGAAAAAAAACAGCCAGTTGATATTAGAAATGTCTATCACTCCCAATGGTAAGAAGACTAAAATCAATCATTTGGAACAAAGAAAATTAAGCGATTATGTGGGAAAACTCAATGTGGTGTTATTTGCCCCAGAAGATTTGTCTTTGATTAAGGGTTCGCCTCAACTTAGAAGACGTTTTATCGACATGGAGTTAGGACAGATTGATCCATTATATCTTTATTATCTCACGGTGTATCAAAAAGTTTTAAAACAGCGTAACCGTTATTTAAAGAAGACGGGGAATAATAAAGTAGATTTTACTTATTTAGAAATCCTTACGGAGCAGCTGGCTTCTTCTGGAAGTCATGTTATTTATTTAAGACATCAATTTTTACAAAAACTAGAAAAATGGGCACAAATCATCCACGGAAAAGTCACAGGACATAATGAAAAATTATCTATGCGTTATGTCCCCACAATCGATATTACTCCTGATATGTCTGTAGAAAATATCAAGGAAGCTTTCATCGAAAAGATGGAAAAAAACTTAAAACGGGACCTGCTTAGTCAAAGCACCAGTTTAGGTCCCCACCGGGATGAATTAATGTTTTTTATTGATGAAAAAAATGTTCAGAGTTTTGGTTCACAAGGACAGCAGCGAACGACAGCATTAAGTGTGAAATTAGCTGAACTAGAACTGGTTCGGGAAGAAATAGGGGAATACCCGATTTTATTACTTGATGATGTGATGAGTGAGTTGGATGATGACCGACAAATTCATTTATTGGAAACTATTGATGGTAAGATTCAAACGTTTCTTTCAACTACGACACTCACTCATTTGAGTCATAAAATGACCACTACCCCAGAAATTTTTAATGTGGTGAATGGAAAGATCAAATAATCAAATAATCAGAACTGATGTTATCAATCAGATGAATGGAAAGGATTTGAAGCAACTAAATGACTGAAGAAAAAGATAAAGTAGAACATGAATATGATGCTAGCCAAATTCAAGTTTTAGAAGGATTAGAAGCTGTTAGAAAACGTCCAGGAATGTATATTGGTTCGACCAGCGGACAAGGATTGCATCATTTAGTTTGGGAAATAGTTGATAATTCTATCGATGAAGCTTTAGCCGGCTATTGCGATGAAATCAATGTTTTTATCGAAGTAGATGGAAGTATCACAGTGATTGATAACGGTCGTGGGATTCCAGTAGGGATTCAAGCAAAGACCGGTCGTCCCGCAGTGGAAACAGTTTTTACCGTCCTGCATGCCGGAGGAAAATTTGGCGGCGGGGGCTATAAGGTATCTGGCGGACTTCACGGTGTGGGGTCTTCAGTTGTCAATGCTTTATCTTCTACTCTGGAAGTAAAAGTTTATAAGGATGGGAAAATTCATTATCAAGAATTTTCAAGGGGTCTTGTGGTAGATGATTTGAAAGTAATCGGTGAAACAGACAGACAAGGAACCACCGTTCATTTTATTCCAGATCAGGAAATTTTTAAAGAAACAGTGGAATTTGAATTTGATAAATTAGCGACACGTCTAAGGGAACTGGCTTTCTTGAACAGAGGACTGAAATTGACTGTCGAAGACAAGCGAGAAGGACGAGAAAAAGAAGCAGAGTATCATTATGAAGGCGGGATTAAAAGCTACGTAGAGCACTTGAATGCTAACAAAACAGTTTTGTTTGATCACCCGATTTACATTGAGGGAGAGCAAGATGAGATCATCATCGAAGTCGCTTTGCAATACACAGATGGTTTCCACACTAATTTATTGAGTTTCGCCAACAACATTCATACTTATGAAGGCGGGACACATGAAGTCGGTTTTAAAACTGCCTTGACTCGTGCTATCAATGATTACGGGAAAAGAAAAGGACTTATCAAGGAAACAGAAGATAACCTTTCTGGAGAAGACGTGCGTGAAGGAATGACCGCCGTCATTTCAATTAAACACCCTGATCCTCAGTTTGAAGGTCAGACCAAGACTAAATTAGGAAATTCAGAAGTTCGCGGTGTTACGGATCGATTATTTTCTGAAGCACTTTCAAAATTTTTATTGGAAAATCCTTCCGTAGGGAAACAAGTGGTAGATAAAGGGATTTTGGCTTCTAAAGCTAGAATGGCAGCTAAAAGAGCGCGTGAGATGACTCGCCGTAAAGGAGCTTTAGAAATCAGCAATTTGCCGGGGAAATTAGCGGATTGCTCCAGCAGAGACCCAGAAAGATGTGAATTATTCATAGTTGAGGGAGATTCCGCGGGAGGCTCTGCTAAACAAGGAAGAGATCGTGAATTTCAAGCGATTTTACCGATCCGCGGAAAAATTTTGAATGTGGAAAAAGCTTCCATGGATAAAATTTTAGGCAACGAAGAAATCCGCTCCCTATTTACTGCCATGGGGACAGGGTTTGGAGACGATTTCGATGTGTCAAAAGCTCGGTATCATAAACTGGTCATTATGACAGATGCAGATGTGGATGGTGCTCATATCAGAACATTACTCCTAACTTTATTCTATCGCTATATGCGTCCCATTGTGGAAGCTGGTTTTGTCTATATTGCCCAGCCGCCCCTATACGGTGTCAAGCAGGGTAAAAAAATCACCTATATACAGCCTGGAAAAGATGCAGATGATAACTTGGCAGCAACTATTGAAGCACTGCCAGAGACGCCTAAGCCGTCAATACAGCGTTACAAAGGTTTAGGGGAAATGGACGATCATCAGCTATGGGAAACCACCATGGATCCCCAAAATCGCGTGATGCTGCGGGTCACTGTGGACGATGCCATCAAGGCCGATGAAATATTCGAAAAACTGATGGGTGACCGTGTGGAACCTAGAAGAGAGTTTATCGAAATCAATGCTCGGTATGTCAGCAATTTGGATGTATAAAGTATAAATTAAAGTGAAAAGTAAGGAGAAAAACATTCATGTCAGAAGAATTAAATGAAAATATTATTGATGTCAATCTAACCAGTGAAATGGAAACATCATTTATTGACTACGCAATGAGTGTTATCGTGTCCCGAGCTTTACCTGATGTGAGAGACGGCTTAAAACCAGTACACAGACGTATTTTGTATGGAATGTATGAACTGGGAATCACACCAGACAAACCTCATAAAAAGTCTGCCAGAATCGTTGGGGATGTGATGGGTAAATATCACCCTCACGGCGACAGTGCAATCTATGAATCCATGGTCAGAATGGCACAGCCCTTCAGCTACCGCAACATGCTTGTGGATGGTCATGGGAACTTCGGATCGGTCGATGGCGACGGTGCAGCGGCGATGCGGTACACTGAGGCGCGTATGAGTAAAATCGCCTTGGAGCTGCTAAGGGACCTCAACAAAGACACCATTGATTTTCAGATGAACTATGATGAATCTGAAAAAGAACCTAGTGTTTTACCTGCAAGATTTCCTAACTTGTTAGTGAACGGGACGACAGGGATTGCTGTTGGTATGGCTACAAATATCCCGCCTCATAATTTAGGGGAAGTCATCAGTGCAGTAAAATTATTGATGGATGATGCTGATGTTACGACGATGGAACTGATGGAGGTAATACCGGGACCAGACTTTCCAACAGGGGGACTGGTCATGGGAAAATCGGGCATCCGACGAGCCTATGAAACAGGCAGAGGTTCTATCACAGTCAGGGCAAAAGTTGAAATTGAAGAGATGACTAACGGAAAAGAACGAATCCTCGTTTCAGAGTTGCCTTACATGGTAAACAAAGCAAAATTAATCGAACGTATTTCGGACTTGCACCGAGAAAAACGTATTGAAGGGATTACTGATCTGAGAGATGAATCTTCCAGAGAGGGTATGCGTATAGTCATTGAAATTCGCCGAGATATGAGTGCATCAGTCGTATTGAATAACTTGTATAAGTTGACGGCATTGCAGAGTTCTTTCGGATTTAATATGTTAGCGATTGTCAATGGAGAGCCTAAGTTATTAGGTTTGAAAGCTATCCTAGAGCATTATCTCGCACATCAGGAAGACGTTATTAGACGGAGAACTCTTTTTGATAAAAGACGTGCGGAAGATCGCGCACACATTTTGGAAGGTTTAAGGATTGCTCTAGACCATATTGATGAAATTATAAAAATCATCCGTGGTTCCCAATCTGATGAAATCGCCAAAAATGCCTTGATTGAGACGTTTGAATTATCTGATCGTCAAGCACAAGCTATCTTGGATATGCGTTTACGACGCCTGACAGGTTTGGAAAGAGATAAAATCGAAAAAGAATATCAGGAATTATTAGAATTAATTGCTGATTTAACAGATATTTTGGAAAATCATCATCGTATTTTAGAAATTATTTCCACAGAATTAGATGAAATCAAGCGGAAGTACAGTGATGACCGCCGGACAGAGTTACTGATAGGAGAAGTCCTAAGTCTTGAAGATGAAGACTTGATCGAAGAAGAAGATATCGTGATCACATTGACTCATAATGGTTATATCAAACGTTTGCCAAGTTCAGAATTCCGGACGCAAAAACGTGGAGGCCGTGGAGTTCAAGGGATGGGAATGCATGACGATGATTTTGTTGAAACATTGATTTCATGTTCTACCCATGATTCCTTACTCTTCTTTACGAATACCGGGAAAGTTTACCGTGCCAAAGGGTATGAGATACCAGAGTACGGAAGAACAGCCAAAGGACTTCCTATCATCAATTTGCTGGGAGTGGACTCATCTGAAAAAGTTCAAGCTATTATCAATGTTTCAGGTGTCGCAGATGAGGAGAAATATCTCTTCTTTACAACTCGAATGGGAGTAGTGAAGAGGACCAATGCTTCTGCCTTTGCAAATATCCGCAGCAATGGGTTAATTGCCATCGGTCTGAAAGAAAATGATGAGCTGATTAACGTTTCTATTACTAATGGGAAGAAAAATGTGATTATCGGGACTCGTTTAGGCTATTCTGTGACGTTTAATGAAAATACCGTAAGAGATATGGGACGAACTGCAACAGGAGTTCGTGGGGTACGCCTAAGAGAAAACGATTTTGTCATTGGTATGGATATTTTGGAACCAGAAAGTGAAGTCTTTATTATCACGGAAAAAGGTTATGGTAAACGGACCTCTTCAAGTGAGTATCCAGTGAAAGGACGAGGCGGAAAAGGAATAAAAACTGCCAATATCACTCCGAAAAATGGACCACTGGTTGGTTTGACCACGGTTAGCGGAGATGAAGATGTTCTAGTAATCACTGACCAAGGAGTCATTATCAGATTCAGTATCGATTCTGTCTCTCAAACAGGCAGAGCAACACAAGGCGTTCGACTGATTAGAGTCGATGACCAAACAAAAGTTGCCACTATGGCAATTGTTGAGCCAGATGAAGATGATGAAACAGAAGAAGAAACCACAGAAAAAGAGTAAAAAGAAAGTAATCAGTAATTTAGGTTATTGATTACTTTCTTAGCTTGATTTTATTGTTTTTTCGTAGTATAGTATTTAATTGTGGGTAGTGTAACAACTACTCTTCCTTGCTCTAATGAAACATTGGAGCCAGAGACCATAAGGAGGTGTAATCAATGAGCAAATCAACGAATTATGAAATCACATACATCATTCGTCCAAACATTGATGAAGAAGCTAAAAATGCTTTAGTAGAACGTTTCGATGCAATTTTGAAAGATAACGGTACTGAGGTTTTAGAATCGAAAGATTGGGAAAAACGCCGTCTAGCTTACGAAATCAATGATTTTCGTGAGGGATTTTACCGTATCGTAAAAGTTTCTTCTGAAAACGCAAAAGGCATCAATGAATTTGATCGTCTTGCAAAAATTAATGATGATATCTTACGTCATATGATTGTCAAAGAAGAAAACTAAAAATGTTTCACGTGAAACATTTTTGAGCGGAAGGGGGCTGTAAATGTGATTAACAATGTTGTACTTGTAGGAAGACTGACTAGAGATCCAGATTTACGCTATACTTCTAGTGGTTTAGCAGTCGCTACGTTTACTCTTGCGATTGATCGTCGGTTTACGAATCAAGCCGGAGAACGCGAAACTGATTTTATCCAATGTGTTATTTGGAGAAAGAGTGCAGAAACTCTAGCTAACTATACACGCAAAGGATCCTTAATCGGGGTTGAAGGAAGAATTCAAACACGTAACTATGAAAACCAACAAGGCCAA
The DNA here is from genome assembly GCF_003987645.1 of Vagococcus elongatus. Taxonomy (GTDB): domain Bacteria; phylum Bacillota; class Bacilli; order Lactobacillales; family Vagococcaceae; genus Vagococcus_A; species Vagococcus_A elongatus. The sequence continues at coordinate 37,945 of NZ_NGKA01000009.1, forward strand.
AGAGTTTATGTGACAGAAGTCCTGTGTGATTCTTTCCATTTCTTAGAGTCTAAAGCGACAAACGAGCAAAGAGTAAGCAACCAACCGTATAGCGGTGGTAATACTAGCGGCAATCAACAGTTTAATCAATCATTTAACCAATCTTCAAACCCATCACAGAATAGTAGTCCTAGTACTCCTGATTTCGGCAGAGATGCAGATCCTTTTGCCTCTAGCTCGCAAATCGATATTTCTGATGATGACTTACCATTCTAAAATCGAGGAGGGAATATAATGGCGCAACAAAGAAGAGGCGGAAGAAAACCCCGTCGTAAAGTATGTTATTTTTGTGCAAATCACATAGACCATGTAGATTATAAAAACGTAGAACTATTAAAAGGTAAATTTATTTCAGAAAGAGGAAAAATTTTACCTCGTCGTGTGACAGGAACATGTGCTAAACATCAAAGAACATTGACAACATCAATCAAACGTTCTAGAATCATGGCATTATTGCCATTCGTAGCAGAAGAATAATAAATTTTAAAGATTTGCAGAAATGCAAGTCTTTTTTATTTGTAAATGAAGGTTTCATGAAATGTTTTGGAAAAAATTAATATAAAATTTTCCTGAAGTATATGATGTTTAAGTTTTTTTATATATAATAGATGAGAATCCGAATAGTTTAGAGAATGGTTTAGAAAAAAATAGACTTGTTTTAAAATGTTTCACGTGAAACATTTTGGTTGAGTAACAAGGTTTATTGCTTGTGTGATTTGTGTTAGAATGGATAAGAGAAAACATACAAAGGTGTGAAATGAATATGAAAGTTATTTTTTTATCAGATGTTAAAGGACAAGGAAAAAAAGGTGAAGTTAAAGAAGTTTCAAGCGGGTATGCTCAAAATTTTCTTATAAAAAAAGGATTAGCAAAAGAAGCAACAGCAGCAGGCTTATCTGAATTAAAAGCCAAACAGAAGGCGAGAGAAAGAGAAGAAGCAGAATTAAAAGCCGAGGCTGAAGAATTGAAAAAAGCCATCGAATCTGAAAGTTTTGAAGTGCTGCTAAAAGCAAAATCAGGTGAGGATGGAAGATTGTTTGGTTCGATTACTTCGAAACAAATTGCAGAAGGACTAAAAAAAGAACACAAACTTAAAGTCGACCGACGTAAAATGGACTTGCCTCAACCTATCAGAGCTTTAGGGTACACAAGGGTTCCGATTAAGCTGCATTCGGAAGTAACAGCTGTGCTGAAGGTTCATGTGGTGAATGAATAATACGTTAAGTATAAGGGGAATGAGTAAATGAGTGAATTAATGCAAGATAGAATTCCTCCTCAAAATATTGAAGCAGAGCAAGCTGTACTGGGTTCAGTTTTTTTAGATTCTGATGCCATTATAGAAGCTATGGAATATCTTACAAGTGAAAGCTTTTATCGCAGAAGCCATCAGCTGATTTTCCAAATGATGAGCCATTTGAATGACCGTAACGAGGCTATCGATGTTATTACAGTCAAAGATCAGCTAGAAACTTTGAATTTATTAGAAGATGTGGGTGGTCTGAATTATTTAACTGAACTAGCGCTGGTCGTCCCAACAGCAGCAAATGTAGGACACTATGCTAGAATTGTTGAAGAAAAATCTTTGTTACGGAATTTAATCGCGACTGCAACTGAAATTGTGACTAAAGGCTTTGAACAAAGGGATGATGTGGAAGCAATTTTGGACGAAGCTGAGAAGAAAATCCTAGAGGTTTCTGAGAAAAGAAATCGCTCAGGCTTCTTACCTATTTCTGAAGTGTTGAATACTTCTTTCGCGGAAATTGATCGCTTATCCCAATTAGAGGAAGATATTACAGGACTGCCAACGGGATACTTAGCTTTGGATAAGATGACCGCAGGATTGCAGGCGGAAGAACTGATTATTTTAGCAGCTAGACCTGCAGTAGGGAAGACTGCTTTTGCTTTAAATATCGCTCAAAATGTCGGAACAAAAACTGATCGTGCAGTGGCTGTATTCAGTCTTGAAATGGGGGCTGAGGCATTGGTCAATCGGATGCTTTGTGCTGAAGGAACGATTGAAGCCAGTCATTTAAAAACAGGTCAGCTGACTGAAGAAGAATGGTCAAACTTGATTATGGCCATGGGAAGTCTGTCCAAGGCTGATATATATATCGACGATACGCCAGGGATAAAAATCAGTGAAATCCGTGCAAAGTGCCGGAAGTTAGCTCAGGAAAACGGAAACTTAGGGTTGATATTAATTGATTACTTGCAGTTGATTGAAGGTAATAATAAAGAAAACCGGCAACAGGAAGTTTCTGATATTTCCCGACAATTAAAAAAATTAGCGAAAGAATTAAAAGTTCCTGTCCTTGCACTTTCTCAGTTGTCACGTGGAGTGGAACAGCGTCAAGATAAAAGACCGGTGTTAAGTGATATTCGGGAATCGGGGTCTATTGAACAAGACGCAGACATCGTGGCATTTCTTTATCGAGAAGATTATTATCAGCGAGACAGTGATGAGGATGCCGATGAAAGAGAAGAAAATGATATCATCGAAGTTATCATTGAAAAAAACAGAAGTGGTGCCCGAGGGACTGTGGAATTGCTCTTTATCAAACAGTTTAATAAATTTTCATCAATTTCAAACCGAACAGATTTTTAATGTTCGGTTTTTGTTGTTTTAAATGTTGGTTACAATGTTATAGTTCGCCTATATCTTGTTTAAAAAATCATAGTATTTTTAATGTTCGATATTTATTGATTTTATGGGTATAACTTGGTAAAATAAGCAAGAATTAGAAATTAATTGTAGAGGAGCCTTCATATGCCGTCAATAGTAGTTGTGGGAACACAGTGGGGAGACGAGGGAAAGGGAAAAATCACAGATTTTTTAAGTGAAAATGCCGAAGTGATTGCTCGTTACCAAGGAGGAGATAACGCTGGACATACAATCAAGTTTGACGGCGTAACGTATAAATTGCATCTCGTTCCTTCAGGGATTTTTTATGAAGAAAAAATAAGTGTGATTGGAAATGGTGTTGTCATCAATCCCAAGTCATTGACAGAAGAATTAAAATATTTAGAAGATCAGGGCATCGAGACGAAAAATCTTAGAATTTCAGATCGGGCCCATGTTGTTTTACCTTACCATATCAAGCTGGATCAATTGCAAGAAGAGTCTAAAGGGGACCAAAAAATCGGGACAACAATCAAAGGGATAGGACCCGCTTATATGGACAAAGCAGCAAGGGTAGGCATCAGGATTGCAGATTTACTTGATGAAGAAGTTTTTGCTGAAAGATTAGAAATAAATTTAAAAGAAAAAAATCTTCAATTTGTTAAAGTTTATGACGATGAACCAATGGATTTTTCTGAAATTTTCAAAGAATACTATCAGTATGGACAGGAAATCAAAAAATATGTATGTGATACATCGGTTGTTTTGAATGATGCGCTGGATAATGGCAAACGGGTCTTGTTTGAAGGGGCACAGGGGGTCATGCTGGACATTGATCAAGGTACCTATCCTTTTGTCACCTCCTCCAATCCTGTTGCCGGAGGCGTTACTATCGGCAGCGGTGTCGGGCCTTCTAAAATCGACAAGGTGGTTGGGGTCTGTAAAGCGTACACATCAAGAGTCGGGGACGGACCATTTCCAACAGAGCTGTTTGGTGAAGTTGGTGATCGAATCCGTGAAATTGGAAAAGAATATGGAACCACGACTGGGCGACCTAGACGAGTGGGCTGGTTTGATTCAGTTGTCATGCGGCATTCAAAGCGTGTCTCAGGCCTGACTAATTTATCTTTAAATTCAATTGATGTGTTAAGTGGTCTAAAGACAGTGAAAATCTGTACGGCGTATGAGCTCGATGGCAAAAAAATCTATCACTATCCTGCCAGCTTAAAAGAACTGTCTCGCTGCACACCGGTTTACGAAGAATTACCTGGTTGGTCAGAAGATATTACCAAGTGCAAAACATTGGCAGAATTACCTGAAAATGCCAGAAGATATATTCATTTTATATCTGAGTTGGTGGGTGTCCGCATTTCGACATTTTCAGTAGGGCCAGACCGTTCTCAAACAAATATTCTTGAGGGCGTGTGGGGAAATTATTAGCTTTTGAAGATTGTTTTATGATTGATAATGGGATTTTGGTAAAAGATGAAGGACAATCTAGGAGGAGCATCAAAATGAACTTTAGAATTTTAACGGACTCATGTTGTGATTTACCCTATGATTTGTTGGAAAAAGAGAATGTCCAGATTGTTTCCATGGTTGTGACATTGGATGGGAAAGAGTATGAAGATGATTTAGGCAAAACTTTTAGCAGTCAATGGCTGATCAAAGAGCTTCAGCAAGGGAAATTGGCAGCTACTTCTCAAATAAATATCGGTGTCTACTTAGAAAAATTTAAAGAAATGCTGGAAGAAAATCAAATACCTATCATCTATTTAGGTTTTTCCTCCGGTTTAAGCGGGTCTTATTCTAACGCTGTAGCAGCGTTAGATATGCTGAATGAGGAGAAAGGCTCAAAAGCGCCTATTCATTTGATCGATTCGAAACAAGCGTGCCTTGGAGAGGGGATGCTGGTGAAGGAATTAATAGATTTGAGAAATCAGCAGGCGGGCGTAGAAGAAGCGTTAGATACAATCAATCAATTAAAAACAAGAGTCCAATCCTGGGTGACGGTAGATGATTTAAAATATTTGGAACGAGGCGGCAGAATTTCTAAAACTACTGCGACCGTGGGAAGTTTAATGAACATAAAGCCGATTATTGTCGTCAATGACCAAGGGAAATTGATTAACCAAGGGAAAGTCCGGGGGCGCCGGAAATCACTGGATAAGTTGGTAGAGCAAACCAAGGAACATATTTCGATAGGGGACACTTCGGCTATTTATATCGCCTATGCGGGAGATATTGAGGCTGGGGAACACTTAAAGGAATCTTTGTCAGACTTAGGGCTTCCTATTGAGATGTATCCTATGGGGCCTACGATTGCTTGTCACACAGGAGCAGGGGCGCTGGCAGTATTTTCTATCGTGAAATAAAAGATGCTCAGAAAGTTTTAAAGAACTTTCTGAGCATCTTTTTATTTTATCAATTTAATAATAACTCTGTTTGAGCGAGATTAATTTACTTAACTTATTAAATTTTAAGCAATTATTCTACTTGGATATCAAAGATCCCTTTTTTCTTAACATTTACATAATACTGTAAATCATACACTGTTTTTCCTTGTGACATGTCGTTTAAAATTTGTTTAAGTTCTTTTTCAGCATCTTCTCTTGTTTTATACCATCCTAATGCTACGGTGTTATCACCCCAAAAGCTGTGGCTATCCACACCCATCAGCAGGATTTCTGGATGATAACCCTTTTTCCACATTACTGGGGATAAAACAAACTTATAAAAAGAAGACACCTTGCCATTGAGCACACTGGTTATGGAGATTTTATTGCTTCCTTTAGTGTTCATAGTAGAACTGGAGGCTTCCTCCATTGAGTTGTCCAGCAATGAGTCTATGGAGACTTCAAAATATTTTGACAAGGTAATCAATTTATCAAAATCCGGCTGGGCAGTGCCGTTTTCGTAACGAGAAATCGATTGTCTGGAAACGTCCAGCAATTCTGATAATTGTTCTTGGGAAATTCCTTTTTCTTTTCGTAACTCTTTTAACTTTTCACCAAACATTGCTTCACCTCCTATATCTGTATATTAAAGAAAGGGTCTTAAAAAGGCAAGATTCATTCTGTTGCATAGACGCAACTTATAGTTGCAAACACGAAAAGTATGAAATAAAAGGGGTTTTTAGTAAAATTAAATATCTTTTTTTAGAAATTCTGATAAAGCATACTAAAAAATCACCTTCCAGATAATTTTAAAATATCTGAGAGGTGGTTTTTTTAAATCTCATGAGTGACAGCTTCTATAATTTAAAGTTTAGTATAGTTTTCGCTTTTCTATTAATTTCTTATCTGCCCGTCACCGTAGATAATATATTTGATGGAAGTTAATTCTTCTAACCCCATAGGACCTCTGGCGTGAAGTTTTTGAGTACTGATGCCGATTTCTCCGCCAAATCCAAACATACTGCCATCAGTGAAGCGGGTGGAAGCATTAGCATAGACTGCAGCAGCATCTACTTGCTGTAAGAAGGCTTGAGTTGCAGAATAATTTTCACTGACAATAACCTCTGAATGTTTTGAACTGTAAGTTTGGATATGTTTCAAAGCTTCTTCCAGTGAGTTGACAGTTTTAATCGCTAAAATGTAATCTAAAAATTCGGTAGCATAATCTTCGTCTGTTGCAGGTATCCAATTTTTTAAATATTGGCCGGCATTTTCATCGGCTCTTATTTCAACATTGAATTCAGCCAAGCGTTTTTCAATCACTGGCAGCAAAACTTTTGCAACGTCTTGATGGATAATGAGAGTTTCCAAGGCATTACAGACGGATGGGCGCTGACATTTGCCATTGATAAGTATTTCAACCGCTTTTGCATGGTCAGCTTCCTTATCAATGTACAGATGACAATTTCCCGTCCCTGTTTCAATGACTGGCACGGTAGCATTTTTGACGACTGTTTGGATAAGATTAGCCCCGCCTCTAGGAATAAGTAAATCGAGGTATTCGTTTAATGTCATTAATTTAACGGCTGTTTCATGTGAAACATCTTCAATGTATTGAATAGCGTGTTTAGGGACACCGCAAGATGCCAGAGCTTCCTGCATCAAGGAGACTAAAAGTTTATTAGAGTGAAAGGCATCCTTTCCCCCTCTTAAAATAACCGCATTGCCTGCTTTAAAGCATAAAGTAGCAGCTTCCACCGTTACATTCGGACGTGCTTCATAAATGATACCGATGACACCAATCGGCACTCTTTTTTTCCCAATCAGCAAATTATCATCTGTCTGCCACATTTTATCCACATTACCGATGGGATCTTTTAAATCGATGATGGTTTCAATACTTTCAATCATGTTTGCTATCCTATCTTCTGTTAAAAGCAGTCGGTCGATAATGGCACTTGTTTTTCCGGCACTTTTGGCCTGTTCGATATCTTTATTATTTACTTCAATAATTTTTGAAGTATTTTTTTTTAGATTATCGATCATTTTTTGGAGAACTAAATTTTTGTTTTTTGACTCTAAGTTGTTAAGAAAGACAGCAGCTTCTTTTCCCTGCTGCCCTATTTGATTTAAACTATCCATACGGCTCTCTTCCTTTCTACTTTCCAAACAAAGTCCCTATTTCTTTTCCATCTAAAATATCAAAGAGAATACTAGGTTTTTTCCCGTTAGCTAAAACAACTTTTCCATTGTTGTTTAAAATGAGTTCTGCTGCTTTTAGCTTGGTAATCATGCCGCCAGTCCCTAATTCACTGCCTTTATCTCCGGAACACTCAAATAAATCAGCTGTGATTTCAGGAATATGATGAAAAATTTTGGCTTTTTTATTTGTTCGCGGGTCATCAGAATAGAAACCGTCGATGTCTGATAAAATAATGAGCAGATCAGCCTGCACGAGATTTGCTACGATGGCTGATAACTGGTCGTTGTCACCAAACACAGTTTGATGATTTAATTCATCAACAGCAACACTGTCGTTTTCATTAACAATCGGGATGATTCCCATTTTGAGCAGTTCATGAAAAGTATTGTAAACATTTCTTCGGCTTTCTGGAAAATCAATAACGTCTCTTGTCAGCAACACTTGAGCTGATTTTTGATGATAGACTTTGAAGCGCTGGTTATATAAATTCATTAATTCTAATTGACCGATAGCCGCAAGTGCTTGCTGTTCCGCAATGGATTGAGGCTTGTATGGCAAATTAAGATGAACCATGCCGGCACCGATAGCTCCCGATGACACGAGGATGATTTCATATTCTTGTGTTGCCAAGTCTGACAACGTAAAGGATAGCTGGTCAATAGCCTTTAAATTCATTCGACCGTTAGGCAAAATTAAGGAGCTCGTGCCTACCTTTACTACAATTCGTTTAACAGTTTTAATAGATGTCCGCAAGTTCATTCGCTCCTTTATAGATTCATCCAGTGCGTTAAGACTAAATATCCTATCACATGGGATAATTGGCTTTCATTATATCAAAAGATTAAGATTAAAAAAAGATTAAACTAAGGTTTGTTTATCATAATCAACTAACCATGCTCTATAAAATCATTTCAGGAAAATTGTACAAGCAGATTCTAAAAAGTAACTAAAATAAAAAAAGCTGAGAAAATTAATTCTCAGCTTTTGAATTAAGAGTAAATTTCTTTAACTTTAGCTTGAACCCGCTGGTTTTCCAAAAAGTCATCATAAGATGAATTTGGATAATCTACAACACCTTTAGCAGAAACAGCGATGATTCTGTTGGCAGTTGTTTGGATAAACTGATGGTCATGGGAAGCAAATAGGATGGCGCCTTTAAAAACAATCAAACCATCATTCAATGCCGTAATAGATTCCAAGTCCAAGTGATTTGTCGGGTCATCAAGGACCAAGACATTCGCTTTAGACAACATTAATTTAGAAAGCATACAACGGACCTTTTCCCCACCGGATAGGACGTTCACAGGTTTCATCACGTCTTCTCCAGAGAACAACATACGGCCGAGAAAACTTCTTAGGAAAGTATTATCGTCCTCTTCTTTGGAAGCGTACTGTCTCAACCAATCCAAAATCGTTATGTCAGAAGAAAATTCAGTAGAATTATCCTTTGGCAAGTAAGCTTGAGAGGTTGTGACTCCCCAGCGGAAAGAGCCTGAATCAGGTTCGATTTCTCCCATCAATATTTTAAATAAGGTCGTCAAAACAATGTCATTATTTGATAGGAAGGCAGCTTTATCGCCTTTTGCCAGTGTAAATGAAACATTATCTAAAACTTTTTTTCCATCGATCGTTTTAGAAATATTTTCCACGTGCAGCAAGTCGTTTCCTATCTCTCTCTCAGGTGAAAACCCAACGAATGGATAGCGCCGAGAGGAAGGTTGAATATCTTCAATATCAATTTTTTCCAACATTTTTTTCCTGGATGTTGCTTGTTTTGATTTGGAAGCATTGGCACTGAATCTCGCGATAAATTCTTGTAATTCCTTGACTTTTTCTTCTTTTTTAGCATTTTGGTCTGCTTGCAATTTTGCTGCTAACTGGCTTGATTCCAGCCAAAAATCATAGTTGCCCACAAATAATTTTATTTTTCCGAAGTCTAAATCTGCCATGTGTGTACACACAGTATTTAAAAAGTAGCGGTCATGGGAAACAACAATCACAGTGTTTTCAAAATTGATCAAAAACTCTTGTAACCACTCGATAGATTTGGTATCTAATCCATTTGTTGGCTCGTCTAACAGTAAGACGTCCGGCTGACCAAACAGAGCTTGGGCAAGCAGGACTTTAACTTTTTGTCCTTCCGGCAGTTCACTCATTTTTTTGTCATGGAGTTCTTCTGAAATATTTAAACCTTGCAGCAGTGTGGCAGCTTCCGGTTCAGCTTCCCAGCCGTTTAACTCAGCAAACTCCCCTTCCAGTTCTGCAGCCATGTTGCCGTCTTCTTCTGAAAAATCTTCTTTCATATAAAGGGCATCTTTTTCCTTCATTACTTCATAAAGTCGTTTATGACCCATAATCACTGTTTCCAAAACAGTGAAATCTTCAAAGCCAAAGTGATCCTGTGCCAAAGTGGCCAGACGTTCATCAGGCCCTAGTGAGACATTTCCTGTACTTGGGTCCAATTCCCCGGATAGAATTTTTAAAAATGTTGACTTTCCAGCTCCGTTGGCACCAATCAACCCGTAACAATTGCCGGGAGTGAATTTAATATTGACGTTATCAAAAAGTTTACGATCAGGTAATTGTAAACTTACATCAGTTACTGTAATCATGTGTAGCTCCTCTTCTTGTAGAATTTTCTCTCTAGTGCATTATAACGATTAACCGGGGCTTTCGCAAGATAATCATTGAGGAGAATGGAAGGAGTGGGCTCCTTTTCTTTTATCTACCCATGCGAAATGAATTCGTAGGCTTTTTTCTCTGTCAGTGTAGAGATTGGTTAAACAAGTAAAGTCTTTGTTCTGTCTCCCCGGCTTTTCCGTCATCACGATCACTGTTTCTATCCAAGGTTATGCATCACCATGGTTTTGATTCAAACATAGAGAAACTATTAAAAATTGTAAAAAGGTTAAGGAGAAGGAACTCTCCTCGACCTTTTTAGTTTGTAAATAAATCTAATGTCTTAGGATTTCAGCTTGATTTATGAGTCGATACTATGTGTCCAGTCTTCATTCTAAAAGTTATAACAGTAAGGGAATCAGTAAGTTTCTGTTACTTAATACCCGTATCTAATATTTAACAGGGAAATTAATTGTTTTAACTTATCTGACTGGTCTTTTGATAAAGTGATCTCCTCTTTTCTGATAACGCTGGAAATATCCATCGTCATCCGGCTCAAAATATAGGGAATCGCCGTCTGCTGTCTTTCCAAGTCCTCTTGATAGTTAATCAAGAGCTTTTGTAATGAGTAGCTTTTCGGATCATTCTTTAACTCGCTGAGCAGCTCTGTGATGAGAGTGACTGCTTGCTCTTTTCGTTCTTTTCCCCCTGCAAACCATTTTAACTTTTCCATAGATGTACACTCCTTGAACATGTCTAAAATTTTTTTCACATGTTGTCTTTGAATTCGGAAACAATTCTCAAAAACATTAAACATCATATAAATGAAAATATTACGAATTTTTCAACATTTACACAGACAGTTTACTCTCTCAAAAAAACAATATCAAGTATAAGATTTGTTGCTGGTCCTCAACATTTCCTCTCAATTATGGGATCTGTCATTTTGTTCATAGCCATCTTTCAGCTTAAAAAGGAGCAGCCATTGAATGGTTTATGGAGAAAAGAAGCAGTGAGTTGTTAGAGATTTTGAAAAGTTCATAAATAAAAAAACACCTTCTAATAATCAGAAAGTGTCTAGTAATCGTAATGATATGTTAGAGTAGCCCGTGTTCCCCAGTAGCAAAGTCAAAGTAAGCATCCTGATGTTTGATTTTTTCAACTGTCCGATCATCTCTAACGCCTCCAAAGGAATAACCTGTATAAATAATACGGTTGCCCTCAATTGAAACGTAATAAGCGAATCCACCACCAAATCTAATAATAAGTTGGGTGGTTTCTTCATCTCCATACCCGTAGTGCGCCTGATTTTTTGAGTCAGCAGTGATAGCTAAATTACTAAGGTCATCCATCACATACATTTTAAAGTAGTTCAGAATTTGTTCTTCTGTTGGCGGAGTTACTTCAACTGACCCGTCGGTATTTTTAAAACTAATGCCTGCGTAGGATAAGCTATCTAAAAAAAGTTGCTTAATTTCTGTGCTTTCTTTAACTTTTGCTGTTGCCTGTTGAATCATTGGCTGATTTTTCTTATAATAATCCAGCAACTCTTCTTTTGAAACTAATGTTTCCTCCACAGGAGTGGCTTCATATCCTGTTATTCCTACATAACATACCCCTTGAAGTGGTAAAATTCCATTTTCATCAATAATTAGATGAAAGATGGGATGACCGGAGCCGGCACCGCTATGAATTTGGAAGTAAAGATCATTGCCCTCAATTATATAATTTAAGTCTAGACCTTCCAACCCCGGGTAGTCATTGATTCGTCGATCTACGGTGTTGGCATATAGCAAGATTTGTTCTGATAATGATAATGTATCAAACTCGCTTGTTTCAGTAGTTTCAGAAGTCTTTGTACTACTTTCCGTGAGTTCAGCGGTTTCATCTGTGGTTATGTCAGTAGATTTGTCGTCTGCTGGTTTCTTGCTACAACCTCCTAACAGGCTAAACAATAATAGGGTCATTAGTAACGTTAATTTGTATTTCATTGATACGCTCCTTCAATTCTTTTATAAGATAATAGACCAGTGACAAAAGATCTAAATCGTCCAGTGTTTCAATTTTAATGGTGGTTGATTTTTGTAAGCAACAAAGCAAATAACTGTATCACTCACGGGACAATAAAGGTCATCCCAAAAGGCAAAAACATCGGTTTAATGAACGGCTGTCGAAGCCTTGAAGCTGGCTGGCAAGGACCGTTGTTATCAGTTGTTGTTTTCTTGAGTACAGCTGAATACAGTATATCCTTTTTCAATCAATATAGCGATCTTAAATTAATTAAACTATCGTGTTATGAATCCTTCCATCTAACCTCCGCTTTTTGTTCAATGACAAACTTCCTGCTCCATTGTTTTTTGAAGGGAAGGTTTTTGTTTGAAATAAAATAACGGTTGCTTTATAGTGAAAGTATTCAGTTAGATGAGGCTTGTTGTGATGGGGGAAGGGGGTCGGCGAATTGGAGGAAACAGTTAAAGCTATATTAAAAAATCTTTACGATCTAAATGTAAGCGCATTACGACAAAATAAAAGAGGCTGGCAAAATATTGTCTATGAGGTGGAGACGGACACCGCTGATTTTATTATGCGTTGTACGCCAAAGGCTAATCGGGGAAAAGAAGACATCTTGGGGGAGGCGGAGTGGCTCCTTCATCTAAAAAATCATCTGGAAGTCCCCTCTCCGGTAGCAACCATTCAAAATAATTATTGTATTGATTTGGAAGATACCTCTACTCCTTATTATTTTGTTTTATTTGATAAGATTGAAGGACAGCACATTAGTTACAACTCTTATCTGAATCGACCGGAATTATTTTATAAACTAGGTGTAGAGATTGGCAAGGTACATGCCAACAGCAGAGACTTCACTTTAAAAAGGGGCACACGCCGTCAGTGGCATGATAATCAATATTTGCAGGAGTTTGGACAACATATTCCCAAAAATCAAATCAAGGTTTACGAAAGTTGCGCTTTGCTGGTGGAAGAAATAAAGAAAGCGACAGAAGGCTCTTGTGATTATGGCTTGGTCCACGGGGATATCCATCATGAAAATTTTTTGTTCAATGAAGACAGGCTGATTATCATCGACTATGACGAGAGTCAGTATAGCTTGTTGTGTGAAGATTTCTCGGTGGCATTGTATTATACCTTGTATGGGATGTTAAATAATAATGGTCAGCGGGATAAGATTGCCAAAGAATTCTGCTATCATTTTCAGTTAGGATACAAAGAACAGTTTTCAGATGCCTGTGATTTATCTTTTGTTCCATTGTATTTACGTTTAAGGGAATTGATTGCCTACGTGGGGGCCTACAAAAAATGGGATTTTGACCATCTTTCTGCTTGGCAAGCGGGATTTTTACAGGAAAGCCGTCAAAGGATAGAAAATCATCAACCTATTTTTCAATTTCAAGAAAACAAGTGGTCATTTTATGCTGAAGTTGGTGAGTATAAACAGACTTGGGAGAGGGAGATGATGGGATTTGAAGAACAACAGTAGCACTGTGGCAGCATATATCAGTCAGTTTCCTGAAGACAGACAAGATATTTTGAGGAAAATCCGTCAAGAGATCAAAGAGGCGGCACCAAATGCAACAGAAATGATCAAGTATGGCATGCCTACTTATTATCAAAAAGAAAACTTGGTTCATTTTGCCAATGCCAAACATCACATCGGGTTTTATCCCACACCAGCCGCAATCGAAAAATTTTCTGAGGAGCTGGCTGAGTATAAAACCAGCAAAGGGGCGGTTCAGTTTCCTTTGTCCCGACCGATTCCCTATGACTTGATAAAAAAAATCACTTTGTGGAGAGTCCAACAAGTTGAATAAAAAACTAAACGATTACAAAAAAACTGAGAGACTGATGAAAAATAATTGATAGAGATAAAACAAGCCTCACATTCTTGAAACATCAAGAACATGGGGCTTGTTTATTTGTTAGGCAATTTTTTGAAAAAATTTGATTCTGATAGTCAGCTTAGGCTTGACGATTTAACAGTTGAGTGGTCAATTTTATCAACGTTTCTCTAGTGTTTTCTTTAGTTTCCGGTAATTTAGATAGTTGTTCCAAAGCCTTTTGCGTGTATTCTTCCGCTAGTATGCGAGCTTTGGTGATACCGTCAGCCTGTTTGACGATGTCATAAATCTTTTGTGTGTCTTCATCGCTCATCTTGATTTTTTTATCAAGGTAGGGCATCAGTTCTTGTCGGTGGGATGTCATGGCACAAATCAGCGGCAAAGAATAAATTCCTTGACGGACATCTTTTAAGACGGGTTTGCCGATAGTTGTTTCATTCTGGGAATAGTCTAAAATATCATCTAAAATTTGAAACGCAATGCCGATATTCAAACCGATGTCTTTTGCTTGGGAAGACAAATCGGCAGCAGCGTTGTTCTCAAATGCACCCAAAAAGCAGCTTAAAGAAAATAATTCGGCGGTCTTTCCGGAGATGTTTTTGATATAACTTTCCACAGAGATGTTGTAATCGTAGCGGTCATCCATTTGCCCCAGTTCCCCATCAAGAATTTTCTCCATACTATTTGCATTCAATTGAATGCTTTTTAAAGAGGAGACATGATGTGCCAGAAGCTTAAAACACACGATGAAAAGATAATCACCTGCATAAACTGCCACATCTTTTCCAAATTTATGCTGGATGGTTTGCAAGCTTCTTCGAGTGGCCGCTTCATCCACTATGTCATCATGGATCAATGTCGCAGTATGAAGTGTTTCAATCGACGCAGCCAAAGCAATGGTTTTTTGTGTGTCCTTCTTTTTTCCGAATTGTGAAAAAAGGAAAAGGTAGGCTGGTCTCAATAATTTTCCACCGGAATGGATCATTTCCAAGATAGCATTTTCCACTTCTTTATTCGCCAAGTTGATGGATGTCTCCATTAAATCAAGCGTGCGCTCTAATTCAGTTTTGAGTGATGGATAGTCTTCCCATAATGGATGTATCTTCACAGTGTGTACTCCTTTAGTTTAATGACCCAGCGGTTCTTTTTTATGTAAATACTTGTTAAGATTTCGCTTGTTAGATAAAGAGTTGAATAAGAATAATTATGTTTCCAGCTCTGCTTGAAATTGTTGAAGCAGTTTGATGTTTTTCAGCAGATAGTTAGCAGCGATTCCCACAGCGATTCCAGCGAGAATCCCAATGCCTGACAGGATAGGCAAGTATAACATAACCGACCACGAACGGGCAATAAAACTGGCGACCATCAGCTGGCCCACGTTATGCAGAAAACCGCCCACTGAACTGATGCCGATCACACTGACACGCTCAGGACCTAATTTTTTTACAAGGAGCATGCCAGAAAAACTAAGCAGAGCCCCTGCCGCACTGTAAATGAAGGTTGAAATAGTTCCTCCCAGCAGAGTCGTCAAAAGTAATCTCATGCAAACAAGGAGAAAACTTTCTTTTTTTGTCAAAGTAAAAATAGCGATAATCGTGATCAGATTTGCCAAACCAAGTTTCGCACCCGGAGCGATGGCAAAAGGAAAAGGAATCATGTTTTCCAGCAGACCGATAATCACTCCCTGAGCTACCAATAAGGAGATGTAAATAAGCTTTTTATTTTTTTTCATTCATGAGAGCTCCTTCTAAAAAGCTGAATTTTTTAGCTGGCATTGGTAACGGTCCAAGGGAAAAGAAAAGTTCTAGAGAAAACTCCCTAGAACTTTTATCTGTTGGCAGGGAAATCAGTCTTGTCCATAGATGGATTTGACCTCGCCGTACCACCACTTGTGCAGCGTACGCTGAATCCAAGGTTGTACCCACTTGTCTAATCCAAGAGTTCTTCCTGAGCCGTTCATCAAAGCGAAGGCCACAGGGATAAACCAAATATTTACCCAGTAAAACATTCCTGACAGACAAAACGTCAGAACTAATGCAATGGTTGTAGCACTGCTTAACCAAGTGAAAAGGCCAGCAATCAAAGCTAGTGCTAAAGCTATTTCAAAGAAAACCATAAATTTTTGGAAAAACATGGCAACATCGTTGTTCGGCATAATAAACTGCATCATCTTCGTAAACCAAGCTGGTGAGTTTTCTATAACGACCATTGGCTGCTCTCCAAAGGCATAGCTTAGACCAAACTTGGCTACTTCAGTAGCGCCATCGACAGCATCAGTAGCGGCAGTTGCAGCGTCAACAGCTTCCGTAGCACCGGTTGCGGCATCTGCCGCGTCCTTAGCATATTCCCAAGTCCATGGGAAGACAGAATCTCCTACAAACCAAGAGCCTTCACCAAACCATGTACTTGGTTTCAAGACTTCCCCATTACCAATCATTTTCTTTCCGGCTTCAACTAACCAGACTAAACCGTAGAAAACACGTAACGGCACGCTCCATAAGACGTTGCTGTTGCGAGAGGAGTGTCCCCGAGTGACGTTTCTTTCGTTTTCAACGCGGAAAAACTCATGCATCATATATTGGAAAGCATAGTGCCCAGAACGGATATCAAAGAAGTATTTCAAATTGATGATATGCTTCATAATGATTGCTAGAAAACCACTTAAATGAATTTTATCAAATAAACTAGCCACACCAAATTTAGAACCTACGGAAACCATATAACCTTGATAGTTTCCTTTGAAAGCTTTCTTTTCCGTCTGATGGATATCTGCCAAAATATTCATGGCAGCGTAGTGAGCAGTGCCTTCTGCCGCTTGAACAATCTGTGGTGTAGGTGTATTTTCAAATTCTTCATAATAGACGATATCACCTACCACGTAAATGCCTTTATCTTCAAACCCTACCGCCTGCAAAAATTCATTGGCGGCCAGCCGATTAGCGTGGGCTGTTTCCATCCCAAAGTCTTTAACATCACTGTTGGCTTGAACACCAGCAGTCCAAATCAACGTTCTTGTTGGGATTTTGGTACCGTCTTGTAACCTTACTTCTTTTTCGCTGACTTCAACAACGGGCGAGCTTTTCAGAATCTCCACACCTTTTTTAACAAGGTAGCGCTCGGCGATGTCTGCATCATAGCGTTCTAGCATATTTAAAATGGTTGGCAGTGCTTCGACCACTTTGAGAGAAATCTCATCAGGAGAAATCTTATTTTTCTTTGCAATACTTTTTTTGAGATCGACAAGTTCACCAATCATCTCAATTCCGGTAAAACCAGAGCCGCAGACCACAAAAGTCAGCATCTCACGTCGAATGTTTTCGTCTGGTTCCAAAGCAGCACGGGCAACGGTTTGTTCGATATGTTCACGCAAAAGAATCGCGTCCTCCATAGACCATAAAGAAAATCCGTGTTGCCTTACTCCGGGTACACCGAAGTCATTAGCTTCAGCTCCCATGCCGATGATGACATAATCGAATTCGTAACTTCCCTTTTGAGTGTAAACCACTTTATTTTCTTTATCGATGGATGTCACTGTATCTGTCACAAGCTTAACGTTTTTTCTGCGGCAGAATAAACGCTGTAAATCATATTGTATTGCTTCCGGCTCAACTCGGCCTCCCGCAACTTCGTGTAGTTCTGTCATCATTGTTTGATAAGAATGACGATCAATTAGAGTGATTTCAACATCTGGATTTTTTTTAAGTTTTTTTGATAAAAACTTGGTACCAAAAACCCCAGCGTAACCAGCTCCAACTACGACTATTTTTATTTTTGCCATAGTGTTCTCCCCTTCTCCAATTTAAAAAAAAGATTGCTGAAAATGTTTGATAATAATTACACAATCAGACATATTATAATTATATTTAGTTAAAAAGTCTACTAAAAATGCTTACTTTTCATCTGAAAATAAACTGTGAATTTAATGAAAAATAGTTAAAAAAAGTTGCTAAATGACCGAGGATAAGGTAGAATACCCTTGTATCATATTTCACAAGGTGTAATCAATAACTATAAGGTGGGAATTATAATGAAAAAAACAAGATTTTTGTCAGGCGTTGCCCTAATTGCAGTGTCAGGTATGTTATTTGTAGGCTGCCAAAGTGACGATGCTGCTAAGGATAAAACGGAAGAATCAACAGTCGAAACTGCAGAGACTTCTGAAAAAGAAGAAGCAAAACAAGTAGCGGGAGCACCCCTAAAAGACGGCACATTTACGTTGGAAGAAAAAAATTATTCTAATGATTACCGTGCGACTTTCTCAATTACAGTAAAAGACGGCAAAATTACAGAGTCAAATTTTGACAACGTCAATGCAGATGGGGAGTCTAAAAAAGACAACGAAGAATACAACGAAACAATGAAAGAAAAATCAGGGACAGGACCAGCCGAATTTATTCCTAAATTGAATGAATTATTTGTTGACGCACAAAATGCTGGAGGCATTGATATTGAAGCAGTAACTGGTGCCACACATTCTGCCCGCAGCTTTGTTAACTATGCACAACAATTGGTGCAAGCGGCGCAAGCTGGCAATACTGAAACAATCGAAATCAACAACGGCGGCGAATTACAAGACGGCACTTACACCTTAGAAGAAAAAAATTATTCTAATGGTTACCGTGTAGTCTTCAGCATTACTGTAGAAGGTAATAAAATCACAGAATCTAACTATGACTATGTAGATGCTGATGGAAAATCTAAAATCGACGACCAAGAATACAATGAAAAGATGAAAGAAATCGCTGGAACTAACGCTGAAGAATTTATTCCTAAATTCAATGAAGGATTAGTTCAAGAACAAGTGCCATCAGAAATCGATGTGGTTACTGGTGCGACTCATTCATTCAACGCGTTCCAAATGTATGCTGAACAGCTGATCAATGCTGCAGAAAAAGGCAATACAGATAAAATCGAAGTTGATAATATTGTCTTTGAATAATCTTCACCCAGTTAACTATCTAAGACAACAGACTGCCTCGTGCGGTTTGTTGTTTTTGTTTTAAGTTGAATCGCTTTAAATTTATTTTAAAAACAGGTAGGATATAGAAAATATATCGTTCCTAGGAAAGGAGTGGGCAAAATGAAAAAAAACCTCCTAAGACTATCTTTTTTCTTCTTAATCGCAGGGGTGTTCCTGTTTGCAGCTTGCGGGAGAACAGAAAAAACGGAAAATAACGTCTCGGTCAATAAAGAAGCTTACAGTGAGCAGCAATATTTAATGGGAACCTATGTGAGGATTCAAATCTTTGATGACGGGAAAAAAGAGGTATTGTCCCAAGCGTTTGATAAAGTAAAAGAACTAGCGGATAAAATCACGGTGAATGAACCCGATGCGGAAAATTCAGAAGTGGCAGAAATCAATCGGCAGGCAGGGGTCGAGCCGGTCAAAGTGTCTTCGGATGTTTTCAATTTGATCAAAACAGCCTACGCCTACTCCGAGATTCCGGAGCAGGGGTTTGACTTGTCCGTTGGACCGATCACAGAATTATGGCATATCGGGTTCGATGATGCCAGAAAACCCGAACAGTCTGAAATAGATGAGGCATTGAAATTAGTCAACCATGAAGATGTGATTTTAGATGAGAAAGAAAAGACAGTTTTTCTCAAGGAAAAAAACATGGCGCTGGATTTGGGTGCCATCGCCAAAGGATTTATCACAGATGAAGTTGTTGAAGTTCTGAAAAAAAATCACGTCACGACTGCCATAATCGATTTAGGCGGTAATATTTATGTGATGGGCCAAAGCCCAAAAAAAGAAAATGGTTTTTGGACAGTGGGAATTCAGGACCCTGAGAAAGAGCGCAACCAAGTTGTGGGTTCTTTACCCGCCACAGATCAGTCGCTGGTGACTTCGGGCATCTATGAAAGAAACTTGGAAGTCGACGGCAAACTTTATCATCATTTATTTGATGCTAAGACCGGCTATCCTTTTGAAAATGAGTTGGCCGGTGTGTCCATCATTTCTGAAAAATCAATTGACGGAGATGGTTTGTCCACAGTAGTGTTCTCCATGGGTGTGGCAAAGGGTATGGCATTTGTGGAAGACCTAGATCAGACAGAAGCAGTCTTTGTGACAAAAGACGATGAAATTTATGTGAGCAGCGGTCTGAAAGAATCCTTTAAACTCAATGAAGAGGCGCGCTACACATTGAAAGAGATAGAAAATAGAAACAATTAAAAGGGGAATGTCATGACAGTCAGTGTTTTTTTAAAATTAGTGGAAATCCAAACCAAGCTAGCCAGCTTATTTCCTTTTATTATTGGGGTATTATTTTCGATGTATTATTTTGGGGAAGTCAAATGGCTGAATACCTTAATCTTTTTTTTAGGAATGATTGTGTTTGATATGACCACAACAGCGATTAATAACTACATGGATTACAGAAAGGCTAAAAATACCGACTATAAATATGAAACGAATATTGTGGGAAAAGCTGGTTTATCTGACAAAACAGTTATCCGTTTGATTTTTTCCATGCTGGCTTTTGCAGCAGTGGTTGGTATTTATTTAACGGTTGAAACAGGTTGGCTGATGCTGCTGATGGGCGGTGTCTGCTGTTTTATCGGGATTTTTTACACCTTTGGTCCCGTGCCCTTATCCCGAATGCCTTTAGGAGAAGTTTTCAGCGGGTTTACGATGGGGCTAGGTATTTTTCTCATGACTATTTATGTGAATACTTTTGATCAATATTTTTTCTTTTTGACGTTGGATAACTGGGTCTTTAAGCTCTACGGGGACCTGACAAAAATAATTCCTGTTTTTTGGGCGTCCCTGCCCATGGTGTTCACCATCGCCAATATTATGCTGGCTAATAATTTATGTGATTTAGACGAGGACGTTTCTAATCATCGTTACACTCTGCCGTTTTATATCGGAAGAAAAAAGGGAATCCTTTTGTTTAACTGGCTGATGTACGGCTGCTACGTCACTGTTTTGATTGGAGTCCTGTTTAAAATATACCATCCGGTGATGCTGATCGTTTTTGCGAGCTTGCCTCTGATTATTAAAAATGTTAAAACCTTTAGCAAAAAGCAAGTCAAAAGCGAAACTTTTTCTATTTCTATAAAAAATCTGGTGATATTTAATGTGTCACAAATCGTTGGCTTGCTTTTGAGTATTTTAATTACTGCTAAATAATTAAAGAAAAAATCCCGTAGAACAGTTCTTTTTGTTCCCGGGATTTTATTGGTTTATGTGATGGATGACAAACTGATTTCTCCAGAAGAAAGGGCTACTTCCCCACCAGTATCCAGGGTAACAATCAATTCTCCTGTATTGCCGATCGCTTTGGCAACACCTCTGCAGATTTTCCCCTGCTGTTTAAAGGTCACTTGTTTACCCAAGACAAAGGAACGCTGGCGATACTCTGTCAGAAAATTTTGCTCTTTGTCTTGCAGCATGTCAAAGAACTGGTTTAAAAATTCGGCAATCAGCTGATTACGTGTGATTTCCGGCTGTTCAGTAAATAATGATCCGACTTTCTCCTGCAGTTCTGTGGGGATTGCAGCCGGACTCATTAGAAAATTAAGTCCTACGCCTATGACAATCGAAGTGATAGACTGTGTTTCGAAGTCTGTGGTAGCTTCTGAAAGAATGCCGGCAATTTTTTTATTTTGATAGTACAAGTCATTTACCCATTTGATTTGGCAGTTTTTTTCAGTCTTTTTTTCAATAGCAGCGGCTAAGGCTGCGGCGGATAATATCGTATAGGACGGCAGTTCGTTAAATTTTTTTTGAACATTTAGGAGTAAGCTAAAATAAATTCCCTTTTCCGCATTAGAAATAAAGTCCCGACCGAAACGTCCCCGTCCTTTTGTCTGATTTTCCGCAATGAGCAGCACAGGCTGATCCACACCGTCAATACTTGCTTTTTTCAACAGGTCATTGGTTGAGGTGACTTCTTTTTCTACTTGGATAGTTAATTGCGGGACATGTGTACCGATATTTTTAAGTATCTCACTGGCCAAAATTGTGTCGCTAGGCAAATAGACATACCCCACATTAGGCAAGCTTTCGATAAGATGGCCTTCTTTTTTTAACGTTTGGATAGCTTTCCAGACGGCCGTTCGCGAGACGTTTAATTTTTTTCCTAACACTTCTCCTGACAGCGGTTGTTCAGCTTGTTTTAAAAAAATAGCCAATAATTTTTCTTTTGTAGTCATCACGATGGTCTCCCTGTTTGATTGATTATTTTCAGTATAACAAATTCTTTCCTTTCTGACTAAATTGAATGTCACCGGCGTAAATGATAAAGACTGTCAGAAAATTTTATAATACGCCCTAATATTGTTGCAATCAATGTAATAAAGGAGTGGGATATCCTTGGCTGGTGGCTTATAGCCTCGAAGATATTCTTGTTTGCATTAGTTGTTATGGGCTATTCTTTTTATGAAAGTATTAAAACGAAAAAATCAACCAAGTTTCAAAAATAGATTTACGACTATCAGATGAAAATATTAAAAAGTTGAACCAATAAAACAAACAGCTGGTACTCATGAGTATCAGCTGTTTGTTTTATTCATATATCATCTCATATGCTAGTGATATAAACCTTAAATCAATTTTTGGCTTGTTTTTTGATAAAATCACAGCAGCAAAGAATCATCGCTGACTTGACTGCCGCTTTTCTTGTGGAACAGTTCCAGCAAATCAGGCACCGTCAGTTGATTTTTTTCTTCATTGGCTAAATCAACGACGATCTGTCCTTGGTGGAGCATAATCAGCCGGTTGCCGTACCTGATGGCATCTTCCATATTATGGGTGACCATGAAAGCCGTCAGATTTTGTTCGGAGATGATTTTTTCAGTCAATTCCATCACCAAGAGAGATGTTTTCGGGTCTAAGGCGGCAGAATGCTCGTCCAGCAAAAGCAGTTCAGGACGGACAATCGTCGCCATCAGCAAAGTGATCGCCTGTCTTTGCCCCCCTGAGAGCAAACCAATTTCAGTTTGCAATCTGTTTTCTAATCCTAAGCCCAACGTTGCCAGCTGTTCTTTGAAAAATTTTCGTTGTTGTTTCTTTACCCCTTTGGAGAAACCTCTGGATTGTCCCCGTTTCATGGCAATAGCGAGATTTTCTTCCACCGTCAGTCTGACAGCCGTCCCCATTCGCGGGTCCTGAAAGACTCGGCTGATTTTATCTGAGCGCTTCATCACATTTTGTTTTGTGATATCTTGTCCATTCAACAAAATCGACCCGGAAGTAATAGGAAAACTTCCCGCCACACTGTTGAGCAAGGTAGACTTTCCGGCGCCGTTTCCTCCGATGATAGAAATAAAATCTCCCTCACGTATATCCAAATTGATTCCTTTTAAGACGTGATTTTCATCCACAGTCCCTTTACCAAAATAATGTTGAAGATTTTTAATCGATAAAATAGTCTTCATTTACAAAACGCCCCCTTTGCGTTTTTTCGGTTGTCGCTTGCTGTTGCTTTGCAATTTTTTCTGAACCAGCGGAAAGGACAAGGCCACAACCAAAATGACCGCTGAGAAAAACTTGTTGTCATTGGCTTCGATTGGCAATTCTAAAATCAAGGCCAGAATAAAACGATAGATAATTGCACCAAGCACAACAGAAAACATCCGGTACAGAAGAGGCTGTTTTGAAAATAACACTTCAGAAATAATGATGGCAGCCAACCCGATGACGATAGTCCCGATACCAGAAGAAATATCAGCATAACCGTTGTTTTGAGCAATCAATGAACCGCTCAAGGCAATCATGCCGTTTGCGATCATATAGCCCAAAATTTTTGTAAAATCGGTGTTGATGCCATTAGCCTGACTCATTTCAATGTTGTCTCCCGTAGAAATAATTGACAGGCCGATTTCTGTTCGAAAGAAAGTATATAAAAGTCCGATGACCAAAAGGACAGTCACTAAGCCGATAATAATCACGACAGTATTACTGGTAAAGTTAAACTCATCCATAAAGTTGAAAATTGTCTGTTTTCCCAACAACGCCTGATTAGGTTTTTTACCCATGACTCGGGAATTGATAGAGTAAAGTCCGGTCATCGTGATGATTCCGGCTAATAATGCCGGGATTTTAAGTTTCGTATGGATAATCCCTGAAACTAGACCCGCCAGCATGCCGCCGAAGACAGCCCCGATAGTAGCAACAATCGGAGGCAAATCAGACATGATCAACGCAGCGGTAATAGCCCCGCCTAAAGGAAACGACCCTTCTGTTGTCAAATCGGCCACATCAAGAATTCGGTAAGTGACAAAGATACCCACAGCTAACAGGGACCACATCAGTCCCTCGGCGATGGAAAAAGAGGCGATTGAAAAAAGATTAGTAAAAAAATTTGCTATCATGTTCGTCATCCTTGCTTGTATGTTTTTAACACTTATTCAGGTGCAACGATTTTATCTGGATCGATCCCGATCGCCTCGGCTACCTCTTTGTTAACTTCTAATTTTAAATCGTCAGAAGTTTCTACTGGAATTTCTCCCGGCTTAGCATCACCTTTTAAGATTTTTGCGGCAATTCTTGCTGTTTGTTTGCCAAGGGAATGGTAATCAATTCCGAAGGTTGCCAAACCGCCATCCTGAACCATCTCTACTGATCCTGCCACTACGGGAGTTTTTGTTTCCTCAGTTACTTTTTTCACCACAGGCATGGCACTGGCAAACGTATTATCTGTCGGAATATAAATACCGTCAACATCTTTAGCTAAACTATTTGTAACCTGCTGGACATCATTGGTACTGGTGGCAGTTAATTCTTTGACTTTGATATTTTTGCTTTCCAGATATTCTTTCGCAAGATTTGCCTGAAGCAGTGAATTAGCTTCCCCGGCATTATACATGATACCGATTTTTTCCGGATTATCAATCACACTCAATAGTAAATCAATCTGTTTTTCGATAGGTACCATGTCAGAAGTACCGGTTAAATTTCCGCCGGGAGCTTCGTTTGATTCTACAAGTTGGGCTTCTACTAAGTCGGTCACCGCTGTTACGACGATTGGGATATCAGTCGTTTCATTTAGTAAAGCTTGAGCCGCAGGTGTTGCTATGCCCACCAGCAAGTCTACTTTTTCCTTCACCAGCTTTTGACTCATCGTTTTCAGCTGATCTTGTGCTCCCTGAGCATTTTGATAATCAAATGTAACATCAGTGATGCCTTCTTCTTCTAATCCTTCTTGAAATCCTGCATAGGCAGCATCAAGCGATCCATGCTCTACTTGTTGAAGCACACCAATTGTCATTTGGGCGCCCTCTTTTTTGGAGCCGTCTCCCGCCGCCGGGTCATCATTTTGATTTTTACAGGCCGCTAAACTTAAAACAGCTAGAGAAGCCACCAATCCTAACATCATTTTCTTCATTTTCATTTGTCTTTCCTCCATTTTCTGATTTGGGAACAAAAAAACCATTTAGAAATTTCTAAATGGTTGTCAGGTTACTAAAAGTAGATCAATTTATTCTAGCAAATCCGTTTATCACCACTTAGATTATTTCATCCCATGTGGCCGTTTTGCTCATACAAAATGCTTTAGCCATCATAGATACATGTCAGTTTGTATCCATGAGTGCATGTCTACAAACTCTATCTAAAAAAGCTAAAGTAAAAGTTACTCGTATTCAGTTGTGAACGTTTTGCTTTGATCATTATAAAAAACCTCCGCACAAATGAATTGTTATTAGTATAGTCCAACCAGCCAAAAAAAGTCAAGTGCTATTTAGAAAATTCTGACAATTAATAGCAGTGTTATAATTGACGTGAAACCTTAATCAAGTCAAGGAATGAACTTTTCCTGTAGGACATCATCACATGTAACGTTACTGGCCTCATGAACGGATGGTACGATGCCGTACCTGTAAACATTGTGATACAAGAAGAGACAGAGTATACAAGTACAATAGGAAAACGAGTGCAACTGATGTAAACTTGTCTTACCTAGAAAAAATATGATGAAATGCTTGACTCTCCCCTTTGAGGAGGGGTGATAATGGCGTTGAAAGGAGGAATAATGGATTCACTTTATACAGTAAGTCAAGTAGCAAAAAGAACGGGTGTAACAGTTAAGACACTCCACTACTATCAAAAAATTAAACTACTATTACCTTCTAAAATCGGCGAAAATGGGTATCGTTATTATTCTGAAAGTGATATTAAATTTCTTCAAGAAATACTTTTATATAGGACAATGGGATTTTCATTAAAAGATATCAAAACAATACTTTCAACAGATGATTATTCAACAAGAATTCAAAGATTAGAACATCAGTTGTCAATACTTAATGATTCTATTGCAAAGACGAAGGTGATGATTAACACGGTCAATGCTTCATTATCAGCAGAAAGGAAGGGATTACAGATGAAGCATAAAGAAATGTTTGAAGGTGTGGATAAACAAGATGACTCAATCCACAGAACAATGCAAAATTTAACTATTATTTTTAGCAAACTGTTTACTTTAGTATTTTTCATTTTAGGAATAGCCTTAACGATTGTTTACGCTAGGGCAATAGTGATTAATAAACCAATATTTGGAACAGGTTCAGGTGGGACAGTAGTTAGTGTGTTTTTTGTAATTATTGGTATAGCATGTTTCTTAATTTCAGGCTACAATCTTTTCTTCGTCAGAACTAAAGACATGCTTAACGTGGTAAACAAAAAATACATTAAGAAAAATGAATAGGCTGGTCTAAAAACGGTATGGGAACATACTGTTTTTCTTTACACTTTAGGTCTCACATCATTGACAAGTTTACATATTTAGAAAATTCTGATAATTGATTTTTTGGATACAAACAAAAAGGAATATGATATGATTTTAAATAAGAGAATGGTTTTGGAGGGGATGGCTTTGAAAATCACGATAAGGGACATTGCCGAAGCAGCAGGTGTATCTACTACCACCGTTTCGCAAATTTTAAATAATAAAGGCAGTCGTTTCAGCGAAGAAACAAGGGCAAAGGTAATGGAAACAGTCAAAAAATTCAACTATCAGCCGGATTTTTTTGCACAAAACATGATTACTAAAAAGTCGAAAACCATTGGCATGATCGTTCCCGATGTGACTGACTTCTTTTTTTCAAAGCTCATTGAAGGTGTGGAAGCTTACTTGAATTCTTTTGGCTACATGATGTTGTTGTGCAACACCAGTCACGATAAGTTGCTGGAAGAAAAATATTTTGAAGAGTTGCTGCGCCGTTCGGTAGAAGGCATCATTATTGCCACGCCGAATATGTTGAACGACACTATCACCAAACATCCTAAAGTACAGGGAAAAAAAGTCCCGTTGCTTTTAATGGATTTGGGAAAAAACCCTCGTAATGAAGGCAAACTGCTTGTAGAAGAGTACCAGGGAGTCTATGATGCCACAAAATATTTAATTGATAACGGGCACCGAACCATCGCCTTTTTGCGTGAAGTTGGCGACTATTATCAGTTGTCGGAAAGAATTACGGGTTTTTTAAATTGTTTGGAAGACTACGGGATTGAAGAGGACGATCGTTTGATTGAAAGCAGTCCGTTAGATATTCAGGGAGGTTATCAAGGAGCTAATCGGCTGCTTGAAAAAAACATTCCTTTTACAGCTTTAGTATGCACTAATGACCAAATGGCAATCGGTGCGTATCAGGCAATTACTGAGGCAGGTTTAAAGGTACCTGACGATATTTCAGTCATCGGCTTTGACGGTCTTGAGATTACCCGCTACATGTCCCCGGCTTTGACTACGGTTTACCAGCCGATTTATGATGTGGGGTATACGGCAGGCGAATTTATCATCGGCGCCATTGAAAAACCAGCGTCCAAAATTCCAAATAAAACATTTCCTACTAAGCTTTTGATTAGAGATTCTGTAAAACAATTGACTGACTGAGAGTGTCATGTTAGAATTTTATGGAAGCGGTTTTAATTGGTTGTTGTGATCGGTAAAACGTTTTACTTATTTACTTTTTTACCTTTTATTGCAATTTAGTTATAATATGAGTACCACAGGGGGATTAAAAAATGAGAATGGTGGACCTGATTGAAAAAAAGAAAAACGGAGTCAATTTATCCAAAAATGAGATTGAATTTATCATTGGAGGATACACGGAAGGGTCGATTCCCGACTATCAAATGAGTGCTTTTTTGATGAGTGTTTATTTTCAAGATATGACGGATGAAGAGATTACTTACTTGACTCTTGCAATGGCAAATTCTGGAGATATGATTGACTTGTCTTCAATTCACGGCATAAAAGTCGACAAGCACTCTACTGGGGGTGTGGGGGATACAACGACGATTGTTTTAGCGCCTTTAGTTGCCAGTGTGGGTGTCCCGGTGGCTAAAATGTCTGGCCGAGGGTTAGGACATACAGGGGGCACGATCGATAAACTGGAAGCTATTCCTGATTTTCAAGTGGAGATTCCTAATGAACGTTTTATCCAGTTGGTGAATGAAACCAAAGTGGCTGTGACGGGGCAGTCTGGAGATCTTGCACCGGCAGACAAAAAAATGTATGCTTTGCGTGATGTGACAGCTACTGTCGATTCGATTCCTCTGATTGCCAGTTCGATTATGAGTAAAAAAATTGCGTCAGGAGCAGATGCCATCGTACTGGATGTGACCACAGGCGAGGGAGCGTTCATGAAAAATCTCGAAGATGCGAAACGTTTGGCACAAACCATGGTGAGCATCGGCAACTTGGCGGGCAGGAAAACAATGGCAGTCATCTCTGATATGTCTCAGCCTCTGGGTAATGCAGTGGGTAATACACTTGAAATTATTGAAGCCATTGAAACATTAAAAGGTCGCGGCCCTAAAGATTTGAAAGAGATGGTGTATGTCCTTGGCAGTCAGATGGTCGTCTTGGCAGGCAAAGCGGCTTCTCTTGATGAAGCCAAAATCTTGCTGGAGGATGCGTTAGCTTCGGGTAAAGCACTGGAAAAATTTAGAGAGATGATTACTAATCAGGGCGGAGATGCTGCTGTCATCGACGATTATAGCCGATTTGGCAATGCAAAATTTGTGATTGATTTGCCGGCCAAAGCTTCAGGTTACGTGCATCATATCCATGCTGAAAATGTGGGAATCGCGGCTATGCTTTTAGGAGCCGGGCGTCAAACAAAGGAGGACTCAATCGATTATAATGTCGGAGTAGTCCTTCATAAAAAGGTTGGCGAGGCAGTAGCAACAGGAGAGTCTTTAGTGACTATTTACGCCAACACAGAGCCGATTGATGAAGTCAAAGAGATGCTGTATCAAAACATAGCCATTGGAGATAAAGCAGTGGAACCTGTTTTGATCCGTGGTATTATTACAGAATAGTCAAATTAAAATTGAAGGGAATCAGTTTAATGAGTGAAAAATCTGAGTGGATAGAAATAGCTCAAAAGGTTTATGAGAAAGCTTATGTTCCTTATTCTCATTTTCCTGTGGGTGCTTGTTTAGTAACAGAAGGCGGGGAGATTTATACCGGTGTTAATATCGAAAATGCTTCTTACGGTTTATCTAACTGCGCCGAAAGGACAGCCATCTTCAAGGCGGTATCAGAAGGTGAGCATAACTTTAAACACATCGTCGTTGCTGCTAATACGGACGACCCAGTGTCGCCCTGCGGCGCTTGCCGTCAAGTATTGGTAGAGTTTTGTGAACCTTCCATGGGAGTCACTCTGGTAAACAGAAAAGGCGACATCAAAGAGACGACCATAGGGGAATTATTGCCTTATTCGTTCACAGAAAAACAGTTGTAACAGGCAGTTGCTATTATGATTTAATCGGCTTTTTAAAAAGCTGTTAAATAAAAAAATATTAGGGGGCTTTAAAGAGATGAAGACATCTAAAAAGTTTGGATTAAGTTTGCTAACACTGGGATTGACCGTGGCACTTGCAGCATGTGGCGGAGGCGGCGGAGACACTAAGTCGACCGACGATGCTAAAAAAGAGGATACAGGTAAAGATGATTTTTCA
This sequence comes from Vagococcus elongatus, assembly GCF_003987645.1. Classification (GTDB taxonomy): domain Bacteria; phylum Bacillota; class Bacilli; order Lactobacillales; family Vagococcaceae; genus Vagococcus_A; species Vagococcus_A elongatus. Next base: position 67,595 of record NZ_NGKA01000009.1, read on the forward strand.
GCTGCACTTGTAACTGACTTGGGTGGCGTGGATGACAAATCATTTAACCAGTCAGCTTGGGAAGGACTTCAAGCATGGGGTGACGAGAACGGCAAGGAAAAAGGTGTGGGCGGCTACAATTATTTTCAGTCTGACTCTGATGCGGATTTTGAACTAAACTTAAACAGTGCCATTGATGACGGCTACAATATTATTTTTGGTGTTGGATTTAAATTGCAGCCTGCTGTAAAAGAAATCGCTGAGGCTAATGCAGATACAGAATTTGTTATTGTGGATGAAACGATTGAAGGACTAGATAATGTAGCCTCTGTTTTGTTTAAAGACCATGAAGCTTCATATTTAGCTGGTATTGCTGCAGCTAAAGCAACAAAAACTAACAAAGTAGGTTTCGTTGGAGGTATGGAAGGGGCAGTTATCGGCCGATTCCAAGCTGGATTCGAAGCTGGTGTCGCTTCTGTTGATGAAGATATCAAAGTAGACGTGAAATATGTTGGTTCATTTGGAGATGCGGCTAAAGGAAAATCAATTGCTGCAGCTATGTATCAAAGTGGTGTAGACGTTATTTTCCATGCGTCAGGCGACACAGGACAAGGCGTATTTTCTGAAGCTATCGACTTGATGAATACAAATCCTGAAAATCCAGTATGGGTTATCGGTGTAGACCGAGATCAAGAAGATGAAGGTGCCTATGATGGAGGCAACGTAACATTGACTTCTACACTTAAAGGTGTGGGAACAGCTGTACAAGATATCGCAAACAAAGCACTTAAAGGGGAATTCCCTGGCGGCGAAATCATGAACTATGGTTTGGCTGAAGAAGGGGTCGACTTGACTGCTGGACAATTAGATGACGTCAATCCAGACATCAAACAATTAGTTGAAGATGCTAAAAAAGGTATCATTGACGGAACAATCGAAGTACCAGATGCACCAGAAAAACCAGATGCACAATAAATATATGTAAATAATGACCGAAATAGTTAGGAAGTGAAAAGAGTGGAAGAATCGCATTATGTGATTGAGATGGAAAATATCACGAAAGCATTTGGAACTTTCAAAGCGAACGATAATGTCAATTTGAAAGTTAAAAAAGGTGAAATCCATGCACTGCTGGGAGAAAATGGCGCAGGGAAGTCCACCTTGATGAATATTTTGTCTGGCTTGCTTGAACCAACTTCCGGTACGATTCGTATTCATGGAAAAGAAGTGGATATTGCTAATCCGACGATTGCTAATAAATTGGGAATCGGAATGGTTCATCAGCATTTTATGTTAATCGATAATTTTACGATTGCTGAAAATATTATTTTAGGAAGCGAACCTACAAATGCCGGAGTGATCGATCGAAAAAAAGCTCTTAAAGAAATAACCGCTGTTTCAGATAGATATGGATTTAAAATCGACCCTTCCGCATTAATCAGTAACATCTCCGTAGGTATGCAGCAACGGGTAGAAATTATCAAAACTCTTTACCGGGGGGCTGATTTGCTGATTTTTGACGAGCCTACCGCTGTTTTGACTCCTCAAGAAATTGAGGAATTGATCGAAATCATGCATGGGCTGGTGGCTGAAGGGAAATCTATCATCGTCATTACACATAAATTAGATGAAATCAAAGCAGTAGCAGACCGCTGTACAGTTATTCGTCGAGGAAAGAGTATCGATACTGTCAATGTGGCAGATGTCTCTCCTCAAGAACTGGCAGATTTAATGGTTGGTCGTTCGGTGTCGTTTAAGACACCGAAAGGCCCTGCTGCACCTACACACCCAGTGCTGAAAATCAAAGACTTGGTTGTAAAAGAAAATCGCGGATTGGATGCAGTAAAAGACTTAACCTTAGAAGTCCGGGCAGGTGAGATAGTCGGGGTTGCAGGAATCGACGGCAACGGCCAAAGTGAATTGCTGCAGGCTATCACCGGGATGCGAAAGGTAGAAAGCGGCACTGTTGAAATCAACGGTAAAGATGCTACTAATAACAGACCGAGAGAAATCACGGAAAACAGCACGGCGCATGTGCCTGAGGATCGTCAAAAATATGGTCTGGTTTTGCCGATGACAGTGTCAGAAAACTTGGCAATTCAAACTTATTATAAAGCACCTCTTAGTAAAAGCGGCTTTTTAAATTATAAGAGCATCAATCAGCACGCCAGAGAACTGATTGAAGAGTTTGACGTGCGTACGTCAAGTGAACTAGTACCGGCGAGTGCTCTTTCTGGAGGAAATCAGCAAAAAGCTATTATTGCCCGTGAGATTGACCGGGACCCGGATTTGCTGATAGTGGCACAGCCGACTCGGGGACTGGACGTTGGTGCGATTGAATACATACATAAGCGGTTGATTGAACAAAGGGATCGTGGTAAAGGTGTTTTATGTGTGAGTTTTGAGTTAGATGAGATTTTAAATATTTCTGATAGGATTGCGGTCATGTTTGATGGGCGGATTGTGGGAATCGTAGACCCTCAAGAAACAAATGAACAAGAGTTAGGATTATTGATGGCAGGTGTGCCATTGGCAGAAGCACGGCAGGAATTAAGTCAGACTGTGGCACAGGAAGGAGCTGGGGTTGATGAATAATAGTTCAAGAATCAAGGCGCTTGCAGTTCCTGTTGTTTCAGTTCTGGCAGGTTTAATTTTGGGAGCTGTCATCATGGTCGTTTCCGGTTATAGTCCGGTAGAAGGTTATCAGGCAATGTTGCGGGGAGCTTTTGGACGGACATACAATATTGGGGAAGTTTTTCGTTCAGCGACTCCCTTGATTTTAACAGGGTTAGGATTTTCAGTTGCTAGTACGGCTGGTTTCTTTAATATCGGTTTGGCCGGGCAAGCGCTCGCCGGATGGATTTCCGCTATTTGGCTGGCGTTGACTTTTCCGGATTTGCCTAAAATCATTTTAGTTCCTTTATGTATCGTCATCGGTGCATTAGCTGGCGCTCTATGGGCCGGGATAGCTGGTTTTTTCAAAGCTCAGTTTGGTACCAGTGAAGTGATTGTGACCATCATGTTAAACTATACTATTTTGTATATCAGCAATCATTTAGTTCGTTATGTTTTGACAGATAATAAAGACGCCACACCTAAAATCAGTGAAAATGCCTCCTTACGTACAGAATTTTTACGTAATTTGTCCGGCGGTTCCAGATTGAATATGGGCTTGTTTTTGGCGCTAATCATGATTGTCGTTATCTGGATTTTCATGAAGAAGACAACGGTCGGTTTTGAAATGCGTGCGGTGGGGATGAACCCTTTTGCTTCAGAGTACGCAGGCATGAGTGCCAAGAAAAACATTGTTTTGGCAATGATGATTTCAGGGGCGTTGGCTGGTTTAGGCGGCGTTGTGGAAGGTCTGGGAACTTTTGAAAACTTGTATATTTTAGATGCAGCACCTGCCATAGGGTTTGACGGCATGGCCGTCTCATTACTTGGCGGAGGAAATCCAATCGGCATTCTTTTGTCGGCTATTTTGTTCGGAACCTTAAAAACTGGCGGATTGAAGATGTCAAGTGTGGATATTCCTAATGAAATCGTAGATGTGGTGGTTGCTTCCATCATCTTCTTCATCGGTATCAGTTTTGCCATCCGCTATATTATGGATAAGTTTAGTCCGAAGAAGGGAGAGGTATAATTATGGAAGGAATTGTTGGAATCTTAGCAATGATCGTTTCTTCTTCATTAGTTTACTCTGCTCCTTTGATTTTCACAGCTTTGGGCGGTACTTTTTCTGAACGAAGCGGAATTGTGAACGTAGGGTTGGAAGGAATCATGACCATCGGTGCTTTTAGTGCTGCGGTGTTTAACCTGAATACAGTACATATATTCGGTGCAGCCACACCTTGGGTCGCCATGATATTTGGCGGATTAGTCGGCATGCTTTTTTCCTTAATTCATGCTGTGGCCACGATTAATTTGAGAGCCGACCATATTGTCAGCGGAACAGTGATCAATTTGATGGCTCCGGGACTGACAGTATTTCTAACGAAACAGTTATTTGACGGTAAAGGTCAGACTGAAATTATCCGGCAACGGTTTGGTAAATTCAGTTTTCCGATTTTAAAGGATATTCCTGTTCTAGGTGATATTTTCTTTAAAAATACGTCTGCGCCTGCGTATGTCGCAATTTTAGTCGCAATTTTGGCATACTTTATCATTTTTAAAACGAAATTTGGATTGCGGCTGCGTTCTGTGGGAGAAAATCCTCAGGCAGCAGATACTCTTGGCGTCAATGTCTATGCCATGAAATATGCGGGAGTATTGATTTCAGGTTTATTGGGAGGGATCGGCGGAGCCATTGTGGTGCAGGCAATCTCTGGTCAATTTTCCGTTTCAACGATTGCAGGTCAAGGATTTATTTCCATGGCAGCGATGATTTTCGGGAAGTGGAATCCTATCGGTGTTATGGGAGCGGCAATTTTCTTTGGTGTCTCTCAAAGTCTGGCCATTATTGGCAAACAGATTCCGTTTCTTGCCAGTCTGCCGGAAGTCTATCTGCAGGCGGCACCGTATGTCTTGACGATTATCGTGCTGGTAGTGTTCATTGGAAAATCCCAAGGACCTAAGGCAGGCGGTAAAACATATATCAAATCTAAATAATATTTGAACGTGCCAAGCAACTTTTTTATAAAAATAGAGAAGCTGCTTATGGCACGTTTGTTATAAGAAAATTTTTCGATAGAAAGAAGGCCGTGAGATGTTTAAACGTGTACATTTAGTTGTGATGGATTCAGTGGGGATCGGCGAGGCGCCCGATGCGGCAAAATTTGGTGACGTAGGCAGTCATACTTTGGGACATATTGCTGAGACAGTCGGACTGCGTCTGCCTAACTTGGAACGTTTAGGTCTTGGGATGATAGCCCCGCTTAAAGGTGTCGCAGCAATAGAAGACCATAAAGGTTACGTGACAAAACTAGAAGAGGTTTCTGTTGGAAAAGATACGATGACGGGACATTGGGAAATCATGGGATTGAATATTCAAACACCGTTCCGGGTTTTCCCCCAAGGATTTCCCCAAGAACTGCTGGATAAAATTTCTGAATTTTCCGGGCGGGGAATTATTGCAGGAGCTAACAAACCGTACAGCGGTACAGCTGTCATTGACGACTTTGGAGAGGAACAGATGAAAACAGGGGATTTGATTATTTACACTTCAGCAGACCCTGTTCTCCAAATTGCCGCTCATGAGGACATCATTCCTCTGGAAGAATTGTATCGAATTTGCGAGTATACTCGAGAAATTACTAAAGATGATCCTTATATGATTGGGCGTATCATCGCCCGTCCTTACGTGGGAGAGCCGGGGAATTTCACACGAACAGCTAATCGGCATGACTATGCCCTTGACCCTTTTGGAAAAACTGTTTTGGATAATTTAAAAGATGGCGGTAAAGAAGTAATCGCTGTTGGGAAAATCAATGATATTTTTAACGGTCAGGGGATCACAGACTTTGTTCGTACCTCTTCCAATATGGATGGGGTAGACAAGCTGATCGATGTCATTAAAAGAGATTTCGAAGGGTTGAGCTTTACCAATCTAGTCGATTTTGATGCGTTGTTTGGGCATCGTCGTAATACTGCCGGGTATGCTCAGGCATTAGAAGAATTTGACAGTCGTTTGCCTGAAATCATGGCTGCCATGTCAGAGAACGATTTATTGCTTATCACTGCTGATCATGGGAATGACCCTACCTTTAAGGGGACGGATCATACAAGAGAGTACGTGCCTTTGATAGCTTACAGTAAACAATTTGAGGGCCAAGGAGCATTGGCTCAAGGGAATTTTGCTGATATCTCCGCAACCATTGCACAAAATTTTCATGTCCCTGCAACTGAAAATGGTGTCAGTTTCTTGAATGACTTGAAATAATGAAAGGGAAAAATCAATGACAAAAAATTTAAGTGAACGATTAAAAGAAACAGCTGCTTTTATTCAATCCAAAGGCGTTAAAGAAGTAGAATTTGGTTTGATACTTGGTTCTGGCTTGGGAGAATTAGCGGAAGAAATTGCTGATTCCATCGTTATACCCTATGAGGAGATCCCAAATTTCCCGGTATCAACAGTCACAGGGCATGCCGGCCAACTGGTCTACGGTAGCTTGTCCGGTAAAAAAGTGCTGGCGATGCAAGGACGTTTCCATTATTATGAAGGGCATAGTATGGGGACGGTGACATTTCCAGTTCGTGTGATGAAAGCTTTGTCTGCCCATTCGATCATTGTAACGAATGCAGCAGGAGGAGTGAACACATCCTTCGTTCCGGGGAATTTAATGCTGATCACAGATCAAATTAATTTTACCGGGGATAATCCACTGATTGGAGAAAATGATGAGGACTTAGGCCCCCGTTTTCCTGATATGTCAGAAGCTTATGATAAAGCTTATGGAAAAACAGCTCGTGAAGTTGCTGCAGAATTAAAAATCACCTTGCAGCAAGGGGTCTATATGGGATATTCTGGACCAACTTATGAAACACCTGCAGAAATCCGGATGTCTCGGGCGATGGGAGCCGATGCCGTAGGGATGTCTACAGTGCCGGAAGTGATTGTGGCCCGTCACGGGGGGATGCGAGTTTTAGGTATCACTTGTGTCACCAACTTGGCTGCCGGGATGCAGGCGAATCTAAATCACGATGAGGTCGTGGAAACAACGGAACGAGTCAAAGAAGATTTTAAATCATTAGTCAAAGAAACCTTGAAGAGATTGTAGAAAAGGAGCGGAGTTTATTATGAGCGTACATATCGGTGCTGAAAAAGGGGAAATCGCAGATAAAATTTTACTGCCGGGAGATCCTTTGAGAGCCAAATATATTGCCGAAAATTTTTTAGATAATCCTCAGTTGTATAATGAAGTTCGGGGAATGCTGGGATATACAGGAACGTATCAAGGCGTGCCGGTTTCTGTTCAGGGAACGGGCATGGGCATCCCGTCAGCGGCTATTTATGTGACGGAGTTGATCCGGGAGTATGACGTAAAGAAATTGATTCGTGTGGGGACATGCGGTTCGATTCAAAAGGACGTTCATGTTCGCGACTTGGTTTTGGCGCAGGCGGCAGCTACGTCATCAGCGGTTATCCGTAATGACTTTCCTAAACATGACTTTCCTCAAATTGCTGATTTCAACTTGCTGATAAAAGCTTATGAGCTGGCAGTGGCAAAAGGTTTTAATATTCATGTGGGAAATGTATTGTCAGACGATGTTTTTTACAAAGACAGCATGGACGATGTTTTTCGTCTGGGAGATCACGGAGTGTTGGGTATTGAGATGGAGGCTGCGATTATTTATTATTTGGCTGCCAAACATCATGTTCAGGCGCTGGCATTGATGACAGTAAGTGATCATATCATCACTGGAGAAGAAACGTCTGCAGAAGAACGTCAAAAAACATTTGATGAGATGATGATTGTGGCATTGGAAACGATTATTCAGGACTAGTCTAAGCATCTGGGTTGCCCCAGATGCTTTTTTTTATCGTTAGCCAAGACGGAGGCAGTCATAGTATAATGATGATATGAGTTGTCAGTATTATCAAGGAGGTAGTGTGGAATGGAAAATTTTCAGTTTTATGCACCGACAAAAATTTTTTTTGGCGAGGAGCAGCTGAACAACTTACCGGATATTTTGCAGGAGTTTGGCGAGAAAGTGCTGCTTGTTTACGGTGGCGGGAGCATCAAGCGCAACGGGTTATATGATGCTGTTCTAAAATTATCAGAAGACGTGTTTGAAATTCAAGAGTTGTCTGGTGTGGAGCCTAACCCTCGGATCGAAACGGTCCGCAAAGGTGTCGCTCTTTGCCGTGAGAAAAAAGTAGATGTGATCTTAGCGGTAGGTGGGGGCTCGACGATTGACTGTGCCAAAGCGATTGCCGCCGGTGTTTTTTATGAGGGGGACCCTTGGGATTTTACCAGCGACAGCAGTCTGATTACAAAGGCTTTGCCGCTAGTCAGTGTTTTGACCTTGGCAGCGACAGGTTCGGAGATGAATTCAGGAGCGGTCATCAGTGACATGGCAAAAAATGAAAAATTATCTCTGGGGAACTCGTTAACGATTCCAAAGGCATCCATTTTGGATCCCACCTATACGTTTACGGTACCTGAGTATCAAACCGCCGCAGGTTCTGCGGATATTATGAGTCATTTAATCGAAAATTACTTTAAACAAACAAGAGGGGCAGAAGTGCAAGACCGACTGGCGGAAGGGTTGATGCGCACGGTATTACAATACACGCCTATAGCTTTGAAGACTCCTGACAACTATGAAGCACGGGCCAATCTGATGTGGGCAAGTTCCCTAGGTTTGAACGGTTTGACCGGTCGGGGAAAAGGCGGTTCGTGGTCCTGTCACGCCATCGAACACGAACTCAGCGCCTTTTATGATATTACTCATGGTGTGGGACTGGCCATTATTACCCCACGCTGGATGGAGCATATTTTAAGTGAGCAAACAGTTGAGAAGTTCGTATCTTTTGCAGTCAATGTGATGGGTCTATCCTTGATAGATGATCGTTTCGCCTTAGCAAGGGAAGGCATCCGCTGCCTGAAAAATCATTTTACTTCGTGGGGAATTCCAATGACATTAGTTGATGTGGGAATTGATGGAGAAAAGCTTGAGTTAATGGCAAACAAAGCGGTGGAACATAATACTCTTGATAAAGCTTATGTTCCGCTTTATGCAGAGGATGTTCTCAGCATTTTGAAAGCCAGCTTAAATGATTAGGCCTCTTTAGGTTTTCAGTATTATCTTTATGAATGTTTCTGCGGAGACAATAAAAACTGCTGTGCCGGGTAAGGTTGACCGGCACAGCAGTTTTTTGATATGGGAATTATAAATAATATTTAGTAGAGAAGCTTAAATCATCCTTTAATTCATAAACGAGAGGTTTTCCAGTAGGGATTTCGAATTTTAAAATTTCTTCGTCTGTCATATCTTCCAGATATTTCGCTAAGGAACGCAAGGAGTTTCCGTGGGCGACGACCAATACGCTTTTGTTTTCCAGTAAAGAAGGAGCAATGTGATCTTCCCAATAGGGCAGTGTCCGTTCCAAAGTGACCTTCAAACTCTCCCCTCTAGGTATGATATGAGAATCCAGATGTTGATATTTTGCTTCTTTTGTCGATGAGCGTTTGTCCTCATCAGCTAATAACGGCGGTAAAATATCATAGGAGCGGCGCCACAACAGCACTTGTTCATCGCCGTATTGTTCGGCAGTTTCTGCTTTATTTAATCCTTGAAGAGCACCATAGTGTCTTTCGTTAAGACGCCAAGATTTTTCTTCTGGCAGCCAGAGCTGGTCGATTTCTTCCATGACAATGTGGGCGGTTTTGATGGCACGTTTTAACAAAGAGGTATAGACGATATCAAATGTAAGTCCCGCATCTTTTAGTTTTCTGCCTGCATCTGCAGCCTCCGTCAGTCCCTGTTCGCTTAAAGGAACATCTGTCCAACCAGTGAATTTGTTCTCTAGGTTCCATTTGCTTTGCCCGTGACGAATAAATACTAACGTCTTCATTTATATTTACCTCCGTAAAAAAATTTAATCCCGAACCTGAATGGTTTCGACCCCTTCTGGATGGCCCACAATAACAGTGGACACCGTATCAAGAAACAGTCCGTGCTCTACGACACCGGCTTGCTTGATCAGCCAATCAGCAAGTTGGTGAGGGTGTTCGATTTTTCCGATATGCAAATCGATAATATAGTTTTGGCTGTCAGTTTGTATGATTGTACCGTTGTCATCTCTTCTTAATATAGGATGGAGATTTTTTTCTGCGAATAAATTTAATAATTGCGTTGAGCCGTATGGGATGACTTCTACCGGTAGTGGAAAGGCCCCAAGATAGTCGACCATTTTTGATTCATCCACGATCCAGATATTTTTCTTTGAACTTTCTGCCACGATTTTTTCGAATAAAAGTGCGGCACCTCCGCCTTTGATTCCTTGATAATCCTTGCTTATTTCATCTGCGCCATCAATGGTGACATCCACATGAGTCACATCATCAATGCTTTTCAAAGGGATATTTAAAGCAAGTGCCTGCTTTTCTGTTGCCTTTGACGTGGTCACGCCGATCACCTTTAAATTTTCCTCATTTACTCGGCGGCCGATTTCTTCTACCATATAATAGGCAGTCGAGCCGGTTCCCAATCCCACGATCATGCCGTCTTCGACATATTTAGCAGCTTCAATGCCGACCAATTGTTTTAAATTCATTTATTCCACTCTCTCCTTTAACTTTCTGCTACTATTTTATCGTTGTTTGTCAAAAAAAGATAGAGGAAACTGTTTGGGGGTAATTATCTTTCTTAAATAGATAAAAAGGTTTCATGGCATAAAATGTGTCCGGAAATTCCTCAGTAAAAATTCTTAAAAAAAGTGACAGCTGATGATTGACAGTTTTTTTTAATTGTGATAAGCTTTTAAAGGTGCTTTATGTACAGGTTTCTATTTCGAATAGACGTTCTGACTGTTCAGAAAAAGCATTTTACACGGTAATTGTCATTGCAAGAGAACTTGCATTCTTTTTTATCGTAAAAAATGAACCACCAGGATGTGTGGTACTAGAAAGACAGCTAGGGAAGGAGGAAAAAGGATGCCAACAATTAACCAATTGATTCGTAAATCTCGTAAATCAAAACCAACTAAATCTGGCTCACCAGCATTGGGTAAAGGCTATAATAGTTTGAAAAAGTCTCATACAGACACTAACTCTCCTCAAAAACGCGGAGTATGTACACGTGTAGGTACGATGACACCTAAAAAACCAAACTCAGCTCTACGTAAATTTGCTCGTGTTCGTTTGTCAAATAATATTGAGGTGACTGCTTATATCCCTGGGATTGGGCATAACCTTCAAGAACATAGTGTGGTACTGATTCGCGGCGGACGTGTGAAAGACTTGCCAGGGGTACGTTATCATATCGTTCGTGGAGCGCTTGATACTGCGGGTGTGACTGATCGCCAACAAAGTCGTTCTAAGTATGGTGCGAAAAAACCTAAAGCAAAAAAATAAACAGCTAACTGAAATATTAAAAATACATGGAATAAGAATTTTTGGAAGGAGGAATTTGAATGCCTCGAAAAGGTCCTGTTGCAAAACGTGAAGTTTTACCAGATCCTATTTATCAATCAAAAGATGTTACCAGATTAATCAACCGTGTCATGGTTGACGGAAAACGTGGTACGGCATCAAATATCATCTATAGTGCTTTTGATATCATTAAAGAATCTACAGGAAACGATCCATTGGAAGTGTTTATGCAGGCAATGGATAATGTGAAACCTGATTTAGAAGTAAAAGCTCGCCGTGTAGGTGGCTCAAACTATCAAGTGCCGGTTGAGGTTCGTCCAGAACGTCAAATCACTCTAGCTTTACGTTGGATCGTAAGTTATTCACGCAATCGCGGAGAACATACGATGGAACAACGTCTGGCAAAAGAATTGATGGATGCTGCTAACAATACAGGCGCTTCAGTTAAGAAACGTGAAGACACTCATAAAATGGCAGAAGCTAACAGAGCATTTGCTCACTACCGTTGGTAAAATCCTCTATGGCTTTTCATTTTATTTGCGAAAAGTCCGCTGCAGTCATGCAGCATGATTAGAAATAGCAGTAGTTAAATTAAGAGAGGAGAAATTTAGAATGCCTAGAGAATTTTCGTTGGAAAAAACTCGTAACATTGGTATTATGGCCCATATCGATGCTGGTAAAACGACCACAACCGAACGTATTTTATACTATACCGGTAAAATCCATAAAATAGGAGAGACTCATGATGGAGCTTCTCAAATGGACTGGATGGAGCAGGAGCAAGAGCGTGGTATTACAATCACCTCTGCTGCTACAACAGCTCAGTGGAAAGGGCATCGTATAAATATTATTGATACACCAGGACACGTGGACTTTACAGTTGAAGTAGAACGTTCACTACGCGTGTTGGACGGTGCAGTAACGGTATTGGATGCTCAATCAGGTGTTGAACCGCAAACAGAAACAGTTTGGCGTCAAGCAACGACTTATGGTGTGCCTCGAATCGTATTCATTAATAAAATGGATAAAGTCGGCGCAGACTTCTTATACTCAGTAGGGACTTTGCATGATCGCTTGCAAGCGAATGCTCACCCAGTTCAATTGCCAATCGGTGCAGAAGACGATTTTGTCGGCATCATTGATTTGATTGAAATGGAAGCAACTATGTACGGTAACGACTTGGGAACAGAAAACACTATTGGCCCAATCCCAGCTGAGCACGAAGAACTAGCTCAAGAATGGCGTGAAAAATTAGTGGAAGCTGTAGCTGAAACTGATGAAGACTTGATGATGAAGTACTTAGAAGGGGAAGAAATTTCAAAAGATGAGTTGAAAGCGGCGATTCGTCGTGCAACTATCGCAGTTGAATTTTACCCTGTGTTCTGTGGGACAGCCTTCAAAAACAAAGGTGTTCAGCTGTTGTTGGACGGTGCGATTGATTATTTACCAGCACCAATCGACATTGCAGCTATTACAGGAATTAATCCTGATACAGAAGAAGAAGAAGAACGTGCATCTTCTGATGAAGAACCATTTTCAGCGCTAGCATTTAAAGTAATGACTGACCCGTTTGTTGGACGTTTGACATTCTTCCGTGTGTACTCAGGAGTCTTACAGTCTGGTTCATATGTTAAAAATGCAACAAAAGGCAAACGTGAACGTGTTGGACGTATCTTGCAGATGCACGCTAACACACGTAAAGAAATTACAGAAGTTTACGCTGGAGATATCGCTGCAGCTGTTGGATTGAAAGATACAACAACTGGAGATTCATTGTGTGACGAGAAACATCCGATCATCCTTGAATCAATGGAATTTCCTGAGCCGGTTATCGAAGTGGCAATTGAGCCTAAATCGAAAGCTGACCAAGATAAAATGGGAATTGCGTTGCAAAAACTTTCAGAAGAAGACCCAACGTTCCGTGCATCAACAAATGCTGAAACTGGCGAAACAATTATTGCCGGTATGGGAGAACTTCACTTAGATGTTCTTGTAGACCGGATGCGTCGTGAGTTTAAAGTTGAAGCAAACGTGGGAGCACCTCAAGTATCTTACCGTGAAACATTTAGAGCCCCTCTTACTCAAGCTGAAGGTAAATTTATCCGTCAGTCTGGTGGTAAAGGTCAATATGGACACGTTTGGATCGAATTCACACCAAATGAAGAAGGTGCCGGATTTGAATTTGAGAATGCGATTGTTGGGGGAGTTGTTCCTCGAGAATATATCCCAGCAGTTGAAGCTGGACTTGGAGCAGCAATGGAGAACGGTATTTTAGCTGGTTATCCTTTAGTGGATATCAAAGCTAAATTATATGACGGTTCTTACCATGATGTTGACTCAAGTGAGACTGCTTTCCGTGTTGCTGCCTCTATGGCTTTGCGCGCGGCATCTAAAAAAGCTAATCCTGTGATTTTGGAACCAATCATGGCTGTAGAAGTTGTGATTCCAGAAGATTATCTTGGAGATATCATGGGACATGTCACTGCTCGTCGTGGACGGGTTGAGGGTATGGAAGCTCGCAGCGGCGGTACTCAAGTCGTTAAAGCAATGGTACCACTATCTGAAATGTTTGGTTACGCAACAACCTTGCGTTCAGCCACTCAAGGACGCGGTGTCTTTACAATGGTATTCGACCATTACGAAGATGTTCCTAAGTCTATTCAGGAAGAAATTATCAAAAAACATGGCGGCTCTGCTGAATAAACATTAAGACTGTTCATTTTGTAGAAAATCATGTAAACTAACAGTGAGATTAACCCCCGGCATTGTGCCGGGAGATTTATCAAAAATATTAATTATATTTTCTAGGAGGATTATTTTAAAATGGCTAAAGAAAAATTTGACCGTTCTAAACCACACGTAAATATTGGTACAATCGGACACGTTGACCATGGTAAAACAACATTATCAGCTGCTATTGCAACTGTATTATCAAAAGCTTTGGGCGGAGAAGCTAAAGGCTACGACGAAATCGACAACGCTCCAGAAGAAAAAGAACGTGGAATCACAATCAGCACGTCTCATATCGAATATGAAACTGCTAACCGTCACTATGCTCACGTTGACTGCCCAGGACACGCGGACTACGTTAAAAACATGATCACTGGTGCTGCTCAAATGGACGGCGCTATCTTAGTTGTATCAGCTGCTGATGGTCCAATGCCACAAACTCGCGAGCACATCCTATTGTCTCGTAACGTTGGTGTACCATACATCGTTGTTTTCTTAAACAAAATGGATATGGTTGACGACGAAGAATTATTAGAATTAGTTGAAATGGAAGTTCGTGACCTATTATCAGAGTATGACTTCCCAGGAGACGATACTCCAATCGTTGCAGGTTCAGCTTTGAAAGCATTAGAAGGCGATGCTGACTACGAACAAAAAATCTTGGATTTGATGGCTGAAGTAGATGCTTACATTCCAACACCAGAACGTGACACTGACAAACCATTCATGATGCCTGTTGAGGACGTATTCTCAATCACAGGTCGTGGAACAGTTGCTACAGGCCGTGTTGAACGTGGATCTGTTAAAGTCGGTGACGAAGTTGAAGTCATCGGTATTGCTGAAGAAACAAGCAAAACAACTGTTACAGGTGTAGAAATGTTCCGTAAATTATTGGATTATGCAGAAGCTGGAGACAACATCGGAGCATTGCTTCGTGGAGTATCTCGTGACGATATCCAACGTGGACAAGTATTAGCAAAACCAGGAACAATTACGCCACATACTAAGTTTAATGCTGAAGTTTATGTATTGAGTAAAGAAGAAGGCGGACGTCATACACCGTTCTTCGGAAACTACCGTCCTCAATTCTACTTCCGTACAACTGACGTGACAGGTGTTATCGAATTGCCAGAAGGAACTGAAATGGTTATGCCTGGCGACAACGTAACAATCGACGTTGAATTAATCCACCCAATCGCTATTGAAGAAGGAACTCGCTTCTCAATTCGTGAAGGCGGACGTACAGTAGGATCTGGAGTAGTATCTACTATTCTTAGTTAATTGTAAGTTGTAAAATATAAAAGGTGCAAACAACATGAAAATGGTGCTTGCATCTTTTTTTATCTGAAAATCCTTTGGTTAAATAATTATTGAGAGTTGCTATGAAATCAAGTGTGCACGAAAATATATCTTTGATATATTTTTATACTTGAGGCTATGAGATACCAATTAAAAAAATTGTCTAATAAGAATTTAATTGGGGAAGAACTCACTAGCTTGATGAGACCAATTTTTTATTAAAACAAAACCAGGGCCTTTGTTTTGACAAATATAAAAGAATGACTACAATAAGTTATTGTCTATATATAGAAGAAAGTATCTTTTCCCCTGTTTTTTTGAAAAGAAGAGTCACTTATTTAATGTATAGAAATTTTTTTTGTTAAACCTCACGATACATCAGGAAAAAAGTAGTTTTAAAGGCTAAAAAAGCTTGCAATCACGCTTTGTATTGTGTATAATTTCAAGGGTGCTGTGTTCAGACTAACACAACACAGATGGGGGACCGGAAGAAAACCTATCAGGCTGGGAAACGAAAGGTTGCGACACGCCCGGAAGAGTTGCCATGGAAGGTCGTGGCGGATATTTTCGTGGAGCTATGTCTAATTTTTAAAATAGGCGAAGGAGGGAAAAAAATGGCAAAGCAAAAAATTCGTATTCGTTTAAAAGCGTATGAACATCGTGTTTTAGATCAGTCTGCAGAGAAAATTGTAGAAACAGCAAAGAGAACAGGAGCTGATATCTCAGGTCCGATTCCACTACCAACGGAACGTTCAGTGTATACAGTTATTCGTGCGACACATAAATACAAAGATTCACGTGAACAATTTGAAATGCGAACTCACAAACGTCTGATTGACATTGTGAACCCTACACCAAAGACAGTTGATGCTTTAATGAAGCTAGACTTGCCAAGCGGTGTAAATATTGAGATCAAACTATAAAAAAATAAGATGATGGAGGTGTACTCATGACCAAAGGAATCTTAGGAACAAAAGTAGGTATGACGCAAATTTTTACGGAAATCGGAGAACTAATTCCAGTAACAGTAATCGAAGCTGAACCAAACGTTGTTTTACAAGTTAAAACAAACGAAACAGACGGTTACGAAGCTGTGCAGCTTGGTTTTCAAAGTAAACGTGAAATTTTAGCGAACAAACCTGCGAAAGGTCATGTTGCTAAAGCAAAAGCAACTCCTAAGCGCTTCATTAAAGAGTTTAAAGATGTTGAGCTGGGAGAATACGAAGTAGGACAGGAAATAACGGTAGATGTTTTCCAAGCGGGTGACATCGTAAACGTAACAGGTACAACGAAGGGTAAAGGATACCAAGGGGTTATCAAACGCCATGGTCAAGCACGTGGGCCAATGAGCCACGGTTCTCGCTACCATCGTCGTCCTGGGTCAATGGGTCCAGTCGATCCGAATCGCGTATTTAAAAATAAAAAATTAGCCGGACAAATGGGTGGCGATCGTGTCACTATCCAAAACTTGGAAGTTGTGCGGGTAGATCCTGAGAAAAATGTTATCTTGATCAAAGGTAATGTGCCAGGTTCTAAAAAATCGTTAGTTCAAATTCAGCAGTCAGCAAAAGCTGCTAAATAATTGTCGAAGAGAGGAGGAACTAAGGAATGACAACTGTAGCATTATTTAAACAAGATGGTACAAAAAATGGTGAAGTAGAATTAAACGAGTCCATTTTCGGTATCGAACCAAATGAAAGTGTCGTATTTGATGCAATTATTATGCAACGTGCTTCTCTGAGACAAGGAACACATGCAGTCAAAAATCGCAGTGCGGTTCGCGGCGGTGGTCGCAAACCATGGCGTCAAAAAGGAACAGGCCGTGCCCGTCAAGGGTCAATTCGTTCACCACAATGGCGTGGAGGAGGCATTGTTTTTGGACCAACACCACGTTCATACGGCTACAAACTTCCTAGAAAAGTTCGTCGATTAGCAATTCGTTCAGTATTATCTGAGAAAGTTGCTCAAAATAATTTGGTAGTAGTAGATGCATTGACATTTGATGCACCTAAAACAAAAGACTTCAAAGAGGTTTTATCTAACTTGGACGTCACAGCCAAAGTGTTGTTAGTACTAGAAGACGGCAATGATTTCGCAGCGTTATCAGCTCGTAATCTGCCAAATGTTTCTATCGTATCAGCTGGAAATGTCAGTGTGTTGGATGTTGTATCCAATGATAAAATGCTGATGACTCAAGCTGCCCTTACTCAATTAGAGGAGGTGCTTGCATAATGGAATTATTTGATGTCATTAAAAAGCCGGTTATCACTGAGGAATCCATGTTGGCAATGGACGAGAAAAAATATACGTTTGACGTAGATACTCGTGCCAATAAAACATTAGTTAAACAAGCGGTTGAAGCAGCGTTTGATGTGAAAGTTAAAAATGTTAACATCATGAATGTTAAACCTAAATTAAAACGGATGGGTCGTTACGCCGGATATACAAACAAACGTCGTAAAGCAATTGTGACTCTGACAGAAGATTCGAAAGAAATTCAAATATTTGACGGCGAATAGCCTCAAGTAAGCTACTCATTTTTAAAGTAGGAGGGAATATACGTGGCGATTAGAAAGTATAAACCAACCACGAATGGTCGTCGTAATATGACATCCCTTGATTTTTCTGAAATCACAACAACTAAACCAGAAAAATCTTTATTGCAATCAGCAAAAAACAATGCTGGCCGTAATAACATGGGACGTATTACTGTACGCCATCAAGGTGGTGGACATAAACGTCAATATCGTTTGATCGACTTCAAACGTAATAAAGACAATATCGTAGCGACAGTCAAAACGATCGAATATGATCCAAACAGAACAGCGAATATCGCTTTGATTCACTATGAAGATGGTGTGAAAGGTTACATCCTTGCGCCAAAAGGTTTGCAAGTTGGAGATAAAGTTGTCTCTGGAACAGATGCAGACATTAAGCTGGGAAATACATTACCGCTTGAAAACATTCCAGTTGGTACAGTAGTTCACAACATTGAAATGAAACCAGGTAAAGGCGGACAATTGATTCGTTCTGCTGGAACTAAAGCACAAGTTTTAGGTAAAGAGGGCAAATATGTTTTAGTTCGTTTGAACTCAGGCGAAGTTCGCATGATTTTGGGAACTTGCCGTGCAACTGTCGGTGCAGTAGGTAATGAACAGCATGAGTTAATCAATGTTGGTAAAGCTGGACGCAGTCGTTGGTTGAGAAAACGCCCAACAGTGCGTGGTAGTGTTATGAACCCTAATGATCACCCACATGGTGGTGGGGAAGGTAAGGCACCAATCGGTATGCCATCACCAATGACACCATGGGGCAAACCAACATTAGGTTATAAGACTCGTAAGAAATCCAAAAATGATAAATTAATCGTTCGTCGTCGTAAAACGAAATAAAATGATTTAATCAATCGCGAATTTTGAGAGGAGGTTCACCATGGGTCGCAGTTTGAAGAAGGGTCCTTTTTGTGACGATCATCTGATGAAGAAAGTATTGGAGCAAAAAGACCTATCAAAGAAAAAAGTAATCAAGACATGGTCACGCCGTTCTACAATTTTCCCAAATTTTGTAGGTTATACTATTGCAGTATATGATGGCAGAAAACATGTTCCAGTATATATTCAAGAAGATATGGTTGGGCATAAATTAGGTGAATTTGCACCAACAAGAACATTCCGTGGTCACTCAGGTGATGACAAAAAAACAGGTCGTTAATTATTGAGGGGAGGAATTGCAGATGACTGAACAAATTACTTCAGCAAGAGCAACTGCCAATACAGTTCGCACTTCACCTCGTAAAGCACGTTTAGTAATTGACTTGATTAGAGGTAAAAGTGTGGCGGAAGCAATTTCAATTTTGAAATACACGCCAAATAAAGCAGCGACATTGATTGAAAAAGTATTGATGTCAGCAGTAGCGAATGCAGAAAACAATTATGATTTAGATGTTGAG
Source organism: Vagococcus elongatus (assembly GCF_003987645.1). Classification (GTDB taxonomy): domain Bacteria; phylum Bacillota; class Bacilli; order Lactobacillales; family Vagococcaceae; genus Vagococcus_A; species Vagococcus_A elongatus. The sequence goes on from NZ_NGKA01000009.1 coordinate 86,588, forward strand.
AATTTGGTAGTATCTGAAGCATTTGTGAACGAAGGACCAACGATGAAACGTTTCCGTCCGCGTGCCAAAGGATCAGCTTCACCAATCAACAAAAGAACAAGTCATATTACAGTAGTAGTGACTGAGAAATAAGGAGGGACAATCAGTGGGTCAAAAAGTAAATCCAACGGGTCTACGTGTCGGAATCATCCGCGGCTGGGATGCTAAATGGTATGCTGAAAAAGAGTATGCTGAATACTTGCATGAAGACTTGAGAATTCGCAAATATATCGCGAAGAACCTTGCTGATGCCGCAGTTTCAACAGTTGAAATCGAACGTGCCGCTAACCGCGTTAACGTGTCGATCCATACAGCTAAACCAGGTATGGTAATTGGTAAAGGCGGATCAGAGGTTGAAAAATTACGTAAAAAGTTAAATGCACTAACTGGTAAAAGAGTGCATATCAACATTATAGAAATTAAAAAACCTGATTTGGATGCTAAACTAGTCGGTGAAGGAATTGCACGACAACTGGAAAATCGTGTGGCTTTCCGCCGTGCTCAAAAACAAGCGATCCAACGGACAATGAGAGCTGGCGCTCAAGGAATCAAAACATTGGTTTCTGGACGTTTGAACGGAGCAGACATTGCAAGATCAGAAGGCTATTCAGAAGGAACAGTGCCACTTCATACCTTACGTGCAGACATTGACTATGCGTGGGAAGAAGCAGATACAACATACGGAAAACTAGGAGTTAAAGTGTGGATTTATCGCGGAGAAATCCTTCCAGAAGCGAAAAACACTGAGAAAGGAGGGAAATAAACATGTTAGTACCTAAACGTGTTAAATATCGTCGTGAGTTTCGAGGTAAAATGCGCGGTGAAGCCAAAGGCGGCAAAGATGTTTCTTTTGGTGAATACGGCTTGCAAGCCTTAGATTCTCAATGGATCACAAACAGACAGATTGAAGCGGCTCGTATTGCGATGACTCGTTATATGAAACGTGGCGGGAAAGTATGGATCAAAATTTTCCCTCATAAATCTTATACAGCCAAAGCCATCGGAGTTCGTATGGGTTCTGGTAAAGGGGCACCTGAAGGATGGGTAGCACCTGTTAAACGAGGAAAAATCATGTTTGAAATTGCTGGTGTTGATGAAGCGACTGCTCGCGAAGCATTGCGTCTGGCTGCACACAAACTGCCGGTAAGAAGCAAATTTGTAAAACGTGAAGAAATGGGTGGTGAATCGAATGAAAGTTAATGAAATCAAAGAACTAACCACTGCCGAAATGCTTGAAAAAGAAAAGGAATTTAAAGAAGAATTATTCAACTTGAGATTCCAACTGGCTACAGGTCAACTTGAAGATACGTCACGTATTAAGAAAGTACGTCAATCGATTGCCCGCATCAAAACAGTTTTGCGAGCACAAGAAAAGTAATAATGGAAGGAGGCCATACGTATGACTGAAAGAAATGAGCGTAAAGTTTACCAAGGACGTGTTATTTCAGACAAAATGGACAAAACCATTACAGTTGTTGTTGAAACAAGAAAGACACATAAAGTTTATGGTAAACGAGTAAAATATTCTAAGAAATACAAAGCACACGATGAAAATAATGTTGCTAAAACAGGCGATATCGTGAAAATTATGGAAACTCGTCCATTATCCGCTACTAAACGTTTTCGTTTGTTAGAGGTTGTAGAAGAAGCAGTTATCATCTAAGCGAGATTTTCCTATAGATTGTAAGTTGAAATCTGAAAGGAGGATACTATAGTGATCCAAACAGAAAGTCGTTTAAAAGTGGCTGACAACTCAGGTGCAAGAGAAGTTTTAGCAATTAAAGTACTTGGCGGTTCCGGTCGTAACAACGCAAACATTGGTGATGTGATTGTTGCTTCGGTTAAACAAGCAACGCCAGGCGGAGTTGTTAAAAAAGGTGATATTGTCAAAGCTGTTATTGTAAGGACAAAATCAGGAGCTCGTCGTCCGGACGGTTCATATATCAAATTTGATGAAAATGCATGTGTGATTATCCGGGATGATAAGAGTCCGCGTGGTACTCGTATCTTTGGACCGGTTGCTCGTGAATTGCGTGATAGCAACTTCATGAAAATCATTTCATTAGCACCAGAAGTATTATAATTTATAGCTATCCAAAGGAGGTGCGAGACAAAATGTTCGTTAAAAAAGGCGATAAAGTGAAAGTTCTTACTGGAAAAGATAAGGACAAAGAAGGCATTGTATTAACTGTATTTCCTAAAAATAACCGTGTCATCGTTGAAGGGGTCAATATGGTGAAAAAGCACCAGAAGCCTAGCGCTGCTGCTCCTCAGGGAGGCATCGTTGAAACTGAAAGTGCCATCCATGCATCTAACGTGATGGTTGTTGATCCATCAACTGGAGAACCAACAAGAGTTGGGCATAAAGTGGTTGACGGGAAAAAAGTTCGTGTGTCTAAAAAAACTGGTGAAGTTTTAGATAAGTAGAAGTATCGAAAGGAGGGACCAACGGAAAATGAACCGCCTGAAAGAAAAATACCTTAATGAAGTTACTCCGTCTTTAGTGGAGAAATTTAATTATAAATCTGTTATGCAAGCACCTAAGGTTGAGAAAATCGTAATCAACATGGGTGTGGGTGACGCTGTATCTAATGCTAAGAACTTAGATAAGGCTGTCGAAGAATTAACACTGATATCAGGACAAAAACCTGTAATCACAAAGGCAAGAAAATCAATTGCTGGCTTTAGATTGCGTGAAGGCATGCCTATTGGCTGTAAAGTAACCTTGCGCGGCGAAAGAATGTATGAATTCTTGGATAAACTAGTCAATGTTTCCTTACCTCGTGTGCGAGATTTCCATGGTGCCAGCAAAAAATCATTTGATGGACGCGGAAATTACACTTTGGGAGTGAAAGAACAATTAATATTCCCAGAAGTTGATTACGATTTAGTCGATAAAGTGCGTGGAATGGATATAGTTATCGTGACTACTGCTAAGACTGATGAAGAATCTCGTGAATTGTTATCATTACTTGGAATGCCATTCCAAAAATAATTAAAGGAGGCGAACTACGTGGCTAAAAAATCAATGATTGCTAAAAACAAACGTCCGGCAAAATTCTCCACACAAGAATATACTCGCTGTGAACGTTGTGGTCGTCCACATTCAGTTTATCGTAAATTTAAACTTTGCCGTATTTGCTTCCGCGAACTTGCCCATAAGGGACAAATTCCCGGCGTGAAGAAAGCAAGCTGGTAAACTTAATCCTAAGTGAAGGATCTCTATCCTAGAAAGTCTATTTTTAAGGCATAGCGGATACCGGATCTAAAAGTAGAGAAGGAGGTACATAATTCAATGGTCATGACAGATCCAATTGCAGATTTTCTAACACGCATTCGTAATGCAAACATGGTAAAACATGAAATGCTAGAAGTACCTGCATCAAAAATTAAACATGATATCGCAAATATCCTTAAAAACGAAGGATTCATCCGCGATGTTGAATATATTGAAGATGATAAGCAAGGCATCATTCGGGTTTTCATGAAATACGGACGTAATGACGAACGTGTTATCACAAACTTAAAACGTATTTCTAAACCGGGACTTAGAGCCTACGTAAAAGCTGAAGAAGTGCCAAAAGTATTAAATGGACTTGGCATAGCGATTATTTCTACTTCTGAAGGTGTCATCACAGACAAAGAAGCTAGGGAGCGCAATGTCGGCGGAGAAGTATTAGCTTACGTTTGGTAATTGCAAGAAAGTATAAGGAGGTGTCTTGAGTGAGCCGTATTGGTAAGAAACCAATTAATGTCCCTGCAGGTGTTACTGTTACACAAAATGGGGAAAAAGTGACTGTAAAAGGTCCTAATGGAGAATTGACTCGTGAATTTGTTGCGAACATTGCCATTAAGATTGAAGAAAATGAAATAACTTTGACACGTGAAAACGATGAAAAAGAAAGCCGTTCATTGCATGGTACGATGCGTTCTAATTTGGATAACATGATCACAGGTGTGAGCAAAGGGTTTGAAAAACAACTTGAGCTGATTGGGGTCGGATACCGTGCCCAAATGCAAGGTAAAAAACTTGTGCTTAATGTTGGCTATTCTCATCCAGTAGAATTCGAATCACCTGAAGGAATTACAATCGAAGTTCCAACAAACACACAAGTGATTGTAAAGGGTGCAAACAAGGAACATGTTGGTGAATTGGCAGCAAATATTCGCGGCGTACGCCCACCAGAGCCATATAAAGGCAAAGGAATTCGCTATGTTGGTGAATATGTAAGACGTAAAGAAGGTAAGACCGGTAAGTAGGTCTTGCAACTAAAATAAACTATTGAGGTGACAATTGTGATTTCAAAACCAGATAAAAACACAACGCGTCAGAAAAGACATAAACGCGTGCGTAAAAATCTTTCTGGTACTGCTGAGTGCCCACGCTTAAATGTATTTCGTTCAAATACAAACATCTACGCTCAATTGATTGATGACGTAGCGGGTGTGACGCTAGCAAGTGCCTCTACCTTAGATAAAGAAATTTCAGGTGGAAATAAAACTGAACAAGCTGCTGCAGTTGGTGCATTAGTTGCCAAACGCGCAGTTGACAAAGGATACAAAGAAGTAGTCTTTGACCGTGGTGGTTACCTTTACCATGGCCGTGTGGCAGCATTGGCTGAAGCAGCACGTGAAAACGGACTAGAATTTTAAGAAAAGGAGGAATACCATTCATGGCTTATATCGATCCAAAAGGATTTGAACTAGAAGACCGTGTTGTTGCTATCAACCGTGTAACTAAAGTTGTCAAAGGCGGCCGTCGTCTGCGTTTTGCTGCTTTAGTTGTAGTGGGTGACAGAAATGGACACGTTGGCTTCGGTACAGGTAAAGCGCAAGAAGTACCTGAAGCGATTCGTAAAGCAATTGAAAATGCAAAGAAAAATCTAATTGAAGTACCAATGGTAGGTTCAACCGTTCCTCATGAAGTCATTGGTGTTTATAGCGGAGGCCGTACATTGATCAAACCGGCAGTTGCGGGTTCAGGAGTTGCCGCTGGGGGACCAGTTCGTGCCGTCTTGGAGCTTGCTGGTGTTGCTGACGTGACTAGCAAGTCGCTAGGATGTAACACACCGATCAACGTTATTCGTGCGACGATGGAAGGTCTATCTCGTTTGAAACGTGTTGAAGAAGTGGCTGAACTTCGTGGCAAAACTGTAGAAGAAATTTTAGGATAAAAGGAGGACTATATAATGTCTCAAGTGAAAATCACATTGAAACGCAGCGTTATCGGACGTCCTCAAAACCAAAAAGATACAGTTAAAGCACTAGGCTTAGGCAAACTGAACAGTTTTGTTATCAAACCAGAGAATGAAGCTATTCAAGGAATGATTAACACTGTATCACATTTAGTGGACGTTGAAAAAGTTTAATACAACTAATTAGACTAATAAAGAGGAGGTGCCGATAGTATGAAGCTTAATGAGTTACAACCCTCAGAAGGATCAAGACATGTGCGTAATCGGGTTGGACGCGGAACATCATCCGGAAATGGTAAAACAGCCGGTAGAGGACAAAAAGGACAAAAATCTCGCTCAGGCGGTGGTGTGCGCTTAGGCTTTGAAGGTGGACAAACACCATTGTTCCAAAGATTGCCAAAACGTGGATTTACCAACATCAACCGCAAAGAGTATGCTGTGGTCAACTTGGACGTGTTAGAGAAATTCGAGAACGGTACAGAAGTAACACCAGCATTGCTTATTGAGTCTGGCATGATTAAAGACGAAAAAGCAGGGATCAAAGTCTTAGCAAATGGTGCATTAACTAAAAAATTAACAGTGAAAGCTGCTAAATTTTCAAAAAGTGCGCAAGAAGCTATTGAATCAGCTGGCGGTTCAATCGAGGTGATCTAATGTTTAGACTATTGAAAGATGCGTTCAAAGTAAAAGATATTCGTAATCGTATTTTCTTTACGCTTTTTATCTTGTTCGCTTTTCGTTTAGGAGCTCATATATCAGTTCCTGGAGTCAATGTAAAAGCATTAGCGGCACTTAGTGAAAATCCGTTGTTTAGTATGATCAATACGGTCAGCGGTAGTGCGATGCAAAACTTCTCATTGTTTGCAATGGGGGTTTCGCCATACATTACCTCGTCTATTGTCATTCAACTATTACAAATGGACATTGTGCCAAAATTCGTTGAATGGTCCAAGCAGGGAGAAGTCGGGCGTCGAAAATTAAATCAGGCCACACGTTATTTGACATTAGGATTGGGTTTCATGCAGTCCATTGCCTTAACAACGGGATTTAATCAATATGCAGGTCAAAGCTTCCTATATGATACAGGCATAAAAACCTACATCACTATTGGAATTATTTTAACCTCAGGAACCATGCTTTTGACTTGGCTGGGAGAGCAAATTTCAGAAAAAGGCATCGGAAATGGTGTTTCCATGATCATCTTTGCCGGGATTATTTCAAGATTACCTTCGGGGATCGTGAGCCTAGTAGAAGATAGATTTATCAACATCAGATCTGAGGATCTTTGGAAATCTGCAATTTTTACCCTTGTATTGCTGATCGCAGTTTTTGCCATTATTACGTTTGTGACGTATTTTAATCAGGCAGAGCGTAAAATACCGATCCAATATACGAAAAGAGTGGCAGGTGCTCCTCAGAGCAGCTACTTACCGTTGAAAGTCAACGCAGCAGGAGTTATTCCAGTGATTTTTGCCAGTTCGATTATTACGACACCAGGTCAAATTTTGCAATTCGTTGCAAAAAATCACAGCGCATCAGGCTGGTATCAAATACTAAAGGAAATTTTTGATTATTCAACGCCGCTGGGAGGCACGTTGTACGCCGTCCTGATTATAGCGTTCACCTTTTTCTATGCTTTTGTTCAGGTCAATCCTGAAAAAGTCGCAGAAAATTTACAAAAACAAGGAAGTTATATTCCAAGTGTACGTCCAGGAAAAGGAACAGAAGACTATATTTCAAGTGTATTGCTGCATTTGAGTGTGGCGGGTTCATTATTCCTGACAGCAGTAGCCATCTTGCCAATCATCGCGCAAAATCTGTTCGACCTTCCAATAGCCATTGGCTTAGGGGGAACTAGTTTATTGATTGCGATAGGTGTGGCTTTGGAAACTGCAAAACAATTAGAAGGCTTACTGATGAAGCGTAAGTACACAGGCTTTATCGCTGAGTAAGAGCATGTGTTGGAGGAGTTGACCTTCAGCACTACTCTCGAACTTGCTAGGAGGATAAACCAATATGAATCTTATTATAATGGGTTTACCAGGAGCTGGAAAAGGCACTCAGGCAGAAAGAATCATTGATGCTTATCATATTCCACAGATTTCGACTGGGGATATGTTTCGAGAAGCAATGAAAAATCAAACTGCCCTAGGTGTGGAAGCGAAGACTTATATTGATAAAGGCGAGCTTGTTCCAGACGATGTGACCAATGGTATTGTGAAGGAGCGTCTCAATCAAAAAGATACCGACAAAGGCTTTTTGCTGGACGGTTTTCCACGGACTATTGACCAAAGTAACGCTTTGGAAGAAATAATGTCAGACTTAGGCAAAAAAATTGATGCTGTCATCAACATTCATGTGGAAGAAAATATTTTAATAGACCGTTTAGCTGGTCGCTTTATTTGTAAAGATTGCGGAGCTACTTATCACAAGCTGAATCATCCGCCAAAAGTTGAAGGAACCTGTGACCGCTGCGGCGGACATGACTTCTATCAGCGGGAGGATGACAAGCCGGAGATCGTAAAAAATCGTTTGGCAGTCAATGTCAGAGATAGTGCCCCGATTATTGAATACTATAAAGAAAAAGGTCTTCTGCATACAATCGACGGAAATCGCGAGATAGATGCTGTATTCAAAGATGTGCAAAAAATCATCAACAGTCTCTAAAACTTCAAGCCAAGAAAGTAACTGTTATACTTGTGGCTCTGTTTTTAACACACAGTGATGTCGTTAAATGCCCTGCGAGTCCACTTTTAATTAAAGTGACTTTATGTTATAATTGGCAGGTTGAGGCGTTATAAATCAAGGCCAGAGTGCCGGAGCGGTTTTTATCGTACGATGATGACAAACAAGTAATAAGGAGGTACTCAAAATGGCAAAAGAAGATGTGATTGAAATTGAAGGAACAGTTGTTGATACTTTGCCGAATGCGATGTTTAAAGTAGAATTAGAAAATGGCCATGAAGTGTTAGCTCACGTATCCGGGAAAATCAGAATGCACTACATTCGAATTCTTCCAGGAGACAGGGTGACAGTTGAATTGTCTCCCTATGATTTAACTAGAGGTCGTATCACTTATCGCTTTAAATAGTGCACTCCGTAAAATCAAGGAGGTATAATATTATGAAAGTAAGACCATCAGTAAAACCAATTTGTGAAAAATGCAAAGTGATTCGCCGAAAAGGTCGGGTTATGGTTATTTGCGAAAATCCAAAACATAAACAACGCCAAGGATAATAGGAGGTGTAGCATAAATGGCTCGTATTGCAGGAGTAGATATTCCTCGTGATAAACGCGTGGTTATTTCACTTACATATATTTTCGGTATCGGAAAAAACACTGCTCAAAAAGTGTTGGCTGATGCTGGAGTTTCAGAAGACATTCGTGTTCGAGAATTAACAAATGATCAATTAGATAAAATCCGTGCAGAAGTAGATAAACTTAAAATCGAAGGTGATTTGCGCCGTGAAGTGAACTTGAACATCAAACGTTTGATGGAAATTGGTTCATACCGTGGTATCCGTCATCGTCGTGGGTTACCTACACGCGGACAAAACACAAAAAACAATGCACGTACTCGTAAAGGCCCAGCTCGTGCTATCGCTGGCAAGAAAAAATAAATCACTTGTGAAGGAGGTTAGAACTTCATGGTAGCAAAGAAAGTTAGCAAAAAACGTCGTGTGAAAAAGAATATTGAAACGGGCATAGCTCATATTCATTCTACTTTTAATAACTCGATCGTAATGATTACAGATGTTCATGGAAATGCCATTTCATGGTCGTCTGCAGGCGCTTTAGGTTTCAAAGGTAGTAAAAAATCAACGCCATTTGCAGCCCAAATGGCAGCTGAGGCAGCGGCTAAAACTGCGATGGAACATGGACTAAAATCTGTTGATGTAACAGTTAAAGGCCCAGGTTCAGGTCGTGAAGCTGCAATTCGTTCATTACAAGCAACAGGGTTAGAAGTGACAGCGATTCGTGACGTCACTCCAGTTCCTCATAATGGATGCCGCCCTCCAAAACGCCGTCGTGTTTAATGCGCGTCTTTCATTTTGAGTTTAAGCTTAAATGCGTCATTGAACGTGACACTTTTCGTTTTGAAAGGGGTATAGATAAGAATGATTGAATTTGAAAAACCACGGATCACAAAAATTGATGAGGATAGAGATTATGGCAAGTTCGTCATTGAACCGCTTGAAAGAGGTTATGGGACTACTTTAGGTAATTCTCTTCGTCGTATTTTACTTTCTTCACTACCGGGGGCAGCGATTACCAGCCTGCAGATTGATGGTGTTCTTCATGAATTTTCCACTGTTAAAGGTGTAAAAGAAGATGTAACACAAATCATTTTGAACATTAAAGGCTTGGCAATGAAGCTCTACAGTGAAGAGGAAAAATCCCTTGAAATAGATGTTACTGGACCTGCAATCGTCACTGCGGGTGATATCATTGTAGACAGTGATGTTGAAATTTTGAACAAAGATTTATATATCTGCAATGTTGCAGAAGGCGCATCTTTGCATGCCAGACTGGTTGTAAAACCTGGTCGAGGTTATGTGCAAGCTGATGACAATAAACACGAAGATATGCCGATTGGTGTTTTGCCAGTTGATTCGATTTATACACCGGTTCGCCGAGTGAATTATCAAGTGGAAAATACACGTGTCGGTCGTCGTGATGACTTTGACAAACTGACGTTAGAAGTATGGACAGACGGCTCTATCATGCCTCAAGAATCCATCAGTTTGGCTGCCAAAATATTGACCGAGCATCTGGACATTTTTGTCAACCTGACAGATGAAGCAAAAAATGCTGAAATCATGGTTGAAAAAGAAGAAACACAAAAAGAAAAAATGCTCGAAATGACTATTGAAGAGTTGGACCTTTCAGTTCGTTCATACAACTGCTTGAAGAGAGCAGGTATCAACACTGTACAGGAATTGACTAATAAGTCTGAGGCAGAAATGATCAAAGTGCGTAATTTGGGACGTAAATCATTAGATGAAGTCAAATTCAAATTAAGCGAATTGGAATTGGCCTTGCGTCAAGATGACTAAAAATTTTAATTAAACAGACCGCTATTTCAAACATAAGTTAGTTTTAGAATAGAGGAGATTAAACCTTTTATAGATAAAGGAGGGAATTAACATGAGTTATCGTAAATTAGGTCGTACAAGTAGTCAGCGTAAAGCGATGTTAAGAGATTTGACTACAGACTTGATAATCAATGAAAAGATCGTAACGACTGAAGCACGTGCGAAAGAAGTACGTTCAACAGCGGAAAAAATGATCACTTTAGGTAAGCGTGGAGATTTGCATGCTCGTCGTCGTGCAGCATCATTTGTTAGAAATGAAATTGCAGACGTGAGAGAAGAAAACGAAGAAATCGTCATTGAAACAGCTTTACAAAAACTGTTTGACGATATTGCTCCTCGTTATGCTGAGCGTAACGGCGGGTACACACGTATTTTAAAAACAGAACCACGCCGCGGTGATGCCGCTCAAATGGTTATTTTAGAACTTGTCTAATAAAAAAACTATACCATCACTTTATTGATGATTTATTTAGAGTGTTATGATGTTGGAATGAGGCTCATCTTCATTTCCTAGTCTAGCTCGTGGTGGCTACTCTCCGACTTCCTTTTTAGGAGTTGGAGAGGCAGCGCTCATCATATGAAGTGTTTTTTTGTATGTTTTTTTAGATTTTCGGTTGTTGTTCTATCTGTCCGTCGTTCGTCTTTGATAAGAATTACGAAGGGGAAAAATTGCCCGTCTGGTGTAAGTCAGGGACTATTTTTAGTAAACCTGAGTTTAAAGCGTTTTATCAGTTGTCGAATTGTTTATTTCGTTGAATTTTTTCTTGATTTTTGTTACTGTTAATGGTGTGATGTTAGATAATGAATTTATGTTAAGCTAACAAGGTGTAGCTTCTTTTTTTTACCATTTTTTGTATATAATAAAGACAAGAATTTTTATAAATAGTGAGGCTAATATGAAACCAATTATAAAGTTAGAAAACGTTAGTTATACTTATCAGCAGGATGGCGGCCGGCCGGCCTTAAAAAATGTCAGTTTGGATGTTTATCCGGGGGAATGGTTAGCCATCATCGGTCATAATGGCTCGGGGAAATCAACTCTAGCAAAGACAATCAACGGCTTATTGGTTCCTCAGGAGGGCAGTGTTGAAGTGGCAGGTCTGTCGATGAATGAGGAAAATGTCTGGGAGATCCGCAGAAAAATCGGTATGGTATTCCAAAATCCTGATAATCAGTTTGTGGGCGCAACAGTGGAAGATGACGTGGCTTTCGGGTTGGAAAACCAAGGGGTGCCAAGAGACGAGATGTTAAAAATCGTCAAAGACTCACTGGAGCAAGTGCGCATGTGGGAATTTTTTGATAAAGAACCTGTGCGCTTGTCTGGCGGACAAAAACAGCGGGTGGCTATCGCCGGTGTTGTGGCGTTAAGTCCAGATGTAATCATTTTGGATGAGGCAACAAGTATGCTGGATCCTAAAGGACGTTTAGAAGTGATTTCCACGATTCAAAAGTTGCGTGAAGAGAAAAAATTAACAGTGATTTCAATCACCCATGATATCGACGAAGCAGCAAATGCAACACGTGTTTTGGTTATTCGTCAGGGAGAAGTTTACCGGGACGGTTTGCCTCAAGAGATTTTTTCTTCCGGTGAAGAATTAGTCGACATGGGATTAGATTTGCCTTTTCCGGAAAAATTAAAGTTGGAGATGGCCAGACAAGGCTTGCAAGTACCTGAGGAATATATGTCAGAAGAAAGGATGATTGATTGGCTATGGACATCCAGTTTGAAAAAGTAGGATTTATATATCAGCCAAACACTCCTTTTCAGCAGCGGGCGTTGTCGGATATCGATCTCACGATAACATCCGGCTCTTATACGGCGATTGTCGGGCATACGGGCAGCGGCAAATCTACGTTGCTGCAACATTTAAACGCATTGGTCAAGCCTACAGAAGGAATTGTGAGAATTGGGGACCGAGTGATCACACCTGAAACAAGCAATAAAAATTTGAAAGATATCCGTCAGAAGGTGGGGATTGTCTTTCAGTTTCCTGAAGCGCAATTGTTTGAAGAAACAGTGGCGAAAGATATCGGGTTTGGTCCGAAAAATTTTGGCAGAGGCGAAGCTGAAATTGAAAAAATTGTTAAAGATGTGCTTGGCTTGGTCGGTTTGGATGAAAGTTATCTCCAGCGTTCGCCTTTTGAACTCTCAGGGGGGCAGATGCGTCGTGTGGCGATTGCCGGTGTCTTAGCCATGCAGCCTTCAGTTCTTGTTTTGGATGAGCCTACGGCGGGCTTGGACCCACAAGGACGGCAAGAGATGCTGGAGATGTTTGACCGTCTTCATAAAGAACGGGGAATGACGGTTGTTTTAGTCACTCACATGATGGATGACGTGGCTGATTATGCAGATTACGTGATTGTTTTGGCTAAAGGGAAAGTTATCAGACAAGGGGAACCTAGAGAGGTGTTTTCCAATATAGATTGGTTGGAAGAAAAACAGCTGGGGGTACCCAAGGCCACACGTTTTGCAAATAGTTTACGTGAAAAGGGAATGGTATTTGAGAAGATGCCGTTGACGACAAAGGAACTGGTGGCAGAGTTGAAAAAGTATGAAGCAGGTGATCTGAAATGATGAATAAGCTGATACTTGGCCGTTATATACCCGGAGATTCACTGGTTCATCGGTTGGATCCGCGGGCGAAGCTGGTAAGCAGTTTTTACTTTATCGGCATCATTTTTCTGTGTAATAATCTGCCTTCTTTTGCGGTAATGGGGGCATTTACCATTTTTGCCATCCTCCTGTCAAAAGTCAATCTTTCGTTTTTTCTAAAAGGTGTGCGTCCGTTGATTTGGCTGATTTTATTTACAGTGATTTTGCAATTATTCTTTACGCAAGGCGGGCAAGTTTATTGGAGTTGGGGGATTATTTCCATCACAGAGTCTGGTGTGATGAATGCTTTTTATATTTTTTGCAGATTTGTATTGATCATTTTCATGTCTACTCTGCTAACGTTGACCACACCGCCCTTGTCTTTGTCTGATGCTATCGAATCACTTTTAAGGCCGCTTAAGGCGGTAAAATTTCCTGCACATGAGATTTCACTGATGCTGTCGATTGCTTTGCGTTTTGTTCCAACGCTAATGGATGAGACGGAAAAAATCATGAATGCCCAACGTGCTCGGGGAGTGGATTTTGGCGAAGGCAATTTGATGGATAAAATGCGGGCGATTGTTCCGTTGTTGATTCCGTTGTTTGTCAGCAGTTTTAATCGGGCAGAAGAATTGGCGACGGCTATGGAGGCCCGCGGGTATCAAGGGGGAGAAGGCCGAACCAAGTATCGCCAATTAAAGTGGCGCTTGAAGGATTCTTTGTGTATTCTCTCTTATGTGGCGCTGACATTTGCTTTGTTATGGGCAAGAAATTAGACTAGAATAAGAAGCGATCTGTTGTGAGCGGCTCTTAAACGTGGTAAGTAGAATGAAACGTTAAAGACTAGAGTCCTTTCGGTAGATGCGCTTTTTTATGTGAAAAGAGGGAGAAAATGGTCAGATATAAGGCAGTGATTGCTTATGATGGGACGAATTACAGCGGTTTTCAGACACAGGAAAACGGGCATACTGTCCAAGCGGAATTAGAACAGACATTAAAAAAATTAAACAGCAGTCAAAGAGTGTTGATCCATGCTTCAGGAAGAACAGATGCAGGAGTTCATGCGTGGGGGCAAGTAATTCATTTTGATTTGCCCCAAGAGCGGGAGTTGGAAAAACTGCGACATGCGCTTGATACACAGACGCCTGCCGATATTGCTGTTCGCTCAGTTGAAAAAGTCGCAGATGATTTTCATGCACGATATGATGCGGTAGAAAAAACCTATCATTACCGCTTGGATATCTCTCGTCCGCGAGTCCCCTTTAAACGCTACTATGCGGCCTTTTATCCCTACACGGGTGTGCTGGATGTGGAGCTGATGAGACGCAGCATGGCTGACTTAGTAGGGACCCATGATTTCACCGCCTTTTGTGCTGCAGGAAGTTCGGTAGAAAATCGTGTGCGGACCATTGTTGAAGCTGGGCTAACGTTAGATGAAGACAATCAGGAACTGCTGTTTGTTTTTAGAGGCACGGGCTTTTTGTATAAAATGGTTCGTATTCTGGTGGGAACTTTGATGAAGGTGGGGCAAGGGAGATTACCGGTCGATACGATTGAAAAAGCTCTTGAAACAGGGGATAAGAAATTTGTGGGGCCAACAGCTCATCCAGAAGGGTTGTATTTAATGGAAGTCAAATATGATAAAAATAATCGGGCAGAGGGGTAAAAAACATTGACTTTATGCCATTTAAGGGGTATTATGGTTAATGGTATTGTTTGCCCCACGATGAGCCCCGGAAACTTATTGTGTTTGTCAAACATTTAGATGAAAATTGGAGGAAAAACAAGTGCGTACAACATATATGGCCAAAACTGGCGAAGTAGAGCGTAAATGGTACGTAGTAGATGCAACGGATGTCCCAATGGGTCGTCTTTCAACAATCGTTGCTTCTGTTCTGCGTGGTAAAAATAAACCAACATTCACTCCTCATGTGGATACAGGTGATTTTGTCATTGTCATCAACGCTGACAAGATTAAATTAACAGGTAATAAAGCAAGTGATAAGATGTATCACCATCATACAGGTTTCCCAGGCGGTTTGAAGTCTGTCTCAGCTGGTGAATTGCGGGAGAAAAATTCTCGTCGTTTAGTTGAAACATCAATCAAAGGGATGCTTCCTAAAAATACTTTGGGACGCCAGCAGTTGTCTAAATTGCATGTGTACGGTGGAGCGGAACATCCACACGCAGCACAGCAACCAGAAGTTTTAGACATTACAAACCTAATTTAAGGAGGGAAATTCATTGGCTAAAGTACAATATTTCGGCACAGGCCGTCGTAAAAGATCAGTTGCTCGCGTGCGTTTAGTACCGGGAACTGGAAGAATCATTATGAATAATAAAAATATTGAAGAGTATATTCCACATGCTGACTTGCGTGAAGTGGTTAACCAACCATTTGCTGCAACTGCAACAAAAGGTGCGTACGACGTATTAGTTAACGTTCATGGCGGAGGCTACACTGGACAAGCAGGAGCGACTCGTCACGGGATAGCTCGTGCGTTGCTTGAAGTTGATCCAGACTTCCGTGCGCCATTAAAACAAGCTGGTTTGCTGACACGTGACTCACGTATGGTTGAGCGTAAAAAACCAGGTAAGAAGAAAGCTCGTAAGAGTTCACAATTCTCAAAACGTTAATCAACTCCTTGTTGTATCAACGTTTACAGATGTTTTTTGGTCTTGGTTGGTCTTGTTAAGGGTCAATCAGACAAAGAACTTAATAGACTTAAAGCATCAGCATCTTGCTGGTGCTTTTTTTTGCTCTTTGTCAAATAGGACTGACAAGTAAGCACCAAAATGCTTAGTAGCTCTTAATCGGTCATGAGCGGAATTTCGTGGCTAAAGCTCAATGAAAAAATATTGAGAAATTGAGCAAGTGACTTTTCAGATTGTAACATAAAGTGAATTATGCTGCTCCATTAGAGACCTACGAAAGTAGCTAAAGTCGTCTTAAAAAATTTGACACATGGGATTATGAGCTATCTATTCTCTTCTAATAGTCTTTAAGTTATAATCTAGATTAGAAAGCTTTGATAGGGAGAGGGAAAATGTGATTATAAATCCTACTAAAAAAACGCAGCCGCTTTTTTCAGCATTATCAAAGGTAGAAAACGCATCTTTGGCGAAGTTGTTTTCTCAACGTAATCCATTTTTTTCGTGGGAAGCTAATTATTATAATGAAAATCGCAAGAAAATTTTGGTGTTGGTCAACGGACTGACGTTAGCTCCAGTTGTTTTAGCGGATATCAATGCCAAAAATAAAAAAGAATTGGCAGTTTACATCCGTGAGGGAATCCATGAAGTGTTTAAGCAGGCAGGGGTGTCATCTCAAAAAATCAAGCGATATTTTGAACTGGCTGGAGAAATTCAGGTCAATAAAGGGTTCGATCGTTCGCTTATTTCTGTAACCAATATGTTTATCCGTATGGCTCAGGGAACAAGAATCAAAGATCCTGCAATCGTTCAAAAGGAACTGATAAATTGGCTATTAGAAGTCCCGATCAGCACTATTGATTATGCCTCTCCTCAAAAAGCTATCCTCCAAGCATTTGAAGGGGAACTCGTCATTCATCCTGTTAGTGAGGCGGATATTGACCAGCAAAAAGATAAAATACAGCATACGGCCACTCAGACTTGGAAGGACTTTAGTCATTGGAAAAAGTATGAAAGCTATGATTGGTTCGAGGGTTATGAAAAAATTGCTGAAGAAATTATAGAAAATAACCAGCTTGTACTTGAAGGGTTTCAACGCTATTTGAAGGATGGACTAGGACTTAGTGATAAAGTTGTGCGAAGACATTTGGGAAATGTTCAGTTTTTCATTGATGAGTATTTGTTGTATTATGGACTGCACACCCCCATCACTGATTTTTATGATGTGGGAGGTTTTTTGGCTGATTTTTTCCCAAGGAAAGCTTTGTGGGCAAGTGCGTCTGAAATCAAAAGTTCGGGTACTGCTTTGAAAAAATTCTATACGTTTTTATCTGTGGTTGGGGTTATCGATCAAGCTCAGCTCAAGGAGGTTAAAGAGATTATTTCAGAAGGAATAGAAGTGGGGCTGGACACTCTAGAGATGATGGATAATTTCGAAGATTTTTTTTAGAAAATTTTAGTTTATACAAAAAAACTACTAGGTTGTAAAAGTATTAATGATGGGTTTGCAACTTGCAGTATTTGATTATGCTTAGGTTGAAAGTCTAGAATTGTTTTTACGTTCGCTTTTGCTGTTTATTTTCAGAACTGCGAAGTCACCTATGAGGACCAGCACTAGAAAACATTGGACTCAAAACGCGTCAAACAATGTTTCGTCGAAGATCAAGCACAGTTGCTACTCTGCTTGATCTTTCTTTATATGCTTTGAAAACCACCTGCTATGCGGGTGGTTCCGGAGAGCTTTCAGCCGCAGAGTAAACCTCCAGTTCTCACTGGAGGTTATGATTGGATGGTATTCCGTAATAATGGGAAATCGGGATAAATTTTTCTTCAATCGTTTTTATAAAAATACAAAGACATCCCACTGATAAAATGATGCCGCTTAAAACTATCATTCAATCAAGTAGGATGTCTCTTATGAATTATCATATTAAAAAATGGCTATTTCACAAAATGGTTTGCTAACCGGTCGCCGGCCCACTGAATAAGCTGGACGATTATCACTAAGATAACGATAACGGCAATTAAGACACCTGTCTCGTAGCGGTTATACCCAAATTGAATCGCTAAATCACCAATCCCGCCAGCACCAATAGTCCCCACCATGGCCGAATAGCCTAATAAACTGATAATCGTCAACACAACACCACGAATCAGCGCCGGCAGACTTTCTGGAATCAGGACATCTTTAACAATCAGTGCGGTATTCCCGCCAGCAGCTACTGCGGCTTCAATCACCCCTGCATTCACTTCTGAAAATGCTCCCTCTGCAATCCGGGCGTAAAAAGGGATGGCTGCAATAGACAAAGCGATGGCACCGCCAGTTGGTGTGTACGGGTCCTTGATCAACCAAGTGATGGGAACTAGCAAGACCACCAATAGAATCAAAAAAGGCAATGAGCGGATAGCATTGACAATAAAACCGGAAATTTGATTGATGAGTGGCTGTTTGTAAAAGTATTCGTGATTCGTCAAAAACAATCCTAAGCCGATGATGGTTCCGAATAAAACTCCGATAACTGTTGCAACAGAAACCATATAAAATGTATCTACTAAAGAGCTTAGAAGATATTGTTGCAAAATTTCAATTGTTTCTTCCATAAAAAGCACCTCCTATTGCCTCAAATCCCTTAAACTGTATACATTTTGTTCTAATTTTTGAACAGCTTGCTCCAATTGACTTTCTGAACCAGTGACGTAGACGAGCAAAATACCTATCATATCATTTCGAATGTATTCGATTTTCCCATGAATAATGCTGATAAATACATCATAGGTTTTGGAAACTTCTGAAATCAAAGGGTCTAGCGTGTGACCGCCCTGATAACGGAGTTCTAACAATTTCCCATTCGCCAAAGTGGGTGTCATTTCTTCTGGAATAGCTAAATTGAAAAATCGGCCTACCAGTTTGCGGGTGATTTCCTTTTGTGGATTTGCGAAAATGTCAAATGTGTTCCCCAATTCCACAATGAGACCATTTTCCATTACAGCCATTCGATGAAACAACCGTTTCGCTACTTCCAGTTCATGAGTGATGAATATAATGGTCAGTCCCATTTCACGGTTGATTTTTTCAAGAATCTTTAAAATTTCTTCAGTAGTTTCCACATCTAAAGCACTCGTTGCCTCATCACAAAGTAAAATCTCAGGATTATTTGCTAATGCTCTTGCAATACCAACGCGCTGCTTTTGACCACCGGATAAATTATTGGGATAAGCATCTTTTTTGTCTCTCAAATCAACTAAACTCAACAGCTCATCAATTCGCTCTTGGCGTTTTTCTTTGGGATAGCCGCTAGCTTTTAAAGAAAACTCAATGTTCTGAAAAATGGTTCTGTTTTCAATCAGGTTGAAGTGCTGAAAAATCATGCCGATTTTTTGTCGGACTTTTCTAAGTTCTGCACCTTTTAAGCCGGTGATTTCTTTCCCGTCAATCAAGATTTGACCTTCTGTAGGCTGCTGCAGTAAATTAAGCGTTCGAACAAGAGTGCTTTTTCCGGCACCGCTTAAACCGACGATGCCAAAAATTTCACCTGCTTCCACCTTAAAAGAAACATTTTTTACAGCAGAAATAGTCTGCTTTGGTGTTTGGAAATCAACGGACAGATTTTTTACTTCGATAGTGCTCATAAAATTCCTCCATCAATCTTTTTTTGTTATTCGCTCCAAAATTCCGGTTTACTGAAATCTTTAAACGAAGATTCTGCAATGGCATCTTTGAATTCTTGGCTTTCTAGCACTTCTTTTACTGCTTGAGCAAAATCAGAATCTGCGGCGTCTGTAGTGACAACAAAGACATTTTTATAATCTTCTGCTAAATCTTCCAGTGCTAAAGCGTCTGCAGGATCTAATTTCGCTGCCCATGAAAAGTTCCCGGGAACTAAAGCGGTGGTCACAGTGTCCTGAGAACGTACTAGTTGAGCAGCTTCCAATGTTTTGAACTCCAGCTTTTTAGGATTCTCTGCAATATCATCCACAGTAGCCTTAGCCACATTTACATCTTCCTTTAAAGTAATCAGCTGATTGACTTCCAGCAACAGTAACGCCCGTGCCAGATTAGAAGCGTCGTTAGGAATAGAAATAATATCTCCGTCTTTCAAATCTTCCAAGCTGTCGATTTTCTTTGAATAAATTCCCATGCCCAGTGTAGGCACTATTTGCAATGCGGTCAAATTTAAATCGTTGTCCGTTGCGAATTGTTCCAAGTAGGCAGTATGCTGGAAAAGGTTTCCGTCTATTTGGCCTTTATCCAAGGCTTTGTTCGGTTGAACATAATCATTAAATACTTTGGTCGTCAGAGTATAGCCGGAATTTTTTTCTTCCAGTAAGGGTGATATCACGTCTGTTACCATATCGCCATAGGGCCCTGGTGCTACACCGATGACTTTTTCTTCAACAGATTTGGTGTCTCCCTCGTTCTTTGCTTCCTTGTTTTGTGTGCCACAAGCAGCTAGTGCTGTCACTATTACACTGCTTAAAATGGCTAAAACTACTTTTTTCCTTACGTTCATACAATCTCCTCCTACTTTTTTATTTGGCAGTAAACAAAAAAAGCCCTCATCCCATAAAAGGACGAGAGCATAGCTTCGTGTTACCACCTTAATTTGTTTGGTTTTTACAAACCAAACCTCTATGATACAGAATCTAGCGATTCGATACCAGCATGCTGTAACGGGCAGCCCGTTGTCCGCTTATTTTGTGACTCGCAGACACTTGCTCAAAGACCATCTTCCAAACCACTGGCTTTGCTCCATCTCACCAACAGGAGCTCTCTTGGAAAGCAGTAAATTTGTACTCTTCTTTTCATAGCGTTTTAAAGTTAATTAAGGATATGATAGCTGATGAAAAGTGTCTTGTCAAACTTTTTTTAACGGAAGTGATGGCATAGTATGGATAAATCGTAAGTGGTGGCAGTGAAATACAGGAAAAAGGCAATTTAAAACTGTCGGTTTTACTACGTTTTTTCTGTTTTTTTAGTCCGTAGGAAATGGAAGCTCAAGGCGAGAAAAAATACGCGAGAAAGAGAGGGTCTAACCGATCAACGAAATTAAATCAAACTATGCTGCATTAGCGAGGAGGTACGTACTTAACATTCTTAATCTACGGAACGCCCCCACCTATAATTCAACTGCTGACTTTCAAACTATTTCATAAGAAAATCTTAGAATTATCTTAAATAGTACTAAGGACTGATAGTCATCCTGTCATCATGTTGTATAATCACTTCAGGAGGGATAATATGAAATCTATGAAAAACCTTTTAATCAGCGGGGCATTGGCAGCAGGTTTGCTGTTTAATACTAGCGTTGCATCAGCAGCCGACAATCAAACAAAGGCAAAAAATGAAGGCTGGGACGTCCCAAGTGCGGCTTTAGGTAACGGCTTAACCAGTGATGAGCGCCTTAAAACTCTGGAACTTTTGGGTGTTAAAGAAAATGACTCTTTCAATGAATTTACCGTGAACGGTGATGATCTTGTAAAATATGTAACGGATGTACCGGAATTTACTAGTGCGTCATTGGCATACAGTAGTGCCTTTATTGTACGGACCAAAGATAATTCAGGAGTCAATGTTGAAATCGTGACGCCAAAAAACATTACGGCGCGGACGGAAGCTAATTACCGGAATGCGGCGATTACTTCAGGAGTTTATGATGCAGACATTAGAATCGCCAGCGTGCGCGTGATGGACGGCAGTGGTGCCTTGGCAGGTATCTACAAAATATATGACGAAGTAGACCCGGCTGCCAGCGAGGCAGAAAAACAGGAACGTGCCGCCAGCCGTGATGTTGCTCAAAAAGAAAGTGCTGTGACAGCTGAAATTACTCGGGCAAACGAAGGGGAAGAAAACTTTTCAGATGAAAATCTAGCAGTGGCGATGGCTGATATCAAGCTGGAGTTGCAAAAAATTAATGAAAAGCTGGATAAACTCAGCGAAGCCGAAGTGAGACAGGAAATCACTCAAATCGTTCAGGTAGAACTTCAAAATCAGGGGCTATCAGAAGTCGTAACGCCAGAACAACAGGATAAAATCGTGGACACCATGATTGCTTTCCAAAACTCTCCTTCCATTGATAACGAAAATCTTCAAACCCAGTTGGGGGAGTTAAAAGACGATATCATGAAAAACGGGCAAGAGTTCTTGGATAATGCCAAAGAAAAACTAACCAGTGAAGAAGCACAAGGCTTTTTCAGCAGCCTTTGGGATAGAATCAGCAGCTTTTTCAGTAATTTATTCAGTTAAAACTTTTATTAGAACTGAGACACAAACCTTTTCAGTAAGGATTGCGTCTCGGTTTTTTAGTGTGATAAAATGTGCCGTCACTTTAGTTTTGATAAATGTAAACCATAATTTTGTTTCTGGTTAGCAATTATATGAAACTAAGTTAAGCTTTTCAGATTTTCTATAAAAATCATTGTGTGGACTGAAGAAAAATTATTTCACAGGTAATTTTTATTTGGAGTTTGGTACATTTTCAATCATTTAAGATTTGAGTTTCAAGTGATGAAAGAACTAAGAAAAACGGAGATGGCTATTATTGATGATGATAAAAAACTAGTGAAAAGAGGGGGTTACATATAAAAAAAACGACTGTGAAAAGATGGGGGGTACCCTCTTTTCACAGCCGCAATTTTTTGTATACAGTAGAAATAATGTTGGATTATCTTTATCTCGCTCTATCTTAACAGTTGAATGGTCATTTTTTAATTATTGTGGTCACATTAATATTTTCTTTTTCGACTGATATTAGTTTTCCATAATGAGGCTCCGGTGATGGCACTCAACAATCCACCTAGGGCTGAATAGCCGATAGCAGAGGCTGCACCAGTTTGTGGCAATTTTTTGACCACAGGCTTGTTTGTTTTTTTGTCTTTTGCGATAGGAGTTGGTTTCCCATCGGGAGCTGGGGTGTCAGGTTTTTGTTCTACTGGGTCAGCAGGATTCGCAGGGTTGATAGGGTCCGCAGGGTCGATAGGATCAACAGGGTCCGCAGGATCGATAGGATCAACAGGGTCCACAGGGTCGACAGGATCCACAGGGTCGACAGGATCCACAGGGTCCACGGGATCGACAGGATCCACAGGGTCCACGGGATCAACGGGATCGACAGGGTCAACGGGATCAACGGGATCAACGGGATCCACAGGGTCCACGGGATCCACAGGGTCCACAGGATCAACCGGCTCCGCAACGAATTCGCCCCACCGTATTTCGTTTATGGAGTCGCTGCCTAAGCCGCTATTCAAGATGATGATATTCGTCCCATCTTCAGCTTTCACTACAGTAATAGTATATTTTAAAATAATTGTCTGATTGCCATTTTTTTCCTGAACGAAAAGAGTGAATTCTCCAGCTGGCACACTTCCCTCGGCAACGATGGTCCAATCTTTATTATCTTGAATTTTGAGAGTAATACTCCAATCTTCCCCGCTAAACATTTTTGTTTGAGCTCCTTGACCATTTGATGTATGTTTTGGCAAACCGTCAGCATCAGACACATTCCCCCAGCCGTTTCCAACTTGCACACCTTCTGATTTTTCGAAATTAACACTAGTCGCTGCCACAGTGACATCCTCTACGGTTGGCTGAATGTCGTTGTTCTCAACAGTTGCTGGTTGTTCCTCGTTGGCAACATCAACCTCTGCGGGATCTGCTTCTGATGTTTCGGCCGTATGGGTTTCGGTTTCAGTCGGTGTTGGTACAGATTCAACGGGGGCAACTTCAGGGATAGATGTTTCTTGCGTCACAGTTTCTTCAGTCGCCGTTTCGATCGGCATTTCTTCGCTCGTTTCAGAGGCAAATGCTTCAGTATCATTGAAAGCAGGTATTTGGTCTTCATTGCTTAGTGTTTCAGCTGCGGCGACACCTGTATTAGCAAGCAACAAACTGACTATCAAACCTCTTGAAAGTAGGACAAGATATCTGGATTTGGGATTTTTTTTGTTAAAATTTACTGTTTTTTTAAAATTATTTTTTCTCATCATAAGAGCCTCCTCGGTTTTAAAAACGCTTTTCTTCATTGTGAAAAGTGTACGATTGATATTTTTTCTGGTATTCCCCCTTTCGCACGGGATTCCTGCGCCAGTCAACTATTAGAAAATCGTCAAAAGGTTACGGTTTTAAACACAGCAGCTTAACCAAGTGAGCGATAATCACAGGAGATATTTTTTGTTCTTGGGATTTTTTTGAGAAGAACTGATAGCTACTTTAATTTGCCCCCATTAGTGAACACCGTTCTGTCTGATTGGTAGTCAGAGTGAATTTACCCAAGAAAGAAGAACCGTAAAACTTTTTTAGTTATGATTTCTTTATTGTTAAAAGAGATAAAATAACACGATTTAAAATAAATTTAGTTTTATTTAATGGATTATATAGAGATTATTTATTCAAGTCAACTGATAACAACTTGTTATTAAAATAACGAATATAGTGTTGCTTCGCTGTTCTGATTATCAACAATTAGTAGCTAAAAATGGTTTTTAAAAGACAAGTAAAATAGTCAGCGTCAGCTAACTCGTAACATTTATAGTTATTTATATATTAGAAGCATTTATGATTAAATGACGATGATATTTATGGAGAAACAACCAAAAAAATAAATATTTATTGATAATATTTATAAAGAGGGATATGTTTTATGAAATTTCAAAATAAGGCAAGTATATGGGTGTATGAAGAAATAAAATAACGATTATTTGGTGAGTTGTTAATAAGTAGCTGACACCATAGAAAGGTCAGCAGCTTATAAAAAATTTAAATTTAATCATTTTTGAAGTACATACGATGAAGAGAGGTTGCAAGAGTTTGAGGAAATTTGGGATGATGATGCGATTATTTTAAAGGAAACGGAAAAGGATAATAAAAAATAAACATATAAAATTAGCAACACTCATCACGCTTGAGGAATGAGTTCATGAGGGGGAAATTTTACTAGAGAAATTTTCTTGAAATAAGCGTATGATAGACAGTAACGATGAAAATTTTAAAGTATTAGAAAGTGATGACTCATGAAACCAACGGTAACATATGAAGAAGTAATCAAGACAAGTGAAAACAAGCGTATTGGATTTGTAGATGTTCGCAGCCCCAGTGAATTTCAGAAGTCCACTATTCCCGGAGCAGTCAATATCCCCGTGTTGGATGATGACGCGCGGAAAAAAGTCGGCGAATTATATACGAATGGACAAATAGATGAAGCAAAACAGTTTGGTGTGTCTTACACCTCCCAACATCTTCCAGAGATGTTCGCTAGTTATCAAAAATTGTTGACCAATTATGATGAATTAGCCATTTTTTGCAGTCGAGGCGGAATGCGTTCCGGAACGATTTTTTCTTTGCTGAAGGCGCTTGGTCTGCCGGTAAGCCGGATAAGAGGCGGGTATAAAGCTTATCGCCAATATATTGTTCATCATTTGGACGAACAGTTAGCGAAAGCAAAATTTATCACTCTTTATGGATTTTCTGGCAGCGGAAAAACTGAGATATTACAGGATTTATCCGCTCAAGGAGCCAAAATTTTAGATATAGAAGGGTGTGCTAATCACCGGGGCTCGTTGTTGGGAAGTGTGGGCTTATCTGAACCTCATTCGCAAAAAATGTTTGAGAGTCTGTTGTTTGAAGCTGGCCGCTCATGGCAAAATGGCGAAGTTGTCTTCGTTGAAGGGGAGAGTCGGCGGATTGGGAAAGTTGTGATGCCTTCGAGTCTAGCTGATGCCATACAGCAGGGGAAGAAAATATTTATCAACGCCTCATTGGACTACCGGGTAGCGCAGATATGCCGAGAGTATGTTGACAAAGCAGAGTTGGCTGAGCTGATAGATGCACTTGATAACTTAAAAAAAGTAATCAATGAAAGTCGCGTGAGCCAATTGCAAGCACAACTAAGGGCAGGGGAGACGGAAGCAGTCATTGAAACTTTGCTGACTGCTTATTACGATCCTCGTTACAGTTATCGCAAAAAAAATTATGATTACTCGTTTACTAATCTAAACGCGCCAGACACAGCTAAGGCAATCCTCAAATGGCAGATGGAAACAAGCGGTGAGTAATAGACAATGGCAGAGTGGCGGTACATTTAATCTGTCTGTTGTTATTAAAAAGAGGCCAGCTATCGCCAATTGTAAAATTAAGCTAGACAACTAAAAAAGTCATTTGTGCTACACTCAAAATAGTGGTTGTATAATTTTTGGTGTGGATGAAGAAATTCATTCACACCTATTTTGTTATAAAAAAATAGAAACATATGAATTTTCCAGTTAGAATAAAATTGGCATCACCCATTCAGAAAGGAAAATTCATATGTCTCATCATCATCGTATCCGAACCTCATTAAATTTAGAAGATGAAAATATCACTTTTGAAAAAGAATTTTGTCAGGAGGTTGATATAAAGGGGCTTACCAGCCTGCTTTATTTTGCCACTCTTAGCTATACGCCCACTCATTGTCCCAACTGTGGGGGCATTAATGAAGTTTTTCTATCGTTAAACACGGGTTCTTAACCTCGCGGTTAAAATGGTTGAGTTCTTCCCATCAACCTACATTCATTCAATTGAAAAAACAACGCTTTTTTTGCCGTGACTGTCAAACGACTTTTGTTG